>CAVVAG010000004.1:0-296360 GCA_963746165.1 uncultured Actinomycetes bacterium | reverse complement strand
TGGCGGCGGAGGCCGTGGCGGCGGCGGCGGTGGACGCGGCGGGCCCCGCGGTGGCGGCGGTGGCGGCGCAGGCGGCGGCGGGACCTCACGTCCGGGCTTCGGCCCCGGCGCCCGCGGCGGAGGTGGCAGGTAGTGCTCTCTCCCAAGCGCGTCAAGCACCGCAAGCAGCATCGCGGCCGCCGGGCCGGGCTCTCGCGCGGGCAGACGTCGATCCAGTTCGGCGAGTACGGCCTCAAGTCGCTCGACGCCGGCTGGCTGACGAACCGTCAGATCGAGGCCGCTCGTATCGCGATGACCCGCAAGATCAAGCGCGGCGGCAAGGTCTGGATCAACGTCTATCCCGACAAGCCCGTGACGAAGAAGCCCGCCGAGACGCGCATGGGCTCAGGCAAGGGCTCGCCCGAGGGCTGGGTCGCCGTCGTCAAGCCCGGGCGCGTCATGTTCGAGCTCGCCGGCGTGCCGGAGCCGCTCGCCCGCGAGGCGATGCGCCTGGCCAGCCACAAGCTGCCCGTCAAGACGAAGTTCGTGATGCGGGAGGACACCCCCTCATGACCGCCAAGGACCTGCGCGATCTGTCCGAGAAGGAGCTCGTCGAGCACGTCGCGACGACCCGCAAGGACCTCTTCGGACTGCGCTTCCAGCACGCCACCGGCGAGCTGGAGAACACCGCCGGCATCAGGCTCGCCAAGCGCGACCTCGCCCGTGCATTCACCGTCGCGCGCGAGCGCGACGTACAGATTCCCAACCGGAAGTAACTCATGGCCGACGAAGAGACTCCCGAGACCGAAGAGACCGCCGACGCGACCGCCGGGGCGCAGACGCCCGCCGCGCCCGCGGGCCCGACGCTGAGCGCCCGCGAGCAGCGTGCCGCCGATGCGCACACCGCCCGCTCGCAGCGCCCCGCCCGCACGGCCGAGGAGCGCGACGCCGAGCGCCGCGAGCTGCGCAAGGCCAAGGCCGTCGCCCGCACGCGCCGCCGCGCGCAGGAGAAGACCAAGAAGGCCGCCGCGGCCTCCGGCGCCGGCAACGGGGGCACGCCGCCCGCCGAGCCCGCGGTCTCGACGCCGCAGCTGCGCACGGGCAAGGTCGTCTCCGCGAAGCCCGACAAGACGATCGTGGTCCAGATCGACCACGCCCGCCGCCATCGCAAGTACGAGAAGATCGTGCGCTCCACCACGAAGCTGCACGCCCACGACGAGACCAACGACGCCGGCGAGGGCGACCTCGTGCGGGTCGTCGAGAGCCGCCCCCTGTCGCGCACCAAGCGCTGGAAGCTCGTCGAAGTCCTGGAGCGCGCGAAGTGATCCAGAACGAGACCCGCCTCAAGGTCGCCGACAACACCGGCGCCCGCGAGATCCTCTGCATCCGCGTCAAGGGCGGCTCGCGCCGCCGCTACGCGTTCGTGGGCGACATCATCACCGCGACCGTCAAGCAGGCCAACCCGCAGGGGACGGTCAAGAAGGGCGAGGTCGTCACGGCGGTCGTCGTGCGCACGAAGAAGTCCTTCGGCCGCGACGACGGCACGTACATCGCCTTCGACGAGAACGCCGCGGTGATCATCGACGCCGCCAACAACCCGCGCGGGACGCGCATCTTCGGACCGGTCGCTCGCGAGCTGCGCGACCGCAACTTCATGAAGATCGTCTCGCTCGCCCCCGAGGTCCTCTAGTCATGCCGTCACGCATCGTCAAGGGCGACGAGGTCATCGTCATCAGCGGCAAGGACCGCGGCAAGCAGGGCAAGGTGCTGCGCGTCGACCCCAAGAAGGACCGCGCCTACGTCGAGGGCCTGAACATCATCAAGCGCCACACGCGCCCGCGCCCGGGCTCCATGGAGCCGGGCGGCGTCATCGAGCGCGAGGCGCCGATCCACCTCTCGAACATCGCGCTGCGCGATCCGAAGGACAAGAAGCCCACGCGCGTCAAGACCATTGAGGAGCACGGCAAGCGCCTGCGCGCGTCGGCTCGGACCGGAGCGAAGTTCTAGATGCCGACCCAGACCGCCGCACCACCCGCGCGCCTGAAGGCCCGCTACCTCGAGGAGATCCGGCCGGCGCTCATGAAGCGCTTCGGCTACTCGTCGGTCATGCAGGCCCCGCGCATCGAGAAGATCGTCCTCAACATGGGCGTCGGCGACGCCAAGCAGGATTCCAAGGCGCTCGAGGCCGCGCTGGAGCAGCTCGCGACGATCGCGGGCCAGAAGCCCAACGTGCGCCGCGCCCGCAAGTCGATCGCGAACTTCAAGCTGCGCGAGGGGATGCCCGTCGGCCTCGCCGTCACGCTGCGCAACGAGCGCGCCTACGAGTTCCTCGACCGGCTCATGTCGATCGCGATCCCGCGCATCCGCGACTTCCGCGGCCTGAAGGCCAACGCCTTCGACGGCCGCGGCAACTACTCGCTGGGCGTCCGCGAGCAGACGATCTTCCCGGAGATCGACTACGACTCGGTCGATACGGTGCGCGGCCTGGACATCACGATCACGACGTCGGCGAAGACCGACCTCGAGGCGTTCGCGCTGCTCGAGGCCTTCGGCATGCCGTTCACGAAGGAGAACCGCCCCGACCGGGCCGAGCAGGAGGCGCGTGCCGCGGCCGCCGCGGAGGCCGCGCACCACGAGGAGCTGCGCGCCAAGGCCGAGGCCGAGCAGGCCGCGCTTGAGCAGCTCAAGGAGGAGAACCCGGAGGCGTACGAGAAGCCGCCGGAAGAGCCCGCTGAGGAAACCGAAGAGGAAGCAGGCAGCGACTAAGATGGCCAAGACGTCCCAGCGGGTCCGTCAAGCACGGCCCGCGAAGTTCAAGACCCGGGAGTACAGCCGGTGCCGCCGTTGCGGCCGTGCCCGCTCCGTGTATCGCAAGTTCGGCCTGTGCCGGATCTGCCTGCGCGAGATGGCGCACGAGGGCTATGTGCCGGGCATGACGAAGTCTTCGTGGTAACCAAGCAGCATCTAACGAGAGCACGACTGTGAGCGCCAGCACCGACCCCATCGCCGATTTTCTGACCCGGATCCGCAACGCGATCCAGGCCGCCCACGAGACCGTCGACATCCCGTCTTCGCGTCTGAAGTCCGAGTGCGCGCGCATCCTCGCCGAGCAGGGGTACATCGACGGCTACGACGTCGTCGCCCCGGACGCCGACCATCCCGGCGAGCTCATCCGCGTGCGCCTGAAGTACACCTCCGACCGCCGCTCGGCGATCTCCGGCCTCAAGCGCGTCTCGCGCCCGGGCCGTCGCACGTATGCCGGCGCGACCGACATCCCCAAGGTGCTCGGCGGAATGGGCACAGCCATCGTCTCGACCTCGCGCGGCGTGATGACCGGCCACGAGGCCCGCAGCGCGGGCGTCGGCGGCGAAGTCGTCGCGCACGTCTGGTGACCAAGATGGTCCATTTCACAACCCCCACCGCCAGCTGCACGCATCTCGCGGCGCAGGATCGCCACGGACCGAAGCCGTCCGTGCCGCTGGCACTGTCCACCTTCGCCCCGCGGCGCCCTGCATCCGCGATATGCGCACATCTGACGGCGCGGGCCGCGGAACGGACCATCTGATGTCACGAATCGGAAAGAAGCCCATTCCCCTGCCGACCGGCGTGACCGTGTCGATCGAGCCTGAGCTCGTGCGCGTCAACGGGCCCCGCGGCGAGCTCTTCGAGCGCGTTCCCCTCGCGATCTCGGTCGAGCAGGACGGCGAGCAGCTCGTCGTCAAGCGCCCCACCGACCGCGGCGAGCACCGCGCGCTGCACGGCCTGACCCGTTCGCTGGTCGCGAACATGGTCGAGGGCGTCACGACGGGCTACACGAAGACCCTCGAGATCCAGGGCGTCGGCTACCGCGCGCTGCTCAAGGGCCGCGACCTCGAGCTCGCGCTGGGCTACTCGCATCCCGTGCCGATCAAGGCGCCGGACGGCATCGAGTTCGAGGTGCCGATGCCGACGCGGGTCATCGTCAAGGGCAACTCCAAGCAGCAGGTCGGCGAGACCGCCGCCAACATCCGCAAGCAGCGCCCGCCGGAGCCCTACAAGGGCAAGGGCATCCGCTACGAGGGCGAGTACGTCGCCCGGAAGGTCGGCAAGAGGGCATGAGCGTCAAGACGAAGCCCCAGAAGCGCCTCAAGCGCCGCCGCCGCGTCCGCGCGAAGATCACCGGCACCGCACAGCGCCCCCGCATCTCCGTCTTTCGCTCCAACCGCGGCATCGCGGCGCAGCTCGTCGACGACGTCGCGGGGCGCACGCTCGCCGCCGTCGCCTGGACCGAGGCGCCGCTGCGCGACAAGGCGCCGATGGAGCAGGCCGCCCAGGCCGGCAAGCTGCTCGCCGAGCGCGCCGCTGCCGCGGGCGTCACCGTCGCGGTCTTCGACCGCGGCGGCTATCAGTACCACGGCCGTGTGAAGGCCTTCGCAGAGGGCGTCCGCGAAGGAGGCATCACCGTATGAGCGCACCAGTCGTCGACCGCTCCGTCAACCAGGCCGGCCTGGACCTGCAGGAGCGCGTGGTCGAGATCAACCGCGTCGCCAAGGTCGTCAAGGGCGGCCGCCGCTTCTCGTTCACGGCGCTCGTCGTCGTCGGCGACGAACGCGACGTCGTCGGCGTCGGCTACGGCAAGGCCAACGAGGTCCCGCTCGCGATCCAGAAGGGCGTCGAGCAGGCCAAGAAGAACCTCTTCCGCGTGCCCAAGCACGGCGCGACGATCACCCACCAGACGATGGGCATCTACGGTGCCGGCCGCGTCTTCATGAAGCCCGCGTCCCCCGGTACCGGCGTCATCGCCGGCGGCGGCGTGCGCGCGGTGCTCGAGCTCGCCGGCATCCACGACATCCTCTCCAAGTCGCTGGGTTCGCAGAACCCGATCAACCTCGTCAAGGCGACGGTCGCCGGCCTGCAGGGCCTGCGCCGCCCCGAGGAGGTCGCCGAGCTGCGCGGCCTGTCGATCAACCAGGTGCTCGGGTTGGGCGCCAACGGCGGCAGCGACGACGTCGTCGCCGAGACGATCGCCAACGCCGAGACCGCCGACGGCGACACGATCGCCGATCCCGAGACGGGCCTCGACGACAAGGTCGCCGAGCAAGTCGCCGGCACCGACGCCGAGGCCGGGGTCGACGAGGAGGTCGCCGAGGCGCCCGCGCCGGCTTCGCCAGAGGATGCGTCGGCGTGACGATCACGCAGTACAAGTCCAAGAACGGCTCCGACCAGCGCCAGCTCGACACGCTGCGCTCGCTCGGCCTGCACCGCATCGGCCAGGTCGTCGAGGTGCAGGACAGCCCGCAGACGCGCGGCATGATCCATCGCGTGCGCCATCTCGTCCGCATCGTCGAGGAGAAGTCATGACCCCGCCCGCTCCCAAGGAGACAGACGCCAAGGAGATCGGGCTGCACACGCTCAGGCCCGCGCCCGGAAGCCGCAAGCCGCGCAAGCGCGTCGGCCGCGGTCACGGCTCGGGCACCGGCAAGACCTCCGGTCGCGGCCACAAGGGCGCCGGCGCGCGCTCGGGCTCCAAGGACCGTCCCGGCTTCGAGGGCGGCCAGATGCCGATCCACATGCGGATGCGCAAGCTGCGCGGCCCGCACATGAAGAAGTCGATGCCCTTCGAGCCGTTTCGCACGCACACGCAGGCCGTCAACCTGCAGGATCTCGAGCGCCGCTTCGACAAGGGCGACGAGGTGACGATCGAGGCGATGAAGGCCAAGGGCCTCGCCACCCGCAAGGACGTCCAGGTCAAGGTCCTCGCCAAGGGCGCGATCTCCAAGCCACTCGCTGTGCACGCCCATCGCTTCAGCGCTCCGGCGCGCGCGGCGATCGAGGCCGCGGGCGGCACTTGTCACACCGTCGACGGCTAGGCGCCCCGATGCGCGCGCTGCGCGCCTGGCCGGCGCTCGCGGTCGTGGCGATCGCGCTCGCGGGCACCGCGGTGGCGCTCGCACAGGATCCTGCCGTGCCCGGCGGCAACTACGGCGGTGGTGCGGTGCTCGCCCCGCCGGCGTCGATCGAGGGTGCCGGCAACATGCTCATCGGCCTGCGGATGACGGGCGCCAACCGCCTGCAGATCAACGCGAGCGTCGGCGCGCGCTGCGAGAGCCCGCGCTTCAGCCAGCGCGTGCTGCTCACGCCCAACGGTTCCTTCCGCGCCTCCGACGTGCACAGGACGCGCCTGAGCGGCGGGCGCCGGGTGACCACGCGCTACGACATCAAGGGAACGGTCGCGGGGGCGACGGCGTCGGGCACCGCGCGCGCGTCCAACACGATCACCACGCCCGGCCGCCGGACGCTCAGCTGCACGAGCGGCAGGGTGAGCTGGAGCGCGCGGCGCTCCACCGGCGAGCTGGGCGGCGCCGGCGCAGCGCCCGGCGTGGCGATGTACGGCACGACCGCGCAGCGCCTCGACGGCGCGCGGCGCGCCATCGTCCTGCGTGTGTCGCCGGACGGAGCCAAGCTCGAGCGCGCGCTCTACGACGTCACGCTGAAGTGTCCGCGCGCCACCGACACCGACGTCCACGACGCGCCGCTGCGCAACCTCCCGATCGCGTCCGACGGGACGTTCACCGATGTGGAGCGCTTCAGGTACCGCGACCGCAGGACGATCCAGTACGACACCGAGCGGTTCTCCGGCCAGATCGGCAGCGCCGGCGCGAACGGGACGTTCTCCGTGGTCTCGCGGCTGGCCAACCGCGCCACCGGCCGCACGATCGGCACGTGCCGCAGCGGCACGGTTGCCTGGACGGCGGCGCCGTGAGCGCCGTGCCGCCGACCCGGCGGCCCGCCCGGCGGCGTGCTCTAATCTGATCCGTCGTGCTCGCCACGATCCTCACGGCCTTCAAGGTCGCCGACATTCGCAAGAAGCTTGCGATCACGATGTTCATCCTCGCGCTGTATCGCCTGGGTGCCCACATCCCCGTGCCGGGGATCAACGTCGAGGCCGTCAAGGCCGTCGGCGAGTCCTTCAGCGGCTCGAGCATCCTCGGCTTCCTGAACCTGTTCAGCGGCGGCGCCCTGTCGCGGATCGCCCTGTTCGCGCTGGGGATCATGCCGTACATCACGGCGTCGATCATCCTGCAGCTGCTGACCGTCGTCGTGCCGTCGCTGGAGAAGCTGCAGAAGGAGGGCGAGGTCGGCCAGCAGCGCATCACGCAGTACACGCGCTACCTCACCGTCGGCCTCGCGTTCGGCCAGGCGATCGGCTACGTCTTCCTCTTCAAGTCGTTCACCGCGAGCGCCGGCCAGCCGATCATCGACGACTTCACCGTCGCGCGCGTCTTCATGATCGTCCTCGCGCTGACGACCGGCTGCGTGCTCGTCATGTGGATGGGCGAGCTGATCACCCAGCGCGGCATCGGCAACGGCATCTCGCTGATGATCTTCGCCTCGATCGTCGCCGGGCTGCCCAACGGCGTGCAGGCCTGGGCGACGAGCTCGGACCCGGTCTTCAAGGTCATGATGCCGTTCATCGCGCTGGCCGTGATCGCCGCGATCGTGTTCGTGCAGGAGGGCCAGCGGCGGATCCCGATCCAGTACGCCAAGCGCGTCATCGGCCGCCGCATGACGCAGGGCGGCCAGACCTACCTGCCGCTGCGCGTGAACATGGCGGGCGTGATCCCCGTCATCTTCGCGGCCTCGATCATGGCCTTCCCGCCGACCGTGGGGCAGCTGCTCAACAACGAGTTCGGGCGCGACTTCGCCGCCTTCTTCTCGCCCAACGGCTGGGCGTACATCGTCGGCGAATCGATCTTCATCATCCTCTTCACGTACTTCTACACGGCGGTCACGTTCAACCCCGTCGACCAAGCCGACAACCTCAAGAAGTACGGCGGCTTCATTCCCGGGGTGAGACCCGGCCGACCCACGGCGGAGTTCCTCGACCGCGTGCTCGCGCGGTTGACGTTCCCGGGCGCGCTGTACCTCGCTGCCGTCGCGGCCATGCCGACGATCCTCATCAACCAGACGAGCGCGAACTTCTTCTTCGGCGGCACGTCGATCCTCATCGTCGTGGGCGTCGCCCTCGACACGATGAAACAGCTCGAGGCGCAGTTGATGATGCGCAACTACGAGGGTTTCCTGAAGTAGCCCCGCGCGGCGGCGGCGGCCGGCGCGCCAGCGCCCGCCGCGTGCGTCCGCGCAGTAGTCTCCGACCGGCTCATGTCGAGCGAGCTCAACCTCATCCTCCTCGGACCGCCGGGCGCCGGGAAGGGCACCCAGGCCGAGCGCCTGACCGACGACTTCAACCTGCCGCACATCGCGACGGGCAACATCCTGCGCGCCGCGATCCGCGACGAGACGGCGCTCGGCACGCAGGCCAAGGGCTACATGGACCAAGGCGAGCTCGTGCCCGACGAGATCATCACCGGCGTGATCCTCGAGGCGCTCGGCAGCGCCGACGCGCGCGACGGGTTCCTGCTGGACGGGTTCCCGCGCACGATCCCGCAGGCCGAGGCGCTCGAGGCCGGCCTGAAGGCCGCCGATCGCCGGCTGACCGCCGTGATCCTCATCGACGTGCCCGACGAGGAGGTCCAGCGACGGCTGTCGGGGCGCCGCGTGAGCGTCAAGACCGGCCGCGTCTACCACGTCGAGTTCGACCCGCCCAAGCACGAGGGCCGCTGCGACATCGACGGCTCGCGCCTGGTCCAGCGCGACGACGACACGCCGGGGACGATCACCAACCGCCTGGAGGTCTACCACGCGGCGACGGAGCCGCTCGTGGCGTTCTACGAAAAGCGCGGACTGCTGCGCCGCTTCGACGGCACGCGCGCGCCGACCGAGGTGCACGACCATATCCGCGCGACGATCGCCACCCTGCGACTCGAAGACGAGCTGTAGGACCGCGCGCAGGTGGCGATCGTCAAGAAGACTCCTGAGCAGATCGAGAAGATGCGGGCCGCGGGCGACGTCCTCGTCCGCACGCTCGCGCTCGTCGAGCGCAAGATCCGTCCCGGCGTGACGACGAAGGAGCTCGACGCCGCGGCGGAGAAGTTCATCCGCTCGCAGGGCGCGACGCCGGCGTTCAAGGGGTACCGCGGCTTCCCCGCCTCGCTGTGCACCTCGCCCAACTCGATGGTCGTCCACGGCATCCCGGGGCCGTACGCGCTGCGCAAGGGCGACGTGCTGTCGGTCGACTGCGGCGTCGTGCTCGACGGCTGGGTCGCCGACGCCGCGCGGACGTTCGCGGTCGGCTCGATCTCCGCCAACGCGCGCAAGCTGCTCGATGCGACGTCGGCGTCGCTGCTGGCGGCCGTCGAGCAGTGCCGCGTCGGCAATCGCCTCGGCGACGTGTCGCACGCCGTCCAGGAGGTCGTCGAGGCCGAGGGGCTCTCCGTCGTGCGCTCGCTCGTGGGCCACGGCATCGGCCGCGACATGCACGAGGACCCCCAGATCCCCAACTACGGGCCCGCCGGCAAGGGCATCAAGCTCGAGGAGGGGATGGTGTTCGCGATCGAGCCGATGGTCACCACCGGCCGCCACGCGGTGCGCATGGGCGAGGACCACTGGTCGATCTACTCGCAGGACGGATCGCTCGCGGCACACTTCGAGTTCACGGTCGCGATCACCGCCGAAGGCCCCATCGTGCTGACGCCCTGGCACGAATCGAACAGCTAAAGCGCTTTGCTACCCTCATTGGTCGCGCTCGCGGCGGGATGGTTGTTGTCCTGCGCGCGTTTCCTCACGTCTGCAAGAAGGGGCTCATGAAGGTACGTCCGTCGGTCAAGCCGATGTGTGAGAAGTGCAAGATCATCCGCCGCCACGGGGCGGTCCTGGTGATCTGCTCCAATCCGCGCCACAAGCAGCGTCAGGGGTAGTTGCGTGGCTCGTATCGCCGGCATCAACATCCCGCTCAACAAGCGCGCCGAGATCGGCCTGACGTACATCTACGGCGTCGGGCGCCCGACGGCGAACGAGATCCTCAAGGCGACGGACATCGAGCCCGACCGCAAGGTCCGCGACCTCACCGAGGACGAGGTCGCCCGCCTGCGCGAGGCGATCGACGACCTGACGGTCGAGGGCGATCTGCGGCGCGAGCGCTCGCAGAACATCAAGCGCCTGATGGAGATCGGCTGCTACCGCGGCCTGCGTCATCGCCGCAACCTGCCCGTGCGCGGGCAGAACACCAAGACGAACGCCCGCACGCGCAAGGGGCCCAAGCGCATGCAGGTCGCCGGCAAGAAGAAGGCCACGAAGAAGTGATTCACGCGAGGTCGGACGCCGAGAGACACCATCAAGACGCGGGGCCGGACGCCCCGCGGAGGAACCCATATGCCTGCTCCTAAGCGCCCTCAGCGTGGCCGCCGTAAGCCGAAGAAGAACATCCCGATCGGCCAGGCCCACATCAAGACGTCGTTCAACAACACGATCGTGTCGTTGTCCGACCCCAACGGCAACGTGATCGCCTGGGAGTCCGCCGGCGGCGCCGGCTTCAAGGGCTCGCGCAAGTCGACGCCGTTCGCCGCGCAGGTGACGGCCGACGCCGCTGCGCGCAAGGGCATCGACCAGGGCCTGCAGAAGGTCGAGGTCTTCGTGAAGGGGCCGGGCTCCGGCCGCGAGACGGCGATCCGCTCGCTTCAGGCCGCCGGCCTCGAGGTCACGGGCGTCAAGGACGTCACCCCGCAGGCGCACAACGGCTGCCGGCCCCGCAAGAGGAGGCGTGTCTGATGGCGCGTAACACCGGACCCGCCTGCAAGCAGTGCCGCCGCGAGGGCCAGAAGCTCTTCCTCAAGGGTGAGCGCTGCCTCACCGACAAGTGCGGCGTCGAGCGCCGTGCGTACCCGCCGGGCGATCACGGCCGCGGGCGCCAGAAGCAGTCCGAGTACCGCGTCCAGCTGCGCGAGAAGCAGAAGGCGCGGCGCTACTACGGCGTGCTCGAAAAGCAGTTTCGCATCTACTACGCCAAGGCCTCCCGCCAGGACGGCATCACCGGCGAGAACCTGCTGCGGATCCTCGAGTCGCGCCTGGACAACGTCCTCGTGCGCCTCGGCTTCGCCGGCTCGCGCAGCCAGGCGCGCCAGTTCATCCGCCACGGCCATTGGACCGTCAACGGCCGCCGCGTCGACATCCCCAGCTACCAGGTGCGCGACGGCGACGTCATCGCCGTCAAGGCCGGGACGCCCGTCGAGCCGCTCATCCGTGACGCCACCGAGCTGACCGCGCAGGTCCCCGCGTGGCTGCAGGCCGACCATGACTCCCTGACCGCGAAGGTGCTGCGCAAGCCCGAGCGCAGGGAGATCGCTGCTCCGGTTCAGGAGCAGCTCATCGTCGAGCTCTACTCGAAGTAACCGCCTTTCCCGCAGCTTTCGCCCATGCGCGCACGGATACAGCGCGCGGGCGACCCCAAGTGACACCCCGACGTCAGGACCTTCATGCTCGACTTCCAAGTCCCCCGGATCACCAGTGAGACGGTCGAGGAGAACCGTGGCTCGTTCACGATCGAGCCCCTCGACCGTGGTTTCGGCTACACGTTCGGCAACTCGCTGCGGCGAGTGCTGCTGAGCTCGCTCGCGGGCGCCGCCGTGACGAGCGTGCGCATCGAGGGGGTCGCCCACGAGTTCTCGACGATCAAGGGCGTCAAGGAGGACGTCACCGACATCGTCCTGAACCTCAAGGGCATCGTCTGCCGGATGCACTCCGACGCGACCGAGGTCGAGGCGCCGCTCGTCGTCACGGGCCCCGGCGAGATCACGGCCAAGGACATCGACCTGCCCGCCGGCGTCGAGGTCCTCAACCCGGACGTCCACATCGCCACGCTCGAGAAGAAGACCAAGCTCGAGCTGTACCTCACGGTCGGCCGCGGCCGTGGCTACCGCCAGTCGGAGGACAACAAGTCCCCCGACCAGCCGATCGGCGTCATCCCGATCGACTCGATCTTCTCGCCGGTGCGGCGCGTCGCCTACGGCGTCGAGCCCGCTCGCGTCGGCCAGCGCACGGACTTCGACAAGCTCACGCTCGACATCGAGACCGACGGGTCGATCGACCCGCAGGCCGCGCTGCGCGAGGCGGCGGAGATCCTCATCGCCCAGCTGGCGATCTTCACCGACGCCGACCGCATCGAGGAGCTGCGCGCCGGTCCGGGCGGTCAGCTCGAGGGCACCAACGGGCACGGCACGCTCGCCGGCGCCGCGGGCGGCGCCACGTCGGCCGGCCCGATGCACGACATCCTCATCGAGGAGCTCGAGCTCGGCGTGCGCTCCTACAACTGCCTCAAGCGCGCCGGCATCCAGACCGTCGGCGACCTCATCGCGAAGTCCGAGGGCGAGCTCAACGCGATCCCGAACTTCGGCAAGAAGTCCATCGACGAGGTGATCGAGACGCTGCACAACCGCGGTCTCGGTCTCCGCGACGACTAGACTCCGGCCCGCGACCATGCGCCACCAGAAGACCCGCAACAAGCTCAGCCGCTCCTCCTCGCATCGCAAGGCGCTGCTGATGAACCTCTGCAAGGAGGTCATCGAGCACGAGCGCATCAAGACGACCGAGGCGAAGGCCAAGGCCGTCAAGCCGGAGATCGAGAAGCTCATCACGCTGGCCAAGCGTGGCGACCTGCACGCGCGCCGCCAGGCGCTCTCGACGCTCGGGCAGGACAAGTTCGTCGTGCACACGCTGTTCGCCGAGGTCGCGCCGCGCTACGCGGAGCGGCCGGGCGGCTACACGCGCATCCTGAAGCTGGGCCCTCGGCGGAGCGACTCCACCGAGATGGTCTACCTCGAGCTCGTCTAGCGCGTTTCATCGCGGGGCCGGCGTGCGGGAGGAGGGCCGATCCGGCCCTTCGGGTGATTTCCGTCTCGGCCCTCTCCCCGCCCGCCGACCCCTGCTCGTGCGGGTGCATGCTCATCGGGTCCATTTCTCGGCTGGATCAGCGGGTGGCGCATAGATGTCCGTTCGCCGCACCGTAGGCTGCTCGCCGTGACAAGCCGGATGCTCCTGGAGTACGACGGGACGGACTTCGCCGGCTGGGCGCGCCAGCCGGGCAGCGGACCGTGCAGGACGAGGTCGAGCGCGCGCTGTGCACGGTCCTGCGCGAGGACGCGCTGGCCACCGACGGTGGCGGGGCGCACCGATCGCGGCGTGCACGCGTGGGGGCAGGTGTGCTCCTACGAGCACGAGGCGGTCGATCCCGTGCGGCTCAACGCGCTGCTGCCGCGCGATGTCGCGGTGCTCGACTGCAACCCCGCGCCGGACGGCTTCGGCGCGCGCCACGACGCGATCGCGCGGACGTACTGCTACCGCGTGCTGCACCGCCGCGCACGCTCGGTGTGGCACGCGGACCGCGCGCTGTGGCACGGCTGGGATCTCGACCGCGCGGCGCTGGACGCCTGCGCCGCGGCGCTCGCCGGGCGAGCACGACTTCACCGCCTTCACGCCGACCGACACCTACCACACGCGCTTTCACCGGATCATCCAGACCGCCGAGTGGCGGGCCGACGGCGACCTGCTCGAGTTCTGGATCACCGCCGACACCTTCATGCGCTCGATGATCCGCATCCTCGTCGGCACGATGCTCGAGGTGGCGACCGGGCGCCGGACGCTCGAGGACTTCATCGCGCTGCTCGAGGGCGCCCCGCGGACGCAGGCCGGGCCGACCGCGGCGGCGCACGGCCTGGCCCTCGCGAGCGTCGGCTATCCACCGGCCCCCTGACTATCCTCGACCTGACGCCATGCGGGTGCTGCTGACCAACGACGACGGGATCGAAGCCGACGGCCTGCAGACCCTGCGCCGCGCGCTGCTGCAGGTGCCCGGGATCGAGCTCGTCGTCATCGCCCCCGACGGCAACCGCTCGGCGATGGCCCGCTCGATCACGACGATGCGCCCGCTCTGGGTCGAGGAGATCGCCTTCGCCGACGGCACGACGGGCTACGCCACCGACGGCACCCCGGTGGACTGCGTGCGCCTGGCGAACCTCGGCCTCGTCGAGGGCTTCCGGGCCGAGCTGATCGTCTCGGGCATCAACCACGGCGCCAACCTCGGCGACGACATCACGTACTCCGGAACCGTCGCCGCGGCGCTGGAGGGCGTCATCCTCGGCCTTCCGGCGATCGCCGTCTCCCAGCAGTCCACCGCGCGCGAGATGGACTTCCGCCTGTCTGACCGATTCGACTTCGAGGAGGGCGCGCGCTTCGTCGCGCGCGTCGTGGAGGAGATCGACGACGTCCCGCTGCCCACGGGCACGCTGCTGAACGTCAACTGCCCCGCCGGCGACGCCGCCGGTGTGCAGGTCACGCGCCTGGGCAAGCGGATCTACCGCGACGAGCTGACGCTGACCGACCCCGACGGCGAGCTCGACGGGCGCGCGGGAGCGGTCTCCCGCCGCAAGCGCTACTGGGTCTACGGCCGCGACCACGGCTTCCACGACGAGCCGGGAACCGACCTCTGCGCGGTGGCCGCGGGCGACATCGCCGTCACGCCGCTGCACTTCGACCTGACCGACGCGGCCGGCATGGACGCGCTCGAGCGCCACGACCTCGGCCGCCTCCTCGCGCCCGCGGCGAGGGAGGTGGAGTGAGCACCACGGCGCAGGCGCAGGCGCGCGCCGCCGAGCTGCGCGACGAGCTGCACCACCACGGCTACCGCTACTACGTCCTCGACGATCCCGACATCGGCGACGACGACTACGACGCGCTGCTCGACGAGCTGCGCGCCATCGAGGCCGCCCACCCGGAGCTCGTCACACCCGATTCGCCGACGCAGCGCGTCGGCGGCGAGCCGGTCTCGTCGCTGCCCAAGGTGCGCCACGAGATCCCGATGCTGTCGCTCGCCAACGCGCGCACGGAGCAGGAGCTGCGCGCGTGGGTCGCCCGCATGCGCGCGCATCTTGCGCGCGAGGGGATCGAGGACCCGCAGTTTCAGTTCGTCTGCGAGCCGAAGATCGACGGCCTGGCGATCTCGCTTCGCTACGAGGACGGCATCTTCGTCCAGGGCGCCACGCGCGGCAACGGCGAGATCGGCGAGGACGTCACGCACAACCTGCGCACGATCCCGACGATCCCGCTGAAGGTCGCGGGCGCCCCGCCGGTGCTCGAGGTGCGCGGTGAGATCTACATGTCGCTGAAGGACTTCGCCGCGCTGAACGAGCGCCGCGCGGAGGCCGGCCTGTCGACGTTCATGAACCCGCGCAACGCCGCGGCCGGCACGATCCGCCAGCTCGACCCCAAGCTCGCCAAGGACCGCCCGCTGTCGATGTGGAGCTACGGGATCGGACGCGTCGACGGGCTGAGGTTCGCCGGCCACTGGGAGGCGCTGGAGTGGCTGCGCGAGCACGGCTTTCGCGTCAACGCCGACGTCCGGCGGCTGGACTCGGAGGACGAGGTCGTCGCGCAGTGCCTGGCCTGGCAGGAGCGCCGCGGCACCCTCGACTTCGAGATCGACGGCGTCGTGGTCAAGGTCTCCGACCTCGAGCTGCAGCGCCGGCTCGGCGTCGTCGGGCGCGATCCGCGCTGGGCGATCGCCTGGAAGTTCCCGCCGACGACGAAGACGACGACCCTGCGCGACATCATGTGGAACGTCGGCAAGTTCGGCGACCTGCACCCGTTCGCGGTGCTCGAGCCCGTCCACGTCGGCGGCGTGACGGTCAAGCTCGCGACGCTGCACAACGAGGAGGATCTCGCGCGCAAGGACCTGCGCGTCGGCGACGAGGTCATCGTGCTGCGTGCCGGCGACGTGATCCCGCAGGTGCTCTCGCCGGCGCCGCACGCCGTCGAGCGCCCCGGCCGGGCGGACCCGCCGCGGCCGCCTGAGCGCTGCCCGTCGTGCGACACGCCGACGGTCAAGCCCGAGGGCTCGGTCTTCACCATGTGCCCGAACCGGCTGTGCCCGGGGCGCCAGTGGCAGCTGCTCAAGCACTTCGTCTCGCGCGGCGCGATGGACATCGACGGCCTCGGCGAGAAGCAGGTCCACCAGCTGCAGGCGGCGGGCCTCGTCAAGACCGCCGCCGACTTCTACCGCCTGACGGCCGAGCAGCTGCTCGAGCTCGACCGCTACGGCGAGATCTCGGCGCAGCGCACGGTGCAGAACATCGCCGAGTCCAGGGAGCGCCCGTTCGGGCGGCTCCTGTTCGCGATCGGCCTGGAGGAGGTCGGCTTCGTCACCGGGCGCAACCTCGCGCAGCGCTTCCGCACGATCGACGCGCTGCTGGCCGCCGGCGCCGAGGAGATCGAGCAGACGCCGGGCGTCGGCCCGAAGATGGCCGTGAAGATCCACGAGCAGCTCGCCGACGAGCAGATGCGCGCGCTCCTGGAGGACCTGCGCTCGGTTGGCGTCAGGATGGCGCTGGAGGGACCGCCGCCCGGCGAGGGCCCGCTCGCCGGCAAGACGTTCGTGCTGACGGGCTCGCTGCCCGACCTCACGCGCGAACAGGCGACCGAGCGCATCGAGGGCGCAGGAGGGAAGGTCGCCTCCGGCGTCTCGAAGAAGACGGACTACCTGGTCGCCGGCGCCTCCCCGGGATCGAAGCTCGAGAAGGCCGAGCGCCTCGGCGTGCCCGTGCTCGACGAGGCCGGCCTGCTGGCGCTGCTGCCGCAGACGGCCCCGCCGCCGAGCGAGCTTCCGCCTACTCGACCGTGAGCTCCTCGATCATGCCCTTGGCGACGTGCGGCTCGCCGCCCTCACGGTCGCTGATGAAGCAGATCACCGCATAGCGGCCGGCGTCGAGGTCGAGCGTGATGTTCTGCTCGATCCCGGCGTCGATCACCTTCGTGCCGACGATCTTCGCGAAGTCGACCGGGGGTGGGCCGCTCGGCTGGCGGTCCGACCCGAGGAAGCGCTCGGCCTGCGCGATCGTGGCGCCCTTTCGCAGCGGGACGAAGCAGGGCGTGGTGCAGCTCGAGGCCCGTGTTCTGGAAGTGCACCTGGTTCGCGCCCGCCTTCAGCCCTTCCAGGCGGAACCCGTAGGTGTGCTTGCGGCCCTCGACGGCGTCCTCGGCGGTGACGGTCGCCGAGCGCGCCGGCAGCCGGGCCCTCGATCGCTCGCCGGTGATCGTGAGCTCGCGGGCGGCGCCGAGCTCGGCGTAGCTCTTGACGTCGTCGCCCTCGCCCTCCTCGTCGTCGAGCAGCACGTAGCGTCCCGGCGCCAGCACCTGGGCGGCGGTCGCGCTCGCGCCCGGCGCGACGGCGGCGACGCCGCCGCCGTCCTGGATCCAGGTCGGGATCTCCTCGCCGTCGCCGGTGACGACCTTGACCACGTCGGCGATCGAGTGGTTGCCCACGATCCGCAGCAGCTGCGCCGAGCGCGGGACGGTGTCGGTGTTCTTCAGCGTCATGTTCACGAGCCCCGCCTCGATGCTCGACGCGAACGTCAGCGCCTTCGCCGTGCCCTCGCTCGTGGCCGTGATCGCCAGGCTCACCGGCTTGGCGGCCTCGCTCGCCGCATCCTCGTCGTCATCGCCGCCGCCGCAGCCGGCGGCGCCGAGCGCCGCGACGACGACGGCAGCGCATGAGGCGAGGATCGCGCGCCTGCTACGACGCTGCTTCATTGCCGGCATCTCAGTCCCTTCCGAGGTCGAACGTCGCGCCAGTGTGGCCGACCCGGTCCCAGAAAGCCAGCACGACGAGGTGGGGCTGCCGCCGTGCCGGCCGGCAGCCCCACCCGCACGCTGCTGCTATTTGATCGTGAGCTCCTCGATCATGCCCTTGGCGACGTGCGGCTTGCCGCCCTTGCGGTCCTGGATGAAGCAGATGACGGCGTAGTTGCCGGCATCGAGATCGAGTTCGATGTTCTGAGCGATCCCGCCGTCGATGATCTGCGTCCCGACGAGCCCGTCGAAGTCGACGGGCGGCGGGCCTTGCGGCTCCTCCTCGGACGCGAAGGCGGCCTTGGCGTCAGCGAAGGTCTTGCCCTTGCTGATCGGGAGCATGATCGCGTGGTGCAATTGCTCGCCGGTGTTCTCGAATCGCACCTTGTTGACGCCCGCCTTGAGCCCCTTGAACTCGAAGCTGTACTTCCCGTCGTCGCCCCCTCCGTCGTCCGTGGCGGTGAGGGTGGCGGGCTGCGACGGCAGCTCGGCATCGTCTGCATCGCCCGTGACGGTGAACTCGCCCTTCGCGCCCTGCTGGCCGTAGGTCTCGCCTTCGCCCTGACCGCCCTTGGTCTCGTCGTCTGCGATCGCATACTTGCCGGGCGGCAGGATCTGCGAGACGGTGACGGTCTCGCCGGGCTCGACGGCGCCGACGCCGCCCCCGTCCTGGATCCAGCTGGGGATCGGGGCGCCCTCCTCGTCGGTGTTGACCGTCTTGATGTACTCATCGACCGTGTGATCGCCGACGAGTCGTGCGATCCCGGCCGAGCGCGCCACCGTGTCGGAGTTCGTCAACGTCAGCGTGACGACCCCCGCCTTGACCGTGGCCGGGAACTCGAGCGCCTTCTTCTTCGTGCCTTCGGCCGTAGCGGTGATCGCGAAGGTCGTGGGCTTCGCGTCGCCCGACGCCGCGTCCTCGTCGTCGTCGCCGCAGCCGCCGGCGACCAGCGCCACGGCCACCAAGGAGCAGGTCGTGAGCACGCGGCGCCTGCTGCAACGTTCCGTCACTGCGGTCATCGAGGTCCTTTCGCGTCGGAAGTCGCGGAAGTGTGCCCAACGGCACAACGAAAAGCTAGTCTGCGGGTCCTTTGCTGGGGTCCCCAGGGTTTTGCGCCGTGGAGCGGCCCCGCTCAACGTTGCGGGACGACGCCGCCGCCCGGCGCCCCGGTGGGTGCGGGCGGATCGCTCGAGCCGCGCGATCGCCACCGCGATGCGGTCCTCGCGCGCCTTCGCCGCCACCGTGTTGGCCTTGTTGAACATGAGCGCGAAGCCGATGTCGCGCCCGCCCGCCGTTCGGCAGTAGCCCGCCAGCGCGCTGACCAGCCGCAGCGTGCCGGTCTTCACGTTGCACCGGCCCGCGGCCGCCGTGCGGCGCATCCGCGCCTTGACCGTTCCCGTCAGCCCGGCGACGGCGAGCGAGTCGCGGAACGTCTGCGCGACGTCCTGGTTGTGCATGCGCTCGAGCAAGCGCACGACCTGGCGCGGGGTCGCACGGTTCGAACGCGAGAGGCCGGAGCCGTCGACGATCTTCGGGCGCACGCCGAAGTCGTCGAGCGTGTCGCGCACGACGTCGGCGCCCGCCGCGAGCGAGCCCGCGTCGCGGTACTGCGCGCCGAGCTCGCGAAACAGCATCTCGGCCGCGAAGTTGTTCGACGGGACGTTGATGTAGCGCGCCATCTCGCCGATCGGCAGCGACGCGACGAGCGCGACCGTCTTGGCGTTCGCCGGCGCCGGTCCCGCCGTGCTCCTGCCCGTCGCGGCGACGCCGGCGGCCTTGAGGCGGTCGGCGAACCGGGCGGCGGCGAACCGCGCGGCGTCCAGCCGAGCGCGGCCCCGGAAGATCCCGCGGTCGTAGGCGAGCGCGCTCAGGACGCCGCCGAGGTCGGGGTCGTAGCCCGCGCAGCAGCCCGAGCGCCGCTCGTCGAACGCGGTCTCGTCGCCGATCACCGAACCGGCGATCCGGCGGATGCCGGCGTCGCGGATCGACTGCGCGAGCTTCGTCGCGGCTTCGTCGCCGAAGAAGGGGTCGCCGCCGCCGACGAGGACGAGGTCGCCGCGCAACGTGCCGCCCGGCTCGACGATCGCGTCGGGCGCCGTGACGGCGTGCGTGGCGAGCGTCGCCGACGGGCCGAGCCGCAGCAGCGCCGCGGACGTCGTGAAGAGCTTCTCGACGGACGCCGGGATGCGGACGGCGTTCTCGCGCAGGGCGTAGAGCTCGGCGCCGGTGTCCATGTCACGCAGGTAGGCGCCCGACGCGGCCGGCCCTCGGGCCATCTCGCGAGCGATCTTCGTCTTGAGCGTCGATTCGCTGATCGCCGCCGCCGGAGCGGCGCCGGCGAGCAGCGCGGCGAGCGCCAGCAGCGTTGCGATGACCCGACGCATCGACGGTAGAGAACAACACGCGGCGGCGGGAGATGCGCAGGACGTCAGGATTCTCGGCCGCCCGGCCGTAGAATCCCTGCATGGGCGATGTCGTCAAGCTCGAGGCTGCGGAGCGCACCGGCCCGCAGCCTCGATCGCGGCGCAAGCGCTCGAAGACCGCCCTCGTCCTCGGTGGCGGCGGCCTGACCGGAGGCGTCTACGAGATCGGCGCGCTGCGTGCACTCGATCTGCTGACGGTCAACCGCACGGTCAACGACTTCGACGTCTACGTCGGCACGAGCGCGGGCTCGTTCGTGGGCTCGATGGTCGCCAACGGCGTCACGCCGGAGGAGATGATGCGCGTCGTCGACCGCCAGCGGCCGACGTCGTTTCCCGAGCTCGATCTCGGCAACCTGCTGCGCCCGAACATCGGCGGCTTCGCGAAGAGCGCCTTCACGCTGCCGCTGCGCACGGCGCAACTGCTGCGCGGCGTCGCCGGTCACCTGGGCCAGGTCTCCGCGATGGACCTCGTGCTCGGGCTCGCCGAGGGCCTTCCGGCGGGCGCGTACTCCGGCGCCGGCGTCGAGCAGTACCTGCACAAGGTGCTCACGAGCGACCCGTCGCGCAGCGACGACTTTCGCACGGTGGGGCCCGAGCTGTACATCCCGGCCACCGACCTGGACACCTGCGAGCGGATCGTCTTCGGCGCCGAGGGCTGGGACGACGTGCCGATCTCGACGGCGGTGCGCGCCTCCACCGCGCTGCCGATGGTCTACTCGCCGGTCAAGGTGCGCGACCGCGAGCTCGTCGACGGCGGCGTCGTCTCGACGACGAACCTCGACATCGCCGTGAATGCCGGCGCGAAGTTCATCGTCGTCGTCAACCCGCTCGTGCCCTACGTCAACGACTTCAAGACGAAGATCCGCACGCCCGGCGGAATGCGCACGCGCCACGTCAGCGACATGGGCTTTCCGCAGATCGGCTACCAGGCCTTCAAGATGGTCGCCTACCAGCGCCTGCACGAGATGGCGCGCCAGTGGGAGCAGCGCTATCCCGGGGTGGACATCATCCTCATCGAGCCCGAGCCGGACGACGAGCTCATGTTCCAGACGCCGATCATGAACTACACGTCACGCGTCGAGGTCGCGCGCCACGGCTTTCAGTCGGTCACGACGCAGCTCGCGTTCGGCTACCCGCGCTTCCGGGAGATCTGCAAGCGCCATGGCATCCAGATCTCGGCGACCCGCGTGCGCAACGTCATGAAGCACTTCGAGGCCGAGCAGGGCCGCACGCGCGCGTGGCGCAAGATCCTCGAGCAGACGACCGGCGCGCTGCTGCGCCAGTCCGGCGATCAGAGCCAGCGGGGCTGAAACGACCTGCGCCCGCGGGGTCGCGGGCGCAGGAGGAAAGATCGTGTGGCGAGCGGCTAGAGCTTGGCCGGCTCGCGCTCGCGGTGCTCGGCGTCGAGGCTTGTGAGGAAGAGCGACTTGTCGATTCTGCCCTGGAAGATCGGTACCCCCAACTCCATGCACTTGGAGATCACGTCGCGGCGGTCAAGTCCTGATTCGCGCGCGAGTTCCGTCGGGGTGAGGTGATTGGGCATCGGCAGAGACCCTCCTGATGTGGTTTAGAGCACCCATGTCTTGTACCACCCCGGGTGGACGGGCTCAACGAGAATTGTCAGATCGGGTTCGGAACATCGACGAACTCGTGGCGAATTCCGAAGCGCTCGGCGAGCAGATCGCCGAGGCGGCGCACCCCGAACGTCTCGGTGGCGTAGTGCCCGGCGGCGATGAAGTGGATGCCCTCCTCGCGCGCGTGGTTCATCACGCGCTCCGTCGGCTCCCCCGTCAGGAACGCGTCGTGACCGGCGGCGATCGACTCGGCGAGGAAGTCCGAGCCCGATCCGGAGACGATGCCGACGCGGCGCACGCGCTCGGGCCCGGCGAGAAACGCGAGCGGCGCACGCCCGGTCAGCCGCTCCACGCGCTCGACGAGCTCGCCCACCGCCACCCCGCCGCCCGCGAAGCGGCCGGCGACGCCGATGGCCGCGCCGCGGTGGACGGCGAATGGCTCGTGCGTCTCACAGCCCAGACCGGCGGCGAGCAGCGCGTTGTTGCCGACCTCGGCGTGGCCGTCCAGGGGCAGGTGGTAGGCCGCGAGCGCCATGTCGTGGTCAAAGAGCAGCTGCAGGCGGGCCTTCGCGGCGGGCGACAGCGCCAGCGGAGCGCCGTTCCAGAACAGCCCGTGGTGGACGATCACGAGGTCGGCGCCGAGGCCCGCCGCCCGTTCGAACAGGTCGCTTCCGGCGGACACGCCGGTGACGACCGTGCGTATTTCCTTCGGACCGGGTACCTGCAGACCGTTGGGCCCGTAGTCCTGAAACGACGCGGGCGAGAGCAACTCATCGAGGTATCCCAGGATGTTGTCGAGCACCCCGCCGAACGCTACAGTTGAGCGGCTGTTGGGGGAGCTCTGGCTCGGAAGCCGGTCCGTGCAGGCATCAGTTCCACTGGAGGGATAGGGAGATCATGTCTGCCTTGGCTGTCGCCGCCGGCCCGGACGATCGAGAGCTGGACGACCTCGACCTCGTCGCCGCGGTGCGCGCCGGCGACGATCGCGCGTTCGAGGCGCTCTTCCTGCGCTATCAGCCCCGGATCGCGGCGTATGTCGGCGGGATGGTGCGCGATCACGGACGCGCCGAGGACATCACCCAAGAGGTCTTCATGGCGGCGCTGCGGCGTCTGCGCACCGGCGACGAGCGCGAGATCCTCTTCCGGCCGTGGATCTACGAGATCGCCAAGAACAAGTGCATCGACGCCTACCGGCGCGGGCGCAACACGACCGAGGTCTCCTTCGACGCCGACGACCAGATCGGCGCCGCCGACCAGGGCCGCCTGGCGGCGCCCGGCGCGACGCCCGACGCCGCCGTCGAGGGCAAGGTCGCCTTCGACAACCTGCGCGGCGCCTTCGGCGGGCTCTCGCCCGTGCATCACGAGATCCTCGTCATGCGCGAGTTCGAAGGGCTGTCGTACCGGGAGATCGGCGATCGCCTCGGGATGAGCCGGCCGGCCGTGGAGAGCACGCTGTTTCGCGCTCGCAAGCGACTGGGCGAGGAGTACGAGGAGCTCGTCAGCGGCAAGCGCTGCCTGCGCGTGCAGGCGATCGTCGACGACAGCAGTGAGCGCGCGGCCGGCCTGCGCGATCAGCGCCGCGTCGCGCGCCACCTCGCGCACTGCCAGCCCTGCCGGCGCTACGCGCACCTCGCAGGCGCCGACCTCGACCTGCTCCGCCGTCCTTCCGTCGCCGCGCGCGTCGCCGCGTTCCTGCCGCTGCCGGCCTTCCTGCGCCGGCGCCTGGGAGGCAGCGAGGAGGCCACCCAGATGTTGGGTCAGCAGGCCGCCCGGCCCGCCGTGCAGTGGTCTGCGCACCTCGCCGGCTCGCTGGATCCGGGTGCGGTCTCGACCTGGGCGAAGGCCGCGGCGACGGCCGCCACCGTCGCGCTCGCCGGCGTCGGCGGCTCGGCGATCGAGCACCATGGCACGGCCTCCGCGGCACCGGCGGCGAAGGCGGCAGCCGCCGGAGCCGGGGCGGCCGTGCTCGCCCCAC
The DNA here is from genome assembly GCA_963746165.1 of uncultured Actinomycetes bacterium. Taxonomy (GTDB): domain Bacteria; phylum Actinomycetota; class Thermoleophilia; order Solirubrobacterales; family Solirubrobacteraceae; genus CADCVQ01. The sequence continues at coordinate 272,915 of CAVVAG010000004.1, read as the reverse complement.
GGCGGCGCGCCCGGCCTTGCGCAGGGGGCCGAAGCGGCCGGCGCGGGCACGGGCCAGGGCGGCGCGGCGCCGGCATCGGCCGACGACGAGTCCCCGGCCGCTGGGGAGCCGGGCGCGGCAGGACCGTTGGCGACGGGCGGCGCGGATCCGCCATCGGGCGCGAGCACTGCCGCCGATCCGCATGGTCCGCTCCCCGGTGGCGCGGCTTCGCCGCTGACGGTCGATGGCTCGGCGGACACCACGCTGGCGCCCGTGACCGGCGCCGTCGGCGAGACGGCGCGCGGGCGCCAGCGCCCGGCCGGCGGGGGCGACGACGCTTCCGCGGGCGCAAGCTCGAAACTCGGCGGCGCGACGAGGCCGATCGTGCCCTCCCGCGCCGCCGCGCCCGCGGCGGATGCGGTCGTGCCGAAGGTGGGCGCCGACCGGGTCCCGGGCGCCGACAAGCTCAAGGGGCCCGACAAGGTCAAGGGCGGCGACACGCCGGCCGCCGCCGACGCTCCGATCGCGGCGCCCGACGTCCCCGCCGAGCTCGTCGGACCGGGACGTAGCGCGGATGCGCCCGGCCACGACGTCGCGGACGCCAACCGTCCGGCCCCTGCGGCCGAGCCGCACGGATCGCCGCCGAACGGGCGCGGCAAGGGCCTCGCGAAGCCGCGCGCCTCCGAGAGCCTCGCAGGCCCGACCGCCGCACCGCCCAGCCTTGGCGGCTGAATCCGGCGGCGGCGAGCTCGAGCCGTTCACCGACACCGCCCTCTACGCGCTGGGCGCGTACTTCGCAGATCGCCATCCCGACCTCATGGACGACGTGGTCGCGCAGGCCCAGCGGATCGAGGACGCGGGCGCCGAGCGCTACGCTCACACGGAGGGCGTCTCCCTGGAGACCGCTCTGCAGACGCTCATCACGGGTCTCGCCGTCCGGTACTACCGGGCGGTCGCCGGGTCGTCGTGAGATAATCGCCTGGCATCGGGGCGTGGCGCAGCCTGGTAGCGCGCACCGTTCGGGTCGGTGAGGTCCCGAGTTCAAATCTCGGCGCCCCGATAGGCAGGACGGCAGCGAGCAGATCCGACACGTTGCCAACGCAGGCCCTGCGAATCCCTGTGAACCGCCAGCCGCGGTACACCGGGTTTCGCGGCGCCGGCGATTGGCGCGACGGCGAGGCGGGTCGTGGGTACCCGTCGGTCGACACGACCGAAGGAGGCGTCATGGCGACCAGCCAATCGACGAAGACGACCGATCACGACGAGATCAGGCGCTGGGTGCAGGAGCGTGGTGGACGCCCTGCCAGGGTGAAGGGCACCGGCGGCGGAGACGATCCGGGCATCCTTCGCATCGACCTGCCGGGTGGCGCGGGTGAGGAGTCGCTCGAGCCCATGGAGTGGGATGCGTGGTTCGAGAAGTTCGACGAGCAGGGGCTTGCGGCGATCCTGCAGGAGCGCAAGGCCGACGGTGAGCCGAGCACGTTCATCAAGCTCGTCAGCCGCGACAGCAGCTGAGGACACGGCCCGGGCATCGGCGAGGCGCCGATGCTCGCGCGGCTCGCCGCCGTCGTGCCGGATCGGGCAGCTCGAGGACCGCTCGACACGCCGGTGAAGATGCTGGGCGCTGGGCGGCTGACTACAGGTAGTACGACGTTGAGCGTCCCGCCGGCTACGACCCGCGCGGCGGCATCCGCGTCACCTCGCCGACCGGCAGCGTGAGCTCGGTGCCGCCGGGAAAGCGCACGACGACCTGGTACTCGTCGACCATCCCGAGCACGATCGCCTCGATGATCTGGATGTCGCCCGTGATCGGCGCGCTGCGCATGAGGGCGACGCGGTCGCCCTCCTCGTAGGTCGGTGGTTCGTCGGTCATCGCGGGTCCTGTGCCGATCCTCCCATGCCGGGGGTCGCGCGGCCGAGGATGTGCGGCACGGCGGGCAGCGGCGGGCCGGGCGAGAAGTCGAAGCGGCGCAGGCCGGTGACGGTGAAGCCGGCGGCCTCGATCGCGCGCAGCGTGTCGCGCGCGGCATGGCAGCCGCCCGCCAGCCGCGGCCAGAGCCTGCTCGCGTCGGCGAGCGACTGGACGGCGCGCAGCGGCTGGCGCTCGGCGTGCACGTGCTCGAGGAAGCGCAGCTCCCCGCCCGGGCGCAGGACGCGGCGCAGCTCGGCGAGGGCGGCGGGCTGGTCGGGCACGGTGCACAGGACGAGGCACGCGACAGCGGCGTCGAAGTCCGCGTCCTCGAACGCCAGCGCGTCCGCGACGCCGTCGCAGACGCGGATCCTGCCGCGGCTCGCGGGAGCGGCCGCGGCGCGCCGCGCGAGCGCGCGCAGGTGCGGCTCGGGCTCGACGGCGACGACCTCGTCCACCTCGGGCGGATAGAAGCCGAAGTTGCGCCCGTTGCCGGCGCCGACCTCGATCACGCGGCCGCGCAGGCCGGCGAGCGTCTCGCGGCGCTGCCCGACCTGCTCGGTCGACTCGCGCTCGCTGCACCGCGCGTAGAGGCGCGCGAAGAGCGGGTGGCTTACGCGCGCTGTGTCGCCGGCTGTGCGTCCCGCGGCCATGTCGCCTCAGAGGATGCCCCACCGAGCCGCAATGCGAGCAGCATCGAGCCGCCGGCGCTCAGCGCGGCGATCGCGAAGAACGCCTGCGCGTGCTCGCTGCCGCCGCCGAGCAGCGTGGCGAGCAGCAGCGCCGCGACGATGCTCCCGCCGTAGCGCGCCGTCGAGAAGAGCCCGGCGGCGACGCCCGCGTGGCGCGGCGCGACGGCCTCGATCGCCGCGGTCTGCACCGCCGCGTTCGCCAGGCCGAGACCGACGCCGCCGAGCAGCAGCGCGCCCGCCAGGCCGGCGGCGGACGGCGTGGCGCCCATGGCCGCCAGCAGCGCGGTGCAGACGGTCAGCAGCGCAAGCCCGCCGGCGGCGGGGAGGCGGTGCCCGCGGCGGTCGGCGACGCGCCCGCCGATCGGGGCGAAGGCGATCATCGCGACCGACAGCAGCGCGAGCGCGAGGCCGGCGTCCGCGGCTGACCAGCCCGGCCGCCCGGCGAGCACGACGGGCACGGCGAGCAGCGTGCCGTACATGGCGAGGTTGCTCAGGGCCACGGCGCCGCTGGCCGCGCCGAAGATCGGGATGCGCAGCGGCTGCGCCCAGTCCCGGCGCGCCTGCGTGCGATCGCCGGCCGCCGGGGCCGCCGCCGCCGGCGGCGCCCCGGCCGGCAGCGAGCGCAGCGTCAGGACGACGGCCGCAGCGACCACCGGGACGTTGACGAGGAAGATCGCGCGCCAGCCCCACGCGCCGACGAGCGCGCCGCCGAGCGCCGGACCGATGGCGGCGGCGGCGCCGACCGCCGAGCCGAGCAGCCCGAAGCCGCGCGCCCGGTGACCCTCGGGCAGCGCGTCGCGCAGCAGCGCGATCGCGTTGGGGAAGACGAGCGAGCCGGCGATCGCCTGGCCCAGGCGGGCGGCGATCAGCAGGCCCAGCGAGGCAGCGGCGCCGGCGGCGGCCGAGGCGAGCGCGAACGCCGCCAGGCCCCAGAGCAGCACGCGGCGGCGGCCGTGGCGGTCGCCGAGACGGCCCGCGAACGGACCCAGGGCCGCCATCGCGACGACGTAGGACGTCACGAGCCAGCTGGACGCCGCCACGCCGCCGCCCGTTCCCGACGCGATGTCGGGGAGGGCGACGGCCAGCATCGTGGAGTTCAGCGGGAGCAGGGTCGCGCTCAGCGCCACCGCCGCGAGGACCGCGTGACTAGACGAAGCGGACGATGCCCGCATCGCCGTCGACCTCCAGCATCTGGCCGTCGGTGATGACCGCCGAGCCGATCCCGGTCCCGACGACGGCCGGGATGCCGTACTCGCGGGCGACGACGGCGCAGTGGCTCAGGACGCCCCCGGTGTCGGTCACGACGGCGCCGACGATGGCGAACAGCGGCGTCCACGGCGGGGCGGTCGTCTCGGCGACGAGGATGTCGCCGGGCTCGAGGCGCCCGGCCTCCGAGATCGAGTGGATGACGCGCGCGCGGCCGCGGACGGTGCCGGCGGATCCGGGCGAGCCGCGCAGCTCGCCCTCGGCGGCGGGCGCCGGCGGCGTCCCGTTGAACTTCATCGCCAGGCGGGTGAACGGATCGTCGGGCGGCGGCTCGGTCGGGATCGCGCCCAGCACGGGCGGGGGCACGAGCGCGCGCCGGCGCTCCATCTCGGCCGCGCGCTCTGCGACGACCGGCCGCAGGTCCTCGCCCGGCTGCGCGAGCGTCGCCTGCAGCTCCTCGGGCGACAGCATGAGCACGTCCTCGACGGTGACGATCGCACCGTCGTCGACGAGGCGGCGGCCGGCCTCGAGCAGCACGGCGCGCAGGTGGTGGATCGACATGTTGTCGATCCAGAAGTTGTGGTCCTCGGAGATGACCACCCCCGCCTGCGCCGCGGCGAGCATGCCCTCGAACTGCCCGACGATCTGCGCCGGATAGTCGCGCAGCGCCTCGCGCGCCGCGGCGATCGCCCGCTCGCGCCCATCGGCCGCGGCCTGCGTCGTCACGGCCGGCGCGTCGCTCGCGGGCCGGCGCACGAAGTCGCGCAGGCTGTCGATGACAGGCGTCGGATCCTCGGTCCAGCTCGCCGCCAGGAGCGTCCACTTGTCGGCGCGGCGGCCGTAGCGGTCGACGTAGGCCTCGAGATCGGCGAGGAACGCGCGGCCGGCGGCCGTCGCGTAGAGCGCGGCGGGGACCTCGGCCGAGTCATGTGACACGATCGCATCGCGGACGTCGTCGCTGGCGATCGCGCGGCGGCTCAGCTGCCAGAGCTCCTGGCCGACCTCGACGGTCATGTTCGGCAGGCCCTCGGTCAGGCGGTAGGAGTCCAGCGGGCCGGCGTCGGCGAACAGGCCGCGGTACATCTCGTCGAACTCGCTGATCGCGAGGTAGACCGGCAGGACCGTCACGAAGTGCAGCTCCCACACGCGGCGCAGGCGCACCCACGTCTCGGCGACGTGGGCGGTGAGCGCGGCGCGCGTGGCGCCCTCGAGGTCGAAGGAGTCCCAGAAGCCGAGGTGCGCGCGGATCTCCGGCAGCACCTCGTCGCTCCACAGCGCGTCGAGACGGCCGAGCGCGGAGCGGATGGCGGCCTCGGCGAGCGCGCCCTGTGCGGCCATCGCGTCGGGCGTCCCGATCATCGGGACCATCGACTGGTACTGGTAGCCCTCGATCGTGCGGATCTCGACGCGCTCGATCGGCGCGTCGTACGCGCGGGCGCCGTAGCCGAAGCCCTGGCCGAGCGTGCGCTCGAGCATCGCGGCCTCCATCGGCGCGAGCGGGTCGGGGAAGTGCATCGCGTCGTGCTGCCAGAACAGTGCCTCGTCGGCCGCGGCCAATGCGAAGGGGGCGGTCGGGCTGCTCGTCGTCTGCGGGGTCATGCTGCCTCCTGGGCAAGGGTCGTGATCGGTCGGCACTGCAGGAGATGAAGGTCGTTGCCGGTCCAGGCCAGCTCGAGGTCGACCGGGAAGCCGAGCTCGTCCTCGAGGCGCAGCGCGAGGCCGGCCGCGTCCTGCGCCTGCTCGTCGCTGATCGAGGCCATCCGGCGCAGCGGGGCGGGCACGTCGACCTCGCGGCTGCCGCCCGGCGCGCGGACGGTCATCCGGCGCTTGTCGGCGATCGTGCGCCGCGTGACGAGCAGCGACGGGCGGGCCAGCGCCCACTCGTCCGGCGTCACGGTCCCGCCGACGATGCTCTCGCCGAGGCCGAAGGCCGCGTTGACGAGCACGCCGCCGCGCGGGTCGACGGGGTCGACGCTGAACACGACCGCGGCCGCGTCGGCCGGCACGAGCAGCTGGACGAGCACCGGCAGCGGCGCCTTCGGGCGGGCGAGGCCGTTGGCGCGGCGATAGCTCAGCGCGCGCTCGGTGTGAGCGGAGTCACGGCAGGCGGCGATCGCGTCGAGCAGCTCGTCGCGGCCGCGGACGCCGAGGATCGTGTCGTGCTGGCCGGCGAAGGAGCTCTGGAGGCCGTCCTCGTCGGTGGCCGAGGAGCGCACCGCGACGAGCGGCTCGTCCTCGCCGGCGCGATCTCCGAGCTCGGCGTAGGCGGCCTCGATGGTCTCGGCGGCGGGCGTGCCCGCGACGACGAAGCCGTCGGGCACGCGGTGGTGGCCGGCGAGGCTGGCGAGCGCCGCGGCCTTGCCGCCGGTGCGGGCGGGGTCGGCGGCGGCGGGATCCTCGAACCAGAGGATCGGGTGGTGGGTCGGGAGGGAGCGCAGCGCGGTCGTCATGGCTCGTGCACTGTCGCGCGGCCGAGGCTCCGCAAACAGGTAGGTGCCACGAGACTTGTGGTGCGGCTGCCCGTACTACTGAACGCCGGCGTACGCTCGGCGCCGAGACCGCGGTGGACCTCGTTGCCGGACGTTCGCGGTGGCGAGTTCGACGACGGTCGCAGCCGCCGCGACGAGCTGCCGAACTTCGGCTTCTGAGCGACTCGCCGAGCTACGCGAGCCAGTAGGCCGCGAGCGTGGAGAGCACGAGCGACCTCGGTGACGAGGACGGCGGCGCCGAGCGTGTCGCCGGTGCGGCCGCCGACGAGCCGGCGGGCGGCGAGCGCGGCGACGGCGGCGGCGAGCGCGGCGGCGGCGAGCGCGGCGAGCGCGGCGAGGACGCCCGCGGCCACGATCGTGACCGCGACGGCGGTGGCCGAGCCGATCGCGAGGGCGGGCGTCGTCGCCGTGAAGGCCGCGCCGAGGCCGTCCTCGCGCGCGGGCGCGACGAGCGCGAGCTGCGCGAGCGCGGCCCAGCGCCCGAGGACGTGCCCGCAGACGATCGCGCGCGGCCGCGTCGGGCGCCGTGAGCTGGGCGAGCGCGCCGGTGCACAGCAGCGCGTAGGCGACGAGCGCGAGCGCGCCGTAGGCGCCGATCCCGGGGTCGCGCATGACGGCGAGGCGGCGGGTGCGGTCGCCGCGCACGCCGAGCCCGTCGGCCGTGTCGGCGAGGCCGTCGTGGTGCAGCCCGCCGGTCACGATCGCCGCCGTGGCCAGCGCCAGCGCGGCGCCGTAGAAGCCGCCGATCAGCGTCTCGCCCAGCGCGTAGGCGGCGGCGGACACGACGCCGATCAGCCCACCGACGAGCGGCAGCCAGAGCGCCGCGCCGCGCTGCGCATCGCCGGGCAGCGGCCGGGTTCCGACCGGGGACGATCGTCAGCAGGCCGACGGCCGCGCGCGCCTCGTCGAGGACGCTCATCCCGGATCGCTGCGGGCGTCGACGCCGGCCTCGGCGAACGTCGCCATCCGGGCATGCAGCAGGCCCGCGCGCTCGATCAGCGCCAGCGCGACGAGCGCGCCGGACGCCTCTCCGAGGCGCATCCGCAGGTCCAGCAGCGGCTCGAGGCCGAGTTCGACGAGCACCAGCGCGTGGCCGGGCTCGGCGGAGAGGTGGCTGGCGAACACGCCCGCGCCGGCGGCGGCCTCGATGCGCGTGGCGGCCAGCGCGGCGACGGCGGTCGCGTAGCCGTCGAGGATGACCGGCAGCCGCCGCTCCCACGCCTCGAGGACGGCGCCGGCGAGCGCGGCGAGCTCGAGGCCGCCGGTGGCCGCGAGCATCGCTTCGGGAGTCGTCGCGGCGCCGGCGTGCCGCGCGACGGTCTGCGCGACGAGCGCGCGCTTTCGCTCCAGCGCCGCCGCGTCGAGGCCGGTGCCGCGGCCGACGGTGACGCTCGCGGGGGCGCCGGTCAGCAGCGATGCGAGCGCGGCGGTCGTCGCGGTGTTGCCCATGCCGATCTCCCCGAGGACGAGGCAATCGGCGCCGTCGGCGGCCGCCTGCGCGGCCAGCGCGCGGCCGGCGGCGAGCGCCGCCGCCGTCTGGTCGCCGGTGAGCGCCCTGCCGGACGCCATGTCGCCGCTGCCGTGGGCGACCTTGCGGTCGAGCACGGCGGCGGGGGTCGCTCCGCGCAGGCCGATGTCGGCGACGACCAGCGTGTGGCCGCCGTCGCGGGCGAGGACGCCGGCGGCGCTCTCGCCGCGCGCCGCCGCCGCCGCGACCTGGGCGGAGACCTCGCTGCCGAAGAGGCTCGTGCCGTGCGTCGTGTGGCCGTGGTCGGCGGCGCAGATCAGCACGCCGGCGTGCAGCCGCGCCGGAGGCGGCGCGCCCGCGGCGGCGGCCCAGCGCTCGATCAGCGGCTCGAGCACGCCGAGGCTGCCGCCGGGCTTGACGAGCGTGTCGGAGCGGTCGCGGGCACCGATCGCGGCGGCGCGATCGGGTGCACGGGGGGCGCCCGCTCGCGCGGCGCTCTGGGCGACCTCGCCCTCCGGCTCCTGCCAGCGCTCCTGCATCACGACGCGCTCGAGATCGATCCGCTGCGCCCAGCCGCTGGACTCCAGGCCCGGGCGCACCGGGCGCTCGTCGGGCCAGCCGACGCAGAGGTAGGCGATCGGGTCCACACGCGCCGGGATGCCGAGGATCGTCCGCAGATCGGCGAGGCGGTAGAAGCTCACCCAGCCGACGCCGAGGCCCTCGGCGCGCGCGGCGAGCCAGAGGTTCTGGATCGCGCAGGCGGTGCTGTAGACGTCGGTCTGCGGGATCGTGCCTCGCCCGAGGATCTCGGCGCCGGGCTCGCCGTGGTCGCAGCAGACGCAGATCCCCATCGGAGCCTCGACGATGCCCTCGACCTTCTGGTCCAGGAACGCCCGCGCTCGCTCGTCGAAGCGGCCGGCCTGGCGCAGGCGCTCGCGGGCGGCGACGTCGCGGATGGCGATCCGCGGCGCGAGCGCGCGCACGACGATCAGCCGCCAGGGCTGCATGAGCCCGACCGAGGGTGCGCGGTGGGCGGCTGCGAGCACGCGCTCGACGACGTCGACCGGCACCGGGTCGGGCCGGAAGCGGCGGATGTCGCGGCGCTCGGCGATCACGCGATGGACCGTCTCGAGCGCATCGTCGTCGTAGCGCCAGCCGCGCGGATCGGCCGCGCGCTGGGCGGCGCGGGAGGAATCGTGGCCCGCGGGCGTCGCCGGCCTCGGCAGACGGGTCGTATCGCTCATGCGCGGCGACACGGTAGTCCGCTTGGACGGTTGACGCGCGTTTCAGTGCCCGCCCCGCGTGCGTGGACCCGGGTCGATCGGTTAGGGTCCAGGCGTCAGCGTGGCGGCGCGAGGAACCCGGTGCGATTCCGGGACGGTAGCGCCACTGTGACGGGGTGAGGTCTCACTCCGCGAGTCAGGAACTCGTCCGCCGCGGCACCTTCCATGAGGGACGCATCATCCCGAGGAGGCAGTCCATGCAGACCGTCGACGTCCAGCCGTTTCCCCTCCGTGAGCTCCTGCCGGCCCTCCTGCTCGGCGCGCTCTTCGTCCTCACGATCTACCTCGTGCAGTACGACCAGGGCGTCCTCTCGCAGAGCGGGACGTTCCTGCACGAGCTGATGCACGACGGGCGCCATCTGCTCGGCGTGCCCTGCCACTAGGTCCCGGCGAGACACCGTGGTCTGGACCCTGGTTCGCCGGGGCCTCGTCGTCGGCGCGATCGCGGGCCTGCTGGCCGGCGTGTTCGCGTTCGTCTTCGGCGAGCCGCGCGTGCAGGACGCGATCGACATCGAGAACGCCGCCTCGGCGCACGCGAGCCTGACGCTGCCGCTGGCGCACGTGAGCGACTGGGTCGTCGGCCGGGCCGAGCAGCGTGGCGGCCTGTTCCTGGCGACGGCGCTGTACGGCATCGCGGCGGGCGGGCTGTTCGCGATCGCGTTCGCCGCCCTCCGCGGACGCGGCACGCACCGCAGCGACTGGGAGCTCGCGACGCGGCTGGCGGGCGCGATCTTCGTCGCGATCGTGCTCGTGCCGTTTGTGAAGTACCCGCCCAATCCGCCCGCCGTCGGGGACCCGGAGACGATCGGCGACCGCACGGCGTTCTACGTGATCCTGCTGATCGGCTCGGCGCTGGCGATGTTCGCGGCCGCGCGCGTGATGTGGTCGCTGCGACCGGACGCGCCGCCATGGGCTCGGCCGCTCGCCGGCGCCGGGACGTTCATCGCCGTCGCCGGCGGGCTGGCGCTGGCGCTGCCCGGCGTGCAGGAGGTGCCGGCGGGGTTCCCGGCGCCGCTCATCTGGGAGTTCCGGCTCAGCTCGCTCGGCACGCAGGCCGTGCTGTGGGCGGCGGTCGGCATCGGCTACGGGATCGCGGCGTCACGCGCGGCGCAGCGGACGGTGGCGCACGCATGACGCCGCTGTGTCGGATCCGGGCCGCCCGGCGTGCGTCATTCGACACGCCGCTGCGGCGGTGAGGCGCCTGCTGCTCATCCGCCACGCCTCGACGGACGCCGTGCGCCGCGCGGCGTTCCCGGTCGACGAGCCGCTCGACGATGCGGGCCGCGCCGCGGCCGCCACCCTGGCCGGCCGGCTCGGGCGCGGGGACGCGCTCGAGCAGCCCGGCGCTGCGGGCGCGCGAGACCGCGGCCGCCGCGGGCCTGCAGGCCACGGTCGACCCGCGGCTGAGCGAGTGCGACTTCGGGACGTGGTCGGGACGGACGCTGGCCGAGGTGCACGACGCGGATCCCGGCAGCTCCGGCGCCTGGATGTCCGATCCGGCCGCCTGCCCGCACGGCGGCGAGTCGCTGCGCGCGATGCTCGGGCGCGTCGGCGGCTGGCTCGACGCCCAGGCCGCGCTCGACGGCCGCACGATCGCCGTGACCCACGCCGGCGTGGTGAAGGCGGCCGTGGTGCATGCCCTGGCCGCGCCGCCCGAGGCCTTCTGGCGCATCGACGTCGCGCCGCTGGCGCTGACCGAGCTGCACGCCCACGACGGCCGCTGGACCGTGACGTGCGTCAACGCGCCCGTGACGTCGTCCGAAGGTCACAGCTTGCGATGACCGAAGGCCGAACCACGTTCCGCGCGGCCGGCCTCGCGCTCGGCTACGGCGCCGACCTCGCGTTCGGCGACCCGCGGCGCGGGCACCCGGTGGCGGCGTTCGGGCGCGTGGCGCTGGCCCTCGAGCGCCTGGTGTACGGCCCGAGCCGGGCGCGCGGCGCGCTCTTCACCGTGGTGCTCGTCGGCGGCGCGGCGCTCGCCGGCCACGGGCTGACGCGGCTGCTGGGGCGGCGCGCGGCGCTCGCGCTGCTGACCTGGACCGCGCTCGGCGGTCGCTCGCTGCGCCGCGAAGCCTCGAGCATCGCGGCCCGCCTGGAGCGCGACGACGTCGCCGGGGCGCGCCTCGCGCTGCCCACGCTGGCCGGCCGCGACGCGGGCTCGCTCGACGCGGCGGGGGTCGCGCGGGCCGTCGTCGAGTCGGTCGCCGAGAACACGAGCGACGCGGTCGTCGGCACGCTGCTCTGGGGCGCCGTCGGCGGCCCGGCCGGCGTGGCGGCGTACCGCGCTGCGAACACGCTCGACGCGATGGTCGGCCACCGCACGCCGCGCTACGAGGACTTCGGCTGGGCCTCGGCTCGCCTCGACGACGCCCTCGGCTGGCCCGCCGCGCGCGCCGGCGCCGGCCTCACCGTGCTCTGCGCGGCCGCGCCGCGGCGCGCGCTGCGCGTCCTGCGGCGCGATGGCGCTGCGCATCCAAGCCCGAACGCCGGCCGCATGGAGGCGGCCTTCGCCGGCGCCCTGGACCTGCGTCTGGGTGGTCCGCTCGCCTACGGCGGTCGCGTCGAGCAGCGCCCCTCGCTGGGCGACGGCCGCGCGCCCGCGGCACACGACATCGCGGGCGCCAACGCGCTCTCGCGCCGCGTCGGCGCCGCCGCACTGGCCGTCGCCACGCTGGTCGCGGCCGTGATCGCCGGGCGGCGGCGATGAGCGGCGCGCTGCTCGTCTGCGGGACGCACTCGGACGCCGGCAAGTCGGTGGTGACCGCGGGGCTGTGTCGCTGGCTCGCGCGCCGCGGCGTCTCGGTGGCGCCGTTCAAGGCACAGAACATGGCGCTGAACTCCGTCGTGACGCCCGGCGGCGCGGAGATCGGCCGCGCGCAGGCGGTGCAGGCGGCCGCGGCCGGCATCGAGCCCGAGGCGGCGATGAACCCGGTGCTGATCAAGCCGTCGGGCGAGCGCCACAGCCAGGTCATCGTCATGGGCGAGCCGTACGCCGACGCCGACGCGCGCTCGTATCAGTCGCTGAAGGAGCAGCTGCGGCCGGTCGTGGCGGACGCGCTCGCCGACCTGCGCGCGCGCTACGACGTCGTCATCTGCGAGGGCGCGGGATCGCCCGCGGAGATCAACCTGCGCGCGGGCGACATCACGAACATGGGGCTCGCGCGCGCCGCCGGCCTGCCGGTGCTCGTGGTCGGCGACATCGACCGCGGCGGCGTCTTCGCGTCGCTGTTCGGCACGCTCGCCCTGCTCGAGCCGGCCGACCAGGCGCTCGTCGCCGGCTTCGTGATCAACAAGTTCCGCGGCGACGCGTCGATCCTCGCGCCGGGGCTCGGCGACCTGCATGCGCGGACGGGCCGCCCCGTGCTCGGTGTCCTGCCGTTCGCCGAGGACCTCTGGATGGACGGCGAGGACTCGCTCGCGCTGGAGGCGCGCGCGCCCGAGGTGCCGGCGCAGGCCGGCGGCGACACGCTCGACGTGGCGGTCGTGCGGTTGCGCTGGATGAGCAACTTCACCGATGTCGACGCGCTCGGCGCCGAGCCCGGCGTCCGCGTGCGCTTCACCCGCTCGCCGGCGGACGTCGAGCGCGCCGACCTCGTGGTGCTGCCCGGGACGAAGGCGACGCTCGAGGACCTCGCGCGGCTGCGTACGGCGGAGCTGGACGTTGCCCTGCGGGCGCGGGCGGCCGCGGGGGCGCCGATCCTCGGCATCTGCGGCGGCTACCAGATGCTCGGCGAGCGGATCGACGACGCGGGCGTGGAGGCGCGAGCGCGCGGCGCCGTCGACGGGCTCGGCCTGCTGCCCGTGCGCACGGTGTTCGAGCGGTCCAAGGTGCTGCGCCGCCGCGCGGGCGGCTGCCTGTCGCTCGGCGGCGCGCGCACGACGACCGGCTACGAGATCCGCCACGGCCGCGTCGCCCGCCACGGGGGCGATCCGCTCTTCGTCGCCGACGACGCCGAGCCCGACGGCTGCCGCGTCGACCACACGTTCGGCACCTCCTGGCACGGCGCCTTCGAGGACGACGGGCTGCGGCGCGCGCTGCTGCGCACGGTCGCCGCCGCGCGCGGTCGCACGTTCGTCCCCGGCACCGGCTCGTTCGCCGCGGCGCGCGAGCGGCGTCTCGACGTGCTCGGCGACCTGGTCGAGCGCCACCTCGACACGGCCGCCGTGCTGGCGCTCCTGCGCGACGGCGCGCCCACCGACCTGCCCTCCATCCATGCCATGCCGGGGGTCCTCGCCTGATGCTGCGCTTCGTCACGACCGCCGACACCGAGATCCTCGCCGCCGCCGCGGCGGTGCAGCGTCTCGGCGACGACTTCCCCGCCGTGCGCTGCGCGAACCCGGCCGGCACGATCGACCAGGCCGCGTTCGTCGAGGACCTGCTCGACGGGGCGCGGGTCGTGCTGTGTCGCATCCTCGGCGGCCGGCGCGGCTGGCCGGAGGGCTTCGACCTGCTGCGCGAGCGCTGCCGCGAGCGCGGCATCGCCCTGCTCGCGCTGGGCGGCGAGCTCGAGCCCGACGCCGAGATGACGAACCTCTCGCTCGTGCCGGCCGGCGCGGTCGCGCAGGCCGGCGAGTACCTGCGCCACGGCGACGTCGACAACGTCGAGCAGCTGCTGCGCTTCCTCGCCGACACGTTCCTGCTCGAGGGACACGGCTTCGCGCCGCCGCACGAGGTGCCCGACCTCGGCGTCTACGTCCCCGGCCGGGGTGACGTGGCGATCGAGCAGGCGCTGGCGGCGCTCGACCCGGCGCGGCCCACCGTCGGCATCTGCTTCTACCGCTCGCACCGGATCACCGGCAACGCCGCCTGGGTCGACGAGCTCGCGGCCCAGCTCGAGGCCGCCGGCGCGAACGCGCTCGCGGTGTGGTCGACGACCCTGCGCCGCGACGGCGACGGAGATGTGCCCGCGCTCGCGCTGCTCGACGGCCACGTCGACGCGCTGCTCGTGACGATGCTCGCCACCGGCGGCTCGCACGCCGGCGACGCCGACGAGCGCTGGGACGCGCGCGCGCTCGAGGCGCTCGACGTGCCGGTCCTGCAGGCGGTCTGCGCGACATGCACGCGGGCGGCGTGGGAGGCGAGCGCCAGCGGGCTGACACCGCTCGACGCCGCCACCCAGGTCGCGATCCCGGAGTTCGACGGGCGCCTGCTCGGCGGCATCGTCTCGTTCAAGGAGCGCGGCGACGCGAGCGATTGGAACGTCGGCGCGCCGATCGCGCGCTACGTCGCCGACCCCGAGCGCTGCGCCCGCGTCGCGCGGCTGGCGGTGCGCCACGCGCGGCTGCGCGCCACGCCGAACGCGAGCAAGCGGATCGCGATCCTGCTCACGAGCTTTCCGACCAAGCACGCGCGTGTCGGCATGGCCGTGGGGCTCGACACGCCGGCCAGCGCGCTCGGGCTGCTCGGCGCGCTGCACGGCGCCGGCTACGCCGTCGAGCATCCGTACGACCACCAAGGTAGGGGGATCCGGAAACGGAACGGTGAGGAACCCCGGCGACGCGCTCATGCACGCGCTGATCGCCGGCGGCGGCCACGACCCGGAGTTCGTCACCGGCGAGCAGCTCGCGGAGGCGACGCTGCGGTTCCCGGTCGCCGAGTACGAGCACTGGTACGCGACGCTGCCCGACACCCTGCGCGGGGCGATCGAGGAGCGCTGGGGGCCGCCGCCCGGTGACGAGTTCGTCGACGGCGAGGAGTTCGTCGTGGCGGGCCTGGAGCTGGGCAACGTCCTGATCGCGATCCAGCCGCCGCGCGGCTACGGCGACGATCCGGTCGGGATCTACCACGACCCCGAGCTGCCGCCCACGCACCACTACCTCGCGTCCTACCGCTTCCTCGACGCGGCGTGGGGCGCCGACGCGATCGTCCACCTCGGCAAGCACGGGACGCTCGAGTGGCTGCCCGGCAAGATGCTCGCGCTGTCGGCCGGCTGCGCGCCCGACGCGGCGCTCGGCGACATGCCGCTCGTCTACCCGTTCATCGTCAACGACCCCGGCGAGGGCGTGCAGGCCAAGCGCCGCGCCCACGCCGTGATCGTCGACCACCTCGTGCCGCCGATGATGCGCGCCGAGGCCTACGACGAGCTCGCCGAGCTCGAGGCGCTGCTCGACGAGTACGCGCGCCTGGAGATCCTCGACCCGCCGAAGCTGCCGGGGCTCGCGGCGCAGATCTGGGATGCGATCGAACGGGCGAACCTGCAGTCCGACCTCGGCATGGCCGAGCGGCCCGACGACCTCGGCCTGCTCGTCGAGCACATCGACGGCTACCTCTGCGAGGTCAAGGACATCCAGGTCAAGGACGGGCTGCACGTGCTCGGCGTCGCGCCGGCGGGGGAGCAGCTGCGCGGGCTCGTGGGGGCGGTCCTCCGCCTCGGCTCGGGCGCGGTGCCGGGCCTGCGGGCGGCGCTGGCGGCGGTGCTCGAGCTCGACGACGACGCGCTCGCCACCACGCGCGGCGCGGACCTGCTCGAGGCGCGCCAGGCCGCGCTGCTCGATGCGCTCGCGGCGACGGGCTGGTCGCGCGGCGCGGTGGCGGGCGTCACGCGCGAGGTGCTCGATCGCGCCGACGCCGACGTGCAGCACGCCCTGCGCTTCGCCTGCGACACCGTCGTGCCGCGGATCGCGCAGACGCCGGACGAGCTCGCCCACGTGCTCGCCGCGCTCGACGGCCGTCACGTCCCGGCCGGGCCGAGCGGCAGCCCGACGCGCGGGCGCGTCGACGTCCTGCCGACCGGGCGCAACTTCTACTCCGTCGACCCGCGCGCGCTGCCCTCGCAGCTGTCGTGGGAGACGGGTCGCAAGCTGGCCGACGCCCTGCTCGCCCGCCACGTGAAGGACCACGGCGAGCTGCCGCGGATGGTCGGCCTCGTCGCCTGGGGCACGAGCGCGATGCGCACCCAGGGCGACGACGCCGCCGAGATCCTCGCGCTGCTGGGCGTGCGCCCGGTGTGGGCGCGCGAGTCGCGCCGCGTGACGGGTGTCGAGGTCATCGCGCTCGAGGAGCTCGGGCGCCCGCGCATCGACGTCACCGTCCGCATCTCCGGGTTCTTCCGCGACGCCTTCCCCCACCTTGTCCGGCTGCTCGACGACGCGGTGTCCCTCGTGGCGTCGCTCGACGAGCCGGCCGAGCAGAACTTCGTCGCAGCGCACGCCCGCGAGGACGCCGCCGCCCTCGCCGGCGCGCTCGACGCGCAGCCCGCGTGGCGGCAGGCGACGACGCGCATCTTCGGCTCCAAGCCCGGCGCGTACGGGGCGGGGCTCGCACAGCTGCTCGACACGCGCGACTGGCGCGGCGAGGGCGACCTCGCCGAGGTCTACGAGGCATGGGGCGGATACGCCTACGGCCGCGGCCTCGACGGCGGCCGGGCGAGCGACGCCCATCGCACGTGCTTCGGGCGCATCGACGTCGCCGTGAAGAACGTCGACAGCCGCGAGCACGACATCCTCGACTCCGGCGACTACTACGAGTACCACGGCGGGATGGTCGCGACGGTGCGGGCGATCCGCGGCGTCGAGCCGGCGGCCGTGCTGGGCGACTCGTCGGATCCGTCGCGCGTCGTCTCGCGCTCGCTCGCGCAGGAGACGCGGCGCGTGTTCCGCGCCCGCGTCGCCAACCCGCGCTGGATCGCGTCGATGATCCGCCACGGCTACAAGGGCGCCGCCGAGCTCGCCGCCACCGTCGACTACCTCTTCGGCTACGACGCTACGACCGGCGTCGCGGAGGACTGGATGTACGAGGACGTCGCGCGCAAGTACCTGCTCGACGACGACGTCGGCGCCTTCATGACGCGTTCGAACCCGTGGGCGGCACGGGCGATCGCCGAACGGCTGCTCGAGGCCGCCGAGCGCGGGCAGTGGCAGGCGCCGTCGGAGGAGAGCCTCGACGCGATCCGCGCGCGCTACCTCGAGCTCGAGGGCGAGCTGGAGGAGGCGTCGGCATGACGCTGCCGGGCTATCCGTTCTCCGCCATCGTCGGCCAGCGAGCACTGCGCGAGGCGCTGCTCGTCAACGCGGTCGCGCCCGAGGTCGGCGGCGTGCTCGTGCGCGGCGAGCGCGGGACGGCGAAGTCGACCGCGGTGCGCGCGCTCGCGCCGCTGCTGCCGGCGGTCCCGGCGGCCGCCGGCCAGCCGTTCTGCTTCGCCCCCGGCGACCTCGGGCCCGGCGGCGTCGTCGACGGCGCCGCGGCGGTCGAGCAGCGTCCGGCGCCGCTCGTCGAGCTGCCCGTCGGCGCGACGATCGACCGGCTCGTGGGGGCGCTGGACCTCGGCCGCGCGCTGGCGGGCGAGCGCGCCTTCGAGGCCGGGCTGCTGGCCCGCGCGCATCGTGGCGTGCTCTACGTCGACGAGGTCAACCTGCTGCCCGACCACCTCGTCGACGTCCTGCTCGACGCCGCGGCCATGGGCGTCTGCCACGTCGAGCGCGACGCGGTGTCGGTGCGTCACGACGCGCGCTTCCTGCTCGTCGGGACGATGAACGCCGAGGAGGGCGAGCTGCGCCCCCAGCTGCTGGACCGCTTCGGGCTGGGCGTCGAGGTCAGCGCGCCGGCCGAGCCCGCCGAGCGCGCCGAGATCGTGCGCCGGCGCCTCGCCTACGAGGCCGATCCCGTGGCGTTCGCCGAGCGCTTCGCCGCCGACGACGCGGACGTCGCCGCCGCGATCGTCGGCGCGCGCGAGCGGCTGGCGTCGGTCCGCCTGCCCGAGCGCGAGCTCGACCGGATCGTGCGCGCGTGCGCCGAGATCGGCGTCGACGGGATGCGCGGCGACGTCGTCACGGCGCGCACGGCGCGGGTGCTGGCGGCGCTCGACGGCGCGGACGAGGTCGACGCCGAGCACGTGCGCCGCGCCGCGCACCTCGCACTCGTGCACCGCCGCAGGCGTGACCCGCTGGCGGGCGGCGCGGCGGCCGATCCGGGCGACATCGACCGCGCGCTCGATCACGGGGCCGCCGATGCGCCGGACGACCCCGACGACGCCGCCGCCCCCGCCGTCCGATGGCGGCGGCGGCGCGCCTCCTCCGGCGCACGACGAGCCGCGCGAACGCCGCGACGCGCCGGCTCCGCGCGATCGCCTCGACGCGCCCGAGCCGGCGCCGCCGATGACGCTGGCGCCGCTGCCCCGTCAGGCGGGCGGTGATCACGCGGCGTCGATCGACAGCCGGCCCGCCGCCGCCGATGCGACCGACCTCGCGCTCGTCGCAACCCTCTGCGACCGGATCGCCACCCGCGACCCCACCGCGCGACGCGCCCACGTCCGCGCCGCGCGCGACGAGGCGCTGCTCTGCCTCGTGGTCGACGCGAGCGGCTCGATGGCCGCGCGGCGGCGGATGGCGCGCGTCAAGGGCGCGCTGCTCGCGCTCCTGCGCGACGCGTACGCGCGCCGCGAGCGGGTGGCGATCGTGACGTTCCGCGACGCGCGCGCGCACGTCGTGCACGAGCCGGGCGCGCCGCTCGAGCAGGCGGCGGCGGCGATCCACGCGCTGCGCACGGGCGGCCGCACCCCGCTGGCGGCCGGCCTCGACGCCGCGAGCGAGCTCATCCGCCGCGAGCGCCGGCGCGATCCCGCCGGCCGTGCGCGCGCCGTCGTGCTCACCGACGGGCGGGCGCCCGCCGGCGGCGCCGCCCGTTCCGCGACGCGGCTCGGCCGCTGCGCCGACGCCGTGTACGTCATCGACACCGAGGACGGGGCGGTCCGGCTCGGGCTGGCGCGCGCGCTCGCCGTGGCCGCCGGCGGCAGCGTCGTCACGCTCGGGAGGGCCGCATGACCGCCGACACCCCGCTCGCCCGCCACGGCGGCGACGACGTCGACGTCCCGCACCGCCCGGGCGACCGCGGCAGCGCCGAGCCCAAGCGCCGCAAGCGCCGCGACCGCCCGCTGCTGATCGTCATCACCGGCCACGGCAAGGGCAAGTCGACGGCGGCGTTCGGGATGCTCATGCGCTCGTGGGCGCGCGGCTACCGCTGCGGCGTCTACCAGTTCGTGAAGTCCGGCAAGTGGAAGGTCGGCGAGGCGAAGGCGGCGGCGGCGCTTGGCGGCATCGACTGGGAGAAGATGGGCGACGGCTGGTCGTGGCTGTCGCAGGACCTCGGCGAGTCCGCCGACCTCGCGCGCGCGGGCTGGGAGGGCGTCCGGCAGGCGATCGCCGAGGAGCGCTACGAGTTCCTCATCCTCGACGAGATCACCTATCCGCTGAAGTGGGGCTGGATCGACGTCGAGCAGTTCGTCGCCACGCTGCGCGACCGGCCGGGCTTTCAGCACATCGTCGTGACCGGCCGCGACGCGCCGGCCGAGCTGATCGCGGCCGCCGATCTCGTGTCCGAGGTCGCGAAGGTCAAGCACCCGATGGACGAGGGCATCCGCGCCCAGCAGGGGATCGAGTGGTGACGCACATCCCGCGCATCGTCGTCGCCGGGACGAGCTCGGGCGCGGGCAAGACCTCGGTGGCGTGCGGGCTGATCGGCGCGCTGCGGGCGCGCGGGCTCGTCGTGCAGGGCTTCAAGGTCGGCCCGGACTACATCGACCCGAGCTACCACGCGCTCGCGTCCGGCCGGCCGGGTCGCAACCTCGACGCGTTCCTGGCGGGGCCGGAGCTCATCGCCCCGCTCGCGTTGCACGGCGCCGCGGGCGCGGACGTCGCGGTGATCGAGGGCGTCATGGGGCTCTTCGACGGCGCCTCGGGCCGCGGCGAGCTGGCATCGACGGCGCACGTGGCCAAGCTGCTCGGCGCGCCGGTCCTGCTCGTGCTCGACGCCGCCTCGATGGCCCGCAGCGCCGCCGCGGTCGTCCACGGCTACACCACGTTCGATCCCTGCGTGCAGATCGCGGGCGTGATCGTCAACAAGGTCGGCTCGGACCATCACGAGCGCCTGCTGCGCGAGGCGATCGAGCCGCTCGGCGTGCCGGTCGTCGGCGCGCTGCGCCGCGACGATCGCGTCGCCGCCCCCGAGCGTCACCTCGGGCTCGTGCCGGCGGGCGAGCGGGAGGCGCGCACGCGCGTGGCGATCGAGGCGCTGGGCGAGGCGGTGCGCGCGCGGGTCGATCTCGACGGCGTGCTCGCGCTCGCCCGGGCGGCCCCGTCGCTGGCCGGGAACGCGTGGTCGCCCGCCGGCGCGCCTGGTCGCTCCGCGAAGGCGCAAGCGATCGCCGGCCCACCGCCGGCAGTGCCTGCGCCTCGGCGAAGGACGATGGCCCGACGGCCACCGTGGCGATCGCCCGCGGCCCGGCGTTCTCGTTTCACTACGAGGAGAACCTCGAGCTCCTGCGCGCGGCGGGCGCGACGCTCGCCCCGTTCGATCCGGCCCACGACGAGGCGCTGCCGGCCGACGCCGGCGCGCTCATCCTCGCGGGCGGCTTCCCGGAGGTCTTCGGCGCGGAGCTGTCGGCGAACACGCGCATGCGCGAGCAGGTCGCGGCGTTCGCCCGCTCCGGGCGGCCGCTGCTCGCCGAGTGCGGCGGGCTGCTGTACCTCTGCGAGACGCTCGACGACCTGGCGATGTGCGGCGTCCTGCCGGCGCGCGGCCGGATGGCCGGCCGGCTGTCGATCGGCTACCGCGACGCGATCGCGCAGGCCGACTCGCCGCTGTGGCGGGCGGGAGAGGCGGTGCGCGGGCACGAGTTTCACTACTCGGCGGTCGACGGCGACGGGCCGCCGGCGTGGGAGCTGTCCGCGCGCGGGACGGCGCGGTCCGAGGGCTTCGTCGCCGGCGGCGTGCACGCGTCCTACCTGCACGTCCACTGGGCGGCGTTCCCGCACGTCGCGCGGCGGCTCGTCGCGGCCGCCGCGCGGGAGCACGCGGGCGCATGGGCCTGACGCTCGTCCTCGGCGGCACGCGGTCGGGCAAGAGCGCGCATGCCGAGAGCCTGGCCCGCGCGACCGGGCTGCCGGTGCGCTACCTCGCCACCGCCGATCCCGCGGACCCCTCGATGTCGGCGCGGATCGCTGGGCACGTCCTGCGCCGGCCGCCGGAGTGGGAGACCGTCGTCGCCGGCGACGATCTGACGGCCATGCTGCGCACGGACCACTGCGTCCTGCTCGACGGCCTCGGCACGTGGATCGCCGGCGTCATGGTCCGCGGGGGCGACGTCACCGTGCAGGTCGCCGGGTTCGTCCGGGCGGTCACGGCCACGCGGTCGACGGTCATCGTCGTCGCCGAGCAGGCGGGGGCGGGCGTGCTGCCGCCCGACCCGTTGTCGCGCGACTGGCTCGACCTCCTCGGCGAGGCGATCCAGGCGCTCGCCGCCGCGGCCGAGCGAGCGGTCCTGGTCGTGGCCGGCCGGGCGATCGCGCTGCCTCCGGCCGACGCCGCATCCGATCCGGCCTGCGGCGACTGCGGCGACCTGCGCCGCCACGGCGACACGCTCGTGCGACCCGGCGACGCCGATCACGCCGTCAACGTGCTCGCCGGCGGCCCGCCGCAATGGCTGCGCGACGCGCTGCAGACGGCGCTGGCCGGCGGCGACCTGACCGCGTACCCGCGCGAGGCCGAGGCCGTCGCCGCACTCGCCGCGCTGCACGGCCGCGATCCCGAGGAGATCGTCCCGACCAACGGCGCCGCCCAGGCGCTCTGGCTGCTGCCCGCCGCGCTGCGCCCGCGTCTGGCCGCCTGCGTGCATCCGGCCTTCACCGAGACCGAGGCCGCGTTGCGCGCCCACGGCATCCCCGTGCAGCGGATCGTGTGCGACCCCGACGACGGCTTCGCGCTGCGCCCGCACGACGTCCCCGAGGCCGCCGACCTCGTCGTCGTCGGCAACCCCGCCTCGCCCAGCGGCTCGCTGGCGCCCGCCGCCACGCTGCTCGCGCTGCGCCGCCCGGGCCGCACGATCGTCGTCGACGAGGCGTTCATGGACATGGTCCCCGGCGAGCCCGCATCGCTCGTGCGCGAGGCGCACGAGGACGTGATCGTCGTGCGATCCCTGACGAAGTCGCTCGCGATCCCGGGCCTGCGCGCCGGCTACGCGGTCGCGCCGCGAGACCTGGCCGAGCGGTTGCGCGCGGTGCGCCCGCCGTGGTCGTGCAACGCGCTCGCGCTCGCGGCCCTCACCGCGGTCGCACAGCGGCCGGAGGCGCTCGCGAGAAACGCCGTGCGCGCGCAGGCCGAGCGCACGGACCTCGAGGCCCGCCTCGCCGCGATCCCGGGAATCCGCACCTGGCCGGCGGCGGCCAACTACGTCCTCGTTCGCGTTGCGGGCTACGGTCCGGTCGTGACGGCGCACCTGCGCGACCACGGCATCGCGATCCGGCCGGCGGCCTCGTTTCCGGGGCTCACCGCCGACGACCTGCGCGTCACCGCGCGCGATCCCGCGGCCAACGAGCGCCTCGCCCGCGCGCTCGCCGAAGCGGTCGCCCGGTGATCACGGTGATCGGGATCGGCGCCGACGGCTGGCCGAGCCTCGGCGAGGAGGCGCGCGCGGCCGTGCTGGCGGCCGACCTGCTCGTCGGCGGCGAGCGCCAGCTCGACCTCGTGCCGGCCGACGCGCCCGGCCGGCGGCGCGCCTGGCCGAAGCAGCTGACCGAGCTCGTCGACGAGCTGCCCGCGCTCGCCGCCGGCCACCACGTCGTCGTGCTCGCCAGCGGCGACCCGCTGCTCTACGGCGTCGGCGCGACGATCCTGCGCCGGATCGGCGACGACGGCGGGCGCACCCGCTTCATCCCGGCCGTCTCCTCCTTCGCGCTCGCCTGCGCGCGGCTGCGCTGGCCGGCCGGCGACGTCGAGCTCGTGTCGGCGACGAGCCGCATCCCGGAGGCGCTCGCGCCGGCGCTGCAGCCCGGCCGCCGCCTCGTCGTCCTCGGCTTCGGCCCGGCCACGGCCGCGCAGATCGCTCGCGTCGTGCGCGAGCGCGGCTTCGGCGCGAGCCGGCTCGTGATCCTGGAGGAGCTCGGCGGCGCCGGCGAGCGCATCGAGGAGTCGACGGCCGCCGCCTGGGGCGAGCGCGAGGCGGCGGCGCTGCACCTCGTCGCGATCGAGGTCCGCGGCGACGGCCCCCTGCTCGCCCGCACGCCGGGCCTGCCCGACGACGCCTACGAGCACGACGGCCAGATCACCAAGCGCGACGTGCGGGCCGTCACGCTCGCGGCGCTCGTGCCCGTTGCCGGCCAGCTGCTGTGGGACGTCGGCGCCGGCAGCGGATCGGTGGCGATCGAGTGGCTGCGCGCGGCGCCCGGCGCCCGCGCGATCGCGGTCGAGCGCGACCCCGGGCGCGCGGCGCGGATCGCCCGCAACGCGCTCGCGCTCGGCGTCCCGTCGCTGCGCGTCGTGACCGGCGAGGCGCCCGCCGCGCTCGCCGGCCTCGGCGACCCTCCCGACGCCGTCTTCGTCGGCGGCGGCCTGACGAGCTACGGCCTGCTCGCGCGCTGCCGCGAGGTTCTCGCCCCGGGGGGTCGGCTGGTCGCCAACGCCGTCACCGTCGAGGGCGAGACGATCCTCGCCCGCGCGCACGAGGAGCTCGGCGGCCGGCTGACGCGGATCGCGGTCGCCCACGCCGAGCCGCTCGGGCGCCGCACCGGCTGGCGGCCCGCGATGCCGGTGACGCAGTACGCGCTGCGCGTCCCGTGACCGTCCACTTCATCGGCGCGGGCCCGGGTGCGGCCGACCTCATCACGCTGCGCGCCCAGCGCCTGATCGCGAGCTCGCAGGTCGTCCTCTACGCGGGCGCGCTCGTGTCCGGCGAGGTGCTCGCGCACGCTCCCGCCGGCGCACGCCGGGTCGACACGCAGGACCTCGACCTCGACGCCATCGTCGCCGAGTACGCCGGCGCCGAGCGCCATGGCCACGACGTCGCGCGGCTGCACTCCGGCGACATCTCGATCTGGAGCGCCGCGGCCGAGCAGATGCGCCGCCTCGACGCGCTCGGGATCGCGTACGACGTCACGCCCGGGGTGCCCGCCTTCGCCGCGGCTGCGGCTGCCCTGAACCGCGAGCTCACGCTGCCGGGCGTCGCCCAGACGGTGATCCTCACCCGCCACGCCCGCCGCGCGACGCCGATGCCGCCCGGCGAGGAGCTCGACGCGCTCGCCGCCCACCGCGCGACGCTCGTCCTGCACCTCGCGGTGCAGGCGATCGACGAGCTGGCGCCCCGCCTCGCCGAGCACTACGGCCCGCATGCGCCGGTCGCCGTCGTCGCCCGCGCCTCACAGCCCGACGAGGTCGTCCTGCGCGGGACCCTGACCACGATCGCCGCGCAGGTCCACGCGGCGGGCGTGCGGCGCACGGCCGTGATCATCGTCGGCCCGGCGCTCGGCGACCCGGGCTTCTGCGACAGCCACCTCTACTCGGCCGCGCGCGACCGGGGCAGCGGCCGCAGCACGCCCTGACGCCGCGTCAGGCGTCCCGCGGCGGCGGGTGGGCCGCGTTGACGACCTCGAGCCCCTCGCGCGCCGTCTGCACCACGTCCCCGTCGCCCATCTCCCGCCCGAGCTCGAGCACGTGCGTGAGCTCGCGCCGCGCCTTCTCGAAGTCGCCCTGCTCGATCGCGATCGAGGCGAGGCTGTGGCGGCTCGCCGCCTGCCCGACGAGGTCGCCCAGCTCGCGGTAGACGGCGAGGATGCGCATGAACTCGCGGCGCGCGTGGTCGAGCTGGCCGAGCTCGATGCCGAGGCGCGCGAGGTTGTGGCGCGCGTCGGTCTCGCCGTGGCGGTCGCCCAGCTCGCCGTAGATCTCCAGCGCCGCGTCGAGCTCGGCGCGCGCGGCGTCGAGCCTGCCCTGCTCCATGTCGAGGCGAGCGATCCGCAGCCGCGTGCCCGCCTCGGCGCGGCGGTTGGCGTCCTCCTGCTGCAGCCGCATGACGTCCACGAGCGTCGCCCGCGCCCGCTCGTGCTCGCCGAGCTCCGTGTCGATGGCGGCCATGCTCTCGCGCGTCGCCGCCTCGCCTTCCCGATCGCCGATCTCGCGATAGATCTCGAGCACGAACGCAAGCTCCAGCCGCGCGTTCTCCCGTGAGCCGCGACGGCTCTCGATCAGGGCCAGCGCCGCGCGGGCATCGGCCTCTCCGTTGCGATCGGCGAGCTCGCGGTACAGCGTGAGCGCCATGTTCAGCGCCTGGCGTGCCTCGTCGAGATCGCCGAGCTTGTACTGGTGCACCCCGCTGAGGTACAGCCCCTCGGCGCGATCCTGGCGCAGCGGCGCGAGCCGGTACACGGCGCGGGCGAACCGCACGCCGTCCTCGTGCGACCCGCTCCCCGCCAGGTGGCGCGTCGCGGTGAGCAGGATCTCCGAGGCATGCCGGCGCTCCGGGCTGTCCTGCGGGTCGGGACGCGCCAGCAGCGCGCCGGCGCGCCACAGCAGCACGTCCCGGTTCGAGCCGGCGTCGGCCATCCGCCGGTAGCGGCGCGCAAGCTGCTCGTCTCCGGCCAGCCGGTACAGGCGCGCGAGCGTGGGCGCGATGTAGTGCGGCCCGCCGTAGACGTCGAGCAGCGCCTGCGCGAGCGCGCGCGCCGCCTGGGGCCGCTCGGGCTCGCCCAGTCCGTGGTGCGTGAGCGTCAGCCAGTCCAGCTCGGCGTCGATGCGGTACAGCCACAGGTGGCGCCTGCCGCCGCGGTCGTCGTCGACGTCGATCGAGCCCGCCTCGCGCACGACGCCATCGGGATGCTCGTCGTCGCGCACGAGCGCGTCGTCGAGCAGGTCGATGACGGCGTCGCGGTCGCGCTGCAGGACCCGCGCGACGGCCTCGGCGGTGAAGACCGGGCCCTCCAGCGCGGCGTGTGCGAGCAGCGCGCGGACGTCCTCGGGTGCCACCGCCACGGTGGGGTCCGCCCCCGCGTCGTCCACGGCGACGGCCTCGAGCGTCGTCAGGCGCGCGCCGAACACGTCGCCGAACGCGTCGAGCGTTCGCTCGCGCCCGTCCTCGGCGAACGTCCACAGCGGCGGATCGCCGCCCTCCTCCGCCGCCGCCGGCTGCGCGACGACCACGCCGCGCGCACGCCAGTGTCGCCACAGATCCGCGGCCCATGCTGCGCGCCCGCCGGTCGCGTCGAGCAGCCGATCGAGCACCTCCGGCGCCGCCGGCCCGGTCCACTGCGCGAGCGCCCCGGCCGAGACGGGGTCGAGCGCGAGCCAGCGGGCGCGGGCCCGGCCCCGCAGATGGCGCGCGAGGTACAGGCTCTCGGGCTCGTCGTCCTCGTGCGCGTCGAGCTGCGCGGGACGCTCGATCGCCGGCACGAACAGCAGCGGCCGCTCGGGCACCACGCGCTCGGCCACCTCGAGGACGAGGTCGGCCCACAGCCCGCCGGAGGCGTGGTCGGCGTCGTCGACGAGCAGGACGACGGGACCCTCGGAGCACACGGCATGCAGCAGCAGCGGCAGGAACTCGGTCGGGGCGATGCGGTCGGTGCGCTCGAACAGGCCGCGCACGAGCTCGAGCGCGGCCTCGCCGCGCGACATCGCCAGGCCGATGAGCGCGGCGTAGGGCACGAGCCCGTCCGGCAGCGAGACGACCTTCTCGACGACGGCCGTGACGCGCTCGGGCGGCGGGCCGCTGTCGTCCCAGGACACGAAGCGGCCGTTCTCGAAGGCGCCGGCCAGCAGCGTCGGCGGGCTCTCGAGCTCCGCGAGCGCGGACGCGAACGCGCGCAGCAGCGCGCTGCGCCCGCTGCCGACGGCGCCGGCCACGTAGTGCGTCTCGCCGGGCGCGGCCGCACGCGCCACCCGCGCGTAGGCGCCGAGCAGCCTCGCCAGGTCGGCCTCGCGGCCGGGTGCGTCAGTCATCGCGCGCGCCGCTCACATCCGCGATCCTCGCGGGTCCGGCCCGTCGGCGCAGCAGGTACGTGTCCATGACCCAGCCCTTGCGCTCCCGCGCGGCAGCGCGCACGCGCTCGATCTCGGGCCCGGCCTGCGCCAGCGGCCCGGCCACGAGCAGCTCGTCGGGCGTGCCGAGATAGGCGCCCCAGTAGATGTCGACGCCGCCGGGATCGGCGAGGCCGAGGAACGCGCAGCGCGCGTCGAGCATGACGACGACGTCGGGCACGCCGGCCGGCCAGCCGTCGCGCGCCAGCCGCCGCCCGGTCGTGACGAGCACGCCCTCGCCGACGCGATTGAGGGCGATCGCGTGGCGGGCGCACAGCGCGGCGATCGCGCTGACGCCGGGGATCACCTCGACGTCGAGCGCGACCCGGCCGGCGGCGCGGATCGAGTCGACGATCGCGAGCGTCGAGTCGTACAGGGACGGGTCGCCCCAGACGAGGATCGCGCCGGTGCCGTCCTCGCCGAGCTCCGTCGTGACGAGCTTCTCCCAGATCGCGGCCCGGGCCCGCCGCCAGTCCTCGACGGCGGCGGCGTAGGCGGGCGCGTCGCGGTCGCGCTCGGGGTCGCGGACCGCGACGATCCGGTAGGACTCGTCCTCGATGAAACGCGCGCAGACCTCCCGGCGCAGGGCGACGAGCTCGTCCATCTCCTCGCTCTTCTCCATGATGAAGAACACGTCCACCTCGTTGAGCGCCCGGATCGCCTGCTGCGTGAGGTACTCCGGGTCGCCGGCGCCGATGCCGATGAGCAGCAGCCGCCTCATCGGGTCCGGCTGACCGGGTGGCCGCCGCGGTGCGGACGGTGCTCGTGCTGGGCGGCACCGGTGAGGCGCGCGCGCTGGCCGGCGCGCTCGACGGCGACCCGGGCATTCGCGTGATCTCGACGCTCGCCGGCCGCGTCGCCAGCCCGCGCCTGCCGCTCGGCGAGGTCCGCGTCGGCGGCTTCGGCGGCCCGGCCGGCCTCGCGGCGTATCTGCGCGAGGAAGCGGTCGCGGCCGTCGTGGACGCGACGCATCCCTTCGCCGAGCGCATGTCCTGGTCTGCGTCGCAGGCCTGCGCGGAGACCGGGACGAGGCTGCTGCGCCTCGAGCGCGCCCCCTTCGAGCGCGACCCGGCGATCGACTGGCGCGAGGTGCCCGCGCTCGACGCCGCCGCGGCGCTCCTGCCCGCCGCGGGCCGGCGCGTGTTCCTCACCACCGGGCGCCAGGGGCTCGCCGCCTTCCGGCCGGTCGCAGGCGCGTTCTTTCTCGTGCGCTGCGTCGACCCGCCCGACCCGGCGACGCTCCCGCGCGAGCACGAGGTCCGGCTCGACCGCGGGCCCTACGACGTCGCCGGCGAGCTCGCCCTCATCGACGGCCACCGCCTCGACGTGCTCGTCACGAAGGACTCCGGCGGCGAGCTGACGCAGGCCAAGCTCACCGCCGCGCGCGACCGCGGGCTGCCGGTGATCGTCGTGGCGCGCCCGCCGCGCCCGCCCGGCGAGACCGTGCGCGACGTCGATCAGGCGCTCGCCTGGCTGCGTCACGCGGACGGATAGTCCCGCGGCGTGTAGACGAGCCGGCGGCCCGCGCGACCGGCGATGACACGCGTCGTCGAGGAGCCGACGACGAGCAGCGTGCGCATGTCGACGAGCGCAGCGTCGAAACCGCCCAGCGTCGAGATCGAGACCGCCTCGCCGCTGCCGCCGACGTCGCGCGCGACGACCACGGGCGTGTCCGGCGAGCGATGGCGCAACAGCACCTCGCGCGCGCGCTCGAGCGGCTCGCGGCGGGTCTTGGAGGCGGGGTTGTAGAGCGCCAGCGCGAGGTCGGCGGCGCCCGCCGCGTCCAGCCGGCGCTCGATGATCGCCCAGGGCTTGCGCTGGTCGGACAGCGAGAGGACCGCGAAGTCGTGGCCGAGCGGCGCGCCGACGCGGGCGGCGGCGGCGTGCATCGCCGACAGCCCGGGAACGACGCGCAGGTCGATCTCCGCGAACCGGCCGTTGCCCGCCTCGACGGCCTCGAGCACCGCCGTCGCCATCGCGAAGATCCCCGGGTCGCCGGAGGAGACGACCGCCACCGCCGCGCCGGCGGCGGCGAGCTGGAGCGCGTGCTGGGCGCGCTCGAGCTCGACGCGGTTGTCGCTGGCGTGGCGGCCCTGGCCCGGGCGCGCCGGAACGCGGTCGAGGTAGGGGCCGTAGCCGACGAGCTCGTCGGCGGCCGCCAGCGCGGCGCTCGCCTCCGGCGTCAGCCAGTCCGGACCCGCGGGCCCGAGGCCGACGACGGCCAGGCGAGCCGCGTGCGGCGGTCGCCCCCGCGGCGATCACGCCGGCCTGCGGCGCCGCTGCGGGCGCGGTCCGTGCGGTCGGCACGAGCACGAGCGACATGTACGGCACGTCGCGGCCGGCCTCGGCGAGCGGGGCCACGCGCTGGCCCTCGCAGGACGCGCGCTCGACGTAGACGCTGCGCTCGGCGACGTCCGCTCCCGCGCGCGACACCGCCGCGCGGACCCCGTCGAAGCGGCGCCCGAGCTTCATGACCACGGCCGCGTCGGCGTCGCGCAGGTGCCCTGCCAGCACGTCGGGCGCGAGCGTGCCCGGCGCGACGACGAGGACGTCGTCGCGCTTGGCCAGCGGCGTCCCGGCCGCCGCGGCGGCGGCGCTGAACGCCGTCACGCCCGGCACGACCTCCGTCGCGAAGCGCGTGGCGAGCCGCTCGTGCAGGTACATGTAGGAGCCGTAGAAGAACGGGTCGCCCTCGCAGAGCACCGCCACGTCGCAGCCGGCCTCGAGCCGCCCGGCGATCCGCCTCGCGCCCGCGTCGTAGTAGTCGCGCAGGGCACCCTCGTAGCCCTCGGCGTGATCGGTCTCGCCCGTCGTCACCGGGTAGACGAGCGCGAGCTCCTCGCACCCGCCGGCGATCCACGGCGCCGCCGCGCGCCGCGCGATCGAGCTGCCGGGCCGCTTCTCGGGATAGGCGACGACGTCGCACGCGCCGATGATGCGTTGCGCCTTGATCGTCACGAGCTCGGGGTCGCCGGGCCCGACGCCGACGCCGAACAGCCGGCCGCGGCGATCGGGCCCAGCGGTCATTCCGCCACCTGCGCCAGCGCGTTGACGGCTGCCGCCGCGATCGCGCTGCCGCCGCGCCGGCCGCGCACGACGAGGTACTCGAGGCCCACCGCGTTCTGCGCCAGCGCGTCCTTGGACTCCGCGGCGCCGATGAAGCCGACCGGCACGCCGATCACCGCTGCCGGGAGGGCGGGGCCGTCGGGCGCGCCGACGAGCTCGAGCAGCGCGAACAGCGCCGTCGGCGCGTTGCCGACGACCACGAGCGCTCCATCGATCCGTTCGCGCCAATGCTCCACCGCCGCCGCGCTGCGGGTCGTTCCCAGCGAGCGAGCGAGCTCGGCGACGCCGGGCGCGGTCAGCGTGCAGACGACGTCGTTGCCGGCCGGCAGGCGCGCGCGGGTGACGCCCGCGGCGACCATCGACGTGTCGCAGAGGATCGCCGCGCCGGCGCCGAGCGCGTTCTGCGCCGCCGTCCCGAAGCCCGGGGAGGCGTCGATGTCGCCGGCGAGGTCGACCATCCCGCAGGCGTGGATCATCCGCACCGCCACGCGCTCGAGGATCGGGTCGAACCGGGCGAGCTCGGCCTCTGCGCGGATCGTCGCGAACGAGCGGCGATAGATCTCTGCGCCGTCGCGCTCGTAGGCGATCATCGCGGCGCCTCGAGGCTCAGCCGCGCCGCCGCCTGCTCCAGCGTCGGCACCCGCCACGTGTCGCCGTGGCAGCGCACCTCGATGTCCGGCCCGCCGGTCCTGCCGGCTGCGCCTGACGCGGCGATCGTCACCGGCGTCGACGGCAGCTCGCCACAGCGCCGCTCGCACGCGGCCCAGTGCTCGGCCGGGTCGCGCGCGGTGCGCGCCAGCGCCCGCTCGGACGCCGCGGCTCGCACGTCGGCCAGCGCGCGCGGGCAGGCGCCCGTGCCCGCGCACGCGGTCAGCCCGACCCAGCCCGAGGCGCCGTCGAGCACGAGCCGGGCCTCGGTCAGCGCCGCGCGGGTGACCGCGACCGCGCCCACGTCGAGGTCGACGAGCGTGACCGTGCGCCGCGACGACAGGCGCACGCCCCGCAGGCTGAGGCGCGCCAGCTCGCGCAGCAGCGCCGGCCAGAGCTGACCGAGCGGCGCGAGGGCGGTGAGCGCGATGCGCCCGTCGCGCTGCGACACCGCCCCGGGGCCGAAAGTCCGGGTTCGTACCGCACGCGCGACCGGCTCGAGCGCGAGCCCCAGCGCGCGCGCGATCGTGCGCGCGCCGCCCGGCGTCTCCGACAGCCGCCAGGCATCGCCGCGGGCGTCAACGAACGCCTCCGCGGCACGCAGGGCGACGGCGACCGCGGCCGGCCCGTCGCCCTCGAACGCGAGCTCGCGACCGTCCAGCGCCACCCCGAAGTGGCCGCCGCCGCGCGCGACGGCCGTCACGTCGGGCCCGATCTCGCGCCCGGCGCCGGTGCCGTCGTCGGCAAGGAAGCAGAAGCGCGCGGGCAGGTCGCGCAACGGGGTGCTCGCGCAGATCCCGGCGTCCAGCAGGACGACGATGTCGTCGACCTCGTCCAGCGCGCCGGGCGCGCGTCCCGCCAGCGGGCTGGCGAGCACGTTGCGCGCGCGATCGTGCGCGACGGACGGCAGCAGCCCGGCGCCGTGCAGGCGGTCGGCGAGCTCGCGCGCGACGTCGTCGCCGTCGCGCAGGCCGCGCAGCTGCAGGTTCGCCCGGGCTGTGATGTCGAGCAGCCCGTTGCCCAGCTCCTCGGCGGCGGCGGCGAGCGTCAGCAGGGCGCCGGGGCCGAGCCGCCCACCGGGCACGCGCACGCGGGCGAGCCGGCCGTCGGCGGCGTCGTGCAGGGCGAGGACGCCGGGGCAGCGATCCTGGCGGGCGCGCTCATCCGGCGCTGGGGGCGTCACGACGCGGCAACTCCAATCCCTCGTGGAAACGAAGGCGGCGCAAGTGTCCTGACTTCCGGATCATCGCTTCGGCCCGCCTTCCCAGGCGCATCGCGCCCAGTGGCCCGGATGGGCTTGGCTCCCCGGTCACAGTGGCGAGGACCGCCCCGGAATCGCGCCGGAGTTCCTTGCGTCGCCGCGCGCCATCCTAGTTCCTCCGCGCGCCCGAGCGCGGCCTCGGCGCACCGCGTCACCGCGCACCCGCACGCGACGCGGGCTAGCGTTCTCGGCCGTGACCTGGCCCGTCGCCTCCGGCTCGCTCCTGCTCGGCTTCGCCGTCGCGCAGCTGACGGGCATCCGCCCGCTCGGCGGGATCGTGCTCGTCGCCGGCTGCGCGTGGTGCGCGCTGCGCTGGCTGCGCGCCGTGCGGGCCGGGGCGCACGGCAGCGCTGGTCGTCCTCTACCTCGGCGGGTTCGTCGTGTCGCACCTCATCGCCGACACGCTCGGCGCCTGGCCGTCCGTGCTGCTCGTGGCGGCAGTCGTCGGCGCCGCCACGTATGCGCTCGCCGACAGCGCCCCATCGCGCGTCAGTCCTGCCCGCGCTCGACCTTGACGCCCTCGAAGGTGACGTCGACGGGCTCCTTGAAGCGGCAGCCGTTGATCTCGTCGTGGCGCATGAACGTCGGCGGCTCGATGTGCACCTTCAGCGTGTACTCGCCGTCGGCGGGGACCGCCCAGTTGCGCCCGTAGTGGTAGAGCATCGGGTGCCAGAGCATTTCGTGCTCGTGCGTGCCGACCTCGTTGCCGTCGGGGTCGATCAGCGTGCCGGTCACCTTCAGGCACGGGACGAAGCGCTCGTCTGCGGCGTCGAGCACGGCGATCTCGACGTGCAGGTTCTCGTCGTCGGCGGGGTCCATCCAGGAGAGCTCGCCGTCCTCCCACATGTACATCCCCTCGGCCTCCTCGACGGCGTAGCCCACGACGTAGTCGCCGGCCTCCTTCGTGCCGCCGTCGTGGGCGACCTCCGTCGCCATGTGGTCGAGCGCCTGGCGGTACATCGCGCCCTGCTTGCGAGCGAGCTCGAGCTGCTTGGCGTCAGCTTCGGAGCTGGTCGGGTCCATCGGTGGCTGGTGTGTGCTCATGGCCCGTCGCTACCCCCTGGGCCCGTCCTACACGCCGCTCGTTATCCGCTCGAACGAGCGCTCGTCCGTCGGCGCCTCGGTGCAGATCATCAGCGCGGCCGCGCTCGGCCCCAGCCCGAACCGCTCCCACGTGCCGGCGGGGCGGTCGGCGCGCAGGGCGAGCAGCCCGGCGAGTCCCGAGGCGCCGGTCTCGCCGCAGCGCAGGCCGTCCTCGAGCAGGAGCCGCACCGCCTCCTCGGCGTCGGCGTCCTCGATCGTGCAGAAGGCGGCGATCCCGGCCGCCATGTCGGGCAGCGCGACCTGCGAGGCGAGGCCGCAGTTCAGCCCGGCCATGATCGAGTGGTGCGGCCCGGGGACGAGCACCGGGCGGCCGTCGTTGCGCACGGCCTCCAGCACGCATGCCGCGTCCGCCGGCTCGACGCCGACGATGACGCGCTCGCCGTCGGCCAGCGCGCGCACCGCCGCGCACGCGAGCGCGCCGACGCCGATCTGGATCGCCAGCAGCGGCGGGGGCGGTTCGTCGCCGAGCTGCTCGGCGAGCTCCTCGAAGATCGTGGAGTAGCCGTCGGCGACCCAGCCCGGGACGTCCTCGTATCCCGGCCAGGACGTGTCGGAGATGACGATGTGGTCGTCGTCGGCGAGCGAGGCGGACAGCTTGATCGCGTCGTCGTAGCTGCCGCGGACGACGTCGACCCTCGCGCCCTCGCCGGCGATCGCGTCGATCCGGGCCTGCGCCGAGTGCTCGGGGATGAGGATCCGGGCGCCGAGCCCGAGCATCTTCGCCATCCGCGCGACCGCGCGCCCGTGGTTTCCATCGGTTGCCGCGACGAGCGTCAGCCCGTCCAGGCGCGGCAGCGCCGCACGCAGCTCCGCGAACGTCGCGACCGGCTGGTCGACGGGCCCGAGCCGCCGGCTCAGCGCCCGGCACGTGGCCCACGACGCGCCGAGCAGCTTGAAGGAGGGCAGGCCGAAGCGCTCGGTCTCGAGCTTGACGACGACCTTCTCGAGACCGAGCCGTGCGGCGGCGGCCGGCGCCTCGGCGATCTCCGAGCGCGCGTAGCCCGGCATGCTGCGGTGAAAGTGCGCCGCCCGCGGGTCCGCCCTGCCCGGCACGGATCCGACGGCCGCCGCGTTGTCGAGGAAGTCGACGAGACTCACGGCGCTGGAGCCTAGTGACAGATGCCGGGTGCCCCATCCGGGGCACGCGAAGCCCTGGGGACCCCAGGATCCGCTGACGATCGGTCCGGCCGCTGCTATACACCCCGTGGATGACCAAAAACCGGTGTGACCAGACAGGGGAGGCTGATGTGAAGGCAGTGACGAGAGGACGCACGATCGCCGCGGTGCTGGTGACCGCGGCGGCGGTCGCGGCGGTGCCGGCGTTCGGCGCGGCCGGGCCGGCGACGCGCAGCGCGCAGCCGAGGATCAACATGCTCGGCGGGGCATCGTTCGTGCCCAACCGCTACATCCAGGACAAGCTGCGCTTCGAGAAGGACGTGTACTCGCTGAAGTCCGGCGCCACGATCCAGCTCCGGAGCAGGACCCCGGGCGAGCCGCACACGGTATCGGTGGTGTCCAGGACCGACTTCCCGAAGACCATCGCCGGGTTCGACAAGTGCTTCGAGGGCGGCATCTGCGGGCAGCTCGCCCAGGCTCACGGCTTCCCCGAGGGCGACGGTCCCGCGACGACCCCGCTGGTCAACAAGGGCGCCGACGGGTTCGACGTCAGGGGCGACTCGATCGTCATCGCGCCGCCGCGTCCGGGGGCCAGGGACAGCGTGAAGCTGACGGCCAAGAAGGGCAAGACGCTGTACCTGCTGTGTGTCATCCACCCGTGGATGCAGGCGAAGATCGTCACCAGGTAGCGCGTGATCGGATGTGGACGAAGGGTCCTGGCCCACGCCAGGGCCCTTCGCCATCTTGGCGTGGCCGCAGCGGTCACGATCATCGCGTGGGGGGCCGCGGCCCCATCCGCCGCCGCCGGGGCGCCGCGGGAGTACTGGATCGGGGCGACCCCCACGACCTGGAACATCGTTCCCAACGGCCTGGACGCGATCGGTGGCGCACGCTTCGGCAACGAGACGATCATGCCGACGGTCACGTACAGGCGGTACACGCGTGGCTGGAAGAAGCTGATGCGCAACTCGCCCGCGGCGAACGTCGACTCCGATCGCATTCCCGGCCCGCTCCTGCGCGCGCAGGTCGGCGACCGCATCCTCGTGCACTTCAAGAACTTCGACACCCTCTTCGGCCGGGCGCACTCGATGCATTTTCACGGTGTGAGCTACAAGCCCTCGTCCGACGGCGCCTACCTGCCCGGCGTCTCCGGCCGTGACGGCGAGGTCAAGCCCGGTCAGAGCTGGACGTACCGGTTGACGGCCGGGCCGCGGTCGGCGGGCTTCTGGCCCTACCACGACCACTCGACGTCGATGCACGAGTCGCTCGACGGCGGCCTCTACGGCGGCCTCTCGATCCGCGGCCGGCACGAGCCGTTGCCGGACCGCGAGTTCGTGGTCGTGTTCGCACCGGCCGGCGACTTCCAGACGATCAACGGGCACGCCTTCGTCGGGAACACGCCGGTCTTCCGCAGCAAGGTCGGCGAGCGCGTGCAGTGGGACGTCATGGCGATCGGCTCCGAGCACCACACCTTCCACGTCCACGGCCATCGCTGGCTCGAAGCCGGCCCCGTCGCGCGCGACACCCACACGCTCGGCCCCGCCGAGAGCTTCCGCTTCCGCTGGCGCGAGGACGCGCCGGGAACCTGGTTCTACCACTGCCATGTCGAGCAGCACATGGAACGCGGGATGATCGGGATCTACCAGGTGACGAGATGAGGGCACGGCGAGCGTGGTTGGGCGGAGTGCTCGCCGCGGCGGGCATCGCGACTCCCGCGGTCGCGACGGCGGTCGCGCAGCACGACGCGGCCCCTGACGGCGCGCACGCCGCTGCGCAGGTCGTCATCAGGACCACGGCCGTCGATCCGATGCGCGCGACGGCGCTCACCGGCGAGCAGGTCCAGTGGCTCAACGTGTCCGTCCGCGAGCACACGGTGACGTCGGCCGACGGCCTGTTCGACTCCGACCGCCTGCGCACCGGCCGGCGCTTCGCCCACACGTTCGAAGCGCCCGGCTCCTTTGCCTACTACTGCCGCATCCACCCGTTCATCCAGGGCTCCGTCGATGTCGCCGACGTGCTGCTGCACGGTCCGGCGGGCCCCGTCGTCCGCGGCGACGAGCTGAGGCTCGAGGGCCGTGCGCATCCCGGCGTGCGGCCCGTCGCGATCGAGCGCGATTCCGGCGCGGGCTTCGAGCCGGTGGCCACCTTGACGTCCGCGGAAGACGGGGCGTTTCTGACCCGGCTCACCGCCGAGCAGCCGGCGACGTATCGCGCGGTCGTCGGTTCCGACGTCAGCGCGGCCGTGCACGTCGACGTCGTGTCCGAGCGCTCGATCGACGTGTCCCCGGCGCGCGCGGGGCGGCGCCTGCTCGTGCGCGTGTCGGTTCAGCCGGCCCTGCCCGGTGGCGTCGTGCACCTGCAGCGCTATCTCAAGCATCGCTTCGGCTGGTGGACGATCCGCAAGGCGCGGCTGACGGCCGCCGGCCGTGCCACGATCCGCCTACCGCGCGGATTTCGGGCACCGGTGCGGATCGTGCTCAGACAGCCGGACGGGGAGACCTCGGTGGCCGTCAGCAGGATCGTCAAGCTCCGCTCGCGGTGACGTCCGCTTGCTGTCGTGGCGGCGGTCGCTACAGCTCGACCTCGCCGGAGATGCGCGTCTCGGTCGCGCCGCCGACCCAGATCGTGCCGTCCTCGTCGCGCTGCACGTGCACGCGGCCCGCGCGGCCGAGCAGCGTCCCCTGCGACACGACGTAGGGCGCCGTCGCGCGCCCGGTCTCGATCAGCCATGGCGCGATCGCGGCGTTCAGGCTCCCCGTGACCGGGTCCTCCACCAGGACGCCGTCCTTCGGGAAGAAGGCGCGGACCTCGAAGGCCTCCGCCGCCCCCGGCGGGTAGGCGCCGACGATGCCGAGGTCGATGTTCGCGGCCCCGGGCCGCACCGCCAGGACCGCGCTGGCGTCCTCGAGCAGCACCGCGACCCAGCCGGGGCCGTTGTCGGCCCAGCGGGCGTCGAGGATCTCGTCGCGCTCGAGCTCCAGGAGCGTCGCGATCCGCCGTACCAGCCCCTCGTCGACCGGCCCGTCGCGCAGCAGCGGCGGCGCCGCGAACGACAGGCCGGCGTCGCCGCGCCGGATGCGCACGAGCCCCGCCGCGCATTCCTGCACGACCTCGTCGCGGGCCGCCTGCCGGCCGCTCGCGGCAAGCCACGCATGGCAGGTCCCAAGGGTCGGGTGACCGGCGAACGGCAGCTCGACCGTCGGCGTGAAGATCCGCGCGCGGTAGTCCGCGCGATCATCCGACGGCGGTAGGACGAACGTCGTCTCCGACAGGTTCGTCCAGCGCGCGAAGCGCTCCATCTCCTCGGTGCTCAGGCCGGCGGCGTCGAGCACGACGGCCACGGGATTGCCGCTGTACGGCGTGGTCGTGAAGACGTCGACCTGGGCGAACGCGCGCAGCACGCCGCGCAGTCTCCCAGCCCGCGTGGCCTCGAGCCGCGCCCGCCGTCCGCGAGGTCGACATCTCGCCGGCGAGCCGACGAGATGACGCGCTCCAGCCTCAGACCCTCGGCATGCGCTCGTCGTGGCGCGCGAGCCCGTCGTCGGGGATCGGCTCCCACGGCGCCGCGTAGGCGACGAACTGCCGCGCGGTCGGTCGCACGCCGGGGTCGCCGTCGATCGCTCCGAGGCGGACGCCCGCGATCTCGCCCGTCTCGGGATGGCGGATAAAGAGCGCCGAGCCGCAGAGAACGCAGAAGACCCGCTCGCGACCGCGCCTTCGGGCGCCCATCCGCGCAGGTGCTCCGCGCCCTGCGTGACGACGATCGACCCGGGCGTCGCGATCGCCGACGCCGACGCGGCCGTGCCCGTACGGCGCTGGCAGTTCGTGCAGTGGCAGTAGCGGGCCGGGCCGAGCGGCGCGGTGACCTCGAAGCGCACCGCGCCGCAGCCGCAGCCGCCGGCGAGGCGGTCGGGTGCCATCGGCCGCACCCTATTGCTGTCGTGACGGCGTGCTTGGACTGCCGGCGTCGCGCGCCGGGCCCGGCGGGAGCATCAGGACTCGGCGGACCGGTTGGCCCGCCACGCGCCCTCCGGCAGGTCGTGGCCCTGATCGAGCGCGCTGGGGGCATTGGCGTTGTACTTCACGTGCGCTTCCAGCGCGATCGCGTAGAGCGCGTCACGACGCTTGCCGAGACGCTTGGCGATCTTCTCGGCCTCCTGGAAGAGCTCCTCCGGAATCTCGATCGTGAGCTTGGGCGAGGAAACCGGCATCCCGCCGCGGTTGCGCAGCGCGCCCGGCCGGGTGTGCTCGTTGGCCTCGATGAACTCGATGATCGCCGCCTCGTACAGGTCGTCGATCTTCTTGCCGGCCGCGTGCGCGGCGTCCGCCGCGACCTGCAGGAGCGGATCGGGGATGCTGACCTTGACGCGCGGCATCGCGGTGAACCCTACGCCTTCGCCGGCGCGTGTGTCCGCGGGTACGGCGATCGTAACGAGGTCGGCGCGTACAGACTCAGCGGGCTCAGTGCGCGTCGGCGCCCGAGCTGAGCTTCAGCGCGTGGGGCAGCATCGGCTCCAGGACGCCGAGGCATTCGCGGACGGCCTTGGGGTTGCCCGGCAGGTTGATGATCAGCGTGCGCCCGCGCGTTCCGGCGACCGCGCGCGAGAGCCATGCCAGCTGCTGAACCGGGCCGTCTCGGCGCGCATCGCCTCGGCGATGCCGGGGGCTTCGCGGTCGATCACCGAGCGCGTCGCCTCGGGCGTGACGTCCCGTGGCGCGAGGCCGGTGCCGCCCGAGGTGAGGACGAGATCGGCGCCGTCGCACAGCTCGACGATGGCCGCCGCGATCTGGTCCTGCTCGTCGGGGACGAGCCGTGTCGCGCCGATCTCGATGCCGATCTCCTCGAGCAACTCGACCATGAGCGCCGTCGTCGTGTCCTCGCGCGTGCCGGCCGAACGGGTGTCCGAGACCGTCAGGATCGCCGCCGTTAGCATCAGGGCATGGACGTTACCGTGAGACTCTTCGCCAGCCTGCGCGAGCATGCGGGCGCCGGCACCCTGGCGCTGCAGCTCGGCGACGGAGCGACCGTCGCCGACGCGATCGCCGCGCTGCGCAGCGGTGCGCTGGCCGGCCTGCCCGAGAACGCGCCGTTCGTCGCCGCCGTCGCGCGCGAGTACGTCGAGCGCGACCACCCGCTGAGCGAGGGCGACGAGCTCGCCCTGGTGCCGCCCGTGAGCGGCGGCGCGGGCCCGAGCGTCGGCTCGGACAGGGTGCGGCTGGCCGAGATCACCGGCGAGGCGCTGGACGTCGAGGCCGTGCGGCGGCTGGTGGCCGATCCCTCGACGGGCGCGACCGTCGTGTTCTGCGGCACGACGCGCGAGGTGCCGAGCCTCGAGTACGAGGCGTACGCGGAGATGGCCCAGGAGAAGATCCGCGAGCTGGCGGAGGTCGTCGTGGCCGAGCACGGGCTCGCCGCGATCGCGTGCGCCCATCGGACGGGGACGGTCGAGCTGATGGAGCCGAGCATCTGCATCGCGGCGTCCGCCGCGCACCGGGCGGAGGCGTTCGCGGGCGCGCGGGCGCTGCTGGATGCCGTGAAGTCGCAGGCGCCGGTGTGGAAGAAGGAGCATCCGCAGGATGGCCCGCCGGCGTGGGTCGAGGGGACGCTGCCGACGGTCTGATCGCAGCGAAGCGTCAGCGTGGTTTGGCCGGCGCGGTGGGATCTCGGAGGCATGAGGAGAGGTCTGGTCGAGTTGTGCACGTCGTGGGTGCATAACTCGACCGGTCGTCTGCCGAGGACCCGGTCGTCTGCTGACGTGCGCGCACGCACCTGACACCCATGCAATGCTTAGGCGCATGCGCGTCTGGACGAAGCCCACCCTGCTCCTCGCCACCGTTCTCGCCCTCGGCATCGCCGGCTGTGGCTCCTCCGACGACGACGGCGGTGGCGAGCTGCTCGTCTCCGCCGCGACCTCGCTGAAGAGCGCCTTCACGAGCTACGGCGACCGGTTCGACGACGCCGACGCGCAGTTCTCCTTCGCGGGCTCCGACGAGCTGGCCGCCCAGATCCGCACGGGCGCCAAGCCCGACGTCTTCGCGTCGGCGAACACGAAACTGCCCGACGAGCTCTTCGCGAAGGGGCTCCTCGAGCGCCCGCAGGTCTTCGCCAAAAACCGGCTCGTGCTCGCGGTCCCCTCCGACGGTGCGAAGGTGGCCGGGATCGGCGACCTGGGAACGAAGGGCGTGACGATCGCGATCGGCGCCGAGAGCGTCCCGGTCGGGGCGTACACGCGCACGGTGCTCGACCGCCTCGGCGCCGCCGAGCGCAGCGCGATCCTCGCCAACGTGCGCTCCGAGGAGCCCGACGTCGGCGGCATCTCGGCGAAGCTGGGACAGGGCGCCGTCGACGCCGGCTTCCTCTACGTCACCGACGTCATCGCCGCCGGAAACCGCCTGAAGGCGATCGAGCTGCCCGCCCGGCTGCAGCCCGAGGTGAGCTACGGCATCGCGATCGTCAAGGGCGCGCCGCATCGCCAGGCCGCGCTGGCGTTCGTCAAGGGCCTGCTCGAGGGAGACGGCATCAGCGCGCTCAAACAGGCGGGCTTCGGGGTGGACGGTGGCCGGCCGGCCGGCACCTTCTGACGGCGCCCGCTGCGGCGCCGCCGCCCGCCGGGCTACCGTGACGCTATGAGCGGCGCCGGCCCCAGCTCACGGCGGCAGTGAAAAAGCGCGGCGGCTGGTTCGCCCCGGCCCTCGTGCTGGCGCTGGCCGTCGCGCTGACGTTCCTCACGCTGCCGGTCGTCGCGATCTTCGTCCGCACCAGCCCCGGGCACCTGATCGGCGCGCTCGACGATCCCGGCGTGCTCGACGCGCTGTGGCTGAGCCTGCGCACGACGCTCATCGCGCTCGCGATCATCGTGCTCGTCGGCACGCCGGCGGCGTACCTGCTCGCGACCCGGACGTTCAGGGGCCACGCGCTCGTCGTGACGCTCGTCGAGCTGCCGCTCGTGCTGCCGCCCGCCGTCGCCGGCGTGGGGCTGCTCGCGGCGCTCGGCCCCGGCGGCATCGTCGGCGGCTACATCGCGGACGCCGGGCTGCGCCTGGCGCTCGAGACGGCGGGGGTCGTCGTCGCCCTGACGTTCGTCGCCGCGCCGTTCTTCATCCGCGGCGCGCAGACCGCGTTCGCCGCGGTCGACCGCTCCTGGCTGGAGGCCTCGCGCACGCTCGGCGCCTCGGAGGCGCGCACGTTCATCCGGATCGCGATCCCGGCCGCGGCGCCCG
Organism: uncultured Actinomycetes bacterium; assembly: GCA_963746165.1. Classification (GTDB taxonomy): domain Bacteria; phylum Actinomycetota; class Thermoleophilia; order Solirubrobacterales; family Solirubrobacteraceae; genus CADCVQ01. The sequence continues at coordinate 231,700 of CAVVAG010000004.1, read as the reverse complement.
GCATGCTCGCGGGGCTCGCGCTGGCCTGGGGTCGCGCAGTCGGCGAGTTCGGCGCGACGCTCATCTTCGCGGGCTCCTTCCGCGGCCGCACGCAGACGGCGCCGCTGGCGATCTACGAGCGCCTCGGCACGGACTTCGATGCCGCCCTCGCGCTGTCGGCGGTGCTCGTCATCGTGTCCGGCACGCTGCTGCTGTCGGCGAAGCTGCTCGGCGGCCGCGACGAGACGAGGATGCTGCGTGCTGCGCGTTGAGGCCCGCACCACGCTCGGCGCCTCCGCGCCGGGCGCAGGCTTCACGCTGGATGCCGTGCTCGAGGCTCCGGCCGGCACCTGCCTCGCGCTCGCCGGCCCGTCCGGCGCCGGCAAGAGCACGCTGCTGCGAATCGCCGCGGGGCTGCTGCGCCCCGCCCACGGCAGCGTGACGTGCGGCGACGAGGTCTGGCTGGACACCGCCACCGACCAGGAGCTCGCGCCCGAGCGGCGCCGTTGCGGCTACGTCTTCCAGGACTACGCGCTGTTCGGCCACATGAGCGCGTGGCAGAACGTCGCCTACGGGCTGCGCGGCGCCGGCACGCGCGCCGACCGCCGCCGCCGCGCCGTCGCGCTGCTCGAGCGCTTCGGGATCGACGACCTGGCCGACGCGCGCCCGCGCACGCTGTCGGGCGGCGAGCGCCAGCGCGTCGCGCTCGCCCGCGCGCTCGCCACCGAGCCGCGGGCGCTGCTGCTCGACGAGCCGCTGTCGGCGCTCGACGCGCGCACCCGCGCGAGCGCCTCGCGCGAGCTCGCCGGCGTCCTGCGCGACAGCGGCGTCCCGGCGCTGCTCGTGACGCACGACTTCACCGAGGCGGCCGTGCTCGGCGACCGCGTCGCCGTGATCGACGGCGGGCGCATCGTGCAGGAGGGCACGGCCGGTGAGTTGGCCGCCGCGCCGGCCTCCGCGTTCGTCGCCGACTTCACGGGCGCCGTGGTGCTGACGGGCGTCGCGCGCGCCGGTGAAGGCGACCTCACCGTCGTCGAGCTCGACGGCGGCGGCGTCGCGACGAGCACCGACCGGCGCAGCGGCCCCGTCGCGCTCAGCGTGCACCCGTGGGAGATCGCGCTCGAACCCGCCGGCACGCACGTGGAGGGCTCGATGCAGAACCGCCTCGAGGCCGAGGTGCTGACCGTCACGCAGGTCGGCAACCGCGTGCGCGTCGGCCTCGCCGCGCCGCAGCCGCTCGTCGCCGAGATCACGAGCGCCGCGCTCGGCGGGCTGCACCTGGCACCGGGCGTGCGGGTCGCGGCGACCTGGAAGGCGACGGCGACGCGCCTCGTCAGCCTGTGACGCCGAGCAGCTCGAGCGTCGCCGCGAAGCGCGTCCAGGGTGCGAGCGTCGCGACGGCGACCGCGTCGTCGAACGTGTCGATGTCGCGCAGCGGCTCGAGCGGCGCCGTGCGCAGGCCGAGCGCCTCGAGGCGCGCGCGCTGCGCGGCGCCGGTCCGGGGCGTGCTCATCGGCACGCCGGCAAAGACGCTCGGGTCCGCGGCGGACAGCCCGATCGCCCAGTAGCCGCCGTCGGGCGTCGGGCCGAGCACGGCGTCGACGGCGGCGTCGCCGAGCCGCTCCAGCGCCGCGGCGAGCTGCGCGCGCGTGAGCTGCGGCGTGTCCATGCCCACCATGAGCAGCGGCCCGCCGACGTCGCGCACGGCGTTGGCGAGGCGCTCGCCGAACCCGCCGCCGCGCTGGGTGACGACCTCGAACCCCTCGGGCAGCCACGGTCCCGGCGCCCCGTCGAGGACGATCACGCGTCGCGTCGCGCGCCGGCGTCCAGGCCACCGCCTGCAGCGTGTCGGCCAGCGCGGCCTCGGCGAGCGTCGCGGCCTGCTCGGGCGAGAGCGGCGGGCACAGCCGGGTCTTGCTCCGCCCCGCGACGGGCGCCTTGGCGATGACGACGAGGGCGGGCATCGGCGGCGGACGCTAGCGCCGCCCCCGCGCTGTTCAGCGCAGCCGACCGCGCGTGACGCCGCTGCCGGGGACCGCCACGACGTCGCGATACTGGTGCCCGACGACGATCCGCAGCCCCCTGCGGGCGCGGCGCAGCACGCGCCTGCCGACGGACGTGAGCGGGACGCTCATGATCTTCGGGCCTGCGGCGTAGACGGGATGCGTGGCCGAGCCGAGGATGCGCCCGCGGCCGTCGCGGACGCGCAGGAAGACGAGCCCGGCCTCCGGCGCGGCGACGCGGAGGGAGATGCTGCCGCGGGCGGCGGCCGTGCGCGCGCGCTGGCGGCGAACCTGCACCGTCGGTCGTGCCGCCGGCGGCCGGCCGCCGAACGATCCGTCGAGCGTCAGCGTCGGGGTGAACGCCGCCGCGGCGAGGAACGGCGCCGTGAGGCCGCCGCGCTCGCCCGCCGGCGCGAAGATGCTCAGCCCGCCGAGCGCCAGGAACGAGCCGTCGTCACGACGCAGCAACCGGCCCTGGAACGCGTTCTGCCTGACCGATGCGAGCGATGTCGAGCCACCGCCGAACGGGGTGACCAGCGTCGTCGTCCCGGCGAGCGTGCCGGCGGCGGTCATGCGCTCGACGGTGAGGCGGCGGTCGGGGTCGCCCGCACCGCGTGCTCGAGGCGCCGAGGTCGAGCAGCGCACCGCCGTCCGGCGTGGCGACGATGTTCGCCACGATCCGGGTGAACGCCAGCGTGCCGTTCGTGCCGAAGCTCGTGTCGGGCGCGCCGGCAGCGGTGAAGCGCGAGACGCCGTAGCGGCCGGCCACCTCGAGCGTGCCGTTCTCGCGGAGCCGGACGCTGCGGGCGTCGCTGAGCGGGATGACGGACGGCGCGCCCGCGTTGAAGCCCGCGTCGGGCGCACCGAGCGCGGTCAGCCCGGCGAGCGCCAGCTGACCGGAGCCTCCCGGCGTCGCATCGGTGCGACCGAGGACCACGATCGAGCCGTCCTGCCTGAGGGCGACGCTCGTGCCCTCCGCGCGGCGCGCGGCGCCGACGGGGATCCTCGCCACGCCGAAACCCGCGTCGAGCGCGCCGGCGGGCGTGAGCCGTGCCACGACCCAGTCGGTCGTCCCCGGGTTCAGCGGGTTCGTCTCGCCGGGCACCAGCGCCGAGCCGGTGACGAGGATCGAGCCGTCCGGGGCGACCGCCATGGGCGCGTCGCCGGGCTGCCCGCTGATGCTCGACACCACGGCGGCGCCGTCGACACCGAAGCTCGCGTCCGGCGCCCCGTTGGCCAGCAGTCGCATGACGACCAGGCGCGTCGGCGAGAACGCCGCGCCCCCGTCGCGCATCGTGCCGGCGAGCAGCAGCCGTCCATCGTCCAGGGGCTCGGCCTGACCGAAGCGCATGACCCTGCCGACGGCGGGGATGCGCGCGATCCCGCCGGCGCCGAAGGTGGGATCGAGCGACCCGTCGCGCCGGAGCTTGACCGCGGCCGCGGTTCCCCGGGCTTCGTCGTGGAGGATCGTCAGCACGCTGCCGCCCGGCAGCGCGGCGCCCGGGTTCGGCGACGTGACGTCGAGGCCCGAGGTGGGCGCCGGCCCGCCCAGCGCGAACGCGATGCGACCCGGCGCCGTGGCCGCCGGCGCGGCGAAGCGGTGGCTGTCGCGACAGCGAAGGCGATCAGGCCGGCCAGCAGGAGCGCGCGGGTCACGAGGGTAGAGACGCACGCGGCGGTGCATCGATGCGGTGCACTTCGTGTGAATTCACACAGGGCATCGCCCACTGCGGCATCGATCGCCGCGCCCGTGACATCCTCCCGGCCGTGTCCCGTTGCGCACCGACGCTCGCCTGCCTCGTCGCGATCGCGGTGCTCGCGGCCTGCGGATCGGACGACAGCGACGCCGACGCCATGGCCGCACCCGCCACCGAGACCGCCGCGCGAGGCGAGACCGCACGGGCCAGGCCGGCGGCCGCCGATGGCGTGAAGCTCGTCGGCATCGGCACGTTCGACTCCCCGGTCCACGTCGCCGCGCCGCCCGCCGACACGCGCCGGGTCTTCGTCGTCGAGCAGGACGGCACGATCCGCGTCGTCACCGGCGGCAAGCGCGTCGCGCGCCCGTTCCTCGACGTCCGCAGCAAGGTCATCTCCGGCGGAGAGCAGGGCCTGCTGTCGGTCGCCTTCGCGCCGGACTACGCGAGGACCCGCCGCTTCTACGTCAACTACACGAACAAGGGCGGGTCGCAGAGCGTCGTCGAGTACCGCCGCTCGAAGTCCAGCGGCGATCGCGCCGACGCGAGCAGCGCGCGGCTCGTCCTGCGCTACGACGGCCTCGAGGCCAACCACAACGGCGGCCTGCTCGCGTTCGGCCCGGACAAGATGATGTACATCGGCACCGGCGACGGCGGCGGCGGCGACGACCAGCACGGCGCGCGCGGCAACGCCCAGGATCTCGGCAGTATCCTCGGCAAGCTGCTGCGCATCGACCCGCGCCGCACGGGCCGCCGGGCCTACCGCGTCCCGCCGAGCAACCCGTTCACCGGCCGCTCCGGCGCGCGCCCGGAGATCTACTCCTACGGGCTGCGCAACCCGTGGCGCTTCTCGTTCGATCGCAGCACCGGCGACCTCACGATCGCCGACGTCGGCCAGAACGCGATCGAGGAGGTCGACTTCGCGACGAAGGGCGCGGCCCGCGGGGCGAACTACGGCTGGCGCCCGTTCGAGGGGACGCGGCGAAACTTCCAGGAGCCCGCGCCGGACGCGGTCGCGCCGGTCATCGAGCTCTCGCACGACGACGGCAACTGCTCGATCACGGGCGGCCACGTCGTGCGCGATCGCGGCGTGCCGGCGCTCCTGGGTCGCTACGTCTACGGCGACCTCTGCGCCGGCCGGCTGCGCTCGGCGAAGCTGTCGACGGGCTCGGCGCAGGGCGACGGCGCGATCCCCGGCCTGCCGAAGGTCGAGCAGCTCTCCTCGTTCGGCGAGGACGCGCGCGGGCGCGTCTACGTCGTCTCGCTCAACGGCCCGGTCTACCGCTTCGCCGCCGGCTGAACGCCGCGGGCGCGTCCCCCTAAGGTGCGGCGACATGACGCTGGAGCGCCACGACGTCGCGCTCGTGCCCGCCGGCAACCCCGGGCCGTTCACGCTGACGGGCACGAACACGTGGATCGTCGGGCGTGACCCGTGCTGGATCGTCGACCCGGGCCCCGATCTGGACGAGCACGTGGCGGCGGTCCTCGCCGAGGCGTCGCGGCGCGGCGGCGCGGCCGGGATCGCGCTCACGCACGACCACGGCGACCACGCCGGCGCCGCGGCGGCCGTGCGCGACGGCGCCGGCGGCATCCCGGTCGGCGCGGCCCGCTGGGAGGGCGCCGACGTCGTCCTGGGCGACGGCGACACGTTCGGCCCGCTCGCGGTCGTCGCGACGCCCGGTCACGCCACCGACCACCTCGCGTTCGTCACCGGCGCGGTCTGCTTCACCGGCGACGCCGTGCTCGCCGCGAGCAGCGTCTTCGTCGCGCCCGACCCGGGCGCCCTGCGCGGCTATCTCGCCGCGCTGCGCCGGCTGCGCGCGATGCCGCTGGAGCTGCTCTGCACCGGCCACGGCCCGCCGGTCACCGATCCGGCCGCGCTGATCGACGGCTACCTCGCCCACCGCGGCGACCGCGAGCGCGCCCTGCTCGTCGCACTCGACGACGGCCTGCGCACGGTCGACGAGCTGCTCGACCGCGTCTGGGCGGACGCCCCGTCGAGCCTGCGGCTCGCCGCCACCGCGACGCTCGGCGCGCACCTCGGCAAGCTCGAGGAGGAGGGGCGGCTGCCGGCCGACGTCGAGCGCGTCCCGTGGCCCCCGCCCGGCGGGGTGCGCCCGGTGGTGTGACCGCGGCACGCACAAGGCAGAGCAAGCCGAGCCATGAACGAGTGACACATCGATGATGTCCGACCGCTCACCCGTCGCTCGTTCACGTATGCGATGAACGAGCGACACGTCGACGAACCGCGCACATCCATCTGTCGCTCGTTCACGCGATCAGCGAACCCGCCTCTCACCGCTGACCCTGGACCGGCCGGACGAGATCACCGGCCCTGGACACCCGCATGGACGGCCGCAGCTGACACTCCCCCTCGGAGCCGCCGTTCCCCGTGCGCCCCCGACGCGCTTTGCGAAGCGCGCCAACGGCACCGGCCCCGAAAACGAGCCGCGAATTGCCGTCAGGGTTTCAGATCTGCGCGTCGGCCTTCACCTCAGCCTCCGCCAGCCGCGCCCGCGCCAGCACCATCGCCGCATCCAGCGGCGTCACGCCGCGCGCGGCCGCGTCCTCGAAGATCTGCTCGAGCGTGGCGCCGATCCCGCGCACGCGCTCGCCGGCGCGGCGCGGGTCGTAGCCGCCCTCCTCGAACTCGACCGAGATGTTGATGATGCCGCCCGCGTTGGCGACGAAGTCCGGGGCCCACAGCACGCCGCGGTCGACGAGCAGCCCGGCGACCTCGTCGCCGGCGAGCTGGTTGTTCGCGGCGCCCGCCACGATCGGCGCGCCGAGCCGCTGCACGCTCTCGTGGTCGAGCAGCCCGCCGAGCGCGCACGGCGCGAACACGTCGACCGGCGCCGACAGCGCCTCGCCGGGCTGCACCCAGCGCGCATCGAGGCTGTCGGCCAGCGTGCGCTTGCGCGGATCGATGTCGGTGACGAGCAGCGTCGCGCCGGCCTCCGCACACGCGGTCGCGACACGGCCGCCGACGTTGCCCAGGCCGGAGATCGCGATCGTCCGGCCCCGCAGCGACGAGCTTCCGAAGACGCGCTCGCAGCAGACGCCGATCGCCGCCTGCACGCCCAGCGCCGTCCACGGGCTGGGGTCGCCCGAGCCGCCGAGCCGCCGCGCGAGCCCGGACACGTGACCGGTCGACAGCGCGATCGCCTCCATGTCTCGTGACGAGGTGCCGACGTCCTCCGCGGTGACGTAGCTGCCGCCCAGCGACTCGACCGTGTCGCCGAAGTCGCGCAGCGCGTCGGTGCGCCACTCGCGATCGGCGGCCACGTCGGGATCGGGGCCCATGATCACGCCCTTGCCGCCGCCGAGCGGCAGCCCGGCGACGGCGGACTTGAACGTCATCGCCCGCGACAGTCGCAGCGCATCGCGCACCGCCGCGCGGGAGTCGTCGTAGTGCCACAGGCGACAGCCGCCGAGCGCCGGACCGCGGGCGGTCGAGTGGACGGCGACGATCGTGAAGCATCCCGAGCGCCGGCCGCGGCGCACCAGGAGCGTCTCGTGGTCGAGCGTGGCGAGGTAGCGGTCGATGCCTACGAAGCTACTTGAACGACCCCGGCACGGTCTCGGCCGACGAGGCCGCTGCCGCGGAGGGGTTGCTGGTGCTGCTCGCGGCCGGCGCGGCGTCGGACGGGGCGGTGGCGCCGCCGTTCGCGGATGGCTGGGTCGTCGCCTGCGACCCGCCCGGCGGGATCTCCGAGCGCGGCGTCAGACCGTCGACGCCGTGGCCGAAGCCGTCGTCCTCGTCCGGAGCGGTCGAACCGCCGGTGACCCTGTCAGCCGGGTCGACGCGCGTCGCGACGCCCGGCACGACCTCGGCGGCGCGCGTGGGAGAGGTCGTGTTGCGCGCGATCTCGGCGCCTGCCGTTCCGGCGCCGGCGACCGCGGCTGCCTTGCTGCTTGGCGGCGCCGAGCGCCGAGCTCGCGGCGGTGCCGGCCGCGGCCACCGCGCTCTGCGCGCCGTGCGCGGGGATCGCCCCCGCCGGCGGGCCGGCGGCCTTCGAGGCCGTGCCGCCACCACCGCGCTGGGCGGGCTCGATGATCTTGTGCGTCACCTCGGCGGCGCCTCCGGCGGCGAGCGCCGCGCAGCAGACGACCGCCGTCACCTTCGCCGCGGTCCCGCCCCCGGCCACGACGACCGCGCCACCGCCCGCGGCCGCACCGCTGGAGGCCATGCCGCCGCCCGCCGCGCCGCCCAGCCCCACGAGCTTGAGCAGCGCCGCCAGCGGCCCCGGTCCGGGCGACAGCGCTCCGAGGCCCTCGCGCACGCCGCGCAGCTGCGCGCGATAGGCGCTGCAGCCGGTGCAGTCGCGCATGTGCTTGCGCGCACGGCCGCTCGCCCGCACGCCGCGATCGAACGCGTCGGCGAGATCGCTGCGGATCTCCACGCAGGCGGTGTCGCGCGCCTCGACCGCCTCGACCAGCCCGATCCGGGCGCGCACGAGCAGCGACTTGACCGCCTGCAGCGAGACGCCGAGCACCTCGCCGAGCTCCGCGTAGCTCAGGCCGTCCATCTCGCGCATGAGCAGCGCCGAGCGCTGCTGCTCGGGCAGCCGCCGCACGTCCTCGATCAGCCGGCGCAGGTCGTCGCGGCGCTCGGCCTCGATCGTCGGGTCGCGCAGCGGGCGGCGCGAGGTCTCGAACAGGTCGATCGCCGGAGGGACCGGCTTGCGCAGATGGTCGATGCAGCGGTTGTGCGCGACGCGGTACAGCCAGGCGCGCAGGGAGACGGGGCGGTCGCTGACGCGCAGCGAGGAGTAGGCGCGCAGGAAGACGTCCTGCAGCGCGTCCTCGGCGTCCTGGCGCGAGCCGCCGAGCATCTGGCGCGCGTAGACGAACAGCCGCTGGCGGTAGCGATCGTGGATGACGCTGAAGGCGGCGTCGTTGCCGGCGCGAAAGAGCGCGACGAGCTGCTCGTCGGAGCGCAGCCGCAGCAACGGGGCCGTGACCGAGATCCGGTTGAGTGCGGCGGGTGCTCTGAGGGCTCCGGCCTCCATGTACTGATCCCGGTGAACTGTAACCGCCGGTCAAGGCGGAAGTTGTGCCATCGAGCGCTGCCGAGGTGTGTGTCACAAATCCGCGTGCGTGCGCAGCGAGGCGGCCACGACGATGAGCAGGATGCCGGCGCTCTCGACGGCGCCCGGCACCTGGCCGAGGACGAGCGCGCCGATGACCGTCGCCGTCGCGGGCAGGAGCGCGAGCAGCAGCGCGAAGCGCGCCCGCGGGAGGCGCTTCATCGCGACCTGCTCCAGGCCGTAGGGCACGACGCTCGAGGCCACGCCGACCGCGAGGCAGGCCGCGAGCAGCAGCGGGTCGACGAGCGCCGGCACCGCGCTCACCACGAGAAACGGGGCGAGCGCGAGCGCGCCGATCGCCATCGCCAGCGCGAGGCCGTCGGCCGGCCGCAGCGCGCGATCGGCGGCCACGCGATGGCCGAGCACGATGTACGCGGCCCACATCGCCCCGGCGGCGACCGCCAGCGCGAAGCCGCCCGGGCTTCCCGTCAGGTGCACGTCGGCGAGCGCCAGCACCCCGGCGCCCGCCAGCAGCAGCGCGAGCACGTCGCGTCGCGTGCGCGAGCCCAGCGCCGCGACGGCGATCGGACCGGCGAACTCGATCGCCACGGTCGTCCCGAGCGGCAGCCGGTCGATCGCCAGGTAGAAGGCGAGGTTCATCAGCGCGAGCGCCACTCCGAAGGCCGCCGTCAGCCGCAGGCGCGCCGCCGTCCAGCGCGTCTGCCACGGCCGCCGCCACACGAGCAGGACGGCCGCCGCCGCCACGACGCGCAGCCAGGCGACGCCGGCGGCCGGCACGGAGGCGAACAGCAGCACGGCCAGCGCGGCGCCCACGTACTGCGAGATCGCGCCCATGACGAACAGCGCCTGTGGCGGCAGCCGCTCGGTGAGCGCGGGAGCGGACGGGCCGGCAGCAGGCGCGGGCTCGGGACGCGGCATCCGAGCAGGCTAGATCCCCGGCCAGTCCGGGCCGCCCCGCACACGACGTCCACACGATCCGCACACCATCTGTGCGCCGCGCCGTGCCGCGCGACCTAGCATGCGCCGCAATGGTCCAGTCCACCCCCACGGCGACGATCGTCGTCGTCGAGGACGAGCCCGCGATCGCCGACGCGCTGGCGGCCCGCCTGCGCGCCGAGGGCTTTGCCGTCGAGGTCGCGCACGACGGCCCGCGCGGCGTCGAGCTCTGCGACCGCATCAACCCCGACCTCGTCGTGCTCGACGTCATGCTGCCGGGCATCGACGGCCACGAGGTCTGCCGCCGCATCCAGCGCGAGCGTCCGGTCCCGGTCCTCATGCTCACGGCCCTGGATGCGGAGACCGACCTGCTCGTCGGCCTCGGGGTCGGAGCCGACGACTACATGACCAAGCCGTTCAGCCAGCGCGAGTTCGTCGCGCGGGTGCGGGCGCTGCTGCGGCGCGTCGAGCGCGCGGTCGAGCAGCCCGCGTCGCGGCCGATCGTCGCCGGCTCGGTCACGATCGATCCCGCGCGGCGCGAGGTCCGTCGCGAGGGCGCGCTCGTGCACCTCACGCCGACGGAGTTCGACCTCGTCCATCGCCTCGCCCAGCGGCCCGGGATCGTCTTCAGCCGCGAGCAGTTGCTCGAGGAGGTCTGGGGCTACGCCGACGGGACGACCGGCGCGCGCACGGTCGACTCCCATGTCGCCGCGGTGCGGCGCAAGCTCGGCGCCGACGTCCTGCGCACCGTGCAGGGCATCGGCTACGCCTTCGGGGCGTAGAGGGGCGTGGCACCGTGAGGCCGCTGCAGTCGCTGCCGTCGCTGAAGCTCAAGCTCGGCATCGTGATCGTGGCCGCGGTCTGGGTCACGGCGGTGGCGACGATCGTCGCGGTGCGCTGGCTGGGGCTGCCCTCGATCGTCGGCGCGGGTGCGGGGATCGCGCTGGCGCTCGGCTGCGTGCAGCTGCTCGCGCGCGGCACGACGAAGCCGCTGCGCGAGATGGCGGCCGTCGCGAGCGCGATGGCGCGCGGCGAGCACGGCCGCCAGGTGACGGTCACCTCCAACGACGAGGTCGGCGAGCTCGCGCGCGCCTTCAACCGGATGACGAAGGAGCTCGCCGAGACCGACCGCCTGCGGCGCGACCTCGTCGCGAACGTCTCCCACGAGCTGCGCACGCCGCTCGGCGCGCTGCAGGCGGTGCTCGAGAACGTCGTCGACGGCGTCAGCGAGCCCGATCCAGAGACGCTGCGCACCATGCTCGCCCAGACGCGGCGGCTCGGCCGGCTCGTCACCCAGCTGCTCGACCTCTCGCGCCTGGAGTCCGGCGAGCAGCCCTTCGACATCCGCCCGTTCTCGATCGGCAAGCTCATGGAGGGCGCCGCGCGCGAGGCGCGCCTGCACGCTCCGCACGACGTCGTCTTCTCGATCGACGCGCCGGACGGGCTGCTCGTCGCCGGCGACGCGGAGCGCATCCATCAGGTCCTCATGAACCTCGTCGAGAACGCGGTGCGCTACTCGCCGCGGCCGGGCCACGTGGCGCTGCGCGCGTCCGGTGTCGACGGAGAGGTCGTGCTCGAGGTCGACGACGAGGGCCCGGGCATCGCCGAGTCCGATCTGGACCGCGTGTTCGAGCGCTTCTACCGCGGCGACGACCGAGAGCGCGTCGCCGCGGGCGCCGACCGCGGCGGCGCCGGGCTGGGTCTCGCGATCGCGCGCTGGGTCGTCGACCTGCACGGCGGCACGATCCGCGCCGAGCGCCGCGACCCGCACGGCAGCCACATGGTCGTGACGCTGCCGCGCGCGCGTGGCTGATCCATCCGCGCGTCGCGTCGGCACCGGGCCCGCCCGCCCCCCGTCCGGCCGGGTGCCCGCGACTACGCTGGCCGGATGAGAGCCGGCCTCGTGCCCTTTGCCGCCGTGCTGCTCGCGGCGGCCGGCTGCGGCGAGGAGCGCGGCACACCGACGCGCACCGCTGTTCAGCCCGTCGGCACGGTGCCGGCACCGGATCCGCGGGCGGTGGCGATCGCACCGGTCTCGCTCGTGGAATACGCACTGGAGGCAGGGCTGCCGCGCGTGGGCCGCGCCGGCATCGTCTCCTTCGAGGCGACCAACGACGGCACCGTGCGTCACGCGCTGGCGGTCGACGCGCCGGCGGGCCAGGTGCGCACACGCGCGCTGCGACCCGGCGAGCGCGCGGTGATCTCCTTCCGCCTGCCGCCGGGCACGTACAAGTGGTACTGCCCGATCGGCGACCACGAGGAGCGCGGGATGGCCGGGCGCGTGCGGGTGGCCGAGTGAGCGCCGCTGCTCACGCCTCCTCGTAGCCGGGCTCCCCCGGCAGGAGCACCCGCGGCTCGTCCCCGCTCGTCGTCACGCGCGGCAGCACCGCGACGATGTCGCGCGTACGCGCGTGCTCGAGCAGGTCGTGTGCGGTCGCGAAGGCGGTGAGCTCCTCGAGGTGGCGCAGCGTCGGGAACACGAGTGCGAGCTCTCCGCGAGCGTGCTCCTCCAGCGCCGCGCGCGGCGTCGTCCAGCGCAGGTCGACGCACTCCGCGCCGTCGACACGCGGCCGCGCCCCGGCGGGAGCGCGCGCGACGAAGAAGCGCGTGTCGAAGCGGATCTCGATGCGCTCGGGCGTGATCCAGCGGCTGTACGCGACGAGTGACTCCGGCTCCACGTTCGCCACGCCGGCCTCTTCGGCAAGCTCGCGGACGGCGGCCGCGCGGTGGTCCTCGCCGCGATCGACCGCTCCGCCGGGAAACACCCAGAAGCCGCCCATGAAGCGCGCGCGCGGGTTGCGCTGGACGAGCAGCAGCTCCAGGCCGTGCTCGGCGTCGCGCACGAGGATCAGCGAGGCCGACTGGCGCGGGGTGGTCGGCTCGCCGTCGCGCCGCAGGCGCTCCCGGGTCGTCGGACGCTTCATGTCGCGAAGGTATCGCCTACCCTGCAGCGCATGACGACCGAGACCGCCACCACGCGCTGGATCTGCGAATCCTGCGGCTTCATCTACGACCCCGAAGAGGGCGATCCCGATGGCGGCATCCCGCCCGGCACCGCGTTCACGGACATCCCCGCGACGTGGTTCTGCCCCGTCTGCGGCGCACGCAAGAAGGATTTCACGCCCTACGAGGACTAGGGAGGCGGCGGCGGAGCTGGTGCGCTATGCGCTGCGCTCGCCGGCGTACTTGCGTGGTTAACCGCATCGATGAGGGAATGCGTCGGGTGGGGCCGGTGTTGCTTTCCGGGTCTGGGCGCCTTTTGCACCTGGGGCGTGCATAACTCGACCAGCCCTTTCGTGGGAGGGTCGCAGGGCGCGTGGGTTTCCCTCATGGCTCCGTCGCGCCCTCAGCCCGCGCGCGGCGTGAACCGCAGCACGTACGGGAAGTCGCCGAAGCTCACCTCCACGTAGAGCCGGCCGCGGATCGCGAGCTCGCGCCGGCCCGTCGCACCGGCCTTCTCGAACAGCGCGATCGCTCCGCGCGGGTCTCCCTCACGAGGGGTGAGCGACGCCGTCAACGGCGTCTGACCGGCGAAGTCGAGCTCGGGGTCCTCCGGCGCGTACTGCTCGAAGCGCACGAGATACCGGCCGTCGAAGGCGAACGGCCCGTGCGTTCTCGGAGACGCCTCCCCGCGCACGACGAACTCGCCTGCGCCCGGGGGGCGCGTGGCCAGCGGCGGCAACGCCGTGGCGGCCGACGGGGCCGCGCCGCCCGCGCCGTCGGCCGAGCCGTCGCCCCCGCAGCCGGCGAGCGGGGATGTTGCCGCACACAGGAGGAACGCGCACGTCATAGCTAGGCGTTGACTGGGCACGAGACGATCGTACCGTCTATGCTCGCACCTAGGTATTGCATAGCTGAAGAGCGCAAGGAGAGAGGACGACATCGGTGACGGAGCTTGATCGTGGAGACTTCCTGCGGCTGGGAGTCGGAGGGTTGGCGGGGATCACGGCGGCCGGGTTGCTGCCCGCAGGCGCGCGCGCCCAGGCGCCGACACCGGCGGACGACGACATCGCCTTCCTGTCGTTTGCGACCGTCGCGGAGCGCGCGAGCCGCGACTTCTACCGAGCGGCCCAGCGCCAGAAGGCAACCGGGCTGTCCGCCGCCGAGCGCCGCCACATCGGTCGCGTCGCGGCGGCCAAGCGCGCGCACATCCTGCGCATCAACGCTGCCCTCGGGGCCGAAGCGCCGTTGAACGGCGACTTCGAGACCGTCCTCCCGCGCGGCTCCGTCCAGACGCGGGCCAGGATCCTCCGGCTCGGCGAGCAGCTCGAGACCCTCCTCGTCAGGGTCTATCTCAACGGCGTCGGCTACGCGGAGGACCCGGCGACGCGCGTCCTGCTCGGTCGCCTGCTCACGTACGACGCCCAACAGCTGACCTGGCTGCGAGGCGCAGCGGGCAAGGTCTCGCCCGCCGGCCTGCAGGGCCCGATCGACCTCGAGCCGGCCGCGGCGCAACTCGACGCCTTCCTCTCGACCCCCGACTTCCAGGAGTGATCCCGATGACGAAGAATCGCCGCTGCGCCCCCGTCGCCGTTGCGATCGCCCTGGCGATCGGCCTCGCCATCCCCGCGTCGGCCAGTGCCCTCGACGTCTACGCGGCGGCCTCGCTGCGCGAGGTCTTCGAGCAGATCGACCGCGCCCCGACCTACAACTTCGCCGGCTCCAACGTGCTGCAGAACCAGATCGTCAACGGCGCGCCGGCCGACGTCTTCGCATCGGCCAGCCCGCAGGAGGCGCAGGGCCTCTTCCGCAGCGGCGACTGCGAGCGGCCGGTCACGTTCGCGACGAACAAGCTCGTGATGATCGTTCCCGAGGACAACCCGGGCGGTGTCCGCTCGGTCTACAGCCTGCGCAAGGGCGGGCTTCGGGTTGCGATCGGCACGCCGGGCGTGCCGATCGGGTCCTACACCCGTTCGGTGCTCAAACGCCTCGGCCTCACGAAGGCGCTCAACCGCAACACCGTCAGCGAGGAGTCCAACGTCGCAGGGATCGTCTCGAAGGTCGCGCTCGGCTCGGCCGATGTCGGCTTCGCCTATGTCACCGACGGCAAGATCGCCGCCGATCGCGTCAACGCGATCAAGCTGCCGACCTACGCACAGCCTCCCGTCCGCTACCAGATCTGCCAGGTCAAGCGCAGCGGCGTAGACGCTGGCGGGGCGAAGGCGTTCATCGCCAAGGTGCGCTCTGCCAGGGGCCGCAGCCTGCTCAAGCGCGCCGGCTTCGGCCTGCCGCCGCGAGGCTGAGCGCTGAGCACGACTGCTCACGACAGCACGCACGCACGCGCGGGGAGGGCCGGCCTGGCCGCCCTCCTCGCGCTGTGCGTCGGGCTCGCCCTGACGTTCCTCGCGCTGCCGATCGTGGCGCTCTTTGCCGAGGTGCCGCTCGGTGAGGTGCCGAGCCTGCTCGGCGACCCCGTGGTGCGCCAGGCGATCGAGGTGACCGCGCGCACGAACGCGATCGCCAACGTCCTCATTCTGCTGCTCGGGACCCCGACCGCCTATGTACTGGCGACGCGCCGCTTCCGCGGCCGGTCGCTCGTCGTGACGCTCGTCGAGCTGCCGCTCGTCCTGCCCCCGGCGGTGGCGGGCATCGGCATGCTCGCGGCGTTCGGCGTCGCGGGCCTGCTGGGCCCCGATCTGCAGGACGCGGGGATCATCCTGCCCTTCAGCGAATGGGCGGTGGTGCTCGCCGTGACGTACGTGGCGTCACCGTTCTACGTGCGCCAGGCGATCTCGGCCTTCGAGGCCGTCGACCCGACGCTCACCGCGGCCGCCCGGACGCTCGGCGCCGGCCCGGTGCGCACGTTCTGGCGGATCTCGCTGCCGCTCGCCGCTGCCGGCCTCGTGGCGGGCTGGGTGCTCGCGTTCGCGCGCGGCGTCGGTGAGTTCGGGGCGACGATCGTGTTCGCCGGAAACGTCCAGGGTGAGACGCAGACGCTGACGCTGGCCGTCTACGAGCAGCTCGACGCGAACTTCGACGTCGCGCTGTCGATCGGCATCCTGCTCGTCGTGCTGAGCGGCGCCGTCCTGCTGTCCTACAAGATGATCGTCGCGTGGAGAGACTCGACATCGACATCGCCTTCGGCCTTCGGTCGTTTGCGCTCGACGTCGAGCTAGCCGTCGAGCGCGACACGGTGGCGCTTGTCGGCCCGTCCGGGGCCGGCAAGACGACGGTGCTGCGAGCGGTGGCCGGCTTGCGCACACCCGACCGCGGTCGCATCGCCCTCGGCGGCCGGCCGTGGTTCGACTCGCAGGCGCGCGTCGACCTGCCGCCGGAGGCGCGCTCCGTCGGGCTCGTGTTCCAGGAGTACGCGCTCTTTCCGCACATGACCGTGCGTGCGAACGTCGCGTTCGGCGGAGTGGCGCGCGTGGACGAGCTACTCGAGCGGTTCGGGATCGCGCACCTCGCGGCGGAGAGGCCGACGCACCTGTCGGGGGGAGAGCGCCAGCGCGTCGCCCTGGCGCGCGCGCTGGCGCGCGACCCCTCCGTGCTGCTGCTCGACGAGCCGCTGTCGGCGCTCGATGCGCACACCCGCGGCGTCGTCCGCGGCGAGCTCCAGGAGCTGCTCGCCGAGCTGACGCTGCCGACGCTGCTCGTGACGCACGACTTTCGCGACGCCGCCGCGCTGGCCGACCGCATCGGCGTGATCGTGTCGGGCACGCTGCGCCAGCTCGGTACCGCCGACGAGTTGGTGGACCATCCCGCGGACGGGTTCGTCGTGTCGCTCACCGGCGGCAACCTCCTGCGCGGAACCGCGCGACCGCGCGCAGGAGGGGGCAGCGATGTGGTGCTCGACGACGGAGTGCTGATCCACGCGGACGCGCACGCCAGCGGTCGCGTGAACGTCGCGGTCTATCCGTGGGAGGTCAGTGTGCATGCCCCTGGGGCGGACGCGAGCCTCGGCACGAACGCGATCACCGCCCCGATCTGCGCCCTCACGCCGGAAGAGGGTCACGTGCGGGTGCGGATCGGCGCGGTCACCGCGGAGTCCTCGCGCGATGAGCTCCACCGCCTCGGGCTCGAGCGCGGCTGTGTGGCAAGCGCCTGCTTTTCGCCGGCCCATGCCCGGGTGATCGCGATCGAGCCCGAGTAGCCACCATGCGGATCGCCGCGGCTAAGGGGATTTCCGGCATCTCTGCATAGGTACGCACGCACCTGTCCGGTAGCCTGCGCATCGGTGGACGAGGGAATCCGCATCGGGGTCGCAGCGCAGGCGCTCGGCGTCAGCGTCGACACCCTGCGTCGCTGGGAGCGCGACGGCCGAATCGAGTTTCAGCGGCGTGGCAATCGGCGTGTTCTCGCGCCCGAGGAACTCGCCCGCGTGCTGCGCGATCGCGGCACGAACCCGCGTTCGAGCGCGCGAAACCGGATGGCGGGCGTGGTCGTCGATGTCCAGCGCGATGGCGTGATGGCGCAGATCGACCTTGCCTGCGGGCCATTTCGGATCGTGTCGCTGATGTCGCGCGAGGCTGCCGACGAGCTCGATCTGCGTCCCGGACAGACAGCGACGGCCGTCGTCAAGTCGACGATCGTCGTCGTCGAACGTTCCTAGATCTACATAGCCATTGCATAGGTTATGATGCTCGCATGTCGCGAGCAGCGATCACCTGGTCCGCGCGCCCGGTTGCTTCCGCGCGGTGGCCGGCATCCTCGCCGCCATCGACGCGACCACGTGACGGCGCCGGCGCCACGCCGCGTTGACCGAGCCCGGCGCGTTGCGCGTGTTTGCGGCGGGCTCGCTGCGCCCGGCGTTCGACGCGATCGCAGCGGCGCTGGGCAAGGTGGAGGTCGCCTACGACAACGCGCGCAACCTCGCGGAGCGCATCCGGTCGGGGGAGCCCGTCGACGTCTTCGCCTCGGCGAGCTTCGCGCACCCCCGTGCGCTGCATGCCGCGGGGCTCGTCGGCGAGCCGCGCCCGTTCGCCACCAACCGACTGGTGGTCGCGGTGCCGGCCGGCAGCGATG
The DNA here is from genome assembly GCA_963746165.1 of uncultured Actinomycetes bacterium. Classification (GTDB taxonomy): domain Bacteria; phylum Actinomycetota; class Thermoleophilia; order Solirubrobacterales; family Solirubrobacteraceae; genus CADCVQ01. The sequence goes on along the minus strand of CAVVAG010000004.1, from coordinate 214,072 downwards.
CGCAGGACTTCTCCGTGCTCGCCCAGCCCGCTACGCGCGTGGTGATCGAGGTCGAGGGGATCCCGCTCGGGGACTACACGCGCATGCTGCTCGTGCGGCTCGACAGGATCCTCGATGACGGCTTCGGCGCGCGCACGTTCGCAAACGTCGTCGACGAGGTGCATACCGTCGACGTGGTCGCCGCGCGGCTGCTGGATGGCGATGCCGATGCGGCCGTGCTGTACGCGACCGACGTCGCCGCCCGCCCGGGGGACCTGCGCGCCATCGACCTGCCCGAACGCGCGGCGGTGGCTGTGACATGCGCCGCCTGCGCCGTCACGGCGAGCGCGGCGACGGGCGCGGCCACCGCGTGGGTCGGCGCGCTGAGCGCGGACCCGGCACGCGCCATCCTGCGCCGGGCCGGGTTCGGACCGCCGTCCGGGTCGCCCGCCTGAGCGCGAACGACCGGCGCCGCGGTCCGGGCGGCGATCAGGCGGCGGCCGCCGGCCGTGCGCCCCGTAGGAGGCACGCGAGCGAGCACGCCATGAGGGCAGCGGCGAACAGCAGCCCAGCCGCCGGTGAGACGAGCGTCCAGAGGATCCCGGCCGTGGCGCTGGCACCGAGGTTGCCGAAGCTCTGCACGCCGGCCAGCAACCCGAACGCGGAGCCGCGCAGATCCTCGGGGGCGAGGCGCGCCACGGCGGCGTGCTCGGCGGTCTCGACGCAGCCGATCGCCACGCCGGCCGCGACGAAGCAGACGGCGAGCACTGCGATGCTCGCGCCGGTGGCCGCGAACCCGACGTAGGCCACGCAGGAAGCACGCGACGCCTGCGCCCAGGACGAGCACTGCGCCACGGCGGTCCACGAGCCGGCCCGCCGGGACGCTCGCGACCGTCGCCGCGACGTTGTACGCCGTGTAGAGCAGCAGCGCGATCTGCACCGCGCTGTCCTGACCATGGCCGGGGGCGAGCAGGTCGGTGGCGCGCAGGATCAGCAGCGTCGCGGCGACGTTGCCCAGCTCGAAGGCGCCGATCCCGATCATCAGCCGCCCCAATTCGCCCTGTAGCAAGGGACGAACGCGAATCCGCAGCGGCTTGCGCTCCTGCTGGCGCGGCCGGGCGGTCCTGCGGATCGCGTAGAGGATCGCCACGACGGCGAGCAGTCCCGGAATGATCGACAACAGGATCGCGGTCCGGACGCTGAACGCGGCGACGAGGGCAAGTGCGAGCAAGGGCCCGCCGACCGCACCGAGGTTGTCCATCGCACGCTCGAAGCCGTACGCGCGACCATAGGCGCCGGCGGGGACGACATCGGCGAGCAGGGCGTTGCGCGCCGGCACGCGCAGCCCGCGGGCGGTCCACGCGGCGGCGCGCAGCGCGCCGACGTGCCAGACGTTCGAGCCTACGCCGATCAAACCGCCGAGCACCGCCGTGCTGGCGTAGCCACCGACGGCGGTCGCCCGCCGCCGCTGCGGATCGTCGGCCAGGGCACCGCCGGCGAATCGCGCCGCGCCCGCCAAGCCGTCGGACACGCCCTCGATGATCCCCAGCGCCGCTGCGGGGGCGCCGAGGGTGCTCGTCAGCAGGCTGGGCAGCAGCGCGGTCGGAACCTCATGCCCGATGTCGGCGAGCAGGCTCGCCGCACCGATCCCGCGGACCCCGGGCGTCAGCCAATTCTGCTCCGGCTCGGCCGCCGCCATCGCGTCCGGCTCCGGCTCAGTCTGCGGAGATGATCGTGCCGACGTGCTCGCCGTCGAGCGCCTTGGTGATGTTGCCGGGCGTCAGCCCGTTGACGATCTGGATCTCCCTCACGTGCTTGGCGTTCGCCATGAGCTCGAGCACGAGGCGGTCGATCGGCAGCGTCGGGAGCTCCTTGGCGATGAGCTCGGCCGCGCTGATGCGCGGGATGAACTCCGCTTCGCGCTCGGAGTCCGCAGCGGTCGCCGGGTCACTCGTGTAGACGCCGTCGACGTCCTTGACGTAGACCGTCCGCGCGGCTCCGTACGCATCGGAGATGAGGAACGCCCCGGTGTCGGTCTGATGCGGCGGGATCTTGCCCACCTCCGGCGGGAACTCGAAGAGCTCGAACGGCGGATAGCCGTTGGAGACGGCGGCCGGGCTCGCCGAGAGGTGCGTTGCGAGCTGGTGGCCGACGCTCGTGTGCGGCAGGTACGAGACGCCGTCCTCGGCGAGCAGCGCGGCGATGATATGCCCGTTCTGCTCCGCTTCCGTGGACGCCAGCGCGGCGAGCGCGCCGGTCGGCAGGCCGAGGTCGAGGGCGACGCCGAAGACGTGGCGCGCGCGGATGCCCGGCCCCGTCGTGATGAGCAGGCGCTTGTCCGCGTAGGCGGCGCGCAGCTCCTCGACGACCGGCAGCACGGCATCGCGGCCGCGGTCCATGATCGAGCGGCCGCCGATCGAGACGACGTGCAGCCACGGCAGCATGCGGATGATCGCGCGGTCGGTGACGGGCATCACGAGCTCGCGGTCGAGCAGCGTCTGGCGCATGAGCGCCGACGGGACGTCCTTGGCGGCGAAGATGTCGGGCTTTGCGTCGGTCATGAGGTTCTCCTGGAGGTCGTCGCGGGGCCGGGGGCGGTCACGCCGCGGAGATGATCGTGCCGACGTGCTCGCCGGCGAGCGCGCGGGTCAGCAGCCCGGGCTTCAGGCCGTTGACGACCTGGATCGAGGTCGCGTTGCGCGCGTTGCGGATGAGCTCGAGCAGCGGGCGCTCGACGACGAGGTCGGGCAGGTCCATCGCGACGAGCTCGTCGATCGTGATCGACTCGATGAGCGTGGCGTCCGGATCGGTCTTCGGGTTCGCGGTGTAGAGCCCGTCCTCGTCCTTGACATAGATCATGCTCCTCGCGCCGTAGACCTCGGCGACGAGCCAGCAGCCGGCGTCCGTGCGGTAGGGCGGGATCACGCCCTCGCTCGGCGGGTGCTGCCACATGTCGTAGGGCGGCATGCCGGGGAAGATCGCCGCGCCGCACTCGGCGAGGTAGAGCGGGATCGCGCCGAAGCCCGAGCCTCCGACCACCGGAACGCCGTGGCGCGCCATGAGGTAGCCGAGGATCTGCGCGTTCTGGCCGGCCACGGCGCTGCCGATGTCCGTCATCACGCCGGTCGGCAGGCCGAACTGCGACGCCAGCGCATAGAGGTGGCGCGCTCTGGTGCCGGCGCCGGTGCCGATCAGCAGCTGGTGGTCCTTCCTCGCCGCGACGAGCTCCTCGACGACCGGCAGGATCGCGCTGCTGCCGCGGTCGATCAGGCTCTGGCCGCCGATCTTCACCACGTTGGCGTCCGGCAGGATCCTGAAGTCCGGCGCGTTGGCGCTGGCCTCCATGAGCTCGACGTCGCTCAGGGAGCGGGTGATGAGCAGCGACTGCAGCGCTCCGGCGTCCTCGGGGTCTGGCATGTGCGATCTCCTTGTTCACCTAGGCGATTGGTGTCGAAAGTCTAGGATATTCCCAATTTGACCTCGGAAACCAGAGGTTAGCGGAGGAGAGCGCCTGTGGTCGCATGCCGCACGCGGATGGTGGCACGACGCGCTGCCGGTGGGGGTCCCGGCCGGAACCACATACCCGTCCGGCTCAGTCGTCGTGGCCGCCGGGCTTGTCGAGCTTGACGCTCGACACGCCCGTCACGAAGCGCCCACCCGCCTTGTCGCCCGGCACGACAAGCTCCGGCCCCTCGGCCGCGAGCGAAGCCCCGTTCTTCGTGGCCGCCAGCAGGATCTGCTTGTTCTCGAAGCTCGGGTCGAACTCGCCCCATGCCACGAGCGCCTGATAGCCGTCGACGTCCGCGGTCGCCGAGACGTAGTGGCTCAGCTTGTCGTTCTTGATCTCCGGATCGAATTCCGGGCCGGCCAACTGCAGGACGTCGAGCAGCAGCGGTCCGGTGTACGTGTTCGTCCTCGGGCCGCTGCTCGTATCGAAGGTGACCGTGACCGTCTTCTGGCCCGGCATCGCGGCGAGATCGGCCACGCTCAGCCGCAGCCTGTCGTCGACGTTGCCCGAGACGACGAAGCTGACCGGCCGGGGCTTCTTCGACCGCTGGACCGACGTGCTGTTCGCCAGCACGCCTGACACCGAGACGGCCAAGGCCGAGACGATCGCGACCCATGCGATCGCAAACGGGCGGAAACGGACTCTGCGCATGCAAGCTCCCTTGGTAGATCCACATAGGTGTCACATAGGATGTGTGTCCCACTGTAGCGGCGGGGAGCCCATTTAAACTAGGTAATGCCTATTCGGGCTCCGGGGCCGAACACCGCAATGTGGCCTTCCGAGCGAGATGCGGAAGGGGTGGCCGCGCTTGACCCTCCACCCACTGGAGACTGCAAGATGGCGGCATGCTCGACGCCACGCTCGTCCCGATCGGAGCGCTCGCGCGGCTGACCGGCCTCTCGGTCCGGACGCTGCGCTTCTACTCCGACAGCGGCCTGCTGCCGCCGGCCGGCCGTTCGGAGGCGGGCTACCGCCTCTACGGCGCGGACGCGGCGCCGCGGGCGGAGCTCGTGCGCACGCTGCGCGAGCTCGGCGTCGACCTGCCGACGATCAAGCGCGTGCTCGATCGCGAGCTCAGCGTGGCCGGCGTCGCCCGTGCCCACGCGGCCGCGGTCGACGCGCAGATCCGCGTCCTGCGCCTGCAGCGCGCGGTGCTCGCCGCCGCCGCGGCGCGCGACACCACGACCCCACAGGAGATGAAGCTCATGCACGACCTCGCCCGACTCGGCGCCGCCGAGCGCCACAACATCGTCACGGACTTCGTCGAAGACGTCTTCGACGGCCTCGACGCCGACCCCGGCATCGTCGAGCGGATGCGGATGGCCATGCCGCAGCTGCCGGAGGAACCGACGACCGAGCAGGTGCAGGCGTGGATCGAGCTCGCCGAGCTCGTCGGCGACCCGGACTTCCGCGGGCGTGTGCGAGCGATGGCGCAGCGCAGCGCCGACGACCGTGCCGCGGGCGGGAGCGTCGCCGTCCGCGCGGCGACCGAGTCACCCGCCTCCGGTAGCGAGGGGGAGCGTCACGGCCGGGCGCGCCAAGTGGTCGTGGAGGCCGCCGGCGCCGCGGCGCAGGCCGGGATCGACCCCTCCTCGGTCGCGGCGCGCGAGCTCGTCGCGGAACTCCTGCCGCGGCTGGCGGAGCTCTACGGCACGACGGACAAGCCGGAGTTTCGCGCCCAGCTCGCGGAGATGATCGGCACGTTCACCGACCGGCGCGTCGAGCGCTACTGGGAGCTGCTGGCGATCATGAACGGCTGGCCGCAGCGGGGGCCGTCGGGCACGCCGGCGTGGGAATGGCTGCTGGCGGCGCTGCGCGCGGCGGGCTGAGCGTCTCGTCGGGCCCGGCGGGCTCGCGGTGCAGCGCGACGCCCGCGATCACGAGCAGCAGCCCGGCGGTCTCGGTGAGCGTCGGGATCTGCGCGAGCACCGCGATCCCGATCACCGTCGCCGTCGCGGGGAGCAGCGAGACGAGCAGAGCGTAGGTCGCTCGGCGCAGGCGCGCGAGCGCGAGCTGGTCGCACACGTAGGGGATGACCGAGGACGCGAGGCCCACGCCGATGCCGGCCAGCAGGGCGACGGGATCCGCGGCGACGCCGATCGCCTGCCAGCCGCCCATCGGCGTGACGACGACCGCGGCGATGACCATCGAGGCCGCGAGCCCGTCGATGCCGCCGATCGCGTCGCGCTTGGCGACGCGGTCGGCCAGCACGATGTACAGCGCGAACAGGCCGGCGTTGGCGAACGCGAACGCGAGGCCGAGCGGCTGGGTGGCGAGCTGGACGTCGGTGAGCAGGTAGACGCCGGGCACGGCGAGGGCCAGCGCGGCGCCGTTGCGCGGGCTGCGCGCGCCGATCGCCGCGAGCGCGATGACCGGCAGGAACTCGATCGCCGCGACCGTGCCGAGCGCGAGCCGGTCGATCGCGATGTAGAAGCACACGTTCATCACCGCGAGGACGGCGCCCCAGGCGACCAGCAGCCGGCGGCCCTCGCGGTCCTGGGCCGTGAACACGCGCCACGGCCGGCGCCAGAGCGCGAAGATCAGCGCCGCGGAGGCGATCCGCAGCCACGCGACGCCGAGCACGTCGACGCGTGCGAACAACAGCACGGCGAACGCCGGGCCGAGGTAATGGAAGACGGCGCTGACGAGGAAGTACAGGTGGGGCGGCGGGCGTCTCATCCGAGGTGCCACAGGATCCCCGGTGCACAGCGCGTGGTACATGGCCCTTCAGAGCTATTGTGCTTCTCATGCCTCCGAAAGAACGGCCATCACGCGCTTTCGCCGTCGACGGGCTGCTCGACGACACGAACCTGCGCCTCCTGGGCGAGCTGCAGCGCGACGCGCGCCTGTCGATCGCGGAGCTGGGGCGGCGCGTCGGCCTGTCCTCGCCGGCGGTCGCCGAGCGGGTCAAGCGGCTGGAGAGCGAGGGCGTCATCACCGGCTACCGCGCCGAGATCAATCCGCGCGCGCTCGGGCTCAGCCTCGGCGTCGTCATCCGCATCCGCCCCAACCCGCGCCAGATCGCCGACGTCGCGCAACTCGCGCGCGACACGCCGGAGGTCGTGGAGTGCCACCGCGTCACCGGCGAGGACTGCTACGTCATGACCGCCTACGTGCGCGACGTCGAGCACCTGGAGAACGTCATCGACCAGTTCGTCGCGTACGGCCAGACGACGAGCTCGATCATGCAGTCCGCGCCCGTGCCGCGGCGCGGGGTCTCGCTCGAGGCGACCTAGCCTCCGGCGAGGACGACCTGATGGCCGTCGGCGCGCAGCAGCTCGACGACGACCGTCCGGTGATCGCCCTGCAGCTCGATCACGCCGTTCTTCGCGGCGCCGCCGACGCCGCAGCGCTTCTTCAGGCGCCCCGCGAGCTCGCGCAGCGCGTCGTCGTCGAGCGGCACGTTCGAGATCGTCGTGACGGCCTTGCCGCGCCGGCCCGTCGTCTCGCGCCGCACCTTCACCGGGCCGGGGTTCGCCCGCAGCTCGCGCAGACGCGGATCGCGCGCCTTGCGCAGGTCGCCGTCGGTGGTCGACCAGACGACCTTGGCGTCGCGGCGCTTGGCCATGCCCGGACGCTAGCGGACGGTCGCACGCGCCAGGATCTATCGTGGCGTCCATGCCGAAGCCGACGTCCAAGCTCTCGCTGCGCAGGGCCGGCCGTCGCGTCATGCACCGTCGCTACGAGCTGGCCGCCGAGGCCGGCGACGCCGACGCGATGCTCTTCCTCGCGACCATCCGCGCACCCGAGGACCCCGAGTCGGCGCGCGTCTGGTTTCGCCGGGCGGCGGAGGGCGGCAACGCGCACGCGATGTACATCGTGGCGCTCTACCTCGAGGCGAGCGACCCCGAGGGGTCGCAGATGTGGCTCGAGCGCGCCGCGAAGGCGGGCCACAACGACGCGATGATCAAGCTCGGCGTGCTCGCACAGGAGGCCGGCGAGCTCACCGATGCGCGCCGGCTCTACGAGCAGGCGGCCAACGCCGGCAGCACGGTGGCGATGTTCAACCTCGGGCTGCTGCAGGAGAAGACCGACCCCACCGTCGCGCGCGGGTGGTACGAGAAGGCGGCCGACGGCGGCGACGCGGACGCGATGTTCAACCTCGGCCGGATGCTCGAGGGGGACGATCCCGACGCGGCCCGCGCGCTGTGGGAGCGCGCCGCCGCGGCCGGGCAGCCCGATGCGCAGGAGCGACTGTAGTTCCGGGCGCGATCGTGGCGCGCCCAGGCGTCTGACGCGCCGGGTGCGGATATCGCACCCTTGCGCGTCAGCGGCGACGCCCCCACCCGAGCACGTGCGAGACGCCGGTGCTCCATGAGACGCACCCGGCGACGCGGCACTCGGGCGTGCTCTGCACTCGACGAGCTGCCGCTGACCGGCGCGGTGACCGTCGTCGCGCCGCCGCGGCTCGTCGGCGGGACCGGCAGCCCGGTGCGGGCGCTCGTCCTCGTGCCCGCGTGACGTGACCGGCGCGGGCGGCGAGCTCGGTCCGATCGTGGCCCCCGCGCTGCGCGTGCTCTTCGTCGGCATCAACCCGTCGCTGCGCTCGGCCGAGGTCGGCCACCACTTCGCCCGCCCCGGCAACCGCTTCTGGCCCGCGCTGCACGCCGCGGGCTTCACGCCGCGGCTGCTGCGTCCCGACGAGGACGGCGAGCTGCCCGCCCACGGCGTGGGCGTCACGAACATCGCCGTGCGTCCCACCCGCGCCGCGGCGGAGATCACCGAGGAGGAGCTGCGCGCCGGCGGCGCGGCGCTCGAGCGCACCGTGCGCGAGCACCGGCCGCGCCTCGTGGCCATCGTCGGGCTGACCGCCTACCGCACCGCGTTTCACCGTCCGCAGGCCACCATGGGCCTGCAGGCCGAGGAGATCGGCGGCCGCCCCGTGTGGGTCCTGCCGAACCCCAGCGGCCTCAACGCCCACTACAAGCCGGCCGACTTCGCGCGCCTCTACGCCGAGGCGCGCGCCTACGCCGACGCTATGCCGCCTGCGCGAGCAGCACCGGCGCCGCCGTCGCCTCGGCCACCGAGGCCGCGGTGATCTGCACGAGGTGGAAGAGCTCCTCCTCGCCGATGGCCAGCGGAGGCATGAGCACGACGACGTCGCCGAGCGGCCGGACGATCGCCCCGCGCCGGCGCGCGGCCAGCGTCACCTGATGCCCGGTCCGCGCCTCGAACGGGAACCCCGCGAGCTCGATGCCGCACATGAAGCCGCGCCGGCGCACCTCGCCGACACGGCGCAGGGGCGCGACGAACTCGTCCAGCAGCTCGCCGAACAGCTCGATCTTCGGCGCGAGCGCGTCCAGCGTCCGTTCGCGCTCGAAGACGTCGAGCGTCGCCAGCGCCGCCGCGCAGGCGAGCGGGTTCGCCGTGTACGTGTGCCCGTGGAAGAACGTCTTGAGCTCCTCGTGCTCGCCCAGGAACGCTTCGTAGACGCGCTCTGACGTCAGCGTCGCGGCCAGCGGCATGTAGCCGCCGGTCAGCCCCTTCGCGACGCACAACAGGTCCGGCGAGACGTCCTCCTGCTCGCACGCGAACATCGTTCCGGTGCGCCCGAAGCCGGTCGCCACCTCGTCGCAGATCAGCAGCACGTCGTGCTCGTCACACAGCGCGCGGACCGCCGCGAGGTAGCCGTCGGGGTGCGTGACGATCCCGGCCGCGCCCTGCACGAGCGGCTCGACGATGACCGCCGCGACCCGGCCGGCATGCTCGCCCAGCAACGCGGCCATGTGCCCGGCGTCGCCCGGCTCGGCCTGCCAGGCGTCGAACAGCAGCGGCCCGAAGCACGCATGGAAGAGGTCGATCCCGCCGACGGAGACCGAGCCGATCGTGTCCCCGTGGTAGGCGTCGCGCAGGCAGATGAAGCCGTCGCGCGCCGGCTCGCCGCGGTGGCGCCAGTACTGAAAGGCCATCTTGAGCGCGACCTCGGTGGCCGTCGAGCCGTTGTCGGAGTAGAAGACGCGGCTCAGGCCGGCCGGCGCGATGGCGACGAGCCGCTGCGCGAGCTCGATCGCGCCCGGGTGCGTCAGCCCGAGCATCGTCGTGTGCGCGACGCGCTCGAGCTGCGCTCGCACGGCGCGGTCGATCTGCGGGTGGGCATGGCCGTGGACGTTGCACCACAGCGACGAGACGCCGTCGATGTAGGCATTGCCGTCGGTGTCATAGAGCGTGCACCCGGCCGCGCGCTCGATGATCAGCGGCTCCTCCTCGCACCAGCCCTGCTGCTGCGTGAACGGGTGCCAGAGCACCCGCTTGTCCATGTCTGCGAGCTCCCGCGTGGTCATGGTGATGACCCTAAGAGGGTGGGCGGACGAACCCGCCGGCGCCCGAGGGCTACGCGGGCCGCGGCGTCTGCGCGAGGCGCTTGAGGCGCTCGAGCTGCTCCCAGTGGCGCGCGATCCCCTGCTTGCCGGCACGCGTGAGCGAGACGTTCGTGTTGGGCTTCTTGCGCACGAAGCGCTTCTCGATCGCGACGAGGCCGGCGTCCTCGAGCCTGGTCAGGTGGCTGGAGAGGTTGCCCTTCGTCAGCCCCGTCGTGCGCTGCAGGAACACGAAGTCCGCGTCGGCGACCGACGAGAGGACCGTGAGGATCGCCAGCCTGCCCGGCTCGTGGATGAGGCGGTCGAGGACGAGGTCCTCGTCAGGCGCCGACATCGACCTGCTCGCCCTCGAGCCCCCGCGACGGCCCGAACGTGCGCACGAGGAGGCGGTGGTCGAGGATGCCCGCCAATGCCACCGCCACCGCTGCGACCGCGAGGCCGGCGTTGCCGCTCTCGCCGGCGCGTTCCCAGACCGGCAGCAGGCCGGCGAGGAGCAGGGCGCCGAACACGATCGTGTGATGGGCGCGCAGGCCGACCGACATCGCGTAGGTCGCGAGCATGACGAGGGCGAAGGAGATCGCGGTCGGGTTGACCGGCAGATCCAGCGACCACGACGCGCGGCTGGAGAGCAGCAGCGACCCGCCGATCACGATCGGCAGGCAGGCGACGACGGTCAGGGCGGCGCGCGTCTGCTGGCGCGTCGACGGCGTCACGCGGCCGTAGTGCTCGTTGTAGTAGCGCGCGAGCGCCAGGCATGGCAGGACGACGAGCGCCGCGCAGAGGACGAAGACCCAGGTCTCGCGCAGCGGCCCGACCTCCCAGTTGCCGAGCGCCGACAGGAGCATCAGCCCGCCCAGCGGGACGGCGAACAGCCCCCTCAGGTGGGAGTTCTCGGCGACGGCGGATTCGAGCTGCGTACGTTCCATGTCGGTCTCTCTCGCGATCGTCAGACTGGTTTGCAGCACAGACCCTAGCGAGTGCGCGCGATTGTTGCCAACAAGTTTGTCCCGCAAACCCACGGGGTGTGGCGAATGGGTATCGCTCCGCGCGCACGATTCGACACACCGCGCACCGACCAGCCCGCCCGCCGACCGACCCGCGTGCCCACCGACCGCCCGCGCGCCAATCCGCCCGCCCGCCCACGGACCGGGCCGACCCGCCGGCCGCGACGAATACGCTCGCACGCGCATGCGCCGCCTCCCCGAGCCACCGCTGGCCCTGATCGTCTTCGTCGTCGGCACGAGCATCCTCGGCGCCGAGATCGCCGCGGCGCGGCTGCTCGCGCCCTACTTCGGCGCGTCCACGATCGTCTGGGCCAACACGATCGGCATCGTCCTCGTGGCGCTCTCGATCGGCTATTGGTACGGCGGCCGGCTCGCCGATCGCAACCCCACCCGCGAGGGCCTGTACCGGATCGTGCTGCTCTCCGGCCTGCTGCTGGCGGCGGTCCCGTTCGTCGCGGACCCCTTCCTGGGCGTCGCCGTCGACGCGTTGGACTCGATCTCCGCCGGCGCCTTCGTCGGGTCGCTGCTCGGCGTCACCGTGCTCGTCGCGACGCCCGTGCTCGTCTCCGGCGCCGTCGCGCCCTACGCGCTGCGCCTCGCGGTCGGCGACGTCACGCAGGCGGGCACGATCTCCGGGCGGCTGTACGCGATCTCGACCGTCGGCTCGCTGCTGGGCACGTTCACCTCGGCGCTGCTCTTCATCCCGTTGATCGGCACGCGGCGCACGTTCATCCTCTTCGGCCTCTTGCTCGTGATGCTCGCGGTCTGGGGGATGGCGCGCAGCCGCCTGCTCGCGGCGCCCGCGCTCCTTGCCGTCCTGCTCGTCATCCCGTTCGGGACGATCAAGGGCGAGACCGAGGCCGGCGCGCGCGTCATCCACGAGGCCGACACGGAGTACCAGTACGCCCGCGTCGTCGAGGACCTCGACGGCACCCGCACGCTGGAGCTCAACGAGGGCCAGGCCGTCCACTCGCTCAAACGGCCCAACTCGTATCTCACCGACAACGTCTGGGACGAGTACATGATCGTCCCGTTCGCCGCCCAGGACCGTCCACCGGAGCAGATCGCGATCCTCGGCAACGCCGCCGGCACGACCGCGCGCGCCTACGGCCACTACTTCCCGGATACGAAGATCGACGGCGTCGAGATCGACGGCGAGCTGACCGAGATCGGGCGGCGCTACTTCGACATGCACTCGCCGGGCCTGACCACCCACACGGCGGACGCCCGCCCGTTCCTGCGCCGCACGAAGAAGCGCTACGACGCGATCTTCGTCGACGCCTACCGCCAGCCGTACATCCCGTTCTACCTCGCCACCCGCGAGTTCTTCGAGCTCGCGCGCGACCGGCTGCGGCCCGGTGGCGTCGTGGTCGTCAATGCGGGCCACCCGGAGGGATCGCAGGCTCTCGAGAAGGTCTTGAGCGCCACGATGGGCAGCGTCTTCCCGACGGTCGTCCGCGACCCCTCTCAGCGCGTCAACACGCTGCTGCTCGGGACCACCGGCAGCGCCTCGGCGCAGCGCCTGCGCGACAACGCCGCCTCGCTGCCGCCCGACCTGCGGCCACTGGCGCTCGAGGCCGCCGGACGGGTGCAGCCGCGCCTGCGCGGCGGGCGCGTCTACACCGACGACGTGGCGCCTGTGGAGTGGCTGATCGACTCGTCGATCGTCGAGTTCGCGGCCGGCGACGGCTGATCGCGGGCGGAGGCGGGTACTCGCTTCCGCATGCCGGCGCACGACGAAGAGCTGCATTTCGGCGAGGGCGAGCCGTTCACGATCGGTCTCGAGGAGGAGCTGTTCCTCGTCGACCGCGCCGACGGCCGCCTGATCAACCAGGGCACGGAGGTCATCGAAAAGCTTGGCGAGCCGGCCCGAGGGGACATCAAGAACGAGCTGCACAAGAGCCAGATCGAGCTCATCACCAGCGTCTGCACGACGGTGTCCGAGGCCGTCGCCGAGCTGTGCGAGCTGCGCCGCGCCGTCCTCGCCACGGGCGCCGGGATCGTCGCCTGCGGCACCCATCCCACCGCGGTCGAGGGCGACTCGCAGTTCACCGAGAAGCGGCGCTACGAGCGCATCCACGAACTGCTCGGCGACGCCGCCGCCACGCCCGTCTGCGCGCTGCACATCCATGTCGGCATGCCCGACGCCGACACCGCGATCCGCGTCTTCAACGGCCTGCGCCGCCACCTGCCCCTGCTCGAGGCGCTCGCGGCCAACGCGCCCTACCGCCACGGCCGCGACACCGGCCTGGCCTCGGCGCGAGAGGTGACGCTGCGCTCGTGGCCGCGCGCCGGGGTGCCGCGCGCGATGGCCGACATCGACGACTTCCTGCGCTCGACGGCGCGCCTGACGCAGGTCGCCGAGGTCGCCGACTACACCTTCCACTGGTGGAAGCTGCGCCCGCATCCGCGCATCGGCACGGTCGAGATCCGCGCGCTGGACACGCAGCTCTCGCCGCGCCACACCGCTGCGCTGGCGGCGGCCGTCCAATCGCTCGCGCTGCACGAGTCGCGCTGCGACGTCGTGGAGGGACCGCCGGCGGAGATCCTCGACGAGGCCTCCTTCCGTGCCGCCCGCGAGGGCGTGGCGGCGACGCTGCCCGACGAGGACGACCGCCTGCGGCCCGTCTCCGACCTGCTCGAGCGCATGGTCGAGGGCATCCGCCCCGCCGCCCGGGAGCTGCGCTGCGAGGAGCAGCTCGACGATCTCGCCGGCCTGCTCGGCGAGGGCGGCGGCGCCGGCATCCAGCGCGCCGCATGCCGGGGCGGCGAACACGGCATCGACGGCGTGCTCGACATGCTGGTCGCCCGCGCCGAGCCGACCGGCGACGGCGCCACGCCGCTCAGCGACGCGGCGTAGTCCGCCGCCGGCGCGCCCGTAGCCGCTACAGCTCGACGGTTCCCATGCTCCGCGCCGGGTAGCGGTCTCCGGCGACGGCGCCGACCGGCAACGCCGCGTCGAGCGCCGCGAGGTGCTCCTCGCCCAGCGCGACGTCGCAGGCGGCGGCGTTCTCCTCGAGGTATCTCACGCGCTTCGTCCCGGGGATCGGGACGACGTCGTCGCCCTGGTGCAGCAGCCACGCGAGCGCGAGCTGCACCGCCGAGCAGCCGACCTCGCCGGCGATCTCGCGCACGCGGCGCACCAGGCGCAGGTTGGTCTCGAGGTTGTCGCCCTGGAAGCGCGGCTGGTCGCGGCGGAAGTCGTCCGCCGCGAGGTTCTCGACCGACGCGTACGCGCCCGTGAGAAAGCCGCGCCCGACCGGGCTGTAGGGAACGATCCCCACGCCCAGCTCGCGCGCGGTCGGAGCGATCTCGGCCTCGATGCCCCGGGTGAACAGCGACCACTCGCTCTGCAGCGCGGTGATCGGGTGCACGGCGCAGGCAGCGCGCAACGTGGCGGCGCTGACCTCGCTGAGGCCGATGTGGCCGATCTTGCCTTCGCTCACGAGCTCGGCGAGACCGCCGACGGTGTCCTCGATCGGGATGTCGGGGTTGCGGCGGTGCATGTAGTAGAGGTCGATGTGGTCGACGCCGAGGCGCGTGAGCGAGGCCTCGACCGCCCGCTTGGCGTACGCGCCGCTCGAGTCGATGCGGCGCGCGCCGTCCTCGCGGACGATCGCGAACTTCGTCGCGAGCTGGACCTCGTCGCGACGGCCCGCGATCGCACGGCCGACGAGCCTCTCGTTGTCGCCGCTGCCGTACATGTCCGACGTGTCGAGGAACGTGACGCCGAGATCGAGCGCCCGGTGGATCGTGGCGATCGACTCGTCGTCGTCGCCGGGACCGTAGAACTCCGACATGCCCATGCAGCCGAGGCCGAGGGCGGAGACGGCGAGCTTCGAGGTTCCGAGGGTGCGCATGTTCATGACTCCTGGTGTAGCAGGGTGGGTGCGGCGGCCATCCGGGCGCGGGCCGCGACGCGCGCGGGCCGCATGACGGCGACGACGACGGCGATCGCGACCAGCAGGAACACGGTCGAGCCGGTCAGCGCGGCGGCGACGGCGCGGGTCAGCTCCTCGCGTGCGAGCAGCGGCGACGACGCGCCTTCCAGCGAGGTGTGCGCGGCGCCGCTTGCGGCGGCGAAGACCGTCACGAGGATGCCGAGACCCAGCGAGCCGCCGAGCTGCTGGGAGACGTTGAGCATGCCCGACGCGGCGCCGGCGTCGCGCGGCGCGACACCGGCCAGGCCGGCGCTCGTCAATGGGCCGAACGCGATCCCGGTGCCGGCGCCGAAGATCACCATCGGCAGGGCGATCTGGGGAAAGAACGCGGTGTCCGCGGAGATCTGCGTGAGCCACGCCATGCCGGTGGCGGCGAGCGCCATCCCGCCGACCAGCAGCCACGCCGCGCCGACGCGCTCGGTGATGCGCGGGACGATGCGGATCGCGGTGAACATCGCAAGCGTCATCGGCAGGAAGGCGAGGCCGGCCTGCAGCGCGCTGAACCCCAGCGCGCCCTGCATGTACTGCGTGAGGAAGAAGAACGTCGAGAAGTTCCCCGCCACGAGCAGCAGGCGCGCGAGATACGCGCCGGAGCGCTCTCGGCTGGCGAACAGCCGCAGGGGCGTGATCGGCTGCTCGGCGCGCCGCTCGGCGAGCACGAACGCGCAGAGCAGCGTGACGCCCGCGGTGAACGAGGCAAGCGTCCCGGCCTCGCCCCAGCCGGCCTCGGCGGCGCGCACGAAGCCGTAGACGAGCGCGGTCATGCCGAGCGTCGAGGTGACGGCGCCGACGAGGTCGAAGCGGCCGGTCTGCCGCTCGGTCGCGGGCAGGAAGCGCGGCGCCAGGCAGATCAGCGCGATGCCGATCGGCACGTTGACGAGCAGGCCCCAGCGCCATGACGCCCACGTCGTGAGCATGCCGCCGACGACGAGGCCGATGCTGCCGCCGCCGGCCGAGACCGCGCTGTAGGCGGCAACGGCGCGGACGCGCTCGCGGCCTTCGGCGAACGTCGTCGTCAGCAGCGCGAGGGTGGCGGGCGCGGCGATCGCGGCGCCGATGCCCTGCGCGGCGCGGGCGACGAGCAGCCACCCCGCGGACTGCGCGAGCCCTCCGGCCAGCGAGGCCACGGTGAAGATCGCGATGCCGACCATGAACATCCGCCGGCGCCCGAGGATGTCGCCTGCGCGGGCGCCGAGCAGCAGCAGGCCGCCGAAGGTCAGCGTGTACGCGTTCTGCACCCAGGACAGGTCGGTGGGAGAGAAGCTCAGGGCGCCCTCGATGTGCGGGAGGGCCGTGATGACGATCGAGATGTCGAGGACGATCATCAGCTGCGCGGTGATGATCATCGCCAGCACGATCGCGGTGGAGGGGGTGGCGCGGGGCAGCCGGGAGCGGCTCCGCGCAGGGGAGGTCGGCAAGGACGTCATGGCGAGGTTTCCTTCGGGACGGCGGGGTGGGACGCTAAAGTGGAGGCGTCCTCCAACTATGAAGCGGAGAACCTCTCCGCTTGATGCATAGTATACGGAGAGAGCCTCCGCTTTCAAGCCCGGAGTTGACATTCGCCCGATGCCGAGCGCCAGGACCGATTCCGACGCCCCCCTCCAGCGCCCCATGCGCGCGGACGCCCGGCGCAACTACGACAGGCTGCTCGCGGCCGCGCACGAGGCGTTCGCCGAGGACGGAGCGGCGGCGACGATGGACGACATCGCGCGCCGCGCCGGCGTCGGCCCCGGCACGCTGTATCGCCACTTCCCTACGCGCCAGCACCTGCTCGAGGCCGTCTACACGGGCGAGGTGCAGGAGATGTGCCGCTCGGCGTCCGACCTGGCCGAGCTGCCGCCGTGGGAGGCGCTGGTCGGCTGGCTGCGCCGGTATCTCTCCTTCGCCGCGACGAAGAAGGCGCTGCGCGGTGAGCTCATCACCTACGTCACGGGCGACGCCGTCGTCTTCCGCGACTCCCGCGAGGCGCTGATCGGCGCCGGCGACGCGGTGTTCGAGCGCGCACAGGCCGCCGGCGTGCTGCGCGACGACACGACCTTCGCGGAGGTGGCGCCGCTGATCGGCGCGATCGCCGGCACGTCCGACCCCGACGGCTTGGATCGGATGTTCACGATCGTGGTCGACGGGCTGCGCCCGCCGCCTCCGGCGGCGGAGTAGCCACCCCGGGGCGCCGCGCCCCGCGATGCCTCGCAACTCGCTCTCTGCAGGCATCCCCCCGATGCGTATGGGGGGTCTGGCTCGTTGCGTCCATCTGTTGGACGTTTCGCACCACACCCCCCGCTCACGCCCCTCACGTGTTCACGGCCGGCGTGATCGCCACCGCAGAGCCCTCGGCCAGCGTCACGTGCGACGGCTCGCGCATCCGCGAGAAACGCCCACTCGGGCCCGTACAGCGCGCCGAAGTCGACCTCCATCGCCAGCGAGCGCACCGACTGCAACGCCCACACCGGATGGTCGACGTCGTAGGACCGCGCACGCCCGTCGCGCCCCCGGCCGACCCCGAGGTCGTGGTGCGTCAGCCAGTACTCCGGCGAGTCCTCCGCGGGCACCACCGCGACCGGATCGGCCCAGGCCTCCAGCCGGTTGCGCAGCCCGCGGCCGAAGCGATGGCGCACGCCGACCGACCCGTCCTCCCGCGGCCCGAGCACCTGGTCGCGCATGCGGATCGTCCGGTACGGCTCGTTGTAGGTGAGCTTCGCGATCACCGAGATCGCCGGCCGCGACACGAACTCGCGGATGAAGACGACCGCGCGGCGGTCGTGCAGGCGCACGTAGAAGCGCAGGTTGATCTCGCCGAAGTTCACGTGCAGCGGGATCGGCACGCCGCGCAGGCGGGTGCCGCGGAAGTGAAAGGCGACGATGCTCACGCGCGGCGAGCCCTCGAGCGTGTCGATCCGGGCGCCGCGCGGCAGGTGCGGCTCCAGCAGCGCCTCGTCGACGGCGTACGTCACGCCGAGCACGTGCAGCCACCGCGCGGTCAGGAACGCCGGCGCGGGCCGCGCCGCGCTCACGGGCCCAGCCAGCGATCGAAGGGCAGCGCCGCGCCCGCGCGCGCAAGGTCCTCGACGTCCGCCGTCGTCGCCGGCAGCGTCGCCACCTCGACCCCGCCCATGCGCGCGATCGTCGCGCGGTTGGACTGCTCCATCACGCTCGGCGCCTGCGGCCAGGGGGTGAGCACGACGGCGCGCACGTCGAGCCCCGCCGCCCGCGCGACCTCGACCGTCAGCAGCGCGTGGTTGATCGTCCCCAGCCCCGGCCGCGCGGCGACGACGAGCGGCACGCCCAGCGCGACCGCGAGCTCGCGCACCGTGAAGTCGCCGAACGGCACGAGCAGCCCGCCGACGCCCTCCGCCACGAGCACGTCGGCGCCGTCCGCTGCCGCCCGCCCCGCGCGCGCCAGAACGCCGAGATCGAGCATCGTCCCCGCGAGCTCGGCGGCGAGATGAGGCGAGACGGCAGGGCCGAACGTGGCGGTCGTCACGTCGGCAGCCTTCCCGCCCACGGCGCTCGCCAGCAGCTCGTGATCGGGCGGCCACCCGCCGCGATCGTCCGGGGACTCGTCGAGCCCCGTCACGACCGGCTTCCACACCGCGACCCGGTCGCCGCGCGCGTGCAGCGCGGCAGCGATCGCCGCCGCCACGACGCTCTTGCCGGCGCCCGTGTCGGTCCCGGTGACGAAGCAGCCGCGAAGAGGCACGCGCAGCCGGGCGCCGGCCGCTAGGCCGCGTCGGCCTCGCGTGCGAAGTCGACGATGCTGTGCCCGCGCACGGCCTCATGCGCGACGGCGACCGGCATCGCCGTCGCCGGACGGAAGCCGGCCCGCAGCGCCGCGCGGCCGAGGACCCGCGCCGCCTCGCGCAGCTCGTCCTTCGTGTGCGTCGCCATCACCGCCAGCCGCAGCCGCGACGTGCCGGCGGGCACCGTGGGCGGGCGGATCGCCTGCGCGAACACGCCGCGCTCCAGTGCCGCCTCGCACACGCGCAGCGCCGTGCCGGCGTCACCGACGATGAGCGGGATGATCTGCGTCTCCGAGCCGGCGACGTCGAAGCCCTCGCGGGCGAGCTCGCCGCGCAGCACCGCCGCGTTCGCGCACAGGCGCTCGACACGCCGCGGCGACTCCGCGAGCAGATCCAGCGCGGCCAGGGCGCCTGCCACCGCCGGCGGCGGCGGCGCGGTCGAGAAGATCAGCGGGCGGGCGGTGTTCGTCAGCAGCGCCGCCATGTCCTCGTCGCACGCCACGAACGCGCCGTAGGCGCCGAGCGCCTTGCCCAGCGTGCCGATGATGACGTCGATCTCGCCCTCGAGGCCGGCCTCGGCGACGGCGCCGCGCCCGCCGGGGCCGATGCAGCCGGTCCCGTGTGCCTCGTCGACGACGACGCGTACCCCCCGGTGGCGCCGCGCGAGCTCGGCGATCTCCGCCAGCGGCGCGACGTCTCCGTCCATCGAGAAGACCGACTCGGTGACGATCAGCGACGCCCGCGGCCCGGCCTGCTGCAGGCCCCATGCGAGATGCTCGACGTCGTTGTGGGCGTAGACGAAGGTCTCCGCGCGCGACAGGCGGCAGCCGTCGATGATCGAGGCGTGGTTGAGCTCGTCGGAGAACACGACCTCGCCCGCGCCCGAGAGCGCGCCGACGACGCCGAGGTTGGCGAGGTAGCCCGATCCGAACAGCAGCGCCGCCTCCGTGCCCTTGAAGGCGGCGAGCCGCTGCTCGAGGCGGCGGTGGATCGTCATCGTGCCGCTGACGAGACGCGAGGATCCCGCGCCGACGCCCCAGCGCAGCGCCGCGTCCGCCGCCGCCTCCTGCACGCGGGCGTGGTCGGCGAGCCCGAGGTAGTTGTTGGAGCACAGCAGCAGGACCGGCTTTCCGTCGAGCAGGACGTGCGGGCCCTGCGGGCCGCTGACCAGGCGCGTGCGGCGATACAGGCCGAGCTGCTTGAGCTCTGCCAGGCGCGCGGCGATCTCGCTCATCTGCGTCAGCCCCGCGCGGAGGCGGCGTCGGGCGCGGGCTCGGGGCGCGCCGGGACCGGCCGGCGCTTGCGCGCGAAGCGCAGCTGCGTCGACGGATCCCAGAGGCGCACCTCCAGCCCCGCGAAGTCGTCCGCCACGTCGCCGTCGTAGGGTGCCGGCGTGTCGCCCTCGAGCCAGCCGCTGCGGTTGTCGGGCCGTGGGTTGGCCCCGTTGTCGGGCTGGCGCGCGACGTTGAGCCCGAGGCTCTCGAACATCGCCCGGTCCTCGTCGGGCGTGTTGCCGAGCGTCGTGAGGAAGTTGCCCATCATCACGCCGTTGATCCCGGCGCGGACCGCGAGCTGCTGCAGTTCGCCGATGTTCTCGACGCGCCCGCCGCAGAGGCGAAACAGCGCATCGGGCAGGATCAGGCGGAAGATCGCGATCCACTTGACCGCCTCCCACGGGTCCATGTACTCGCGGTCGCCGAACTTCGTGCCCGGGCGCGGGTTGAGGAGGTTGATCGGCACCGACGTGGGGTCGATCGCCGCCAGCTCGAAGGCCATCTCGACGCGCTGCTCGCGGCTCTCGCCGAGGTTGAGGATCCCGCCGACGCACGTCTCGAGGCCGGCCTCGCGCACCGCGTCGATCGTGCGCAGGCGGCCTTCGTAGCGGACGGTCTCGGAGACCTCCGGGTAGTAGGACTGCGCGGTCTCGACGTTGTGGTGCACGCGCTGCACGCCCGCGTCCTTCAACGCCTTCGCGCGTGCGGGCGACATGTGCCCGATCGAGGCGCAGCGCTTGAGGTTCGTGTGCTCGGCGACGAGGCGCGTGCCCTCGAGCACCTTCTGGAAGTCGCGCTTGGAGAGGCCCTGGCCTTGGGTGACCATGCAGAAGCGGTGCGCGCCCGCGGCCTCGGCCGCGCGCGCGTGCTCGAGGATCTGCTCGGGCTCCATCATCGCGTGCATGGGCGTCTGCGCCTCCGCGAAGCGCGACTGGGCGCAGAAGCCGCAGTCCTGCGCGCAGCCGCCGGACTTCGCGTTGACCAGCGAGCACATGTCGGTGGCGTCCTCGAAGCGCTCGACGCGGGCGTGCCAGGCGCGCTCGATCAGGGCCTCGATCTCCGCGCGGTCCTCGAGCGCGCCCAGCTCGAGGGCCTCTTCGCGGGTGATGAGCGGCGCCATTGCGCGGCAGAGTGCCAGCCGCGTCGGACGGCTCAGGCGCGGGCGCAGGCCGGGCGCGGCGGCCGGCGCAACGCGCGCGTCCGCGTCAGGTGTCCGCCGCGCAGCGCTGCACGCGGCCGGTGGCGGACAGACAGCGGTGGGTGACGCTCGGCAGCCGCCGGCCGATCCGTGTCACGACACGCTCGTACAGGCCGATCTGCTCGCGACGGGTGACGCGCACCGTGATCGCCACGCGCGCGGGCAGGATCCTCCTGCCCTTGAAGTACCGCGTCAGGCTGGTCGTTCGCTTCGTGGTCCTGGTGATGAAGCGCGTGCTGAAGTCGCAGGCGCCGCGGCGTCCCTCGCAGCGCATGGAGATCCGAGATCCGAGCGGCGCTCGAACGGTCAGCGACATCAACTGCGAGAGCAGGGCGTTCACGCGCCAGCGCCCGCGGACGTCGGCATTGATCTCGCTCGGGCAGCCGTTCTGCAGGTCACCCGCGACCGAGCTGCACGCGTCGGCATCGTCGACCACGCCGTCGCGGTCCTGATCGGCAGGAGCGGGGTAGTCGACCGCGGCCACAGCGGCCGCGCTCGCTGCGACAGCGAGAACGATCGCGATCGGTATCACCCGGCGGCAGAGTGCCGGCCAGAGCCTGCTCACGGACTGTGGATCCTTCATGGCCCCCACCGCGAAGCACTCTATCGGCGTGGAGCTCGCGTGCGCCGCAATCCCACGCCGGGCCGGCCGTGGCCGCCGGCTACGGCGTGGCGGCGATCAGGGGCATCGCTGGACCTTGCCCGTGGGCGTCACGCACTGGTTCGTGACGGCGGGAAGCCGGCGGCCGGCGCGCGTGACGACCCGTTCGTAGACGCCGATCTGCTGGGTCCGCGTGACCCGCACGGAGATCGTCACCTTGGCCGGCAGTATCCGGCGGCCCTTGAAGAACCGGGTCAGGCCGGTGAGGCGCTTCGTGGTTCTGGAGATGATGCGCTTGGTGAAGTCGCACACGCCCTTCCTCGCGCTGCAGCGCAGGTCGATCCTGGAACCTGTGGGAGCGCGCACCGTGAGCGACAGCAGCTGCGTGAACACGGCGTTCACGCGCCAGCGCCCGCGCACCTCCGCGTTGAGCTCGCTGGGACAGCCGTTCTTCAGGTCGCCGGGAGTGGAGACACAGCGGTCGTCGGTGTCGGCGATGCCGTCGCCGTCGCGATCGCTCGGCCCGGGGTAGTCGACCGCAACGGCGCCGGCGGGCGCGACGAGCACGAGCGCCAGTGCGATGAGCATGGCCCCTCGACGGCCCGCCGCGCGCTGGTCACTGTTAAGCATCTGGATCGTTGTACTGCATTGCGCCGACGGGTGAGACGGTCGTCCGTCGCTGCTCGAACCGACATCGGACGCAATACGACTTCGGGCGTCGCGGGCCTAGCGTCCCTTCCAGCTCGGCATCCGCTTCTCGGCGAACGCCGACACACCCTCGATCAGGTCCTCGGAGTCGAAGCTCGATGCGCGCAGCGCGAGCAGCTCGCGCTCCAGGTCCGGATCGAGCGATCCCTCGGCCTGCAGCAGCTCGCGCAGCACGCGCTTGTTGCCCGCCATCGACAGGGGCGCGTTGGCCGCGAGCTGCGACGCGATCGCCAGCGCGGTCGCCTCGAGGTCGTCCTCGTCGACGACCCAGTTGACCAGCCCCCACGCTCCCGCGGTCGGCGCGTCGATGTAGCGGCCGAGCAGGAACAGCTCGCGCGTGCGTGGCGCGCCGATGGCATCGATGAAGCGGCGCAGGCCGCTGTGGGAGTAGATCAGCCCGAGCTTGGCGGGCGGCATGCCGAGCTTGATGTGGCTGCCCGCCAGGCGCAGGTCGCAGGCGACGGCGAGCTCCAGGCCACCGCCGATCGCCGAGCCCGGCAGCACCGCCAGCGTCGGGATGGCGATCGCGTCCAGTGCGGTCAGCCCGCGGCAGAACGGATGCGCGACGAGCTTCTCGGCCTGCACGGGAAAGTCCGCGATCGGGATCTCGGAGATGTCGTAGCCCGAGGAGAACATCCCGTGCTCGCCGGTGAGGATCACGCAGCGGACGTCGTCGTCGAGCTCGGCGAGCTCGTCGGAGATCGCGCCGAGCACCGCGTGGTCCAGCGCGTTGCGCTTCGACGGGTTCGAAATGGCCAGCCGAAGTACGCCCTCGACGGGTCGATCGACGATCAAGGACCCAGGCATCCGCGGAGAAACGTACCGCCGGAGGACGCCATTAGCACAAGATCTATGGCGGCTTAGCGCCGCCTCGATGAGTCGGCTACTCGAGCACGACGAGGGTGTCGCCCTCGTCGACCGGCTGACCCTCCTCGCAGAGGATCTCCTTGACCACGCCAGGATCCTCGGCCTCGACGGGCATCTCCATCTTCATCGACTCCAGCGTGATGACGGTGTCGCCCTCCTCGACCCGATCGCCGACCTTGCACTCGATCTTCCAGACGATGCCCGTGATGTGGGCCTCAACCTCAACCATTGCCTCTCCTTGTTCCGGGCACCACCGCGTGTGGCAGAGTAGCCGCCGGTATGGACGCCGACACGATCGTGATCGTCACCGCCCACGACGAGGCCGACCGGCTCGGTGAGACGCTTGCCGCGCTGGGCGACGCGTTCCCGGGCGCGCGCGTGCTCGTGGCCGACGACGGCTCGACCGACGCCACGGCCGCGGTCGCCGAGCGGTGCGGCGCCGAGGTCGTGCGCAGCGAGAAGGTGATCGGCAAGGGCGGAGCCGCGACGCTCGCCGCGCGCCGCGTCCTCAGCCGCGCGCTGGAGCCCGACCCGCCGGTCTTCGTGCTCGTCGACGGCGACCTCGCCGGGAGCGCGGCGCAGCTGCCCGCGCTGGCCGACGCCGTCCGTGCCGGACGCTGCGACCTCGCCGTCGCCGTCTTCGCCTCGAAGGTCGGCGGCGGGTTCGGCGTGGCGATCGGCTTCGCGCACAAGGCGATCCGCAACCTCACCGGCCTGGACACGGCGGCGCCGATCTCCGGCCAGCGCGCGCTCAGCGGGCCGGCGTTCGCCACCGTCGTCCCGTTCGCCCCGCGCTTCGGCATGGAGATCGGGATGACCGTCGACGCGGCGCGCGCGGGCTTTCGCATCGAGGAGATCCCGCTCGACCTCGCCCACCGCGCCACCGGGCGCACGTGGCGCGGCTTCGCGCACCGCGGCCGCCAGCTGCTGGACTTCCTCGCGGTCTACGCGAGCCGCCGCTGAGCGGTTCGGGTACCGCAGCGCCCATGGAGAGCGTGCAGTCGATCACCGAGCTCTACACCGAGCACACGCAGGGCAGCGAGCCCGCCGACGAGCACGTCGCGCAGCTGCTCGCGCTGCTCGAGCCCGGCGAGGAGGTGCTGTTCACGTGCGGCTGGACGGAGATGAGCGAGAAGTGGGGGCCGCCCGCGCAGCTCTCCGTGACGACGCGACGGATCGTCGACCAGCGCTGGGCCGGCCCCGGGGCGGCTGCACCCCGCACGATCGCGATGCGCGACGTGCGCGCGGTCCTCGAACGCCCGCGTGGCGAGGGCGCGCTGTTTGCCACGCACGCGCTCGTCGTCGCGCTCGCCGACGGCACGACGCAGGTGTGGGAGTACCTCACCAACCACCAGATCGAGCCGGCCGCCGCGGCGATCGAGGCGGCGTTGGAGGGCATCGGGTGAGCTCGACGCAGTGTCCAGTCGCGGCACGGTCAGTTTGTACGACGGTCGATGGGGCGCCTGCGACACCGTCCGTACCTTGGATGCATCACCTCCGGCGAGCGCTTCTGTCGCAGGGGGCGAACAACACGGCAGCGGATTGATCGCCAAGCAACGGCTGCCGAGCTGAGGACAGGCCGGGACCGTTCCATCCTCCCGGTCCCGGCCGGTCCTCGGCAGAACCCCGCGATGGACCGGCGTCGCGGGCGGCGGTAGCGTCCCGCGCGTGATCCTCGCAATCGACCAGGGCACGACCGGCACGACCTGCCTCGTCTTCGACGAAGCCGCCGAACCCGTCGGGCGCGCCTACCGCGAGTTCGAGCAGCACTTCCCGCGGCCCGGCTGGGTCGAGCACGACGCGGCGGAGATCTGGGACGTGACGCAGGCGGTGGCGCGGGAGGCGCTGAAGGACGCCGGCGTGGGGGACGGCGACCTGCAGGCGATCGGCATCACGAACCAGCGCGAGACGGTCTGCGTGTGGGATCCCAAGACCGGCGAGCCGCTGCACCACGCGCTCGTCTGGCAGGACCGCCGCACCGCCGAGCGCTGCGACGAGCTGCGCGACGCCGGCCACGAGACCGTCGTGCGCCGCCACAGCGGCCTCGTGCTCGACCCGTACTTCAGCGCCACGAAGATCGAGTGGCTGCTCGAGAACGTCGACGGCCTGCGCGAGAAGGCGGGCAACGGCGGCGCGGTGTTCGGCACGATCGACGCCTGGCTGGTCTTCAAGCTCACCGGCGAGCACCGCACGGACGTCACGAACGCGTCGCGCACGATGCTCTACGACATCCGCCGCGGCGTCTGGGACGACGAGCTGCTCGCGCTGTTCGGCGACGTCCCGGAGGCGGCGCTGCCCGAGGTGCTGCCGAGCATCGGCGAGTTCGGCACCGTGCGCGACGGCGCGCTCGGCGCCGGCCACGACGGCGTCCCGGTCTGCGGCATCGCGGGCGACCAGCAGGCGGCGCTCTACGGCCAGGGCTGCCTCGAGCCCGGGCTCGGCAAGAACACGTACGGCACCGGCTCCTTCGTGCTGATGAACTCCGGCGAGAAGGTGCCGACGGCTCCCGCCGGGCTGCTGTCGACCGTCGCCTGGGGGATCGGCGAGCGGACCATCTACGCGCTGGAGGCGGCGATCTTCGTCACCGGCGCGGGCGTGCAGTGGCTGCGCGACGGGCTCGGGATCATCGAGGCGGCCGCCGACACCGAGGAGCTCGCGGGCTCGCTGGACTCCAACGACGGCGTCTACTTCGTCCCCGCGCTCACCGGCCTCGGCTCGCCGCACTGGGATCCCTACGCGCGCGGCACGATCGTCGGCCTCACCCGCGGCAGCACCCGAGCGCACATCGCCCGCGCCACGCTCGAGGCGATCGCCTTTCAGACCGTCGACGCGGTGGAGGCGATGGAGGCGGCGTCGGGCCGCGCGCTCGAGGAGCTGCGTGCCGACGGCGGCGCGACCGCCAACCGCTGGCTCATGCAGTTTCAGGCCGACATGCTCGGCGTGCCGGTCGCGGTGGCCGAGCTGGCCGAGACGACCGCCCTCGGCGCGGCCCTGCTGGCGGGGGTCGCCGCGGGAGCGTGGACGCAGGAGGACGTCGCGGAGCGCGAGGGCGAACGGGCGCGCTACGAGCCGAAGATGGGCGAGGATGAGCGCGCCGCATTGATCTCCCAGTGGCGGCGCGCCGTAGAACGTGCCGGTGGGTGGTCTCGAGGGTAAGGTTTCTTCTATGCCGAGGATGAAGCGCAGCGAACAGCTGGCGGCGATGGGCAGCGGCGGTCGCGACGAGCGCCCGGCCGAGTTCTTCGACCAGTTCCACGAGCGCTCGCGCACGATGGAGCCGGACTTCGCCTACGAGTGCGTGCGCGTCCTCACCGGGCTCTGGGCGCTGTCGTTCTTCCGCACGCGCACGATCTCCAGCGAGAAGGTCCCGCAGAGCGGCGCCGTCATCCTCGCGCCGAACCACGGCTCGTTCATGGACCACTTCTTCCTCGCCGCGTTCATCCGCCGCAAGGTGCAGTTCATGGCGAAGTCCCAGCTCTTCCAGCCGCCGCTGCAGTACGTCTACTCGCACGGCGGCGTCTTCCCGCTGCGCCGCGGCCACCGTGACGAGGAGGCGTTCATCACGGCGCGCGCGATCCTCGAGCGCGGCGGCACCGTGGCGATGTACTGCGAGGGCACGCGCTCGCGCGACGGCAAGCTCTCAGACCGCCCGAAGCCCGGCATCGGCAAGCTCGCCCTCGAGACCGGCGCGCCCGTCGTGCCCGTCGCCATCCACGGCTCCGCCAAGGTGCGCAACTGGCGCAAGGGCGAGTTTCCCAAGGTCACCGTCCAGTACGGCGACCCGATCCGCTTCGAGGCGGTCGAGAACCCCACCCGCGACCAGCAGATGGCCGTGGCCGAGGAGATCTTCGGTGAGATCCGGGTCCTGTACTCGGGCCTGGAGACACTCGGTCGCAAGGGCGTGCTGCAGCGCGTGCGCGAGCAGCGCCGGCTCGAGCGCCGCGGCAAGAAGCGGACCGCGACGGCCTAGCCGGAGAACGGCCCGGGCGCTCCAGGCGCTCGAGCATCCGCGTCTCGCGCGGCGCCAGCCCGAGGGCGAGCACGACGAACGCGACGACCGCTCCGCCGAACAGCACCTCCGCCGCTCCCAGCGCGCTTCGCACGAGCGTGCTCGCCGAGTTGGCGAGCCACAGCAGGCGAAAGTCGCGGTGGCGCAGGACGCGGAGGAGCTCACGCGGGCGGAACATGGCACCACGAGGCTGGCAGCGCCTCATCTGGTCCGTCCGCGGGATTCGAACCCGCCGCGACGCTCCCGGCGACGACGCGTGGCGTGTTGACCCCGTATATGGGGGTCAAGTCGACACGCGTGCGCTCCTACGTCTCGCCGTGGAAGTAGTCCACGCCCGCGGAGCGCGGCACGATGACGTCGTCATCGGGGTTGCCGGTCCAGACGGCGATCTTGTCGCTGTCGGGATAGACGGTCGCTGCGGGGTGGACCACCGTCGACCACATGAGCACGCGCGCCGGCGTGTCGGCGTCGTTGCGGATCTGATGCGCGCCGGCGGGACCGCGCGGGAAGAAGACGACGTCGTGCACCGCGAGCTCGTGCGACCCGTCGGGGTCGCGGACGTGGGGGTGCCGTCGACGACGAGCAGCCACTCCTCCTCGCCGTACTCGTAGTGGTACGGGCACAGCGCCTCGCCCGGCGGCAGCTCGTAGAAGGTCGTCCCGGTCTGCACGGCGCCGACCTGCGTGCCGAAGCGGTGCATGCCCGACCGCATGCCGGGCGGATCGTCGTCGTCGAACGCGAAGGCCGGGCTCGTGAGGCTGATGCGTTGCATGGGCATTGGTCTAGCACGGGCGTTCGTCGTTTCGTCATCCGCGCGGGAAACCGCCGCGGCGCAGCCGGATGCTGCGCTGACGCAGGCCGAGGAGCGGCAGGCGCGCCACGACGAGCAGGCGCGCGCGCGGCGCGCGCAGACGCATGGCCGCGATCCACACGCCCCGCCGGCGCAGCGCGGCGCGTGCGAGCAGGATCTCCACGCGCACGTCGTCGCCGAGCACGACGCCGTCGGCCTCGAGCCGGCGTACGAACGCCAGCCCGTCGGGCAGCGGATCGCCGCACGCGTCGGCGCCCGCGTTCCGGATGAACGCGTCGAAGCACGGGTCGAACGTGTCGCCGAGACGCAGCGCCAACGCGGGCCAGGCGCGCGCGACGACCCGCCCGCGCTTTCGCCGCAAGGCGTCGCCGGCCGCGCCGGACTGCGCGGCGACGAACCCGGGGGGAAGGTCGTCGCCGCGCAGCAGCGCGTCGAGCAGCTGCGCCTGGCGCCCGGCGTAGGCGCCGCGGTCAGGCGCGGACACGGCGCTCGCTGCCCCAGCGCACCGCTGCCGCGATCGCCTCCAGCTCGGCGATCAGCTCGCTCGCCGGCGGGAAGTCGTCGTCGCGCTCGAGCATGACGCCCGGCGGGTCGGCGATGGCGTACAGCTCCTCGACGAGATGCAGGACGCCCGGCAGCACCGGGTGCGCGTGCGTGTCGTGGTAGACGCCGTTGCGCAGCACGCCGCCGCCGACGTGCACGTAGGCGATCCGCTCCAGCGGGAAGCGCCCGAGCGCCTCGAGCGCGTCGTAGCCGTGGTTGAGCGCGTTGGCGTAGAGGTTGGAGAGGTCGAGCAGCAGCAGCGCGCCCGTGCGCTCGATCAGCTCGCACACGAACGCCGCCTCGTCCATCTCCGCGCCGGGCCACTGCACGAGCGCCGCCACGTGCTCGAGCGCGAGCGGCACGGGCAGCGCCGCCTGGGCGATCGCGACGTTCTCGCAGAGGATCTCCAGCGCCTCATGCGTGCGCGGCACCGGCAGCAGGTGCCCGGCCTCGCGGCCGTCGGCGCGCACGAACGCGATGTGCTCGCTGACGAGCGGCGCGCCGACGCGCTCGGCGACGGACGCCAGGTGCTCCAGGCGCCCACGCTCCGGCCGGTCGGCGCCGCCGAGCGACAGGCCGATGCCATGCGGCACGACTCGGCATCCGCGCTCGCGCGCTGCGACGACGCCGTCCGGCAGCGGCGCCGGCGCCGATCGACTCGGCGATGACCTCGATGAAGCCCAGCGCATCGATCTGCGCGAGCATGTCGTCGATCTGCGGGCGCCAGCCGGCGCCCGCGCCGAGCCTGGTCGTGACGGGGGACGTGGGTGCGGTCATCGTCAGTTCCCACCGCCGCCGCAACCGCCGCCGCCCACAGCCGCCGCCGCCGTCGCTGCCACCGCCACCGCCCCAATCGCCATCGCCGCCGCCGGCGCCCCAACCGCTGCTCCAGCCGCCGCTAGACGCCGCTCCGCATGCTCGTCCTCGCGCGGCACGCGCAGCGCAGAAGCGGTCACCGGGTCCGTGAGCCACAGACTCCCGCCGCCGTAGAGCGCCGTCATCAGCCCGATCTCGCCCGCGGCCGGGCGAAGCCGGCGCGGGGCCTTCTCCCTGCGCTGGCGCTCGAGCAGGCGCCGGCCGCGGCTCGTCGCCAGCGGCCGGATGCGGATGAGCCGCACGGTCGCGAGCGCGGCCGCCGCAACCAGGATGATCGACACCACCGAGCCGGCGCCGTCGTCGGCTCCGGCGAGGATCCCGGCGAGGCCGATCGCCGCGAGCACGGCGGGGACGATCCACAGCAGGCGCATGCGCCTGGCCTCCGCGGCCTGCAGCAGCAGCCCGCTGCGTGTCATCTGCTCGTTCAGCGCGGCCATCGCGGCGCCGTCTCGCACGCGGGCGTTCATCGTCTCGACCGTGAGCCCGGGCTCACGGCGCACGGCTTCGAACACGGCGCGCTCGAGCGGGTCGGCGACCATGGGCAGATCGCCGTTCGCCGTGAGCGTGCCGTCCGCACCGTCCAGCCGACCGTCGCAGAACAGCTGCGCCGCGGCGGCGGTGATCGCGCGGCCCGGTCCGCCGCTCATCAGCGCGAGCCGGTAGGCGCCGAGCTCGGGCTGTGGGTCGCGGCCTGTCGCCGCCGGCCCGAGCACGCGCCGGCGCTCCTGCCGGACGGCGATCGCGCCGATCGCGCACAGGGTGCCGTAGCCCCACAGAAACTGCGCTCCGGTGATGCCCAATGTTCCTGCGGTCGTCATTGCGAGCATGGCTCACTCTCCAGGGAACGGTGCGGGTGGGCGGTAGCGACGGCTACCGGGCCTTCGTGAAGCGGATCTGCGCTCCGTCTCCGTCGAGGACGGCGGCCGTGGCTCGGCCCCGGTCGTCGAGCTCGAACGTGACGGTCGCGTTGTGGGGCCTGATGAAGAAGGTCGTGGCGTCGATCGCGAGGAGGCGCAGCGGCGGCAGGCCGGGCGAATCCGCGGTCAGTCCGCCGTCGGAGCCCGTGAGCGTCACGGGCCCGTCGGGTCCCGCGTACTCGCCCGCGTAGCGCTCGAGCACGGCGGCGGGAAGCGCGACGGCGCGGTGGACCTGTGCCGGCTCGACCCGCTCGTCGAGCGCATGCATGCCGATGTCGTGGAAACTGCCGAACGAGTTGCTGAGCACCACGACCGCGGTCCCGCGGGCGGGGTCGATGCCGAGGAAGCTCGCAAACCCGGCGGTGCCGCCGTCGTGCCAGACGATCTCGTGGCCATAGCGGCGATCGGTCAGCCAGTGCAGGCCGACGGCGCTCTCCGCGTCAATGGCGAAGCGCGGTTCCTGGGCGGTGCGGATCGCGCGGCCCAGATCGCCGTCCTGCAGCCCGGCGGCGGCGAACGCCAGCAGGTCCGCCGCGCTCGAGCGCAGCCCGCCCGCGCCCGCGAGCGTGGTGAAGCTCCAGTGCGCGACAGGGCGGCCCTGGTCGTCGTGGCCCTGCACGAAGCGCTCGCGCATCTGCGCGGTCACCTCCAAGGCCGTGCTCGTCATGCCCAGCGGCGCGAGGATCCGCTCGCGCACGAGGTCGCCGTAGCTCAGGCCGGCCCGCAGCGCGAGGAGGTGGCCGAGCAGGCCCGCCCCCTCGTTGGAATACTCGAACTCGACGCCGGCCTCCCGGGTGGGCGTGCAGCTCGACAGGAGGTCGTAGAGCTGCTGCGGGGTGTAGTCGACATAGGGGTCGTCGGCGTCCCCCGGGGCCAGGTTCGCGGGCACCCGCGGCAGGCCGGCGGTGTGCGTCGCCAGGTGCTGCAGCGTGATCGCGCGGCCGTTGCGCGCCGGAGCGGTGACGCCGGCGGGCAGCAGCGTCTCGATCGGGTCGTCGAGCGCGACCTCGCCGCGCTGCGCCATCTCGGCGAGCAGCGTGCCGGTGAAGACCTTCGTGATCGAGCCGATCTCGAAGACGTCGTCCGGATCCACGGTCCGGCCCAGGCCCGAGTCGCCATAGGCGACGATCCGCACTCCGTCGCCGGGCGAGAGCAGGCCCGCGACGAGGCCGCGGCTGTAGCCGTTGTCGACGCGCTCGCGCACGATGCGCTCGATGGCCGTCGTGGTCGAGTGGGTCGTGGACATCGTCAGACCCACGGGACCCACGGTCCGCCGACGTTCTGCCAGTGGGCGGGACGCGGGTCGTCCGCCATCGGCGGCCGCGGCCTGGCCTCGGTCGTCGTCTTCAGCGCCCCGGACATGCCGGCCGGCAGCCCGCCGACCTTCACGAGCGTCCAGCCGTCGGCGCCCGCCATGCGCACGAACCAGCGGTGTGTCGCGGGGCGCTTGAGCGCGCTGTTGCGGCGGTGTGCTTCGCGTTGTGCGGTTTCACGAGTCATGTCGACCACCTGTTCGGGTGAAGTGACCTTGGTGCTGGTTGCCGTTACGAGAATGCGGCCAGGTCACAGTTCCGGCCACGCCTCACACCGGCGCCGTCACGACGGCTGCACGACGTCGTCGCCACGTGTGAGTGCCACATCGAGTCACTCCCGACGTTGTGCCGACACGGGTACGACGCTACGGTCCCCCGGTGAGCACACGCTCCCGCGCCATCGCCGAGGAGCTCAAGCAGGTGATCCGGCTCGCCGGGCGCGATCCCGAGGCGCTCGAGGGCACGCTCCCCGAGATGTCGGCGCTGCATCGCGTGTGCGCCGCCGGGGAGCTCGACGAGCCCGCGCGCGTGCACTTCCTCCTGCACCGCCTGATCCCCGACTACCTGGAGCGCCTGCCGGCGGGCCGCGACTGCCGCGCCATCCGCGAGCTCATGACGTGGGAGGACGCCGACGGCGACTTCCAGTCGCTCACGACCCGCTACCACAAGGCCGCGGCGCACCTCGTCAACGCCGCCAGCGACTTCGGCCGCCGCCAGGAGCCGCGTCTGCTGGCCGAGTGCGCGCGCCGCTTCATCGCCTTCGATCACGAGGACCGCCTCGCGGCCACCGCGGCCCCGGCCTCGGCCTCGGCCTCGGCCACGACGGTCGGCGCGGCGGGCGAAGGCGCGGGCGCCGCTACGGCAGCGGCCGGCGCCCTCGGCTCTGAAGACGCCCCCGGCACCCCCGGCACCCCCGGCGGCCTCGCCGCCGCGGACGCCGCCGCGGCGCTGCCGGCCGACGATCCCCACGCCGGGATCGTGCGCGTGCACCGCAACCTCGACTACCACCTGCTCGTCGACCTCATGGCCGGCGCCGACGAGATCGTGATCCTCAACACGTGGATTCCGGAGCTCAACATCCTCGCCGACGCGCTCGTCGAGGCGCTGGAGCGCGGGACCTACGTGTCGATCCTCATGCTCTACCCCGACTCACACGTCGCTCGGCTGCGCAGCCAGGCGTTGCAGAACTCGACGCAGGGGCGCTTTCGGGAGGACCGCGTGAACCCGGGGGTGAGGCACTGCCTCGAGGTGCTGGCGTCGATCGCGCGCTCGATCGACGACGATACGCGCCGCCATCTGCGTGTCAGGCTCTACCATTCACTCCCGTCGCTCTCGATCT
Organism: uncultured Actinomycetes bacterium; assembly: GCA_963746165.1. Classification (GTDB taxonomy): domain Bacteria; phylum Actinomycetota; class Thermoleophilia; order Solirubrobacterales; family Solirubrobacteraceae; genus CADCVQ01. Next base: position 181,130 of record CAVVAG010000004.1, on the reverse strand, counting down.
ACGGCGTCGACGATCGAGCCTTCGTCAGCGTGTTCCTGCACGGCCAGCTCGCCGTGAAATCCGTGCAGATCGAGGTGCTGGGCCAGGAATCGGTGATGGGCCGGCTCGCCTTCGGCGAGCTGGAGGCACTCTGGGAGATCGGGCGGGAGTTCGAGGACATCACGCGATGGGAGACGGAGATGGACAGCATGGGACAGCACTTCGGCCTCGCTCCGTGAGCGCCGACGCCGCCGAGGACGAACTGCTCGGGCAGTTCACCGCGCATCCCGTCTTCGCCCGCGTCGAGGAGATCGGCCAGGACGCGTTCCTCGAGATCCTGCTGCAGCGGCGGTTTCTGTCGCTGATGTTCCCCGTGATGTACGACATCGGCATCGACGGGCTCAACGACCCGGCCGCGATCAAGGTCGTGCGCGAGATCCTGCGCGAGGAGTATCCGGATCCGTCCGGTGACACCCCCTCGCACCGTGAGGACCTCGTCGCGGACCTCGTCACGCTGGGCGCCACCCGCGCGCAGGTGCTCGCGGCGCGGCCGACGCCGGTCACGCAGTCGGTGATCGAGCGCAGCTTCGCGCTCATCGCGCAGGCCACCGAGCGCGCGACCGACCTCGAGCTCATGACGATCATCCGGTTCTGGGGCGAGGTGCTCGTCTCGGTGGAGTACGGCGAGTTCTGGCGCCGCATGGAGGCGCAGTTCGCGGCCGCCGGCGCCGAGTCGCGCTTCTATCACCCCCACCACCATCACGACGGACGCGACCCGCTCGCCGACGCCGCCGACGACGCGGCGACGCACTCCGGCCGCCTCGGCGCCTGCCTCGTGCGCCTGCTCGACGGTGAGGGCGGGGAGGAGCGCTTCACGCAGACCGAGGCCCGCGTGCTCGCGCTGCGCCTCGAGTTCTACGACCAGTTCTGATCGCCGGTCACCGCGCGGATAGCCTCACGGCCATGACCGCCGCCACGTTGCTCAGGCCCGGCGCGCTGGACGGGCGCGCCGTCGTCGCCGGTGGCGTGTACGCGGCGGTCTGCGCGGAGGCCGGCGCGACGATCGTCACGGTCGCGGCCGAGCGCGTCGACGTCCTCGTGGTCGACGCCGCGACGCAGTTCGGCGACGGTGGCCCGCGTGGCATGCGCGCGGCGCTCGACGGCGCCTGGAGCGACGTCCTCACGGTGGCCGGCGGCCGGCTTGCCCAGGACGCGGGCAGGGGCACGCAGCGACCGCACGGAGCGGCCCGAGCGCTGATGTTCGTCGCGCCGCGGGTCGGCGCCGGCGAGCACGCCGGAGCGGTCGCGGGCGCGCTGGAGAACCTCGCGCGCACGCTCGCCGTCGAGTGGGCGCGCTTCGGCGTGCGCGCGATCGCCATCGCGCCGGGGCCGCTGACGCCTGACGAGGACGTCGCCGAGCTTGTTGCGTTTCTCGCCTCCGCCGGCGGCGAGTACTTCAGTGGCTGTCGCTTCGATCTGCGATGAGCCGGCGTTCGGTCGGGGCGGCGCTCGCCGTCTTCCTGGTGGGGGTGATCGGCGTGTGGCTCATCAAGCCGATCGGCGACGCCTGCGCGGATCTCGGCAAGCTGCCGGCGGGGAGCACGGGCTCGTCGTCGCCGTCGTTCGGGCCGCCGCTGACGCGCACCTGCACCTATACGACGACAGACGGCACCGAGGCGATGAAGCGCTACGTGCCGGTCGTCGACTGGCTCGTGCTCGCTGTGGTGGCGGGCGTGGCGGGAGCCGGCGTCGCGCTGGCCGGGCCGGGGCCGGGGACCGCGCAGCCCGCGCCGGATCCCAGGCCGAAGCGGTCGCCGCGTCGCGGGCGAGCGGCGAGAGCGCCGCGGGAGTCGCCGACGCCGCGGCCGGCGAAGGGCACGCAGGCCGCACCGGTAGGGGAGGCGCCGCCACCGCCGCCACAGAGTGCGCAGGACCGTGGCGCCGAGCGCGAGCGCGAGCGCGAGGAGCGCGCGCGGCGGCGGGGCGGCGGCTGAGCAGCGCCGGGCGGCGGCTGAGCGCGGGGGGACGCGCTCAGCCGGCCCAGGGCACTTCGACCGAGTCCTCCTGCGGCGCGTCACGTGCGACGACGTACTCCGCGGCCTCGGTCTCGGACGGGTTCTCGAGCAGATGCGTCTCGCGCGGCGGGACGTAGACCATGTCGCCCGGCTCGAGCGTCACGCCATGCTCGAGCTCCTCGCCCCAGCGCACGTTCAGGCGCCCGGCGAGCATGTAGACCGCGGACTCGCAGTCGGCGTGGAAGTGCGGCCGCGACTGCGCGCCGGCCGGTACGCGGAAGACCCCCATGTAGATGTTCGCCGCGCCGGTGGTGGCCTGCGAGACCTCGGCGCCGCCGACGACTCCGCGCGGGACGCGACGGTCCGATCCGGGCTTGACGATCTGCACGTGCTGGACACTACTCCCAGACCCGATTGTCGGAAACCCGCAGAACGGAAGTTCGACGTTCTGACGTGCGCGTGTCCAGTCGGGCAGCCTCCGCGCGGTGATCGGCCGTGGGCGGGCGCTGCCCGTGGCGGGGCGCCTCGGTCGCCGGAGGGGGCGGCCCTCGCTACGTCGTCATGCCCGTGAACTGCCCGCCGGTGACGTTCAGCACCTGCCCGTGCACGTAGTTCGACCACGGCGAGCACAGGAAGAAGACGCCGCCGGCGGCCTCCTGCGGCGTGCCGGCGCGGCCGAGCGGGATGACGTAGTTGGCCATCGCGCGCATCTGCTCCGGAATGCCGAGCTGGACCGTCTCGCCGCCGATCTGCATCGTGTTCTCGTCGACCTTCGCCGCCGTCAGGCGCGTCTCGATGAAGCCGAAGGCGACCGCGTTGCAGTTGATCTTGAACTGGCCCCACTCCTTGGCCAGCGTCTTCGTCATGCCGACGACGGCGGCCTTGCCGGCGGCGTAGTTGGCCTGGCCGGCGTTGCCCATCGTGCCCGAGATCGAGGAGACGTTGACGATCTTGCGAAACACCTCGACGCCGTCCTGGCGCTCCTTCTTGGCCGGCTCGCGCAGGTGCGGCGCGGCGGCGCGGATGACGCGGAAGGGCACGACCGTGTGGATGTCGAGCATCCGCTGAAACTGGTCGTCGGTGATCTTGTGGATGGCGCCGTCGATCGTGTAGCCGGCGTTGTTGACGATGATGTCGATCTTGCCCCAGGCGTCGATCGCGGTCTGGACGAGCTCGTCGCAGGCGCCGCTCGCGGTCAGGTCGCCGCCGTAGACCACGGTCTCACCCGCGATCTCCGAGGCGGTCTGCTCGGCGACATCGGCGTCGAGGTCGTTGATCAGGACCTTCGCGCCGTGCTCTGAGAGCAGCTCCGCGGTCGCCCGGCCGATGCCCCGTGCCGAGCCGGTGACGATCGCGACCTTGTCGTCCAGAACTCCCATTCCATGCGCTCCTTGATCGAGTTCGTCCCGCCCGCCCAGCGCACGATAGCGGCTGGCTGACTGGCCAGTCGGTTCTCGGCGCGGGGTGCCGCAAGGCCTGCGGGACTCTCACGTTGACACCGAGCCGCCGGCCGAATCATTTCTGCGCGTACACCCGAAGCGTCACCAGTCCGTCCGTGACGACCGGGCGTGGCGAATGCGTATCGCTCCGCGTGCACGATTCGCCACACCGCCCGCATCCGTGGCGGCCCGTCCTCGCGCGAAGCGAGTGAATGTCGCCCGCGGCGTGGGTGTAGGTTGCGGCGATGGAGTTCGTCCGGGCGAACGGGCTCGAGATCGCCTACGAGCGCGTTGGCGAGGGTCCGCCGCTGGTGTTCGTGCACGGCGCCGCACAGGACGGCCGCGGTTGGCAGCCGCAGCTTGACGCCTTGGCCGCCGAGTTCACCGTCGTCGCGTGGGACGAGCCCGGCGCGGGGCGCTCCTCCGACGTGCCTGCGGATTTCGGGCTGGCGGACTACGCGAGCTGCCTCGCGGCGCTGATCGAGGCGCTCGCGCTGGGCCCGGCGCATGTCGCCGGCCTGTCCTGGGGCGGCACCGTCGCCTTGGAGCTCTACCGCCACCATCCCGGGCTCGTCGCGACGCTGATCCTCGCCGATACGTACGCCGGCTGGAAGGGATCGCTGCCCGCGGAGGAGGTGCGTGCCCGTGTCGCGGGCGCGCGTCAGATGCTCGCAGCGCCCGCCGAGGAGTTCGATCCAACGCTTCCCGGGTTGTTCGCCGCAGACCCGCCGGCCGAGTTGGACTCGCTGTTGCAGGAGATCGCCGCCGCGGTGCGTCCCGAGAGCCTCAGCACGCAGCTGGGGGTGATGGCCGAGGCCGATCAGCGCGATCTGCTCCCCGACATCGCTGTGCCGAGCCTGCTGATCTGGGGTGAGCTCGACGCGCGCTCCCCGCTCAGCGTCGCGCGCCGGTTCGAGCAGGCGATCCCGGACACCAAGCTCGTCGTGATCCCGGGCTGCGGTCACATGAGCAACCTCGAGCAACCCGAGCAGTTCAACGCGGCCGTGCGGGACTTCTGCCGCGACCAGTCGCAGTAGGGCATGGGAGTGCCGCATTTATCGCGTGATCGCAGCGTGCGGCGCCGCGATCGCGTCAGCCGGGCGGCGGTGCCGGCGTCAGCCCGTGGCGGCGCATGACCGCTCCGATCGCGGCCCGGTCCGGCGGCTGACCGGCGTTCACGACCTCCGCCATGTCGCGGAAGAACTGCGGGCCGATCGCGGCCGGGGTGATGACCCCGAGTTGCTTGGCGAACGCGCCGCTGTCGTTGACGAACGCGTGCACCTCGCCGCGCTTGATGCACACGTGCTGGCCGGGGCCGACCACATGATGCGTTCCCTCGACCGTCCATGTCACGGTGCCCTCGAGGCCGTACATCGTCTCCTCGTAGGCGTCGTGGCTGTGGGGCGCGGGCACGTTGGATCCCGCCGGAACCTCGACCTCGAAGATCGCAGAACTGCCGTTGGAGTCCTCGCCATCGACGAGGAACCGGATGGTGAGCGAGCCGACGTGGATGTCCTCGGAGGCCATGCCGCCATTGTCTCCGAGGCGCAACCCTCGGGCAAGTCGCAACGGCGCCGGCAGCGCGTAGCCTCCATCCGGTGATCGCGCTCATCACCGGCGCCTCCAGCGGGATCGGCGAGGCGACCGCACGGCGGCTCGCGCGTGAGCCCGGCGACGTCGTGCTCATCCTCGTCGCGCGTCGCCCAGACCGGCTGCAGGCGCTCGCCGGCGAGCTGGGCGGCGCCGCCAACGTGCGCGTCACCACGGTCGCCGCCGACATCACCGACGCCGACGCGCCCGCCCGCATCGCGGCGCACGTCGACGAACACCATGGCCGCCTGGACCTGCTCGTCAACAACGCCGGCGCAGCCTGGAAGGCGCGATTCGCCGACGGCGGCTGGGAGAACGTCCAGCGCCACATGGCGCTGAACTTCGACGCGCAGGTGCGGGTCACCGAGGCGCTCCTGCCGCGGCTGCGCGCGAGCGCCCCGAGCGCGATCGTCAACGTCGCCAGCACCGCGGGCCGCGTCGGCCGCGCGAGCACGGGCGCCTACTCGGCGGCGAAGTTCGCGTTCGCCGGATGGACGGACGCGCTGCACCTCGAGGAGGCCCCGCACGGCGTGCACGTCGGTCTCGTCCTGCCCGGCTTCGTCGCGACCGAGGGCTTCCCGCAGCGGCAGCTGGTCGGAGACTGGAGGACGCGGTGGATCGTCTCGACGCCGGAGAAGGTCGCCGAGGCGATCCTCGATGCCGGTCCCGGCGGCCGCGCCGAGCGCTACGTACCGCGGGTGTACTGGCTCGGCGCGGTGGCGCGGATCGTGCTGCCGCGCCTCACGCGGCGGGTGCTGCGCGGCAGCCGATCGCCTAGGTCTCGGTGAGCAACAGGAGCGTCTCGGCGTGCACGCCGTCGGTCTTCATCGCCTCGGCCGCTTCCTCGGTCTGCAACGCCGCCTCCAACGCCGCGACGTCGGGGACCTCGAGGATCAACCCGACCCGATTGGATCCCGCGGGGTCGCGGAACGTCCGAACCGTGATGCCCATCGGGCCGAATATCGCGTCTCGCGTGGGCTGCGCCGCCCAGTGGTCGACGTCGTCGACCTCGTGAAATACCAGCAATGTCTCCATCGGCGTCGTCCTCTCAGACAGCACGGTTGTCATGGTCGGCGCGGAGCATACGCCCGGGCACTCCGGCAGTGCTGCAATCCTGTGATCTGAGGCGGCGACCCGTATCAGAGCCCGTAGCTGCGCCCGATGACGTCGAGCATGATCTCGTCGGTGCCGGCGCCGATCCGGTTCAGGCGCAGGTCGCGCCAGACGCGCTCGATGCCGTACTCCTTCATGTAGCCCGCTCCGCCGTGGATCTGGATGCACTCGTCGGCGACCTCGACGGCGATCCGCGACGCGTGCAGCTTCGCCATCGAGATCTCGCGCACGGGGTACTCGCCGTTGGCGTGGCGCCAGGCCGTCGTGTAGACCATCTGGCGCGCCGACTCGATCTTCGTCGCCATCTCGGCGAACTTGTGGCGCGTGACCTGGAAGTGGCCGATCTGGCGGCCGAAGGCCCGGCGCTCCAGCGCGTAGGCCAGCGTGCGGTCGAACACGTGTTGCGCGGCCGCAACGGCTCCCGCCGCGCCGATCAGGCGCTCGCCCTGCAGCTCCCACATGATGTGGTAGAAGCCCTTGCCGACCTCGCCGAGGACCGCGCTCGCCGGGACGCGCACGTCGTCGAAGGCCAGCAGCGCGGTGTCGGAGGCGTGCATGCCGAGCTTCTCCAGGCGCTGCTCGCGGATGACGCCCGGCGCATCCATCGGGACCAGGAACAGCGTGAATCCCGACCCACGGCTGCCGGTCTCGCTGGCTTCGCCCGACGGCGTGCGGCCGTGTGTGCCGGCATCCGCACCCGCATCCACATCGGTCTTCGTGACGAGCACGATCGCGTCCGCGCGGTGGCCGTTGGTGATGTACGTCTTCGCGCCGTTGATGACGTATTCGCCGGAGCCGTCGTCGGCGCGCACGGCGCGGGTCTTGATCGCCGCGACGTCGGAGCCCGCGTCGGGCTCGGTGATCCCGAGGCAGAGGATCTTCGTGCCGGCGATCGCGGGCACGAGCCACTCCTGCTTCTGCTCCTCGGTGCCGAACGCGAGGATCGGCGGCATCGTCATGTCGGTGTGCACGGCGATCCCCATCGCCATGCCGCCCGAGCGTGCGTGCACGAGCTCCTCGGCGAGGACGAGCGAGCAGAAGTAGTCGCCGCCCTGACCGCCGTAGCACTCGGGCTTGTCGAGGCCGAGGAAGCCGAGCTCGCCCATGCGCCGGAAGACCCAGTCCGGGAACGTCGTCTCCTCCCACTCGTCCGCATGCGGAGCGAGCTCCCTGAGCACGAACGCGCGGATCGACTCGCGCAGTGCCTCGTGCTCCTCGGTGAAGATGAAGTGGCCGCGGCGCGCGGCGTGGTCGGGTTTGCGGACGTCGTCGGTCGTCGCCATGCGCGCACGCTACCCGGTGGCTACTTCGCCCCGTCGAAGGAGACCGTCATGAGCGAGATCGAGCGGATCGGGTTCTGGCCGAAGCCGAGGTAGCGGCGCGGGGCGATCCGCGCGCGGCAGGCCGGGAAGGCGACGTACTCGGTGCCCTGGTTGACGACGTCGCAGCGCAGCTGCGGATAGCGCCTGCGGGCGTAGGCGAGCGTGTCGCCGATGCCGACGCCGCGCGCGGTCTGCGCACGGCGGTCGGTGATGATGAAGCCGTACACCGGTGGGTCGCCGCGGCCGTCCTCGATCAGATACGAGCGGCCGCGGTAGTTCAGGTCGCCGAGATAGAAGGACGAGGCCCCCGGCGGCGACCAGCTGCTCGGCGTGCCGTCCTCGTAGAAGTCCGAATCGACCGGGCCGTTGTCGTCCTTGGATTTCGCCCTGGGGGGCTTCCCCTGGCGCCGCAGCGCCGCCGACCGGCGGTCGCCGATCGCCGTCCCGCGGTAGCGGCCGCGCACCTCGTCGAGCACCTTCGGGCGTGGCCGCTGCGCCCGACGGGCCGGCAGCAGCTCCGCGTAGCAGCCGATCGCCTCGCAGGGCACGGCGACGCGCCAGCGGCCGTCGCGGCGGATCAGCACCGCGTCGCCGGCGAGCGTCTTCTTCGGGTTCTCCGGGAGCTTGGCCCGAAACCGCACGTCGGCGCGATCGCCCTTGACGCTGATGCGCCCGATCGAGGCCAGCTGCGTGAACCCCAGCACCTTGGCGTTCTCGTGATCCTCGACACCCTCCTCGCACACCGCCCGCGGCGGGATCGGCAGCCTCCGCAGCTTGCCCGGCGAGATCCGCCCGTCGCCGCCGTAGACCACGATCGCCTCGCAGAACGCGTCGCGGGCGTCGGCGAACTCCTTTCGCGTGACGCCATCCGCGACGAGGAGGGGGGTCGCCCCGAAGACGGCGCGCATCGCGTCCTTGATCTCCCGGGCGTCGTCCGTCTCGCCGCCACCGCAGCCGGCGAGCAGCAGGGCGATCGCGGCGAGAACGGCGCAGACCGCGCGGGCGGGCATGCGCGGACCGTACCCCCCGCACGGTCGCGCGGCGGCGGGCCCGCATGCCGGTAGATTGCGCCGGTGCCGTACGAGACGCTGCGCTACGACGTCGCCGACGCGGTCGCGACGATCGCGCTCGACCAGCCCGACACACGCAACGCCCTCTCCGATGCGCTGCTCGACGAGCTGCTGGCGGCGCTCGCCGCCGCGCGCGACGACGACGCGGTGCGCGTCGTGGTGCTGGCCTCGACGCACCCGACGGTGTTCTCCAGCGGCGGCGACCTCACCGGCTTCGCCGCCGCGATGTCGCCGGCCGAGCGCCACGCCGCCAACGGCCGGTTCCCGCGCCTGTTCACGCTCATCGGGGAGCTCGGCAAGCCGGTCATCTGCGCCGCGGGCGGGCACGTGCTGGCCGGGGCGCTCGGCCTCGTGCTCGCGTGCGACCTCGTCATCGCCGGCGAGCGCGCGACGTTCGGCACACCCGAGATCAACGTCGGCCTCTTCCCGTTCATGATCGCCGCCCTCATCGCCCGCAACGTCGGGCGCAAGCCGATGACCGAGCTGCTGTTGCTCGGCGAGCGCATCGACGCCGCCGAGGCGCTGCGGGTGGGAATCGTCAACCGCGTCGAGGCCCCCGAGGCGTTCGACGGGGCGGTCGCCGAATGGGCGGCCAAGCTCGCGGCGAAGTCGCCGTTGCTGCTCAAGCTCGGCAAGGACGCGCTGTTCGCACAGCAGGACATGGCGCTGCGCGACGCGCTGGCACACGCGCAGGCGCAGCTCGTGCTCGGCCAGACGTCACAGGACGCCCACGAGGGCATCACCGCGTTCCTCGAGCGCCGGGAGCCGCAGTGGAAAGGCAGGTGACCGCGCTGCTGTGCCGCACGTCCGAGCGTGGCGCGGAGGCCGCGGAGGGCACGCGCGAGCTCGCCGAGCTGCTGGGCGCGCGGATCATCGGATCGCCGGGGGAGCCGCACGCGGGGGGCCATGACGACGACCTGCGCGACGGGCGCGGCTGCCTGCTCGAGGCCGGCGGTCAGATCGACGACGCGCTCGAGGCCGGCCGCCTGCCGATCCTGCTCGCGGGCGAGTGCTCGGTCTGCGTGTCGACGCTGCCGGTCGTGGTCGGGCGCCGGCCTGACGTGCGCGTGCTGTGGCTCGACGCCCACCCGGACTTCAACACCCCGGACACGAGCTCCAGCGGGTATCTGGCCGGCATGTGCCTCGCCGGCGCCTGCGGGCTGTGGGACACCGGCTTCGGCGCGGGCCTCGACCCGGCACGCGTGATCATGTTCGGCGTGCGCGACGTCGACGGGCCCGAGCGCGTGGCGCTCGATCGCTGCGGGGTGCACCGCCTGGGCGAGCCCGCGCAGCTGGAGGGCATGGAGCTGTTCGTGCACGTCGACCTCGACGTGCTCGATCCGGAGTTTCATCCGGCGAAGTTCCCGTCGCCGCTCGGGCTGGCCCCGGCGGCGCTGTTCGAGGTCCTCTCGTACATCGCCGACGAGGCGACGCTCGTCGGCGCCGAGATCACGGCGGCCGCGCCGGGCTACGCACAGGTCGCGGCCGATGCCATCGCACCACTGCTGACGTGAGCTCGACGCCACGGCCCGAGTCCATGCTGCGTCCGCTCGCCGACGACCTGCGCGAGCGCCGCGCCGCCGCGCGCCTCGGCGGCGGCGCCGAGCGCATCGAGCGCCAGCACGCGGCGGGCAAGCTCACGGCGCGCGAGCGGATCGATCTGCTGCTCGACGCCGGCACGTTCACCGAGCTCGGCCTCCACGCCGGCGTGCATCACTCCGTCCGCGGGCTGGAGGGGCGCGAGGCGGCGGCCGACGGCGTCATCACCGGCTACGGCCTCGTCGAGGGGCGCCACGTCGCGGTCTGCGCCTACGACTTCACCGTCATGGCCGGCTCGATGGGCACCACGGGCGAGGTGAAGGTGAGCCGCCTGCGCGCGCTCGCGCTGAGCAAGCGGATGCCGTTCGTGTGGCTGCTCGACAGCGCCGGGGCGCGCATCCAGGAGGCGGTCGGCTCGCTGTTCGCCGGCACCGGCGACCTGTTTCGCGAGGAGGTGCTCGCCAGCGGCGTGATCCCGCAGGTCGCGGCGCTGATGGGGCCGTGTGCCGCGGGGACCGCCTACATCCCGGGGCTGGCGGACTTCGTGCCGATGGTCAAGGGGCGTGGCTCGATGGCGCTGGCCGGCCCGCACCTCGTCCGCGCCGCCGTCGGCGAGGACGTCACGCAGGAGGAGCTGGGCGGCTCGCGCGTGCACTGCCGCGTCTCCGGCGTGGGCGATCTCGAGGTCGCCGACGACACGGCGTGCATCGCCGCGATCAAGCAGTACCTCAGCTTCTTTCCGTCGCACTGCGAGGAGGCGCCGCCGCGGGTCGACGCGCCGGATCCGCCGGATCGGATGGACGAGGGGCTGCTCGACGTCCTGCCGTCGTCCAACCGGCAGCCGTACGACATGTACGACGTCATCCGCGCCGTCGTCGACGACGGCGACTGGATGGACCTCAAGCCGCAGTTCGCACGATCGATCATCACCTGCCTGGCGCGGATGGGCGGCCGCCCGGTGGGGATCGTCGCCAACCAGCCGCGCCACCTCGGCGGAATCCTCGACAACGACGCCGCCGACAAGGCCGCGCGCTTCGTCTCGCTGTGCGACGCGTTCGCGATCCCGCTCGTGTTCCTCGTCGACGTGCCCGGCTTCATGGTCGGCACGAAGGTCGAGGCGGCGGGCATCATCCGCCACGGCGCCAAGATGCTGCACGCGGTGGCAGCTGCGACCGTGCCGAAGATCACGGTGGTCATCCGCAAGGCCTACGGCGCGGGCTACTACGTCATGAACGGCCGCGCCTACGAGCCGGACCTGATCGTGGCGTGGCCGACGGCCGAGATCAGCGTGATGGGAGCCGAGGGCGCGGTCGAGATCGTCTTTCGCAAGGAGGTCGAGGCGGCCGACGACCCGGCGGCGAAGAAGGCGGAGCTGACCGCGGCCTATCGCGGCCTGATCGACGTCTACGTCGCGGCGCGCAACGCGATGATCGACGACGTCATCGACCCGCGCGAGACACGGCCGGTGGTGATCGGGGCGTTGGAGATGGCCGCGGGCAAGCGCGCCGAGCGACCGTGGCGGCGCCACGGCGTCATGCCGGTGTGAGCGACGCGATCCATCCGGCGGCCGCCGGCGGGTTCGGGCGCAGCGCCGACGCCTACGAGCGCGGCGGGCCGGGCTATCCCGACGAGGCGGTCGACCGTCTGGTGGCGGCGCTGCCGGGGCGGCGGGTGATCGACCTCGCGGTGGGGACCGGCAAGCTCACGCGGGCGCTCGTCGCGCGCGTGACGCTGCGCTACGTCGTCGAGCTGAGCTCGTCCTGCAGATCCCGTAGCGCTCCTCCCGCGCCATGATCAACTGACACCTGGACGCGGGCGCTCACGCGAGGTGTCACTCGCCCATGGCATGCATGAACGACTGACGGGTCGATCGCCGCGCTTCTGCCATGTGTCGGTTGTTCATGCTCGCGTGGGCGCCCGCGCCCGTCACGCAGCGAAAGGCAACGTTCCGACGTGTCTAGGCTGGGACGATGAGCATCGCCGCCAAGTCGCTCTTCGCGTTTGACAACACCTACGTCCGCGAGCTCGAGGGCCTGTACGAGCCCTGGGAGGGAGCGCCGGCGCCGGATGCCCGGCTGCTTGTCCTGAACGAAGAGCTCGCGGCCGAGCTCGGCGCCGACGCCGCTGCGCTGCGCACGCCCGACGGCGTCGCCGCGCTCGTCGGCGGCGCCGCCCCCGAGGGCGCGGCGCCGGTCGCGCAGGCCTACGCGGGCCACCAGTTCGGCGGCTTTCAGCCGCGCCTCGGCGACGGCCGCGCGCTGCTGCTCGGCGAGATCGTCGACGTCCGCGGCCGGCGGCGCGACCTGCACCTGAAGGGCTCGGGACGCACGCCGTTCGCGCGCGGCGGCGACGGCAAAGCCGCCGTCGGTCCGATGCTGCGCGAGTACGTCGTCGGCGAGGCGATGCACGCGCTGGGGATCCCGACGACGCGTGCGCTGGCGGTCGTGGCGACCGGCGAGGAGGTCGCGCGCGAGACGATGCTGCCCGGGGCCGTGCTCGCCCGCGTGGCGGCGAGCCACCTGCGCGTGGGCACGTTTCAGTACGCGGCGGTCAACGGCGGCAAGCCGCTCGTGCAGCGCTTGGCCGATTACGCGATCGCACGCCATTATCCGCACGCGGCGGACGCCGAGAACCCGTACCTCGCGCTCTTCGAGGCGGTGCTCGACGCGCAGGCGTCGCTGATCGCGCGCTGGATGAACGTCGGGTTCATCCACGGCGTCATGAACACCGACAACATGACGATCTCCGGCGAGACGATCGACTACGGCCCGTGCGCGTTCATGGACGCCTACGACCCGGCCACCGTCTACAGCTCGATCGACCGCGGCGGGCGCTACGCCTACGGCAACCAGCCGCACATGGCGCAGTGGAACCTCGCGCGGCTGGCCGAGTCGCTGCTCGCGCTGCTGGACGCCGACCCCGACACGGCGATCGCGACCGCGACGGCGACACTGGAGTCCTTCCCGGAGCGCTACGAGCGCTACCGGCTCGACGGCATGCGCGCGAAGCTGGGCCTGGCCGAAGGCGCGCCCGAGGACGGCGAGCTGAGCGACGACCTGCTCGCGATCGTGCAGGCGCAGGGGGTCGACTTCACCTCGTTCTTCCGGGCGCTGTCGTCGGCCGCCCGCGGCGACGACGCCCCGGTCCGAGCGCTCCTCGGTGAGCCGGCGGCGTTCGACGCATGGGCAGAGCGCTGGCGCGCGCGGATGGCGGCGCAGCCGTCCGGCACGGCGGCGATCGCCGACGCGATGGACTCGATCAACCCGCTCTACATCCCGCGCAACCACCTGGTGGAGGAGGCGCTGGAGGCGGCCACCGCGGGTGCCCTGGAGCCGTTCGAGCGCCTGGTCGACGTGCTCCTGCGGCCGTACGACGAGCGCCCGGGGCTCGAGGCCTACGCCGCGCCTGCTCCGGCCGGCTTCGGCGAGTGCTACCAGACGTTCTGCGGAACCTGACACAGGCGCCGGCCTGACGCGGGGCGCAGCAGCCGCCCGCGCTTCGAGGGACTGAGAGCATTCACCCGGGCGGCCAGCTCGCCGTCCGCCAGATGCCCACCGACAACGACCAGCCGCCGGCCTCCGTCGTCGCCGCCCTCGGCGAGGTCGCGTTGCTGGCGGGACTGTCCGAGGCTCTGCGCGCACAGCTCGCGGTCAAAACGCGGATCGTGCGCGTCGGCGCCGGCGAGTTCTTGTTTCGGGAGGGAGATGCGGCCCGGAGCCTGTTCGTCATGCGCGCGGGGCGCCTGGAGGTGGTGTCGGAAGGCCCGCCGCGCGTCGTGATCCGGGTGCTCAAGCGCGGGTCGGTCCTCGGCGAGCTCGCGCTGCTCGGCGCGGGCACGCGCTCGGCCTCGGTGTACGCGCGCCGCGACAGCGAGCTCCTCGAGCTCGATCGGGAGCAGTTCGAGTGGCTCATCCGCACGGTCCCGGACTTCGCCATCGCCCTGACGCGGAACATCGGCCGCCAGCTCGCCGCGAGCCGGCCGATGGCGCCGCCGCCCGCGTTGCCGCGAACGATCGGCGTCGTGGCGCTGGATCCGCAGGCCCCAGGCGTCGCGGTCGGCGAGCTGTTGGCGGAGGCGCTGGGCAGGTGCGGCGGCCTCGGCGTTCTGCGGCCGCAGGACGCGGGCCATCCCGACGATCGCGCCGCGATGGTCGGCCGCGCCGAGCGCGCCCACGAGCGCGTGCTGCTGGCAGGCGGGGACGGGGGATCCACGGATCGCTGGGCCGCGTTCTGCTGCGACGAGGCGGACCTCGTCGTGGCGGTCAGCAGCGGCCGCCCCGCCGACGGATGGATGGCGCGCCCCGCAGCGCTGCAGGGCTGCGAGCTGCTCGTCGCCGGCCCCGGCCTGCCGCGCGGCATGGCCGAGACCGTCGCGCCGCGCGCGACGCACGTGGTCGCCGCGGGCGCGCCGCTCGACGACGCCGTCCAGGCGCTCGCGCGGCGGCTCGCGGGTCGCGCCGTCGGCCTCGTCCTGTCGGGCGGCGGGGCGCGCGCCTTCGCACACCTGGGCGTCTTCGACGAGCTGCGCGCCGCAGGCGTGCGCATCGACCGCCTCGGCGGCACGAGCATGGGCGCCCTCGTCGCGAGCTTCATTGCTGCGGGCGACGATCCCGACGAGCTGCACAGGCAATTCGAGCACTTCTTCGTGCGCCAGAACCCGACGAACGACTACGGGCTGCCGGCGTTCTCCCTGATCCGCGGCCGAAAGACGCGCGCGATGCTCGAGGAGCGCTTCGGCGACCTGCGCATCGAGCAGCTACCGCGTCGCTTCTACTGCGTGAGCTGCGATCTCGTCGGGCGGTCGATCGTCGTCCATCGCAGCGGCCTGCTGCGCGATGCGCTCTACGCCAGCCTGGCGATCCCGGGTGTCTACCCACCGCTGCGCGACGACGCGGGCCGGCTGCTCGTCGATGGCGGTGTGCTGGACAACCTGCCGGTGGAGGCGATGGCGCGGGCGGGCGAGGGCCCGGTGATCGCCGTCGACGTGGGCCAGCGTGGCGGCGAACCGGCCGAGGCGCGCCGCCCGCGGCGCCTCGGGCCGCTCGGGCGAGCGCTGGCCGGCACGGACACGCAGTTGCCGCGGATCGGCGAGACGCTGATGCGCACCCTGACGGTGGGCAGCGCGGACACGGTCGCGGCCGCGCTGCGCCACGCCGATCTCGTGATTGCGCCACACGTGGAAGGCGTCGGAATGCTCGACTGGAAGAGCCTGGACCGCGTGCGCGAGGTCGGTCGCCGCGCGGCCCGCGAGGCACTTGCCGGCTACGACGGCGACCGGCTGCGCCCGCGCTGAGCCCGCGTGGGGTGCTCGGGGCGGCTCAGGCTGCTTCCTTGCGGGCGAGCGCGAGCCGCTCGTAGTTGAGGGCGGGCAGGCCGTACCGGGGCTCGACATCCTCGCTGCCGAGGTCCTCGAGCATGCTGAACCCGGCCTCGGCGAGCAGCCCCGCCAGGTCCTGGGGCGTCAGAAGCGACAGCCACGGCTCGCCGAGCTCGGCCATCTTGCCCGGCATCCAGCTCACGCTCGCGCGCAGCCGCTCGTCCCAGGCGTCCAGCGGCGGCACGTAGCCGACACCCAGCCAGCATGGCGGGAGCTCGCGCAGCGTCGCGAGGATGGCGTCCCTGCTGAGAAACGGCGTGACGCCGAGCCACGTGACGAAGGTCGCCCGCAGCGGGTCGTGACCTGCGTCCGCGAGCCCGTCGGCGAGGCGCTCGCGCTCGAAGTCGACCGGCACCCAGACCGGCTCGAGCTCCGCAGGCAGGCCAAGCGCGGTAACGCGCGAACGCTTCCACGCCTGCGTCGCCGGGTGGTCGACCTCGAAGACCTCGACGTGGCCCGGGCGCCGCCAGGCCGAGGAATCCAGACCCGCCCCGAGGATGATCTGCTGCTCGGCGTCCGTCTCGGCCATCCAGTCCTCGCACACGCGCGAGCGCGCTGCCAGCCACGTGGCGAACGGAACCGCGAGGCCGCCGACCATCGCCCGGCCCTGCGCGACGACTTCCTCGGCATCGCCGCCCAGGAACGGCCAGGCGAGCCAGTCGGTCAGGAGCGACCGTGGTCCGTGCTCGAAGAGGTGCGCGGCTCGGCCGGCGGTCACGAGCATCGCGGTGCGGCTCGGTTCGATCACGGCGATCCAGGCCCCATCGGCCGACTGTAGTCAGGTCCCGGCGCCGAAGTCCATCGCCGGTTGACATGACGCCGGGCGACGGCGATGGTTGGGCCATGGCCACCGCAGACGGGCCGGCGGCCCTCGCGAGCGTGCACGACGCGGTGACGGACGCCGAGCGGGAGGCGATCTGGGCGTTTCGCTACCGGGTGTACGTCGAGGAAATGGGACGCAAGGCGGTCCAGGCGGACCACGAGCGCGGTTGGGTTCGCGATCCCGAGGACGACAAGCCGTACTCGACGCACCTCTACACGCACGACGGCGGCGTCGTCACCGGCGCGATCCGCTTCCGCTGCTGGGGGCCGGGGGATGTCCCGGCGACGATCCGCGAGACGTTCTCGCTCGAGCGCTTCCCGGGGATCGATCGCCTTGCAGTCGCCGAGACCGGACGGTTGATGGTCGCGCCGAGCGTGCGCGGCTCGGCGCTGTTCGTCGCGCTCGTAACCGCGGCGTACAACGCCCAGGTGCAGCGCCACGCGACGGACCTCATCGTCATGCAGTGCGCCATCGGATTGGTGCGCCACTACCGCAGGATGGGGCTGCGCCCGTACGACGGCAGGCTGGTGCCGACGACCGACGGCATCGAGGTCCCGCTGGCCCTGTTCACCTCGGACGTTCCGACGCTGCGCGGCGTCGGCTCCTTCCTGGCGGCGTCCGCCGAGCGCCACTCCGCGGCGGGGGCTCGCCCGCCGCTGGACCTGACCCCGTTCGCATCGCTCTTCGAGGCGCCGGGCATCCCGCTCGAGGTCGACCCGGACGCTGTGTGGCAGCGCCTGGAGCAGCGCCTCCTCGAACCCGGCGGCGCGCGCGTCACGCTGCTCGACGCGCTGAGCCCGGACACCGTGCGCAAGCTCTCGGCCGAAGGCCTGCTGCTGTCGGTGCCGGCGGGCGAGCTGCTCACGGAGAAGGGGCTCGGGCAGCGCGAGATCTTCGTCGTCGTCGAGGGGCTGTTCGAGGCGATCGCGGGCGAGCAGCGCCGCGTGCTGATCGAGACGGGTGAGGTGATCGGCGAGCTGGCCTTCTTCTCGACGAGCGGTCGCCGCACCGCGTCGGTGCGCGCGGTGTCCGACGGCCGGGTGCTGGTGCTGCGGCGCCACTTCATCGACGAGCTGCGCGAGCGCGACCCGGCCTGCGCGGCAGAGATCCTCTTCGCCCTCGCCCGCGTGCTCGCCGATCGCGTCGCGCCTGTCTTCTGAAGGTCATCATGCGGCCGTAGTCCCTGCGGCGCGAACCCATGAGCCTCGACGACCCGGTCATCATCACGTGCGCGATCTCCGGCGCGCTCGCCAACCGCGAGCAGTGCCCGGCGATCCCGTACACGCCGCAGGAGTACGCCGCCGAGGCGCGGCGGATCGTCGACGAGGGCGGCGCGATGATCCACATCCACGCGCGCCGGCCCGACGGCACGCCGTCCTACGAGGTCGAGGACTTCGAGGCGATCGTGGGCGCGATCCGCGCGGAGCTGCGCGACGACGACGTGATCGTGAACCTCTCGACGGGCGCCGTCGGCGTGCCGGTCGCAAAGCGGATCGCCTACCTGCGCGCGCTGCGGCCCGACGTCGCCGCGCTGAACATGGGCTCGATGAACTACGCGAAGTACTCGGCGACGCGCAAGGCGTTCGTGTTCTCGGCGGTCTTCGCCAACCCCTTCGAGGAGATCGTCGAGCTGCTGCGAGGCGATGAACGAGCTCGGCATCCGGCCCGAGTGCGAGTGCTTCGACGTCGGTCACGTCGGGTCACTGGCGCCGATGGTGGACATGCGTGTTCTCCGCGCGCCGCTGCACGTCGACTGCGTCATGGGCGTCACCGGCGGGATCCCGCCGACCGCGCGCAACCTCGCCGCGATGGTCGACAACATCCCGGCGGGCGCGCACTGGGGCGTCGTCGGCGTGTCGCGCGTGCAGTGGACGCTGGTCGCGGCGGCGCTCGCGCTCGGGGGGTCGATCCGCGTCGGCCTCGAGGACAACCTCTACCTCCCCGGCGGCGCCATGGCGCGCTCCAACGGAGAGCTCGTCGCCCGCGCGCGGCGGATGACGGTCGACGCGGGCCGGCGGCCCGCGACCGTCGCCGAGGCCCGCGCGATGCTGGGGGCGCCGCGGCGATGAGCCTGCCGCTGGAGGGGGTGCGCGTGCTCGACCTCAGCCGCCTGCTGCCCGGCGGCTTCTGCTCGCTGCTGCTCGCCGACTACGGCGCCGACGTGCTGAAGGTCGAGGACATGGCCGCGGGCGACTACATCCGCTGGTCGCCGCCGCGCGTCGAGGGTGCCGCGCCGAGCGCGAGCTCCGCGCTCTTTCTCGCGCTGAACCGCAACAAGCGCTCGATCCGGATCGACCTCAAGCAGGACGCGGGACGCGAGGTGCTGCTCGCGCTCGTGCGCGAGCACGACGTCGTGCTCGAGTCCTTCCGGCCCGGCGTGCTCGACCGCCTCGGCGTCGGCTACGAGGCGATGCGGACGGTCAATCCGCGGATCGTGCTGTGCTCGATCACGGGCTACGGCCAGGACGGGCCGCTGCGCGACCGCGCGGGGCACGACATCAACTACCTCGCGCTGACCGGCGTGCTCGGGCTGACCGGGGAGCCGGGCGGGCCGCCGGTGCAGTCCGCGGGCCAGATCGCCGACCTCGGCGGCGGCGCGCTGATGGCCGCCTTCGGGATCCTCGCCGCGCTGCGCGAGGCCGAGCGCACGGGGGAGGGGCAGGTCGTCGACGTCGCGATGGCCGACGGCGCGCTGTCGTGGCTGGCGCTCGTCGCGGCGCGCGTGCTCAACGAGGGCGGCGCCGCACAGCCCCCGGCGCGCGGGATGCTCGAGCTCGCGGGCGGGCTCGCCTGCTATCGGCCCTACGCGTGCGCCGACGGCGGCTGGGTGGCGCTCGGTGCGCTCGAGCCGAAGTTCTGGGCGACGTGGTGTCGCGGCGTCGGCCGCGAGGACCTGATCGCCGAGCAGTTCGCCGCGCCCGGCAGCACGGGCCACGCCGCGGTCGAGGCGGTGTTCGCGGCCCGTACGCGCGCGGACTGGGCGGCCTTCGCGGCCGATCACGAGTGCTGCCTGGAGCCGGTGCTCGACCTCGGGGAGGCGCTCTCCTCCGGGCAGGTGCGCGCGCGCGAGATGGTCGTGGCGCTCGACCAGCCGGGCGCCACCGAGCCGGTGTCGCTGCTCGGCGCGCCGGTCAAGCTGTCGCGCACGCCGGCCGACTGCAACCGCCTGCCCGGTCCCGAGCTGGGCGAGCACACCGAGGCGGTGCTGCGGGCGGCCGGGTACGCCGAGGCGCGCATCGCCGAGCTCTTGGCCGCCGGCGCCGTCGCGGGTCCGCCCGACCCGGCCGGCGGCGCCGCGGGCTCGTTCCTCGCGTAGTTCTCCGGATCGTTGCACCGTCCCTCCGCGGGCGGGGTACAAGCTGCTTCTCCGCCCACCCTGAAGGGAGCTCGCATGAGCGATCCAGCCGACGAGACCACCACCCTGACCGATGACGAGGTGACCACCCACCGCTTCGACAGCGCGACGGTCGCGACCAGCGACGACGCGGGCGACGTGTCCGACACGACAGACGATGCGGGCGACGTCTCCGACACGACCGACACCGGCGACGACTCCGGTGACGCCACCGACGTCACCGACGACTCCACCGATTCGACCGACGGCAGCTGACATGGCCGTCCCGGCGCCCGCCCTGGCGCGGGCGCCGTCGGCGCTCGGCCTCACGCTCGAGCCGATCGCCGGCGAGGAGTTCCTCGCCGAGTACTGCGACCGCCGTCCGCTCGTCGTCGCGCGTGGCGAGCCCGGTCGCTTCGACGGCGTGCTCTCGGATGACGACGTCGAGCGCCTCGTCTGCGAGACCGCGATCCGCTCTCCGGCGTTCCGGCTCGTGCGCGACGGCGCGCAGCTGCCGCTGTCGGGGTACACGAAGGACATCCCGTGGCGGCCCGGCAGCTTCACCGGGACGGCGGTCGTCGACCGCGTCGCCGAGGAGCACGCCGCCGGCGCGACGCTCGTCCTCCAGGCGCTGCACCTGCACCATCACCCGGCGGCCGTCTACTGCCGCGGGCTGGAGAGCGCGCTCGGCTACCCGGTGCAGGCCAACGCCTACTGCACGCCCCCCGGCTCGCAGGGCTTCGCCGTCCACCACGACACGCACGACGTCTTCGTGCTGCAGGTCTCCGGCCACAAGCACTGGCGGATCTACGCCCCGGTCGTCGAGCTGCCGGGCAAGGACCAGCGCTGGACGCCCGAGCTGGCGGACGGCGTCGGCCCGGCGGTCCACGACCTCACGCTCCGCGCGGGCGACACCCTCTACATCCCGCGCGGGTGGCCGCACGAGGCCGCCGCCGCCGACGACGCCTCGCTGCACGTCACGGTCGGCCTGCACCCGCCGACCCGGCTGGACGCGATGCGCGCCGCGCTCGCCGAGTGCGCGGACGACGTCGAGCTGCGCCGCTCGCTCGACGCCGGCGGCGAGCTGCCGGGCGAGCTTGTCGAGCGCCTCGCCGCGCGGCTGGCTGCGGAGGACGTCGCCCGACGCGCCCGGCGCCACTTCGTCGATACCCGCCGCCCGATCCTCGACGGCCAGCTCACGCAGCTGCGCGCGCTCGAGGCGCTGAGCATCGACACCTTGCTCGAGCGCCGGCCGACCGTCATCGCCGACCTCGAGCCCGGCGCCGACGGCGGTGTCGCCCTGCGCTTCGAGGGCAAGCACGTGCGTTGGCCCGCGCAGGCAGCCGAGGCCGTCGCGGCGATCCACGCCGCGGACGCGCCGTTCACAGCGGCCGCAGCTGCCCGGCCGCCTGGACGCCGGCGGCCGGCTCGTGCTCGTCAGGCGCCTGGTGCGCGAGGGGTTCCTGCTGGCGCCGGTCGTGACGCGCTGACCGGCGTCATCGGCACGGTGGGATCCCGCGACTGCCTCGGCGACAGGGATGAGGCGATGCCCGATCGCCGGCCCGCTACCGTCGCGCTGACCGGCGTCTCAGGTTCCGAGGATCGACGAGAGCGGGCCGGTGTTGACGACGTCGGCGGTCGTCGCCCCGCCACGGCGCGCGGTCCGTACCGCGAGCTCCATGTTCTCGAGACCGCGCACCGAGTGCGCATCGGTCGAGCAGACGATCCGCACGCCGGCGCGGATCGCGTCGCGGACGTGCTCGCCGCTGAGGTCGAGCCTCGGCGCGAGCCCGTTGACCTCTACCGCGACGCCTTCCTCCAGCGCGACCTCGTACACCCGCTCGAGGTCCAGCGCGTTCTCCGGCCGCCGGCCGATGATCCGGCCCGTCGGATGACTCAGGCAGCGCACGTGTGGGTTGCGCAGTGCCTCCTCGACGCGGGCGGTCATCTCTCGCCGCGTCATCCGCTGCCCACCGTGGACGCTGGCCTGTACCCAGTCGAGCTCCGCCAGCACGTCGTCGGGAAGGTCGAGCCGCCCGTCGGGGAGGATGTCGCACTCGATCCCGCGCAGGACGCGAAACGGCGCCAGCGCCTCGTTCGCCGCTGCGATCTCCTCGGCCTGTCGGCGGACGTCGTCCGCGTCCAGGCCACGGACGGCGCCGACGGCCGGCGTGTGGTCACAGATCGCGACGTAGTCGTAGCCGTGCTCGCGCGCGGCGCGGCCCATCTCCTCGACGCTCGCGCGTCCGTCTGACCACGTCGTGTGGCAATGGAGGTCGCCGCGGACATCGGCCGGCGAGAGCGAGGGTCGCCGGCGGCTCGCCGCGAAACGCTTCCTGGCGCAGCTCCGGCGGACACCAAGGAAGGCCGAGCGTGGCGTAGACGGACCGCTCGTCCGCCGCGTCCGGCAGCGGCTCGAGCGCCGCCACGTACGCCGAGGAGCCCGTCGCGCGCACGAGGGCGGTCCCGAACCGCTGCGGCTCGGCGGCGACGAGCTCGATCGGGACGCCCTCGACCGTGACCCCGACCGCGCGCCGCTCGGTTTGCTCCACCACCGCGACGATCTGAGACAGCGCGGCGAAGCGCGCCAGCACGGGGGCGGGATCCGGCGCGGCGCAGACCACCGCAAGGTGCTCGCACGAGTCCTGCCAGCGCCGCACGTCGCCGGCCGCCTCGCCGCCGAGGGCGGCCGCCACGCCTCCGACCAGCTCCCAGGCGTGGTTCAGGAGCAGGCTGGGTGGCGGCCGCGGCTTGCCCTCGCGGGCGAGCGCGTCGAGCAGCTGCGCCTCGCGCTTGGGCCCGATCCCCGGCACGGTCCGCAGCCGCCCGGCCACGGCCGCCTCGCGCAGCTCGCCGGCCGTCCGCACACCGAGCGCCCGCGCGATCTCGAGCGAGCGGGTCGCCGACAGCCCGAGATAGCGGCCGAGGCCGATGAGCTCGGGCGAGAGCACGCGCTCGAGTTCCGCGAGCTCGGCGATCTCGCCGGTCTGCACGAGCTCCCTCAGCCGGGCCTCGATCCCCGGGCCGATCCCGCGCAGCTGGCGCACCCCCCCGGAAGGCACCAGCCCGGCGACGGGGACCGCTGCCCTTCGGATCGTCTCGGCAGCGCGGCGATAGGCGCGAGGCATGTACGGGTTCGCGTCGGCCAGATCCAGCAGCGACGCGAACGCCTCCAAGCGGTCGGCGATCCAGGCGTTGTCCACGCAGGCCAGTGTCCCCGAGGCGACCGTCAAGAGCGACTGCCGACCGGTGCACCGTGCGAGCGTGAGTGCCATCGCGCTCGGTGCGCCGCAACGCGATCTTCCTACCGACGTTGGTCGGCGGCGCCGTGCTGCTAGGTGTCCGGCACTGATCCTGGCCTGTCCCAGCACGCCGGTCATCGCTCGATGAGTTGGGCCATCAGCGGCCCGGAGCTGATCAGGCCGGCGAGGTCCATCGCGGCTCGCGTGGTCAGCCCGCCGGAGATCAGCGCTCCGGCGCGGCCGTCGAGGCCCGCCGGGTATTGGCGCGCGTCGATGAACGGAGTGGAGACGATGCGACGGTCGACCACCACCGTGAAGTGCTGGTGGGCGTCGCTGCCGGTTGCGCCGCCGCGCGCCGCCGCCGTGCGCCCGCGGTCGGCGAGTTCGCGGGTGAGCTGCGCGAACTTCCGCTCTCCGCCTGGCGCGAACGTCATCGCGACGGCCGGCTCCTCCGTGGTCCGCTCCTGCTCTCGCCGCGCGCCTGCCATGTCGTCGCTGGTCAACGCGGGCCGGTCGGCCAGCACGTACCAGCGGTCGGGGGATGGGCCCTGGGCGCGCACGATCACGCGACCGGGCGCCACCGCCACGACTCGGGTCCCCGGGCTGCGGACGAGGTCGGCGCGCGCAGGGGCCAGCTCGCGCATGACGCGTCGCTGCGCGTCGTCGACGAGCCAGTAGATCGTCCCGCGCCCGCTGATCGTGTCTGCGTGCGGCTTGGCCGCTCGCAGCACCGCGCTGTAGCGCGAGATGGCGGCCCTGCCCGAGCTGCCTGCGGCCGGTCCACCGGTCACCGCGGGATCGAAGGGCGCCGGCCGGCCATCTCGGCCGACGACGTTCGCCTCCCAGTCGTAGATCGCGAGCCAGCCCCCGGCGGTCAGGGCGCGGATCGTCGCGCGTGTCCGCGGGCCTCCGCTCACGGAGATGCGGATCAGGCGCCCGGATGTCGTGACCTTCGCGCGCCCAGGCCGGCCACGGCGAGACGGTCACGCAGGGCCTCGGCGACCTCGACCCCGGCCTCGGGCGGCGCTGGCATCGCGACGCCGAACGTCATGCGGATGTTGTCCTTCCCGCCGGCCCCGCAGCCGGCGACCAGCAGCACGACCAGCGCGGCGAGACCGCCGCGGCGGGCGGCACGAGATATCGATGAGCACATGCGCTCACGATCCAGGGTGTGACCCGCCGGGACCACGCGGCGCGACCGGCACGGTCACGACGCTCGACGGACGTGGATGCGTCACGCGCCCGTTCCCGTCCGGTGCCATCGGTCCGCGCGACATAAGGGATCGGCCCTCATGCGCCGGCGCCTGCCGGCGCGGATGCTGCTCCTCGTCAACCACAGAGCGGCCCGACCGGGCAGCACCCACGAGGAGCACACCACCATGCGCACCATCACGATCAACACACGCAAGAACTCGCTGACGAAGACGCTCGCCGTCGGCATCGCCGTCCTCGGCATGGGCGCGATGTCCGTCCAGCCCGCTCAAGCCGCGCCCGTCGCCCCGGTCGCGTCGTTCGCATCCGCGCCCGCCGACGACAACCGGCCGGCGCCCAGGCCCCGGCCCGCGCCCCGCCCCACCCAGCTGGCCGATGCGCCCGAGCAGTCACGCTCCTGTTACGACCACGCGTACGAGGTCTACCTCTCGGCCGGGTGGTATGAGGCAGCGGCCGCCTACCTCAACTGCAACGGCAACCCCAACCACCCGGACAACGACGACAAGCCGAAGCCCTGATCGGTGACGCGCCGCGCGGGTCACCCGCGCGGCGCACCCCGTCGGCCGTCGGCCGGGTACCGCACGAAGTCGCGCTCGAGCACGACGAATAGACGCTCGGCCGCGGCTTGACGACAGCTCGCCGGAGCGCTTCAGGCCGCGGCACCGGCTGCCGATGGGTCCTCACCCGTGTTCGGATCCCGACGCCCCGTCTCTTGGCCTTCGCGTCTCATCGCGCTGCTGTGCTGCGCCGCCGCGCTGGTGGCCGGCGCGGCCACGGCGATGGCCGCCTCGCAGCGCGGCACGAGCGGCGCCGACTCGCTGCGCGGCGCGCGCGGCGCCGATCGCCTCGTCGGCCTGGGTGGCGCCGACGCCCTGAGCGGCTGGTTCGGCAACGACGTGCTCTTCGGCGGCGCGGGCGACGATCGCCTCGCCGGCGGCTCGGGCAACGACCGCCTGATCGGTGGCCTCGGGCGCGACGGACTCGACGGCGGGACGGGCGACGACGACGTGCGCGGCGACGCGGGCGACGATCAGCTCGATGGCGGCGACGGCGACGACGCGCTGAGGGGCGGTGACGGGGACGACTTCATCGTCGAGGCCGGCTTCGGCAACGAGCGGCTGCTGGACGGCGGGCCCGGCGACGACCTGCTGCACGCCAACCGCGGCAGCGATCCGCGGGTCGACGGCGGGCCCGGCCGCGACATCGTGATCGGAGGCGCCGGCAACGACGTCATGCTCGGCGGCGATGGAGACGACTGGCTCGAGGGCGGCGACGGGCGCGACGCGCTCGACGGCGGCCCCGGCAACGACGTGATCCTGCCGGGCTCCGGCTACAACATCGTCCACGGCGGGGCCGGCGACGACGTGCTGAGCACCGGCGTGCTGCAGGGCCTCTACGACTGCGGCCCCGGCGACGACGTCGTGCATGCGTCGTGGGGGTTCGGCGTGCATGACCAGCAGCGGCGCTTTCCCAACTGCGAGACGGTGCTGCAGCGCGATGACCCCGGCCACCTCGAGGAGCACGAGCTCGTCGGCAAGGGCGTCAACGCCGCGTTGTTGAAGGCGGGCCCCGACGGCCGTGCCAAGCTCGACGCGCTCGACCGCGCCTACGCCGCGCAGCCGCGCCGCCCGAACGGCGTCGGCACCGAGGGCGGCGACTTCCTCGACGTGGGCCGCGACGGCGAGTGGGCCGGCGTGACCGATGGATGGACCCGCGGGCTCGGCGGCGCCGACCACCTCGAGGGCTCCTCGGGGACCGACCTTCTCGACGGCGGCGCCGGCGCCGACAGCCTGTTCGGCCGCGGCGGCGACGACGTGCTGACGGGCGGCAGCGGCGGCGACGTGCTCGAGGGCGGCCGTGGACGCGACCAGCTCGACGGCGGCTCCGGCGCCGACCGTCTCAACGGCGGCTTCGACCCCGACGTCGTCCGCGGCGGCAGCGGGAACGACATCGTCGATGCCGTCGGCGGCGGGCGCGACACGATCGACTGCGGCCCCGGCCGCGACCGGGTGCACGCCGACCGCGGCGACCGCGTGCGCAACTGCGAGGTCCGGCGCTGACCCCTGGATCGCCGACCTAGTGCAGCGGTTTTCCGCCAGTCGCGCCGATCACCTCGCCGCTGATGTACTGCGAGTCCTCCGTCGCGAGGAACACGTACAGCGGCGCCAGCTCGCCGGGCTGGCCGGGACGCCCGAGCGGCGTGTCCTCGCCGAACGAGGCGTTCCTCTCGGCCGGGAAGCTCATCGCGACGAGCGGCGTCCAGATCGGGCCGGGCGCGACGCCGTTGACGCGGATCCCGCGCTCGGCCACCTCCTGCGCCAGGCCCTTCGTGAACGTGCTGATCGCGCCCTTCGTCGCGGCGTAGTGCAGCAGCGACGGGCTCGGCTGCGCGGCCTGGATCGAGCTCGTGTTGATGATCGTCGAGCCTGGCTCCATCACCGGCACCGCGGCCTGGCAGAGGTGGAACATCGCGATGACGTTCGTGCGGAAGACGAAGTCGATCTCGTCGGGCGGGATCTCCAGGAAGGAGTCGTAGGCCATCTGGTAGGCGGCGTTGTTGACGAGCACGTCCAGGCGCCCGAGCTCGCCGACCGCCCGGTCGACCAGCGCGCGGGCGTGGTCGCGGTCGCCGATGTCGCCCGGCACGGTCAGGCAGCGCCGGCCCGCCTCCTCGACGAGCTGCCGGGTCTGGTCGGCATCGTCGTCCTCCTCCAGGTAGGAGCACAGCACGTCGGCGCCCTCGCGCGCGAACGCCAGGGCGACCGCGCGGCCGATCCCGGAGTCCGCGCCGGTGATCAGCGCGACCTTGTCGCGCAGGCGGTTGTGGCCGACGTAGGTGTGCTCGCCGTGGTCGGCCAGCGGCTGCATCTCGCGCTCGCGGCCCGGCGGATCCTGCTCCTGCTCGGGAAACGGCGGCGCCGGCTCGGCCTGGGTGGGGTCTGTCGTCGGTGAGGTCATGCGCCGCGCAATACCCACGCGGCGCGGCCGATCACTCGCCGGCGGGCCGGTGGGGCGAGGTCGAGCGTGTGCGTCAGGTGCAGTGGCGCAGCCCGAGTGTCCTTATCGGCAGTTGCAGCCCGATGAAGTCAAGTCCCGGGACGTGACCAGCCAACCAGCGCACACTGGCATCATCGCGTGCGGCCGCGGGCTTACGTGACGAAGATCAGCAGGGCGAAGCAAACCCGCCGACATATACCCAAGGAGCAAGCACATCGCGGCGACGGTTCGACGCGGCGGCACGTGGCTCACGTGCAGTCGAGGGTTTCTGGCAGCGCCCAGACTCGGGCTGTGTCGCTGCCGGCGGTGGCGAGCAGCGTGCCGTCGGCGCTGACGGCTGTCGCGGTCGCTGCGCTCCACGCGGTGCCGACGATCGCGTCGTCGACGGCTTTCCAGGGGGTTGCGCGGGAGCGGATTGTCGGAGTGGCGTGCTGCACGCGGAACACCTCGCGCCCGCCGGCAACGTCCCAGCAGCGGACGACGCCGTCGCTGCCGGGGGCAAACAGACAGCGCCCGTCCGCGCTCCAGGCGATCCGGCGCGGGAAGAAGTGCGGCGCCGACGCGCGCGGGGTCGGCAGCTCGAGCAGTCGGGTGCCGCTCGCCACCTCCCACACCCAAACCGAGTCGTCGGCGCAGAGGGTGGCGAGCCGTGAGGAATCGGGGCTGAACGCCACGCCCGTGGCGACGCGGCCGTATCTATATGGGTGATCAAGACGTCGTACGAGGCGCCCGTCCGTGCTGTCCCAGACACTGACCGAGCGGTCGGTGACCGTCGTTGCGAGCAGCAGGCCGTCGGGGCTGAAGTCGATGATCAGCCCGTAGAACTCGGTCGGCCCCGTCGCGATCCGCAGCAGCTCGCTGCCGTCCGTGACACTAAACACCCGCGTGTCGGGATCACCGCCGCTGGCCAGCCGCCGGCCGTCCGCGCTGAACGCCAGGGCAGAGACACCGCCAGAGCCGCTCTTCCATGCGCCGCTGCGATGGGCGATCGTCCACTGCTCCTCACCGTCGTGTAGTGACCGCAGCACGATCCCGAACGCTTTGTGCGTCGTGGCGAGATGGCGCCCAACGCGGCTGAACGCGACGTCACC
Organism: uncultured Actinomycetes bacterium; assembly: GCA_963746165.1. Classification (GTDB taxonomy): domain Bacteria; phylum Actinomycetota; class Thermoleophilia; order Solirubrobacterales; family Solirubrobacteraceae; genus CADCVQ01. The sequence continues at coordinate 152,987 of CAVVAG010000004.1, read as the reverse complement.
GCTGACCTGCGGCATATGGGCGAGCTCCTCTGCAGAACGAACGTCCCACAGGTGCAGCCCGTCCGAGCCGATGGTCGCCAGGGCTCCCTCGGCGGTGAACGTTACGGCGTACGCATTGGCGATCCGCAACAGCTCCTCGCCGGCCACGGGGCCGTGGCCAGGAACGCCTTCTGTATGCCAAACGACGGCTTGGCGCGCAGGCTCGGGCGCCGGCTCGGCGCGCGGGCCGACAAACGAGACGTCAAAGAGATCGGCCACCAGCCACAGCGCCCAGCCGATCATCGCGCAGCCGACACCGAAATAGACGCCGATCGTCAAGGGATCGGTGTCCGCGGCCCACTGCACGCCGAGAAACGTCCACTTGTTGTCGCCCCCAACCAGGCCGCCCGCCGCAGCCCCGACCAACATCAGCCCCGTGAGCAGGCTCGCAGCAGCCATCAGCCAACAGCCGAGCGTGACGACGAGCGGAACGGCGCGCTCGTACTCCTCCTGCGGCTCAGCCCTGCTCAACACGCTCACGCTTCCTTCCATGTCGCATCGCGCACTCGCCACAACCGAGCGCCTGGACGACAGACGATCACACCGATGGGGCGCAACAACCACGCCACGTCACCTGTGCCACTCCGACGCCGATCCGACATCCGACCGACGCCAACCACCCGCATTAGCTCAACCAGTTCGATTGAGCCGCACCGGCTTCGACGGAGAGGGTGATCTGACCCGGTTTCGGTGGAGTCGGGTTGCTGGAATCAGGCGGCTTGGTCGTTGTCGTGGGGATTGTCGCGTCTGGCGCCGGTCGCCGCTGCCAGGCCGTTTGTGGCGTCAAGCCATGCGGCCTCGGCCTCGTTCGGGGTGCGCATGCCAAGGGCGGAGTGTCGCCGGCGGGGGTTGTGCCAGAGCTCGATGTAGTCGTGGATCGCGGTGGCGAGCTCAATGCGTGTCTTCCACTTGTTGCGGTTGAACAGCTCGACCTGCATGCGGCCCCAGAAGCTCTCCATGAGCGCGTTGTCGTAGGCCGACCCGACGGCGCCCATGGACGGCGAGATGCCAGCCTCGGTGAGCGTGTTGCTGAACGCCCAGGACGTGAACTGGACCCCGCGGTCGCTGTGCATCACGAGGCCGTGCGCGGTCGGGACGCCGCTGGGTGGCCATGCCGAGCGCATTCAGCACGAGGCCGGTCGTCTGCGTGCGAGTCGATCGACCAGCCCACGACCTTGCGACTGAACGTGTCCAGCACCACGCAGCAGTACACCTTGCCCTCGCGGGTCGGGTGCTCGGTGATATCGGTGACCCACAGCTCGTTGGGGCGATCGCGGCGAAACTTGCGCCCGACGAGATCCAGCGACATGAACCTCGAGAGCTTGGCGCCCCGCGGCAGCCGGCGCCGCGGCAGCCCCTTGAGCCCGAGCCCGCGCATGATGTCTCCGACGGCGTTATGGCCGACGATGATGCCGCGTCCGTAGTGCAGCTCGGCCGTGATCCGCAGCGCCCCGTAGGTGCCTCCGGACTCCTTGTGGACGTCGGCGATCTCGCCAGCGAGCCAGATCCGGCGCAGCGTCCTCGGCGCGTCTGGTCGGCCCTTCCATGCGTAGTAGCCCGACTGCGAGACCGCGAGCGCGATGCACGCCTGCTGGACGTTGATGCCCTGCCCGGTCAGAGATTCGATCACCCGGAAGAGCCTTTTGGGGCGATCCCCTCTGCCAGGAACACCTCGTTGACCTTGCGCGCGACCGCCAGCTCAGTCTCCAACTGTTTGATACGCCGCCTGGCCGCCGCCAGCTCAAGCTGCTGGCTGGTCGTGGCGCCCTCGGCCTCGCCGCGGTCTATGCGGTCCTGCTTGAGCCAGTTGTAGATCGTGGCGTCCGACATCGCGAACGTCCTGGCGAGCTGCTTGACCTTTGTCCCGGCTCGCGCCAGTTCGATCACTTGGCGACGGAATTCCGGCGGGTAACTCTTCGGCATCTGCTTCCTCTCGGCCAGCTGACTCCAGTATCCCGACACCACTTTTTCCGGGTCAGATCACCGGGTTTAGTGGCTTCCTCCGAACGAAGAGAGGGAGAGATGCGGACGCCGACACGCCCAGGGTCCTGCAGATCGGCTCTCGACGCGGCTCACTGGGACGGCGGCACGCTTGGCGTGATGGTGAGTGGATGCATGACTTCGGCGGCCACGATCTCTTTGTGGTTGAAGGCGATCGTTGACCAACTCACGCCGCGGCAGCGGACGTGTCATAAGGCGCGTTATCGGACCCGCTATTCACTCCCCCGCCGGATAGCGCGCGAAGTCGCGCTCGAGCACGAAGAACAGCTGCTCGGCCCCCCACACGTGGCGCACGCCCTCCATCCGGAAGCCGAGCTTCTCGAGCACGTGGCGCGAGCCGAGGTTCGCCTCGCGCGTGATCGCCACCAGGCGGTCGAGGTCCAGGGGCCCGAACGCCTCGCCGATGACGCCCTGCGACGCCTCCGTCGCGTAGCCGCGTCCCCACCAGCGGGCGCCGAACGCGTAGCCGAGCGCGACATCGGGCCCGTCGGGGGAGAGGGGGAAGAGGCCGGCCTCGCCCACGAGCAGCCCGCTCTCGCGCTCGATCACGGGCCAGAACGAGAAGCCGGTGAGCTCCTGCTGGGTCATCGAGCGCTCCAGCGCGAAGCGCGTGCCGGCGACGTCGCGCGGCCCGCCGAGCAACCGCATCGCGTTGACGTCGCTGTAGAGCACCGCGTGCAGCTGCTGCAGATCGCCGGCCTCGTAGGGGCGCAGGACGAGTCGCTCGGTGGTGATCGGCAGCGCCATCGGCCACGATGGTGACGGGTCGGGCCCGCACCCTGCGCTACGGTCCCCGCCGAGAGTGAGCGCGACCACGCAACCCGCGTCCGATGTCGCGCCCGCGAAGGCGGGCCTCACCGACCCGGCGAACGGCCGGCTGTGGTGGATGGGCCTCGTCGTGCTGCTCGTGGGAACCGCCGTGACGATGTTCTGGCTCACCCGCGGGCTGACCTTCAACCTCGACGAGTGGACGGTCGTCACACAGCGCCGCGGACCGGGCGCGCCGTCGCTGCTGGAGCCCCACAACGAGCACCTCACGCTGCTGTTCTTCCTGATCTTCCTGCCGCTGCTGAAGATCGGCGGCCTGGACGCGTTCTCGCTGCTGATGGTGCCGCTCGTCGCGCTGCAGCTCGCGCTGGGCTGGCTGCTGTTCGAGATCGCGCGCCGCCGTGTCGGCGCCGGCGTCGCCCTCGGCGTGGCGGCGTTCGCGCTGCTGTCGGGCTTCGCCTACGAGAACTTCCTCATCCCCGGTCAGGCGGCGCAGATGCTCTCGATCGTCGCCGGCGTGGGGGCGTTCGCGCTGCTCGACCGGCCGCGGACGCAGCGCACCGACCGCGCGCTCGCGGCGCTCATGGTCGTGGCGCTCGCGGCGTCGGGCCTCGGGATCCCGATCCTGCTGGGCATCGCGGTCGAGCTCGCGCTGACGAAGGAGGGCCGCGCGCGGCTGTGGGTCGTCGCGGCGCCGTTCGCGCTGTACCTCGCCTGGTACGTCGCCTACGGCACGAACCGCGCCGCGTTCGAGGAGCTCTCGCTCAGCGCGCTGTGGGCCTGGACGGCCGCCAACCACGCGGCCGGCGCGATCATCGGCGAGCGCCAGATCGAGCCCGGCCAGCAGATGCTGATCGTGATCCTCGTGGTCCTCGCGTACCGCACGTTCCGGGTCGACGCCGCCGGGCGCATCCGCCTGGCAGCGCTCGCCGTCATCCTGCTGACGTTCTATGCGCTGACGGCGATCTCACGCCACGACATCGCGCCGCCCTCGTCGTCGCGCTACCTCACGGTCGGCGTCGTCTTCCTGCTGCTCATGCTCGTCGAGGCCGCGCGCGGCTGGAAGATCCGCCGCTGGGTCCCCTTCGTCGTCCTGCTCCTCGCCTGGGTCTCGTTCGGCAAGGCCGACGGTGGCTCGGAGGCCCTCCGCGACGGGCGCACGCTCTTCCTGCAGCGCTCCGATCGCGTCCGCGCGTCGCTCGGCGCCGTCGAGCTGCTCGGGCGCGAGCGCGTGCCGCCGACGTTCGAGATCGCCCCGCTGGCCGCGCCGTTCCTCGAGGCCGGCGCGTGGTTCGACACGCTCGACGACCTGCGCGGAGACCCCGGCTACGACGTCGCGCAGATCATGCGCGCGCCCGACGACGTGCGGGCGTTCGCCGACGACACGCTCGTCCGGGCCGGTGGCCTGCAGCTGCGCCCCGGCGGCGCGGTGGCAACGGGCGCCGCACGACCGTGCACGAGGCCGGCCGGCGCCACCGTTCCCCCCGGCGGCGTCCGCGTCGAGGCCGGCCCGGCGAAGCCGATGACGGTGCGCGCGCGGCGCTTCGGCCGCGACTGGGCCCTGGTCGGCGTGCTGCCGATCCCCGCCGGGCGGGCGATCGAGCTGCACCCGCTGCCCGACGCGGCGGGCGGAGTTCCCTACGCCGTTCAGGCGCCGGGGGCAGCGCGGATCTGCCGCCTCGGCGCATAGCGCGCCGAGACGACAGGGCGCTTCAGATCAGCCCACCACTTCCACGAGCGAGACCGAGTCGACCGACGTCGCGATGATCGTCGACTCCGACGCACGCCACGGCGCGTTGGCCGAGCAGTTCAGCGTGAAGTCCGTCGGCGCGCCGACCGTGCGGGTCAGCTGCATCGACAGCGTCGTCGGCGTCTGGCGGTTGGTGACGATGATCGTGCCCGTCGACGAGTGCGTCGGGCCGCCCGCGTCGAGCGTGCAGGTGCCGCCGAGCGAGCCGTTGGCGCCGAGCAGTGCCTGCAGCGGGTCGGTCTTGCCGGCGTCCGCGGTCATGACCATGTTCGCCTGCACCGAGTACGCGCCGGCAGGAACCGTCAGCGTCGCCACCCGCTGGATCACGTTGGCGGGAACGGCCTCGGGACCGGCCTTGCGGATCGCCTCGTAGGCGATGCGGCCGGTGGGCTTGGGGACCCTCTTGCTGTTGAGGATGTTCTGCGTTCCCTTGGACAGCTTGTTCGAGGTGATCGTGTCGTTCTTGATGTCGATACCGCGGATCGTGTTGTTGCGGATCTGGGTGCTCGTGATCACGGTTGCCGCGACAGCGCTGCCGGTGCCGGCGATGACAACTGCGGCGATCGAGACGGCGAGCGCCGGGCTGGGCGGTCGAAGCTTCATACGGTTCTCCCCTGATTTTGGACCGATCGGCGGACCATAGTCGCTCGCCACGACGATCTGAAGGCACCTCACGCAAATCTCACGGCGCGCCGAGCGCATGCGGCCGCCGCAGGGCCGCTGCGTCTACCAGCGCGCGACGTGGTGCTCCATCACCCCGAGCCCGCCGCTCACCCGTCCCACGCCGGGCAGCGACCCCGCGAAAGTGCCGAAGGGCTGGCGATAATCGCTGCGCACGACGATCAGGTGGTCGCGCCGCTCGCGCACGGCTTCGGCGGTGAACTCGAGGCGGTCACCCTCGGTGAAATCGACGGCGGACAGATCCCGCGCGAACATCACCGGTCCGACCTCGTGCGAGCGGTCGGCGACCCAGACCGAGCGCTCGCTGGCGCGCGGCCCGTCGTTGACGCCGGCGACGACGTTCCAGCCCAACGGCGCGCCGTCGGCGCCGTGGCCGACGCCCGCCGACCACCACCATTCCGTCTCGCGCGCGTGGTAGCCGGCGGTGTCGTCGACGACGCCAAGCCCGTCGAGCGCGAGCACGCGACCGTCGACGACGACCCGTCCGCGTACGGGTCGCGCGGCCTGCTTGCGGGTCCACACGTAGCCGTTGCCGTGCGCGTTGAGCGACTGCACCGCGCCGCCCTCGTCGACGACGAGGTCGATCGCGACGCCGCGATCGCGCACGCGCAGGCGACCGCCGTGGTCGAAGCGCACGAGCGCCGGACCGGCCAGCCGCGTGCGCTCGTGCAGCGTGCCGCGCCGGCGATCCCAGACCGCCCACCACGAGCTGCGCGCGGGCCCGACCGCCGCTGTGGCCGCACACAGCATGAGCTCCTCGGAGAACGCGGCGACGTAACGCCAGCGCTTCAACGGGCGTGCGCCGCGCAGCGGCGCCATCCGCGCGGGGGGAACGGCGACCGCCAGCACGTCGGGCGGCGCAGCGGTCTGCCAGCGCAGCGGAAGCGAATGCAGGCGCCGCATGGAGGTAGCATCTTCGCTATTGACTGACCAGTCAATCCGGAGTCCATTCGAGATCCCCATGCGCGTCGCGGCCGTCCAACTGACCTCCACCGAAGACTTCGACGCGAACCTCGAGCGCGCCGATCGACTCACCCGCGCGGCGGCCGCCGACGGCGCGCGGCTCGTCGTCCTGCCCGAGAAGTGGACCGCGCTGGGACGCGGCGACGCGCTGCGCGCCGGCGCGCAGACGATCGACGGGCCGGCCGTCGCGTGGGCGCGCGCGGCCGCGCGTGAGCTGGCGATCGACCTCGTGGCGGGCTCGTTCTCGGAGCGGGACGCCGATCCCGCCCGCCCCGAGGAGCGGCTGCGCAACACGTCGGTCCACGTCGGCCCCGACGGCGAGCATCCACGCGAGCTATCGCAAGGTGCACATGTTCGACGTCGTCGTCGACGGCACCGTCTACCACGAGTCCGAGCACGAGGAGCCCGGCGACGAGCTCGTCGTGAGCGCGACCGCCGACGGCGTCGAGCTCGGCCTGAGCATCTGCTACGACGTGCGCTTCCCCGAGATCTACCGGATCCTCGCGATCCGCGGCGCGCGCGTGTTCACCGTGCCGGCGGCATTCACGGTGCCCACCACCCGCGATCACTGGGAGATCCTGCTGCGCGCCCGCGCGATCGAGGACCAGGCGTTCGTCGTCGCCGCCAACCAGATCGGGGAGCATGCCGCGGGCCTGCGCTCGGGCGGGCGCTCGATGATCGTCGATCCCTGGGGCATCGTCCTCGCGCACGCGCCCGACCGCGAGTGCCACATCGTCGCCGACCTCGACCTCGAGGCGCAGGCGCGCATCCGTCGCGAGCTGCCCGCGCTCGCCAACCGCCGCCCCGGCGCCTACCGCTGGCCGGCCGAGGCGCGCACGTGATGGCCGCGCAGCCGAGCAAGCCCGCCCAGCCCGACAAGCGGCGGATGATCCTCGACGCGGCCGTCGTCGCGTTCGCGACGCGCGGCTTCCACGCGTGCCGCGTGTCGGACATCGCCGACGAGGCGAACGTCGCCTACGGCCTCGTCTACCACTACTTCCGCTCCAAGGACGAGGTCCTCGACACGCTGTTCCTCGAGCGCTGGAACGTCCTGCTGGAGGTCATCGCCGAGATCGACGCCCAGCCGCTGGCCGCGCGCGACAAGCTGCAGGCGATCGCGTCGTTCATCATCGAGTCCTACCGCCACGACCCCGACCTCATGAAGGTCATCATCGTGGAGGTCACGCGGGCGGCGAACTCGTTCGGCCGCACGCACCTGGGGAAGATCCGCGAGGCGTACGCGCTGATCGCCGACATCGTCGCCAAGGCGCAGGCCGACGGGTCCTTTCGCAGCGCGGTGACGCCGGCATTCGCGGCGCTCGCGTTCTACGGCGCGATCGAGCAGGTGCTGACCGGGTGGATCTTCGACGCGCTGCCCCAGGGCGAGACCGAGTTCGACGAGGCGAAGGCGTTCATCGTCGAGACGATCTGCGGCGGCCTCGACGCAGCTCGCCCGGATCGGCGTTCCGCCGCCCCGTCTGAGTCCGCCCGCCCCGTCTGAGAGGATGCACCCGATGCCCACGAACGAAATGGCCAAGCGCCTCATCTGGTCCGGCCTGCTGGCGGGGCTCGGTGCCATCGCCTCGATCGCGACAGCCCGCGCCGCCGCGATGATTTGGCGGCGCATCTACGGGGAAGACCCGCCCGAATGAACTCCGGGAAGCGAAGCGACGGCGACGACGTCGGAACCCCCGGCGCAGCGGCCGCCGACTTCGCGCCCGCAGAGCCGCTGCCGCCGGTTCCCGAGCGCGGGCCGCCGATCGCCGAGCACGAGGTGCCCGGGGGGCCGGCCGGCGAGGAGCTGCCGGTCGTCCACGCCGAGCCCGTCGTCGAAGGCGAGGCCTACGAGGTCTTCGCCGACGCGGCGCCCGAGACGCTGACGGTCCACCAGCACGTGCCCGCGCCGGGGGTGCTGCCGTTCCCCGTCGCCGATCAGCCGGTGTCCGTCATGATCCCCGGTCCCGGCGCGGCGCCCGTGACGAGGCTCTCCGACGCCGGCGAGGCGTTCGCCTCCGGCCACGCGGCGAGCCCGCACGCGGCAGGTCCGGCGCCGTCCTGGCAGGAGCCCATGCGGGAGCTCGCCGACGAGCGTCCCGAGCTCGTGGTCGCAGCCGCATTCGCCGGTGGCCTGCTGGCCGCCATGATCCTCCGGCGCCTTGGCCGCTGAGAGCCCCGCACACGACCTGGCCCAGACGGTCCAGGAGATCAGCGAGCGCGCCTCGCTGCTCGTCCGCGAGGAGATCGAGCTCGCCAAGGCCGAGATCACCGAGAAGGTCACGAAGCTGCTGCGCGGGATCGTCATCGGGCTGGCCGCCGGGTTCTTCGTCTCCATCGGCCTGCTGTTCCTCCTGCACGGGATGGCGTGGCTGGCGTGGTATGCGCTGCCGACCGGCGACAGCCTCTCGTTCTTCTGGGGCTTCTTCGTCGTCGCCGGCCTGCTCTTCGTCCTCGGCGGCGTCGCCGGCTACCTCGCGGCGAAGTTCTTCAAGCAGAGCACGCCGCCGGTGCCGAAGATGGCGATCGACGAGGCCGGCAAGATCAAGCGGACCTTCATGCGCAAGAAGCCGTAGGGGCCACCGGTGCCCGCCCGCACACCCGAGCAGATCCGCGCCTCGATCGAGGCGAACCGCAAGGAGCTGGGCACCTCCGTGGAGCGCCTGCACGCGGAGATCGCGGTGCTCACCGACTGGCGCGGCCAGCTCGTCAAGCACCAGAAGAGCGCCGTCATCGGCGCGGCCGTCGCCGGCTTCGTCCTCGGTGGCGGAATCGCCGCCTTCGGCGGCCTGTTTCGCCGCAGGCGCTAGCCGGCCGTACCCGCGGAGCCGTCCGAGGCGGACCCTAGATTCACCGGCGTGTCCGTCTGGGACGCCCTGACCACGCGCCAGATCGCGCGCATCATGCTCACGGCCGCGGCGTTCTCAGCCCTGCTGTACCTGCTCGTCCAGATCCGCAGCACGCTGCTGCTGCTGGGGATCGCGATCTTCCTCGCCGTCGCCCTCGGTCCGGCGGTCGACTTCTTCTCCGACCGCGCGCGGTTGCCCCGCGCCGCGTCGATCCTGCTCGTCTACGTGCTCATCTTCTGCGTCTTCGGCGGCGTGCTGTCGCTGATCGTCCCGCCGGTGGTCAACGGCGCGACGGACCTGTCGCGCGACATCCCCGGCTATGTCACCGACCTGCGCGACAGCAAGACGATCCGCGACTTCGATGACAAGTACGACATCACGTCGAAGCTGCAGGAGGAGGCCAACAAGCTGCCCGACAAGCTCGGTGACGCGGCGGGAGCGCTGCAGAGCATCGCGTCGGGGGTCGTCAACGCGGCCTTCCAGATGCTGACGATCCTCACGATGACGTTCTTCCTCCTGCTCGACGGCAAGCGGATCGCCAACTTCCTCATCACGCGCTTCGGCCGCCACCGCGAGGAGCGATTGCGCGGCATCGCCGAGCGGATCTACAAGTCGACCTCGGGCTACGTGGCGGGCGCGCTGACGATCACGTCGATCAACGGGGTCCTGACGTTCATCATCCTGACGATCCTGGGCGTGCCGTTCGCCGTCCCGCTCGCGGTGATGATGTCGTTCTTCGGCCTGATCCCGCTCGTCGGCGCGACGATCGGCGGCGTGCTCATCCTCATCGTCACGCTGTTCACGGACTTCCCGAGCGCGACGATCATCTACGCCGCGTTCCTGATCATCTACCAGCAGGTCGAGAACAACGTCCTGCAGCCGTTCATCTTCAAGCGCACCGTCAACGTGCATCCGCTTGCCGTGATCGTCGCGATCCTGGCCGGCTCGGCGCTGCTCGGCGTCGTCGGTGCGCTCGTTGCGATCCCGATCGCCGCCTCGCTGCAGATCGTGCTCAAGGAGTACTTCGCCGACAAGACGGTCACCTCGGGCACCGTCATCATGCCCGACGACGTTCCGCCCCCCGACGTGCCCCCGCCCGATCCGCCGGCGCCGCCGCCACCACCGCCACCGCCGCCGCCATCGCCATCGCGCGGGCCGCGCCGGCGCAGGCCCAAGCCCGCCTGAGCGCGGTCCCGCCGCGCCACCGTCGCAGCGGTCTGGCATCCCTCCGAGCCTTGGTATGGTCGTCTCCAAGCGGTGTGAGACGGGAGGTTGAGCTCGCGCCGTAACGCATATAGCGGATAGTCGCGAGCCTCGGTTGCGGGCGCGGGCGATCCCCGGCACAGGTTGTCGAGAAGGGATCCCATGTTTGTTGTCACATTGGGGCGCGGACGCCGCGCCCGCTCGACCGTCGGGCGAGAGGACGCGCCATGACCTATCTGCACTGTCCGCGCTGCCGGCTCGCGATCAGGCGGCGCGTCGACTACCTGACGATGATCAACTGCCCGCGCTGCCTGGCGCGGACGGCGACCGCGGTGCCGCTCTTCGCGTCGCCGCTGAACGCGATGGAGCTCCGGGAGGGTCCGGTGCCCGTGCGCCAGCAGACGGCCGGGGGCGATCGACGCATGAGCTCGGCGGCGGCAGTGCTCGCCGGCGAGCTGCGGACGGCCCGGCAGGCATCAGCGGCGCAGCACGAGAACCGATGATCTGTCCTGCGCCCGTACGGGGTACCTGCGCCGCATGAGTGTTCACGAGGCGCAGGACCGCGTGCGGGACGACGCCGGTGCCGCCGAGAGCGTCCTCAGCGCGATCTCCATGGAGATGGTGCGCCTGTACAAGGAGCAGTTCGGGCGCGGCCCCACGAAGACGCGCACGAACTGGGCCGGTCCCGACGTGCTCGTCGTGACGCTCGAGCAGACGTTCACGCCCGCTGAGCGCAGCCTGCAGCGTATGGGCGAGCACCAGCGCCTGCGCGATCTGCGCCTGCTGTTCCAGTACGCCGAGGTGGACACGTTCTGCGCGCCTGTCGAGCGCCTGATCGGGCGAAAGGTCAGAGCGTTCATCAGCGGCATCGACACGGTGGCGGACCTGGCGACCGAGCTCTACGTCCTGCACCCGCGTGGGTACGACGGCCCGTCCCGCGCCGACGGCGGCGACGGGCGCGACTGAACGCCGTCGCCGCTCGCCGGGTGACGCTCAGGCCAGCGCGGCTGCCGGCAGGCCGCCGACGCCGAGCATCCCGGGACCGGCGTGCGCGCCGATGACCGGGCCGACCTCGCCGACGAAGCGCGGTTCGCAACCGAAGACGTCGATGCCCCGCTCGACGAGCCGACGTGCGTCGTCGGGCGCCTGGATGTGCTGCACGCACCAGGCGTCGGCGCCGTCGGCGTGCAGGGTGCGCATGTACTCCACCATCCGCTCGAACGCGCGGCCCGCGGTGCGCACGCGCTCGACCGGCTCGATCGTCGACTCCAGCGAGAGGATCGGCTTGATCTTCAGCGCGCCGCCGATCCAGGCCTGGGCGCCGCCGACCCGCCCGCCGCGGCGCAGATACTCCAGGGTGTCGAGCACGAACCAGATCCGCAGACCGTCACGTGCGGCGGCGGCATGCCCGGCAACCTCCCGCACGCCCGCGCCGGCCCGTGCTTTCGCGGCGGCGGCGAGCAGCATGAGCCCGGTGCCGCCGCAGACCGTGCGCGAGTCGAGCACCTCGAGCCGCCCGTCCTCGAGGCCGCGCTCCTCGAGCTGCGCGCGTGCCTGCAGCGCCGAGTCGTAGGTTCCCGACACGCCGGCCGAGAGGTGGATCGACACGATGTCGTAGCCGTCCTGCAGCAGCGGCTCATAGCAGCCGAGGAAGTCGCCGATCGACGGCTGCGACGTCGTCGGCAGGACCGAGCCGCTGCGCATCTGCTCCCAGAACGCCGGCAGATCGGTGATGTCGCTCTCGCGCCGCAGGCGCTGCTCGCCGAGCTTGACGTAGAGCGAGACCTCGCGCAGGCCGAGCTGTGCGACGAGATCGCGCGGGAGGTAGTGGGTGCTGTCGGTGACGATGACGACGGGCATGAGCGCCAGGAGGCTAGTCGTCGCTTCGACGACGCGGGTCGACGACGAGCTTGCGCGCCTCGCCCGTCGCGGGGCGCAGGAGGGCGTCGCGGAGCTCGTCGAGCCCGATCGCGGGTCCGACCAGTGCGCGCCAGTCGACGTCACCCTCGGCGAGCAGCGTCAGCGCGTGGTCGACCTCGGCCGGCGTGTGGTGAAAGGCGCCGCGGACGTCGAGCTCGGCGTAGTGCAGCGGGCCCGACGGAAGCGTGACGTCGCTTCCGGCCGGGCAGCCGCCGACGAGCACCACCGTGGCGCCGGGCGCGGCCGCGTCGAGCGCGGCACGCCACGCCTCGGCGCGCCCGACCGCTTCCATCACGAGGTCGTATCCCGCGGGCGCCAGCGCGGCGACCGCGTGCGTCCCGAGAGACGCTGCCTGTGCGCGGCGCTCCTCGTGGCGGTCGGCGAGCGTCACGTCGCAGCCCTGCAGATGCAGCAGCCGCGCGAGCATGAGCCCCATCGTCCCGCCTCCGAGGACGGCCGCGCGCGTGCCCGCACGCGCAGCCGATCCGGCCCGCGCGACCGCGTGGACCGCCGCCGCAAGCGGCTCGGCGACCGCGGCGCCGGCGGCCGCGAGCCCGTCGGGGACGGCGTGCAGCGCGCCGGCCGGCGCCGCGATGCGCTCCGCGAAGCCACCGAGCACCCACGTCATGCGCTCGCAGAGCTGTGTGCGCCCGGCGGCGCATTGCGGGCACGCGCCGCAGGCGACGGAGTCGCCGACGAGGACGCGGGCGCCGGTGTCCTCGCGCACGCCGACGGTCTCGTGGCCGAAGCGCGCGGGATAGGGGCCGAGGATGCGATGGCCGAAGCGCAGGCACTTGACGTCCGTCGCGCAGGACGTCGCGGCCTCGACCGTCACGACGACCTCGCCCTCGGGCTCGTCGACCTCCTCCACGCGCAGGTCGCCCGGGCCATGCAGCAGCGCCGCCCTCACGGGACGACCACGACCTTGATCGCCTCGCCGCGGCGCTGCAGGTCCAGGGCCCGCGCCGTCTCCTCGAGGGGGAGGCGATGGGTGACGAGGTCCAGCGGATCGATCACGCCTTCGGCGATGAGCGCGTAGGCGGCCCGCATGTCGGCCGGCCCGGCCGACCAGCTCGAGCAGACCGTCAGCTCGCGCAGGAAGAGCTGCTCGCCGTCGACGCCCAGCGGCGCGCCGGCCTTCGTCGTGGCGTAGAGGCACAGCACGCCGCCCGGCCCCAGCGCGGCGGCGGCTCCCGTGATCGCCGCCTCGTCGGCGGTGGTGAGAAACGCGACGTCGACCGGCTCGTCGGTGTGCGCCGTGGCGCCCCACCGCTCGGCGAGCCGGCGCCGGTCCTCGCGCGGCTCGCGGATCCAGACGCGCCTGACGCCGCGGGCGCGGGCGGCGGCGACCGCGAGCAGGCCGTTGGAGCCGGCGCCCACCACGAGCAGCTCGTCGTCGGCGCTCAGGCGCGTGCGGTCCAGCGCGCGCAGCACGCAGCCCAGCGGCTCGACGAACGTGCCGGCCGCCGGCTCGATCACGCCGAGCGGGAGCAGCTCGGGCACGAGCGCGGCCTCGACGCGGACCTGCTCGGCGAAGCCGCCGGGATCGAGCGCGGTAGAGCGAAACTGCTCGCAGAGCGTCTCGTGCCCGCGGCGGCAGCGCCGGCAGTCGCCGCAGGGCGCGTGATGGTGCACGACGACGCGGTCGCCGACGACCGTCCCCGCGACGCCCTCGCCGATCCGCAGCACCTCGCCGACGACCTCGTGCCCGAGCACGGCCGGCAGCTTGCGCGAGACGTAGCCGTCGCTGACGTCCGATCCGCAGACGCCGCAGGCGAGCACGCGGCAGACGATCTCGCCGGGCCCCGGAGAGGGATCGTCCGTCACCTCGACGACGACGTCGCGCGCCGTCACGGAGCGCGCGACGCGCAAGGTCCTAGGTCCGCTCGGCCGGTACCGCGACCGCGCCGGTCAGCGCCAGCACCGTCTCCCGCGTGACGGGCGAGGCGATCCCGCGCTCGGTCACGAGCGCCGTCACGAGCTCGGCGGGGGTCACGTCGAAGGCGGGGTTGCGACAGGGGGTGTCGGCGCCGGTCAGCAGCGCACCGCCGGCGTGGCGCACCTCGTCCATGTCGCGCTCCTCGATGACGATCTCCTCACCGGAGGCGATCGAGGCGTCGATCGTCGAGGTGGGGCCCGCGACGATGAACGGGATCCCGGCCGCTCGGGCGGCCAGCGCGTGCGCGTACGTGCCGACCTTGTTGGCGACGTCGCCGTTGGCGGCGACGCGGTCGCAGCCGACGATGACGGCGTCGATCTCGCCGCGCCGCATGAGGCCGGCGGCGGCGCCGTCGACGAGCAGCTCGTGGCCGATGCCGGCACGGCGCAGCTCCCAGATCGTCAGCCGCGCGCCCTGCAGCAGCGGGCGCGTCTCGCAGGCGAGCACGGTGATGTCGTCGCGCTGGGCGAGCTCGATCGCCACCGCGAGCGCCGAGCCGGTCCCGCCGCACGCCAGCGCGCCGGTGTTGCAGTGCGTGAGGATCCGCCGCGAGCCGGCGAGCAGGTCGGCGCCGAGCAGTGCGATCGCGGCGCTCGCGGCGTCCTCGCCGGCGTGGATCGTCTCGGCCTCGGTGCGCGCGATCGCCGCGCGCTCGCCCGGCGGCGCCGCAAGCGCGACGGCCTGCACGCGGTCGACGGCCCAGGCGAGGTTGACCGCCGTCGGCCGGGCGGCGCGCAGGATGGTGGCCGCGGAGCGGAGATCGTCGTCGCCGGGTGCCCGCGCGATCTGCATCGCCAGCCCATAGGCGGCGGCGATCCCGATGTTCGGCGCCCCGCGCACCGCAAGGCGCGCGATCGCGGCGGCCGTGTCGGCCGCGCCCCCGAGCGCGATCCACGTCTCCTCGGCGGGCAGCAGGGTCTGGTCGAGGAGGCGCAGGGCGCGCCCGTCCCAGGTCAGCGCGGGGGTCGTCGTCGATCCTTCGGTGGCCATACGGGCGATGCTAGATGGTTGCGCAGCAACGGCCGGCGAAGGCGCGGGGGATCGCTGCTAGCGTGGCCGGCGGATGCGTCGCCTGCTCCTCGCCGTTGTCGCGGCCGCGCTCGTGACACCGGCGGCCGCCCGCGCGGCCGATCCGATCATGGCGCTGTGAGAGGTGCAGCCGGGCATGCAGTGCACCGGCTTGAGCGTCGTCCGCGGTCTGGAGATCTCGCAGTTCGGGGTGGAGGTCGTCGATGTCGTCGACCGTGGCCGGGCCGGTGCCGCGCGCATCCTCGTGCGCGTCTCGGGACCGGCGATCGACGCGACGGGCCTCGGGCCGGGCTTCTCGGGCTCGCCGATCCTCTGCACCGGATCTGACGGCATCGCCCGCAACATCGGCGCGATCTCCGAGACGATCGGCGAGTACGGTGGGCGCGCGGCGCTCGCGACGCCGATCGAGGCGATCCTCGCCCAGCCGCAGATGCCGCCCGCCGGCACGCGCTCGCTGATCGGCGCCCGCAGCCTCGCCGGACCGCTGACGATCGCGGCCTGCGGCCGTCGCTCGGCACGCGCCCTCGTGCGCGCCGCGCGCAAAGCCGGCCGGACGCTCATCGCCTCGCCCGCCGGCACCAGCGCCGCGTTCGCGCCGCAGCCGCTCGCGCCGGGATCCTCGGTCTCCGTCGGCCTGACCTCGGGCGACATCGCGATCGGCGCGATCGGCACGGTCGCATACACCGACGGCCAGGCGGTGTGGATCTTCGGCCATGAGATGGATGGCGCCGGGCGGCGCTCGCTGTTCCTGCAGGACGCCTGGATCCACACCGTCGTCAACAACCCCGTCGCCGTCCAGGACGTCGCGACCTACAAGCTCGGCTCGCCCGGCAACGACCTGGGCACGGTCACCTCCGACGGGCCCGACCGCGTGATCGGCGTCCTCGGCGCGCTGCCGGCGAGCTTCCCGCTGCGGGTCACCGCGAAGGACCTCGACAGCGGCAAGGTGCGCAGTGCCGTCACGCACGATCGCCGAGGAGGGCGACGTCGGGCGGCCGACCGGCGCGTCGCCGCTGAGCATCACGGCGCGCCGCCGCCGCCGCGGAGGCCGCAGCCCGATCATGGACGGCGCGCCGGCGCGCCAGACCGGCGAGATGTGCGTCAAGGTCACGCTGCGCGAGCTGCGCGCGCCGCTGCGGGTGTGCAACTCCTACGCGATCGACGGCTCGACCCCGAACGCGCTGGCGGGCGCCGGCCGGCACGACGTCCGCCGCTGCCGTGGCGATGCTCGACAGCTATCGCTTCGGGACCCTGCACCCGACGGCGTTCGACATCGGTATCCGCGTGCGCCGCGGGGTGCGCCAGGCATTCATGACCGGCGTCAGCGCGCCCGCGGATCGCGCGCCGCGGCGGCAGCACGATCGCGCTCCGCCTGGCGTTGCGTCAGACGGCCACGCGGGCGGCGTCGGACGCGCATCGTGCGCATGCGCGTGCCGCTCGCTACGCCGGCCGGCCTGCGAACGCTGCGGCTGATCGGGACTGCTGCCGACCCCGGCGGCGACCCCGACCAAGAGGGCGGCGGCACATCACCTGCTCTTCTACGAGGAGGCAGGCGGCGCCGCCCGAGGACGGCGGACCGCAGTCGCTCGACGAGATCCGCGAGGCGTTCCTCGCGCCTCGGCCGCTACGACGGCGTCGTCGCGCGCCTGGGCGGGGAGGAGCGCCGGCTGCTGCGTGACCCGCGCCTGCGCATCAGCGGCGAGGCGCGGGTGCAGCTACGGGTTCGCTAGGACAGGCGGTTCTCGATGCTCATCGGCGCGGCCGCCTGCGGGCTGGCCGCTGCGCCGGCCGGCGCCTGCGCGGGACCGGCCTGGGCGGGAGCGCCGAGCGCCTCGCCGAGCTCGCCGTTCTCGTACATCTCGGTGACGATGTCGCAGCCGCCGATCAGCTCGCCGTTGTGGAAGAGCTGGGGGATCGTCGGCCAGTTGGAGATCGCCGAGAGCTCCTGGCGGATGCGCGGGTCGGGCAGGACGTCGACCGCGGCGAAGGGCGTCTCGAGCTGCTGCAGCATCGCGACGGTGCGCGCCGAGAAGCCGCACGCGGGGGCGTCGGGCGACCCCTTCATGAAGAGGATCGTGTCGTTCTCCTCGATCGCCTCGGCGATCAGGGTGCGGATCTCGTTGTCGCTCATGTGGGGACCTCCGTCTTCAGGGCAAGGGCATGGATCGCGCCGCCGAGCTCGCCTGCGAAAATGTCCATCACGAGCCGGTGCTGCTTCACGCGCGAGAGGCCCTGGAAGGCGTCCGCTCGAACGACCACGTCGAAGTGCACCTCGTCGTATGTCTGCACCTCGGCCGCGGCACCGGGAATCCCGGTCTCGATCCGGCTCTTGACCTCGTCTGCGCTGGGCATATGCTCGAAGCGTAGCGATCTGCAAAGGTTGGCCAGCACGGCCTCCGAGGCCGCTACACTTCCTGAAGTATTGCGGATGCGCTTGAAACGACGCTGGGAGATGCGCACATGATCACGATCACCGACAAGGGTGCACAGAAGGTCCACGAGTTCCTCGATGGCCAGGGCGCCAACGTCGCTGAGGCGGGACTGCGCGTCGGCGTCAAGGGCGGCGGCTGCTCGGGCTTTCAGTACAACCTCGCCTTCGACGAGCAGCGTGACGGCGACGAGGTCTTCGAGTTCGCCGGTCTGAAGGTCTACGTCGACCAGCCCAGCCTTCCCTACGTGCGCGGGTCGGTCATCGACTACGTCGAGTCCCTCCAGGGCGCCGGGTTCCAGGTCAACAACCCCAACGTCGTCGCCGCCTGCGGCTGCGGCTCGTCGTTCCGGGTCGCCGACGAAGAGGAGTGCTCCGCGGTCTGACCGCCGAGCGCGATCACGCGCCGGCCTGCGCCGGTGCGACGCTCGCCCACATCGCCGAGTGGTCGGACAGGCCCTCCTCGCGCAGCGCTGTGGTCGTACGCGCAGGCGAGCGCCGTGACCGCGGGCGAGACGAGGATGTGGTCGAGGCGATAGCCCGGGTGCCGGCCCGTCTTCCACGAGCGGTCGCGCGCCTCGTAGCCGTGCAGCGTGCGAAACGCGTCCCGCCACCCGGGCGGGCCGGTGATGATCATGCGCTCGGCGCGGTCGTGGCGCTCGCCGCGGCCGGGACGCAGGCGGCCCGTGCGCGTCTGGGCGAACGTCTGCACGGTCCCGTCGCGGTCCTCGTACTGCGGCGAGTTGAGATCCCCGCAGAGGATCGCCGGCACGTCGCCTCGGCAGCGCGGCGAGGTCCCCGTGCACCGCCTCGAGCGTACGGATCTTCACCTGGTCCTCGCGCTGTGACAGCGGCGCGTGGACGGTCACGACGCGCAGCGGCTGCGGCCAATCGGCCGGTCCGTGTCAGCCGCCAGCACCCGCTCGGACCACGGCACCGCGGCCACCGCTCCCGCGGACGTGAGCGGGTGGCGACTGGCGACGAGCACCCCGAGGCGGTTCACGCGCGCGGCATCCGGCGCCACCGCGCTCGCCGTGACGACGTAGCCCGCGTCCTCCAGACGCTTCGCTCCAGCGCGGGAGCGCCCGGGGGATGACCTCCTGCAGGCAGACCACGCCGGCGTCGTGTGCGAGCACGCGCGCGACCTGCTCGTCCAGGCGCGTCAGGCGCCCGGCGACGTTCCAGGTCAGGATCTTCAGGGGCGCGGTCACGCCACGGGTACTGCCCGCCGGGGGGGTCTGTCACGTAGTACGCGGATATCGCGAAGAAGGTGCCGAACCCCGTCCGCCCCCGGGTGGCGGTTTCGCAGTCGCGCCCGGCGTGGGAGCCTGTGCGCATGCGCAAGCTCCAGACCCAGGGTTGTCATCACATCACGCTCGTCGGGGCCGACCGGCAGACCTCGATCGACTTCTGGGAGGGCGTGCTCGGGATGCCGTTCGTCTTCGAGCAGCCCAACCTCGACCGGCCGGCCGAGAGCCACCTGTACTTCGATCCCGGCGACGGCAGGCTCATCACGATCTTCACCAACGACGAGCGCGAGCCGGAGCCGAGCCGCACGCCGACGGACACCGGCTGCGTGCACCACATCGCTTTCGCCGTCTCGCAGGCGACGTTCGCGCAGGCCGTCGAGCGACTCGACGAGCGCGGGATCGAGCACAGCGGCCCCAAGGACCGCGGCTTCATGGACTCGATCTACTTCCAGGATCCGCTCGGCCTGCTCATCGAGCTGGCCTCCTACCGCTTCGAGCCGCCGGCGGGCCACACCCACGCCGACGTCCTGCTCGAGGCGCACCGCCTCCGCGTCGCCCGCGACGACTACAACATCGACCGCGTCCACCTCGCCGACGCGATCGAGGCGCTCGTCGCGCGCTCGCAGGACTCCCTGTCCGGCGATCGCTCGCCGAAGGCGGCCTACCGGTGACGATCCTCGATCGCGACGCCCTGCGCGCGCTGCAGGCTCCGCTGAAGGAGCGCTACAAGGACGATCCGGACGCCGCCCGCGTGACGCTCAGCGCAACCGGCACGCTCGACGACGAGCTCGCCTGCAACGTCCAGACCGGCCGCGCGCTCGCGAAGGCGGGCCTGCACCCGGCGACCGGCGGCGACGGCAGCCTGCTGTGCTCGGGCGACATGCTGCTCGAGGCGCTCGTGGCCTGCGCGGGCGTCACGCTGAAGGCCGTCGCCACGGCGCTCGAGATCGAGGTCGGCGCGGCCACGATCAGCGCGGAGGGCGACCTCGACTTCCGCGGGACGCTCGGCGTGGACCGCGCCGCGCCGGTCGGGTTCGCCGACATCCGCCTGCGCTTCGAGCTCGACGCGCCCGCGCCGGCGACGATCAGCTCGCGACGCTGCTGAAGCTCACCGAGCGCTACTGCGTGGTCCTGCAGACGCTGCGCAGCGCGCCGCCCGTGACCGCGACGCTCGAGCGTCGCGGCGCCGGCTGACGGTCAGCGTCCCGTCGCCGCGGGATCGAGGGCGTGTGACCCCGCCATAGGGTCAACGCACCCGGGGTTGCTGACTGACGTCTACCGCACCGGGCGTCGGCGAACCATCGATGAGGGCGTGAGTTCGCTGCCCGCGTACCGGTCCAAGGGCCGGCGCTCGCGTTGGCGGATTGCTGCCCATGGCGCTGCAAAGCCGACCCGACCGCCGCCCGCCGTCCGCCGTCCGCCCCGGCCGATCCGCCGCCGCCGGCACGCGTGACCCTCTCAATGATGCTGTTTGACGACGCCGCGACACCATGAGGCGGCGCGTCGCCCGCGAGCCCGGACGCGGCCCGCGACCTACGGCTGGCCGCCGGCGCCGCCGGGCACGCCGGTGTTCGTCGAGTACTTCGGCTGGATCTTCATCTCGGGCCGGAAGGAGTGCACCGCCTGCGCGACGGCGATCGCCGACTCGGCGAAGCCGGTCGCGATGAGCTTGAGCTTGCCGTCGAAGGTCGTGATGTCGCCGCACGCCCACACGCGGTCGAGGTTCGTCTTCATGACCTGATCGACGACGAGCGCGCCCTTGGAGATCTCCAGGCCCCAGTTCTTCAGCGGGCCGAGCGCGGTCTTGAAGCCGAGCTGCAGCAGGATCGCATCGACCTCGATCTCGATCTCGTGCGACTCGTCCTCCGAATGGAACAGGCGCACGCGCTCGATCGCGCCGTTGCCGATGACCTCGCGCACCTGGAAGGGGATGTGCAGGTCGACCTGCCCCGCGTCGGCGGCCGCCATGACCTGGTTGACGGTCAGCTCATGGGCGCGGAAGCCCTCGCGGCGATGGCAGAGCGCGAGCGCGTCGGCCGTGTGCAGCAGGTTGACGACCCAGTCGCAGGCCGAGTCGCCGCCGCCGATGATCAGGACCTTCTTGCCGGCGAACTCCGACTTCGAGCCGACGAGGTAGTGCGCCCCGCGGCCCTCCCACGGCGTCATGTCGTAGCCGGGCAGCTTCTTGGGCTCGAAGGCGCCGTGCCCGCCGGCGATGATCACCGCGCGGCTGCGCAGCTGCGGGTAGTGCGGGTTGTTCGTGTGCAGGACGACGAGGTCGTCCTCCCACTCGATGGTCTCGATCGTCGTCTCGAGGTGGACCGGGACGTCGAACTGCTCCAGGGCCTGGCGGCGCAGCTCCTCGACGAGGTCCTTGGCCAGCACCTTCGTGTGCCCCGGCACGTCGAAGATCCACTTCTCCGGGTACAGCGCCGTCAGCTGGCCGCCGATCTGCGGCAGCGAGTCCACGACGCGCGACGTGGCCTCGCGCATGCCCGCCCAGAAGGCGGTCGACAGCCCGACCGGGCCGGCGCCGATGACCGTGATGTCGCGGATCTCTCCTGGAGCCTCGTGCATGCGCCGGCTACACCACTTCCGCGGCGATCGTCTCGCCGTCGAGCGCCGACAGCGCACGCTCGACCGACGCGCTGATGCACGTGAAGGTCGGCGTGTCGCGCAGCGTGAAGGACGAGGACTCGGTCGTGCGCAGCCGCTGGACGAGATCGAGGAACGACGCCGGATCGTCGGTCTCGAAGGCGACGACGAACTCCTGGTCGTCGAGGCCGAAGGAGTACGACGTGTTCAGGTCGATGTCCGGATACTCGCGGCCGAGCGTGATGTGCTCCTGCATGATCCGGTAGCGCTCCTTGGCGTCCAGCGCGTACCAGGCGCGCGTCTTGACGAAGGGATAGACGAAGAGGTACTTCGCATGCGCGGGCCGAACTTCGAGGCGTGACTCGTCGGAATACTCCGAGACCTTCGTCATCGCGAGAAACGAGTACGGGATCGTCGCCCACTTCATGAGCCCGCTCTGACCCAGGACGACGTGGAACTCGTGGATACGATCGAGGTTCTGCGCCTGCGTGAGCACCATGAGGTCGGTGTCCCCGCGCGTGCCGACGGTCGAGAACGCGCGCAGAAGGTGCCCGTCGGCGAAGTCGGCGCAGGCCGCCGCGAACTCGCGCTTGCCGGCCTCACGCACGTCGGCGTCGAGGCGGCGCCAGGCGGGATCCATCTTCAGGAAGGTGTACTTGACGAAATGACGCTGCGGCACGGACTGACAGGATAGAACGGGCGATGGCCGGTCCAGCCCCTGCCGTGCCGCGCCCGCGGCGCCTCGCCACGGCGATGCTCGCCACGCTCGCCCTCGTCGCCGTCGCCGCCGCGTTCCTCGCCGGCCCGCCGCCGGGCCACGCCGTCGCGCCGTCGGCGCAGCCGCGCGCCGTGCTCGCCTTCCTGCCGTCCGGCGGCGACGACAACCCCAAGCCGGTGCTCGAGCGCCTCGACGAGCGCACGCCGCTGGCCCTCGGGCTGGTCAGCGCCACACAGGGGCGCTTCTCGGCTTCGCAGATGGTGCTGGACATCTCCGCCGGATCGCGCACGTCGCGCGCGGTCTACAGCCCGCCGGCGCCGCCGGATCTCGAGCTCGTGCCCGGCGGCGACGGGAGGGGCTTCATCTTCGGCTGGAGCAAGGCGCGCAAGCGCGCGGCCACGCCCCCGGCCGCGGTGCTGCCGGGCATGCTGGCCGACCAGGTTCCGGGCGGCGGCGCGTACGCGGGTGTCGCGGGGCGCACGCACATCGGCGCGGTCGTGGCCGCCGATCGCCGCGGCGACGTCGCCGACGTCTCGCTCGGCCCGTCGGCCACGCTGGCGCAGCGAACGCAGCGCCTGCTGGAGCGCCACCGGCTCGTCGTCGTCGGCCTGCCGACCGCCGACAAGGGCGACGCCGCGCTCGACGACCTGCTGCGCGACCGCCGCGACGGCGACATGCTCGTCGTCACGCAGGCGCCGCCGCGCGCGACCGTGCCGGTGCTGCTGCCGATCGGCATCGCGGGCCTGGGCGCCAACGGCTCGCTGACGTCGGCGACCACCCATCTCGACGGGATCGTCGCGGGGATCGACATCCCGGTGACGATCCTGCGCCACCTCGGCCGCCCGCTGCCCGACGGGGTGCGCGGGCAGGTCATCCGCGCCGAGGGCGTGCGCGACGCGGCGGCGCTGAAGGACACCGAGAAGCGCCTGCGGGTCGTCAGCGGGCGCCGGACCGCAACGCTCGGGGCGCTGTTGTTCACATGGCTGGCGCTCGTGCTCGCGCTCGGCATCGCGCGCGACCGGCGCGGCGTGCGCGCCGGTCTGCGGATCGGCGGCCTGGCGTTTCTCTGGGTGCCGCTGCTGCTGCTGTTCACCGGCTGGCTCGCCCCGACGCGCGGGGTCGAGGTCGCGATCGTCGTCGTCGCCAGCTTCGTGCTCGCCGCGATCACCGACCGCCTCGTGCGCTGGCCGCGCGGGCCGCTCGTGCCCGTCGCCTTCACGATCGCCGCCTACGCCCTCGACCTCGTCTTCGGATCGCAGCTCATCGTCCGGTCGCTGCTGGGCGCCAACCCGCGGTCGGGCGTGCGCTTCTACGGCCTCGGCAACGAGCTCGAGTCGACGCTCACGCTGATGCTGCTCGTCGGCCTGGGCGCGCTGCTGTGGGGGCAGCCGCGCTCGCGGCGCAACGCGGCGATCATCGCGTTCAGCGGGGCGATCTTCGCCGTCTTCGTCGGCTCCGGCCGGCTCGGCGCCGATGTCGGCGGCGTCATCACGATCGGCGCGGGGATCGCCGCGGCGACCGTGCTGATGCTGCCCGGGACGCCGTCGCGGCGGACGGTCCTGCTCGCCGCGGCCGTGCCGGTCGTGGCGCTCGTCGCGCTCGCGGCGCTCGACATCGTCTCGGGCGGCAACGGGCACTTCACGCGCACCATCCTGCAGGCCGACAGCGCGGGCTCGCTGTGGGATGTCGTGACGCGCCGCTACACGCTGGCCTTCAACGTCCTGAAGACGGGCGCGATGCCGTTCATCACGCTGATCGCGCTGCTCGGCGCCGTCTACGCCGTCCGCTACCGCGAGCGGATCTTCGCGCCGCTGCGGGAGTCGCCGTCCTGGCGCGCGACGCTGATCGGCGGCCTGACGGCGTCGATCGTCGGCGCGCTCTCCAACGACTCGGGCCCGATGCTGCTGGCCTTCGGCGTGTTCGTGCTCACGTGCGCGACGGCGTACATCCGCGGCGACCCGCAGCTGGCGGTCGAGGAGGAGCGAGCCGCGAGCGCCGTGTGACCCGCGTCACACCCACAGAACATTCACATCCGCGGCTCGATCCCGAGGGTGCGCCCGGATAGGATGCCGCTGATGCGGATCGCGTTGGTATCTCCGTATTCGTGGACGTACCCAGGGGGAGTGACGCGCCACATCGAGGCGCTGGCCGAGCAGTACCTGGCTGCGGGCCATGAGGTGCGCGTGCTGTCGCCGGTCGACCCGGACGATCGCCTCACGCTGCGCCTGCATCGCGGCGCGCGCCCGTCGGAGCGCCCGCTGCCGGACTACCTCGTGCCGCTGGGCCGCACGGTCGGCTTCCCGGCCAACGGCGCGGTCTCCAACGTCGCCTACGGCGTCTCGACGCTCGTCGCGCTGCGCCGCGAGCTCGAGCGCGGCTACGACGTCGTGCACCTGCACGAGCCGATCGCGCCGATCCCGGGGTGGGACTCGCTGATGAGCGTCGACGCCCCGCTCGTCGCGACCTTCCACTGCTACTCGGAGAACGGGTTCTCCAACAACCTCGCGAACTTCTTCGGGGCGTGGCGGCGGCTGAACCGCCTCCATGTCCGGATCGCCGTCTCGCAGGCCGCCGCCTGGACCGGGCGCCGCTACTTCGGCGGCACGTACCGCGTGATCCCCAACGGCGTCGACGTGCCCGAGCTGCCTCCGGCGCCGCGCGCCGCCGAGCCGATCGGCGAGGGACGCCCGCTGCGGATCGCCTTCATCGGCCAGGCCGTCGAGCGCAAGGGCCTGCCCGTGCTGCTGCGCGCCTTCGAGGCGCTGCGCGACCATGTGCCCGCCTCGCTGCACGTCGTCGGTGTCGCCGGCGACGAGCTCGCACCGCTCATGCTCGACCCGCGTGACGTCGTCGCGCACGGCAAGTGCAGCGACGAGGAGAAGACGGCGGTCCTCGCCGAGGCCGACGTGCTCTGTGCGCCGTCGCTCGGCGGCGAGAGCTTCGGCATGGTGCTGACCGAGGCGTTCGCGGCCGGGACGCCGGTCGTCGCGTCGGACATCGCCGGCTACCGCGACGTCGTCTCGCACGAGGTCAACGGCGTGCTCGTGCCGCGCGGCGACCCGACCGCCCTCGCGGAGGCGCTGCGCGACCTCGCGCTGGACCCCGCGCGGCGCATCTCGCTGGCCGCCGCGGCGGCCGAGGCCGCCCCGCGGTACGCCTGGCCGACCGTGGCCGCCGAGGTGCTCGAGGCCTACGAGGATGCGATCGCGCTGCACGCCGCGGCGCCGCAGACGCTTCCCGCGCGCCACGGCCTGACGCCGGCCGACGGACGGCGCGTGCGCGCGCAGCGGCTGCCGACGCTCGAGCCGGCCCTCGCGCGCACCGCGACGGACGCCTCGCGGCCGGGCGCCCGGATGGCCCGACGGCTGGCGATCGGCGCGGTGGGGATCTTCGCCGTCGCGCTTGCGGCGATCGCGCTGCACCGGATCGGCACCGACCGCGTCAGCCACGCGCTCGTCAACGCCGCGCCGCCGTGGGTGCTGCTCGGCCTCGGCCTCATGTGCTTCTCGATGGTGCTGCGCGCGTTCGCCTGGCACGCGATCCTGCGGGCCGCGCTGCCGCTCGCGACCGTGCGTCTGCGCGACGCGCTGCAGGGCACGTTCATCGGCGTGCTCATGTCCGCGACGCTGCCCGCCCGGCTCGGCGAGCCGTCGCGCGCGTTCGTCGTCGCGCGGCGGATCGGCAGCCCGCGACTGCATCTGCCCGTGGTGCTGGGCACGATCGTCTCGCAGACGCTGCTGAACATCGTCGCGCTGATCGTGCTCGGGATCGTGATGTTCTCCACGGTCGACTTCTTCACGCACCACACGGCGCTGCTCGTGGTGGCGATCGCGCCGCTGGCGATCCTCGCGACGCTGTTGCTCGCGCCGGCGCTGCTGCGCTCCGGCAAGCCATCGCGGTTCGCCCGTGCGGCGGCGCTCGTGACGCAGGCGCGCGCCGCGCTCGTGCAGCTGCGCGCCGGGCTGACGGTGTTCCGTCGCCCCCGGCTGGGTGGGATCGCGGCGTCCGCCCAGCTGTCGGCGTGGGTCGTGCAGTGGCTGTCGTGCTACGTGCTGCTCGTCGCCCTCGGCCTCGACCACACAGCCGGCCTCGGCGCGGCGGCGGCGGTGCTGTTCGCCGTCAACGTCACGGCGGTGCTGCCCGCGACGCCGTCGAACGTCGGCATCTTCCAGGCGGCCTGCGTCGCCGTGCTGGCGGCCTACGGGGTCGGCTACGCCGACGCGCTGGCCTACGGGATCATCCTGCAGGCCGTCGAGATCGCGACGGCGATCGTGATGGGCGCCCCGGCGCTCGTGAAGGAGGGCCTGTCGTGGCGCGAGGTGCGCCTGCGGGCGATGCACAGCTCACCGGTGGAGCTTGCCCCCGTGCCGCACTTCGGCCGCGGCGAGGCGCGCGAGCTGGCCTGATCGTTCGGGGGGCGGCGCGGCTCAGCGCCCGTGCTTCAGGTGTCCTTCGCGCAGCCGAGTGCCTCCATCGTGTGCGCCTTCCACTCGGCCGGGTCGTGCCCGTCGATGACGATCCATTCCTCGTGCGTCTGGCCGTCGTGGGAGAGATGGCGCCCCTTGCCGGCGTCGATGAGCTCGGCGCAGCGGATGGGGTGCAGCCGCACGACGAGCTCGTCGTGGTAGAGCATCGCGAAGCTCTGACCGGACGCCTTGAGCAGCGGCGCATCGTCGGGACCACTCGTCAGCTTGATGTCCATGCGTCCGCTGAAGCGGCTCGTGAGCGACTTGAAGATGGCTGCGGGTTCTTCGGTCTCGGCCATGGCGCGATCCTACCCCGCTCGCATCGGCGCTCCCACCGCCGGCGCGCCAACCATCCGCGAGGCCGGTTGGCGAGATCCGCACACGATCGCCACCAGATCTCCATCCCGGCCGCCTAGGTTGCGCGGATGACGTCCCCACTCGTTCGCTCGCCCTACGCACGCTGGCTCGAGTACTTCGAGGGCAGGCGCGAGCAGAGCCTCCACGCCTCGTTCGAAGCGCCGTTCGAGCGGTCGCCGGGGCGTGATGCGGTCGCCCGCTCGATCGCCCGCTTCGAGCTCGGCGAGTCCGGTGACGGCGAGCGCCTGCGACGCCTCGCGCAGGCGACCCGCGACACCGCGTACGCGCGCTCGATCGACCTGTTCGTAGGGGAGGAGCAGGCTCATGCTCGCTGGCTTCGGGGCCTACGAGAGCGATTCGGCGGCGTCGGACTCGAGTCGCACTGGTCGGACACCGCCTTCGTCGTGCTGCGCCACGCCGGCGGGCTGCGCCGCGAGATCTGCGTGCTGCTGGCAGCGGAGCTCATCGCGCTGAGCTACTACCGGGTGCTGGCGCTCGCGTACGACGACCCCGTGCTGCGCGCCACCTGCCGGCGCATCCTGCTCGACGAGCGCGGGCACGTGGCCTTCCACCGGGCCACCCTCGGCCACGAGTTCGCGCGCATGCCCGCGCCGGCGCGCGCCGTCTCCATCCTCGCGTGGCGGGCGTTCGTGGCCGTCGCCTCTGCCGTCGTGGCCTGGGATCACCGCGACGTGCTCGAGCTGGCCGGCGTGAGCCGACGCGAGTTCGTACGGGATGTCCGCGCCACGGCCAAACGGCTCGCGCGTGCCGTGCAGGATCCGGTGCCGAGCCCGCGGCCGAGTGCGGCGCTCGGCCGCGCCTAGCAGCCAGTACGTGATCCTCCAGCGCAGACGCACCGATCGGTTGCCCGTCGGGAAAGGCCACCGGGGCGCATGGTGCGCCCGCCCCGCGCCCAGCGCTCGTGTCTGCACATCACGTTGACGAGGGCCGCATGCCGTGACCGGCGATGACGCCGCCTTCCTCGCCGCTCTGGCGGACGCCGTGGTCTCGTGTGCTGATCGCCGTCGGCCTGGTAGGCGGTCATCTGACGGCCCTGGCGCTCGCGACGCGGTTGTTGCTGTGGCTCTTCGCGCCGGCCACGTTCGCAGCGATCCTCGCGTTGGTGCCGGCGGCGTGTGCGGCGGCAAAGGTCGTCGTGTCGGGCCGCTGGTCACGCGGGGTTGTCGGCGCCATTCAGGTCGCTGCCGTGGTGATGTTGTGCGTCGCCTACGTCGGCGGGGGCGCTCTTGCGCTCGCCGGCGCAGCGGCCGCACTCGGGTCGCAGGCCACGTTCGCGACGCCGCGCAGCGAGGCCACCACCGCGTTTCTGATGGCGGCGATCGCGGCGGCGGCGGTTGCTGCCGTGCTCGTCGCGATCCCGCTCTCTGGCCGGCGCGCCCTGGCGAGGATGGCCGCGGTCGTGTTCATGATCGCCGCCGCCGGCGGGGTCGGCGGCGCCGTCGCGGCTGGCGCGAGTCGCGATCCCTGCGAGGCGTTCGAGTTTGATCGCTCACGCTGGCGTACGGCTCTCGCCGGCCCTGACGCTGTCGGCACGACCTCCGATGCTGAACGGATCGCACGCGCGATCGACCGCTGCCGGACCGTCGACGGCGCCACGCGCGCGGACGTGAGACGGCTACTCGGCGGCTCTCAAAGCGGCAGGCGGAGGACGTGGACGTGGCCGCTGGGGACCACCGATGACGCGCTCGGTCCCGGCGATGATCAGGACCTCCTCGTCGTGTTTGACCGCAGCGGTCGAGCACGCAGCGTCACTCTGACACGCTGACCTTGTCGGCGAGGGCGCTGAATGCCCGCAGGAAGCGCCGGTAGGCCGCGATCCGCGGCATCTGTGCCCGCGCCGTCGCTGCGAGTCAGATCCTGACGAGAGCTCGCAGACGGCGCAGGGCCGCGGCGATGATGGTTGGCGCGAATCTCCGCGCGCGGGATGATCGGCCGGTCGCACGTCGAATCCCGATCCCGATGACCGCTGCCTGGGTGTACCTGCTGCAGTGCCGCGACGGCTCGCTGTACTGCGGCTGGACGTCGGACCTCGAGCGCCGCCTCACGGCTCACCGCAGCGGCCGCGCCAGCCGCTACACGGCCAGCCGGCTGCCGGTGGCGCTCGCGCTCGCCCAGCCGATGGCCGACCGCAGCGCCGCACGCCGCGAGGAGGCCCGCATCAAGCGCCTGACGCGCGCCGAGAAGCTCGCGCTGGTCGCAGCCGGGCCGACGCCCGTGTAAGGTCGCGCGCTTCGTGAGGGCGGAGCGTCTCCGCCGCCGTCGATCTCGGGAAGTGGAACGCTTCGGATGAAGGATTGGCTGTCGACCGGTGCCGCGCGCGCGTGGTTCGGGGTCGCGCTCGCCGGGCTGGTCGTGATCGCGCTCGTGGTCGCGCTCATGCTCATCCCGCGGCTCGGCTCCGGTCAAGCGCTGCTCGACGCGGCCGAGCCGGCGTTCACCGACGCGCGCGTGGAGGGCACCCGCGCGGGCGTGTTCACGCTCTCGCAGTACGTCGACGTCGTCGATCCGCTGCTGACGCGGCGCGGCGGCGGCGCGGCGGAGGTCCCGCAGCTCGTCGGATACCTGCGGCGCACGCTCGGCCTCTCCGAGGAGCAGGTGCGCAGGATCCTGCGCCGCGAGGCGCCGCGGACCGAGGCGCTGCTGC
The DNA here is from genome assembly GCA_963746165.1 of uncultured Actinomycetes bacterium. Lineage (GTDB taxonomy): Bacteria > Actinomycetota > Thermoleophilia > Solirubrobacterales > Solirubrobacteraceae > CADCVQ01. The sequence goes on along the minus strand of CAVVAG010000004.1, from coordinate 123,372 downwards.
GGGCGCTGCCGCTGGACGCCGTCGCCGCCGAGGTGCCGCGGCTGACCGGGTACCTCGCCACGATCATGGGACTGCCCGAGGAGGAGCTCGCGGCGATCCTCGAGCGCGACTTCCCGCGCATCTCGCAGTCGCTGACGGCGCTGTCGAACACCGCCGAGGGGTGGTACGACGTGCCGGGGATCGACGGGCTGACCCGGCTGCGGGGCGACAAGCCGGTGCGCACCGTCCCGGGCCTGCGCAAGTACGTGCGCGACGACGTGGTCCCGCTGATGGTGGCGCAGCGCGAGAACCTCCAGGACGTCGAGGGCAGGGGCGGGATCGGCTACATCCCGTTCATGCTGCTGGCCTTCGGCGCCGGCCTGCTGGCGTTCGGCCTGTTCGGCGTGCGGCGCACGCGCAGGGTCGTGCCGGGCAGGCTGTCGTGGAGCCTCGTCGTGGCCGCCGGCGTGCTGCTGCTCGTCATCGTCGGCGCCGGCCAGTACCTCCCGCGCCTGGGCGGAGCACAGGAGGCGGTCGACGACCTCGCGCCCGTCTTCGGCCCTGATCGCGTGCGCGGCACGGCCAACGGGCTCGACACGATCCACGAGGCGATCGCGCTCGGCGATCCGGTCATGACGCCGGCCGGCGGCGCCGCCGCCGAGGTGCCGCGGCTGTATCGCCTCGTCGCGCAGCGCACGGGCCGCAAGAGCGACGACGTGCGCGCCGCGCTGCGCCGGCGCGCCCCGCGGACGACGGCGCTGCTCAGCGCGATCCCGCTGACCGAGGTCGGCAAGGAGATCCCGGATCTGCTCGCCTACCTGCAGAAGGCGCTGCGCCTGTCGCGCACCGGCGTCGTCGCCGCACTGCGCAAGCGCACGCCGGCGCTGGCCCAGGCGCTGCTGACGACGCCCGACGTGGCGCGCGGCTGGAACGCGATCCCCGGCACCGGCGAGCTGACGCGCTTCGACGGGCTCACCGCGGTGCGGACGATGACCGAGCTCGACGGCTACCTGCGCGAGGACCTCGTGCCGGTGCTCGTCTCCGAGCGCGAGGACTTCGAGGCGCTGGCCGACGGGCCGCCGTCGCTCGACAGGCTGGCGCCGCTGCTGCTGATCGTCGGGCTCTTCGTGGCGCTCTACGCAGCGGCGATGATGCGGTTCTTCGCGCGCCGCTACTGACGCCGGGCCACGCTCGCTCAGGCCACCGGCGCGCTGAGCGCGTCGACGAGCGAGCCGGCGTCGAAGCTGGCCTCGTGCAGCACGCCGTTGACGAAGAACGCCGGAGTGCCGGTGATCCCGGCCGCACGGGCGCTGCGTTCGTCGCGCGCCACCCGCTCGGCGTGCACGCCGGCGAGCACCTCGCGGCGCACGCGCTCCCCGTCGAGGCCGGCCGCCGCCGCGTAGCGGGCGAGATCGTCGACCGACAGGCGCCCGCGCGCGGCGTAGAGCGCGTCGTACATCGGCCAGAAGGCGCCCTGCGCGGCGGCCGCCTCGGCGGCCTGCGCGGCGTTGTCGGCGTCGGGGTGGGCCGGCAGCGGCATGTGGCGAAAGGCGAAGCGCAGGCGACCGTCGAGCCGCTCGCGCACGCGGCGCAGGATCGAGATCGAGGCGACGCAGTACGGGCACTGGAAGTCGCCGTACATGACGAGCTCGAAGGGCGCGTCGCCGGAGCCGGCGACATGGTCGTCCGGGCCGAGCGGCGGGTCGAGGATCGCCGGCATCGAACAGGACGGTAGCGGGACCTAGACTCCCGCTCCCGTGGGCGACGTCGAGTTCCTCATCGCGGTGCTGTTCGCCGCGGCAGTGCTCGTGCGCCTCGCCGATCTCATCGCGATCCCGTACCCGATCGTGCTCGTCATCGGCGGCGTGGCGATCGGCTTCGTGCCGGGGCTGCCGGACATCGAGCTCGCGCCCGAGGCGATCTTCCTCGTCTTCCTGCCGCCGCTGCTGCATGCCTCCGGGTTCGCCGCCTCGCCGCAGGAGCTGCGCGCCGCGTCGGCGCAGCTCATCTCGCTGACGTTCGCGCTCGTGCTCGTGACGATGTGCGCGGTCGCGTTCGTGGCGCATGAGGCCGTCGGGCTGAGCTGGCCGGCGGCGTTCATCCTCGGCGCGATCCTCGGGCCGACCGATCCGGTGTCGGCGGCCGCCACGTTCAGCCGCCTGGGCGTCCCCGAACGCGTCTCGCTCGCCGTCGAGGCCGAGGCGATGCTCAACGACGCCGCGGCCCTCGTCGCCTACCGCGTCGCCGTCGGCGCCGCGGTGGCGGGCTCGTTCGCCCTCGACGAGGCGGCCTGGGAGTTCGTGCAGGCGGCGCTCGGCGGCGTCGCGGTCGGCGTCGCCGTCGGCTGGATCGGCCAGCGCCTGCAGCGGCGCCTGAGCGACGTGCCGCTGGCGATCTTCCTCTCGGTCCTGTTCGCCTACGGCTCCTACATCGGCGCCGAGGAGGCCGGCGTCTCGGGCGTGCTGGCGACGGTCGTCGCCGGCAGCTGGTTCGGCTGGCACTCGCACGAGATGTTCGACGCGGACACGCGGCTGAGCGCCATCGCGTTCTGGCAGGTGCTCGTGTTCGGCCTCAACACGACGCTGTTCGTGCTGCTGGGCCTGCAGTTCGAGGGCGTCCTCGACAGCGTGCGCGAGACCGGCGAGACGGGGGCCCTGCTCGTCGACGTGGCGATCATCAGCGCGGTCGTGATCGGGGTGCGCCTGGCGTGGATCGCCGCCGCGCCGCTGCTTGCGCGGGTCGTGCCGGCGGTGGCCAGCGCCGACCCCGGTGAGGACTGGCGCGAGCGGCTCGTCGTCGGCTGGTCGGGGATGCGCGGGGCGATCTCGCTGGCGGCGGCGCTCGCCCTCACGGACGAGATCGCCGAGCGCGAGCTGCTGATCTTCATCACCGTCGGCGTGATCGCCGTGACGCTCGTCGGCCAGGGGCTGACGCTCGCCCCGCTGCTGCGGCTGCTGCGCATCGAGCGCGACCGCGAGTGGAGCCCCGACGAGGCGATCGGCCGCCTCGAGGCCGCGCAGGCCGCGCTCGATCGCCTCGACGAGCTCGAGCGGGAGGAGCGCGTCAGCGAGGAGCGGCTGCGGCGCATGCGCGAGCTGTACCGCGCGCGCTTCCGGCGCTGCATGGCGGTCATCGGCGGCGACGCGGAGGAGGCGCGCGGGGCGCCGTCCGCGCACGACGCGATCGAGCGCTACAGCGAGCTGCGCCGCGAGCTGATCGGCGTCGAGCGCGGAGCGATCCTCGAGCTGCGCAACGAGGGGCGGCTGCGCCAGGAGACGATGCGCCTCATCGAGCGCGACCTCGATCTGGAGGAGGCGCGGCTGCCCGCATGAGACCGGCCCTTAACCACGCCGTGGCGGCTGATCCGATTGCTCGGACCGAGCCGCCACGTGCGGTAGCGCTCCTTCGCTACATGCCGCGGGGTGACCCTCTCGGGCCACCGCAGCAAGTGGTTTCAGATGCGGCGGTCGCGATAGACGACCGGCTCCTCGACGACACGATCACGCGTCCCGACGGTCCGGGCCTGGAGCATCTCGACGACGAGCCAGATGGCGCCGGCGATGAACAGGATCATGCCGATCGTCTGGATCGAGATCCCGGCCACCGTGGCCGTGACGGCCAGCCAGAGCACGAGCCCGAGGGCCATGAGGAAGATGGGGGGTCCTGCGTCGGCGTACATGCGATGTGACCTCCGTGTAGTGAGGAACGTTGCTCTCGTTTTCCCCCGCTCCAGTGCACCGGAAATCCGCATCTCAGAGGAATCTCATAGATGCCGGCGAGCCGCGGTGTTGCTCGCGCACGGTCGCCGCGCGTCACGTTCGGCATCGGCTGACATTCCCATTCGCCCACAGCCGAGCAAGGATGGGCACACATCCCGGGGAGGACTCCAATGAACCTGGCAGAGAACCTGCGGTACTCCGCCGCGACGTCGCCCGACGCGCCCGCCGTGAAGCTCGACGAGTACGTGCTGTCCTACGCGGAGCTCGACGACGCGAGCGCGCGGTTGGCGGGTCTCCTGGCCGCGCGCGGCATCGCCGCCGGCGACCGCGTCGGCATGATGCTGCCCAACGTCCCGCAGTTTCCGGTCGTGTACTACGGGATCCTGCGCCTCGGAGCGGTGGCCGTACCGATGAACGTCCTGCTGAAGGGGCGCGAGACCACGCACTACCTCGCTGATTCGGGCGCCGCCGCGGTGCTGGTCTGGGAGACCTTCGCCGAGCACGCGCGCACCGGTGCGAACGAGGCCGGAGCCGCCTGCATCGACGTCGCGCCCGGCGCCTTCGAGGCACTGCTCGCGGCGGCTGAGCCGCTGCCCGAGATCGCCCCGACCGCCGGTTCGGACACTGCCGTGATCCTCTACACCTCCGGGACGACGGGCGTCCCGAAGGGCGCCGCACTCAGCCACGACAACCTCGCGCACAACTGCCGCGCCGCGGTGGGACTGTTCGGCATGGCCAGCGGGATCGTGACGCTCGGGTCGCTGCCGCTGTTTCACACGTTCGGCCAGACGTGCGCGATGAACGCGACGATCTGCGCCGGCGGCTGCCTGACGCTCATTCCGCGCTTCGACCCCGCCAAGGCGCTGGAGGTCATCGAGCGCGATCGCGTCAACGTCTTCGAGGGCGTTCCGACGATGTACGGCGCGATCCTCAACGATCCGCGTGCCGACACCACGGACGTCTCGTCGCTTATGGTCTGCGCCTCCGGCGGCGCGTCGCTGCCGGTCGAGCTCATGCGCGCGTTCGAGGAGAAGTTCTCGACGATGATCCTGGAGGGCTACGGCCTTTCGGAGACCTCGCCCGTCGCGTCGTTCAACCACCCCGACCGCGAGCGCAGGCCGGGGTCGGTCGGAACGCCGATCGCCGACGTCCAGATGCGGATCGTCGACGGCGACGGTGCCGAGCTCGCGGTGGGTGCCGTCGGCGAGATCGTGATCCGCGGCCCGAACGTCATGCAGGGCTACTGGAACCAGCCCGAGGCGACCGCGCAGGCCGTGGACTCCGAAGGCTGGTTTCGCACCGGCGACATCGGCCGCGTCGACGACGACGGCTATTTCTTCATCGTCGACCGCAAGAAGGACCTCATCATCCGCGGTGGCTACAACGTCTATCCGCGTGAGATCGAGGAGGTGCTCTACGAGCACCCGGCGGTCCGCGAGGCGGCGGTCGTCGCGGTGCCGCATGAGCAGCTCGGCGAGGAGGTCGGTGCCGCGGTCGCGTTGAAGGCCGGCGCGCAGGCGACGGTCGACGAGCTGCGCGACTTCGTCAAGGACCAGGTCGCGGCGTACAAGTACCCGCGGGTCGTCTGGCTCGTCGACGAGCTCCCGAAGGGGCCGACGGGCAAGATCCTCAAGCGTTCGATCGCCCTCCCGGTGGAGCTGGCCAAGCCGTGAACGCCGCCGGCGTATTGCGCGGCGCGGCCGTGCAGCGCCCGCAGCGCACCGCGCTGTGCGTTGGCAATCGGCGCGTGAGCTACGGCGAGCTGGGCGCGGCCAGCACCCGGGTGGCCAGGCTCCTGCGGGAGGACGGCATCCAGGCCGGCGATCGCGTCGCGCTGCTGTTGCCCAACGTGCCGGAGTTCGCGGCGGCGTACTACGGGGTCCTGCACGCGGGCGGTGTCGTCGTGCCCCTGGATCCCTACCTCACACGCACGGAGATCGCCGCGATCCTCCAAGACGCGCGGGCGGAGCGCCTGATCGTCTGGCGTTCGCTGGTGCGGTCGGCTCCGGCCCGCGCACGCCGCTCGATCCTCGTGCTCGCCCCCGGCAGCTGCTTCGACATCTCCACCGCCGACGGCGTCCCGGACGAACCGGTGGCGGTCCAGCCCGGCGATCCGGCGGCGATCCTCTACACATCGGGCACCACGGGCCAGACGAAGGGCGTGGTGCTCTCGCACGCGAACCTCCAGGGCAACGCCGCCGCGACGGCTGAGCGCCTGGGCTACCGCCCCGACGCGGTCGTGCTCGCCGCGCTGCCGCTGTGCCACGCCTTCGGCCTGACGTGCGGCCTGAACGCGACGTTCGCCGGCGGCGCGTGCCTGCTCACGATGGCCGAGCCCGACCCTGAGCTCCTGTTGAGCCTGCTCGACGCCTGGGACGTCGCGATCCTGCTCGGGACGCCCACGACCTACGCGGGCCTGCTGGCGGCCGACGCCGAGCAGCAGCTCGAGCGCGTGGCGCCGCGCGCGTCGATCAGCGGTGGCGCCCCGCTGGACGGCGGGTTGCACGCCGCCTGGGAGCGCGCGGCGGGCACGCCGCTGGCCGAGGGTTACGGCCTCACCGAGGCCTCGCCGGTGATCACCCTCGACACCGTCGACGGCACGCGCAGGCCGGGCTCGATCGGCTGGCCGCTCGCGGGCGTCGAGCTGCGCGTCGTCGACTCGATCGGCGAGGACGTCGCGCCGGGGGAGGCGGGCGAGCTCCTCGTGCGCGGGCCCAACGTCATGCTCGGGTACTGGCGGCGGCCGACCGAGACCGCCGCGGTGCTGTCCGAGGACGGCTGGCTGCGCACCGGCGACCTCGCGAGCTGCGGGGAGGACGGGCGCTACGAGATCGTCGGCCGCGCGAAGGAGCTGATCATCAGCGAGGGCTACAACGTGCATCCGCTCGAGGTCGAGCAGGCGCTGACGGCGCACCCCGCCGTCGTCGAGGCCGCCGCGCTCGGCGTCCCGCATCCGCTGCTCGGCGAGGAGGTCGTCGCGTGCGTCGTGCTGGATGCGGGCGCGCGGCTCGGCACCGAGGAGCTCGTGCGCGATGCCGCCCGGCGCCTGGCGCGCTACAAGCTGCCCCGCCGCGTGTGGTTCGTCGAGGAGCTCCCGCGCACCGCCACCGGCAAGGTCGTCAAGCACCGCATCGTCGTCCCGGAGCGGAGCGCGGCCCGCATGGAGCCCCACACCCCGGTCTGACCGGAAAGTGGCGTCCGTGACGAGCCGAGGAGTAGAGTCCGGCTCTCGGGGAGGAGACCGCTGTGCCGACTGAAGTGCTTGCGAGGTCAGCTGCGCTGCAGACGATCGTCGACGCGCTGCGCGCGCGTCAAGAGGAGCTCGTCGACGACGGGGTGCGCCGGATTCGCTCCGAGATCCCCGGCTACGCGGCGATCGCCGATCCCGTCTTCATCGCCGACGTGCGCACGCACGTGTCGCAGGAGCACGACGCGCTGATTCGCAGCATCGAGCTGGGACGTCCGCTGACGGCCATGGAGATCGACTTCGTGCGCCCGCGCGCGATGCGGCGGGTCGGACGTCTTCCGCTGCCGGACTTCATGCAGGCCTTCCGCATCTACACCGAGGTCTTCTGGGAGGCGGTGCTGGCGAGCGTCGTCGACGACGCCACGCGGCGCGAGGCGCTCGAGCTGCCCTCGATCGTCATGCGCTACATGAACATCGCCGCGAGCGAGGCCGCCGAGGTCTACGTCGAGGCCGATCGCCTGCTGCCGGCGCAGGGCGAGCGGGGGCGTCGCGACCTGCTCGAGGACCTGCTCGCCGGCCGCTCACCCGAGCCCGGGCCGAAGCTCGCCGCCGCGCGCCAGGCGGGCCTGGCGCCGACGTGCTCATGCGTGCTCGTCGTCGCCGCCGCGACCGCGCCGCTGCCCGACGATCACCACCTGCGCGCCTGCGCGACGTGGCTGTCGCGGGCGTTCGGCGGGATCGACCAGGCGCTCGCGGTCGTGCGTCATCACGAGGTCGTGATCGTCGCGCCGATCGATCGCGAGCGGATCGACGCCGTCGTCGCAGAGCTGACGGCCGTACAGGCGCAGCTCGCCGACGAGCGCGTCACGCTCGCGATCGGGGTGAGCACCGTGCACGACAGCCTGAGGTCGCTGCCGGAGGCCTACCTCGAAGCGGTGTCCGCCGCCGAGCGCATCCGGGCGACCGGCGGTGTGCTGGCGCTGACCGATCTCAGCGCGTTCGACTGCCTGACGCTGTTCGGCCAGGACACCGCCCGGCGCCGGATCCCGGAGGCGGTCCGCGCGTTCGTCGCCGACGACGTGGCCGAAGGCCACGTGCTCACGACGACGCTGCTGGAGTACGTCGCCGCCGACTTCAACGCCAAGCTCGCCGCCGAGCGGCTCTACGTGCACCCGAACACGGCGCGCTACCGCCTCGCGAAGATCGAGGAACGCACCGGGACGCGGCTGCGCTGCGTGGCCGACGTGCTCGACCTGCTCATCGCGATCCGCGTCGCGGAGTCCGAGGTTGGCACGTCGCCAGCCGCGCCGGCCGCGCCCGCCGTCGCGCCGCGGTCGGCCCGCTGACGCGGCGCCCTTGCCACGGTTGTCACCAAGCCACAACGGCGGCCGCCGAACTTCGGGACCGGCCGCCGATGGCGCTCTCCGAGATCGCGTCTAGCGTGCCCGCATAGAGCTGCGATCCCCGATCCCGGCTCGATGAGGAGGAGGAGACGGGGTGTTGCTCGAGGTCGACGACGTCGTCGTGCGCTACGGCGGTGTTGTGCTTGCACTGGAGCGCGTCAGCCTGGCTGTGCCCGCCGCGGGCGCCGTCGCGCTGCTCGGCGCCAACGGCGCCGGCAAGACCACGCTGCTGCGCGCCATCGGCGGGCTGCTCGGCTACCACCACGGCGCGATCGTCAGCGGCGAGGTTCGCATCGACGGCGAGTCGACCCGCCGCCTTGACGCGGCGCGTCTCGTCGCGCGCGGCGTCGCGCAGACGCTCGAGGGCCGGCGGGTGCTGGGCGAGCTGACCGTCGCGCAGAACCTGCGCCTCGGTGCGTTCGCCCTCTCCGGGCGAAGGCGCGAGCCCGAGCTGCTCGACGAGGTGCTCGGCCTGTTCCCGGTGCTCGCCGAGCGCCTGGACCAGCGGGCCGGCCTGCTCAGCGGCGGCCAGCAGCAGATGCTCGCGGTCGGCCGGGCGCTCATGGCCGGCCCCGCGGCTGCTGCTGCTCGACGAGCCGTCGCTGGGGCTCGCGCCGACCGTCGTGGCCGAGATCGGCGAGGCGCTGCTGCGCATCCGCGAGCGGGGGACGGCGATCCTGCTGGCCGACCAGTCGACGGCCCTCGCGCTGCGCTGCACGACGACGGCGTTCCTGCTCGAGAACGGTCGTTGCGCGCGAGCGGCGCGACGCCCGCGCTCCTGCTCGACGACGAGCTGCGCGCCTCCTATCTCGGCACCGGCGGCGGCCACGCCCTCGTCGCCGAAGAGCTCGCGGCGCTGATGCTCGAGGTACGCGACCTCACGCTGCGCTTCGGGCCGATCTGCGCGTTCGAGGACGTGAGCTTCGACGTCGCCGACGGCGAGCTGCTCGCCATCATCGGCCCCAACGGGGCGGGCAAGAGCTCGCTGTTCAACGTCCTGTCGCGCGTCTACCGCCCGCAGTCGGGAACGGTTCGCCTCGACGGCGAGGACCTGCTCGCGCGGCGCGTGCGCGACCTCGCCGGCTGCGGCGTCGCGCGCAGCTTCCAGAACCTGGGGCTCGTCGCGGAGCTCACCGTCCTGGAGAACGTCCTCATCGGCCGCGACCACCTCATGCGTGCCGGCGCGCTGCGCGGCGGCCTCGGCCTCGCGCGCGCCGAGGAGCGCGAGCACGTCGCGGCGGCACGGCTCGCGCTGCGCAAGGTCGGCATCGATGGCATCGCCAAGCGCATCGTCGGGACGCTTCCCTACGGCGACCGCAAGCGCGTGGAGCTCGCGCGCTGCGTCGCGATGGAGCCCACGCTCATGCTGCTCGACGAGCCCGTCGCCGGGATGTCGGCGAGCGAGCGCGCGTCGATGACGCGGCTGCTCGCACGCCTGCACCGCGACGAGGGCGTCACGATGCTGCTCGTCGAGCACGACATGGGCGTGGTCATGGCGCTCGCCGACCGCGTGCTGGTGCTCGACTTCGGCCGTCCGATCGCGATCGGGACGCCCGCCGAGATCCAGCAGGACGAGCGCGTGATCCGCGCGTACCTCGGCGAGGAGCTGGCGGTCGGCGCATGAGCGAGTTCGCGCAGCTGCTCTTCCAGGGCGTGGCGCTCGGCGCGACCTACGCGCTCATCGCGCTGGGCTTCGTCGTCGTCTACCGCGCGAGCGGCGTCATCAACTTCGCGCAGGGCGCGATGCTGCTCGCCGGCGCGTACACGATCTCCTGGCTGGCGACCGACCTCGGCGTGCCGTTCCTGCCGGCGGTGCTCGCCGCGGTCGCGATCCTCGCGCTGGCCGGCGCGGCCTTCCAGATCGCGGTCCTGCGCCGCGTCAGCGGCGAGCCGCCGTTCGTGCTCGTCATGATCACGATCGGCGCGGGCATCGCCCTGACGTCGTTCGTCGAGGCGCTCTTCGGCACCGCGCCGCGGCTGCTCGGCGATCCGTGGGGCTCGTCGTCGTTCGCGGTCGGTCGACGTGACGATCAACGAGGTCAAGGTCTGGGGCATCGTCGTGACCGTCGCGGCGCTGGCCGTCTACTTCGCCTTCGACCGCTGGACGCGCTGGGGCCTTGCGGTGCAGGCGACCGCCGAGGACGAGGAGGCGACCCTGTCGCTCGGCATCCCGGTGCGCCGCGTGCACCTCATCACCTGGGCCATGGCCGGCGCGCTGGCGACGCTCGGCGGGCTGTTTCTCGCCGGCTTTCCGAACTCGCCGCAGCCGGCGCTCGGCGACGCGGCGCTGCTGGCCTTCCCGGCGATCGTCCTCGGCGGGCTGCGCAGCCCGACCGGCGCCGTGGTCGGCGGTCTGGTCATCGGCTTGACCGAGGTCATGACCTCGGGCTACGCGCCCGCCTCCTTCGGCGACAACTTCTACGCCGTCGCGCCGTACATCGCGATGATCCTCATCCTCCTCGTGCGGCCGTACGGCCTCTTCGGGCGCGCGCCCGCGGAGCGCCTGTGACCAGCCGCCTGCTCCTCCCGGCCGCTCGTCGTCCTCGCGGTCGTGCTGCCGTTTATGCTCAGCGCGGCGCAGCTGACGATCGGCGACGTTCGTCGTCATCGCCGCCATCGGCGCGACCGGGCTGAACATCGTCACGGGCTACGCGGGGCAGATCTCGCTCGGCCACGCAGCCTTTCTCGGCGTCGGCGCCTACACGGGCGCGGTCCTCGGCGCCGACCATGGCGTCAGCGCATTCGTCTGGATCCCGGCCGCGGGCGTCGTCGCCGCGCTGCTCGGCGCGTCGTCGGCCCGATCGCGCTGCGCCTGCGCGGGCTGTACCTCGCGATCGTGACCCTCGGGCTCGTCTTCATCGCCCAGCACGTCTTCTTCAACGCCGCGGGCTCACCGGCGGGCCACAGGGCCGGGCGTTTCCGGCCGTGCAGCTCGGCTCCTTCGACTTCTCGCCGGGGCAGGTCCTCGACCTCGGCGGCGTGACGATCGACGCCAACGGCCTGTACTACTTCCTCGCGCTCGTCCTGCTGGCCGCCGCGACGGCCTTCGCCTGGAACCTGCGCCGCACCCGCGCCGGGCGCGCGATGGTCGCGCTGCGCGAGCGCGAGGCGGCGGCCGCGGTCATGGGCATCGACGTCGGCCGCCTGAAGGTCACGGCGTTCGTCGTGTCCTCGGCGATGGCCGGCGTCAGCGGCGCGCTCTACGGGTCCTACCTGTCCTTCGCGCAGCCCGGCCAGTGGAGCCTGCTGCTGTCGATCCAGTTCATCGCGGCGATCATCGTCGGCGGGCTCGGGACGACTGCCGGCCCGCTGCTCGGCTCGCCGTCGTCTTCGCGCTGCCGTCGCTGCTCAAGCAGCTGCCGTTCCTGCCCGACGAGGGGAGCGGCGGGCTGTCCGCCGGCGACCTCACAACGATCACCTACGGCCTGCTGATCGTCGCGTTCCTGAGCCTCGAGCCGCGCGGGATCGTCGGGATCGCCGATCGCCTGCGTCGCACCGGCAACGGCAGCGACGTCGGCTCCAGAGCTTCGAAACTCACCGTCACAACGCCTGAGGAGGCACACCCGTGAGACGTCCCCTGTCCCTGACGGCACCGCTGCTCGCGGTGCTCGCTTCGAGTCTGATCCTGGCTGCCTGCGGCACCGGCGACTCCGACGACGACGACGCGGCGGGCGGCGGCGCGTCGTCCGGCGCCGTCATCGGCGGCCCCGGAGTGGACGTCGCCGCCAAGACCATCCGCATCGGCGACATCAACGCTCTCACCGGTCCGGCGAGCGCGCTCGGCAAGCCCGTCGCCGCCGGCCACCGCGCGTTCTTCAAGTCGCTGAACGCCAGCGGCGGGATCGACGGCTGGAAGGTCCGCCTGACGATCAAGGACTCGGGCTACTCAGCCCCAGCAGCACGTCCAGATCTATCGCGCGATCCGCAACGACGTCGCGCTGCTGAATTCCTTCGGCAGCCCGCCGACGAAGGCGATCCAGGCGCTGCTGGACAAGGACAAGCTCGTGACGACGCCCGCCTCGTTTGACTCGATCTGGGGCGACGATCCGGTCATCGCAGCCGTCGGGACGCCGTACAGTTACGACATCGCCAACGTCCTGGACTACTACACGAAGAGCGGCGACGAGAAGCCGAAGATCGGGATCATCTACCAGAACGACGAGTACGGCCAGGACGGCCTGCGCGGCTACACGGCGGCCGCCAAGGAGCTCGGCTTCGACGACGTCAGCAGGCAGACGTTCAAGGCCGGCGACACGGAGTTCACGGCCCAGATCCAGAAGCTCAAGAGCGCCGGCGCGGAGGCCGTCGTCGTCGTCTCGCTGCCGAGCAGCACCGGCCCGATCATCGGCACCGCCGCGACGCTCGGCTTCAAGCCTCAGTGGATCCTCCAGGGCCCGGCGTTCCTCGAGCAGCTCATCACGAAGGACGGCTCGCTGGATGCCAAGCAGACCCCGATCGCGCCGGCGCTGAAGGGTGCGCTCGTGACCTCGTTCTCGGCGGCCTGGGGCGATCCCGATGCGCCGGGGATGAAGCAGGTCGTCGCCGACCACGACAAGTACGAGCCCGGCGCGCCGCCGAGCATCTACTTCGCGCTGGCCCACGCCGGGGCGAAGGTCCAGGCCGAGATCCTGCGCAAGGCGATCAAGGACGGTGACCTGTCGCGCGCCGGGATCTTCAAGGCCAAGCAGAACCTCGGCGAGGTCGACCTCGGCGGCGTCTCGCCGTCGGTGACCTACGACCGAAGACGGCGGCCCGCCGTCGACGAAGACCCTCATCACGCGGATCGACCCCTCCGTCGACGGCTTCCTGAAGCCCGTCGAGGAGGCGTATGGCAGCGATGTCGCCGACGGCCTCGGCACGAAGTGAGCGCACGGATGTCGTCAATCAAAAGGACGCGGACATGACCGACCTCGAACTCGGCGGGGCCGCCGGCGGGCAGTTCGCCACCGGCACGGACTCGCCTGACACGGACACCGCCGGCGGGTTCACCCGCCGGCGGATGATGGGCTATCTCATCGCGGCGCCGACGCTCGTCGCGGCGGTGCAGTGGGCCGAGCCGGCGGCAGGCGCGCTCCCGACGGTCCAGCTGTCGGATACCTTCGACCTCAGCGACCTGCTCAACCTGGCCGCGGCGTCGACGGCGAACCTCGTATCGGTGCGCGTCAACAGCGACGGGACGGCGTCGTTCGACCTGCACCGCGCCGAGGTCGGCCAGGGCATCACGACGGCGACCGCGATGATCATCGCCGACGAGATGGACATCCCGATCGACCGAGTGAAGATCCGGCTGGCCGACGCCCGCCCGGAGCTGATCTTCAACCAGCTCACCGGCGGATCGAACTCCATGCACTCGATCTTCACGCCGGTGCGAACCGCGGCGGCCACCGCGCGCGGCCGCCTCATGCAGGCGGCGGCGGCGCAGTTCGGCGTGTCGGACGTCGACCTCGTCGTGCGCGACGGCGTCATCACGGCGCGCGACGGGCGCTCCGCGACGTTCGGCTCGCTCGCGAAGAAGGCGCGCGGTGACGCGCTCGGTCGAGTTCACGCCGCAGCTCAAGACGCGCGCGGCGCTGCAGCTCATCGGCACCGACCAGCGGCGCATCGACGGCCCGGCGATCGTCCGCGGCGAGAAGCAGTTCGCCATGGACCTCGACGTCCGCGACGCGCTGCCGACGATGGTCTGCCGGCCGCCGACGATCAACGCCAAGGCGCTCGGCATCCGCAACGCCGCCGAGGTCAAGGCGATGCCGGGCATCACCGACGTCGCGATCATCCCGCACTCCACGTACGTCGCCGGCGGCGTGGCCGTGCGGGGCAAGACGTTCGGGCAGTGCATCGACGCGGTCCGCGCCCTGGACGTCTCCTGGAGCAAGGGCACGGCCGCCGGCAAGTCCGACGCCTCGGTGCTGGCCGACCTCAGGAAGGCGGAGCTCCCGCTCACGCCGGCGCTCCCGGGCAAGTCCGTGGAGGAGGTCTTCACGTTCCGCTTCCGTCCCGGCGATCCGCTGGAGACCAACTGCGCCATCGCCGACGTGCGGTCCAACAGCGCCGAGATCTGGTCGTGCTGCAAGTCGCCGGTCCACGTGCAGGGCCTGATCGCGTCGACGGTGCTCAAGATGCCGCTGGCGAAGGTCAAGCTCCACGTCACGGAGGGAGGCGGGTCGTTCGGACGGCACCTCTTCGCCGACGCGGCGTACGAGGCGGCCACCATCTCCAAGGTGCTCCGCAAGCCCGTGAAGCTCATGTGGGCGCGCACGGACAACTTCCGTCAGGGCCGGGTGCACCCGATGTGCACCTCGCGCGTGCGGATGACGTACGCGGGCGCCAACGTCCTCGCGCTCGACCAGCGCCACACGAGCGTGGCGACGGACTTCTCGCACGGCTTCGGCGACGCCATCACGGCCGTCGACGCGCAGTTGCCGCTGCAGAACTTCGCGCAGTTCTCCACGACGATCTTCACGCTCACGCAGAACATCCCCTACAGCTTCGGCGTCGTCACGCAGCTGTTGAACGAGGTCTACGACATCCAGACGTTCAACACGAGCAGCGTGCGCAACATCTACAGCCCGGACGTCCGCACGGCGTCCGAGCTCGTGATCGACCGCGTCGCCGAGGAGATGGGCAAGGACCGCCTGGCGTTCCGCCGCGAGTTCGCCAAGGACGACCGCATGCGCGCCGTCCTCGACAAGCTCGCCCAAGAGGGCGGATGGGGCCGGTCGCTGCCGGCCGGGATCGCCCAGGGCGTCGCCGTCCACCACGAGTACAAGGGCCGCGCGGCCTGCATCGTCGAGGTCGACACGCGCCCGGAGACCGTCAACCGCCGGGTCGAGAAGGGCTTCACCGGGCCGCGCGTGACGAAGGTCGTCTACGTCGTCGACGTCGGTCTGCCGATCAACCCCCTCGGGCTGCGCGCGCAGATGATGGGCGGCGTCATGGACGCCATCGCGCAGGTCTTCAGCTACAGCCTGCACCTCAAGGACGGCTACTTCCTCGAGGGCAGCTGGGACGACGCGCACTACACGCGCCAGTGGAACATGCCGCCCGAGCTGCAGGTCATCGTCATGCCGCAGACGACGAACGATCCCGGCGGCGCCGGCGAGTTCGGCGTGGCGGCGACGATGGCGGCCACCGCCTGCGCCTATCGCAAGGCAACGGGCACGATGCCCACGGAGTTCCCGATCAACCACTCGGCCCCGATCGACTTCGAGGTCTTCCCGACGATCCCGTCGATCCCGCAGTCGCCGACGAACGGCCTCAAGACGGCGGGCCTCAAGCGGCCGCGCAAGAAGAAGAAGGCCACGAAGAAGAAGACGACCGCCAAGAGGAAGAGGAGCTAGCCGCGATGCCCATCCACACCTTCATCCTCAACGGCAAGCGCGTGAGCGCCGACGTCGACGACGACGTGCGCCTGCTGTGGGTCCTGCGCGACGTGCTCGGGGTCACCGGACCGAAGTACGGCTGCGGCCTCGGCGTCTGCCAGGCCTGCACGAGCCACATCAACGGAAAGGCCTTCAACCCCTGCAGCGTGCCGATCTCGCAGATCCGCTCCTCGGACAAGATCACGACGATCGAGGGGCTCCCCGCGACCGTGGGCAAGGATCTGCACCCGATGCAGGCCGCCTGGATCGACAAGGACGTCGCGCAGTGCGGCTTCTGCCAGCCCGGCCAGATCATGAGCGCGGTCGCGATGGTCAAGGCCGCCCAGGCGAAGAACCGCAAGGTCTCCGAGGCGCAGCTCGAGGGGATGCGCAACGTCTGTCGGTGCGGCACCTACCCCCGGATCCGAGAGGCGATCAGGGCGGGCGAGGCCAACATGCCCAAGCCCAAGAAGAAGAAGAAGAAGCGCCCAGCCGCGAAGAAGAAGAAGAAGTAAGCCCGGGCCTGGCCCGCTCGCGCCGGGTCGCCCCGCATCGGTGGTTTCAGTGCCAGCGCGGTTGTCGCCGTCCCCCCCGGCGGCGATGATCGGCTGGTGCGCATGCGACCGATCGCCGCCTGGCCGTTGCTGATCGTCACCCTGGCGATCGGCTCGGGGGTGACGGTGCTCGACCTGACGATCGATGCGAAGGTCGCGGCGGAGTGGGGCACCTACGTCTACCCGCTCGCGGTGGTGATGTCCAGCGCCACCGGCTTCGTGCTCGCGACGCGCCGCCCCGAGAACCCGATCGGCTGGCTGCTGCTCGTCAACGGGCTCATCCTCACGCTCAGCGGCGTCGCCGAGAACTGGGCCGCCTACGCGCTGCTCGAACATCCGGGCACGCCGGGCGGGCGGATCGCCGCGGTGATCGACAACGCGATCTGGCCGCTGCTCTTCGCGCCGCTCGCCGCCGTCGCGTTCGTCTTCCCCGACGGCCGCCTCCCCGCGCCGCGCTGGCGCGGGATCGCGATCGGCTTCGGTGTGGCCGCCGTGCTGGCGACCACGGCGCAGCTCCTCGCGCCGGGTGCGCTCGAGCAGCCGTTCGAGGGCGTCTCCAACCCGCTGCCCCAGCTGCCGCAGGTCGTCTTCGTCCCGCTGTTCGCGCTGGCCTCGATCGGGTTTCTCGCGGGACTCTTCGCGGCGGCGTTCGCGCTGCGCACGCGCTTCCGGCGATCGACCGGGCTGGAGCGCCAGCAGATCAAGGTGCTCGCCTACGCGGGGGCCCTGATCCCGCTCGCGGTCGCCGTCGGGTGGACCGAGAGCTTCATCACCGGGGCGGCCGACGTGGCCGCCACGATCTCCTTCGCGATCGTGCTGATCGCCATCCCGCTGGCGATCGGGATCGCGGTCATGCGCTACCGCCTCTACGAGATCGAGCGCATCGTCAATCGCACGCTCGTCTACGCGACGCTGACCGTGCTGCTGGCGGCGACGTACGGCGCCGTGTCGCTGGCGCTCGGCGTGGCGCTGGGGTCGGGCTCGACGCTCGCCACGGCGGCAGCGACGCTGACGGTGGCGCTCGTGTTCGGCCAGCTGCGCGGGCGCGTCCAGCGCGTCGTCGACCGCCGGTTCAACCGCGCCCGCTACGAAGGCCTGCGCCGCATCGAGCGCCACCTCGCCGACCTGCGCGCCGGCCGGGCCACGCCCGAGCAGACGGGCGCCGCCCTCGCCGAGGCGCTCGGGGATCCGGACCTCGAGCTCGTCTACGCGCTGCCCGGCGAGGCGGGCCACGTCGACGCGAGCGGGCGCCCGGCGCAGGCGGCGGCCGACGAGACGCACGACGTGACGCTCGTGCGCCGCGGGGACCTCGCGCTCGGGGCCGTCCGCCACGATCGCGCGCTCAACGAGCACCCCGACGTGCTCGAGAGCGTCCTCAACGCCGCCGGCCTGGCGATCGAGATCGCCCGCCTGGGGACCGAGGTCCGCCGGCGGCTCGCCGAGGTCGAGGAGTCGCGCGAGCGCATCGTGACCGCCGGCTACGAGGAGCGCCGGCGCCTGGAGCGCGACCTGCACGACGGCGCGCAGCAGCGGCTGGTCTCGATCGGCCTGGCCATCCGCCACGTCCAGGGGCGCCTGGGCGCCGGTCCCGACGAGATCACCGGGCAGCTCGACGAGACCGTGCAGGAGGTCACGCGCGCGATCGAGGAGCTGCGCGAGCTCGCGCGCGGCGTGCGGCCCGCGTGCCTCGACGACGGGCTGGCGACCGCGCTGCGCGAGCTGGCCGCGCGCGCCCCGCTGCGCACCGAGGTCGCGGCGACGAGCGAGCGCTTCGCCGAGCCGATCGAGGCGGCGGCCTACTTCGTCGCCAGCGAGGCGCTGACGAACTCCGTCAAGCATGCGCGCGCGTCGCTGGTGACCGTCAGCGCCGAGCGCGCGAACGGCAGCCTCGTGCTGCGGATCACCGACGACGGCATCGGCGGCGCGAGCGCGAGCGACCGCTCCGGCCTGGCCGGGATCACCGACCGGGTGGCCGCGCTCGGCGGGCGCGTGAGCGTCTCCAGCCCGCGCGGCGAGGGGACCGCGGTCGTCGCGGAGCTGCCGTGCGGGTCGTGATCGCGGAGGACCAGGCGCTGCTGCGCGAGGGCCTGCGGCGGCTGTTCGAGGACGCCGGTCACGACGTCGTCGCCGCGGTCGACGACGCCGATCGCCTGCGCGGCGCGGTCAGCGAGCACGAGCCCGATCTGGCGGTGGTCGACGTGCGCATGCCGCCGACGCACACCGACGAGGGGATGCGCGCGGCGCGCTGGATCCGCGACGCCCATCCCGGCGTCGGCGTGTTCGTGCTGTCCCAGCACATCGAGACGACGGGCGCGGTCGGGCTCGTCTCACAGGGCGGCTTCGGCTACTTCCTCAAGGACCGCGTGCTCGACGTCGGCGAGTTCCTCGAGGCGGCGCAGCGCGTCGCCCGCGGCGGCTCGGCGCTCGATCCGCGGGTCGTCGCGTCGCTCGTCGGCGGGCAGGCGTCCGACGGCCTCGGCCAGCTGAGCGAGCGCGAGCGCGAGGTCCTGTCGCTCATGGCCGAGGGGCTGACGAACCAGGCGATCGCGGCGCGCCTCGTGCTCACCGAGCGGACGGTGGAGAGCCACGTGCGCAGCGTCCTGATGAAGCTCGACCTGCCCGAGGGCGAGGGCGGTCACCGCAGGGTCCTCGCCGTGCTCGCATACCTGCGCGCGGCGGACGCTCAGCGCTAGCACGTATTCGCGGTGTGGTGCCCTCACCGGTCCGGTCCGGTGGTGGCGTCGATGGCGGCGAGGCCCACCGGACGTACCTTCGGGTCATGCCTTCCAGCCACCCGAGAGGACTCCTGATGGACACCACGATGAACCGCTCCGTCGACGTCGGACCGACCCGGGCGCGGCCCGGCCTGGCCCTGTTTCTCGCGCTGCTGTCGATTCCGGGCACCACGATGGTCTGGGACCTCGACGTCCCCGTTCCGGGCTTCTGGATCGGCGGCCCGCTCGGCGTCGCGGCGATCGTGCTGGCGCTCCGCGCCCGCCAGGAGCCGCTCACGAAGGCCGGGTCGCGGATGGCGCTCGCGGCGCTGATCCTCGCCGGGCTCGCGATCGGCCAGATGGTCATCGTGTCGATCGTCTCCCTGGCCGGCTGAGCCGGAGGACAGCGGCATGCATCCGACATCCACGCTGCACCGCCCGTCCCGCACCGCGCTCGCGGTCCTCGCCGTCGTCGCGCTCGCCGTCGCCGCTGCCGGCCTCGGCGTGCGCAGCTCGGCCTCCGCGCAGGCGCCGGGCGCGACGACGCTGACGTTCACCGAGCTCGAGAAGGGCTCGACGTTCAAGCACGTCCGCAACACGAAGACGCGCAACCAGCGCTCGAACCTGCTGGGCGACCTCATCGTCTTCACCAACCCGGTCGCCGACGGCACCGGCAAGGTCGTCGGCAAGCTCCACGTCCAGTGCGTCACGACGGTCGGCTCGAGCAACTTCCTGAAGTCCAAGCTCACGTGCTCGGGCGTCATGGCCCTGGCGCAGGGCTCGCTCGCGCTGCAGGCGATCACGAGCGCCTCCTCCCCGACGACGACGGGCATGATCACCGGCGGCACCGGCGCCTATGCCAACGCCCGCGGGACCTTCAGCTCCGTCGAGGGCAGGAGCGGCTCCGCCGACACGATCACGCTCGTCCCCTGAGGACGGCCGGCGAGGCCCGCGGCGCTGCCCCTTCAGCGCCGCGGCGCTCGCGCCGATACAGGAGCCGGTGACCCCGCTCCGCTTCGCCCGCCTCGCCGTACTGCTCGCCGCGCTGGCCGGCATCGGCATGGGCGCCGGCGCCGCGCCGGCGAGCGCCGCTGCCGACGTCGTCATCCCCGACGGGGGCTTCGCAGACGTCGCGATCGACCGCGCGACCGGTCGCAGCGTGGCGATCTCCAGCGACGTCGCCCCGGGCGGCGTGGCCGGCAACATGACCATGCGCCTCTACGCGACGGCGCTCGCCGCCGACGGCAGGGCGACCGGTGCCGCGCGGATGTTCGCCCCGATCTGGAGCCCCGATCTCATGGGGCCGCACCTCATCTCGATCGCGACGGACACGCGCCGCGGCCGGCACCTCGTCGTGTACACGGCGTCCAAGCCCGGCATGGGCATCTCGCCGTGCCGGCCGCTGCCTGCGCCGTCCTCGCCGGAGGCCGCCTCGATGCAGGCGTGGCTCGTCGGCGACAACTCGGGCTGCACCGTCAGCGACCGGGAGATCTTCGTTCGCGTGCTCGACCGGGCGGGCAGGGCCGTCGGACCCGAGCGGCAGGTGTCGAGCGTCGGCCCCGCCGCGAGCGGCCTGTACTCGTCGGGCGCCGCCAACGTGGCCTACGACCGGCGCTCGGATTCCTATCTCGTGGTGTTCAACGCGCTCGCCACCGGCGACGAGGACGCGGCGGCGGTGCTCTCCCAGCGGCTCGCCCCCGATGGCAGGCGGGTCGGGGCGTCGCGCGTGCTGGCGCTGCAGCCCGGCGCGATGACCCCGCGTCCGCAGACGTCGCTCGTCGCCGACCCTCGTGGCGGATATCTGCTCGTCTACCTCTGGGGGCAGCCCCCGCAGCAGGTGCTCTACGCGCGCCGGATCGATGCCGGCGGCACGCCATCCGGGCCGACGCGGGTGCTGACCGGCAAGGGCATCGGCGGCTTCGAGCTCGACGTCGACGCACGGCGCCGGCGCGTGCTCGTCATCTACACGCGCAGCGGTGGCGTTGACGACGAGATCCGCGCCCGGATGCTGAACCTGGCCGGTCAGCCGCTCGGCGACATCCTCGACCTGCCCTACGCGATCGGCGCGGGCGGCGTGACCGTCGCCGCCGAACCGGCCAGCGGGCGCTGGCTGTACGGCTTCTCGCGCCGGGGCGAGGGGCTCGAGAGCCAGGCGTTGGTCCAGACCGCCGACAGCCGCGGGCGCCCGAACGCGCCGGCCCGGCCTCTCTCACCGGCCTCCGGCGTCAACAGCGGATCGCCGTTGCTCATGACCACGCGCGGCGGCGGCATGCTGGTGCGCTGGAGCGAGACCCCGGTCGTGTGCACGGCCGGCAGCTACGGCGAGGACTCCTGCACGCTCTCGCAGACCGGCGACCTGCACCTGCGGGTCATGCGGCCCTGAGCGAGCCCCCGCGGCGCCTTTACGCCCGCGCGTCGCCGACGAGCGCGGGCTCGTCCTCGGGCGGGCCCTCGGGCGGGTCGACATCGCCGCGGCGCAGCGTGGCGTCGCGGTCGGAGCCGGCGATGATGTCGTCGGGCGCCTTGTCCTTGGGCAGCCGGCCCGACTTCATGCCGAAGTAGACGGCCTGCGGGTGGTGCGCGACGATCGCCAGCGTGGACTGCTCGGGCTCGACGGCGAAGCCGCCGGTGAGCGACAGGCCGATCGACGGGCAGTCCAGCAGGCGGTAGATCTTCTCGTGCTCGGACTGCTCCGGGCACGCGGGGTAGCCCCACGAGTAGCGCCGGCCCTCGGTCGCGCCGATGCCGAGCTCGGCGCGCACGCGCGAGTGCAGCCACTCCGCCGTGCCCTCGGCCGACTGCACGCCGAGGCCGTGCGTGAAGAGCTGCTCGGCGAACTCCCCCTCCTGCTCCAGCGCGGTGATGACCTCGGTGACCTCGGGCCCGACCGTCACCGCCTGCAAGCGCGACGACATCGAGCTCGTCGCTCTCCTTGGGACGGAAGAAGTCGGCGAGGCAGATGCGGTCGTGCTTGGGCTGGCGCGGGAACACGAGCCGCTCGAGCACCGTCTCGCGATCGTCGGGATCGAGCACGACGACCTCGTTGCCCTCGCTGTAGCAGGGGAAGTAGCCCAGCAGCGCGCGCGGACGCAGGTAGTCCTGCTCGCGCCACATGCGCTCCAGGCGCGGCTGGAAGTCCTCGTCGACGAGCCGCCGCCATGCCTCGCCCTTCACGCCGCGCCCGCCCCAGTGCAGCTTGAAGAGGACGTGCGTGTCGAGGTGGGGGAAGATGTCGTCCAGCGGCACGTCGATCTCGCGCGCACCCCAGAACGGCGGCTCGGGGATCGGCACGTCGGTGCGCGCGGCGGAGCGCACGGTGTCGTCGTCGGTGACGAGCGCCTCGGGCTCCTTGCCGTGCAGGCGGAGGTTCAGGGCGGCCTCGCGGGTCTTGGCCAGCAGCGCCTCGCGCCCCTCGGGCTCGATGAGCTGGTCCATCTTGTGCAGGCCCTCGAAGGCGTCCTTGCAGTAGAAGACGCCCGGCGCGTAGATCTCGTCGGACTCGCGCTTGTAGGGATACAGCGCGCGCAGGCCGAAGTCGCGGTTGATCGCCGCGCCGCCGATCAGCACGGGGAAGTCCAGGCCCTTGGAGTGCAGCTCCTCGACCGCCAGCGGCATCTGCTTGGACGTCGACACGAGCAGCGCGCTGAGGCCGATCGCCGTCGCCTCGTGCTCGACCGCGGCGTCGAGGATCGTCGAGATCGGCACCTGCTTGCCGAGGTCGACGACCGTGTAGCCGTTGTTCGTGAGGATCGTGTTGACCAGCGACTTGCCGATGTCGTGCACGTCGCCGAACACGGTCGCCAGCACGACCGTGCCCTTCGTGTAGCCCGCGACCTTGTCGAGGTACTTCTCCAGCTGCGCGACCGCGCGCTTCATGACCGTCGCCGACTGCAGCACGAAGGGCAGGATCAGCTCGCCGGCGCCGAACTTGTCGCCGACCTCCTTCATCGCGGGCAGCAGCACGTCGTTGAGCGTCGGGACGGCACCGATCTTCTCGACGCACGCGTCGATCCACTCCTCGACGCCCTCCTTCTTGCGCCGCAGGATGTGGAAGTGCAGCGCCTCCTCGGGCTCCATGCCCTCGGTCGGGTTGGCCTTCTCCTCCTCGGGCACCTCGCCCTGGGAGTCGAAGTGCGCGATGAAGATCTCCAGCGCGTCCTCGCGGGTGTCGAGCACGAGGTCGTCGGCGAGCTTGCGCTCGGCTTCGTCGATCTCGCCGTAGGGCGTGATGTGGTTCGGGTTGACCATCGCGAGGTCCAGCCCGGCCGCGACGCAGTGATGCAGGAAGACGGAGTTCAGGACCGCGCGGGCGCGCGGGGTGACGCCGAAGGAGACGTTGGAGACGCCGAGCGACGTCTTGACGCCCGGGAGGTGCTCCTTGACGAGGCGGATGCCCTCGATCGTCTCGACCGCCGACGGGCGCCACTCCTCCTCGCCGGTGGTCAGCGTGAACGTCAGGACGTCGAAGATGAGCGCCTCGGGATCGAGGCCGTGCTCGTCGCAGCACAGCTCCTTCAGCCGCTGGGCGATCTCGAGCTTGCGCTGCGCGGTCTTCGCCATCCCCACCTCGTCGATCGTCAGCGCGATGAGGCAGGCACCGTGGGCGAGCGCGATCGGCACGACGCGGTCGAGCTTGTCGCGGCCGGCCTCGAGGTTGATCGAGTTGACGATCGCGCGGCCGGGGATCTGCTCCAGCGCGGCCTCGATGACCTCCGGCTCGGTCGAGTCGACCTGGATCGGCGCGGGCTGCGAGAGCGAGACGCGCTCGACGACCTTGCGCATCTGCTCGGCCTCGTCGTCGCGCTCCACCAGGGCCACGCACAGGTCGAGCACGTGCGCGCCGCCGTCGACCTGGTCCTCGGCGATCTGGTTGAGGCCGTCGTAGTCGTCGGCCAGCAGCATCTCCTTCGCCTTGCGCGAGCCCTGCGAGTTCACGCGCTCGCCGACCATCGTCGGGCGCGGCTCCTGCACGAGCGGCGTGGCGGTGATCATCGAGCTGACGTGGACCGGGCGCGGCGCGGGCCGCGGCTCGGCCCGGCGGTCGGCGAGGCCCTCGGCGAGCAGGCGGATGTGCTCGGGCGTCGTGCCGCAGCAGCCGCCGACGATGCCGACGCCGTAGCGGTCGACGAAGTCGATGAGCGCTCGGGAGAAGTCCTCCGGGCCCTGCGGGAAGATCGTCTCGCCGTCCGGGCCCTGGATCGGGATGCCGGCGTTGGGCACGCACGCCACGGGCACGGGCGAGAACTCGCCGAGGAAGCGGATCGCGTCGCGCATGTCCTCGGGACCGGTCGAGCAGTTCAGCCCGATCGCGGCGACGCCGAGCGACTCGAGCGTCGTCAGCACGGCGGAGATGTCGGTGCCCAGCAGCATCTTGCCGCCGTTGGGCAGCAGCGAGACGTGCGCCTCGATCGGGATCTCGCGGCCCGCTCGCTTCATCGCCTCGCGCGCGCCGAAGATCGCGGCCTTGACCTCGAGGATGTCCTGCGCGGTCTCGATGAGGATGAGGTCCACGCCGCCCTCGACGAGGCCGAAGGCCTGCTCGGCGAAGCCGTCGGCCAGCGTGCGGAACGAGATGTCGCCGAGCGTCGGGTCGTCGGAGGCGGGCAGGTAGCCCGTCGGCCCGATCGAGCCGGCGACGAAGTGCTCCTCGCCGGCGGCCGTGCGCGCGATCTCGGCGGCCCGGCGGTTGATCTCGTGCGTGTGCTCGCCGAGGCCCCATTCGTCGAGCTTCAGGCGGCTGGCCTGGAACGTCGCGGTCTGCAGCGCCGTGGCGCCGGCGTCGATGAACGACTGGTGCACCAACTCGATCACGTCGGGACGGTTGAGGATGAGCACCTCGTGCGCGCGCCCGGGCAGCTTGTAGTCCTTCTCGAGCGAGAGGTCGAGCTGCTCGAGCGTGGCGCCCATGCCGCCCTCGAAGACGACGATGTCGCTGCGGATGGCCGAGGCGTAGTCGCGCATCTCCCCTAAGGCTAGGCGACGTGCGGGTCTGGACCGCGTCGGCCCACCGAGGGACGCCGATCAGGCGGCGATCGCGCCATGCATGCTGAGATGCCCCTCGAGCGCCTCGACGTGCTCGTGCTCGAGCGCGCGGATGCGCTGCACCCACGGCGTGGCGCCGCGATGCGCCGTCGCGGCGTCGGCGGCTTCGGTGGCGGCGGCGAAGGCCCGCCACGCGTCCGCGAGGTTGTCGCAGACCAGCGCGGCGTGCCCGAGCCGAGGCGAGCCGAGCTGCGCCGCCGCCTCGTGCAGGAAGCGTGCCTGCAGGGAGCGGTACAGCGCGCCGCCCGTGCCTCCGTCGCGCACCCGGAAGCGCAGCGCGTCGAGCGTGACGCCGAGCCGCGGGCCGGCGGCCTCGGGCAGCCGGGGCCACGCCTCGGCGAGCGCGTCGGCGGCGGCGAGGCCGGCGCGCACGTGAGGATGGTCGGGGGGCCGCGGGCGGCGCATCGTCTCGACGACGCGACCGAGCGCGGCCGCGACGGCGCGGCGCGGGTCGGCGAGGCGGCCGGGCCGCACGCCGAGCGCCAGCAGGCCGTGGTGGGCGGGCTCCGGCCAGGCCTGCGACGCGCGGGCGGCGGCGAGCGCGTCGAGGCTGCACCGTTGCGGCTCGGGGAAGCCGCCGTCGAGGACCCACGCCACGCGCGCGTCGAGGTCGACGGCCGTGACGACGATCGCGTGGCGGGTGTCGTGGCGATCGCCGCGGCGGTAGTCGAGGCTCGGCGAGGTCGGCGCGCACGAGCGTGGGGTGACCTGCGGCCAGCTCCGTGCGCAGAATGTTCCAGCCGGTCTGCGGATCAGAGCTCGTGCGCCACCGCGCGGGGACGCCGAGGTGCTCGCACAGCTCGAGCTCCAGCGACGGCGCCCTGCCCTCGAGGTCGATCGCGGGGACCGCCGTGTCGGCGATGCGGACGCGCAGGTCGAGCGCGCCGGAGAAGCCGAAGATCGCTCCCTCCGACAGCGGCTCGGGTCCGTGGGAGAGCCGGAGGTGCTCGAGCAGATCGCGCAGGGCGCCGCTGGCGGCGTGCTCGGCGACGCGGTGGCGCAGGCCGGGGGCGATGAGCGGCGAGGACACGGTCATCCGACGACGCCCGCCGCTGCGGGCCGATGCGTCAGATCGGCGTCCATGCTCCTTTCGCGTGACGTACGCGTGAACACTGTTCAACCGCCGGCCCGGCGCGGATCCGCCGAGCGACGGGATCCGCGATCAGACCACGAGCGCGTCGAAGAGGCGGTCCAGCGTCGCCTGCGGGTCGCTCGTCAGGCCCGCGTGGACCGGCGAGGGCTGGATGATCGTCGACGCCGGCGCGACGGCCCAGCCGAAGCGCTCGGACTGCGGCAGCCCCGCGAGCGCGCCGCCGGCCGGCTCGCCGCAGACGACGGCCCGGATCGCCTCGACGCTGGCGCGCACGGCGCCGAGGTCGAGGTCCGGTGCGAGCGCGGTCAGGCGCTGCTCGTCGACCTGCGCGCGCATGTCGAGGAAGTCGCGCTGGCGGCAGAACACGACGACGCCGGCGTTGATGCGCTCACCGCGCTCGATGCGCGGCACCACGCGCAGGATCGCGTAGGCGAACGGAACGTCAGCCGCGGGCACGAGCGATGTCCTTCAGAAACGAGCGCGGGCGACCCAGGCGCTCGACGAGAAACGAGGCGAGGTCGGCGCGCCGGCGTCGTCGGGTTGACGCCGAGCCACTGCGCCGGCACGCGCGCGATCGCCTCGCCGACGGCCGACAGCGCGCGGCTGCCGAGGCGCTCGTCGGCGGCCTCGATCGAGCCGGCGGCGGCGAGCAGGACGTGCTGGTCGAGCATCGGGACGTTCTCGTGCGCGGTCAGCGACAGCGGCGTGTCGCCGTGCTGGCGAAAGAACGCCGCGCCGTGGTCGATGAGCCAGATCCGCCCGCCCCAGACGAGCAGGTTGGGGTTGCGGTGCGTGCGGTCGACGTTCGTGACGAGCGTGTCGAACCAGACGATGTCGGCGGCGAGCTCCGGGTCGATCGGGCTGCCCGCGGTGTACGGCAGCGAGCCGGGCAGGAAGTCCATGCCGAGGTTCATGCCCGGGCTGGCCTGGATGAGGTCCTGGATCTCGGGATCGGGCTCGGCCGCGGCCAGCGCGACGTCGACCTCGACGACGACGAGCTCGGGCACCGGCAGCCCGAGCGCCCGCGCCAGCTCGCCCGCGACGACCTCCGCCACGAGCGCCTTCTCGCCCTGCCCGGCGCCGCGGAACTTCGTGACGTACATGCCGTCGTCGTCGGCCTCGACGAGCCCGGGCAGCGACCCGCCCTCGCGCAGCGCCTCGACGTAGCGGGTGGCGGTCACGGTGCGCAGCGGCTCGATCACGGGCGCGCAGCTTGGCAGGCTTGCCCGGCGGAGCACCTCGTGGCGATAGCGTTGGGCGCGCCACGGACTCCGCCGACCCGATCCTCGTCACGATCCCGCTCAGCCACTTCTGCGAGAAGGCGCGCTGGGCGCTGGACCGCGCGGGGATCGAGTACACCGAGAAGCGCCACATCCAGCTCGTGCACTGGGCGGCGGTCAAGCGCGCCGGCGGCGGGCGGACGGTGCCCGTGCTGCGCACCGCGGACGGCGCCGTGTTCGCCGAGTCTGCGGCGATCCTGCGCCATGCCGACGAGCACACGCCGCCGGACCGGCGCCTCTATCCGGTGGACGCGGGCGAGCGCGCGCGGTCGTCGCGCTCGAGCAGCGCTTCGACACCGTGCTCGGGCCCGAGGGCCGGCGCTGGCTCTACGACCAGGTCTTCAGCGACGCCAAGCGCTATGCGCCCTGGAACCTCACCGGCGTCCCCGCGTGGGAGCGGCGCATGTTCCCGTTCGTGCTCGCGCCGGCCAAGCGCGTGATCCGCCGCTATCTCGATGTCAACGACGCCTCGGTGCGCGACGCGGTGGTGCGCGTCGACGCGGACCTGACGCCGTCGGCGAGCTGCTCTCCGACGGGCGCGGCCATCTCGTCGGCGACCGCTTCAGCGCCGCCGACCTGGCGTTCGCGCGCTCGCCGCCCCGCTCATCGCCCCGCCCGTCTACGGCACGCCGCTGCCCCAGCCCGACGACATGCACGACGAGATGCGTGCCGCCGTGCTGCGCTGGCGCGCCCATCCGGCCGGCGCGTTCGCACTGCGGATGTTTGCCGACGAGCGCGGGGCGCCGAAGTCACCGCGCCGGAGCGCTACGCGGCCGCGCTTGAAGGCGACGAGCTCGGCGCGGCCGCCGTCACCGTCGGTGTGCACGCTCAGCACGGGGCCGATGCCGGGGACATAGAACTTCAGCTCCTGCGCTCGCGGCTCGGTCGGCACGAGGTCGCGCGTCATCACCACGTCCTCGTCGAAGAAGCCGAACGGCACCTCCACCTGCTCCTCGCCCACGCTGATGATCGCACCCCGGTCCTCTGCCTCGCCCTTGTAGTACTCCTGCCGGTAGGCGAGCCCCGGCTTCGGATCGGCGGGCATCGCGATGCCCGCCTGCGCACCGTCCACGCCGGCCTCGAAGGAGCCCTCGTGGTCGGCAACCTTGCCGTCCTCGTAGTTCGTGACGGACTCGCCGAGGTACCAGACGTTGCCGTCCTTGTCCTGCGCGTACCAGTCGTCGGTGATCTCGACCGGCACGCCCTGCTCGGTCACGGTGTCGCGGACCACACGCGCGGTCACGCCGTTGGCGATCCGCTTCGTCTCGTCGGTGACCCGCACGACGATCCTCTCGCGCCCGCCGGCCGTGTCGGTCTCGCGGTACTCCCAGCGGGTGCCGACCGGCATCGGGAAGTACGGGTTGTCGATCGCCGTCGTGAAGTCCGCCGGGTCCAGCGTGACCCGCTCGCCGCCCTGCGGCAGGCCGCGGTTGGGATCTTCGTCGTCGCCGCACGCGCCCAGCCCCACGGCGGCGGCGAGCGCCGCGATCCACGCTGCGGTGAGCTTCCTCATCCCGGGGTGATACCCGGCGGGGGTGAGAGCACGGTGAGGGGCGCGCGCGACCGGTCAGCGGATGACGATGGTCCTCTTCGCCGTGGCGTAGCGCCGGCGGGCCGTGCCGCAGCCGGGCCCGGAGCCGCCCTCGGCGCGGATCGTCGCGCGAAACCGGCCCGTCCGCGAGTAGGTGAAGGTCTCGATGATCGAATACGTCCCCGGCCCGGCGAACTGGCGACGTCGTACCTTCGGGCCCGAGTCCAGCCGCAGCGCGGTCACGTCGCCGAGGAGGCGCAGGCTGACGTGGGCGGTCCGGCCGTCGATGCGCACGGCGGTGATCCGCACCCCCGGCTTCGGGCACGGTGACAGATCTGCGAGGGCGTTGGCCATCCGCCAGCCCGGGACGACGTCGCAGCGACCGGCGGTCCAGCGATCACCGTCGCGGCGCACGACGATCCCGATCCGGCCCTGCAGGACGCCCGGCAGGCTCCGGCCGTAGACGCGGACGGTCTCGTCGAACGTGACGCTGTCCTTGTACGTGCTTTCCGCGACGATCGTGATGTACGTCTCGCGCAGCTCGATGACCCGCCCGTTCATGCCCTGGCCGGCCTCGACCAGCATCGCGCGCACATCACGGTTCGGGCATCCCGACTTGGCCGGTGACGCGAAGGGCACGACGAGCACGAGCGCGCCGGCGACCGCGGTGGCGAGCACTCGCATCGTGGCTCGATCCATACACCCGCTACGCCCGCGACACAACTTCGGTTCCCGCAGACCGCGAGGGCCCCGGCGAACCGGGGCCCTCGGCCGAACGGTGCTCCAAGCCGGTGCCGGCTACTTGATGAACAGGATCTCGGAGTACTTCGGCAGCGGCCACAGGTCGTCGGCGACGAGCCGCTCGAGGCGGTCGGCGACCTCGCGGACGTCGGCCATCGCGGTGAGCACCGTGTCGCGGAAGTACTGCGCGAGCTCCATGCCCTCCAGGCCCGGGTCCTCGTTGGCCTTCTCCAGCGCCACGATCGCCTGGTGCAGGTCGTGGACGAGCGGGGCGAACTCGTCGATGAGGCCCTCGCGGCCGGAGGCGATCAGCTCGTTGAGGTGTCGCACGGACGCCGGCAGCAGCATCGTGCGGGCGATCGAGGCCGCGGTCTCCGCCTCGATGTTGACCTTCGTCCCGTACTGCTCGACGCCGACCTCGTAGCGCGCCTCGAGCTCGCGCTCGGACAGCACGCCGTACTTGCCCATGACGGCGACCGTCGACTCCTCGATGAACCAGGGCAGCGCCTCGACGGTCGAGCGCAGGTTGTGCAGCCCGCGCGCCTCGGCCTCGGTGTGCCACTCCTCGGCGTAGTTGTCGCCGCCGAAGACGATCTGCTTGTTGGCGTTGTAGGCGTCCTTGACGACGTCGATGACC
This sequence comes from uncultured Actinomycetes bacterium, assembly GCA_963746165.1. GTDB lineage: Bacteria > Actinomycetota > Thermoleophilia > Solirubrobacterales > Solirubrobacteraceae > CADCVQ01. The sequence goes on along the minus strand of CAVVAG010000004.1, from coordinate 93,134 downwards.
GACTCCTCGAGCGAGCTCCCTGCGCCGATCCTGGTCTCCAGCGCGTCGGCGAGCTCGTCGATCGCCTCAGCGGCGATCGTGTTGAGCACGGTGTTCGGGAAGCCGAGCGACGAGCTCGAGCCGAGCATGCGGAACTCGAACTTGTTGCCGGTGAAGGCGAACGGCGACGTCCGGTTGCGGTCGCCGCCGTGCAGCGGCAGCGGCGGCAGGACGGGGGTGCCGAGGCCGAGGAAGCCGTTGTCGGACTCCACGACGGCCGTGCCCTCGGCGATCGCGTTGAAGACCTTCTCCAGCTCGCCGCCGAGGAAGATCGAGATGATCGCCGGGGGCGCCTCGTTGGCCCCGAGGCGGTGGTCCTGGCCGATGTTCGCGACCGACGCCCGCAGCAGCGCCTGGTGCTTGTTGACGGCCTTGACGACGGCCGCGCAGAAGAACAGGAACTGGATGTTCTCGCTCGGAGTGGCGCCGGGCTCGAGCAGGTTCGCCCCGTTGTCGGTGCCCATCGACCAGTTGTTGTGCTTGCCCGAGCCGTTGACGCCGGCGAACGGCTTCTCGTGCAGCAGGCAGACCAGGCCGTAGCGGCGGGCCGTGTTCTGCAACAGCTGCATCGTGAGCTGCTGGTGGTCGCATGAGACGTTCGAGTTCTCGAAGATCGGCGCCAGCTCGTACTGGTTGGGCGCGACCTCGTTGTGGCGCGTCTTGACCGGCACGCCGAGCTTCGCCAGCTCGCGCTCGGTCTCCATCATGTAGGCGAGGATCCGCTCGGGGATCGATCCGAAGTAGTGCTCGTCGAGCTCGTGGCCCTTCGGCGGCTTGGCGCCGAAGAGGGTGCGCCCGGTGGTCAGCAGGTCCGGACGCTCGTAGTAGTACTGCTCGTCGATCAGGAAGTACTCCTGCTCGGGCCCGACCGTGGTGAACACGCGCGTGGCCTCTTCGTCGCCGAGCAGGCGCAGCGCGCGAATCGCCGACGTCGACAGCGCGTCCATCGAGCGCAGCAGCGGGATCTTCGTGTCCAGCGCCTCGCCCGTCCACGACACGAAGGCCGTCGGGATGCACAGCAGCGCCCCGTTGGGGTTCTCGAGGATGAAGGCCGGCGACGTCGGGTCCCACGCGGTGTAGCCGCGGGCCTCGAACGTCGCGCGGATGCCGCCGGTCGGAAACGAGGAGGCGTCGGGCTCGCCCTGGATGAGCTCCTTGCCGGAGAACTCGGCGATCGCGTTGCCGTCGCCGGTCGGGCCGTAGAACGAGTCGTGCTTCTCGGCGGTCATGCCCGTCAGCGGCTGGAACCAGTGCGTGTAGTGTGTCGCGCCGCGCTCGAGCGCCCAGCCCTTCATCGCCTGGGCGACCGAGTCGGCAAGCGCGGTGTCCAGCGCCTTGCCCTCGGCGAGGGACGTCTGCAGTGCCTTGAAGACGTGCTTGGGCAGGCGGGCGCGCTGGACGTCGGTGCTGAAGACGTTGGCGCCGAAGACCTCGTTGCCCGGGACCGTGAGGTCCGGCGATCCGAGCGCGCCACCGTTGGCGCTCCACTGCGCGGCCGTCACGTTCTGCTGCCTGATTCTGCTCATGGTCCTCCTCGATGTGAACGCGGTGACTGTAGCCGCGCTCGGCTGCACGGTCCTTGTCCCGATGGACAGGCCGAAGCGCCCGCGATTGTCCACGCGCGAGGCGCGCCGACGCTCCGATCGCAACCTAAGAGCGTCCGGCGGCGCTTGTCAATCACTCGTGGCGAAGCCGGCCCGCGGATCTTTCGACAGCGGGACAAAGACGTGCCGCGGCCGTCCGTCGAGCATCAGCGGCGATGACGCATGGTTTCGATCGAGGAGGATTCATGAGACGGACGACGGCACTGAGGCTGCTGCCCGCGGTGGGGGCAGGGCTGCTCGCCGTGCTGGCACTACCAGGGGTCGCTTCGGCGGACACGCTGGAGGCCTACAACAACGGAGTGCTGCCCGACTCGGTCGGCTTCAACTCGCTGTGGGTCATCGTCGCCGGCATGGTCGTGATGTTCATGCAGGCGGGCTTCATGTTCCTGGAGATCGGCTTCTCGCGCCAGAAGAACGCGGGCACGGTCGTCGCCAAGGTCCTGACGAACTTCTCCATCTGCGCGATCTGCTGGTACTTCGTCGGTTTTGCCTTCGCGTTCGGCAGCGAGCCGAGCGGGCTGGGCGGCCTGATCGGCGGCACCGGCTTCATGCTGCAGAACTTCGGCGACCCGCTCACCGGGTTCCCCGTGATGGCCTTCTCAGACGCCACGGTCGAATCGAAGTTCTTCTTCCAGTTCGTCTTCGCCGCGGTCTCGCTGGCGATCGTGTGGGGCTCGACGCTCGAGCGCATCAAGTTCGGCGTCTACATCATCTACGCGATCGTCTTCGCGTCGGTCATCTATCCGGTCGGCGCGCACTGGGTCTTCGGCGGCGGCTTCCTGCAGACGGGCGACTGGCTCGGCACAGGGATCGTCGGCATGCAGGACTTCGCCGGCTCCACCGCGGTCCACCTCATCGGCGCGACCGGCGCGCTCGCCGTCCTGCTGCTGCTCGGGCCGAGGAAGGGCAAGTACGGCGCCGACGGCCAGCCGCGGGCGATCCCCGGCCACAACATGCCGCTCTTCGGCCTCGCGGTGCTCGTGCTGTGGCTCGGCTGGTTCGGCTTCAACGGCGGCACCGCCCTGAACATCCAGGACGGCCGCTTCCCCGAGATCATCATCATCACGAACATCGCGGCGGCCTGTGGCGTTCTGGGTGCGCTGCTCATGTCGCGCATCCGCCAGAAGACGCTGGACATCGGCATGGCCGGCAACGGCGCGATCGGCGGCCTCGTCGCCATCACGGCGCCGTCGGGCTACGTCGAGCTGTGGGCGGCGCTGCCGATCGGCATGATCGCCGGCCTGCTCGTGCCGGTCTGCATCCTCGCGATCGACAAGAAGCTCGACGATCCGGTCGGCGTGCTGACAGCGCACGGCATCTGCGGCATCTGGGGCACGATGTCCTGCGGCCTGTTCACGTCGCCGCGCCTGGCGCAGTACAACGCGTTCGGCGACCCCAACGGCGGCCTGTTCTACTCGGGCTCGCTGAATCAGCTGATCGCCCAGGTGGTCGGGTTCACGGTCGCCTTCTCCTTCGTCTTCGCGATGAGCTACGCGACGTTCTTCGTCATCAAGAAGACGTACGGGCTGCGCGTCAGCGAAGAGGAGGAGGACGCCGGGCTGGACATCTCCGAGCACGGGATGTACGGCTACCCGGAGGCGTTCATCCCGCCGGCTGAGCTCATCGGCTACGGCGGCGGTCCGACCGCGAGCGTCCCGCCCGCATCCGTTCCCGCCCTGGCCGCAAAGGAGAGCCCCGCATGAAGATGGTGATCGCTTACGTCCGCCACGAGGCGTTCGAGCCGATCCGCACGGAGCTGCTGTCGCTCGGCTTCCCCTCGCTGTCGATCAGCGAGGTCAAGGGATCCGGGCGCCAGAAGGGCATCACCGAGCGCTACCGGGGGGCGGAGCTGACCAACTACCTGCGGCCCAAGGTGAAGATCGAGTGCGTCGTCGCGACGAAGGACCTCCTGACGATCGTCGACACGATCCTCAAGCACGGTCGCACCGGCGCCGTCGGCGACGGGAAGGTCTTCGTCCTGCCGGTCGAGGAGGCCTACAGGATCCGCACGGGCGAATCGGGTGAGGAGACGCTGCAGGCCCACCCGGACGCCGCCACGGCGGCGGCGGGCTAAGGGCGGGGAGGGTGGCCGCCCCGACCGCGGCCACCCTCGTCGAGCGGCTGCGGGGGCTGCATCTGCGGATGGTCGACGCGATCCTCGCCGGTGACGGCCTGGAGCGTGTCGCCGAGCTCGCCGCCGAGGCCGTCGGCGGGACGGTGGCGATCGTCGTGCCGCGGATCGGCGCCGCCGTGATGGCGCCGCACGGCGGGCCGGCGGACGAGCGGCTGCCCGAGCTGCGCCGCTACGTCGGCGACTGCGTCGCCGACCGCCTGTCGCATCGGCCGCGCGGCGTGGCGACCGAGATCCCGATCGCCTCCGGTGACGAGGTGGTCGGCTGCGTGCTGCTGCTCGAGGGTGCGAGCGCGCCAACCGGCGAGGCGTCGGAGTACCTGCATCTCGCCGCCGTCGCCGCGCTGACCGAGGTCGCCGTGGAGGAGGCGCGCGACGAGGTCGAGCAGAACCTGCGCGGATCCTTCCTCGAGGACCTGCGCGCGGGCTCGGCGCTGGCGCCGGACGAGCTCGTGCGGCGTGCGGCACGCCTGGGCTGCGACCTCAGCCGCGGCGCGATCGCGCTGTGCGCCGAGCTGCACACCGACCGTCCGCGGCATGTCGTGGCGACGATCGGCGAGGACCTGCCGGGCGCGCTGGCTCAGCACATGGAGGCGCTGCCGGGCGGCTCGCAGAGCGGCCGCGTCTACGCGCTGCTGCCCGCGATGACCGGAACCGATCCCGCGGAGGCCACGCTGGCGGCGGCGGCGCGGCTCGCCGACCGGCTGCAGCGCCACGGCACCGTCGGGCTGTCGTCGTTCTACTCCGACCCGGCCGAGCTCGGGCGCGCCGTGCAGGAGGCCGAGCTCGTGCTCGACGTCCTGACGGTGTCGGGCGAGCCGATCGCCGAGGACATCAACCAGGGCACGTACCGGTTGCTGTTTCGCGTCCTGGCGTCCCATCCGGAGGAGGTGCGCTCCTTCTACGAGGACACGGTCGCGCCGGTCGTCCGCTACGACGACCAGTACCGCACGGACCTGATCGGCACGCTCGAGGCCTATCTCGCGGCCAACTGCCACATGAGCGCCACGGCGGCGGCGATCCACGCCCACCGCCACACCGTGGCCTACCGGCTCGAGCGCGTGCGCGACCTCACGGGCCTGGATCCGATGCAGTCCGAGGACCGTGAGCGGCTGGGGCTCGGGCTGAAGGCCTACCGCATCATCGCCCCGCGCCTGCCGCGGTGACGCTGCACAACGAGATCGAGCGGCCCAGTGGGCCGCTCGAATTCTTCCGCCTGTGCGCGACCGGCTACGCGTTGACGGTGTGCGCCAGGGCGCGCGGGGCGATCTTCTGGCGCTGGGCCTCGATGCGCTCGCGCTGATCGGTGGCCCGCGCGAGGAGGGTGTCGAGATCGGCCTGCTCGAGTGCGGGGTAGGCGTCCTCGACGGTCTTCAGGGCCTTCCACATACAGACCTTGCCCTCGACGCCGATCGACAGCGTCTCGAGCGTGACGAACGCGTTGAGCTCGTCGTCGTCGCCGGACGTGAACTTCGGCGCCATCATCTTCGAGCCGATCTCGGCGAGCGCGCCCTTGGTCGCGCTCTCCTCGACGCCGAGCGCCGTCATGAGCTCCTGGAGCTTCTCGTAGTCGGCGGCGATCTCGGAGGAGATCTCGCCGAAGAAGGGGCCATGCTCGTCGCTCTTGTGCTCCTCGGCGGCCATCTTGGCGAGGTTCGTGCCCGCGGTCGCTCCGGCGAAGTGGTCGTTGAGATACGTCTCCAGCGCGCTGTATGCCATCTGTTCTCCGTCCTCTCGAGTTCGTCCCGGCCTTGGGCGGCCGCTGCCGCAAAGCAGCGGAAGCTCGTCTGAGGACACTACCCCCGTCGAGGGGGTGCTTACTCGTTTCGCAGGACCCGACCGGTGCGCGGGTCGACCCGCGCCTTGGCCGGTGCGTCCACGACCCGCGCGCGCAGCGCGCCCGTGGCCGCGCCGCCGCCGTCCTCCAGCCGTGCACGCGCGCCGCCCGCGAGCGACGGAGCGATGTCGTAGCGGACCGTGTGGGTGCCGGCGACGACCGGCGTGAGCCGCCAGCGCAACGTCGCGGAGCGGCCGGGCTCGAGGCGACCCGCCGCCCACGTGTCCCCGATGGCGGTCGCGGCCCGCCCCGGCCCCTCGTCGACGATCCACACGTCGCGGCCGAGGTCGGCGTCGCGGGGGCCGCCGGCGCGATCGGTGAAGCCGCGCACCGTCACGACGAGATCTGCGATCGCCTCGTCACCGGTGTTGCGGATCGTGAGCACGAGCGCCGTCTGCGCGGCCAGGTGCTGCTGAGCCGGAAACGAGCTGCGCACCACGTCGACGGTGTAGGTGCCGTCCGGGGCGCCGGCGTCGCGGCGCGCCTCGCCCCCGCAGGCGCCGAGCAGGAGGGTCGCCGCCGTCGCCGCGGCGCATGCGCACAGGTTGGGCGTCACCCTCGGCAAATCCGGGCCAACGTACCACGGCCCGATGCCCGCTTCGGCAGTCGCTCGCGACATCCGGCACGTATGACGTTGGCACGGGACGTCGCGCTCACATACGCTGCGACGCGGTGCACGGATGGCGCCGTTGTCGGGAGAAGGGAGGAGGAGCACCCGTGGTTCGCAACGTTGCCGATCGAGCGTTTCTTCCGGCGAAGAGCCTGCTCGAAGAGGTGGGGGACATGATGATCCTCACGGGCAAGACCATCGTGTCTGCCGTGCGTCCGCCCTACCCGTACGGCGGCGAGTTCGTCAGCCAGTTCCTGTTCGCGCTGAAGCTCTGCTGGTTTCCGCTGCTCGTGTCGACGGTCGCCTTCGGCTACGGCGCCCCCGGCCTGCAGGCGGCGAACTTCCTCGTCCTGTTCGGGGCGATCGATCGCCTCGGCGGCTTCTTCGTGCTCGCCTCGATCCGCGAGTTCGCGCCGTTCGTGACCGCGATCGTGCTCGCGGGCGTCGCCGGCACGGCGATCACCGCCGATCTCGGGGCGCGCAAGATCCGCGAGGAGCTCGACGCCCTGCAGGTGCTCGGCATCGACCCGATCAAGAACCTCGTCGTGCCGCGCTTCTTGGCGCTCATGCTCGTGACCGGCCTGTTCAACGTCTACGCGCTGCTGTTCGGCGTCTTCGCCGGCGTGCTGGCGACGATCGTCAACGGCGCGCCGCTGGGCGGCTTCTGGGCGACGTTCTTCGGCCAGGCGTCGCTCACCGACCTGTGGGGGTCCGCGCTGAAGACGACGTTGTTCGGGGCGATCATCGCGATCGTCTGCTGCTACAAGGGCATGACCGCCTCCGGTGGCGCCGAGGGGGTGGGGCGTGCCGTCAACCAGGCGGTGGTGATCGCCTTCCTGGGCATCTTCGCGTTCAACTACGTCTTCACGCAGACGCTGCTGGCGACGAACCCCGAGCTGGCGAATCTCAGGTAATGGCGAACGGCTGGACAGCGGTCCCGCGCGAGTGGATCGCCAACGCCGGCGGGATCGCGAAGTTCAGCGGCCGGATCATGGGCGAGGTCTACGGGCTGCGCGTCTTTCGCTTCTTCGGCGAGGCGCTGCGCCAGGCCGGGATCCTCATCGTCTCCTCGACCCTTGTCATCTGGGGCCTGGTGTTCATCATCGGTCTGCAGTGCGGCATCGAAGGCGCGTACTTCAACCGCTCGGTCGGCAACCCCGCGTACGCGGGGGTGTTCGCGGCGTGGTGCGACCTGCGCGAGCTCGTGCCCTACGCCTTCGGCTACATGATGGCCGCCAAGGTCGGCACCGGGATCGTGGCGGAGCTCGGCTCGATGCGGATCTCCGACGAGATCGACGCGCTCGAGGTCATGGGCATCAGCTCGATCACCTTCCTCTGCGCGACGCGGCTGTTCGCCGCCTGGCTCGTGCTGCCGTTCGTCTACATCGCGGCGATCGGCGCGGGCTTCCTGGCGAGCTACATCGCGGTGGTGCAGCAGATCGGCGAGGTCTCCAGCGGCGGGTACTTCCTCATCTTCTGGATGTTCCAAAACCCGCCGGACTTGCTCTACAGCCTGTTAAAGGCGATGGTAATGGCGACGACGATCGTGCTCGTGGGGTGCTATTACGGCTACAACGCGAGTGGTGGACCGGTCGGCGTAGGGACGGCAACGGCGAAGTCGATGGTGTTGAACATCGTGCTCGTGCACCTGATCGGGATGCTCGGCACACAGCTGTTCTGGGGCGCGAATCCGCGCGCTCCGATTGGGGGGTGACGAAGCATGCCTGTGCGGTTGCGTGGCAGTGGCGACGGCAACGAAGGGTCGACTGGGGCACCTGGCGATGCGACGGAGGTGGTAAGCGAGACCGCTGGCGACGCGGCAGCGGTGGAGCGGTTCGTCGAGCAGGCCAAGTCGGCGCCGGCGCGCCTGCGGCTGGGCGGTGCGACCTACGGAGGTGCGGGCGCGGAGCCGGCTGCGCCCGCGGCGGCGCCCGAGCCCGCCGCCGAGGCGGCACCCGAGCCCGCTGCCGAGACGGCACCCGAGCCCGCCGCGGCCGAGACGGCGGCGCCGTCGGCCGAGCATCACGGACACGGGACGATCCGGCTGCGCAGCGCGGCAGCCGAGACGGTGACCCCCGAGGCAGCGCCTGCGGTGGATCCCGAACCGGCAGCCCGGCACGGCCACGGGACGATCCGCCTGCGCAGCAGCGCGGCGGCGGCCGCGCCCGAGGCGGCGCCTGAGCCTGAGGCCGAGGCGGCCGCGGTGCCGGAGGCCGTGGCCGAGCCCGAGCCGGCGCCGGAGCCCGAGCCCGACCCGGCGCACCACGGTCACGGCAGGATTCGGCTGCGGAGTGCGACGCCGTCGGCTGCGCCCGCCGAGGCGGCGCCGCCCGCGGCTGCCGACCACGCGCCGGCTGCCGCCGAGCCGGAACCGGCGCCCGCACAGGCGGCGTCCGCCGGCACGGGATCGAGCGGTGAGATCCAGCGCCTGGAGGCGGAGGCGCAGGCGGCCGCGCAGGCGGCCTTCGAGGCGTACAGCCCGGGCCACGGCAGGATGCCGCCCGGCAACGCCGGCGACCTGCTCGCGAAGGCGGCTCAGGCGGCCCAGGCGCTGGCGGACGCCAGGGGGGCGTAGCGGCCGCCGGCAGCGGTTACGCTGAGCAGACGATGTCCACGCAGGCCGGTCACGACGAGGAGTATCGCTGGCATACGGGCACGAAGCGCCCGCACGGCGCCAAGGACGCAGTCGAGTTCATCGACGTGCACAAGGCGTTCGGGCGCAACAAGATCCTGCGTGGACTGAACATGGGCATCCCCGAGGGCAAGATCTCGATGATCCTGGGGCCCTCGGGGACGGGCAAGTCGGTCTGCATCAAGCACATGGTCGGGCTGCTGTATCCCGACCAGGGCGACGTGCTCGTCCACGGCGAGTCCGTTCCCGGCATGGAGGACGACCAGCTCTTCAAGATGCGCCAGAAGTTCGGGGTGCTCTTTCAGGACGGAGCGCTCTTCGGCTCGATGAACGTGTTCGACAACACGTGCTTTCCGCTGCGCCAGCACACGGAGAAGAGCGAGGAGGAGATCGGCGAGATCGTCAACCGGCGGCTCGCCGAGGTCGGCCTGCAGGACGCCCACGACAAGATGCCCAACGAGCTCTCGGGCGGGATGCGCAAGCGCGCGGGCTTTGCCCGGGCGCTCGTGCTCGACCCCGACATCGTGCTCTTCGACGAGCCCGACTCAGGCCTGGATCCCGTTCGCACGGCGCTGCTGGGCGAGCTCATCCAGGAGATCCACGAGGACATGATGAACGAGGCCTCCAGGCGCGGGTCGCCGCCGCCGGCGTTCACGCTCATCACCCACGACATCATGACCGCGCGCCGCGTCGCCGAGCACATCTCCGTGCTCTGGAAGGGCCGCATCGTCGAGTCCGGGCCGGCGGCCGAGCTGTTCGAGTCCGACAACCAGTTCGTGCGCCAGTTCCTCGCCGGGGAGTCGCAGGGCCCGCTCGGGATGGAGTGAGCCGCCCGGGGGGCACGCCGTTCGGCGCGTCTCGCCGGGCCGCCCACTAGCCTGCTCGCACCTTGAAGGACCCGCGCCCGCTGCACCGCGCCGTGACGCTGGCGGCCCGGCGGCCGGCGCTCGTGCTCGCGCTGACCGTCGCGCTCGCGCTCGGCGGGCTGGCGTGCGCGACGCAGCTGAAGCCCGACGCCGGCATCGACACGCTCGTCGGCACCGAGGGGCGCTCGTACGCCGCGACCGCGACCTACCGCGAGCGCTTCGGCGACGACCCGATCATCGTGCTCGTCCGCGGCTCCCTGAACAAGCTGCTGCTCTCGCAGGACCTCGAGCGCGTGCTCGGGCTGGAAGGCTGCATGGCCGGCAACGTGCCGGCGGGCGCCACGCCCACCGGCGGCGCCGACGGGCCCTGCGGCCGGCTGGCGCGGGCGAAGGACGTCAAGGTCGTCTTCGGCCCCGGCACGTTCATCAACGAGGCCGTCCGCCAGCTCGGCACGGGCTTTGCGCGCCGCGTGCAGGAGAACGCCGCGCGCGCGACCTCGGCCGCGCGCCAGGCCCGACGGGTCGCCCGCCGCCAGGGCCTCGGCGCCACCGCGGCCGCGCGTGCCGCGACCCGTGCGCGCGAGCGCGTGGAGGCCGCGTTTCAGGCCGAGGTGGTCGAGCTTGCCGTCCGCTACGGCCTGCGCGCCATCCCGCGCCTGGACGACCCGAGCTTCATCTCGACGCTCGTCTTCGATCCCGCCAAGCCCGCCGGGACGCCGAAGCGCAAGTTCGCCTACCTCTTTCCCTCCAAGGGCGGGGGGCCCGGGGAGGCAGCGCTCATCCAGGTCCGCCTGAAGGCCGGCCTGAGCGAGGGCCGGCGCGGCGAGGCCCTGCGGGACATTCGCGCCGCCGTCGCGATGAAGGAATGGAGGCCGGCCAACGGCGCGACCTACACGGTCACCGGGGCGCCGGTCGTCGTCGCCGATCTGACGGCGTCCATCAGCGGCTCGATGTGGGTCCTGCTCGTGGCCGCGCTGCTCGTCATGGCACTGACCCTGGCGGTCGTCTTCAGGGGCCGCCCGCGGCTGCTCGCGCTCGGCATCGCGCTGGCGGCGACGGCGCTGACGTTCGGCGTCCTCGCGCTGGCCGGCGCGTCGCTCACGATGGCGTCCATCGCCGTGCTGCCCGTGCTCATCGGGCTCGCCGTCGACTACGCGATCCAGCTGCAGGCGCGCGTGGAGGAGGAGGCGCGGCGCGGCGACATCGCGATCGCGCCGGCGGCGCGCCGGGCCGCGCTGCTCGGCGCCCCGGCGGTGGCCGTCGCGGCGGCCGCGACCGCCGCCGGGTTCGCCGCGCTCGCGCTGTCGCCCGTGCCCATGGTGCGCGGCTTCGGGATCCTGCTCGTCGTCGGGATCGCCATCGCGTTCGCCTGCGCGCTGTTCGCCGGCACGGCGGCGCTCGTCCTCGCCGAGCGCGCGGGCGCGCCGGCGGCGCTCGGCGGTCGCGGCGCCGCCGTCGGCCGGACGCTCGCCGCGGCACGCGGGCGGCTGGCCGCCGGCGCACCGGCCCGCCGCGTCCGGGCGATTGCCGGCGCGGCGCTCGCCCACGCGCTCGCGCGGCCGGCGCGGGTGCTGGCGATCGCCGTCGCGCTGGCCGCCGCGGGCTGGGGCCTGGACACGCAGACGCGCGTGGAGTCCGACATCCAGAAGCTCGTCCCCCAGGACCTGCCGGCGCTGCGCGACCTCGACGCGCTGCAGCGCTCGACCGGCGTCGGCGGCGAGGTCGACGTGATCATCGAGGGCGCCGACCTCACCCGGCCCGCCGTCCTGAACTGGATGATCAGATACCAGACGGGCGTGCTGAAGCGCTTTCGCTACTCGGCGACGCGCGGCTGCGGCACGGCCGAGCTGTGCCCGGCGTTCTCGCTGCCCGACCTCTTCACCACCCCCGCCTCACGGCGCGACGCGGGCGCCATCCGGGCCCTGCTCGACGCCGTGCCGCCGTACTTCTCGCAATCGGTGGTGAGCCCGGATCGGCGCACGGCGACGCTCGCGTTCGGCATCCGCCTCATGGACCTCGAGCGCCAGGCCGGCGTGCTCGCCGAGATGCGCCGGCGGCTGGACGCAGGCCGCCCTGCCGGCGTGCGGGCGCAGCTCGCCGGCCTGCCGGTGCTGGCCGCCGACGCCAACGAGGAGGTCGCCTCCAACCTGCGGCGGATGCTGACGCTGCTCGCGGGCCTGCTCGCCGTGGCGATCGTCCTGCTCGTCGCGCTGCGCAGCGCGCGACGCGCGCTCGTGCCGCTCGTGCCGATCGCGCTGGCGACCGGCTGGTCGGCGCTCGTGCTGTTCGCGCTGCGCGTCCCGCTGAACCCGATGTCGGTCACGCTCGGCGCGCTCGTCATCGCGATCTCGACGGAGTTCAGCGTTCTGCTCTCCGAGCGCTACCGGGCCGAGCGCGCGACGGGCCACGACCCGCGCGCGGCGCTGGAGCGCACCTACCGCTCGACGGGCGCCGCCGTGCTGGCCTCCGGAGCGACCGCGATCGCCGGCTTCGCGGTCCTCGTCGTCTCCGACATCCGCATGCTGCGCGACTTCGGCTTCGTGACCGTCGTCGACCTCACCGTCTCGCTGCTCGGCGTGATGCTCGTGCTGCCCGCCGTGCTGCTGCTGGCCGAACGCCGCCGGGTGGGCCGATGAGCGCCGGCGGCGGCGTGAGCGGCCACCGCTACGGCTGGCTGGTCGGGATCGTCGCCGTCGTCGCCGTCGCGGCCCTCTCGATCCACTCCGCTGGGCGGGACGCCCCCGGCGCCACCGGGCTGCGACCCGGGGAGCGGTTGCCGCCGTTCGCCGTCGTGCGCGCCACGTCCGACATCGTCTGCGACGACGACGCCGATCCCTGCGACGCCAACGTCGCGGCCTCCAGCGGCCGCGCTCGCCCTGAGGCCGGCCGCCGCCCGGCCTGCGAGGTGCGCGGCCCGACGGTGCTCAACGTCTGCGAGCTGACCGAGCGCGGGCCGCTCGTGCTCGGCCTGTCGGCCTCGCGAAGCGCGGAGTGCCTCGATACGGGGGACCGCCTGGAGGCGCTTGCGCGCCGCCACCGCGGCCTGCAGGTGGCGCTCGTGGCGATCGGCGGCGGGCTGGACGAGCTGCGTGCGAGCGTGCGCGGTCGCGGCTGGAGGTTCGCGGTCGGCTGGGACCGCGACGGAATTCTCGCGAGCGTCTACGGCGTCGCCGCCTGTCCGTACGTGACGGTGGCGCGCTGGCGCGGGCTCGTGCAGGGAACGCTGGTGGGCGGCAGGGCGGCCGCTGGCGGCGAGCTGGAGCGCCTGGCCGGCGCTGCCGTCGCCGCGTCGCGTCGCGTGGGGTGGAGACCCTAGCGGCGGCGCATGCGGGGAGGCCTGGCCCCGCATGCGCCGGCCACGTCAGCTCAGACCAGCGCCGCCAGCAGCGCGCGCTGGCGCTCGGTCATCGATCCCACCGTCTTGGTCTCGGGCATGCCGATGCCGCCGAGGAACTTGCCGGCTCGCGACGTGCCCCAGCGGCGCTGGCTCGTGAGCAGCTCGGCGATCGTCATGCTCGCCGCCTCCCACGGGCACGCCAGGATGACCTCGGCGACCGAGATCGCGCCCACGCCGACATTGCGCTTGAGCTCGGCGCGGGCGAGGCGCACCTCGTTTGCGCGCTGAAGAGCTCGCATGTGCTGGGGCGGAGCAGGGGCCATCGTCGTGGACGCGTCGTGCATGGATCCTCCTCGGCTGTCCCGTTCCGTTCAGGGGGCAGCGCTTCGGTGATGTGTTCAGCCAAGTACCGCACTAACGCGTCGCCCGCGTAGAAGCTGCAACCCACGATCGCTCCACGAGCCCTCCATCCAAGAGGCCCTCGGTGTGGTCTGCTTCCCTCCCGCTCGACAGCGCTGAGCGCCAGACGAACGTACGCGAGGGCCGGGTGGCAGATCAAGGCGCTGGACGCAAAGCGCTCGCTCCGAGCGAGGTTTTTCTTCGGTGACCAGCTTGTGAAACTTCAGACAATCGCAGCCGCTCCGGACGGGGCGATCCGGACCGACCTCAGGCGGGCAGCGGGCCGTGCTGCGCCTCGAAGTCGCGCTTCACCGCGACGAAGGCGTCGAGCGCGCGGTCGAGCGTAGGGCGGTCGTGCGTGGCCATGACGCTCGTGCGCAGCAGCGCTCCGCCGGGCGGCACCGCGGGGTGGATCGCGACGTTCACGAAGACGCCGGCGTCGTAGAGCGCGCGCCACAGCAGCACGGCCTTCCAGTCGTCGCCGACGATCACCGGCACGATCGGCGACATGTGGTCGCCGTCATGCTCGACGACCTTCAGGCCGCGCTCCTTCAGGCCCGCGTGCAGGTACGCGGCGTTGTCGAGCACGCGCGCCAGCAGCGGCGGGCCGTCCTCGGAGCGGATGATCCGCACCGCGGCGAGCGCCGCCCCGATCGCCGCCGGCACATTGGAGGCCGTGAAGAGGAAGGCGCGGCTCTGCACGCGCAGATAGTCGATGACCTCGTGGCTGCCCGCGAGAAAGCCGCCGCAGCTGGCGAGCGACTTGGAGAACGTGCCCATCCGCAGGTCGACGCGGTCCTCGACCCCGAGCAGCTCCGAAGCGCCGGCGCCGCGGGCGCCGAGCACGCCGGCGCCATGCGCCTCGTCGACCATGAGCCGCGCCCCGAACTGCTCGCAGAGGTCGGCGATCCGCGGCAGCGGCGCGATCTCGCCCTCCATGGAGAAGACGCCGTCGACGACGACGAGGATGCCGCCGTCGTCGGCGCGGGCCTTCTGCAGCGTGCGCTCGAGCCTGTCCATCCGGTTGTGGCGAAACGCGCGCAGCTTGGCGCGGCTGAGGATGCAGCCGTCGAGGATCGAGGCGTGGTCGCCGGAGTCGGCGACGACGGTGTCGCCGGGCGCCAGCAGCGTCCCGAGGGCCGTGAGGTTCGCCTGCGCGCCGGTCGCGGTGACGAGCGCCTCCTCGGTGCCCATCCAGTCGGCGATCTCCTCCTCGAGCTCGAGGTGCAGCCTGATCGTGCCGTTGAGCAGGCGCGAGCCGGTCAGCCCGGTGCCGTACGTCGTCAGCGCGGCGTGGGCAGCCTCGATCACGCGCGCGTCGGCGGTCAGCCCGAGGTAGTTGTTCGAGCCGAGCATGATCCGCTCGGCGCCCTCCATCTCGACGACGGGGCCGGCCGGGCCCTCGAGCGTGCGGAAGTAGGGCAGGACGTCGGCCTCGCGCGCGGCGCGCAGCTGGTCGGCGCGCTCGTGGCCGCGGACCTTGGCGAAGACGTCGTGTGTCGTGGAGGACATGTAGCGTGAGCGCGGTGAGTCTCGAGGTACGCCCCGTCTCGTCGCGGCGCGATCGGCAGGAGTTCGTCGAGCTCCCGTTCCGGCTGCACTCTACTTCTCCGCAGTGGGTGCCCCCGCTGCGCGTGGAGCGCCACATGTTCCACAGCCGGCGCATGAACGCGTACTTCAAGCATGCCGTCGCGCAGGAGTTCCTGGCCCGGCGCGACGGTCGCGTGGTCGGGCGCATCTCGGCGCAGATCGACGGCGCCTACGACGCCCAGCACGGCGAGGGGACCGGCATGTTCGGCTTCCTCGAGCTCGAGGACGACGCGCAGGTCGCCGGCGCGCTGATCGGCGCCGCCCGGCAGTGGCTCGCCGAGCGCGGCCGGCAGCACATGATCGGGCCGATGGACTACACGATGAACGACGAGGCCGGGCTGCTCGTCGAGGGCTACCTGCGCGAGCCGATGATCAAGCAGCCGTGGCACCCGGGCTACTACCAGCGCCTCGTCGAGGGCGCCGGTCTCACGAAGGCGATCGACCTGCTCATGTGGGAGCTCGTCATCGACGACCGCGAGAAGATCCTGCCGATCATCTTCGAGCTCGCCGAGCAGTGCGAGACCAAGCACGGGGTGGCGCTGCGCCACATGCGCCGCCGCGACCTCTCCAAGGAGATCAAGGTCTTCGGCGAGGTCTACAACGCCGCCTGGAAGCGCAACTGGGGCTTCGTGCCCTACTCGGACTCAGACCTCAAGCACTACGCCGAGGAGCTGCAGCTCGTCTTCGACAAGCACTGGTTCATGCTGGCCGAGAAGGACGGCGAGACGATCGGCATCGCGATCACCGTCCCCGACATCAACCAGGTGCTCAAGAGGATGAACGGGCGCCTGCTGCCGTTCGGCTGGTGGCACTTCCTGCGCCGCGCGAAGATCATGGACCGCGTGCGGGTCGGCTTTCTCGGCGTCAAGCCGGAGTATCAGCACACCGGGACCGCCGCGCGGTTCTACGTCGAGCACTTCGACATGGCGAAGGCCACGCCCCAGAAATGGGGCGAGATGGGCTGGATCCTGGAGACCAACCGGGCGATGAACCGCGGCATGGAGGCGATGGGCGGGCGCATCGTCAAGCGCTACCGCGTCTACGAATCTCGCTTCTGAGGGTTGCAGCGGTGGCGCCGGCGGGCACAAACGTCTGACCGCCCCATCAGTATCCAGCGCACGTGTTCAGGCCCAAGCCCTCCGACGACCCGCAATCCGCCGCCCGCGCCGACGATCCGCCGCCCGCGCTGTTCGACCAGGCGGCCTTCGAGGACGAGCACGAGGTGCTCGACGCCGTGCCGGTCCTGCGTGACGTGACGCTGCGCCCGATCGAGCTGCTGCGCGCGCCGGTCGCGCTCAGCCCCGCCGTCGTGCAGACGGCCGCGCTGGTCGGAGCGAGCGTCGTCGCGGGCGCGGCGACCGTCGCGATGGCGCAGCGGCGGCGCACGCGGCGTATGGCGCGGCGCCGGACGCGGCTGTTCGGGCCGGTGCTGGCCAGCCGCTCGTTCCTCGTCGACGTCCACGTGCTCGGCGAACGCGGCAAGTAGTAGTTCCCCGCAACGAGCGGGCGGAGCGACGCGCGCGTCCTGCCCGCGGCGTAGGTTGCGGGCGGTGTACGAGCTGCGCATCGAGGTCGTCCCGCCGTGGCCGTTTCGGCTGCCGCTGCGTGGCGGGCGCGACGGCGTCCTGCGCCGCCGCGGCGCGGTGCTCGAGCGCCTGCTGCACGTCGACGGGCGCCCGGCGGTCGTGCGCGTCGCGCAACCGGCCGAGCGCTGCGTGCTGTTCGGCGCCTGGGCGCAGGGACACGCCGACGCCGAGGCGGCGATCGCGCGGATGCGCTTCGCGCTGGGCGTCGATGACGACCTGCGCCCGTTCTGGGAGCGCCATCGCGACGACCCGCTCGTCGGCCCGTCGCTGCGCCGCCGGCCGTGGCTGCGCGTCGCACGCCGGCCGGTCGCCTTCGAGGCGCTCGCGTGGGCGATCTGCGAGCAGCTCATCCAGACGTCGCAGGCCAACGTCATCGAGGCGCGGATCGTGCGGTCCTTCGGGCCGCGCTGCGCGCAGACCGGCCTGCGCGACGTGCCCGGCGCGAGCGTGCTCGCCGGCTGCTCCCCTGCGCGCCTGGAGAGCTTCGAGCTGGCCGGCCGCCGTGCGATCGCGCTCGTGCGCGTCGCACGCGAGGTCGCGTCCGGGCGCATCGACCTCGACGGCCCTGACCACGAGCGCGCCTGGCGGCGCCTGCTCGCGATCCCCGACATCGGCCGCTGGACCGTCGAGATGCTCGCGCTGCACGGCCAGGGCCGCTACGACGTCATCCCCGCCGGGGACCTCGGCTTCCTGAAGCTGCTCGGCCACGCGCGCAGCGGCGGCAACCCGGCCGCGCGCGCCGACGAGGCCGAGGTGCGGGCGCTGTTCGCGCGCTTCGGCGAGTGGCGCGGGCTGGCCGGCGCGCACGCGATGCGCGCGCCGGCGGCGGCACTGCTCGCGGCCTGAGCGGGTCATGCATCCGGGTTCTCCAGCCGCCGGCCGAAGCGCTCGAGGGCGAGCGCGATCCGCGATCGGGTTCGGCCGAACCCGCGGGCACATGGATGGTGGCGAGGGATGTACGAACACATGTTTGGCTAAGCTGAATACGGGCAATCTTGTTAGATCTAATACGAGAGTGCTCCTCCGGCAGCGTGCCGGTGCTCGCGCTCCGGCCGCGGTACGCAAGCCGCGGTCCTCGACTTGGATTGGAGACCAATGGACAAAGATCAGCAGAAGGTCGTGCAGTACCTCAGCGAGGCCCATGCCACCGAGCAGACGCTCATCCGCGAGCTGCAGGCGCAGGTCGCGATGACGCCGCGCGGCTCCTACCGCACCATCCTCGAGACGCACCTCGACGAGACGCGCCGCCACGCCGACCGCGTCGCTCGGCGCCTGCAGGCGCTCGGCCAGGGTGCCAACGCCATCACGTTCGTCATCGGCGCCGTCCAGAGCGTCGTCGGCCAGGCGATGGCGATCGGCCGCGCGCCGATCGAGCTCGTCCGCGGCAGCGGCGGCGAGGAGAAGGTCCTCAAGAACGCCAAGGACGCCTGCGCCTCCGAGGCGCTGGAGATCGCGACCTACACCGCCATCGAGCGGCTGGCCGAGCAGGTCGGCGACGACGAGACCGCCAAGCTCGCGGCCTCGATCCGCGCCGACGAGGAGCGCATGCTCGAGCGCGTCCTCAAGGAGATCCCCAAGCTCACGACAGCGGTGGTGCGCGCCGAGATCGGCGGCAACGCGTCCTACGACGTGTCGACCACCGGCGCGGCGGACGCCGTGCGCGACGCCGGCGCCGCGGCCAAGCAGACCACCCGCAAGGTCGCCGCGACCGCCAAGCGCACGTCGCGCCAGGCGCGCAAGGTGCCGGGCGTCGCGCAGGCCGAGGGCCAGATCAAGGGCGCGGTCGCGTCCGAGGAGGATCTCGCGATCAAGGGCTACGACGACCTCACCGCCGACGAGATCGTCGCGAAGCTGAGCGATCTCTCGCAGATCGATCTCGCGAAGGTCGACAGCTACGAGCGCAAGAACCAGAACCGCACCACGATCCTCGGCCGGATCACGTCGCTGCGCGGCGACGAGCCGTGGGCGGGCTACGACGAGCTGACCGCGGCCGACGTCATCGCCGTCCTCAACGAGGGCGACGACGACCGCGCGCAGCAGGTCCGCACCTACGAGCGCGCGCACAAGAACCGCGTCAGCGTGACGAACGCCGCGGAGCGCGAGCTGTCCAACGCGTAGGCGGCACGGCAGAACCACGCACGACGGGGCCCGGGCGAACGCCGGGCCCCGCGTCGTTCTCAGGGCCCCGGATGGGCGGCCCGGAAGGGAGCGTGGCGCGTTCTCCCCGGCGACTCACCCGAACCGCACGCCGCTCGCGCCGCGCCACGCCGCCAGCTGCTCGAGGGCGCGCGTCAGCGCTCGATCGAGCGCGGGCGTCCGGCGCACCCCGTCCTCGCGAAACAGCGCGAGCACCCGCAGGACGCCGCTCCTGCGGTCGAGCACGAGGTCCGCGCGCGCGACGAGCCGCTCGCGGTGCAGGATCGGCAGCACGTAGTAGCCCCAGCGGCGCTGCGCCGCGGGCACGTAGATCTCCAGGCGGTGGTCGAAGCCGAACAGCTCCGTCGCGCGGGCGCGGTCGCAGAGCAGGTTGTCGAAGGGGGAGAGCGCGGTGGTGCGCGCGGCCGGGGGCAGGCCGGGCAGGCGCGCGAGATCCTCGGGTGCGGCGAACCACTCGCCGCGCAGGCCGGCGACGCGCACCGGCTCCAGCCGTCCGGCCGCGACGAGCGCGTCGAGCGTCGCCGGCAGCTGGGCGTAGCGGCGGCGCAGGAAGTGCGCGCGCACGTGGCCGGCGCGGGCGACGCCGAGCATCCGCACCGCACGCAGCGCCGCCGCGCGCTCGGCCGACGCGTCGTCGAGGTCGAAATCGGTCGCAGCGGCGGCCGGCCCGTCGGGCAGGCAGCGCTCGAAGACGTCCCACCGCCGCTCGGTGCCGCCGATCCGGCCGGCCACGCCGACGCGGCCGCACATCCACAGCAGGTGCAGCATCCGCCCGATCGTCTGGCGCGCGGAGATCTCGTCGGTCCACCAGCCGTGGCGCCAGGGCACGGCCGAACGGTCCTCGAGGTCGCGGGCGCGCAGCGGGCCGCGCTCGCGCAGCTCGCCGACGAGGTCGTCCGCGAACCCGGCGTTGGCGGCGAGGAACTCGCGCGCGCGGCGCGCGCGCGGCGACGGCGCATTCAGCCAGGTGCGCATCGCCCAGCGGTGCAGCGCCAGGTCGGCGGTCGCGACGAGCGACGCCTCGTGCGCCCACGCGTCGAACAGCAGCCGCCGCTCGTAGGCGGCGACCTCGAGCACGTCGTCGCGCAGCGCGCCCAGCCGCGCGAACAGCACGAGCAGCGGGCTGCGCGCCACCGCGCTGACCGGATCGAGCTGCAGGCAGCCGATCCGCTGTGCGACCGCGGCGACCGCCTCCGGCCCGCGCGCCGCGGCAGCACGCGGCACGGGCCCCGCGAGACCCTGCGCGTGCAGCGCCAGCCGCCGCGCGTGCGCGACGGTGAGCGTGCGCGGCGTCAGATGCCCTCGCCGGGCAGGAACTCGTTCGTGAACGCGCGCTGGCCGACGCCGGCGTCCTCGATCACGCCGTTCTCCTCCATCCACTGCGTATAGCGCTGCCAGTCGATCCGGCGCTGATAGCCGAACGGGCGCGTCTTGTCGCGCGGGAAGAACACCGGCAGGGTGGCCTTGACCTGGGCGCGCTGCAGGCTCGCCTTGAGGTCAGGGTTGGCCTTCACGAGCGCGTCGACGCCGCTGTCGATGTCCTTCTTGAGCTGCTCGTGGCCACGCGCCAGGGCACGCATGAAGCGCCGCAGCACCGGCCCGCGCGAGCGCACGTCGGCCTCGCGGGCGACGATGACGAGCTCGTTGTACGTGGGCACGCCGATCTCGTCCATCCGCAGGATCACCGGCTTGCGGTCCTGGCGCTCGAGCTGGACGCCCTCGACGTTCCAGAACATGCCGAGCACGGCGTCGGCGCGCTTGGTCAGCAGGGCCGGCACGAGGTTGAAGCCGACGTTGATCGGCTTGACGCTGTCGGGGTTCGCACCCGCATCCTCGAGGATCGTCTTGAGGTACGCGTCCTGGTATGGGATCCCGGCGGTTGCCACCTTCTTGCCCTCCAGCTGCCCCGGCCGGCGGATCGCGTTCTTGCCGCCGAGCGAGATGATCGCTGTCAACGGGCGCTGCACGAGGGCGCCGACCGACACGAGCTTGGCGCCCTGCGCGCGCGCCAGCAGCAGCTCGGGCTCGTAGGAGATCGCAAGATCGGCCTTGCCCGACGAGAGCAGCTTCAGCGGCGCCGACGGGTCGGAGGGCGTGCGCAGCTTCACGTCGAGCGCGGCCGACGTGAACTCGCCGGTCTCGATCGCCGCGTAGATGCCGGCGTGGTCGGCGTTCGGGAGGTAGTCCAGGACGAGGTCGACGCGCTCGTCGGGCGCCTTGCCGGTCGTCTCCTTCTTCTCGCCGCAGGCGGCGAGGCCGAGCGTGAGCAGCACGGCGAGCATGGCGAGGACGAGGCGGCGATGGATCACGGAGCGGTTCCTCTCGGTTGATGAGCCCACGGAAGCAGGCGGCGCTCGGCAAGCGCGAGCAGGGCGAACAGCGCGACGGAGAAGGCGGACAGGATGAGCACGGCGGCGAAGGCGCGCGCCGTCTCGAACTGCGGGATCGCCTTGAGCATGAGGTTGCCGAGGCCGGCGTCGGAGCCCGCGAGCTCGGCGAGGGTGGCGGCGATCGCGGCGATCGCGACGCTGAGCTTCGCGCCGGTGAGCACGCCGGGCAGCGCCGCGGGCGCCTCGACCATCCGGAACGTCTGCCAGCGCGAGGCGCCGAACGTGCGCATGAGCTTGCGCAGATCGGCGTCGACCCGATCGAGCGCGTCGAGCGTCGGCACCACGACCGGAAAGAAGCAGACGAGCGCGACGATGGCGAGCTTCGGCGCCAGGCCGAAGCCCCACCACGCGACAAGCAGGGGGGCGATGAGGACGATCGGGATCGTCTGCGAGCCGACGAGCAGCGGATAGATCGCGCGACGCACGGGCGCGCTGAAGTGGATCGCCACCGCGCAGGCCAGCCCGAGCACGATGGCGAGCAGCATGCCGAGGCCGATCTCACCCGCCGTCACGGTGAAGTTGCTCCACAGCAGCGCGCGGTCGTCGTGGAGCGCCGCGGCGATCGCGGTCGGCGCCGGCAGGACGAACTCGTCGATGCCGCTCAGCCGCGCGTAGGCCTCCCAGCCGCCGAGCAGGGCGAGCAGCACGAGCGCGGCCATCACGCGCGCAGCTCCTGCAGCGCGCGCTCGCGCAGGGCGACGAGCGCCGGGTCCGTGCGCCGTCGTGGCCGCGCGACGCCGACGTCCAGCGAGGCCACGACACGGCCCGGCCGCGGCGACAGCACGAGCACCCGATCGGCGAGGACGATCGCCTCCTCGACGTCGTGCGTGACGAGCACGACCGTCCGCGGCCGGGCGAGCAGCGCGACGGCCAGCCAGTCCTGCATCTCCTGGCGGGTGAGCGCGTCGAGCGCGGCGAACGGCTCGTCGAGGCACAGGATCGTGCGGCCCGACAGCAGCGTGCGCGCGAACGCCACGCGCTGGCGCATCCCGCCGGACAGCTCGGCCGGCCGGGCACGCTCGAAGCCGCCGAGGCCGAACGCGCGCAGCAGCGCCGCCGCGCGCTCGCGGGCCACGCCACGTTCGACGCCCGCCACGCGCAGCGCGAGCGCCGCGTTGTCGACGGCGTTGTGCCACGGCAGCAGCAGGTCGCGCTGGGCCATGAGCGCGGCGGGGGCGGCGGCGACGGTGCCGGCGTCGGGCGCGCTCAGGCCGCAGACGAGCTCGAGCAGCGTCGTCTTGCCGCAGCCGCTTGGTCCGACGACCGCGACGATCTCGCCCGGCTGCGCCTCGAGGCTCAGCTCACGCAAAGCGATGACCGGAGCGACCCCGCGGCGCGGCGCGGCGAACGTCTTCGTGACGTCGCGAAGCACGACCGAAGCGAGTTCGATCTTCACCTCGGCCGGCGCCTGCTCGGGCGGGCGTGTGCGCGTCAGCATGGCTCCCTTGCGCGGGAATTACCCCACAGGTTCGAAGGGTCTGGATCTGGCGCGATCCATCTCAGCCGAGCGGTTGTCCCCTCAGCACCCCTGTTGCTCGGGAAGGGAGCCTACCAGCGGGCTTTCGCCGTCCCGCGGCCGGGAGCGAGAAGCCTCTGCAGCACGATGAACCGATCGGTTAATAGTGCGCGCGTTCCTTCAAGCCAAGACGCGTTCACGTCGATAAAGGCCTCGAACGGGAGTATTTAGCTGACGTCGTTTCCACGGTCGTTGTGACCGAGCGAAACGGGGAGCGCCATTGCGAATCCTCCGACACCCCGTCGCCTTCCGGCGACGAACCCAGAGGATCTCCATGACTGCACACGCCACCCGTCCCCCCGGGGTTCGCCCCACCGTCCGCCGCGTCGCCCGGATCGCGACCCTCGCATCCGCCCTGACCCTGCTCGGCGCCGGCAGCGCGTCCGCAGGCCCCAGCCCCGTCCTGATGGGCACGGCCGCCGACTACGCGGTGCTCGGCGGGTCGGGCATGACGAACACCGGGATGAGCACGATCGAGGGCGACGTCGGCTCATCGCCGACCCACTCCGAGACCGGCTTCGGGCTCTGCCCCGCCGCCGACTGCGTGAGCCTCACAGGCGCGAACCACAACGTCGCGGACCCCAACGACGCGGTGACGCAGCAGGCCAAGAACGACCTCACCACTGCGTACGACGATGCCTTCGATCGCACGGGCGGCACCGCCATCACCGCTCCGCTCGGCGCCGGCCAGACACTCGTCTCCGGCGTCTACACGGCCGCGGCCGACATCTTCGTCGGCGGCGACCTGACGCTCGACGCCGGGGGCGATCCCAACGCCGTCTTCATCTTCCAGGCCAAGACCGGCACGCTCGTCACCGCCGCCGGCGTCACGAGCGGTATCCCGAACACCCGGGTGCTGCTGACCAACGGCGCGCAGGCCTGCAACGTGTACTGGCAGGTCGGAAGCTCGGCAACGATCGAGACCTACACGCAGTTCGTGGGCAGCATCCTCGCCAACCAGAGCGTCACGGTGAACACGCTCGCGACGATCATCCACGGCCGCGCCCTGGCCCGCAACGGGGCCGTGACGCTGGACACGAACACGATCCGCTCGGCGCCCTGTTCGACACCGAGCGACGAGGGCTCCGGCGACGACGACACGACCCCGACCGACGACTCGACGACCGGCGGCACGCCCACGTCGGGCGGGACCGCGACGAACCCCGTGTCGACGCTGACCGACCTGCTCGCCGCGCTGCGCCCGAGCCCGACCCCGAGCCCGAGCTCGACCGCGACGGTGGCGGCGCCGGCCTCGACGCCCACCGGCAGCGCCAGGATCACCGGTCCCTCGGCGCCGGTCCGCGGCCCGTTCACGGTGAGCGTCACCGGTCGCGAGATCGCCAAGGTGGTCTTCTACGTCGACGGCAAGCGTCGCGGCACGGTCGCCGCCAAGGCGGGCCGCAGGCGCTTCTCCCTGCGGATCAACCCGCTGCGCCAGAGTCGCCGCGTGCACCGCGTGACCGCTCGCGTGACGTTCAGCACGAGGAGCCGCACGAGCTCGACGTCGGTGCGGGTGCTCTACCGCCGGCCGTCGGCGCCCGCCGGGCCGCGCTTCGCCGGCTGAGCGCCGTGCGTCGCCTACCCATCGGCCTCGGCGTCGCCTGTGCCGTCCTTGTCGCGGCGGCGGTTGCGTCGGCGCCGGCGCAGGCCGCGGCGCCGGAGGCCGACGCCCGCGTGGTACGGCCGGCCGACGTGCGCGGGCCGCTGGGCAACGAGCGCCTCTCCGACGAGCGGCGCCTGAGCCGCTATGCGGGGGCGCTGTCGAGGGCGATCGTGCGCGCCCACCCGCGCCGCGATGCACGGGCCGTCGGCCGCCTGCGCTACCTCACCGAGGAAGGGCCGTTCGAGACCTACCGGGTGCTCGAGAGCCGCGTCGACGCCGCCGGCGCCATCTGGCTGCACATCCGCCTCCCGCAACGCCCCAACGGCCGGACCGGCTGGGTGCGGCGCGGTGAGCTGGGCCGGCTGAAGGCCGTGCGCACGATGCTGCGCGTCAACCGCGCGAAGCGCCGCGCGACGCTGTATCGCGACGGCCGCCGGATCTGGTCATCGGCGGTCGGCGTCGGCGCACCGTCGACGCCGACGCCGGCCGGGACGTTCTGGATCCGCAGCCGGCTGCGCGGCCTCGCGGGCAGTCCCGTGTACGGCCCGTACGCCTTCGGCACCGCCGCCTACTCGTCGCTCAGCGACTGGCCGGGCGGAGGGGTCGTCGGCATCCACGGCACCGACCAGCCGGGCCTGATCCCGGGCAACCCGTCGCATGGCTGCGTCCGCGTGCCCAACGACGCGATCCGCCGTCTGTGGCCGCTGCTGCCGGTGGGCACGCCCGTGCTGATCCTCTGAGCTGCGCGCCCCCGAGCGTCTACTTCCTGCGGTCGACCGCCCGCTGGAGCTGGTCCTTGTTCATGCTCGAGCGCCCGTCGATTCCGAGCTTCCTGGCCTCGTTGTAGAGCTGGTCGCGGGTCCGGCCCTTCTCGCGGTTGGTGCCCGAGCGCCGGCCGCCGCGCCTGCCCGAGGACATGTCGCTCGTCGAGCTCTTCGACGCCGTCCTGGACTCGCCGGCGCGGGCCTTCTCCTTGTTGACGGTGCGCGCGGCGATCTCCTCGGCGCGGCTCTCGGACTTGCCCTGGTCGAGCTGGCTGTCCTTGACGTGCTCGTACTGGCGGGCGCGCTTGGTGCCCTTCTTGACGCCTGCGGGTGGCATGGCGCTCCTTTCTGCGTCGAACTGCGGTGCCCGACCCTTACCCGCTGCGGTGCCGGCTACGGCCTGCGCCCGCGGACGACGTAGATCTCCTCCTCGTCGAGGTCGGGCCGCTTGGCCGCCAGGAGCGGACCGAGCGGGCCCGTGTGGCGGTGGACGATGTCGGCCTCGAGGCCCGCCTGCTCGAGCGCCCCGAGCGTGCGCGACACGTCGTTGACCGACGAGTGCACGAGCAGCACCGTCCCGCCCGGCCGCAGGTGAGCCGCGACGTCGGCACAGATGCGCTCCAGCAGGGCGCGGCCGTCGGCGCCGCCCTCCCAGGCGCGCGCGGCGCCCCGCGCGGGGATCTCGTCGCTCGGCAGGTAGGGCGGATTGGAGACGACGAGGTCGAACTGCTGCCCGGCCACCGGCGCGAACAGGTCCCCGCGACGCGGCGTCACGCGCACGCCGTTCAGGCGCGCGTTGATCGTGGCCGTCACGAGGGCGCGCCGCGATACGTCCACCACCGTCACCGAGCGCGCGCCGCTCTGCGCCGCGGCCACGGCGACCGCGCCGCTGCCGGTGCCGAGCTCGAGCACGTCGGCGTCGCGCGGGGGGCGCGCCCGGCGCATGACGTCGGCCAGCATCCAGGTGTCGCTGCGCGGGTGAAAGACACCGGGGAGGGTGATGATTCGCATGGTTGGCGGGTATGCCTCGCGCGCCTCACCCGCAAACGTGACCCTCGAGCCGACCATCGACTGCTGCGCCCCCGCGATCGACGCGCCGTCGATGCGTGCCGTGTTCGATGCGCCGCGCGCTCCCACGATCGGGATCGAGGAGGAGCTGATGCTGCTCGATCCGGGCACGCGGGATCTCGCCCCGCTCTGCGAGGAGGCGCTGGCGGCGCTCGCGAGCGACACCCGCTTCAGGGCCGAGCTCGTCGCCGCGCAGATCGAGATCGCGACCCCGCCGCGGAACACCGTCGCCGGCGCGGCGCAGGTGCTGCGGGAGGCGCGCGGCGAGCTTGTCGGCGCGGTCGGCGGCCGCGCGCTCGTCGCGGGCGCCGGGGTGCACCCGTTCGCCGCCGGGCTCGGCGAACTGCACGGCGCGGCGCGCTACCACGAGCTCGCGACCGAGTTCGCGAGCGTCGCGCGCCGCCAGCTCGTGTTCGGTCTGCACGTCCACGTCGCGATCAGCGGCGCGGAGCGCGCGGTCGCGGTGCACGACGCGCTGCGATCCCATCTGCCCGCCCTCGCAGGGCTCGCGGCGAACGCGCCGTTCTACGAGGGGCGCGACACGGGCCTGGCCTCGGTGCGCCCGACGATCGCCGCGATGCTGCCGCGCCAGGGCGTGCCGCCGGCGCTGGGCACGTGGGCGGCGTTCGAGCGTGCGCTGAGCTGGGGCGAGGGGGCGGGGGTGCTGCCCGCGAAGCAGCGCTGGTGGTGGGAGCTGAGGCTGCATCCGACCTTCGGCACGATCGAGGTCCGCGTCGCCGACACCCAGACGACGGTCGACGAGAGCGCCGCCTACGCCGCCGTCGTGCACGCGCTCGTGACGTGGCTGGCCGAGCGCTTCGATGCCGGCGAGGCGCTGCCCGTGGCGCCGACGTGGCGGATCGCCGAGAACCGCTGGTGGGCGGCGCGCCATGGACTGGACGCGTCGTTCGCCGACCTCGTCACCGGTGAGCGCGAGCCGCTGCGGGTGCGCCTGGAGCGCCTGTTCGACGAGCTTGCCCCGGTCGCGGCCCGGTTGGGCTGCGCGGCGGACCTCGAGCGCGCGCGGGCGCTGGCCGCCGGCCCGGGCGGCGCGTCCCGGCAGCGCGCCGCGGCGGCACGCGGCGGCCTGGACGCCCTCGCCGGCTGGCTGGCCGAGCGCGTGCTGGCATGATCGCGCTCCGAAGCGATCTCGCAGCGGGTTCCCCGCTCTCATGCAGGGGGTAGGTGGCGCTGCGTGCAGACTCCACCACAGCCTCGGGGCGAGGTCAGCGAGGCGCTGCTGGCGGCGCTCGCACGACCTGTCCATCCGCTCTCGGCGCCGCGGCTGCAGACGCCGGCGGACCCGCTCGCCGACGAGGACCTGCAGCTCGCGCTGTACTGCTGCTACGAGCTGCACTACCGCGGCCTGCCGGGCGTCCCGGACGAGTGGGAGTGGGAGCCGTCGCTGCTTGCGCTGCGCCGCGATCTCGAGGCCTGCTTCGAGTCGGCGCTCACGGCGGCCGTTGCGCAGCCGGCCCTCCCGGCGGGGCCCGAGGAGATGGACCTCGCCCTGCGCGCGATCGCGCAGGCCGACGACGCTCCGTCGGTGTCGCAGTACATCGGCCGTCACGCGACGCTCGACCAGGTGCTCGAGTTCCTCGCGCACCGCTCGGCCTATCAGCTCAAGGAGGCCGACCCGCACTCGTGGGCGCTGCCGCGGATGTACGGCGGGCCCAAGGGCGCGCTCGTGCAGATCCAGGCCGACGAGTACGGCAACGGCGATCCCGCCCGCATCCACGCCGAGCTCTTCGCGAACACGATGGACGAGCTCGGGCTCGACACGACCTATAACGCCTACGTCGACCACCTGCCGGGCGCCACATTGGCGACGGTCAACCTCATGTCGTTCTTCGGCCTGCACCGGCGCTGGCGAGGCGCGATCATCGGCCACCTCGCCCTCTTCGAGATGGAGTCCTCGGTGCCCAACCGCCGCTACGCGAAGGGCCTGCGGCGCCTCGGCTTCGGCAGCGACCGCGCGACCGAGTTCTTCGACGAGCACGTCACCGCCGACGCGATCCACGAGGCTGTCGCCGCCGTCGATCTCGCGGGCGGTCTGGCACGCCAGCAGCCCGAGCTGACGGGCCAGATCCTGTGGGGCGCGGCGACGCTGGCCGCGCTCGACGGTCGCTGGGCGACACGGATGCTGGGTGCGTGGGAGGAGGGCGTCAGCTCGTTGCGGATCCCGCTGGCGCCCGCCGCCCCGGCGTCGTCAGGCGCCGCGACCTGATTCCGCACCGCTCGGCGCACGAAAGTGCACGAGCTTGTGCGAGCCGTCGCAGAACGGGCGCAGGCGCGACTTGCCGCAGCGACACAGCGCGATCGTGCCCGTCCCGGCCTCGATCGGGTTGCCGTCCTGATCCTCCAGGCGGAAGGGGCCGCGGACGAGGAGCGGGCCGTCGCGGTAGCTGGTGATGCGGGCTTCGGGCATGGCGGGTGCACCTTGCCCTTCGCGTGCCCCGGCGAAACGTCACCCCGCGCGGATCGGCTGCGTGAGGGCCTTGACGAAGTCCTCCAGCTGGCCCGTCGTCCAGCACTCGAACGCCTCGCAGTGCTGCTCGTACGTCGCGATCACCGAGTCGCCGTAGTTCCAGTACAGCCGCGGCTCCGGGTTCAGCCAGAAGGTGCGCCCGGCGCGGGCGGCGATCTGGGCGAAGACGTCGGCGCGCGGGTCGCGGCCGTTCGTGCGCGCGTCGCCGAGCACGATGACCGTCGCGCGCGGGTGCAGGTCGTCCTCGACGAGCACGCGGAACTCCGACCACACGCGCCCGTAGTCGGTATAGCCCGAGATGTCCGCGACCCCGGCGTCGCGCGCGATCGCCTCGGAGACGGCGCGGAAGTCGCGCTCGCGGTCGAAGACGTCGGTGACCTCGCTGATGCGCTCGATGAAGACGAACGAGCGCATCTTGCGAAACGAGTCGTGCAGGGCGTGCAGCACCGAGAGGAAGAACACCGAGGCGCTCGTCACCGACGTCGACACGTCGCACAGGACGTAGATCTCCGGCCGCCGCGGGCGGACCGGCTTGAAACGCAGGTCGACCGGCACGCCGCCGGTCTGCAGCGAGGCGCGCATCGTGCGGCGCACGTCGACGTGCGCGTGCCGCGCGTGCCCGCGGTGCTCCTGGCCCTGCGTCTTCAGGCGCCGCTTGAGCTGCGCGACGACGCGATGGACGGCGGCGAGGTCCTGCAGCGGCCCGCTGGGCAGCGCGCGGTCGAGCTCGTTGAGCGGCCGTGACGGCGGCAGCTTCTCGGTCCGCTCGATCTGACCACGCTCGAGCTCGCGGCGCAGCAGGGCCTCGAACCGGCGCAGGGCGTCGCGGGGCAGCCCATCGCGGCGCGGGTCGTCCTCGGGCAGCTCGAGGCGCGGCTCGACGCGCAGGCCGAGCGCGCGACGGATGCGCTGCACGTCGACGCCGATGACACCCGAGCCCTGTCCGTGGCGCCCGAACGCCGCGATCGCCAGCCGGGCCAGGTCTCGCATCAGCGACTCGTCGCCCGCCTGCAGCGCCGCGCTGATCTGGCGGCGCAGCTCCTCGAGGTCGAGCTCGCCCGTCTCGTCACCGTCGCCGTCGCGGTCACCGGCCTTCGTCTCGTGCTCGCGGACTCCCGCGCGCAGCGCCGCGGCCTCCGCCGCGCGGAAGAAGAAGCGGTCGAAGACGAGCTCGAAGATCCGCCGGTCCTCCTGCGACTTCGCGAGCGTCGCGGCGAGCGCCTCGCGAAACGCCGTCGGCTCGGTCCAGGGGACCTCGGCGAGCACGGCAAAGGCGTCGAGCAGCTCGGCGGTCCCGCTGTTGACCCCCTCGGCACGCAGCTCCTCGGCGAACTCGACAAGCCGCGCGGCGAGGCCGGGGGGGACCGATCGCACGACCTCGTCAGGGGCGGCCATCGGCGGCGTTCACCGCCTCGCTCAGGAAGCGGCGGGCGCCGCGCCGGCGCCCAGCCGCACGCCCACGCGGTCGGCCACGATGTCGAGGTCGGTGCGGTGCTTGACGATCACCGACAGCGTCTCGCGGAACGTCGTGGCGTCGATGTCCTGCGCGCCGAGCAGCAGCAGCGCCCGCGCCCAGTCGATCGACTCGGCGATCGACGGCGGCTTCTTGAGGTCGAGGTCGCGCACCATGCCGACGATCTCGACGAGCTTGCGCGCGACGGTCGCCTCCAGATCGGGCACGTGCAGCCGGACGATCTCCAGCTCGTGCTCGAGCTGGGGATAGTCGAGCCAGAGGTACAGGCAGCGGCGCTTGAGCGCCTCGGTGAGCTCGCGCGAGTTGTTCGACGTCAGCAGAACGACCGGGTGCGAGCGCGCCTCGACGAGCCCGAGCTCGGGGATCGAGATCTGGAAGTCCGACAGGACCTCGAGCAGCATCGCCTCGAACTCCTGGTCGGTCTTGTCGATCTCGTCGATGAGCAGCACGATCGGCTGCTCCGACGTGATCGCGTCCATCAGGGGCCGCGACAGCAGGAACTCCTCGCCGAAGATGTCGTCGTGGACGGCGTCCCAGGCCACATGCTCGGGATCGGCCTGGCCGGCCTGGATGCGCAGCAGCTGCTTGCGGTAGTTCCACTCGTACAGCGCCTTGGCCTCGTCGAGCCCCTCGTAGCACTGCAGGCGCACGAGACGGCGGTCGAGCACCTTCGCGAGCGCCTTCGCGAGCTCGGTCTTGCCGACGCCGGCGGGTCCCTCGACGAGGATCGGCTTGCCGAGCTTCGTCGCGAGATACGAGACGAGCGCGGTCGCCTCACCCGGGAGATAGCCCACGTCGCGCAGGCCGCTGCCGAACGCGGCGACGGAGTCCGGAGCGGCGGCGGCCATCGCCGGATGATAGGAACTCGGGTTGTGTCCGTCGGCCGGCCAGCATGATCATCGGCGCGTCGGACCTGTCCGCGACACCGGTGGCGCTGCTGATCGCGTTCGGCGTCCTCGTCGCGATCGTCGGCCACCTCGCCGGTTCTCGCCGGACCGTCGGCGTCGGCATCGCGATCCTCTTCGTCGCGACGGCGCTGCTCCTCGTCGGCGGCTACATCGCCTATCAGGACGACGCGGTCGACCCGCGGCCCTGCGACGCGCCGGGCGGCTGCTGACCCGGCGTCAGATCGCGGCGCGCAGCTTCGCCGCCACGTCGCCGGTCAGCGGGCCGTAGTGGGCCGGCCAGCAGGTCGCCGGCTGGAGCGCCGCGAGCTTGGCGATCGACGCTGCGCAGCGCTCGTCGGACCAGTTGAACGCGGAGTGCGGCACGCGCGGTCGCCGCCCCGGAAGGGGCAGCGCCGGGTGAAACAGCGCGAAGCAGTCGTTCGTGATCGCGAGCCGGTCCGACGCGCGCCACAGGCCGATGCAGCCCGGCGAGTGGCCGGGCAGGTGGACGACCTCGAAATCGCCGACGCGGTCGCCCTCGGCGAGCGTGCCGGCGACCGGCAGCGGTCCGCCGTCCCAGGCGCCGAACGTCTTGCGCGTCACACCGCGCACGAG
This sequence comes from uncultured Actinomycetes bacterium, assembly GCA_963746165.1. Classification (GTDB taxonomy): domain Bacteria; phylum Actinomycetota; class Thermoleophilia; order Solirubrobacterales; family Solirubrobacteraceae; genus CADCVQ01. The sequence continues at coordinate 61,541 of CAVVAG010000004.1, read as the reverse complement.
GAACGGCAGCAGGTCGAAGTCGAAGTCGTGCGCGGCGCCGTCGCCCTCGACGTTTTCGCGGTCGTCGGCGTGGCAGTGGATCGGCGCGCCGATCGCGCCGGCGCCACCGCGGTGATCGGCGTGCGGGTTGCCGAGGATCACGCGCGTCGCGCCGCCCAGCGCATCGGCGCCGGCGCGCACCGCCGCTCCCATCGGCCTGTGACCCGTGTCGAAGACCGCGACGCCGTCACCCTCGCGGACGAAGAAGACGTTGATGCGCAGGGGAAACCCGCGTGTGACCTTCCAGACGCCGGCGGCGATCTCGGTGGGAGCTGCCGCCATGCGCCGCATCCTGTCACCGCCGCGGCCCCATCACCGCGGCGAGGCGCGAGATGGCGCCGCGCCGCTGCGTGGTTCTGGCGCGACGGTCAGCGGTTGTCGCGCGAGCGCGGGATCTCGCCCGGGCGCAGCGGCGGCTCGTCGTCCTCGACGTCGAGCTCGTCGCTCGGGGGCTCGAACCTCAGCCGTCGCGCGTCCTCGCGCCGCACCGCGCGGTCGCGCCGTGCGATGACCTCGGTCTGCGCGTCCGAGCGGGGCACGGCGGCTGTCGGCGCCTCGTCGCTCATGTCCTCGCGTACGAGCGAGCGCGCCTTCGCCCTGGAACGCGCCTCGGCGGATCCTGGCGCCGGAGGCGGCGGCGGCTCGGGCTCGGCCGCCGGCAGCCGGGGCTCGGGCCGGCCCGCGACGCGGATCCGCTGCCCCGCGAACGCCAGTGCACCGGCCGCCACGAAGGCGACGAAGAAGCCCCACTGGATCCCGACCGTGCCGCCGTCGCCGCTGACGTCGGGGCGGTCGAAGACGCGGTAGAAGATCAGCGCCGTGGCCCACAGGCCGGCGGCGAAGATCACCGTGCCGTCACCGCCCGGCAGGTGAAAGGGCCGCTCGTCGGCGCGCGCGAGCAGCAGCGCGATGACCCCGGCGGCGACGAGGAAGATCGCGGCCTCGACGAAGGACACGGCCCCGAACGCGCTGATCGAGTCGCTCACGAAGCCCTTGGACCCCGGGATCACGACGTTCTTCTCGTACCAGGGCAGGAACATCGCCGCCAGCAGTCCGATCGCGGCCACCGCGGCGAAGCGCTGGTCGCGGTCCAGCGCGGCGTACGCCGTGCCCAGGCGCTTCGGCGAGGTTCTCACGGGTGGCCGATTGTACGCGCGCGACCGGGCGTCCAACGCGGATCGCGGCGGGCACGCGTGCCTCAGAGCGCGTGCGCGCTCAAGCCCGCCGAGCAGACGACCCGCTGCCCGACCTCGGGAGCGTCGATGCCGGTGGTGCGGGCGACGAGGCAGAAGTCGCCGGAGGGATGGTCGCAGCGCAGCTCGATGCGCGCATCGTGCCCGTAGTACTCCACGCGCGTGACGACGGCGTTCGCCGCGGCGCCGTTGGCGGCGGCGATCACGAGCTCCTCCGGGCGCAGGACGACGACGCCCTCGCGTGGGGCGGGGTCGGGGTCCGGGGCGCGCAGTGCAAGCGCGCCGAGCTGTGTCTGCGCCCGTCCCGCCTCCAGGCGCGCCGGCAGGATGTTCGCCTCGCCGAGGAAGCACGCCAGCTCGGCGTTGCGCGGCGACAGGTACAGCTCACGCGGCGTCCCGGCCTGCGAGATCGTCCCGTCGCGCAGGACGGCGACCGTGTCGGCACACGACAGCGCCTCCTCCTGGTCGTGCGTGACGAGCACGGTCGTCGTGCCGAGCGACTTGAGCGTTGCCCGCACCTCGGCGCGCATGCTCGCGCGCAGCTCGGGGTCCAGCGCCGAGAACGGCTCGTCGAGCAGCACGACGTCGGGCTTCGTCGCGAGGGCGCGGGCGAGGGCGACGCGTTGCTGCTGGCCTCCGGAGAGCTCGTGCGGGCGGCGCTGCTGCAGGCCGCTGAGCCCGACGAGCGCGATCAGCTCGTCGGCCCGCCCGCCGCCGCGCTCGGCGCGCGGCAGCCCGAACGCGACGTTGGCGCGGACGTCGAGATGGGGGAAGAGCGCGCCCTCCTGCGGCACGTAGCCCACCCGGCGATGGTTGGGCGACACGTGCCGCACGGCGTCGTCGACGAGCACCCCGCCGATCTCGATCTCGCCCGCGTCGATCGCGTCGAAGCCCGCGAGCAGCCGCAGCAGCGTGCTCTTGCCGCAGCCGGAGACGCCGAGCACGGCGGCGAAGGTGCCGCTGGCGATCTCGAGATCGACTCCGCGCAGCACCGATACGGTGCCGTAGGACTTGCTGACGTCTGTGATGCTGATCGCGCTCATGAGCCGGAGATGTCCAGCCTACGGATGAGCAGATAGGCGGGCACGGCGGAGATCGCGACCATGATGGCCGCGTACGGCGCGGCGGCGCCGTAGGCGAGGTTGCCGGCGTAGGACCAGAACTGGGTCGCCAGCGTCTCGGTGCCGGTCGGTCGCAGCAGCAACGTGCCGGTCAGCTCGGTGACCGTCGACAGGAAGACGAGGCCGGCGGCCGCGGCGAGCCCGGGCCGCAGCATCGGCAGCGTCGTGCGGGCGAACGCGCGCAGCGGACCGAGCCCGAGGCTGCGCGCGACGTCCTCCATGCGCGGCGTGAGCTGCGCGACCGGGCCGCGGATCGCGATCAGCGCGAGCGGCAGGAAGAGGATCGCGTAGCCGACCACGAGCAGGGCCACGGTCTGGTAGAGCCCCGGGGCGCTGCGGATGCTGAAGGAGACGAGCGCGAGGCCGATCACGACCCCGGGAAGCGCGCGCGCGACGTAGGTCGAGCGCTCGATCAGGCCGGTCGCGACGCCGCGATGGCGGATCGCGAGCAGCGCGACCGGCAGCGCAAGGGCGACCGTCAGCAGCGCCGCGCCGGCCGCCAGCTCGATGGTGGTGATCGTCGCGTCGATCACCGACGCATCCGGCAGCGTCGACGAGTTGCCCTGCAGGACCCAGTAGACGAGCGCTGCCAGCGGCACGCCGAGCGACAGCGCGCCGAGCAGGCCGAGGCCTCCGACGGCCAGCGGCGTGCGCCGGCCGAGCGCCACGCGCACGCGGGTGCGCTGCGCGCCGCTGCCGATCCGCGCATAGCGCGCACGGCCGCGGGCGAACTGCTCGCCCACGAGGAACAGCAGCGACAGCGCGACGAGCACGAGCGACAGCAGCGCCGCGCTCGCGCCGTTGAAGCCGACCTCGTACTGGGCGTAGATCTCGGTGGCGAACGTCGGGAAGCGCAGCTGGGCGAACGCGCCGTACTCGGCGAGCAGATGCAGCGCGATGATCAGCATCCCGCCGAGCACCGGCAGGCGCAGCAGCGGCATCGTGACGCGCCAGAAGGTCGCCCACGCGCTCAGCCCGAGGCTGCGCCCGGTCTCCTCGAGCGCGGGGTCGATGCCCCGCAGCACCGCCGCAGCAGGCAGGAAGACGAACGGGAAGTACGCCAGGACCGTCACGAACAGCGCGCCCCAGAAGCCGTGCATCGAGGGGAAGAACGAGATCCAGCCGAAGCTCGAGACGAACTCGGGGACGGCGAGCGGCAGGACGAGCACCACCATCCACAGCCGCCTGAACGGGATGTCGGTGCGCTCGATGCACCACGCGGCGGCGATCCCGACCGCGGCCGAGAGGACGCTCGCGGCGACCACGAGCCCGAGGGTGTTGCCCAGGAGATGGCCGACGTGCGAGCGCAGCAGCAGCCGCTGGACCTCCGAGAGCCCGATGTGGCGGACCTCGAGGCCGAGGAAGACGAGCGGGATGAGCGACAGCGCGGCGGTCAGCAGCCCGAGCCCCAGCAGCACGCTCGGCGCACCGGCGCGGCGCGCGGCGCGCCGGCGACGGGGGATGCCGATCGCCGCGCTGCTCATCGTCGGGGCACCGGCCGGCTCATCGGCGTCAGAGCAGCCCGGCGTCCTCGAGCCGGCGCAGCGCGCCGCGCCCGTCGCCGAGCTCGTCGATGCTGATCTTCGGGGGCTTGAGCTCCGAGAACGGCTTGATGTCGCGCTTGGTCTGCACGCCGGAGGCGATCGGGTACTCATAGCTCTCGCTCGTGGCGATGATCTCCTGCGCGGGCTCCGAGACGAGGTAGGCGAGGAACTTCTGGGCCTCGTCGGCCTGGTCGCTGGACTTCAGTACGCCCGCGCCGGAGATGTCCAGCAGCGCGCCCGGATCACCGGGCGCGAAGTAGTGCAGCTTGGCGGTCGTCTTCGCGGCCCCGAGCTCGTCGCGCGTGCGGTAGTAGTAGTAGTGGTCGACGAGGCCCGCCGCGATCTCGCCGCGGTTGACGGCGCGGATGATCACGACGTTGCCGTCGTAGAGCTTGCCGTTGCGCTTCATGCCGGCCAGCCACGAGGCGACGACCTCCGGTCCCTCGAGCTTCTCCAGCGCCGTCACGAGCGGCTGGAAGTCCGACGCGCCGGGCGGGAAGGCGATCTTGCCCTTCCACTCCGGGCCCGCGAGCTCGGTCAGCTTCGCCGGCAACTGGGCGGCCTTGATCTTCGCCGGGTCGTAGACGAGCGTCATGGAGCGCGCGGCGATGCCGACCCAGTCGTCGTTGGTGCTGTTGTAGCGAGCCGGGGTCTTGGCGAGCACCGGGGCCGGGACCTTGGCGAGCAGGCCCTTGCGCTGGACGGCGGTCAGCGCCGGCGCGTTCTCGGTGACGAAGACGTCGGCCGGCGAGGCGGAGCCCTCGCGCAGGATCGAGTTCGCGAGCGCGGACTCGCTGTTGCGGCGGATCTTGACCTCGATCTTGGTGCGCTTCGTGAAATCGTCGGTCAGCAGGGCCATCGTCTGCTCGTGCTGTCCGCTGTAGATCGTCAGCTCGTCGGAGTCCGAACCGCCGCATGCCACGAGCAGGCCGGCCGCGGCCAGCACTGCGATGAACGAACCGAGAACCTTCATGTGCGAGCCCAGCCTCCCTGGTTAGGCAACCCTACGAAGGCCACCCTAACCGATCAGGGGAGCGTCAGCCTCGCTTGGTGCGCCGCGCCTTGAGGACCTTCAGCGTCGCTTCGCCGGTGGCCTTGCGGCCCGTGAGGTCCTGCGCGTGCACGAGGACCTTGTAGCTCGCCGCCGCGCGCGGAGGGCGTGGCCAGCGCAGCGTGCGCACGCCGCTGCCGAGCTGCCCGCCGAGCACGATCACCGTGCGGCCGCCGCGGCGCACGCGCAGCGTGACGTTCGACGGCTTGGAGACCGACAGCTTGAGCGTCGCCGGCTTGCCGCCGCGCGCGCGCCGCGAGACGAGCGTCACGACGGGCGGGCGGGTGAGGTACTGCGTCCAGCGATCGCCGGCCGCGCAGTACGGCGCGGGGTCGAGGGTGGCCGCCGGCGTCACCGCCCCGGGCACGGCGGGCGTGCCGCCGCCGGCGCTGGGCGGCGGCGCGGCGGGCGGCGCTGCTGCTCGCGCCGCGTCCTCGTTCAGGCGCTCGCAGAGGTTGCGCAGGAAGTCCCGCGCGAGCGTGTGGTAGCTCACGTCGGCGTCGCGGCCGCCGAGGGCGTAGCGCGACCAGCCGCCGGTGTCGTACTCCTGTAGCTCGGCGCGCAGCTGCGCCTCGCCTGCCGCGAACAGGCCGCGTCCCTCGGCGTCGTTGGCGAGCACGCCGAAGTCGTGCAGGCCGTTGACGGCCTGGGTGAACGCGTTGAGCACGCGGAGGTTCGGCGCGAAGGAGTAGATGAGGTAGTGCGCGCCGACCGGTGTCGCGACCCGCACTCCGGCGGGCGGCGCCTCGCGGAAGATCCCCAGCGCCGCGCGGGCGGCCTCGAAGTAGCGCGGCTCGCCGAACCGCACGGCCGCGCGCGAGAGCGCCTGCAGCGCGGTCCCCTGTGCGAGGCCGCTGACCCACGGCGGCCGGCCGCCGTCGAAGCGGAAGAGGTACTCCCAGGCGATCCCGCCCGCCCGCTGGGAGGCGAGCGCCAGCGCCTCGTCGAGCAACGCGCGCAGCGACGCGTCGTAGCCGCCCTGCCAGAGGCCGTTGGCCTTGCCGAACGTGCCCAGCCACTGGATCTGCAGCCCCTCGCCGGCGTAGAACTGCCAGACGAGCCGGCTGCCCGCGAAGCTCACGCGCGCGCCGTTTCGCAGCAGCGGCCCGCTCGACCACCACTGCCGGTTGCGCGCCACCGTCTCGAACAAGGCGGGCAGCCGCGACGGGATGAGCCCGCCGGTCGCCGCGACGTCCTCCAGGTTGCGCAGCACGGCGCCGAGCGCCAGGCGCCGTGCTCCCGTCAGCTTTCCGCGCAGCGCGAGCGCGTTGACGTAGATCCCGCGCTTGGCGTCATGCGTCGGCTGGTCGATCTCACCGGCCGCGAGCATCCGCGCGAGCTCGCCGCGCACGGTCGGCCTGGCGGCCGCGGCGCGTGCGGCCGGCCCGCGTGCGGGAGCGGCCGGGGTCCGCGCACGCGGCGTCCGCACGGCGGGCAGCGACGACGCCGCCGCCGGCAGCGTCGGGTCCTCGCGCGTGAACGTCGTGCCGTCGGGGCGCAGCGTCGTCAGCGGCGAAGCGGGAGCGGCGGGGGCGAGGACCAGCGCGAGCAGGAGCGCGGGCAGGAGCCCCCCGATCGGGGTCCGGCGCACGGAAGCGATGCTAGGTTGAACCCCTCGTCGCCGCTGCAGTTGTCCTTGCACGCAGGATCCGCATCGTTCCCGCACATCGATGCGTCATCCTGGGGTCGTGCCCCGATCAGGAGTGTTCTCCGTGACCCGATCGCTTCGCCATCTCCTCGCCGCGCTCACCTGCCTGCTGCTGTGCGGCGGGCTGCTGGCCGCCTGCGGCGACGACGACGAGAAGGGAGACGCGAGCGCACAGCAGCTGCTCGACCAGACGTTCGCAAGCGGCGCCGCGGCGATCGACAACGGCCGGCTGGACGTCGACTTCCAGCTCGACCCGAAGGGGCTGCTGGCGCTCGGCGGGCCGATCAAGCTGACGCTCGACGGCCCGTTCTCGTCTCCCGGGGGTGGGCAGCTGCCCCACTTCGACGTCGACTTCGCGGCCACCCTCGCCCGGCAGATCTACCGCGGCACCGTGCTGTCGAGCGGCCGGGCGGCGTTCGTGCAACTCGACGGGACCGACTACAAGATCGACCGCGAGTTCGTCACCGCGCTGCGCGAGGGGCTCGCCGACGCCGCCGACTCCAAGCAGCCCGGCCTCAAGGCGCTGGGGATCGACCCGCTGCGCTGGGTCAGCGGCGCGCAGGTGCGCGGCGAGGAGCGCGTCGCCGGCGTCGACACGACGCGCATCAGCGCCAACGTCGCTGTCGCCAAGCTGCTGGAGGACCTCGACCGGCTGCTGACGAAGGCCGGCGGCTCGGGCGGCGCCGGCGACCTGCTCAGCCCGAAGCTGCGCAAGCAGATCGAGGACGCCGTCAAGACCGCCAAGGTCGACATCTGGACCGGGACCGACGACAAGATCCTGCGCCAGCTCGCGGTCCGCATCGACTTCGCCTTCGACGAAGGCGAGAAGCCGATCGCGGGCCTCGACGCCGGCAAGATCAACCTGCGCCTGCGCCTGACCGACGTCAACAAGACGAAGCTCAGCGTCACCGCGCCGGCGGACGCGAAGCCGCTGGCCGACCTGACGGGCGGCAGCATCAGCGACTTCATCACCGGCATCGGCAACGGCCTCACGGGCAAGGGCGGCTCGCTCACCGGCGGCGCGTTCCTGGCGTGCATCACCGGCTCGGGCGAGAACACCGCGACGCTCGTGCGCTGCATCTCCGAGCTCGCTGACTAGACGCGTTGCCCGCGGGCAGCCGGCGATCGGCTGCCGAAGTGGGCGGCCACGTACCCTTCAAGCGCATGCGCTCGCCCTCCCACACCGCCATCGGCACCTGGAGCGGCGGCCGCTACCTGCATTTCGGCGAGCCGATCGCCGAGGAGCGCCTCGAAGCGCTGCTCACCCCCGGCGATGGCCTCGACACGGTGCTCACCGCCGACGCCTACGGCGCGGGCGAGGCCGACCGCCTGCTCGGGCGCGCGCTGGCCGGAGCCGATCGCGACAGCGTCTGCGTCATCGGCGCGATCGGACACGACTTCTACGAGGGCGAGCGCGAGGGCGCGAAGGGCTACCCGCGCTTCACCGACCCGCGCCTGCGGGGGCCGGAGGAGTACGCCGGCTACGTCCGGATGGCGACCGAGCGCAGCCTCGAGCGGCTCGGGATCGATGCCTTCGACCTCCTGCTGCTGCACAATCCCGACCGCACGGGCTACACGAGCGACGCCGTCTGGGAGGCGATGCGCGCCATGCGCGACGAAGGCCTCACCGGCCGCCTCGGCGTCGCGCCCGGTCCCGCCAACGGCTTCACGCTGGACATCATCGACTGCCTCGAGCGCTTCGGCGAGTCGATCGACTGGGCGATGGTGATCCTCAACCCGCTCGAGCCGTGGCCGGCCGAGCTGTGCCTGCGCGCCGCGCGCGAGCACGACGTCGACGTGATGACCCGCGTCGTCGACTACGGCGGTCTGTTCTGGGACGACGTCAAGACCGGCCACGACTTCACGGCGGGCGATCACCGCACGTTCCGCCCCGATGGCTGGGTACAGGCCGGCGCCGAGAAGCTCGAGCGCCTGCGCCCGATCGCCGAGCGCCACGACCTGACGCTGCTGCAGCTCGCCGCGCAGTGGTGCCTGGCCCACGACCCGGTGGCCTGCGTCGTGCCGACGCTCATCCAGGAGCCCGGGCCCGCCGCGCGGTCGATCGAGGACAAGCGCGCCGAGCTGCTGGCCACCCCGCGCGAGGTGCGGCTCGAGGAGCACGAGGTCGCCGCGATCCGCACGATCGGCGACAACACCGGGAGCATGTCGCTGAAGGGCGCCGACCCCGATCACGACGGCGAGCCGCGCCCCGATCGCTGGCCGCTCAGCGAGGACCTCGGCGCCGTCGCCCGCCGGTGGGGCATCGAGCCCGACCGCGATCTTCGCCACCTGTCCGCCGCCCGTGGCTGACCCGCCGGCGCAAGAGCGACCGGGCAGCGCGGTGACGAAGGCCCGCCGCTTCCTGCTGTCCGGGTCCGGCTGGCCCTACCTGCTCGTCCCGTTCATCCCGATCGCGATCCTGCTCGAGCTCAACCACGCCGAGGCGGCGATCATCTTCGGCGCCGCCGCCGCGGGCGTGGTCCCGACGGCCGCGCTCATGGGCCGCGCGACCGAGGAGCTCGCGCACCGCTCCGGCCCGGGCATCGGCGGCCTGCTGAACGTCACATTCGGCAACGCCCCCGAGCTGATCATCGCCTTCTTCGCGCTGAACGCCGGTCTGCAGGAGGTCGTCAAGGCGTCGATCATCGGCTCGATCATCGGCAACATCCTGCTCGTCATGGGGGCCGCGATGCTCGTCGGCGGCCTGAAGGTGCCGACGCAGAAGTTCAACCCGACGGCCGCCGCCGTGCAGTCCTCGATGCTGCTGCTCGCCGCCGTCGCGCTCGTCATGCCGACGATCTTCCAGCTCGTCGCCGGCGGCGGGCTGCCGAAGGTCGGCGAGGAGCGCGTGGACTTCGGCTCGGACCTCGAGCAGATGTCGCTCATCGTCGCGTTCATCCTGCTCGGCTCCTACGTCGCGGGGCTGTTCTTCTCGCTGCGCTCGCACAAGGCGCTGTTCAACCCGACCGCCGGGGCCGACGAGCACGTCGAGGAGAACCCGTGGACGGTGCGCACGTCCATCATCGTGCTCGCGTGCGCCGGCGTCGCCGTCGGCGTCATGTCCGAGATCCTCGTCGGCTCGATCTCCGAGGCCTCGGAGGCGATCGGCCTCAGCGAGTTCTTCGTGGGCCTCATCGTCGTCGCGATCGTCGGCAACGCCGCCGAGCACTGGGTGGCGATCTACTTCGCGTCGCGCGACAAGATGGACCTCGCGGTGAACATCGCGATCGGCTCCAGCGCGCAGATCGCGCTGTTCGCGGCGCCCGTCCTCGTGATCGTCTCGTTCTTCGTCGGGCCCAACCCGATGGCGCTCGTGTTCAACGGCTTCGAGCTCGGCGCCGTCCTGCTCGCGATCCTGATCGCCAACCACGTCACGCACGACGGCGAGTCGACGTGGTACGAGGGCGTCCAGCTGCTCGCCGTCTACGCCGTGCTCGGCGTCGTCTTCTTCTACGCGTAGTGGCGCGCCGTCTGCGACGTCCGGCGGGGAGCCGCTAGGTGGGCCTGTACGAACTGGGTGGGCTCGTCGCGGTGCTGCTCGCGCTGCTGTGGTTCGACCTGCACTTCTTCGCGCGCGGCCGCGAGGCGACGTTCGCCGAGAGCGTGCGCTGGTCGATCGGCTGGCTCGTGCTCGGGCTCGCCGTCACCGGCGTGGTGCTGGCGCTCAACGGCAGCGAGGACGGCGTCAACTACGTCACGGTCTACCTCATCGAGCGCTCGCTGTCGCTCGACAACCTCTTCGTCTTCATCCTGCTGTTCGCGTACTTCGGCGTGCCCCACGAGCACCGGCCGCGGCTGCTGTTCTGGGGCATCATGGCGGCGCTCGCGCTGCGCGGCCTGGCGATCCTCGGGGGCACGGCGCTCATCGAGCAGTTCCATGCGGTCCTGTACGTGCTCGGCGTCCTGCTGCTCGTCCTCGCCTACCGGATCTACAAGGGGGTCGGGGAGAACGTCGACCCCGACCGCAACCTCGTCGTGCGCGGCGTGCGGACGGTCTTCCCGGTCACCGACGGCTTTCGCGGGGGGCACTGGTTCGCCCGCGAGGACGGGCGCCGTCACGTCACCCCGATCTTCCTCTGCCTGGCGGCGATCGTCGCGGCGGACATCGCCTTCGCGGTCGACTCGATCCCGGCCGCGTTCGCGATCACCCGCGATCCCCTGATCATCTGGGCCGGCAATGTCTTCGCGCTGCTCGGCCTGCGGGCGCTCTTCGTCCTCGTGGAAGGGCTGATCAAGCGCTTCCGCTACCTCGACGAGACGATCGCCGTCGTCCTCGGGATCATCGGCGTGAAGCTGCTCATCGAGGAGTGGGTCCACATCGGGCCGGTCCAGAACCTCCTGCTCGTCGCGGCGGCGTTTGCGATCGGCATCGGCGCGTCGCTGATCGGCGACAAGCGCGACCCCGAGGGCGCGGCGCGCCGCCGTGCCGAGCAGGCCGAGGACGCCGCCGGCTCCAACGAGGCCCACGAGCTGTAGCGGGTGAGGCGCTGGCGCTCCTCGAGCCGCTGACGATCGTGCGCCGGCGACTGGCGGCGCAGCGGCTGACGGGCGAGCCGTTCGCGGACGTTGCCGCTGCCGTGGCGTGGAGTGGCGTGGTGCAGGCGCAGGAGCATGCCGAGGCGCTGTGGTCGCTCGCCATGCGGGTCGGCGATGTCACGTCTGACGACGTGCAGGCGGCCTGCGATCGCGGCGAGGTCCTGCGCACGCACGTGCTGCGCCCGACGTGGCACTTCGTCGCGGCGGCCGATCTGCGCTGGATGCTGCGGCTGACCGGCGGGCGCCTCCAGGCCAAGGGCGCAGGGCGCTACCGCGAGCTCGGGCTCGACGCGGACACCTTCGCGCGCATGCACGACGTGCTCGCCGTGACGCTCTCGGACCGCGAGCCGCGGACCCGCAAGGAGCTCAACGCCGCGCTCGTCGCGGCCGGCGTCGACACGACTGGCCAGCGGATGCCCCACATGCTCGGGCACGCCGAGATCGACGGGCTGATCGCGAGCGGGCCGCGTCGCGGCAAGCAGCACACGTACCTGCTGCTCGAAGGGCGCGTGCCGGATGCGCCGGCGCGCTCGCGGGAGGCGGACGTCGCCGAGCTCGTGCGGCGCTACTTCACGAGCCACGGCCCGGCGACGCTGCGCGACTTCGCGTGGTGGTCGGGGCTGACCGTCGCCGACGGGAAGGCCGGGGTGGCCGCGGCGGGCGCGCGGCTGTCGGTCGAGGAGGACGAGGACGGGCGAGCGTGGATCGCCGGCGCGGACGCCCCCGCCGACCCACCGCGGTCGTCGGACGCCCACCTGCTCGGGACGTACGACGAGATGCTCGTCGCCTACCGCGATCTGCGCTACGTCCACCCGGACGGCCGCGCGAGCGCCGAGTTCCCGACGCGCTCGATCGTCATCGGCGGGGAGACGGTGGGCACGTGGAAGCGCGTCCTCGGCCGCCGCGAGGTCGTCGTCGAGGCGACGCTCGCGACCCGGCTGAGCGCCGAGCAGCACTCGGCGCTGCGGGCCGCCGCGGAGCGCTTCGGCGCGTTCGTGACGCTGCCCGCGCGGCTGAAGCCGATGTCCGGCTGACGGATGGCGCGTCGTCCGCCGTCACGCCAATCCGGAACGAGCCGTTTGGTGGTCGCTGCGCTCGGACGGCCCGTCCGTCCGCTCGTCCCATCAGGCGCGCCTCAGCGCGCGCCGACACCCGAGGGAGCCCCGGCCGGCTCAAGCATCGGCCTCGTCGCCCAGCACGCGTTCGGCCTCGTCGAGCCACTCGAGCAGCAACTCGCACCAGCGGCGTCCGAACCAGTTGTTGAGAGCGAGGCTGGCACGCCGATGCGGCAGGGCCTCGGCGCGCCTTTCCATCTCCGCGACGTAGTCGAGCACGCGCTCGATCTCGGGGCGCATGCCGCGCACGCTCTCGAGCACCCGCTGGGGCTGTGCGATGTCGGCGCACATGATCCGCACGGCGGCCTCGTTCTGCATGCGGGGAAACGCCGTCGGTTGCGACATCCACTCTCGCAACGCCCTGCGGCCCGCGGCCGTGAGCGAATAGACCTTGCGCGGCGTCGTGCGGCCCGGCTCCTCGCGGACGGTCAGGTAGCCGAGGCCGGCGAGGCGCTTGGGCTCGGCATACACCTGGCTCGGCGCAACGGCGTAGTACACGTTGCCACGGCGCAGGATCTGGACGAGGTCGTGCGCGCCCTCCCCGTGCTCGCCGACGAGCCCGAGAACTACGTAGGAAACGGTCGTGAGTTCAGGCATGCTGGGGACAGGCTTGACAAAGCCTCCGATTCGGAGTTTAGTCTATCGCATAAGACTCCAAATCGGAGCCTCACCCCGGCCAAATTCAAGGGAGGACCCATGACCCCCGATGCCACCGCCGTCGACGAAGGGCGGCTGCAGGAGTTCATCGGGCGCTTCGCCGGCGACCTCGGCGCGGCGCTGCACCAGACGACCGTGCTCATCGGCGACAAGCTGGGGCTGTACGCCGCGATGAGCGACGGCGAGCCGGTCACCCCCGAAGCAGCTCGCCGCGCGGACGGGCACCGACGAGCGCTACGTGCGTGAGTGGCTGTGCGCGCAGGCCGCCAGCGGCTACGCCGAGTACGACGCCGACAGCGAGCGCTTCTTCCTGAGCCCGGAGCAGGCCGCCTGCCTCGCCGACCCCGACAGCGCGACGTTCCTGCCCGGCGCGTTTTACATCGCGGCGTCGTGCGTGCGCGACGAGCCCAAGGTCACCGAGCGCTTCCGCACGCGGCGAGGGCCTGGGGTGGCACGAGCACGACGGCGACCTGTTCTGCGGAACCGAGCTGTTCTTCCGGCCCGGCTACGTCGCGAACCTCGTGCCGTCGTGGCTGCCCGCGCTGGACGGCGTCGAGGCGAAGCTGCAGGCCGGCGCGCGCGTCGCGGACATCGGCTGCGGGCACGGCGCCTCGACGATCGTGATGGCCAACGCCTACCCGCGCTCGCAGTTCGTGGGCTTTGACTACCACAGCGCCTCGGTCGAGGCGGCGCGTCGGGCCGCCGAGCGCGCGGGGGTCGGCGACCGCGTGCGCTTCGAGGTGGCCAGCGCCAAGGACTTCCCCGGCGAGGGCTATGACCTCGTCTGCGTCTTCGACGCCCTGCACGACATGGGCGACCCCGTCGGTGCCGCGGCGCACGTGCTGGCGTCCCTCGCGCCGGATGGCAACTGGCTGATCGTCGAGCCGATGGCGGGCGATCGCACCGAGGAGAACCTCAACCCGGTCGGCCGGATCTTCTACTCCGCATCGACGATGATCTGCACGCCGGCCTCGCGCGCCCAGGAGGTCGGGCTCGCGCTCGGCGCACAGGCCGGCGAGGCCCGCCTGCGCGCCGTCGTCACGGAGGCCGGCTTCACGCGCTTCCGGCGCGCGACCGAGACCCCGTTCAACCTCATCCTCGAAGCACGGCCGTGAGCTCCGTGATGGCTCTTCTTTGCGATGAGATCGTCGCTCGCGAGCCACTGGGGTCGGCCGGCGCATCCGGCAACACCCTCGAGCGCGTGACCCTGCGCGACGGGCGGGAGCTGATCCGCAAGGAGGTCTCCCCGGAGTGGGACTGGATCTCGCGGGCGACGGGCGACGACGGCCGCGTCGTGAAGATGTGGGCGCGGGGGCTCTTCGATCGCCTCCCCGCGACGATCGACCATGCGACGGTCGCGGCCGAGCACGCGGGGGACCGCTGGAGCGTGTTCATGCGCGACGTCTCGGCGCATCTGGTGGGAGGCGACCGCCGGCTGGGTCGAGCCGAGGTGCGGCGCGTCCTGGCGGCGCTGGCCGACATGCACCTCGCGTTCTGGGGTGAGCGCTTCGACGACCTCTGCACGCTCGAGGACCGCTACAACCTGCTCTCCCCTTCGACCGGCCGGCGCGAGCAGGACCGCGGGGAACGGGCGGGAGACCTGATCCTGCGCTCCTGGGAGCATTTCGACGAGCTCGTGCCCGGCGAGATCGCCACCGCGATCCGCGCGCTGGCCGAGCAGCCCGCGCGGCTGGCGAAGCTGCTCGACGCCTGTGAGCCGACCCTCATCCATGGTGATGTGCGGCTGAACAACCTGGGGCTCTCCGACGACCGGGTCGTCCTCGTCGACTGGGGCGAGCGGACCGGAAGCGCGCCGGCGGCCGTCGAACTCGCCTCGTTCCTGGTCTTCGACGCCAGGCGCTTTGACGTCTCGCGCGATGAGGTGATCTCTGACTTCCGCTCCCTCTACGGCGAGCGCTTCGACGAGAAGGCCATGGAGCTCGCGCTCATCGGCGGCCTCGTCCAGCTCGGATGCAACCTCACGCTGCCGATCGCGCTGGGCCGCGGCGAGGAGGCGGTCGCCGCGGCGAAGGCCGAGCTCGACTGGTGGACGCCCAAGGTCGCCGGCGCGCTGGAGAAGTGGTCGCCCGTCTGAGCCGGGCGGGACGAGGCACTCGGTTGTGCCGCGAGACACATCACCGGCGTTCGCGCGACATCCGCGCGAGTCAGGCCTCTCAGATCGAGACGTATGTGTGCAGCGGGAAGGCCTCGGCGGTTCTTCCACCCCCGCCTCGGCAGCAATCGGACCGGCAATCGCGCGGAACGCGTCAAACGCTTCCTGAGATTCGAACACGTCGAAGATCAGAAAGCCGTCGTCAGGCTCGGCCGCGACGTGCACCAGCAGGCCAGGGGTACGGATGTCGGCCTCGACTGCGGGGGGGACGGGCGCGACTATGAGCCTCAGCTGGGCTTGCAATGCGTGCATCGCGATGATGGCTTCGTGTACTTCGTCGGTGGTCGTACCGCCTCGGCGATCCGCCCGGTGCTTGCGCACTGCACCGGCAACGTCATGTCGAGGGCGGACCGGGTCTCGACCACCTGTGTTGGCGGGTCCGCGGGCGAGAAGACGTTGACGCCGCCATCCACTCATTGCTGAGGAGCATGGAGGCGAGGTCGTCAGGCCGCCGCAAGCGGGGCCTTGGGCGCCCGGGTACTACTCACTGTCGTTTCTCGACCCTGAGGGGATCCGACTGGAAGTCAACTACGTCCCGGGCGAGGGCGTACTCGCCGAGGACGCCTCGTTCAGTTGGGACCCGGAGTATCCGCTACAAGGACGTCCCGACCTCGCGTGCTGAACGCCGTCGGGCAAGGAGCGCGTTGCTTCGTCTGATCGCGGTAGTGCAGTCGCTTCCGGGCAGAACAGAGGCCGTTCGGGGAACGTGATCGGGGGCCACAGATCGTTCAGCACGGGCCGCGGAGGAGGTCATCATCTGGGACCCCTGCATAGCGCCACTGGCGGGCGAGGACAGCGGGTGGCCCGAATTGGTCGGGTCGTACGTCGTCACCAGTCACGGCGTACGCGACTCCCGCGTGACCGACTGGAGGTAGAGCTCCATCGGGGCGTCGGAAGGCTTCCAAGCCGCTCGCATCCGGCATTCGCGTGCTGAGGACCAGGGCGCGCGGTCGGCTACGCGTGCGCCCGGCGCAGGGCGTCGACGCCGATGCGCGCCGCGGCGCCGATCGCCGCGTCGACGTGTGGCAGCGTGGAGGCCGTGCTGTCCGTCGTCGTGAAGATCGCGGCCGCGTAGCGGCCGCCGTCGGCGTACTCGACGACGCCGACCTCGTTGCGGATCCGCGGGAGCGTGCCGGTCTTGCCCGCGACACGGACGGTGTCGTCGGGGAAGCCCGAGGCGAGGCGGTGCGGCCATACCTGCAACCGCATGACCCGGCGCATCTCGGCGCAGGCGGCGGCGCCGGCGGCTGTGTCCGACCAGATCGCCGCAAGCAGCCCGGTCATCTCCCGCGGCGTTGTCGGGACCAGGTCGTCTGGCGAGAAGGCGTCGAAGACGTCACGGCAGCAGCCGTGCACGGCCGTGCGCTGAAGGCCGAGGCGCCGCAGGTTGGCGTTGATGGCCTCGTCGCCCAAGAGGTCGAAGAGCGCGTCGGCCGCCGCGCAGTCGCTGATGGTCATCATCGCCTGGGCCAGGTCGGCGAGCGACATCTCGACCGGATCGCGCATCTGCGAGATGCCGGTCAGCCCGCGGCCGTCGCCCCGGATGGTCAAACGGCGCCGCAGGTCGACGTTCCCGGCGTCCGCGGCGCGATGCAGCTCGGCCAGGACCGCGAGCTTGAAGACCGACGCCATCGTCACCTGCGTGTCGGGATCGACGGACACGGCACGGGTCTCGTCGGCGAGGTCGACGATGTGGGCGCGTCCGACGGCCCCGGCGCGCGTGAACGTCCGGCGGATCTGCTCCGCCGCTGCGCTCACGACAGCGCTCCCGACGACGGCCGCGGCGCAAAGCGCGTGACCGGGATGCGGTCTTCGCGCGCTCGCTGCCATTCGGCCTGGCTGCACAGCGTCTCGATCACGACGTCCGTGTAGGCGGCGATGGCGATCGCGGGGGCATCCGCTCGCCACGCCGTCGATAACGCGAGGCGTAGCGGCCGGCCGGCCAGCGGCCTCCACGTCACACCGTCGCGTTCGTGCTCGGGCCGCTCGCCGAGCGCGACGGCGTCCCCCGCCATGACGAGCCCGAGCCCGAACTCCTGACGCACCGCCTCGTGCACCTCGCCCGGGACGAACCCGTAGGCCCGGCACGTGTCCAGGAGCGCATCGTAGGCCTCGGGTGCGGCCGCACGCGGGAAGACGACGAGCGCGCCGTCGCGCAGGGCGCCGAGATCGACCTCGGTCTCGCCGGCGAGGTCGCTGTCGGCGCGCAGCAGCACCCCGAGGTCCTTTTCGAGTACCGGACCGGTGGCGATCTGCGGGTCGAGCACGGGATGCAGCAGCAGCGCCACGTCGAGCGCGCGGTCGCGCAGTGCGCGCAGCTGCTCGGCCGACGGCGCTTCGCGGAGGTCGAGTCGCACATGCGGCCGCAGATCGCGAAACGCGCCCAGAATCGCGGCCAGCACAGACGCCCGCAGACCCGGTGGCAGGGCGGCCCGAAGCTCGCCGGCCCGGCCATCGCGCACCTGCTGCATGAGCGCGCGGACCTGCTCGGCATCCGCCAGCAGCCCGCGGGCCTCGTCGAGCAGCACGCGGCCGGCCGGAGTCAGCGCGACGCGCCGCGACGTGCGCGCGAACAGCTGCACGCCCAGCTCGCGCTCGAGCCCACGGATGCGCTGGCTGAGCGGCGGCTGGGCCATGTGCAGCCGGTCGGCGGCACGCCCGAAGTGCAGCTCCTCCGCCACCACCACGAAGTACTGCAGGTGCCGGAGGAGGTCCAACCGCAGGCCCCTCAGCCCACCGTCGCGACGGTCCGCGGCGCGATGGTGCGAGGCCTCACGGCCCCAGCGCTCCGAGGTCGGCGAGGATCGCGCGCCCGACC
This sequence comes from uncultured Actinomycetes bacterium, assembly GCA_963746165.1. Lineage (GTDB taxonomy): Bacteria > Actinomycetota > Thermoleophilia > Solirubrobacterales > Solirubrobacteraceae > CADCVQ01. The sequence goes on along the minus strand of CAVVAG010000004.1, from coordinate 43,646 downwards.
TGCGCGCGTGCGCCCAGGTGCTCCGGGCGGGTGATGTCGAGGTTCAGCGCGAAGGTCCACGTGCGCCTTCCGCGCTGCACCCACCCCACCCACCAGCCCACGCGCGGCACGGTGGTGAAGACGTAGCCGCTCTTGGCGTACAGCTCCACGCCGTCGCGCCGCTCGACGAGCAGCATGTCGCGCACCTCGGTCATCGCGCGACGCGAGAGCGGCAGCGCACGTCGCCGCAGCCGCTCGAGGAACGACACCTGCTCGCGGGCGGAGATCCCGAACGGGCCCTGCAGCCAGAAGGCATCCAGCGGCGCGTCGCGCACCCGGCGGTTGCCGTAGCGCAGCGCGCGCACGTACCGCACGTACGTCGCCAGGCCGACCTGGCGGGCGATCCGCTGGAAGATCGGGATGCACGACGATGCCAATGCGGTCGCCAGCGTCAGGTCGCCCTCGCAGGCGGTCGGCAGCAGCGGCGCGCCGTCGACTTCGAAGTTGGGATTCGGGCCGGGGTAGGGCTGATCGGCGCCTGAGACGACGCCGCGGTCGATCGCGATCAGGGCGTTGGGGATCTTGAACGTGGAGGACGGCAGGTATCGGCGACGGCTGCGCGCGGCGTCGACGACGACGCTCGACTCCCGAGCGCCGCCTTCCTGCCGGACCACCATCGTCCCGGTCGTGCTCGCGGCGGCGAAGTGACGCGCGAGATCGGGCCGCTGCTCGGTCCTGGCGATGGCGGAGGGGGTGGCGCCGGACCCGAGGATCGCCAGCGTCGCGAGGACGCCGACCAGACGGGCGGGATGTCGGAGGGTGTGTTGTGTCATGACGGGTAGCGAACCGGCCGACCCGCGGCCGCTCAACACCAATGCCGCCGACCATCCATATCGCATCGCTCTCGATCGCCACCTCCAGAGCATGAAGCCGATCGATTGCCTACGCCGGGCGAGCCCCGGCGATCGGCGAGACTGGGGCGATCACCTCAGCTCGATTTGCGCCGAGTGCCGTCATCGCTGCGCAGGCGCAGAAGAGGAGGTCCCAGAGGATCGTCCGCGTAGGCCGCCCATCCGCGACTGCGCCGGTTGGCGCCGGAACTGCCGTCGCTGGCGCGGCACAGAGGCGGAGCGCGATGCCTGCGCGTGCAGCGATGGTGTGGCGGCTGGTTCGCGCCGGTCGCGAACCATTCGCCACACCGCCCCGTCCACGGACAACAGCGGCCAGTCCGCCTGTGAGGCGGCCCGGTGCGGTATCCGCACTCGGCGCGTCATCGCGTCGCACCTCGCGTCGGGGCCATGGCGTGTCAAATCGTGCACGCGGAGCGATACATGTTCGGCACACCGGCCGTGGATGCTCCGGCGGGTCTCGGAGACGGTCCGTCGGCGACGGACGCGAGCGCCGGCGCTCGAGCACAGCGGCGCGGCCTCGCCGCCGTCCGGTTGATCCGTCCGAATTGAAATCCCGCGATGTCAAGGCCGCCATGCGGGACTCGCCGCCGCACCGCAATAGGGGAGTTGCGTGATGGTTTCGGATGAACCGGTCGCACTTCGGGATTCGGCTGACGAACGACAGCATGTCAGCGCATATCGGGGACTTCGTGCCATCCCCGCCGCCTCACGGCTGGGTGAACGGCGCCCGTCGTCGCCCGTCCGCATGAGCGCCGCCGGTCATCACGCGGTGCGCCGCCGGCGGGCGGCGACCGCCGCGAAGGCGGCAACGGCCAGCGCCGCGAGCCCGAGCCCGCGCGCGGGCCAGTCCGGGCCATCATCATCACCCGCATCCGGGGCGGCAGGCGCCGTCGCGGCTGACGGGGAGGAAACCGCGGCGCTGGCACCGCCCTCGCCACCGGCGTTCTCGCGCGGGACGGACTTCGCGACGGTCGTGATCGAGGCCGGCTGCTCGCTGGCGGCCGAGCCGATCCAGCGCACGATCGCGCCGTCACGATAGGTCTGGATCGCCTTCCAGGCCAGCTCGCCCTCGCGCTCCGGCGTGGAGGCGAGAAAGCGGAACGTGGCCAGACCGTCGCCACGCGTCCCGCCGCGCCAGACGACCGAGCTGACCGAGCCGTCGGCGTTCTTGCGCAGCCGCCGCGTCCAGGCCGGGGCGTCCTCGAACGAGAACGGCAGGACGTCCTTCGGGATCGCGAGCTCGACCTGCCGCGTGCCGGACTCCTGCTCGGACGGCACGAGCACCGTCCAGAGCACCGGATCGCCGGGCGCCGCCTGCGCCGGGCGCACCTGGATGTGCGCGCCCGGCCTGGGCGACCGGCACCACCGCGGCTCCCGCCGCGACGATGATCGTGGCGAACCGCGCCGCGGCGCGGCATGCGGATCGGCCGTCTCATCGCTTCAGCCGGAAGCGAAACGAGCCGTGCTGGTGGTGCCCGTCGGCGGCGGAGATCGTCCAGCTCGCCTTGTAGGAGCCCGCCCTCAGCCCGCCCTTGAGGCCGGTCAGCAGGCGGTTGATGTTGCGCGGGTCGCGGCCCCCTGCGCCCTTGGACACGACCTTGCCGCCCGGGCCGGTGACGCGCAGCGTGCCGCGCCGCAGCGCGCCGGTGAACGTCACGGTCACGCGGCTGATCGATGTCTTCGCCACGCCATTCCTGGCGGGGCTCGTCGACTTGACGTCGGTGTGGGCGATCGCGACCGCCGCGCCGGCGAGGGCAAGCACGGCCGCCAGGATCGGGATGAGCGCAATGCGCTGCGTTCGCACGGGAATTGTCCTCTCTGGTGGAAGAAGCAACGGGGCGCCGGGCCGCGGGGACAACCCGGCGCCCGTGCCGTCAGCCGCGCATCCTGGCGCTGACGAGGTTGTGGCGGTCGCCCGACGTGGCTTCCGCGGCGATCTCGAGTCCGCTCTTGGCCCGCCTCAAGCCGGCGGCCGCAGCCGTCGTGGGCTTCAGCGTGACCTTCGCAGCACCCTGTCCGTCGAGCTTGACGCTCCTGCCGGCGAGGATGCGCGACCGCAGGCGCAGCTTCCTCGCCGCCGGCTCGCTGATCTTCAAGCGGACGAGGATCGACCGACCCGCCGGACCGGCAACGGTGAGCGCGATCCCGCTCTTCGTCAGCGCGGCACGCGAGGGGATCCTCGCGGGCAGCGTGAGCTTGAGGTTGCGCAGCGCGAGCTTCAGGTCGGCAACCTCGCGGCTCAGGGCCGCGATCTGGGTGGCGCTGTCTGTGCCGACAGCGCTCAGCGCGCCGATCTCCGTGTTCTGCCGGGCGATCTCGTGCTCGAGCGGCTCCGTCGCGGCATGTACCTGGCCGCTCGACCATGACGCGAGCGTGTTCTGCGTCGCATCGGCGGGCACGTACGAGCCCGCGCCCGCGCCCGGGAGCGCCTCGCACGCGGCCTCGCGTGCCGCGTCGGTGTCGGCGATCGCGGCGAGGTCCACGCCCGTTGCGGTCTGGACGACGCCGAGCCACGTGGCGGCGCTGTCGTCGACGCCGACCGCCGTGGACTGGAACGGGACGTACGCGTAGAACGGATCGGTGCCCTGCCAGCTGCGGATGACCGCCGGCGCCGTCAGCGCCGGGACGTCACACGTCGCGTGTGGTTGGGCGCCGGTCGTCGGGCCGACCGGCGGCAGGCCGAAGACGTTGTAGTTGGACGCCGCGGCGAGGCCGGTGGCGCCGCCGGGGCGATGCGCGTAGCTGATCGCGCCGCCGGTGGTCTTGCCGTTGGACTCGCGCAGCAGGTACGTGTTGCCGTGGTTGGTGAACACGTAGCGCGTCTCCGTCGTGCACGTCGCGAGATACTGCGCGGCGGTGTACGGCGCGGCCGGTGCGGTGCAGTTGGCCGGAGCCGACGTGACGTAGACCGACGGGTGAGCCGATGCGGCGGCGGGGAGGGCGAGCGCCGCGGCGGCGATCGCCGCCCCGACGGCACTGGGCTTGCGCAGCTGGATCATCGAACGACTCCTGTCCTTGAGGTGGACCGCTCGGCGCGACCGCCGGACGGGATGAAGACGGCCTGGTAGCGGCCGGAAGCACGACGTTTGGTGGGGAAGCGGAAGCGGCCGTTGCGCACGACGGCCGCGGCCGAGGGCACGACGGCGTTCGTGCGCAGCAGCAGCACGCGGCCGGGCAGGCGGGGGCTGACGACGCCGCGGCCGGACGTCCTGCCGTCGGCGAGCCGGCGCAGCGTCAGACGCACCGTCGAACGCACCGTGACCGAACGGGTCTGCGCGTTGATCCCGTCGGCGAGAGCGGTGATCGTCGAGCTCTCCGAGAGGGGCATGGAGGCGACGAAGCTGCCGTCGCTGAGCGTCTTGACGGACCGGACGACCGCCGCCCTGCGCGAGTGGCGGGGCTTCGCGGTGATGCGCACCCTCACGCCGCCGCGGGCCGGGACGATGCGGCCCGTCGCGCGCACCCGGCCGCCGCCCGTCAGCCGCCTGGGCGCGTTGAGGACGACCCCGGTCGTTCGCGGCGTCGTGCCATCGCCGGGCGCCTCGCCGGCGCCGGGCCCGCCGGGCGCGCCGGGGAGGCCTGCCTGGCAGGAGCCGACCACGTAGTCGGCACCGAACGCCGCCTCGGCCGGTCCCACGCCGCCGGGCGCGCGATCGACCCAGTGCGGCGCGGCCGGTGACGACATGCCGTCGTAGGTCAGGACGAACGGCCGCGCGAGCAGCGCGCCGGGCAGCCCTCCCGAGGCGGCGGGAACGTCGATCGTGACCGTCCCGCCGGGGCCGGGGACGGTCTCGCCGGACGTCGGGCCGGCGCTCGCGAACCCGCCCGCGAGCGTCCACGTGCCATGGTCATACCGGGCAGGTCCCACCCGCGGCCCCTCGATGCGCACGTAGCGCTGCTGGCCGGCGACGGTGAAGATGACCGCCCAGCCCGCCGCTTCGGAGTCCTCGTGGGCGGGCACCCAATCGCCGCTCTGGGCCTTGACGACGACCTGCAGCCGCCCGGCCTGCTCGGAGAACCAGGCCGAAGTGACGTCGGTGTTGGCGTGGTGGCCGTCGCCGACGTCGTCGGAGATCTGCGCAGCGCCGCCGCACGGCGCCGGCGCGGCGCCCAGCGCAGCCGGGCACAGTGCCAGGCTCAGCGCGAGCGGCGCGACCGCTGCGCCGGCAGATCTGCGGATGAGTGCGACGCCCGCAGCACACGGACGCGTCGCGAGGACCGACAAGGGGCGCACTGGCGCCCTCCTTCCTGGATCGACGAGGTGGACCGGGCGCGAGGCCGGTCCACGACGGACCAGGGGCGCCCTAGCTGGTGAGTGCCAGGGCGGCCGGCGGCGGGCGCATCGCGAGCGCCGAGCCGGCGAGCGAGGTCACCCGGCGCACGACGACGTCGATGTGAAGCGTGGCCAGGCTGCGCGGTGCGCGACGGACCGCAGGCCTGACGCGCCGCGCCCGCATCCGCTCGATCAGCCGCTCACCGGGGGTGAAGCCGAGCAGCAGCGCCGCGAGCAGCACGCCCGCGGGAGCGAGCAGCAGCGCGACGCCGGGGGCCATCGCGGCGAACACCGCCGCCAGCGCGAGGAGCGTGGCCAGGGCCGCCGCGCGACCGTGCTTGAATGACAGACCCCTCATGAGGATCGGAACATATAGCAGCCCGCGCCGCCTCGGCGCAACCGGTTTCAGCGGCAGGCCGACCGTGCCCAGAGGGCAGGCGCTTGCCGCCGGCACGCTCGTCAGGCACGATGGCACGTCCATGACCCGGCGCGATCCCCGGCTTCTCCTCGGCCTCGCCGCGCTCACGCTGCTGCTCGCCTGCCTCACGCTCGTCGGCGTCCACAGCGATGTGCTGCTCGCCGTTCCGGCGCTCGCGCTTGCGCTGCCGCTGCTGGCCGGCCGCTACGTCGGCGAGGAGCGCCTCGCCCGGCTCGCCGCGGCGTTCGTCGTCGTCAGGCGCCGCGCCGCGCAGGTGCTGGCACCGGCCGGCGGCCGCCCGCGGCACCGCCTGCCGCGCGGCGGGCGGCTGATCGCGTTCTCGCTCGCCGTGCGCCCGCCGCCGCCGGCGCGTCCTGCGCTGACCGTCTAGGACGCTTCGGCCCTCCGGGTCGGAGCCGAGCTTCGATCCACGAGAAGGAGGGCCCCGATGGCCCGTCGCACCGCTGCCGCGGCCGCGCTCTGCGCGCTGACGGTCGGCATCCCCGCCAGCTTCGCATCGGCCCACGAGGGCAGCCCGGACTACGAATCGCTCGTACGCGGCGTCACGCCGGCGATCGCCGGCTTCGGCGTCGAGGTGCTCAACGGCGACGACCGGCTCGGGGTCCAGAACACGGGCCGGCAGACCGTCACGATCGACGGCTACAACGAGGAGCCGTACATCCGCATGAGCCCCGGCGGCAAGGTCGAGGTCAACCTGCGATCGCCGGCGTACTACCTCAACCAGGACCGCTTCTACGGCACGAAGGTGCCCGCGTCGGCGAAGGCCGGCGCCACGCCGCAGTGGAGAACCGTCGCGCGCACCGGCCGCTACGAGTTCCACGACCACCGCATGCACTGGATGGCCAAGCGCACGCCCGAGCAGGTCACCGACAAGGCCAAGCGAACGAAGATCTTCGACTGGAGCGTCCCGGTGCAGGCGCAGGGCGCCACCGGCGCGATCGCCGGTGAGCTCTATTGGCGAGGCACGGGACCCGGTGCGCCGGCCGGTGCGTACGTCGCGCTCGCGGCGTTGGTCCTGCTCGGCGGCGCGGCGGTGGTGGTCGTGCGCCGCCGCCGGCGCACCGCGGCGGCAGGCGGCGCAGACGCCGGCCGCCCGGCGGGCGATGCGGGCGCTTCGCCACCGGACGCCCCCCGCAAGGAGGCCTGGTGACGTGAGCCGCCGAGCGCTGACGGCGCTGGGCGTGGTGCTCGCAGGGCTGCTCCTGACACCGTCGGCCGCGTCTGCCCACGCGCTGCTCGTCGACACGATCCCGCAGCGCGGCGCGACCCTGAAGAGCCAGCCGCGCGAGATCGTGCTGCGCTTCAGCGAGGCCGTCGAGGGCAACTTCGGCGCCGTCCGCGTCTTCGACGCCCAGGCCAAGCGCGTCGACGACGGGCGCACCACCCACCCCGGGGGAGCAGCGCCCGGCTGGCCGTCGGCCTCAAGCCGGACCTGCCCGACGGCACGTACGTCGCGACCTACCGCGTCATCTCCGCCGACAGCCATCCGGTCTCCGGCGGGCTCGTCTTCTCGATCGGCGCCCCCGGCGCCGCGGCCGCGCCGTCGGTGTCGGACCTCATCGGCGAGTCGCGCGCCGGACCGCTCACGCAGGCCGCGTTCGGCATCGCCCGAGGCCTGACCTACCTCGCGACGGCGCTCCTGCTGGGCGGCCTCGCGTTCCTGCTGCTCGTGTGGATGCCGGCGCTGCGCGGCGCGAGCGGGGCAACCGAGCAATGGCGCGCCGCCTCGGCCGCGTTCGTGCGGCGGCTGCGTCGCCTGCTCGTGCTCGGCGCGATGGCGGGCGCCGTCAGCGGCCTGGCGGGCCTCGTCCTGCAGGGCGCCACCGCGGGGGCCACGAGCGTGTGGACGGCGCTCTCGCCGAGCGTCGTCGGCGACGTGCTCGGCACGCGCTTCGGCCACGTCTGGGGTCCGCGCGTGCTCGCCTTCGTGGCGCTCGGCGCGGCGGTTGCGCTTGCCTTCCGCGGGCTGCGCGAGCGCTCCGACGCTCCCGCCCTGCAGCCGGTTGCGCTCGGCGCCGAGGGGCTCGCCGCGCCGGGGCTGCGGCGCGGACCGCTCGTGTTCGCCGCCCTGCCGGCCGCGTTCATCGCGCTCGCCCCGGCCCTCGGCGGACACGCCAGCGTGCAGCCGCCGGTCGCGCTGCTGCTCCCGCTCGATGTGGCCCACGTGCTGGCGATGAGCGTCTGGATCGGTGGGTTGATCATGCTGCTGTTCGCGCTGCCGGTCGCGACGCGCCGGCTCGAGGCGGTCGACCGCACGCGCCTGCTCGCGGCCGCGCTGCTGCGGTTCTCACCGCTCGCGCTCGCCTGCGTCGTGGTCCTCCTCCTCACCGGCACCGTGCAGGCGTTCGAGCACATCGGCTCCTGGTCCGCGGTGCTCGACACCGGATTCGGCCGCGCGGTCCTGATCAAGGTCGTCCTGATCGCCGCGCTGATCGCGATCGGCGTGGTCAATCGCCGCCGCGTCGTGCCGGGATTGAAACGGCTTGCCGTCGCGACCGCTGCGCCCGGACAGCTCGGCCACCTGCTGCGGCGCACGCTGCGCGCCGAGGTCGCGCTCGTCGTCGCGGTGCTCGGCGTCACGGCGGCGCTGGTCAGCTACCCGCCGCCGGACACCCTCGCGACGGGTCCGTTCGGCGACAGCGTCGCTCTTGGGCCGCTGCGCATGGAGGTGACGATGGATCCGGCCCGCGTCGGTCCCAACGAGATTCACCTGTACCTGCTGCGTGCGACCGACGGCACGCCGTTCGACGGGACGAAGGAGCTCGAGGCGACGCTCGCCCTGCCCTCGAAGGGCATCGGCCCACTGACGCTCAAGGCACGCCCGGCGGGCCCCGGCCACTACGTCGTCGACACCGTCTCGCTCGTGCCGGGCGGCGACTGGAAGCTCGATGTGACAAGCCGCGTGTCGGACTTCGACCAGTACGAGGCGTCGCTGACGGTCCCCGTCCGGTGACCGCGCAGCACGCTCGCAACCCCATCGCCTCCACCACACAGGAGCACGCCATGAACCGCAGGAAGACCACCGCCCTCGCTGCGACCGCGCTCGCGCTGCTCGGCCTCCCCGCCGTTGCGGCGCAGGCGCACGTCACGCTCCAGCCCTCCGAGGCGCCTTCCGGCGGCTTCGCACGGCTGGACGTCCGCGTACCGAGCGAGGATCCCGCACAGCCCACGACGAAGGTCGTCGTACAGATGCCGCCCGGGTTCGCCGATGCGTCCTACGAGCCGGTCGCGGGGTGGCGCGCGACGGTCGTCAAGCACAAGCTCGCCGCGCCGATCGAGACCGACGACGGCGACACGCTGACCGAGGAGCTCGCACGGATCACCTTCACCGCGACCGGCCGCGGCATCCTGCCCGGCCAGTTTCAGGACTTCGGCCTCTCGCTCGGGTTGCCCGACAAGCCCGAGGGCACGAAGCTGACCTTCAAGGCGCTGCAGACCTACCGCGGCGGTGAGGTCGTGCGCTGGATCGGCGCGCCCGGGTCCGAGCACCCGGCGCCGCAGGTGACGCTCACCGCCGCGGCCGACGACGCTGCCGCACACGGCGACCCGGCCAAGCCGACCGCGGCCGCGGGGACGAGCGTCAGCGTCGACGATGATGACGGCGGCGGCAACGGCCTCGCCGTCGTGGCGCTTATCGTCGGTGCGCTGGGGCTGCTGGCGGGCGTCGCGGGCCTGCTCACGGCGCGTCGGGCGCAAGCGGCCTCGTAGACGTATCGGGCGGGGGTGGGCGCTCCGGGCAGGTCCCGGGGCGCTCGCTACTCGTCGTCGAGCTCGTCGGCCTGCGGCTCGGCGTTCTCGTCGTCGTCGACGACGTCCTCGTCGGTATGGATCGCCCCCGCCAGGCCGGAGCCGTGGCGGACCTGGAAGGCCTGCATGAGCTCGTCGCGCGCGTCGCCGTCGATCGGGACCTCGTCGGAGATGAGCACCCAGTCCGCGCCCTCGAAGTTCTCCATGTTGAAGATCTCCGTGTCGACGTCGGGGGAGTCGTCGATGATGACGAGCACCTCGGTCTGGGGATTGAAGTACGTCCCCGGGCGGTTGACGATGTCGTCGAAGTCGAACTGTCGCGGATTGGCCATAGCGCTATCTCTATCAGGTCAGGTCGCGGATCCGCCGCTCGATCTCCTCGTCGACGTCGAGCGGCTCCGCGCCGTCGCGTACCCGCCGCGCATTGCGGGCAAGCACGTGCGCGCGAATCTCCTCGCGCAGCTCGTCGTCGACGTCCGTCGGCGGCGGGCGTTCGAGGGCGGCCCGCTGCGCCTCGACGTCCTGCGGCGCCTCCCCGCGCCGCACGCGCCGGACGTTGCGGGCCTCGAGCATCTGGCGGATCTCCTCGTCGCGCTGGGCATCCGCGCGATCCGCCCCCGCCGGGGCGTCGTCGTCGCGGACCAGCCCGCCGCCGCCGATCTCGCGGTAGCTGCGCCCGGTGCCGATCAACGTGTAGATCGCCACGATCGCGCCGACGACGGCGACCACCCACACGATCGTGCCGAACGCGTCCTCCATCCCCGGATGATCCCAGGCTCAGCGCGGGGTCTGCTGATGGAAGACCAGCCGCCAGCCGCCGTCTCGCCGGGCGTAGGCGCTGCTGACGAGCGCCGAGTACTCGGCGCCGTCGCGCACCGCGACGACGCCGTAGGCGACCACGGCGCTGTCGGCGCCCAGCGCCAGGACCTGCGGGTCCTCGAGCGCGAACGACGTCCACGGCGCGCCGCTCATCGACTCCAGGATGGCGTCGCGGTCGTCGAGGCGCATCCCGCCGGGCAGGAGCATCACCACCGTGTCGTCGAGCACGCGGCCGTAGAACTCCGCGGCCGCCGCGCCGCCGGCCGACAGCGCGTGCCAGCCCTCGCTCTCGAGGTCGATCAGCTCGTCGCGTGGGTCCATGGCGGTTCTCCGTACGTCCGGATCATGGGCTTGAGCGTGCCCATACCCGACGAACGGGTGTGACCTCCGCTAGGCTGCGGGGTACACGTTGACTGACCAGTCAATCTAGCCGCTCAGACCCCCTCTTCAGGAGCCCACCAATGGTCGATTTCAGCCTGACCGACGAGCAGAAGAACCTCCGCGAGCTCGCGCACGACTTCGCCGCCAAGGAGATCCGTCCAGTCGCGTGGGAGCTCGATCGCGACGGCGCGTGGCCGCAGGCGATCATCGACAAGGCGCACGAGGTCGGCCTCATGAACACCCACCTGCCCGAGGAGTACGGCGGCGCGGGCCTGAACTACCTCGACGGCTGCATCATCGAGGAGGAGCTCTCCTGGGGCTGCTCGGGCGTACAGACCTCGCTCGGCGCCAACGGCCTGGCCTCCGCGCCGGTCATGCTCGGCGGATCGGAGGAGGTCAAGCGCGAGTTCGCCGAGGACCTCGTCGCCTCGCCGAAGCTCGCCTCGTTCTGCCTCACCGAGCCCGACGCCGGCTCGGACGTCTCCGGCATGCGCACGCGCGCGGTGCGCAAGGGCGACACGTACGTCCTCAACGGCTCGAAGTGCTTCATCACCAACGGCAGCTACGCCGACTGGTTCGTCGTGTACGCCAAGACCGACCCCGAGGCCGGCCACCGCGGCATCTCCGCCTTCCTCGTCCGCAAGGACGCCACGGTCATCGTGGACAAGAAGGAGGACAAGATGGGCCAGCGGGCGTCGAACACCGCGACCATCACGTTCAACGAGACCGAGGTCGACGCGCGCTACCTGCTCGGCGAGGAGAACAAGGGCTTCAAGCTCGCGATGATGGTCCTCGACCGCACGCGTCCCGGCGTCGCCGCGATGGCGACCGGGATCGCCCGCGCCGCCTTCGAGTTCGCCACGACGTACTCCAAGGAGCGCGTCCAGTTCGGCGTGCCGATCGCGATGCACCAGGCGATCCAGTTCATGATCGCCGACATGGCGACGAAGGTGCACCTGTCGCGCCTGGCCACCTGGAACAGCGCCGTGCTGCTCGACCAGGGCAAGCGCAACACGCTGGAGTCCTCGCACGCCAAGCGCTTCGCCGCCGACTCCGCGATGGAGGTCGCCACCGACGCCGTCCAGGTCTACGGCGGCTACGGCTTCATCAAGGACTACCCCGTCGAGAAGCTCATGCGCGACGCGAAGATCATGCAGCTCTACGAAGGCACGTCGCAGATCCAGCGGCTCGTCATCGCCCGCGAGACGCTGCTGCCGCGGCGCATCGAAGAGCCGGCGACCGCGACCGCCTGATCGACCCCTCGACGATGCGCGCGGGCGAGCCCACGGCTCGCCCGCGATCGTCTGCCACCACGCTGCTGATGCCGACCCGCAGGGCATACTGGACCGATGGCTCCTCGCCATCCCTCGACGGAGGCCGCGGTCGCAGACGCGGCGGCGCAGAGCGACGTCCGCGCCGCCGCCGGCGCGAAGCACGACGCGGCACGACATGGGGAGGGCGGGCCGGGGTCGAGCGACCCGCTGCTCGCGGGCCTGCGCAGGACCGGTCTGCTGCGGCTGCTCGTCCTGCACCTGCTGGGCTCGGGGCCGTCGTACGGCAACCAGCTCATGGAGCGCGTCGGATCGCTGACCGGTGGGCTTCTCGCGGTCAACCCGAACACGATGTATCCGCTGCTGCGCGCGCTGGAGTCCGAGGGCCTCGTGGCGGGCGAGTGGGAGCATCCCGAGCGCCGCTCGCGGCGCTTCTACCGGCTGACGGAGAGCGGCAGCGCCGAGCGCGACCGGCTGGCGGCGGATGTGGCACCGCGCCTGGACGAGATCGCCGCGGCCGTCGACCTGATCCGGCGCGAGCTGGTGAGCTAGGTGCTCGCCGCGCACGGCGGAGAGCGCTAGCGCCGATGGGCAGGGCTGCGGCGCGGCAGCTGCTGCCGGGCGCCTCGGTCGGCGAGGTCGAGGCGCTGTGGCTGGACCTCGACCGCTGGCCCGCCTTCGTCGACGGCTTCGCCACGATCGCGCGCCGCGAGGGCGACTGGCCGCACCCAGGCGCGCGGATCGTCTGGGACTCGCTGCGCAACGGGCGCGGGCGGGTCGTCGAGCAGGTCAGCGGCCGCGAGCCCGGCAGCACCCACGTCGTGCGCGTCGAGGACCCGCAGCTGCGCGGCACGCAGCGCGCGCGCTTCGCCGCCTACGACGGCGGCGGCGAGATCTCGCTCGAGCTCGAGTACGAGCTCAAGGACGCGGGCCTCGGCGGCCGGCTGACCGACATCCTGTTCGTGCGTCGCTCGCTCGGCGACGCCCTGCGCCGCACGCTGCGGCGCTTCGCGGTCGAGCTCGAGGCCGACCGCGCCCTCCACGCTGAGTCTGAGCGGCCCCGGCCGCGTTCCCGCAACGAGAAGGAGTCCTGACAAGCATGTTCGTGTTCAAGGCCGCGGTCGTCGGAGCCGGCACGATGGGCGGCGAGATCGCCCAGGTGATCGCCTCCGCCGGCATCCCGGTGGTGCTGAAGGACGTCAAGCAGGAGTTCGTCGACCTCGGCCTGAGGAAGGCGCGGGAGGTCACGGCCGGGCAGCTCGCCAACCTCGTCAACAAGCAGAAGATCACCCAGGAGCAGGCCGACGCGCAGGCGGCGGAGATCCTCGGGCGCATCCACGGCACGACCGAGTACGAGGGCTTCGGCGCCGTCGACTTCGTCATCGAGGCGGTCCCCGAGCGGATGGCGATCAAGCAGGCCGTCTTCGCCGAGCTCGACGCGCTCACGCCCGGCCACGCGATCCTCGCCTCGAACACCTCGGCGCTGCCGATCAGCGAGATGGCCGACGCGACCTCGCGTCCCGACAAGGTGGTCGGCTTCCACTTCTTCTATCCGGCATCGTTCATGCGCCTCGTCGAGGTCGTGGAGGGCGCCGACACGTCGCCGGAGACGATGCAGACGGCGACGACCTTCGCCCAGACCATCCGCAAGATGCCGATCGCCTGCGGCGAGGAGCCGGGCTTCGTCGTCAACCGGATCCTCAACTCGGCGATCAGCGAGATCTGGCGCTTCCAGGAGGCGGGCGGCCTGTCGATCAAGGCGATCGACGACGCCGTCTCGGCCTCGCGCGTCGCCCCGATGGGGCCGTTCTTCCTCACCGACCTGCTCGGCCTGGACACGGTGCTGCACGTCGCCGAGCACCTGCAGGAGTCCTACGGACCGGAGTCCTTCTACGTCCACCAGGGGATGAAGGCCTACGTCGAGGCCGGCGACCTGGGCGCGAAGACCGGCAAGGGCTTCTACGACAACGGCGAGCCGCGCAGCGAAGGCGAGACGGAGTTCGACCACGACGAGCTGACCCAGCGCTTCGTCCTGAAGGCGTTCGTCGAGGCCTGCCTCGTGCTCGAGGACGGCATGGCGACCGTGCGCGACATCGACCTCGGCATGATGGCCGGCGCCGGCCTCATCCCGCCGCCGTTGCAGCGCGCCGACCAGACCGGCCTCGACGACGTCCTCGCCGCGCTCGAGCGGGCCACGGGGGAGTGGGGCGAGCAGTTCGCGCCGCCGCTGATCTTGCGCCGGCTCGTCGCGCAGGGCCGTCTGGGCGCGAAGTCCGGCCAGGGCTTCTTCGCCTACAAGCAGCCCGACGACGGCTTCGAGCAGGGCGAGGCCGTGCAGCTCGAGACGCGCGACGGCTACGCGATCGCGTGGCTGGACCGCCCGCCGGCGAACTCCCTGGCGCCGCAGGTCATCGCGGAGCTCGGCCGGGTGTGGGAGCACGTCGATGCGGACGAGTCGATCCGTGCGCTGATCATCGCGTCGGCCAACCCGATGCTGTGGTGCGCGGGCGCCGACATCAAGGCATTCACGAAGCTCGACGCCGTGACCGGCGCGAAACTGCTCGACGAGACGCACGCGCTGCTGCGCCGGATGGAGTCATCCGCGACGATCACGATCGCCGCGGTCAACGCCGTCGCCTACGGCGGCGGCTGCGAGCTGGCGATGGGCTGCGACGTGCGGATCGCCGCGCAGTCGGCGAGCTTCGGCCAGCCCGAGGTCAACCTCGGGATCATCCCCGGCTTCGGCGGCACGCAGCGCCTGCCGCGCCTGGTCGGGACGGCTCGGGCGCTGGAGCTCAACCTGACCGGCGACCCGATCTCCGCCGAGGAGGCCTACGAGATCGGGCTCGTCAACCGCGTCGTGCCCGACCACGAGCTGCACGACGTGGCGCGCGCCTGGGCGCGCAAGCTCGGTGGCCAGGCACCGCTCGCGGTGGCGGCGATCAAGCGCACGACCGCCGGCGACGCCGACCTCGACGAGGGCATCGCCGCCGAGAAGGCCGCCTTCGGCGAGGTCTTCACCAGCGCCGACGCGCGCGAGGGGATCTCGGCGTTCCTCGGCAAGCGCTCGCCGCAGTGGACGGGCAGGTAGCGCGAGCTCGGACCCCGCCGCGATCGTCACGCAGGGCGTGACCGTGGCACGCGCGCGCGGCGGTCCGGCTCGGCGGCGACGTCGAGGCCGAGCTCGAAGGGCTCGTCGCGGTGCTCTGACACGGCGCCGTCAGACGCCGGCCGCGGTCCGTGCCCGCAGCGCCGCCTCGATGCGCCCGAGGACCATGCCGATGAGCTCGATCTGCGCGAAGTCCAGGCCGCCCCGCAGCGCGGCGTCGGCGACTGCGCCGACGTCGTCGCGGCGCTCGTGCAGCTCCTCGATCCGCCGTGGCATGCCGCTGACCTCGCGCCATGGCTCCAGCTCGGCGAGCGCCGCCTCGAAGGCGATCCGCAGCCCGAGCGCGGCTTCACGCCAGCGTTCGGCGCCGGCGTCCAAGCGCACGCGCAGCGTCAGCTCCTCGCAGGCCAGCGCGACGTCGCGCGCGGCGAGCAGCGCGGCGAGGCGTTCCTGGGGGCGCAGCGCCGCGACCCGCGGGCGCAGCGCCGCAGGCCCGGCCCGGGGGAGCTCGCGAGCGCGGTCCCAGCGCCCCTCCGAGACGTGCTCGCCGCTGCCGAAGCCGGCACGCACGACGAGCGCCTGCGCTCGCGCCACCTCGCGCGCGTAGGGATCGGCCGCCGCGACGCGGTGGGCGTGCAGCACGCGGTTCAGGCGCGCCACGGCGTCATCGGCGAGGTCGTCGAGGTCGGCATCGGCCAGCCACGCGGCGGCCGTCCCATGGTCGTCCAGCGCGGCGGTGTCGACGAGCGTCGCCCGTGAGGTCAGCACCGCCTCGGGCGCGGGCTCGGCCGGCGCGTCGACCGCGCGTGCGCGCCGGACGCGCGGCAGCAGCCGGCGCTGCGGCGCCCCGAGCAGGGCGATGACGAGCACGTGGGCGGGGGGCTCCCCGAGCTGCTCGCGAATGGTGTAGCGGCCGGGCTCGGGACCGAGCGCCCAGGGAAATTCGAACTGCACAAAGCGAAACCGCCGCGACTCGCTGGGAGTCACGGCGGTTTCGGGTACGTCCCCTGCTCGAGTGACGGCTACTCGGCCTTGTGTGCGCGGCTCGCGCGTCCGAGGTCGGTCGTCTTGATCGCGTACTTCGACGGCGCGAGCTTCACCGTCGGGTTGTCGATCTGGCCGAGGCGGTCGATCAGCTTGATCCACTGCGCGGGCTTGAGGACCGACTCGGTCAGCTTGCCGCCCTTGCTCGGATCGAACTGCGGCCGGAAGCCGACGTGGATGTGGTCGGCGTGGTCGCCCATCGCCATCGTGTTCGTCGCCCCCTCGTAGCTCATCAGCGTGATGATCTGCGCCGGCTTCATCGTGCCCTGCAGCGTCAGCAGGCGCCGCACGGCGATGTCGGCGATCGAGCCCGCGCCCTGGTTGCCCAGGATCGGGATGCCGTTGATCTTCGCGATGTCCACGGCGTTGCCCGACGAGTGCGCCGAGACGTTGCCGCCCGCGGTGTAGAAGCCGTGGCCGCAGCGCAGGGACGTGATCGTCGGCTTGAGGCCGGACGAGGCGAGGAACTCGAGCGTCGCGAGCACGCGGCGGTCGACGACCCCGGCCTCGATGTCGCGGCGACCGCAGGAGTACAGCTCGACCCGCGGGTTGGCCAGGACGCGCTGGATGAGCGTGTCCTTGCTCATCAGCAGGATCTGGCCGATCGTGGCGCCCTGGGTGTTCTCCCCGAAGAACGGGTTCTTGCCCTGGGCGCGGTAGATCGCGGTGGACTCGAGCAGCTTCCAGCCGTCGAGGATCGGCTTCGGGTCGATCCGCGGAGCACCGCGGCCGGCCGGGCGGATCTCGAACAGCGTGTGCGGCGCGACGTTCTTGGCGGTCGTGCCGATGCGGCCGAGGATCGTGCCGGCGATCACGCGGCGACCGGGAACGAGGCGCCTGAGCACCACGTCGTCACGGTTGAGGCCGTAGACGCCGGTGAAGTAGGACTTGATGCTCGTGCCGTCGGCCAGCGCCGACTCCGACTCGAGGATCTGCTCCTTGCCGCCTGCCGACATCGCGTTGGGACGCGTCGGGTTGGCGAAGAGGCGCTCCTTGGCGAGCTCGGCGGTCTTGTCGACCACCGGGGCCACGAGGCCCTTCACGGCGTTCTTGACGTTCGAGCCGGCGCTCGCCGCCTTCTTGGGGGCCTCTTCGGCCTTGGGCAGTGCGAGCTCCTGGGCGATCGACTCCTTGCTCTGCGTCTTCTCCTTGGGCACCGGCACCTTCGCGGCGACCTTCTTCAGGCCCGCGTAGGTGTAGGTGTTGCCGTAGACGTCGCGCATCATCACGAAGTTGCCGAGGCGCTTGTTCTGGCCGACCTTGACGATCTTGCCGTCCTGGACGGCGACGACCGGGGAGCCCGCCTTCGCGAAGATGTTGATCCCGCGACGGGTGGTGTTGGACTCGACCGGCAGCGCGGCGTTCTTGCCGCGGGCCACGCGGCGGTTGGCGTCGCGCTCGGAGATGTCGTCGGCGTACTTCGCGATGGCATGGACCGGGAACAGCCCCTGCGTCAGACCGCTCAGCGAGCCGATCAGGTCAGACGGCATGCCGCCGATGAAGCGCGCCCGCATGAGCACGGAGTCGACGTACCAGTCGGCGTGGTTGTAGGCGAAGATCGCCTTGCGCAGATCCTGGTCGGCGCCCGCTGCCTTGAGGTAGCGCGCAGCCGCGAAGATCGCGTCGACCGGGTTGTACGGATCGATCTTCCCGTCGCCGTTGGCATCGACGCCGAAGGACTTCCAGCTGGACGGGATGAACTGCATCCAGCCCATCGCGCCGGCGGACGACACGTTGAGGTTGCGGCCGTAGTCGGTCTCGATCTCGTTGATCGCGGCCAGGACCTCCCAGCGGATGCCGTACTGGATGCCGGCAGCCTGGTAGATCGACAGCAGGAACGGCGGGATGCGGAACTTGTTGATGAAGAAGTTCGGGACGCCGACGGGCACGGGCCCCAGGGTGGCCAGCGACATCGTCGGGTTCGAGAGCGTCGGGACGCCGTTGGAATGACGCAGGCGGGTCTTCGTCGGGCGCTCACGCTCGGGCTGCTGAGTGCTGAGAAGACGCCCGGCCGAGTCGAAGACCGGCTGGCCGACGGAAGGCTTGGCCTTCTTCTTGCTCCTGGGCTTGAGGACGTCGAGGAGCTGGTCCTGTGCCTCGGCGGCGGGCGACGCCGGGGTGGCCGGAGCCGCACCCTGCGCGGGCGCCGTCGGCCTGATGGACAGCAGCGGGCCACCGCCGGACTGCACGCCGGACTGGGTGGTCTCGGTGAGGCTCAGAAGCGGGAGCTTCAGGCCTGGGATCTTGACCTGGTCAAGCGGCGTGTCGGCTGGGATGTCCAGCGTGATCGTCCGCTTGATGTTGCCAAGGAGCGTGAGCTCGAATGTGCGGGGCGTGGCCGCCGCAGGTGACGCGATGGTCGCAAGACCGACGCCAACTCCGCCGGTCATGGCCAAGGCGATGAGAAGCCTACGCTTGTGGTGCATGTGGTCCTGCATCTCCCCCCTGGAGGTGTCCCGAATACGCGAGCCCGATGCGCGTGCGCGGCAGACTATCGGGAATCGGCGTGGAACGCTAAATCCGCGATAAGCGACTGCTGCGTAGGGGCATTACACCGTGCCGGGCGGACAACGGCAAGTGCCGGTCGGCGGCGGGCGCCACGGGGTCGCCGCAGCGTCTCGGCGCGTTGGCATCACGCGCGCCCGCGAGGCGAGGGCACTGCGGTAGCCTCACTCGGCCCCGCCTACCAGGAGGAAAATCCCCCCGATGAGCGACGATGACGAGGCCGAAGGGCTGCGCGAGCGGCTGACCAAGCAGGGCGAGGACACGCTCGGCAAGCTCGCCGAGGACCTCATGGCCAATCCGCTCGTCGCGGGCGCCATCCAGCGGGCGTTCGACGCACGCGAGAAGGCATCGACGGCACAGGAGGCGGCCCTCGGGGCGCTCATGCTGCCGTCGGCGGCCGACATCGAGCGCCTGACGCGGCGGGTCCGCTCGGTCTCCCAGCGCCTGGAGGGCATCGAGGACGGCATCGACCGCCTCGACGAGCGCGTCGCGAGCGCGCCGACCGCCTCCAGCCTCGACGCTCGCCTGGAGGCGATCGAGAACCACCTCGCCGCGCTGACCAAGGAGCTGCACGGACTGCACGCGGCGCTGCCGACGGCGGCGAAGCCGGTGTCCCCGCGCCAGGAGCGCCTGAAGGTCTCGGGCTAGCGCGCCGGCGGCCGGGGCGGCTCTGCGGTCGCGCCGAGCGCAGCCGCCCCCACGCGGCCGAGCCGCTGCGCTGCGAGCAGCAGCTGCTCCGCATCGATCCGGTGGCGCTCACCGTCCTGGTCGAAGACGTCGCTCACCGCCAGCAGGCAGGCGACGCGGATCCCGCGCAGCTCGCCGACGCGCAGCAGCGCGGCGGCCTCCATCTCGACCGCGATTGCGCCGGCGCCGCGCCACGCACCGGGACGTCGCGGATCGCGGTCGTAGAAGAGGTCGCTCGTGGCGACCGGCCCGCGGTGCACGCCGCACCCGTCGCGCGACTCGGCCTGCGCGGCGGCGGCGAGCGCCGCCAGGAGCCCGGCGTCGGCCGCGACGCGCTCGCCCGCGCCGAGCGCACGGCTGGCGCCGTCGCAGGCCAGCGCGGCGTCGGCGACGACGAGGTCGCCCAGCGCAAGGTCCTCCCCCAACGCGCCGCAGGTCCCGACCCGGATCGCGTCCGTGAGGCCCAGATCGCAGAGCTCCTCGAGCACGATCGCCGCGCTCGGGCCGCCCATGCCGGTGCTCTGGATCGTCATCGGCTCCCCGTCGGCAGCGATCCCCGTGTAGCCCCACAGACCGCGGTTGTGGTTGAACATCTTCGGCTCGGAGAGGACGAGCTGGGCCAGCGCGAGGGCGCGGCCGGGGTCGCCCGGCAGCAGCGCGCGCGGGGCGAGCTGGGCCGTGGGATGGATGTGGACGGGCATGGGGGAGCGCCATATGATCGGTGCATGGCCAAGAAGAAGAGCGCCTCGCGCACCGATGCCGTCCGCGAGGCCGTCGACCAGGCCTTCAAGTCCCAGATCCCGCGCGAGCGGCTCTCGGACCTGCTCGACGAGATCGGCAGCACGGCCGGACGGCTGCGCGGCGCCGTCGACGAGCTGCGCCCGGCGAGCGAGGCGGAGATCAAGGAGCTGCGCGGCGAGATCGACACGCTGCGCTCCGAGCTTGCCGCCCTGCGCGCGCGCGTGGAGCCACTGGAGGCTGCGGCGAAGCCGTCGCCGGCCCGCCGCACGACCGCCAGAGCGACGGCGGCGAAGAAGGCCGCCCCCAAGAAGCCGCCGGCCGCCAGGCGCGCCGCGGGCTCCGGGCGGACGTCCGCGGCGAAGCCTGCGGCGGCGCCGCGGGCGCGCAAGTCGCCGCCCGCCGGATAACCGACGTCGGATCAGCCAAGGAGGTCACGCATGGGTGCCGAGTTCAGCAGCCCGAAGGAGTTCCGCGCGGTGATGGACCGCATCTTCTCGCTCATGAGCGAGGACCCCGACATGGGGCCCAAGCTGCGCGACGCCGACGTGCCGCAGCGCTTCGAGTTCGAGGACGTCGACATGGTCGTCAACATCCGCGCCGCCGAGGAGGGCGAGGAGGGCTGCCTGTTCTGGCAGTGGAACGACGACATCGACTGGAAGCCCAAGGTCAAGATGGCGATGTCGTCCGAGACGGCGAACAAGTACTTCCAGGGCAAGGAGAACGTGCCGATCGCGATCGCCCGCCGCCGGATCAAGACCAGCGGCGACGTCAAGGCCGCGCTCGCCCTGATCCCGATCACGAAGCCCGTCTACGCCCAGTACCGCGAGGTCGTCAAGGCCGAGTACCCGCACCTCGAGGTGTAGCACGCGACCGGCCGGCACGTTAAGAGTCGTTGACAGCACAGCGCACGAGGCGTATGCATCAGCTACCAGGTCGAGCAGTGGATGGCTCGCCATCCGCGAGGCGCCGCCGGTACGAAGACGAGCGCCGTCGACCGAGGCAGCGGGCCCTATCGCCCGCAGACGGCGGGACCACGGTCCCGCCGTCGTTCTGAGCGCTTCGCCGATGCCCGGCTCGCCTCCGCCGACCGCCGCAGAGGTCGCGCGTGACGTCGGCACGACGCCGGCGACGCTCCGCCGGTGGGTCGACCGGGGCCTCATCCCGCAGTTTCAGGGGGAGTGGACCCCGGCCGCGGTCGTGTACGCCCGGCTCGTCGCGCGGATGCGCGAGCGCGGTCACTCGCTCGAGCAGATCCGCGCCGCCGTCGAGAGCGGGCGGCTGGCCGCCGGCTACATGCAGACGCTGTTTCCGGCGCCCGCCGCGACCCACACGCTCGAGCAGGCGTACGTCGAGACCGGTCTGGAGCCCGCGCTCATCGAGCGCATCCTCAGGACGCTCGGCCTGCCGGCGCAGACCGACCGTCGCCTCTCGGCCAGCGAGCTGGACCTGCTGCGCTACTCGGCGGCGGTCCTCGCGGCCGGCTTTCCGCTCGTCGCCTTCCTGCAGCTCGTGCGCGTGTACGGGCAGGCGCTCGCCCAGATGGCCGACGCGGAGGTGCGCCTGTTTCATCTCTACGTCCATGAGCCGCTCATGCGCGACGGCGTGCCGGGGGTGCAGATGGCCGAGGAGATGCAGGAGCTGGCGGCCGAGGTGCTGCCGCTCGCCTCGCCGGTGATGGATCTCGTCCACCGGCGGCTGCTGTCGCACTTCATCGACCAGGACGTCATCGGCCACATGGAGGCCGAGCTCGACGGCCACGCCGACCTCGATCTCGGCCACCTGCGCGTCGTCATCGCCTTCGCCGACCTCGCCGGCTACACGCGAATGACCGAGGAGCTCGGCGACGAGCACGCCGTCGACGTCGTCGAGCGCTTCGTCGCCGACGTCGAGGACTCGCTGCCCGACGACGCGCGCATCATCAAGACGATCGGCGACGCCGTGATGGTCGTCGGCACCGATGTGGCCGCGCTCGCCGACTGGGCGGTGGCCTTCCAGGCGGGCCAGACCATGCGCCCGCTGCCGCGGATCGGCATGCACCACGGCGAGGTCGTCTACCGCGACGGCGACTACTTCGGGCGCGAGGTCAACCAGGCCGCGCGCGTGTCGGCCCGTTCGGCGGCAGGCGAGGTGCTCGTGACGCGGCCGGTCGTCGAGGCGGCGGGGCCGGACGTGGTGTTCGAGCGCATCGGCGAGGTCCGGCTGAAGGGGTTCAGCGAGGTCACCGAGCTGTTCGCGGCGCGGCCGCGCGCGCCGCGGTAGGACGGCTCAGGAGGCGAACGTGTGGTGCACGGCCTCGACGTTGTTGCCGTCGGGGTCCAAGACGAAGGCGCCGTAGTAGCCCGGGTGGTACTGCGGCCGCAGCCCCGGGCCGCCGTTGTCGCGTCCGCCGGCGGCCAGCGCCGCGGCGTGAAACGCGTCGACGGCCACGCGATCGTCGGCGCGCAGCGCGACGTGGGCCACGGTCGATGCGTCCGACCGGGCGAGCCAGAGGTCCGGAAAGCGCGTTCCCATGCCGACGACCGCGCCGGGCACCGGCTCCATGATCACCCGATAGCCCAGCGGCGCGAGAGCGGCTTCGTAGAACGCCTTGCTGCGCTCGGCGTCCGCGACATGCAGCTTGATGTGGTCGATCATGGCGGGAAATCTACGCCTGCGCAGCGTGGCTCGCGTGGGTTGCCGGGTCCGGCGTCGGTGGGGCGCGCCACGCTGGCGGGGCAGAGGCGCGGTCGGGGGGAGCGTGGCGCGAAACCGTTGGCTACGAACAGTTTCGCGCCAGCCGCCCGCCCAGCGGACGCAGGCCCCGGCCGCGACCTCGGCACCACACCGCACTCACACCCTCAGCGATGGCGCTGGCGAGCGCTCACCCCAGCGCCGGCCCCCGAACCTAGTCCAGCATCCGCCGGTCCGCCGCCCAGCGCGACAGCTCGTGGCGGCTGGAGAGCTGCAGCTTGCGCAGCACCGCCGAGACGTGCGCCTCGACGGTCTTCGCCGAGATCCCCAGACGCTGGGCGATCTCCTTGTACATGTAACCGCGCGCGATGTGCTGCAGGACCTCGCGCTCGCGTGGCGTGAGCTGGTCGAGGTCGGCCTCGTCCGCCGCCGCCGTAGCCGCCGCGGGCGCAGCACCGGCGAACGCGTCGAGCACGAAGCCCGCCAGGCGCGGCGAGAAGACCGCGTCGCCGCCGTGCACGCGGCGCACGGCGTCGGCGAGGTCGGGACCGGAGATCGTCTTGGTGACGTACCCGCGCGCGCCCGCCCGGATGACGGCGATGACGTCCTCCGCGGCATCGGATACGGAGAGCGCGAGGAACTGGGTCGCGGGGGCGTCGGCACCGATCTGGCGCAGCACCTCGAGGCCGCCGCCGTCGGGCATGTGCACGTCGAGCAGGACGACGTCGGGGGCGGCGTCGCGGATCAGCGCGACGGCCTCTGCGACGGTGGCGACGTCGCCGACCACGTCGACGAGCCCGTCGAGCTCGGACCGCACGCCGGCGCGAAACAGCGCGTGGTCGTCGACGAGGACGACGCGCGGGCCCGAGCTCATGATCCGTCCCGGCCGCGCTCGAGCACGAGCTCGACCTCGGTGCCGCCGCCACCCGGCGCGGCATGGATCTCGGCGCGCCCGCCGTGGCGCTCCATGCGCCCGACGATCGACTCGCGCACGCCGCGCCGATCGGCCGGCACCGCGGCCGGATCGAAGCCGGGACCGCGGTCGCGGACGAAGACCTCGAGCCGCTCGTCGCCAGCTTCGGCGTACACCGCCACGGCGCCGGCGTCGCCCGCGAACTTCGCCGCGTTGAGCATTGCCTCGCGGGCGGCCGCGACCAGCGCCTCGCCGTCGCGGTCCAGCGGCGCGTCGCCGACGGCGACGACGTCGATCGCGACGCCGCGCGCCTCCTCGACCTCCTGGGCCGCAGCCTGGAGCGCCGCCGCCAGCCAGCGCTCGCCTGCGGGATGCTCGGGTGCGCCGCTGAGCCACGTGCGCAGCTCGCGCTCCTGGCGCCGCGCGAGCGCCGCGACCTCACGCGGGTCGTCGGCGCGCTTCTGCACGAGCGCGAGCGTCTGCAGCACCGAGTCGTGCAGGTGCGCGGCGACCTCGGCGCGCTCCTGCGAGCGGATCCGCTCGGCGCGCTCGAGCGACAGCGACGTGGCGAGGCGGACGAAGAACGGCGCGAAGATCACGACGAGCGCGATCGCCACGACGATCGCCGCCAGCGCCACGTCGGTCGCCGCCGCCAGCGCGCCGGTGATCTGCAGGAAGACGATCGCCGCGGCGATGACGAGCGTCACGCCGATGCCGATCCGGGAGATGATCGCCGGCCGCGACTCGGCGCTCGGGTCGTCGAGCAGCAGCGGCGCGACCGACGAGCCCGCGGCGCGGGCGGCGCCGGCCCCCGCCCCGGCTCCGGCTCCGGCCGGCCGTGAGACGGTCGGCGCAGCGGGGCTTCGCAGATCCGACCGCGTCGCGCCCGGCCGGCCCACCGACTGACGCCAGATCAGCGCCCCGCCGGCGGCGACGAGCACGAACGGCCACGTCAGCGCGTCCGAGAACGGCAGGCCGACCTCGCGGAACGTCAGCAGCAGGGCCACGACGAGGCAGCCGACGCCGAGCGCGACCTCGAGCGCCGCGCGGCGGTTGCGCCTGGTCCGCAGCGCGTCGGCCGACACCGGCGCCGCATCCGCCTTGGCCTCCGCGGGGACGAGCATCCAGGCCAGGACGTAGGCCACGAGACCCAGCCCGCTGGCCAGGGTCGTCGCCCCGAAGACGATGCGCAGCAGCAGCGGATCGATGTCCAAACGCCGGCCCAGCCCCTCGCAGACGCCGGCCACCATCCCGTTCTCGGGATCGCGGCGCAGGTGGCGCAACGACGCGGCCCGGCCGGTCGGGGTCACCGCCATGTCGCTCATTCTCGCCGTGTCAGCCCGGTCGCGAGCAGAACGGCCCCGACGACGGCGAACGCCATCGGGGCCATCGAGCCGAAGCTCAGCTCGATCGTCCCGGCCCGGTCGAGCAGCAGCACGACGCCGAACGCCGCGAGCACGCAGCCCGCGACGAGCAGCAACCGGTCGGGACGGTCACGCTTCACGACGTGACGCAGGCGCTGTTGCGCTCGGTCGCGCGGTCGTCGTTCCAGTCGCCGCCGTGATGGATGGTGTCGCGCGTGCGGCTGACCTCGAGCAGTCCGAGACCCACGTCACCGTCGAGGACGAGGCGGGGCGTGTCCGGATCCGCGCGGCGGCTGTCGCGCCAGTCGACGTCGATGCCGCCGTTGTCCTGATCGAAGATCGCCACCGCGCCCATGCCGATCTCGGCCCGGCTGGCGACGCAGACGTCGTCGTCGACGATCACCTGGGCGTGCCCGGCCCCGATCTGCACCTTCAGCGGGTGGTCGCCGGCCGGCAGGTCGATGTCGCGCAGGTCGATGACGAGCTCCCCCGCGCCGAGCTGGTAGCCCGCCTTGACCTCGGCCAGGGTGCCCGGGCGCTCGTGGCGCTCGCCGAAGCCGCCGTCGAGGTCGATGCCGGCGGCCGAGACGAACGCCAGCGGCAGCGCGATCGCCAGCGCCGGCAGCACGAGCCAGCGCGCCCCGCCGACGAACGCGGCGGCCACGAGGCCGCCGCCCGCGGCGATCACGAGCGCCGCGACGACCACGCCGCCGCCCAGGCCGCTGGCGAAGAAGCTCGCGACGGAGAGCGCGAAGCAGCCGATCAGCAGCCCGACGCCCATCGCCGCACGGCGCACCACGGTGGCCGGGCTGCCGCTCGGTCGCTCACCCGAGACCAGCCACCAGACCGCTAGACCGGCGAGCACGAGGAAGCCGAGCGGGACGAGGGCGCCGCCGAAGGCGACACCGAAGCCGCCGACGACGATGCAGATGACGACGAACGCGACGACCAGGCCGATCGCCATGTTCCGATCACGCGGTGTCGAGGGCGCTGGGGCTGTCTCGTCGTCGAGCGGGACCAGCAGCAGCGCGGCGGCGTAGACGATGAGGCCGGTGCCGCCGAGCAGCGCGAGGGCGACGAAGCCGATCCGCACGAGCGTGGGGTCGATGCCGAAGTAGCGGCCGATGCCGCCGCAGACGCCGCCGACCATGCGATCGGCGGAGGTGCGCGTGAGGCGGCGTGGCTGGTCCTGGCGCTGCGTGGAGTCCGGATCTGCAGGCGGTGGCGGTGGCGGCGCGGCGGGAGGTTCAGGTGTCGATTGCATGCAGTGAGTGTCGGGCCGCCAGGACGCGCTGCCTATCGGGAATGATCCCTAGGGGAACCCCGGGCGCTCACCTTAGACTCGCGTCGATGGACCTCCTCGAGCGCGTCCGCGACACGGGGCTGCTGCCGGCCGGCCGGCCGGTCGTCGTGCTGCTCTCCGGCGGGCGCGACTCGGTCTGCCTGCTCGACGTCGCGGTGCGGCTCGCGGGCGCGCAGGCCGTCAGCGCCCTGCACGTCAACTACGGCCTGCGCGAAGCCGCCGGCGGCGACGAGGAGCTCTGCGCGGCGCTGTGCGAGCGCCTCGGCGTCGAGCTCGCCCGCCACGCCGCGCGGCGCCCGGAGGACGCGGGCAACCTGCAGGCCTGGGCGCGCGACGTGCGGCTGACGGCCGCAGCGCGGCTGGCGCTGGAGCGCGGCGCGCACGTGGCCACCGGCCACACCGCGTCCGATCAGGCCGAGACGGTGCTCTACCGCCTCGCGGCCTCGCCGGGGCGGCGCGCGCTGCTCGGCATGAGCGAGCGCGACGGGCTGCTGCTGCGTCCGCTGCTGCGCGTCACGCGCGAGGAGACCGCCGCGCACTGCACGACGCGCGGGCTGGGCTGGCGCGAGGACGCCTCCAACGACGACCCGGCCTATGCCCGCAACCGCGCGCGCGCCGGCCTGGTCCCGGCGCTGCGCGAGCTGCACCCGTCGGCGGAGCGCAACGTCGTGCGCACCGCCGAGCTGTTGCGCGACGAGGCGGCGGTGCTCGACGAGGTGGTCGACACCGCGCTCGCCGGCCGCGACCGCATCGCGGTGGCCCATCTCGCCGCGCTGCCGCCGGCACTCGCGCGGCTCGTCGTGCGCCGGCTGGCCGAGGACGTCGCCGGCCGCCTCTGCGCCCGCGCGCCCGGCCGCCTCGCCGAGATCCTCGCGCTCGGCGACGGCGCGCTCGACCTCGGCGATGGCGCGCGCGCCGTCGTCGCCGGCGGCATGCTGCGCGTCGAGCCGACCCCGCCGGGGCCCGCGGCGCCCGGTGCGCCGTCCGGCACGTCCCCGGGGAGGGTGCGCCACGCCGCCCCCCAGCCGCGCTCGCCCGCCTGACACACTGCGCCGTCCATGCGCGACGCCGCCGTCGGCGAGATCCTCGTCCAGCCCGATGAACTCGCCCGCCGCGTGCGTGAGCTGGGCCGCCAGATCACCGAGGACTACCTGGGCCGCGAGCTGCTGCTCGTCGGCGTCCTCAAGGGCGCCGTCTTCTTCCTCTCCGATCTCATGCGCCACATCGCCGTGCCGTGCGAGGTCGACTTCATGGCGGTCGCCAGCTACGGCTCGTCGACGGACTCCTCCGGCGTCGTGCGGATCCTCAAGGATCTCGACACCACGCTCGAAGGCCGCCACGTCCTGATCGTCGAGGACATCGTCGACTCCGGCCTGACGCTGCAGTACCTGCTGCGCAACCTGGGCGTGCGCAACCCGGCGTCGATCGAGGTGTGCGCGCTGCTGACCAAGCCGGCGCGGTTGAAGGTCGCCATCGAGCCGCGCTACGTCGGCTTCGAGATCCCCAATCGCTTCGTCGTCGGCTACGGCCTGGACCATGCGGAGCGCTACCGCAACCTCCCGTACGTCGCGGTGCTTGAGACGGAGGAGTGAGCTGCCGATAGGAACGCCGAGGCGGGACCGCAACGTCTGATCCAGTGGACGGGGCATGGACGTACCCCTGCTAGGCTGGCCATCCCCCGAACGACCTGGGTTTCCACACTTTTATGAGCCGATTTTCCAAGAGCGCCATGTTCCCGATCCTGATCGTCGTGATCTTGGCGTTCTTCGCGCAGCAACTCATCTCGAGCCCCAACAAGAAGAAGGATCCGGGCTTCGGGACGTTCACCCAGCAGCTCAACACCGGCGCGATCAAGAGCGTCGAGATGCGCAACCGCTCCAACGAGCTGCTCGTCACGCTGCGTCGCGACAAGGGCCAGTACGAGATCGGCTTCGCGACGGAGTACGGCGACGAGCTGACGCAGCAGCTGGCCGCCGCCGAGAAGGCGAACAAGATCTCCTCCTTCGACATCAAGGGCACCCGCACGAACGGGTGGATCTCGATGCTCACGTACGTCCTGCCGTTCCTGCTGTTCATCGGCTTCTGGATCTTCCTCATGAACCAGATGCAGGGCGGCGGCTCGAAGGTCATGTCGTTCGGCAAGTCCAAGGCCAAGCGGATGTCCGTCGACGCGCCGAAGATCACCTTCCGCGACGTCGCGGGCGCCGACGAGGCGGTCGAGGAGCTGCACGAGATCAAGGAGTTCCTCGAGAACCCGAAGAAGTTCCAGGCGCTCGGCGCGCGCATCCCCAAGGGCGTGCTGCTCTTCGGGCCGCCCGGCACCGGCAAGACGCTGCTCGCCCGCGCGGTCGCCGGCGAGGCCGGCGTGCCGTTCTTCTCGATCTCCGGCTCGGACTTCGTCGAGATGTTCGTCGGCGTCGGCGCCAGCCGCGTTCGCGACCTCTTCGAGCAGGCCAAGCAGAACAGCCCCTGCATCATCTTCATGGACGAGATCGACGCCGTCGGCCGCCATCGCGGCGCCGGCATGGGCGGCGGTCACGACGAGCGCGAGCAGACGCTCAACCAGCTCCTCGTCGAGATGGACGGCTTCACGATGACGGACAACATCATCCTCATCGCCGCCACGAACCGCCCCGACATCCTCGACCCCGCGCTCCTGCGCCCGGGCCGCTTCGACCGCCAGATCGTCGTCGACCGCCCCGACCGCAAGGGTCGCGCGAAGATCCTCGAGGTCCACACGCGCGGCAAGCCGCTGGCGAAGGAGATCAACGTCGACGACCTCGCCGGCCAGACGCCCGGCTTCACGGGCGCCGACCTCGCCAACCTCGTCAACGAGGCGGCGCTGCTGGCCGCCCGCACCGGCAAGCGCGAGATCGGCCAGCACGAGCTCGAAGAGGGCATCATGCGCGTCATCGCCGGCCCGGAGAAGAAGACCCGGGTCATGAGCGAGAAGGAGCGCCGCATCACGGCGTTCCACGAGATGGGCCACGCGATCGTCGGCCACTACCTCGAGCACTCCGACCCGGTCCACAAGATCTCCGTCATCGGCCGCGGCCAGGCGCTCGGCTACACGATCTCCATGCCGCAGGAGGATCGCTTCCTCACGACGCGCGCCGAGCTCACCGACTCGATGGCGATGACGCTCGGTGGCCGTGCGGCCGAGGAGATCGTCTTCAGCGAGATCACGACGGGTGCGTCGAACGATCTCGAGAAGGTCACGTCGACGGCGAAGAACATGGTCATGCGCTACGGCATGAGCGAGCGTCTCGGCCCGCGTGTCTTCGGCCACGACCACTCGCAGCCGTTCCTCGGGCGCGAGTTCGGCTCCGAGCCGGACTACTCCGACGAGATCGCTCGCGAGATCGACGACGAGATCCGGCGTGTCGTCGAGGGCGCCCACCAGCGCGCCCGCGACATCCTCACCGAGCATCGCGAGACGCTCGACACGGTCTCGGAGATCCTCATCCGTCGCGAGACGATCGAGAAGGCCGAGTTCGAGGCCCTGCTGCTCGGCACGCCCGAGTCGGAGGTCTTCCCGGACGAGGTGCCGGAGCTCCCCGCCCCCGCCGCGCCGGCCGACAAGCCGGGCCAGAAGGCACCGCGCACGCTGCCCCGCCCCGGCCTCGCCGGCGGCGTCGAGGTGCGTGCGGACGAGCCGCGCAAGCCCGAGCTGTAGCGCTCAGGCTCGCGGCCGGTGCGCTGCGCGCCGCCGTGCGTGGTCGCTGGCGTGGTTGAACGGCATCACTGAGGGCGTGAGCTCGTTGGGGTGCCGGCGTCCGGTCCGGGCGGGCGTGCGATCGGGCAGTGTGGCGCGTAGCTGTTCGTAGCGAACACGAACGCGCCACGCTCGCGCCTGCGCCGACTCGCGGGACGCCGCCAACGAACTTCGTCTGGACCGATGACCCGCGGCGGCGGGCGCGGTCTTGACTCGTGACACCCCGTGAACACGTCAAAGGAGCCCGCATGAGCCTTCCGCAGATCGTGTCCCGAGACGAGTGGCTGACCGCCCGCAAGGCGCTGCTGGTCAAGGAGAAGCAGCTGACCCGCGCCCGCGACGCGCTGAACGCCGAGCGCCGCCGGCTGCCGATGGTCGAGATCACCAAGCCGTACGTCTTCATCGGGCCGGACGGCGAGGCGTCGCTGCTGGACCTCTTCGGCGGACACCGCCAGCTGATCCTCGGGCACATGATGTTCGACCCGAGCTGGGAGGACGGCTGCCCGAGCTGCTCGGCGGGCGCCGACGAGGTCTCGCGCGGACTGGTCGAGCACCTGCACGTGCGCGACACCGAGCTCGTCTACGTCTCGCGCGCGCCGATCGAGAAGCTCGAGCGCTGGAAGGCGAAGAAGGGGTGGCTCTTTCCCTGGTACTCGTCGCTTCGCAGCGACTTCAACTTCGACTTCGACGTCACGCTCGACGCGTCGGTCAAGCCGCCGCTCTACAACTACCGCTCGCGCGCGGAGTACGAGCAGGCCGGCAGCGCGCACCCGTTCGACTTCGAGCAGCCGGTCGAGATGCCCGGCACGAGCTTCTTCCTGCGCGAGGGCGACCGCGTCTTCCATACCTACTCGTCGTACGCCCGCGGCGCCGAGATGACCGGCGGCTCGTATTACTTCCTCGACCTGACGGCGCTCGGTCGTCAGGAGGAGTGGGAGGAGCCCAAGGGGCGCGCCGCGAGCGCGCGGGCAGCCCAGCCGGACTTCGCGAGCTGAGGCGACGCGGTCGCAGAGACCGACCAGGAGCGCCGACCGCCGATACATATTCCGATCGGGTAATATGTTCCGGGATGCCGCCCTACGCCGCGCTCGCCGAGCCCAACCGCCGCGAGATCCTCGATCTGCTGCGCGACGGCGAGCGCTCGGTCAACGACCTCGTCGACCGGCTGGCGCTGAGCCAGCCCGGCGTCTCCAAGCACCTCAAGGTGCTGCGGCAGGCCGGGCTGGTCGACGTGCGCAGCCAGGGCAAGCAGCGCCTCTACGCGCTGCGCTGCGAACCGCTGGCGGAGGTCGACGCATGGCTGGAGCCCTACCGCGCGTTCTGGTCGCACCGGCTGGACGCCCTTGAACACCACCTGGAGGCACACCCATGATCGACGGCACCCTGACGACCATCGACGGGCGCCCGGCGCTGCGCTTCGAGCGCCGCCTCGCGCACCCCCTGGAGCGCGTGTGGCGTGCGGTCACCGAGCCCGCCGAGCTCGCGCAGTGGTTCGTGGCGCCGGTGGCCTGGACGCCGGCGCTCGGCGAGACGTTCGAGGGCGAGGGCGCGTCCGGCGAGATCACCGCGCTCCAGGCGCCCACGCTGCTGCGCTGGACGTGGGCTCAGGAGCGCTACTCGTTCGAGCTCGAGCCCGCCGGCGACGGCTGCCTGCTCGTCTTCACCCACGTCTTCGATCCGAGCTACGGCCCCGCCGCGCAGCACGCCGCCGGCTGGGAGACCTACCTCGAGCGCCTCGACGTGCACCTCGACGGCGAGACGCTGTCCGAAGAGGACGCGCACGGCTCGATCGGCGAGCTGCACGAGATCTACGCCGACCGCTTCGGCCAGGACCCGGCACCCGGCCGGCGCATGATCGCGAGCTTCGCGTTTCGCGATCTGACCCTCGAGGACGACCCGGCCGGCGGCGCGCGGGTGCGCCTGGAGCGCCGCTACCGCCATCCGGTCGAGCGCGTCTGGCGCGCGATCAGCGACCCGCACGAGCTGGCGCAGTGGTTTGCGTCCGGCGAGCCGATGCAGGTGGTCGAGCGCCACGAGCCGCGGCTGCTCGTGGCGAGCTGGTACGGCGACACGCTGCGCTTCGCGCTGCGGCCTGCGGGCACGGGCTGCGTGCTCGTGTTCACACACGCGTTCGCCGATCGCGACGTCGCGGCGCGCACCGCGGCCGGCTGGGACCGCTGCTTCGCCCGCCTCGAGGCGCTGTTCGCGGGGCAGCCGATGGCCGAGGCCGTGTCGCTGGAGCTCTGGCCGCTCGTCCACGAACGCTACGCGGAGACGTTCGAGCTCGACCCGGAGATCGGCCGCAGCGCATACGCGGAACATCCGTTGACCTGAGCCGGCCCGGGCTGAAGCCCGCCGCCACGTCGAGCCCGATCGCGATCTCCGACGACGGCCGCTTCGTCTGGTCGGTCAACCCGAACGCGGACACGGTGTCGGTGATCCGCGCCAACACCAACACCGAGGTGCGCCGCATCCGCGTCTGCGACGAGCCGCAGAGCGTCGCGCTGAGCAACGACGGGCGCAAGGCGTTCGTCGCCAACGCGGCCGCCGGGACGGTCAGCGTCATCCGGATCATCAGCCGCAACCCGGCGCGATTCCTGGCGGTCGTGCAGCGAACGCTGAGGACCGGCGCCGAGCCATGGAACGTGATCGTCTCGCCCGACAGCCGCCGTGCCTTCGTCGCCAACTCGTCGCAGGACACGATCACGGTCATCGACGTCGCCCGCACCCGGATCATCGGCGACGTCAACCTGCGGGCCGGCCGCTGCGGCGATCGCGCACGCGCGCGCCACTTCCAGCCGCGCGGCCTCGCGATGACGCGCGACAGCCGCAAGCTCCTCGTGACGAGCTTCCTCGCGTTCACCCGGGCCGGCGGCAAGCAGGGCGACGACACCGGCCGCCAGGGGATCGTCTGCCGCCTGACCGTCAACACGCTCTCGCGGCGCATCGCGGACTACCGGCCCGTGCAGGCGATCGCGGTCGGGCCGCAGGTGACCGGCTTCACGGTGGACGTCAACGGCGACGGCACGCCCGACGCGACGTCGGCGTTCCCCAACCAGATGCAGAGCATCGTCATCCGCGGCAACAGCGCCTACCTGCCGAACATCGCCGCCTCCCCCGACGGGCCGTTGCGCTTCAACGTCGACACGCAGGCGTTCGTCAACGTCATCGACGGCGTCAACGGCCCGGTCCAGTCCGACGCGAGCGCCGCGAAGTTCCTCAACCTGCACCTCGGCGCGCGCAACCCCGAAGCCGGCAGGAAGCGGCTGTTCTTCGCCAACGCGTGGGCCATCGCGTTCACGACCAGGGCGGGCGGCGGCGCGGCGTACATCGTCGCGGCGGGCAGCGACCTGCTCGTCAAGGTCAACGTGCTGCCCAACGGCAAGCTCGCCTTCACGGGCGACCAGGACACGACCCGCTGCATCGACCTCAACGACCCCGCCACCCCGGCCACCGCCGGCGCCAACGCGGGCAAGAACCCGCAGGGCATCGCCATCGACAAGGCCGGCAGGCGGGCGTACGTCCAGAACTTCGTCTCGCACAATGTGTCGGTCGTCGACCTGACCACCGACAAGGTCATCGAGGCGACCAACACCGCCCCGGGCCGGCGCCCGGCTCGCTGGAGGAGCAGGTCGCCGCCGGCGCCGAGATGCTCTTCTCCTCGCGCGGCAACTTCACGGTGGGCGCGGCCACGAGCAGCGAGCGGCTGTCGAGCGAAGGCTGGCAGAGCTGCTCGAGCTGCCACTTCAAGGGCCTGACCGACGGCGTCATCTGGGAGTTCAACACCGGGCCGCGCAAGTCCGTTGCGCTGAACCCGACGTTCGATCCGCGCGATCGCAACAAGCAGCGCCTCCTGAACTACTCGGCGATCGTCGACGAGGTCCAGGACTTCGAGGCGAACATCCGCAACGTGTCCGGACCGGGCGCCCTGGCGGCTCCCGCGCCCTGCGCCTCCGATCCCAACGGGGCGACCGCGAACGACCCGCCCACGGCCTGCTGATCAGCGACACCGGGGCAGCCGACTGTGCGCCGACCGTCATCAACACCTTCGCCAGGCCCAACGCCGGGCGCCCGCAATGGGACGTGACGCTGCCCGAGCAGCACCGTGCCCATCTCCGCGCTCGACGCGCTCAACACGTGGGTGCGCTTCGCGGTGCGCACGCCGCGCGCCCCGTTGCCGACGAACCAGCTGCCCGGCCGCGGCGTGCCGGCCGCGACGATCGCGCAAGGCCGCGGACTGTTCCAGGCGGCCGGCTGCGCGAGCTGCCACTTCGGGTCGACGTTCACGCTCAGCGTCAAGGACTTCGCCTCGCCGCCCGCGGCGGCGGAGCTCGCCACGGAGACCGCCCCGGCCCCACCGGCCGGGGTCACGCCGGTCGGCGCGCAGTTCCTGGCGCGCTTCCTGCGCGACATCGGCTCCTTCAACCTCGGCGTGCCGGGTGCCGGCAACCCGCTCGGCGCGAACATCGGAGCGCCCGAGAAGACGACTGCCGCGCTCGTCAACGGCGTCTCCCAGGCGCCGCTGGACGCGCTCGGCTTCGACCACAACCACGGCGAACGGAACGCGGCCCGACGGCGCCCAGACCGCTCAGGCACAGACGCTGATCGTCGCCTACCTGCGCTCGATCGACGCCGCCACGCCGCCCGTCGCCGCCACGCCGTAGCGCGGCGCACGCCGCGGCCGTGCCAGCTCGCTAGCGTCCGGTAGCCGATGGTCGCTCCCGTTCCCGAGCCGGTGGTGATGGGCGTCGTCAACGTCACGCCCGACTCGTTCTCCGACGGCGGCGCATGGCTGGACCCGGCGGCGGCGATCGCCCACGGGCACGCGCTCGTCGCGCAGGGCGCGGCGATCCTCGACATCGGGGGCGAGTCGACCCGGCCGGGCGCCGAGCCGGTGAGCGAGGCCGAGGAGCTGCGCCGCGTCGTGCGGGTGCTCGAAGGGTTGGCGGGCGCGGGCGCGCGGCTGTCGATCGACACCTCGAAGGCGGCGGTCGCGGCGGCGGCGATCGACGCCGGCGCGTCGATCGTCAACGACGTGACGGCGCTGCGCGGCGACCCCGCGATGGCGGCGCTCGTGGCGCAGCGCGGCTGCGACGTGTGCCTCATGCACATGCTCGGCGAGCCGCGCACGATGCAGCGCGACCCGCGCTACGGCGATGTCGTCGCCGACGTCCGCGTGTTCCTCGAGCAGCGCATGGAGCATGCCGTCGCCCAGGGCATCGGGCTCGAGCGCGTCTGGCTCGATCCGGGGATCGGCTTCGGCAAGACGATCGACCACAACCTCGAGCTGCTGGCGCGCCTGGACGAGATCGTCGCGCTCGGCCGGCCGGTCGTGGTCGGCACGTCGCGCAAGAGCTTTCTCGGCACGATCACGGGCCGGGAGCCGGGCGAGCGGGTCGCGGGCACGATCGCCACGAACGTCCTCGCGCTGGCGCGCGGAGCCAGCGTCTTTCGCGTCCATGACGTCGCCGAGGCGCGCGATGCGCTGCTCGTCGCGGCTGCTACGTTGCGCGGGCGATGGCTGCCGACGACATCGACGACGACGACATCGACGACGACTTCGACGACGAGGACGGCATCCAGACCGTCGTGACGGTGGAGGTCAACGGCCTCTCGCTCTTCACCCATCACGGCGTCACCGCGGCCGAGCGCGAGGTCGGTCAGCGGCTCATCCTCGACATCCGCCTCGAGCTGGGGGAGGCCGACGCGACGGTCACCGACCGCGTCGAGGACACGGTCGACTACGCGCGCGTCTGCGAGGTCGCGGCGCTGGTCGCCACGCAGCGCTCCGACAAGACGCTCGAGCGCCTCTGCGCCGCGATCGCCGACCGCCTCATCAAGGACTTCGACGCCCAGGCGGTCTCCGTCAAGGCATCCAAGCCCGAGCCGCCGTTCGCACTGCCCGTCGACGACGTCTCCGTCGAGGTCTGGCGCGAGCTCGGCGAGCTCGACTGACCAGCGGCGCCCGCCCGTCAGACTGGCACGCGATGGCGATCGGCTACCTCGGCCTGGGCTCGAACGTCGGCGACCGGCGCGCGCACCTGCAGGCCGCGGTCGACGCGTTGGCGGCGCACGGCGTGCGCGTGCTGGCGAGCTCGTCGACGTACGACACCGACCCCGTCGGGGAGATCCTCGACCAGCCCGACTTCCTCAACGCCTGCGTGAAGATCGAGACGACGCTCGGACCCGACGCATTGCTGGACGCCTGCAAGGCCGTCGAGCGCGACCTCGGCCGTCAGGCCGGCGGGCCGCGGCACGGGCCGCGCCCGATCGACGTCGACCTGCTGCTGCTCGGCGACGTCCAGTACGCGACCGAGCGCCTGAAGCTGCCGCACGACCAGGTGCTCGCGCGCCGCTTCGTCCTCATCCCGCTGCTCGAGCTCGACTTCGCGCTGACGACGCCGTCGGGGGCGCGGCTGGCCGACGCGCTCGCGGTGCTGCCGGTCGACGAGGACGTACGCCACGCCGGCCCGCCGCTGGACGTGCGGTCGCCGACGCCGCCGGCGACTGAGTAGCGTTCACGGCGTGAGCGGACACGACAGCAGCCCCATGGGAACACCGGCCGACGACCAGGAGGGCGGCCGCCGGCGCGACGCCGCCGAGGAGGCCCGCACCCTCGTCTCGGCGGTGACGGTCGGCTACCTGGCGACGGTCGGCGAGAACGGCGACCCGTGGTGTTCGCTCGTCGTCTACGGCCCGGACCCAGACGGCAACCCGGTGCTGCTCGTCTCGACGATGGCCGAGCACGGGCGCAACCTCGCGGCCGACCCGCGCGCGAGCCTGGCGATCAACGATCCCTCTGCGCCCGGCGACCCGCTCGACCGGCCACGCATCACGCTGGCCGGGCACGTGGTCAAGCCCGAGGGCGATGCCGCCGAGGCGGCGCTCGACGCCCACGTCGCGGCGATCCCCGGCGCGCGCCTCTACGCCGGGTGGGACGACTTCTCGGTGTGGATCCTCGAGGTCGAGCGCGTGCGCTGGGTCGGCGGGTTCGCGCGGATGGACACGGTAAGCCGCGAGGAGTATCGCGCCGCCGAGCCGGACCCGACGCAGCCGATCGCCGCCAAGGCCGTCGAGCACCTCAACAAGAGCCACACCGAAGGGCTGCTGGCGATCGCCCGCGAGCTCGCCGGCGCGCGCGGCGCGGTGGCGGCCGTCTGCACCGGCATCGACCGCTACGGCATCGACCTGAGCTGCACCGGCGCGGGCCAGTCGGCGGCGGCGCGCGTCGAGTTCGAAGAGCCGTTGACGAAGGCCGCGGACGTGCGCCCCGCGACGGTCGAGCTCGCGCAGCGCGCGCGGGCGCTGGAGGCCGGAACCTAGGGCTGCAGCCAGTCCGGCGGGAAGGCGCCGGCCGGCACGTCGCCGGGGAAGTCGGGGAAGAGCGCGGTGGCGAGCGTCTCGGCGGGGCGCGCGGAGAGCAGCGGGCGCACGTCGGCCATCGTCGACAGCAGTCGCAGGGAGGGCCCGATCTGCAGGTCGGCGGCGTTGGGCCGCTCGGCGCCACCGGTGAGCACGCCCGCGGCGATCCAGCCGTCGATGCGGTCGAGGTGGCCGGGCAGCGCGCCGAGGTCGGCGCGGGCGGCGTCGTCGTCGGCATCGTTCATGCGGCGCTCGATCGCGATGACTCCCGGCGCCAGCAGGCGCACGACCGGGCGCGGCATCCGTGGCAGCTTGGAGGCCTGCTGAAAGGACGGGATCGCGGCCGGCCGCCGCGCCAGCGCGACCCACACGAGCCGGCGCGCCAGCCCCTGCAGCACCTCCTCGCCCCAGCGCTCGGCGTCGAGCACCGCAGCGCGGGCGGCGGCGTCGTCCGGCAGCAGCGGCGGATCGGGCACGAGCTCGTCGAGCTTGCGCAGGATCGCCCGCGAGTTGATCACCTTCTCGCCGCCGTCGAGCTTCAGGCCCGGCACCGTGCCCGTCCCGAAGCGCAGCTTCTGCAGCGGCGCCTGCGTCGGGACCATCAACTCGACGGTCTTGTACGGGATTCCCTTGAGCGCGAGCGCCTTCTTGACGGTCTCGCAGGGATGCGACGAGTGGACGACGTAGAGCTTGTGCATGCCGCCGCAGCTTACGGTCCGCGGGGCGCTTCGTCCTGCCGGCTGCGCAGGGCCAACGCGTAGAGTCGCGTCCATGCTCCTCGCCGTCGACGTCGGCAACACGCAGACGCACTTCGGCACGTTCGCCGGCGACGCGCTGGTCGAGCAATGGCGCTTCTCGACCATCGCGGGATCGACCGCGGACGAGATCGGCGCCACGCTGCGCAACCTGCTCGAGCTGCGTGGGATCGGCCTCGCCGACGTGAGCGCGTCGATCGTCTCCTCGACGGTTCCGACGCTCGCGCCCGAGTGGTTGGCGATGAGCGAGCGCTACCTCGGCCACACGATGCTCGAGGTCGGACCCGGCCTGAAGACCGGCATGGCGCTGCGCTACGACAACCCGCGCGAGATCGGCGCCGACCGGCTCGCCAACGCCGTCGCGATCCGCGACCGCTACGGCGGCCCCGCGATCGGCGTCGACTTCGGGACCTCGGTGAACTTCGACATCGTCGGCCGCGACGGAGACTTCCTCGGCGGCGTGCTCGTGCCCGGCGTCGAGATCTCCCTCCACGCGCTGACCTCGCGCGGCGCGCGGCTGCCGCAGGTCGACCTGCTGCCGCCGCGCACCCTGATCGGCAAGTCGACCGTCGACGCGATCCGCTCCGGCGTCATCTACGGCTTCGCCGGCGCGATCGACGGGATCCTGCGCCGGCTGCTCGACGAGCTCGGCGACGACACGGACGTCATCGCCACCGGCGGGCTGGCGGGCGCGATCGTCCCGTTCACGGAGCTCATCGACGAGATCGACGACATGCTCACGCTCACCGGGCTGCGGCTGCTCTACGAGCGCAACGCCTGAGGGCAATGGCACCTTGGGGGCGTCATCGACGAGGGTGCCATGCACCCCGGTCGATGGCACGTGCCGTGTGATCGCAAGCGCGCCTACCATGATCCAGACCATGCCGCGCACGCTCAACGACGCCTGGCGGCTCGCCCACCTGCACGTCCCCAACCGGGTCGTGCTCGCGCCGCTTGCCGGGATCGGCAACTGGTTCGTGCGTTTGCAGGCCAAGCGCTACGGCGCCGGGATGGTCGTCTCGGAGATGGTGTCGAGCTTCGGCGTGCACCACGGCAACGAGAAGACCACGACCGAGATGCTGCGCATCGACCCCGCCGAGCGCGCGGGCGGGCCGGTCGCGATCCAGCTCTTCGGCCAGGAGCCCGAGGTCATGCGCTCGGCCGCCGCGACGATCGCCCGCGACACCGACGCGGACTTCATCGACCTCAACATGGGCTGCCCCGTGCCGAAGGTCTGCAAGACCGGCGCGGGGGCGGCGCTCATCGACGATCCCGATCTCGCGGTCGCGGTGGCGCGTGCCGCGCGCGAGGGCTCGGGCCTGCCCGTCACCGTGAAGATCCGCAGCGGCCGGCGCGTCGGCGACCGCAGCGGCTTCGAGCTCGCCCATCGGCTCGTCGACGAGGCCGGCGTCGCGGCGATCGGCTTCCATCCGCGCTCGGCGCAGGTGCACCACAAGGGCTCGCCGGACCTCGGCCTCGCCCGCGAGCTCGTGCGGACGCTTCGCGCGCCCGTGATCCTCAGCGGCGGGATGGACGACCTCGCGTCGATCCGGCACGCGTTCGAGTACACCGGCTGTGAGGCGGTCATGCTGGCCCGCGGCGCGCTCGGCAACCCGTGGCTGTTCGCACGACTGCTCGGCAGGCGCGACGGCGAGCCGACGACGGCGGAGGTGCTGGCCGAGCTGGAGTGGGTCATGCAGCGCGCCGTCGAGCACCTCGGCGAGCGCCGCGCCGGCCGCTATCTGCGCAAGTTCTACCCCTGGTACGTCGAGCGGATCGGCGGTTCGAAGGCGCTGCAGGCGGCGCTGCAGGCGACCGACACGATCGACGAGGCGCGGGCCGTGCTCGCGGCGGTGGACGTCGTGACGATCGCCGCTTGACGCGCTGCTATCCTGCGGCGTCGCTCGTGGACCGTTCCGCGTGCGACGCCCGCCCCGCGGCGGGTTTTTCTCATCCGTCTCCTCCATGCCCAAAGACGTCATCCTCACTGCCGACGGCCTCGAGAAGCTCAAGGCCGAACTCGTGGTGCTCCAGGGCGACCGGCGCAAGGAGGTCGCGCAGCGCATCAAGGAGGCGCGCGAGTTCGGGGACATCACCGAGAACTCCGAGTACGACGACGCCAAGAACGAGCAGGCCATGCTCGAGGCGAAGATCGCGCAGGTCGAGGAGCGCCTGCGCTCGGCGTCGGTCGTCGACGCCAAGGACGTCTCGACCGACGTCGTGCAGGTCGGCTCGGTCGTCAACGTCAAGGACGAGGACTCCGGCAAGACGCACAAGTTCACGATCGTCGGATCGCCCGAGGCCAAGCCGCCCGAGCGGCTGTCCTACGAGTCGCCGGTCGGCAAGGCGCTGCTGGGCCACAAACGCAACGACATCGTCGACGTCCCGCTGCCCAACGGCAAGAAGCTGCACTACAAGATCACGAAGATCGACGTCGGGCTGTAGGCCCCCGGCGACGTTCCGCCGCCGCAGCGAAGCACTAGGCTGAACGACCATGGCTGACGAGCTGCTCGCCGTCAGGCGCGCGAAGCTCGAGAGGCTGCGCGCCGACGGCATCGACCCCTTCCCGCACGAGTTTCCGGGCGTCGAGCCGACGGCCGACGTGCTGGCCGCGCACGCCGGTCTCGCCGACGGCGAGGAGACCGAGGTCTCCCACCGCGTCGCCGGCCGCCTCGCCGCCCGCCGCGGTCAGGGCAAGATGGCCTTTCTCGACCTCGTCGACCGCTCCGGGCGCCTGCAGCTGCAGGCGCGCCAGGACGTCCTCGGCGCCGAGCAACACGAGCGCCTGCTGACGCAGGTCGACCTCGGCGACATCATCGGCATCGACGGGACCGCGCTGCGGACCAAGCGCGGCGAGGTCTCGCTGCGCATCGACGCCTTCACCGTGCTCGCCAAGTCGCTGCGCCCGCCGCCGGAGAAGCATCACGGCCTGCAGGACGTCGAGACGCGCTACCGCCGCAGGGAGCTCGACCTCATGGCCAACGAGGACGCGCGCGCTCTCTTCATCGCGCGCGCCAGGACGGTCACCGCGGTCCGCCGCCACCTCGACGACGCCGGCTTCATCGAGGTCGAGACGCCGGTCCTGCAGCCGCTCTACGGCGGCGCTCTCGCGCGCCCGTTCACCACGCACCACAACGCCCTGGACCGCACGCTGTACCTGCGCATCGCCACGGAGCTGTACCTGAAGCGCTGCATCGTCGGCGGCCTCGAGCGCGTGTACGAGCTCGGCAAGGACTTTCGCAACGAGGGCCTGTCGGCGAAGCACAACCCCGAGTTCACGATGGTCGAGTTCTACGAGGCGTACGCCGACTACAACGACGTCGCCGATCGGCTCGAGACGCTCGTGCGCTCCGTCGCCGAGCAGGTCGGCTCCGTCGGCGAGATCGACTTTCAGTCCCCCTGGCGGCGGGTCGCGCTGCGCGACGCGATCCGCGACAACAGCGGGATCGACTTCCTCGAGCACCCCGACCGCGACAGCCTCGCCGCGGCGATCGGCGACCGCATGCCGACGCACGAGCGCACCTGGCCGCAGCTCGTCGACGACCTGCTCAGCACGTTCGTCGAGCCTGCCCTGCAGCAGCCGACCTTCCTCATGGACTATCCCGTCGAGCTGTCGCCGTTCGCCAAGGCGCACCGCTCGCAGCCGGGGCTCGTCGAGCGCTGGGAGGCCTTCTGCGGCGGCATCGAGATCGCCAACGCCTTCACCGAGCTCAACGATCCCGACGAGCAGCGCGCCCGGTTCGAGTCCCAGGCCCGCCTCGCGGCCGAGGGCGACGACGAGGCCGCGCCCTACGACGAGGTGTTCGTCGAGGCCCTGGAGCACGGCATGCCCCCCACCGGCGGCGTCGGGCTGGGCATCGACCGGCTCGTCATGGCGCTGCGCGACCGTTCGTCGATCCGCGAAGTCGTGCTCTTTCCGGCGATGCGCGAATCGTGACTGCGCAACACAACATTTGGCTACACCGGGCGTTGGTAGACTGACCCATGCCCGCCTTTTGTTCCCGACCCCTCATCCATTTCGTTTGCGGAGCCGAAAGGATGAACGACAGTCGGGCGTTTCGGCGTCCCCTGGAAGTACACCCGGACCACGCATGAACCGAGGCTAGAGGCCCCGCCCCAGCAGGAAAGGACCAGCAGTCATGTTCGAGCGATTCACAGAGCGAGCCCGTCAGGTGGTCGTTCTCGCGCAAGAAGAGGCGCGCACGCTCAAGCACAACTACATCGGGACCGAGCACATTCTGCTCGGCCTTCTCCGTGAGGAGGAAGGCCTCGCTGCGCGGGTCCTCGAGAGCCTCGACATCACCGTCGAGCGCGTACGTGCGCAGGTTGTCCGGATCGTCGGTTCGGGGGAAGAGGTCACCTCCGGTCAGATCCCGTTCACGCCGCGTGCCAAGAAGGTCCTGGAGCTGGCGCTGCGCGAAGCGCTGAGCCTGGGCCACAACTACATCGGCACCGAGCACATCCTGCTGGGACTGGTGCGCGAGAACGAGGGCGTCGCCGCCCGGATCCTGCTGGATTTCGACGCGGACTCCGAGAAGATCCGCAACGAGGTCATCCGCATGCTGTCGGGCCCCGGCGGGCGCCGCCAGGGCGCGGGCGCCGGCGCCGGTGGAGCCAGTGGCGCGTCGTCGGGCGCGTCGGGCGAGGGCAAGAAGTCCTCGAAGCTGCTCGACCAGTTCGGCCGCAACCTCACCAAGCTCGCCGAGGAGGGCAAGCTCGACCCCGTCGTCGGGCGTGCCACCGAGATCGAGCGGATCATGCAGATCCTGTCGCGGCGCACGAAGAACAACCCCGTGCTCGTCGGCGAGCCCGGCGTCGGCAAGACCGCCGTCGTCGAGGGCCTCGCCCAGCGGATCACGACATCGGACGTCCCCGAGCTGCTCAAGGGCAAGCAGATCT
The DNA here is from genome assembly GCA_963746165.1 of uncultured Actinomycetes bacterium. GTDB lineage: Bacteria > Actinomycetota > Thermoleophilia > Solirubrobacterales > Solirubrobacteraceae > CADCVQ01. Next base: position 759 of record CAVVAG010000004.1, on the reverse strand, counting down.
ACACGCTCGACCTCGCGGCGCTCGTGGCCGGCTCGAAGTACCGCGGCGAGTTCGAGGAGCGCCTGAAGAAGGTGATGAAGGAGATCACCCAGCGCGGCGACATCATCCTGTTCATCGACGAGCTCCACAACCTCGTGGGAGCCGGCGCGGCCGAGGGCGCGATCGACGCGGCCTCGATCCTCAAGCCGGCGCTCGCGCGTGGCGAGCTGCAGACGATCGGCGCGACGACGCTCGAGGAGTACCGCAAGTACCTCGAGCGCGACAGCGCGCTGGAGCGCCGCTTCCAGCAGATCCGCGTCGAGCAGCCCTCGACGGAGGAGACCGTGCAGATCCTCAAGGGCCTGCGCGACCGCTACGAGCAGCACCACAAGGTCAACATCACCGACGAGGCCCTCGAGGCCGCGGCGGAGCTCGCCGACCGCTACATCTCCGACCGCTTCCTGCCCGACAAGGCGATCGACCTCATCGACGAGGCCGCGTCGCGCATGCGCATCAAGTCGATGACCTCCCCGCCCGTGTACCGGGACCTCGAGGAGGAGATCGAGACGACGCGGCGCGAGAAGGAAGCGTCGATCGAGGCTCAGGAGTTCGAGAAGGCCGCGAACCTGCGTGACGCCGAGCGGCGCCTGACGCAGCGCAAGCGCGAGCTCGAGGAGCAGTGGGAGGCCGGCGAGGCCGAGACCGAGCGTCCGTCGATCGGCGAGGAGGAGATCGCCGACATCGTCTCGATGTGGACCGGCATCCCGGTCTTCAAGCTCA
>CAVVAG010000003.1:0-156709 GCA_963746165.1 uncultured Actinomycetes bacterium | reverse complement strand
GAGGACATCATCACGGGCGCGATCCCGGGGTTCCCGAAGGTCGTCGCACATACCCCCGTGCTCGCGTACGAGAACGGTGCCGAGTTCATGCAGGCGTGGTACGACGCCGAGGCCGGCAAGCTCGATCCGTTCGTCCTGATCGTTGAGGGCTCGATCCCCAACGAGAAGATCAACGGCGAGGGTCACTTCGCTGGCATGGGCGTCAACCCGTCCAACGGCCAGCCGATCACCACCAACGAGTGGATCGATCGCCTCGCGCCGAAGTCCGCCGCAACGGTTGCCCTGGGCACCTGCGCGACGTACGGCGGCATCCCGGCGATGAAGAACAACCCGACGGGCGCGATGGGCCTGTGTGACTACCTCGGCTGGGGCTGGACCTCCGCCGCGGGCATTCCTGTCGTCAACATCCCCGGTTGCCCCGCGCAGCCGGACAACACCACCGAGGCGCTGACCGTCCTCACGATGGCCCTGGCCGGCATTGCGCCGATCCCGGAGCTTGACGAGCAGCATCGCCTCGTGATGCATTTCGGACGCACTGTGCATGAGGGCTGCAACCGCGCTGCCTTCTACGAGCACGGCAATTTCGCGACGGAGTACGGCTCCGATCACCGGTGCTTGGTCAAGCTCGGCTGCAAGGGTCCGGTCGTGAAGTGCAACGTCCCAGTCCGCGGTTGGCAGAGCGGCGTAGGCGGTTGCCCGAACGTGGGCGGCATCTGCATGGCTTGCACGATGCCGGGCTTCCCTGACAAGTTCATGCCGTTCATGGACGAGGATCCCAAGGCGAAGCTGTCGTCGAACACGGCGAAGTTCACCTACGGACCGCTGCTGCGCTACTTCCGCAACCAGTCGATCAACAGGATCGGCGACAAGGAGCCGGATTGGCGGCACCCGCGGAACGAGATCACCACCGGCTACACGCCGCACTGGCAGTAAAGAGGAGGAGAGAACTCACACATGGCCACACTTCAGACACCGTCGACAACCTCCGGGGTTGTCGTCAAGGAGATGGCGTGGGATCCGATCACCCGTATCGTCGGGTCGCTCGGCATCCACACGGAGATCGATTTCACGAACCGCAAGGTCAACAAGTGCTACAGCACGTCGATGATCTTCCGTGGATTCGACATCTTCATGAAGGGCATCGATCCGCGTGATACGCACTTCATCACGAGTCGTATCTGCGGCATCTGCGGCGACAACCACTGTACGGTTTCGTGCCTGAACCAGAACATGGCCTATGGGGTCAAGCCGCCGAAGCTCGGCGACTATGCCTTCAACCTGGCCGAGACCGCGGACTACATGTTCGACCATGCGATCTTCAACGACTGCATGTGCAACGTGGACTTCTGCGAGCAGATGGTCAAGGAGACCAACCCGTCCGTCCTGGCGAAGGCTGAGAACACCTCGGCCCCGCACTCGGACATCCACGGCTACAAGACGATCGCGGACATCATGCGCGCGCTGAACCCGTTCACGGGTTCGTTCTACCTGGAGACGCTCGGCGTCGCCCGGTACACGCGTGAGATGTACTGCCTCTTCGGCGGCCGGCACACGCATCCCTCGACGATTCTGCCGGGCGGTTGCAGCGCGGACATCACGCATCAGACGATGACCGATTACTACGTGCGGCTCATGCGCTACATGGACTACATCAAGCGCACGGTCCCGATGCACGACGACCTGTATGACTTCTTCTACGAGGCCATGCCCGGGTACGAGCGCGTCGGATACCGCGACACGGACATCATCTGCTGGGGCGCCTTCGACGACCCGGAGTACGTGACGTACGAGTACAAGACCATGACGGACTGGGGCCGCAAGCGTTTCATCACGCCTGGCCTCGTGTTCAAGGGCGAGCTGATCACGACCGACCTGGTCGAGATCAACCTGGCCATGCGCATCCTCCTGGGCCACTCGTACTTCGACGATTGGGATCAGCGAGGAGACGTTCGTCACGCACGATCCGCTTGGGAACGCGGTTGACAAGCGTCACCCGTGGAACAAGCAGACCCTGCCGCGTCCGCAGAAGCGCGATTTCAACGACAAGTACTCGTGGGTCGCTGCCCCGCGTATGTACGACAAGCGCAACGACATCTACGTTGCGACCGACACCGGCGGCGGCCCGTTCGCGCGCAACTGGTGCACGGCCAAGGCCGGGCTCGTCGATCTCGGGTACCTCAAGGCAACGGGTCACAGCATCCAGATGGTGCTGCCGAAGTCGCTGAACATGCCTGAGATGGAGCTCGAGTGGAAGATCCCGCCGTGGTCCAACGCCATCGAGCGTGACCGTGCCCGTACCTACCATCAGCCGATTTCCGCGCTGATCGGTCTGTACAACCTCGAGAAGGCTCTCGTCGAGGTCCGCGCCGGCCGCACGAAGTCGTGGAACAGCTTCACGGTGCCGGAGGAGGCAGTCTCCTGCGGTTTCCATGAGGCCGCTCGCGGCGTCATCAGCCACCACATGGTGATTCGCAAGGGCAAGGTCGCGAACTACCAGCCGTATCCCCCGACCCCGTGGAACGGGAACCCGCGCGACAAGTTCGGGACCCCGGGACCCTACGAGGACGCTGTCCAGAACACCCCGATCTTCGAGGAGAACGGGCCGGACAACTTCAAGGGGATCGACATCATGCGCGCCGTGCGCTCCTTCGATCCGTGCCTGCCGTGTGGCGTGCACATGTACAACGGCAAGGGCCGTGTCACGAAGGTGCAGCACACGCCGACGGGGATGTGCTAGGGGCCTAAGTGGCAACTACGTCCCAAGCTCCTGAAGAGCTGGTCGAGCGGGTCCAGGATCTCCTGGGCTCGCTCGACGAAATCGCCGACCCTGTCGCGCAGCAGCGCGTGCAGGAGCTCGTCGGCGCGGTTCTCGAGTTGTATGGAGCTGGTCTGGACCGGATCCTCGGCGTCATCTCTGACGCCGGGGAGCCCGGGCTCCCGATCCGCGACGCACTGCTCGACGACGGCATCGTCGCCAGTCTGCTGCTGATCCACGGCCTGTTCCCGGTGCCGCTCGAAGAGCGCGTCACCGAGGCGCTGGACAGCGTTCGCCCGTTCCTCGCCTCCCATGGCGGAAACGTGAAGCTGCTGAGCGTCGAGGACGGGATCGCCCGCCTGCAGCTGCAGGGCAGCTGCAACGGATGCCCGTCCTCTGCGGCCACCCTCGAGCACGCACTGCGCGAGGCGATCGACGCTGCCGCTCCGGACCTGCTGGGCCTCGAAGTCGAGGGCGCGGTCGGTCTCGAAGACATGCAGGACGACAAGCCGGGCTTGTCGCTGCCGATGGTCCAGGTCGGGGGCACCGCGCTTCCGATGGCGGACTCGCCGTACACCGAGTGTCCCTCGGGCGTGGGTAAGTGACTGCCAGCGGACGGCTGCCCTCCACGCTCGTGACTGGCCTGGGCCGCCTCGCGCGGCCCGCGCCAGTTGAGCAGACCGAGAAGTGCGAGCTCTGCGACAGGCCCCTGTCCGAGGACCATCGCCATCTCCTTGAGCTCAACGAGCGCCGCATCCTGTGCGCCTGCGAGCCCTGCCTGGCGATGAAGTCCGGGCTGGAGAACTACTGCCCGGTCAGCACCCGCACGCTCTGGCTCGATGACTTCGTGTTCCCGAACGAGCTGTGGTCGGCGTTCCAGCTCCCTGTGGGCCTCGCCTTCTTCATGCGCTCGACGGGCACCAACAGCGTCGTCGCGCTCTACCCGAGCCCGGCGGGCGCGACCGAGTGCGAGCTGCACCTCGAGAGCTGGGACAAGCTCGTCGAGATGAACCCGATCCTGCTCGATCTCGAGGCCGACGCCGAGGCGCTGGTCGTCAACCGCATGGTCGGCGCGCACCAGCACGCGATCGTGCCGATCGACGAGTGCTATCGCCTCGTCGGGCTCATCAAGTCGACCTGGCAGGGCATCTCCGGCGGTAGCGCTATAGAGGATGCCGTGCCCAAGTTCTTCGACTACGTACGTGACAAGGCTGGAGTGACATGACCCCCGAACCGGATGACGCAGAGCTGCGCTCGAAGGGCAACCGCGATTTCGGTCCTCAGGTCACGATCGAGATCCTCGGTGCCGCGCACGAGCCGTTCGCGGCGCAGCCGACGCTGCGCTTCGAGCTCAGCGTCTTCGAGCCGAGCGATCGGCCCATCTACGCGATCGCCCTGAAGGCGCAGATCAACTTCGATCCCGCCCGCCGCGACTACGACGCCGCGACGCGCGCAAAGCTGTTCGAGATCTTCGGCGCCCCCGAGCGCTGGCCCTCGACGACGCGCAGCTTCCTCTGGTGTCACTCGAGCACGATCGTCAACTCGTTCACCGGCGCGACGACGTTCGGCCTCGAGGTGCCGTGCACGTCGGATCTCGAGATCGTCGCCGCGCGCTACGTCTCCGCACTGCCCGACGGCGAGGTCCCGCTGACGTTCCATTTCACGGGCCGCGTGATGTACCAGGGACCCGAGCGCCAGGTCCAGGTCGTCCACCTGCCGTGGAGCCTGTCGGCCTCGTACCGCATGCCGGTGTCGGTCTGGAAGAACATGATCAAGCACCACCACGGCAACTCGGGGTTCGTGCTGCTGCACGAAGACACCATCGCGGAGCTCACGCGGCACAAGCGCGAGCGCGGTCTGCACACCTACGACGCGTCGGTCCTCGACCTGCTCGAGCACGCACCGGCCGGCGAGACCGAAGGAGTCACCCCATGACGGCGAGCAACAGCATCGAGCCGATCACTCCCGAGAGCCCGTCCGACGTCGGCATCACTTCGACGAAGTCGCACTTGGAGCGCCTCGTCGACTCGCTGCTGTTCGAGGGCTACGCGCTGTACCCGTACACGCCTGGCGCGACGAAGAACGCGACGCCGACGCCGTTCGGGATCGTCTACCCGCGCGACTACGCCCAGAACGAGACGCACGCCTTCGACCGCATGCAGATGCAGTTCATCGTCGCCGCCGGCGCGGTCGTCACGGGCGAGGTGCGCTTTCTGCAGGCATCGGGCGAGAAGCACCGCGCCGTCGAGCGCCGCGTGCAGCTCGGCGTCTGCCCGGCGCGGGTCTCCTTCGAGTTCGACGAGCTCGAGGGGGTCGCCGAGATCGACGCCGAGACGCTGCCCGACGGGCGCGCGCGCGTGACGCTGAAGGTCGAGAACGTCACCGCGCTCGACGAGGACGAGGCGACGGGCGACCGCAAGGACGCCCTGCTGAAGAGCATGCTGTCGACGCACCTGCTCGCCCAGACCGAGGGCGGGGCGAAGATCGTCTCGCCGCTGGAGCGCGGCGACGACGGCGTCGCCGGCTGCTGTCAGGTCAACACCTGGCCGGTGCTCGCGTCGCCCGGCGACGACGCCATCCTCGCGCCGACGATCATGCTTCCCGAGCACCCCGAGATCGCGCCGGAGAGCGTCAACGACTTCTTCGACGGCACCGAGATCGAGGAGGCGCTCGTCCTGCACATCCAGGCGCTCTCCGACCAGGAGCGCGAGGAGATCAGCGCGCAGGACCCCAAGGTGCGCGAGATGCTCGCGCGCGCCGACGCGACGACGCCGCAGCAGCTCATGGACCTGCACGGCCGCGTGCGCCTCGAGGACCCGCCCGGCGAGCGCGAGGTCACCTTCGAGGGCGTCACGTACCGGCGCGGGCAGAAGGTCATCCTGCACCCGCCGCTGAGCGCCGACGTCTACGACAAGATGCTCGACGGCCGCACCGCCACGATCCATCGCCTCTTCCTGCGCGTCGACGACCGCCTGCACCTCGGCGTCACCGTCGACGACGATCCGATGCAGGAGATCCTCGGCGAGAGCGGCCGCTTTCTGTTCTTCTTCTCCGAAGAGGTCGAGGTGGTGCCCTGATGATCGAGGACGACGAGGAGCGCGCGCGCGAGACGCTCGAGCCGCCGAAGGACACGTGGCGCCCACCGGCGCCCGATGCCCCGCTCGAGCTGCACGAGCCCGACGTCGCCGATCGCCCCAAGCGGGTCCTGATCGCCGGCATCGGCAACTCCTGGCAGCGCGACGACGGCTTCGGCAGCGAGGTCGCGCGGCGCATCGAGGCGCGCGAGCTGCCCGACGGCGTGGCCGTCATCGACTTCGGCACCGGCGGGCTGGATCTCGCCTACCAGGTCATGTACGGCTACGACGGCCTGCTCATGATCGACGTCAGCCGGCAGGGCGGCTCGCCCGGCACGCTGTACGTCATGGAGGTCGACGAGGACGAGGTCTCCGGCGGCTCCGTCGAGGACGGCGAGGTCCTCAACCCGCACGGCATGGATCCCGAGACGGTCCTGCGCTTCATCAAGCTCACCGGCGGCTGGCCGGGCAAGGTCGTCATCGTCGCCTGCGAGCCGCAGACCGTCGAGGAGATGGGCGTCGGCCTGAGCCCCGTGGTCGAGGAGGCCGTCGACCGCGCGGTCGACCTCGTCATCGAGACCGCGAAGGAGCTCTTGACCGACGAGGCGTACGCCGTCGACGAGCCCAAGTAGCCCGATGCACGAGTTCGACCTGTCCAGCGCGATCGTGCAGACGGTCAACAAGCACGCGGCGGGCCGCAAGGTCACGCACATCACGCTGCGTGTCGGCCGGCTGCGCCAGGTCGTGAAGGACACGCTGCTGTTCTACCTCGCGATCGTCGGCAAGGACACGCCGTGCGAGGGCGCTACATTGGAGATCATCGACGTGCCCGCCGTTCTGCGCTGCAAGACGTGCAAGAACGAGTGGGAGATCGAGATCCCCGCATTCATCTGCGGCACCTGCGGACCGGGTGCCGTCGAGGTCGCGACGGGCGAAGAGTTCATGGTCGAGTCGATCGAGGTCGAAGACGAGGAGGAGGCGGCATGCACCGCACCAAGGTGAGGGTCGTCGAGGATGCGCTCGACGCGAACAACACGATCGCGGGCGCCAACGCCGGCGACTTCGAGCGTGCCGATGTGACCGTCGTCAACCTCATGAGCGCCCCCGGCGCCGGCAAGACGACGCTGCTCGAGCGCGCGCTGGAGGGCATCGCCGAGGAAGGTCTCAGGGTCGGCGTGCTGGAGGGCGACGTCCAGGGCAGCTTCGACGCCGACCGCCTGTCGGTGCTGCACATCCCGGTCGTCCAGCTCAACACCGACAACGGCTTCGGCGGCGAGTGCCATCTTGACGCGAACATGGTGCGCTCCGCGCTGCCCGCGGTCCCGCTCGACGACATCGACGTGCTCATCGTCGAGAACGTCGGCAACCTCGTGTGCCCCGCGGAGTTCCGGATCGGCGAGGACTCGCGGATCATGGTCTGCTCGGTGACCGAGGGCGAGGACAAGCCGCTGAAGTACCCGCTCATGTTCCGCGCGTGCGAGCTCGTCGTCATCAACAAGGTCGACCTGCTCCAGCACCTCGACTTCGACGTCGACCGCCTCGAGGCGAACATCAAGCAGGTCAACCACGACGCGACGGTCATGCGCGTCAGCGCGAAGACCGGCGAGGGCGTCGACGAGTTCCGTGCCTGGCTGAAGGCGCTGCCGGCGCGGATCGACGCGCAGGAGGCCGCCGATCACGACCATGACCACGCACGTCACGACCACAGCCACGGCGACCACGACCACGAGCACCACGACCACGCCGATCAGCAGCCCGCGACGGCGTGAAGCAGGCTCCCGGTGGTGTGAGGCCGACCACCAGCACCGGGGCCGACCGGGTCGACGCCCTGCTGCGCGAACGCAGCGAGGCCAACGGCCGGTTCTTCGCCGCTGAGGCCGAGCGGCTCGCGCGCCTGTGTCACAAGATGGCCGAGCGCTTCGCGCGCGAAGGCCGTCTCGTGGCGTTCGGCGCCACGCCGGCCGATCGCTCCGACGCCCGCCACGTCGCGGTCGAGTTCGTCCATCCGGTGATCGTCGGAAAGAGCGCGCTGCCCGCGCTGGCGCTGGCCGGCGAGGGCGGCCCGGTCGCCCACCAGGTCGCGCTCGAGGCCGAGGGCGAGGACATCGCCATGGCCTTCGGCGACCATCCCGACACGCTCGCGGCGCTCGCGGCCGCGCGCGAGCGCGGCTGCCTGACGATCGCGTTCGAGCCCGGCTCGGGGGCCGAGTGGGAGTTCGACCTCTCCTCCGTCACCGACGTCCTCATCCGCCAGGAGATCGTCGAGACGCTCTACCACCTGCTGTGGGAGCTCGTGCACATCTTCCTCGACCACCGCGGGCTGCTCGAGGGGCGTGCGGCCAAGCCCGTGCACAACCCCGGCGCGTCGAGCTTCCTGTATCCGTTCCTCGGCCAGCAGGAGCACAACCTCGACGAGATCCTCGACGACGTGCGCAGGTCGATGCTGCTCAAGGCCGACGAGATCACCGCCCTGCGCACGCAGACGCTGCACGACGGCCGTGAGACCCTGCTCGACGCCGCCCGCGTCCTGCGCGGGCGTCTCGACGCCGGCGGCCGGCTGATCGCGCTGGGCAACGGCGGCTCCGCGACCGACGCGATGGACGTCGTGGCGGACTTCCACACGCCGATGTTCGGCGGTCCGGCCCGGCGCGCGCTGGACCTCACCGAGGACACCGGCATCATCACCGCCGTCGCCAACGACATCGGCACCGAGGAGATCTTCCAGCGCCAGGTGATCGCCTACGGGCGCGAGGGCGACGTGCTGCTGGCGATGTCGACGAGCGGCAACTCGCTCAGCGTGCTGCTCGCGCTCGAGGAGGCGCGCAAGCGCAAGCTCGTCACGATCGCGTTCGTCGGCTACGACGGCGGCAACGTCCTGGCCGGCGGCCTCGCCGATCACATCATCGTCTCGGGCTCCCAGAACATCCCGCGCATCCAGGAGGCGCACGCGAGCGTCTACCACGTGCTGCGCGAGCTCGTGGAGCTCCCACCGGTCTCCGAAGCCCGCGGGCGATCACGAGTGAGCACACAGTCTGAGGAGTCCCTGCGGCGCGTCCGCGCCCGCGTCGACGGCACGGTCCAGGGCGTCGGCTACCGGCCGTTCGTGTACCGGCTCGCCGACGAGCTCGGGATCGCCGGCTGGGTGCTCAACGACGAGCGCGGCGTGCTCGTCGAGGCCGAGGGACCGCCCGACGCCGTGGAGGCGTTCGTGGCGCGGCTGACCTCGGATGCGCCGCCGCTGGCCGAGGTGCGCGGAGTGCAGGCCGAGGCGGTCGACGTGGTCGGCGCGACGGGCTTTGAGATCGTCGCCTCCGAGCGCGGCGGAGCGGCGACCGCGCCCGTCACGCCCGACTCGGCGACGTGCGCCGACTGCCTGGCCGAGCTCGCCGACCCGGACGATCGCCGCCACCGCTACCCGTTTGTGAACTGCACGAACTGCGGGCCGCGCTTCACGATCGTCCAGGGGATCCCCTACGACCGGCCGCAGACGACGATGGCCGGCTTTGCGATGTGCGATGCCTGCCAGGCGGAGTACGACGACCCGCTGGACCGCCGGTTTCACGCGCAGCCCAACGCCTGCCCGGTCTGCGGCCCGCAGGTGCGCCTGCTCGAGCGCGGCGGCTCGCCCGTCGAGGGCGCCGACGACCCGCTGCGCGCCGCGGCCCAGGACCTGCTCGACGGGAAGATCCTCGCGGTCAAGGGCCTGGGCGGCTATCACCTCGCCTGCCGCGCCGACAGCGAGGAAGCCGTCGCGGCGCTGCGCGCCCGCAAGCACCGCGAGGACCGCCCCTTCGCGCTGCTCGTCGCCGACGTCGACGCCGCGCGGCGGCTCGTCACGCTCGACGCGGCCGAGGAGGCGCTGCTGACGTCGCGCGCGCGGCCGATCGTCCTCGCGCGCCGGCTGCCCGATGGCGGCGTCGCGCCCTCGGTCGCGCCGGGAGCGCCCGACCTCGGGCTCATGCTGCCCTACACGCCGCTGCACCAGCTGCTGGCGACCGACACCGGCGTGCCGCTCGTCCTGACGAGCGGCAACCTCTCCGACGAGCCGATCGCCTTCGACGACGAGGACGCGCGCGAGCGCCTGCGCCGGATCGCCGACCGCTTCCTCGTCCACGATCGGCCGATCGCGACGCGCACCGACGACTCGGTCGTCCGGATCGTCCGCGAGCGCCCGCTCGTCCTGCGCCGCTCGCGCGGCTACGTGCCGGCGAGCCTCGACCTGCCGGTCGCCGCGGCGCAGCACCTGCTCGGCGTGGGCGCCGAGCAGAAGAACGCGTTCTGCGTGGCGAAGGACGACCGGGCCTGGCCGAGCCATCACATCGGCGACCTGAAGAACTACGAGACGCTGCAGTCCCTGGAGGCCGGGATCGCGCACTTCCAGGCGCTGTTCGAGGTCGCGCCCGAGGTCGTCGTCCACGATCTGCACCCCGACTACCTGTCCACGCGCTACGCGATGGGCCGCGACGACGTCAAGCTGCTCGCGGTCCAGCACCATCACGCGCACCTCGCCGCGACGCTCGCCGAGCACGGCGAGACGGGCCCGGCGGTTGGCGCGATCTTCGACGGCACCGGCTATGGCACGGATGGCACGGTGTGGGGCGGCGAGATCCTCGTGGGCGGCCTGGACCACATCGGCCGCTCCGGGCGCCTGCGGCCGATCCGGCTGCCCGGCGGCGAGCGGGCGATCAAGGAGCCGTGGCGGATGGCCTGCGCCTGGCTGACCGACATGCGTGCCCCCCTGCCGCCGGCCTTCGAGGACGTCGCGCAGCAGCGCTGGAACATGGTCGCGCGCATGTCCCTGCAGGGCGTGGGCTCGCCGTTCACGTCGAGCATGGGCCGGATGTTCGACGCCGTCGCGGCGATGTGCGGGGTGCGCCTCGAGGTCTCCTACGAGGGCCAGGCCGCGGTCGAGTTCGAGGCGGTCGCCGACCGTGCCGAGGCCGATCCCTACCCGATGGAGTTCGAGCACCGCGGCGAATCGGTCGCGCTGGACCCGCGCCCCATGATCCGCGCCGTGCTCGACGACCTCGCCGCGGGGGTGCCGGTGTCGGCGATCTCGGCGCGCTTCCACGCCGGCCTGGCGCGGGCGACGGCCGAGGTGCTCGTCATCGTGGCCGAGCGCCGGGACCTGCAGCTCGCGGTCCTCTCGGGCGGGGTCTTCCAGAACCGCCTGCTGCTCGAGCTCACGCTCGACGCGCTCGGCGACGCCGGCCTGCGGGTGCTCGTGCCGGAGAAGCTGGCGCCCAACGACGGGCAGATCGCGTTCGGTCAGGTCGCGGTCGCGGCGGCGCGGCTCGCAGCTTCCTGAAACGCCCGCGGCCGCGACGTATGCTCTGCGCCATGGACGGCTTCGCGCTCAGCGAGCGCTGGAACGGCTGGACGAACCTCGAGACGATGGTGCAGGCTGCCCGGGCGGCTGTCGACGCCGGCCCGCTGGATCCGCTCGTGTGTGAGATCACGTTGGAGTGGGATCTCGACGAGGACACGACGTTGCACGACCTCGACGAGCTGCAGGGCCTGCTGCGCAACGGCGCCACGCCGATGTCGCTGCGGATCGTCGTCGCGCACGTGGTCGAGTCGGAGGCCAGCCTCGTGATCGACTTCAACGGCCGCTGGGTGCAGATCGACGGCGCCGGCAGCGACTGGACCCGAGCGCGCCAGGCCTACGACGCCGCCCAGGTCGAGTTCGCCCTGGAGTACGGCATCACGACGTTCCGGCTGCCCAAGCTGCCGGCCGATACCGTCACCGAGGTGCGCCGGCGCCATGGCGTCATGGATCAGGATCCGGGGCGCACCGAGGAGGACGCCGGCCGGTTCAGGCCGCTGCCGCCTCAGGGCTGAGGCGCCCCCGGCTCGTCGGCGGGAGGAGCGCCGCCGGCGGCGTCCGCCCCGGGCACGAACCAGTCCGGGATCGTGAGCGGGGCGTCGGCGGCCCGATCGAGCCCGTCCGGCGGCCAGCGCTGCGGGTAGGGCGGCCGCTTCCAGACCCATTGCTCGCCGCAGTAGGCGTAGTGGAAGCGGATCGACTTCAGCAGCGCCTTGCGATGGTCCGGGCACGCGTAGCGCCGCGGGCCGAGCAGGCCGCCGGCGTGCCACACGAGCCACTTGCCGGGCATCGCCTCGATGAGCTCGCCGAAGAGATCCTCGCGCGTCGACGCGCCGATCGCCGCGCGCGTGTCGTCGTCGGGCAGGCAGCCGCAGATGTCGCAGCGAAACCAGTAGCGGACCGACATCAGTCACAGCGTAGGCGCGCCGGGGCCGCGGCGCCAGTGCAACCCCGTGGTGGGACAAAGCCGTAAGCAAGATAAAGTTGCAATAGCGATAGAGCGCTGTTAGGTTCCCGGCGTGCCGCGGCGTCGTCTGCGGGAAGCCGAAGAGGGGGCGGGCGATGAAGAGGGTGCACAACGGCGTTGCGGCGATTGGCTTGGCGCTCGCGCTGGGCAACGGCGGTTGCGGCGGGTCGGACGCCGATCCGGAGAAGACATCGGCCGCCGCCGGAACGCTTGTGATCGCGCTGCCCAGCCAGCCGGAGAACCTCAACCCGATCGCTTCGGACAACGTCTACGAGGGCAACCAGCAGTTCTTCAACGGCCTGCTGCGCTACGACAAGGCGCTACGCGCCCAGCCTGACCTCGCCGGCGCGATGCCCGAGCGCAGCCCGGACGGCAAGACCGTCACCGTCGAGCTCCGCGACGACGTGACGTTTCACGACGGCACGAAGCTCACCGCCGAGGACGTCGCCTTCACGTACAGCGCGATCCTCGACAAGGACTCCGCCTCGCCGCTTGCCACGCTGCTCGACACGCTGGACGAGGCCAACGCGGTCGACGCCACGACGGTCCGCTTCGAGCTGAACCGCTCCGACCCGGCGTTCTACGACAAGCTGCAGATCGGCATCGTCCCCGCGGCTGCGCTCGAGGGCGAGGACATCAAGACCGCCTCCTTCAACCGTAGGCCGATCGGCACGGGGCCCTACGTGCTCAAGGAGTTCGAGCCCGGCGGGCGGATCGTCATGGAGGCGAACGCGAAGTACTTTCGCGGCGCCCCGAAGATCAAGCGCATCGTCATGACGGCGGTCGAGGACGAGAACGCCCGCGTGGCGCTGCTCGAGAAGGGCACGGTCGACGCCGCCGGCATCGTCCCGAAGCTCGCCGACCGCGTGCGCCGCAACGGCAACTACAACGTGTTCGAGGTGCCGACGGCCGACGCCCGCGTCGTGGCCCTGCCCAACCGCGATCCCGTCCTGCGTGATCCCGCCGTCCGGCGCGCGTTGTCGCTGGCCGTCGACCGCGGAAAGATGGCCGAGGTCACCCTGGCCGGTGCGGGCGAGCCCGCGTTCGGGCCGATCATGAAGGGTCACTGGGCCTACAGCGACGTGGCCGAGACGAGCTTCGACCCGCAGGAGGCGGAACGTCAGCTCGACGCCGCCGGCTGGGCGCGCACCGGCGACACCATCAGGGAGAGGAACGGCCGCAAGCTCTCCTTCACGCTGATGTATCCCTCCAACGACAGCGTGCGCAAGGACCTCGCGCTGGCCTTCACCTCGGACATGCGCAAGATCGGCGCCGAGGTCAAACTGCAGGGCCTGACCTTCGACGTCATCGAGAAGCGCCAGGACAAGGGTGCGACCGAGTTCGGCTACGGCACGCCCTACGACCCCGACCTCGAGCTCTACGAGCGCTATCACTCGAGGTTCGCCAGCGCGGACGCGGACCCGTTCACGAACTACACCCGCACGCGCAGCGACGTGATCGATGCCTCGCTCGACTCCGAGCGCTCGACGCTGGACCAGGACGAGCGCACGCGGCTGTTCGCCAGGCTGCAGGCCGACGTCGCCCACGACGCGAGCTGGTTGTGGCTCGTGCGCCTGCGCCACATCTCCGTCGTCTCCAAGCGGGTGAAGGGCGTCGACCCGCAGGTGGAGCCGCACGCGCACGGGTTCTCCCGCGGCACATCGTGGAACCTCGAAGACTGGTCGCTGGAGCCGAAGGGCTGAATCGGCCCGTGCTGAAGCTCATCGTCCACCGGCTGGCGCTGCTGCCCGTGATCCTGGTCGCCGTCGCGGCGCTGACGTTCGTGCTCACCGCGATCTCGCCGTTCGACCCGGTCGACGCGTACGTCGGCGCGGAGAACAACGTCAGCGCGGAGCGCAAGGCCGAGATGGCGCACGCCTGGGGGTTGGACCAGCCGCTGTACGAGCAGTTCGGCCGCTGGGTCTGGAACCTCGCCCACGGCGACATGGGCAACTCGATCGTCTCGGGCGGCCAGCCGGTTGCGGCCGAGATTGCCGCGCGGGCGAGCGCGTCGATCGCGCTCGTCGGCGGGGCATTGCTGCTCGTGCTCGTCGGTGGCCTCGTGTTCGGCGTGCTGGCGGCCGCGTTTCGCGGCACGTTCTTCGACTGGGTCGTGCGGACGCTGTGCTACTTCAACACCGCGGCGCCGTCGTTCTGGATCGGCCTGCTGGCGCTCTACGTGTTCTCGATCGAGCTCGACTGGCTCCCGGCGGCCGGGACCTCCGATCCGCGTTCCGTCGACGGCGGTGTCGATGCCTCGCATCTCGTCCTGCCGATGCTCGTCCTGGCGACGACGCAGTACGCGTGGTTCACGCTGTTCGTGCGCAACACGCTGCTGGAGGTCCTGCGCGAGGACCACGTGCAGTTCGCGCGAGCGCAGGGGATCGGCGAGGTCGCGGTGATGCTGCGCTACGCGCTGCCCAACGCGCTGATCCCCTTCGTCACGCTCGTCGGGACGCACCTCGCCGAGCTGATCGGCGGCACCGTGATCGTCGAGTCGATCTTCGGCTGGCCGGGCCTCGGGTTGCTCACGCTCGACGCCGCACTCGGCGAGGACATCCCGATGCTCGTCGGGATCGTCCTCGCGGGCTCGGTGCTGGTCGTGCTCGGCAACCTGCTGGCCGACGTCCTGTACCGCGTCATGGATCCGCGCGTGCGCCAGGCCGCGGCATGAGCGCCGCCAGCGGTGCGCTCGGCTCCGCGTCGCGCGTGGGCGCGGGGCTCTGGCGGCGCGCGGCGGACGCCGTGGAGGGCTGGCCTGCGTCGGTTCGCGTCGCCGCGGGCGTGCTCTTGCTCCTCGCCTTCGCGGCGCTGATGGCGAACGCCATCGCCCCGCTCGACGACACCGCGGTGGATCTCGACCACGTCCTCGAGGGCCCCTCGTGGGCGCACCTGGCGGGGACCGACGAAGTCGGCCGCGACCTGCTTGCGCGGATCCTGCACGGCGTGCGCATCTCGCTGTCGATCGCGCTGCTCGCGTCGCTGGCCGCCGTGGTCGTCGGCACGCTCGTCGGGCTGCTGGCCGGCACGATGGGCGGCCGCGTCGACGCCGTGGTCATGCGCGTCACGGACGTCTTCGCGTCGCAGAACCACCTGCTCTTCGGGATCCTGCTGCTCGTCCTGTTTCGCCCGGTGCTCGGCGGGCCTGGCGCGATCATGCTCGCCGTCGGCTTCACGCACTGGCCGTCGCTGGCGCGGATCGTGCGCGGCGAGCTGCTGTCGTTGCGCGAGCGGCCGTTCGTCTCGGCGGCGATCGGCGGCGGCGCCGGTCGCCGGCGGCTGGCCCGTCGCCACTACGTGCCGCATCTCATGCCCGCGGTCGGTCTGGCCTTCGTGCTCACCGTGCCGCACGCGATCTTCCACGAGTCGGCCTACTCGTTCCTCGGCCTCGGCCTGGAGGCGCACCGGGCGTCGCTGGGCAACATCCTCGCGGACGGCCGCGGCTCGCTGCTGGCGGGCGGCTGGTGGGTGGCGCTCTTCCCCGGCCTGGCGATCCTCGTCGCGGCGATGGCGATCGGGACGCTGGCGGAGTACTGGCGTGAGCACCTGCACCCGCGCTGGCGGTCGGAGCTCGAGCTGTGACCTCCGCACTGCTGGAGGTCGAGGACCTCAGCGTCGGCTTTCGCACGCGCCGTGGGGTCGTGCAGGCGCTGTCGGAGGCGAGCGTCACGATGGCGCCGGGCGAGCTGCTGCTCGTCGTCGGCGAGAGCGGCAGCGGCAAGACCGTGCTCGCCCATGCGCTGCTCAGCCTGCTTCCCCAGAACGTCAACGTCACGGGCTCGGTGCGCCTCGGCGGCCAGGAGATGCTCGACCTGCAGCCCAAGGAGCTGCGCCGGGTCCGTGCCCGGCGCATGGCGCTCATCCCGCAGAGCCCGTCGTCGTCGCTGAACCCCGTTCGCAAGCTCGGCGGGCAGCTGCTCGAGGCCGCCCAGGCGCGCGGGCTGACCGAAACCCAGGCGCGCGTGCGGCTGGCCGACCTCCTGGCCGAGCTCGGCCTGGACCTCGAGTTCATCGGTGGGCGCTACGTCCATCAGCTGTCCGGCGGGATGCAGCAGCGGGTGGTCAACGCGATCGCGCTGGTCGGCGAGCCCGACATCGTGATCGCCGACGAGCCGACCTCGGGCCTGGACTCGGACCTCGTCGACGCCACGGCGGCCCAGCTGCTGGCGATCACAGCGCGCGGCGCGGCGCTGCTCGTCATCACGCATGACCTGCGCCTGGCCGAGCGGCTCGGTGGCCGGCTGGCGCTGCTGTACGCCAGCCGGATCGTCGAGCTGGGCCCGACGGACGCGTTCTTCCGCGCGCCCTCGCATCCCTACGGGCGCGAGTTGCTGCGCGCGCTGCCCGAGCGCGAGGGCAAGTCGATCAAGGGCATGTCACCTGAGCTCAGCGCGCTGCCCGGCCATTGCGCGTTCGCCGACCGCTGCTCTGAGCGCTTCGACCGTTGCTGCGAGTCCGTGCCCGATCTCTACCCGTCTGGGGACGGCGTCCTCGCACGCTGCTTCGCACATGCTGAGCGCTGAGGCGCTCACGAAGACCTACCGCGCCGGCAGCGGCCGGGTGGTCGCGCTGGAGAGGGCGTCGCTCTCCCTGAAGTGCGGTGCACGGCTGGGGCTCCTCGGCCCGAGCGGCGCGGGCAAGAGCACGGTCGCGCAGATCATGGCGATGCTGCTCGCGCCCGACAGCGGCGCCGTGACGGTCGATGGCGACCGAGTGAGCGCCTGGGGCGTGCGCTGCGGGCGCGAGCTGCGCCACCGCGTTCAGCTCGTCTTCCAGGCGCCGCGAATGTCCGTCGATCCGCGGCTGCAGGTCGGGGCCGCGATCCTCGAACCGCTCGCCGCGAGCCGCATGCTCCCGCTCGGCGCCTCGGAGCGCACCGCGTTGCTCGGCGAGTGGGCGGCGCGCGTCGGGCTCACGCCCGACCTGCTCGAGCGCTTCCCCCACGAGGTGTCCGAGGGACAGCTGCAGCGGGCATGCCTCGCGCGGGCGCTGGTCGTTCGTCCCCGCTACCTCATCTGCGACGAGCTGTCCTCGATGCTCGACGTATCGACCCAGGCCGCGCTGCTCGAGGCCATCGCCGAGGTCCAGCACGAGCGCGAGCTCGGCGTGCTGCTGATCACCCACGACCGGGTGCTGGCCGACGCCTGGTGCGAGAGCACGGCGGACATCCGCGAGCTCGAGGCGCACCACGAGCGCCAGCCGAGCCATCGGGTGGTTGCCGCCGGCGGCCGTCACGGCTTGTAGCGATAGGATCGCAATCACGTTAGGCTGGCTGATGCCAGGCGCGCGTGGTAAGCACGTGGTCGTATCCCTACCGGAGGTCCGCCCGTCATGTCTGATCGGATGTGCCGTCTGTCTGCCCGCTCGAGTCTCGTCCTCGTGCTCGCGCTGCTCGCGTCCGCGTGTGGCAACGACGATGACTCGGGTGCCGTGTCGTCGTCGAGCGGAGATCAGCTGCAGGTGGGAACGACGGTCGCGCCGATCACGAGCATCGTGGCGAACATCGGCGGCGACCGCGTGAAGATCACGGGCATCGTGCCTGAGGGGACGAACTCGCACACGTTCGAGCCCAAGCCGAGCGTCGCCGAGCTGCTCTCGACCATCGACGTGCTGTACGTCAATGGTCTGAAGCTCGAGGAGCCGACCAAGGAGCTCGCCGAGGAGAACCTCAAGGATGGCGCGGAGATCGTGGAGCTCGGGACGAAGTCGATCCCCAAGAGCGAGTACGCCTACGACTTCTCATTCCCGAAGTCGGGCGGCAAGCCCAACCCGCATCTGTGGACCGATCCGAAGTACGCGCTGAAGTACGCCGCGATCGCCCGCGACGACCTCGCAGAGCGCGACCCCGACAACGCCGACTACTTCGCGGCCAACTACAGGAAGTTCAAGACGAAGGTGGACGGGTTCGACAAGGCGATGCGGGAGTCGTTCGCAACGCTTCCGCGCGAGCGGCGCAAGCTGCTGACCTACCACGACGCATATGCGTACTTCGCCAAGGACTACGACTGGGACGTGGTCGGCGCAATCCAGGTCTCCGATTTCGAGGACCCCACACCGAAGGAGGTTGCGGCGCTCATCGATCAGGTGCGCGAGGAGAAGGTGCCCGCGATCTTCGGTTCGGAGGTCTTCCCCAGCCCGGTGCTCAAGCAGATCGGCAAGGAGACCGGCGTGAAGTACGTCGACGTGCTGCGCGACGACGACCTGCCGGAGAAGCCCGGCGATCCTGAGCACTCCTGGATGGGCCTGATGCACTTCGACTACGTGACGATGACCGAAGCGCTGGGCGGGGACGCCTCGGCGCTGAAGGCCTTCGTGCCTGAGAACGTGGCGCCGGACAAGGCGACGTACCCACAGTGAGCCCGGACCGCGCGCGGCAGGAGCTTCTCGCGCTTGCGGGCGTGACCTGTGGTTACGCGCACGTCGCGGTGCTCGTCGACGTCGACCTGACCATCGAGAGCCGTGACTTCGTCGGCATCGTCGGACCGTCGGGCGCGGGAAAGACGACCGCGCTGCGCGTCCTCGCGGGCAGCATGCGGCCCGCCCATGGGTCCGTGCGGCGGCGGCCGGGCCTGCGGATGGCCTACGTGCCGCAGGTCGAGACGATCAACTGGAGCTTTCCGGTCACGGTACGCGAGTGCGTGCTGATGTCGCGTGTTGGCGTTCGGCGCCTGCCGTGGGCCAGCCGGGCCGAGCGCGCACAGGTTGCCGAGGTGCTGGAACGGCTGGACATCGGGGAGCTGGCCGACCGCCACATCCGCGAGCTCTCGGGCGGCCAGCAGCAGCGTGTGTTCATCGCGCGCGCCCTGCTCGGCGAGCCGGAGCTGCTGCTGATGGACGAGCCGACGTCCGGCGTCGACGTGCGCCTGCGCCACGAGGTGCTGCATCTGCTCGACGACCTCAACGCTCGGGGCCTGGCGATCGTGCTGACGACGCACGACCTCAATGGCATCGCGGCCCACCTTCCGCGCGTCGTGTGCCTGAACCGCAGCGTGATCGGCGATGGCGCGCCGCAGGACGTCCTGACCTCCGACGTCCTCGAGCGCACCTACGGCGCGAGCATGCAGGTCCTCGAGCACGGCGGCATGCCGGTCGTGGTGGACAGCTATCGCCGCGCGCACTCACCCCATGTCCTGGAGCACCATTCGTGATCGACGAGCTGCTGCGGCCGTTCGCGTTCGAGTTCTTTCGCAACGGCCTGCTCGTGGCGACGATGGCGGGCGCGTTGTGCGGCGCGATCGGCGTCTACGTCGTGCTGAAGGGCATGAGCTACATCGGCCACGGCCTCTCGCACGCGATCTTCGGCGGCTTCGCCGCGAGCTCGCTGCTGGGCATCAACTTCCTGCTCGGCGCCGGCGCCTGGGGGATCGCGTCGGCGCTGATGATCAACGGCGTGACGCGTCGCCGCGTGATCGGCTCCGACGCGGCCATCGGCGTGATCACGACGGCCTCGTTTGCCCTCGGGCTCGCGCTGTTCGCGCTGTTCGGCACCGCCGGCCGCAGCTTCGATGCGGCACTGTTCGGCAGCATCCTCGGTGTCGGGACGGACGACGTCATCGCGATCCTCGTGGTCTGCGTGCTCGCCGGCGCGCTCATCTTCCTGCGCTACCGGGCGCTGCTGTTCACCACCTTCGACCCCGAGGTCGCGGATGTCGTCGGCGTCAACACCGCACGGATGGACGCGCTGCTGATGGTCGTCCTGGCCGGATCGATCCTCGCGACGATGCAGGTGCTCGGGGTCACGCTGATCGCCGCCGCGCTCGTCATCCCCGCCGCGATCGCGCGGATGCTGACGAACTCGTTCGCGCGAATGCTGTACCTGGCGACCAGCATCGGTGCGGTCTGCGGGTTCGTAGGGATGAACCTGAGCTACCACCTCGACGTGCAGTCCGGACCGGCGATCGTGCTCACCGCAGCCAGCGTCTTCGCAGTGGTCTTCGTGGTCACCGGCATCACCGGCCGGCGCCGGGCGGCCGGTATCACGGCACCGGCGCCACTCGTCGCGCGCGCGGACTGACCGTCGGGTCGCGCGCATGGGTCGGACGGTCCTCCTTCGGCGTTGACATGCATGCATGTGCATGTAAGCATGTCGGCAGATGGGATTCGTACACGGCGTTCATGCCAGCACTCCGATCAGCCCCCAGGACGCGCGCCACGTCGCCCGCGTCATGAGCGCGCTGGCGACGTCCAGCCGCGTCCGCATCCTCGGGCGCCTGCGCGACGGACCGTGCGCCGTCGGTGAGCTGGCGACGGCTGTCCAGATGGAGCAGCCGGCCGTCTCCCATCAGCTGCGGATCCTGCGCGACCTGGGACTGGTCGTCGGAAGCCGCAGTGGACGCCAGGTGATCTACGGGCTCTACGACCCGCACGTGGCGAGCCTGCTGGACGAGGCCCTGCGCCACATCGAGCATCTGCGCATGGGCGCGGCCGAAGCGCCATACCCGACCGGCAGCGACACGACAACGATCGACGAAGGAGCCACCATGGCCGACGAGCACACACACGATGCACCGCACGCGCACGAGCACGAGCACGACGGCGAGACCCACGTGCACGCCCATAGCGACCACGACCACGACCACGTCGAGCACGAGCACGACCACGAGCACGACGGCGAGAAGCATGAGCATCCGCACGTGCACGAGGCGGGCCTCGAAGACGTCCACGAGCACGAGCACGCGTGACTTGACGTAGCGAAAACGCCGGTGTCGGCCGCATCGCGCGGCCGACACCGGTCGCTCTATCGCGGGCTGAGAGCGTGCTGCCTGAGCGGCCTGCGCTGCGCCATCAGGGCCCCTTCCGGGCGTTGCGCGCGACGCTGCCCTTGCGCTTCTTCGCGCAGCGTGCGCATAGCCCGACGATCGGGAAGTGCGAGAAGCGCGCCTCGAAGCCCGACACCTCGCGCACCTTCTCACGCACGCCGTCAAGCGAGGACGGCTCGACCGACTCGAGCGTTCCGCAGGCCTCACAGGCGAGGTACTCGTGTTCGCCGAAGCCTGCGAGGACGTAGCGGCCGGGGCCATGGCCGGCATGGAAGTGACGCACGAGACCGAGCTCTCCGAGGGTCTCGAGGTTGCGGTAGACCGAGGCGATGTCGGATTCCGTCATCTTGCCGCCGAGACCGTCGGCGATGTCCTCAGCCGAGATCGGCCGGCGCGCTGCGAGCAGGGCCTCGAGCACGAGGCGGCGCGCGGAGGTCAGGCGTAGGCCGCTCGCGCGAACGACGTCCATGGCCTCTTTGAGGTCAGCGACGACGACTGGTCGCCGGTCGGGTGAAACGGTCACGAGCAGCCTTCCATTCGGTCCTTGTGCAACGTACCGCATCATCCGGCGGGCGCCGGGGTGACCACGGGCGACGCGACGCGGCACCGGGGCAGTCAGTAGACGGGGTACTTCGGAGGCGGCGAGTAGTCCTTCGCCCGGCTCGCGAAGAGCTTGATCGCCGCGAGGCCGAAGAGGAAGCCGCCGATGTGGGCGAAGTAGGCGACGCCGCCACCACCCCCGGCCGGATTGGCGAGGTCGAAGTAGCCGAAGGCGACCTGCTGCAGAAACCAGAAGCCGAGGATCAGCATCGCGGGCAGCTCGAGGATCGTGAAGAAGAAGACGATGAAGATCAGCGTGACGACCCGGGCGCGCGGATAGAGCAGGATGTAGCCGCCGAGCACGCCCGCGACGGCGCCCGAGGCGCCGATCGTCGGAACCGCGGCGTTCGGATCGATGATGACCTGGCCCGCGATCGCCGCGAGGCCGCCGAGCAGGTAGAAGGCGACGAACTTCACGCGGCCCATGCTGTCCTCGACGTTGTTGCCGAAGATCCAGAGAAACAGCATGTTGCCGGCGAGGTGCAGGATGCCGCCGTGCATGAACATCGAGCTGAAGACCGTCAGGATCGTCGCCGGCTGCTCGGAGGCGGTGCCGGTGGTGCCGGGTTGGCCCTCGCAGGCGATCCCGGCACCGACGATGTCGCAGTGCTCGCCGGGGTGGGTGATCTCGTAGGGGATCGCGCCGTAGTCGACGACCCCGCTGTCGCTCGGGCCCGCTGAAGATCCCGCCCTTGGTCTGCAGGACGAAGTAGACGATCACGTTGATCGCGATGAAGCGCGATCGTGACGAACGCGGTCCGATCGGTCGGGATGTTGTCCTTGAGCGGGAACACGGGTGCCGCGGCGCACCCTACCCGGCGTGCCCGCCGGTCACGGACGCTTGAGCGGGCGCCAGCAGCCGCGCCTGCACGTCGGCCATGAGGTCGCCAGGCACGCCGTCGGGATCGATCAGGCGCTCGAGCGCGAACCCGTTGGAGAGCGCCAGCGTCACGAGCGCCCAGCGCTGCGGACCCGAGCGGGCTGTCCTGCGGGGCCAGCTCGGCGAGGCTCGCGCGCAGGCGGCGATAGCGCTCGGAGAACGCTTCCAGCAGCGCGGGCTCGCGCGCGGCGTGCACCCAGAACTCGATCGACAGCAGCAGGAAACGCGCGTCGCGCTCCTCGACGGGCTGCTCGGCGAGCGCCTGCAGGCTCGCCTCCGAGCCGGAGTCGCCGGACCTCGATGATCTCCCGCGTCGCCGCCAGACGCTGCTCGACGATGTCGTCGAACAGCGCGAGGAAGAGCCCGGCCTTGCTGCCGAACGTCGAGTAGACGGCGCCCTTCGTGTAGCCGGCCGTCGTCGGCGATGTCGTCGACGCGTCGTCGCGTGGTAGCCGGCTTCGAAGAAGTGCCGCTGGGCGGCTGCGAGCAGCTCGCGGCGGGTCTGCGCGCTGCGTTCGGCGCGGGTCAGCCGTGCGGTCGTCGCCATCTCACAGGCTGGAGCGCATGAGCAGTGGCGTAGCGGGCGGCGTCGCTCGCCGGGCCCTGCGGGGGCGCTGCCGGCGGCCGAGGCGCCGGACGTCGATCGCGGCGGATCGCCGGCGGCGGCGCGCAGGTCGTCCATCCACTCCGCCGGAACGACCGGGCCGAGGTGCCCGACGTAGTCCGGCGAAGACGCGGCGCGCGAGCAGGGCCGCGGGCCGCCCCTCGACGAACGGGCGCGAGATCCTCGGACAGCAGCAACGCAGAGACGTTGACGCCGATCTGGAAGTCGGCGGCGTTGAGCGTGCTCGCCGCCCAGGACGCCTTCGGCGATCCAGGCGTCGATCTGGTCCAGGCGCTCGGGCAGCAACTCGATGTCCTCGTGGCCGGC
Organism: uncultured Actinomycetes bacterium; assembly: GCA_963746165.1. Taxonomy (GTDB): domain Bacteria; phylum Actinomycetota; class Thermoleophilia; order Solirubrobacterales; family Solirubrobacteraceae; genus CADCVQ01. The sequence goes on along the minus strand of CAVVAG010000003.1, from coordinate 133,417 downwards.
CTCGTCGGAGGCGCGGTGCAGGCCCGTGGCGAGCTTGATGACGACCGGCGCCATCATGCGCAGCGCGAACGTCTTGACGGGCCCACGCCCGGCGCCCAGCACGCTGAGAAACGCCTTGCGGTCGCGGCGGGCGGCGCAGTAGAAGATCCGCCGCACGGCGTTCTGGAGGTCCTCGCCCCAGCGCTCGGCCTGCTCGACCTTCCGGCGCTCGGCGGGATCGGTCGGGAAAGAGCCGTGGCGTGTCGGGATAGATCTCGTCGAGCGCGCGGGCGATCCAGCGCGTGCCCTGTACGCGGACGCCGTCGACCTTGATCGCGGGCACGCCCATCGTCGGGAAGCCGAGCATGAGCATGGTCGGGCGCGTGCACGGCCGGCGGCAGCTTGACGAAGTTGTAGTCGATGCCCTTGTGCTCGAGCATCAGCCGGCCGGTGTTGACCGAGTTCGATCCTGTGAAGCCGTAGAGCTTGAGCTTGCCTGACACCGCGTGCCCCCTCTGCCGTTTCCCGTACCGACGGTATCTTGATACCGGCGGTATCTGAAGTCAAGCCGGGTCGCCGCGAGCGGTCCGCTGCCGGGCTCGCCCTGGGGCACGTGCTGGTCGGCGTGGTAGCTGGAGCGCACGAGCGGGCCCGCGGCGATGTGGTCGAAGCCGAGCGCGTACGCGGCCGCTTCGAGCGCCTTGAACTCGTCGGGATGCCAGTAGCGGACCACGGGCAGGTGGCGCTCGGTCGGGCGCAGGTACTGCCCGACGGTGAGGACCTGCACCCCGTGCTCGCGCAGCGTCGTGAACGCCTCGACCATCTCGTCGTGCGTCTCGCCGAGGCCGACCATCAGGCCCGACTTCGTCGTCACCTCGTCGCCGCCCATCTCCTTGGCGTTGCGCAGCACCCGGCACGAGCGCTCCCAGCGCGACCCGCGGCGGGCGACCGGATACAGGCGCGGCACGACCTCGACGTTGTGGTTGAAGACGTCGGGGCGCTCGGCGATGACCTTGGCCAGCGGCATCTCCTGCCCACGGAAGTCGGGCGTGAGCACCTCGACCTTGCAGCGCGGCGCCTGGCGGCGGATCTGGCGGATGACGCCGACGAACGCGCCGGCCCCGTAGTCCGGGCAGATCGTCGCGGTCGACGGAGGTGATGACCGCGTGGCGCAGGCCCATCCTCGCGATCGAGCGTGCCACGCGGGCGGGCTCGAGCGGATCGTTCCACGTCGGCTTGCCGGTACGCACGTTGCAGAAGCCGCAGCGCCGCGTGCACGTGTCGCCGAGGATCATGAAGGTCGCGGTGCCGCGCTCCCAGCACTCGCCGACGTTCGGGCAGGCGGCCTCCTGGCAGACCGTGTGGAGGTTCTCGTCGGCGATGAGCTTCGTGAGCTCGCGGTAGCGCTCGCCGCCCGGTGCCTGGACCTTGAACCACGGCGGCTTGCGCTCGCGCATCGGCCGCACGTCGGGGCCGAGGACGCTGAGCACGTCCATCCCCCCGGGGTTCGCGCGGGAGCGGGTCGAGTGCCTGCGTTCGTCGGTGGCCATACGCCTGCCTTCGAGGGTAGCGGTCAGGCGGGGCGGCACAGGAAGATGCGGTCCGATGCGAGCAGGCGGTGCCGTGCGGCCTGCTCGTCGCCCAGCTCGGCGCACATGTCGACGACCTCGACGGCGAAACCCGCGTTGCGCAGCCGGTCGGCGATGTCCGGCGCGTAGAGGCGGACATGGTCGTGCTGGAGGAACTCGCGCCGGCGATCGTCCGGAGCCGTGATGCTCGGGTCTTCGTACGTGGTCTCGCGGTCCAGCGCGAGCGGCACCATGACGAGCGCGAAGCCATCGGGTGCGGTGACGCGGCGCAGCTCGCGCATCGCGCGGGCGTCGTCGGGCACGTGCTCGAGCACATGCGAGCAGATGACCGCGTCGAAGGCCCCGTCGGGGAGATCCAGCGCGGTGACGTCGAGGCGCAGGTCGACCGTCTGCGCGGGATCGAGATCGGTTGTCACGTAGCGCAGGCCGGGCGTCTGCTCGAGCTGGTGGCGCAGGCACCACTCGGGCGAGAAGTGCAGCAGCGAGCGCGCCTGCGCCAGCAGCTCCGGGCGGCGCTCGAAGAGCAGCCACTGCGCGCGGTGGCGCTCGTGCGCGCCGCAGCGCCAGCACAGGGCGTTCGGGCGATTCCACGCATCGCGGAAGCGGTCGAAGCCGTTGTCGCAGAGCGGGCAGTGAACCGCGTCGCCGCGATGGCGCGCGGTTCGCGCCCGCACGCGGGCGGCCTCGAGCAGGCGGCTCACGCGGCGGGCGCGGCCGGCGCGGCGGCGTCGAGCTGTTCGACGTCGACCGCGACCGGGCGCCGATCGAACGCCTCGGCGAAGCGGGCGGCCATGTCCGTGCGCACGGCGGGGAGCAGCGGCGCCTCGCCCCCGGCCGCCGCGGTCTCCGCCGCGACCGAGGTCATCTGCACGCCGGTCAGCCCGCAGGGCACGACCCAGCCGAACGGCGCGAGGTCGTTGTCGACGTTGATCGCGAAGCCGTGCGTCGTCACGCCGCGTGCGACGTGCACGCCGATCGAGGCGATCTTGCGCCCGGCGGTCCAGACGCCCGTGAAGTCCGGCCCCTCGTCGGGCCGTGCGCGCGCGCTGATCCCCGCGTCGGCGAGCGCCGCGACGATCGCGCGCTCCATCGTGCGCAGGTACGCCATCACGTCGTCGATGCGCATGATCGGATAGCCGACGAGCTGGCCGGGCCCGTGGTAGGTGACCCGCCCGCCGCGGTTCGTGTCGACGATGTCGATCCCCTGCTCGCGGTACCACGCCTCGCCCATCGTCAGCTCCGCTGCATCCGAGCGCCGGCCGCGGGTGTAGACGGGCGGGTGCTCGAGCAGCAGCAGCGTGTCGGGGATGCGCTCGTCCTGGCGCGCCGCGCGGACGCGCTCCTGCAGCTCGGTCGCCGCGCGGTACTCGATCGCCGGCAGGTGGCAGACCCAGAGCGCGTCGGTCATGGCCCGATTCTCGCAGGCGCCCCGCCCTGCTCATACGCGCGGCGCGTGAGGGCGAGAAAGGCCGTCGCGGCGGGGGAGTGGCGCCGGCCGGCGCGTGACGCGAGCGAGACGTCGCGGCGCATCTCGGGCTCGACGAGGCGGGCCGTCGCGACGGCGGCGCCGTCGCCGTCGGCGTCGGAGCGCGGCAGGATCGCGACGCCGAGGCCGCCGGAGACGAGGCTGCGGATGCGGCGGCTCTCGTTGGACTCCAGCGCGATCCGCGGCTCGAAGCCCAGCTCGGCCGCGCCGGAGTCCAGCAGCTCGCGCAGCCGCGAGCCGATGCGAAAGGCGATGAAGGGCTCGCCGGCGAGCTCGGCGAGGCGCACGACGTCGCGGCCGGCGAGCGGGTGCTGTGTCGGCACCACGGCGACGAGCTCCTCGCTGACGAGCCGGTGCAGCTCCAGGCCGCGGCGCTGGATGCGCTCGGTGACCGACAGGAACGCGAGGTCGACGACGTCATCGCGCAGCATCTCGGCGAGCTCCTCGCTGGACTGCTCGCGCACCGTCAGCTCGACGGCGGGGTGGTTGCGGTGAAACGCCCCGAGCAGCAACGACAGGTCGACCGGTCCCATCGTGTGCAGCGCGCCCACCGACAGCCGGCCGCCCTGCACGCCGGCCAGCGTCTGCAGCTCCGCCTGCGCGGCGTCGAGCTCGGAGAGGATGTGGCGCGCACGCGCGACGAGCAGCTCGCCGGCGCCGGTGAGCGCGACCTTCCGGGTCGTACGCTCCACGAGGGCCAGCCCGACCTCGTCCTCCAGGCGACGGATCTGCTGGGACAGCGCGGGCTGCGCGATGTGCTCGCGGGCGGCGGCGCGGGTGAAATGACACTCGTCGGCGAGCGCGACGAGGTAGCGCAGCTGGCGCAGTTCCATACGCACAGCTTATGAGTTGGCGAGAAAGTTGGTATTGGACTTCTGGATGGCCCTGATGCACCATGGTCGAGCCACTCACCTCGCGCAACGCCAGGCCGGTTGTCTCTCTCCTCCCGCCGCCGGCCTGGCGGTTGCCGCGAGTCCCACGCAGCTCCCGCGAAGGGCGCGCCGATTCTCTCCTCCCTCCCGGCGCGCCCTTCGCAGCTGCGCCCTTGCGGCGCACGGCCCACTAGGCTCGCGACCATGAGGTACGCCGACCCGTTCCGCGACGCGGGCAGACCCGAGACGACCGACCACGACTTCCTGCTCAGCTGCTCGTGCGGCACCGAGCAGCGCCTCGACGAGATGACCCTCGACGAGACCGGCGTGGTCACGCTCTACGAATGCAAGAACTGCACGAAGAGCGTCGTCGGCGTGCTGACCGACGACCCCGACCTCGCGATGACGGCGCCGCAGGCGCTGACGCGCTGGCAGGAGAAGGCCGGCCATCATCTGCGCGGCTACATCATCGGTGCCCGCGTCGACGTCGCGCTGCGTCCTGAGGGCGCCGACGCCGACCTCCTGCTGATCCCGGCGACGCGGTACTTCTTCGAGCAGTACGCCAACCTGTAGGCGAACCCGCCTCGCCCGCCCTCAGAGCTCGTAGCTCTCCACGCGCTTCTTCACGCTGGCCAGGAAGCGTGCGGCGAGCGCGCCGTCGAGCGCGCGGTGATCCCAGGAGAGGCCGAGGATGACCATCGGGCGGATCGCGATCGCGTCCTCGCCGAACTGGTCGGTGACGACGACCGGGCGCTTGACGATCGCCTCGACGTCGAGGATCGCGACCTGCGGCTGGGCGATGACGGGCGTCGCCATCATCGACCCGAACTGACCGGGGTTGGTGATCGTGAACGTCGCGCCGTGGACGTCGTCGGGGCTGAGCTGACGGGAGCGGGCACGGCGGGCGAGGTCGCGGATGCGCCGCGAGAGCCCCTCGGGCGAGAGGTCCTGGGCGCCGCGGACGACCGGCACGATGAGCCCGTCCTCTCCGAGCGCCACCGCGATGCCGAGGTTGACCTGCTCGTGGACGGTGTGGACGTCGTTCTCGAGCCAGGCGTTGAGCAGCGGGAACTCGACGAGCGCGCCGATCGTGCAGCGCGCGATGAGCGGCAGCGCGGTGATGGCGAGCTTCTTGCGTGCGATCTCGATGCGCGAGACGTCGACCTCGATCCACGTCGTGCACGTCGCGGCCGTCATCTGCGACTGCTTCATGTGCACGCCGATCGCCTGGCGCATGCGCGACAGCGGCCGTCCCTCGGGCGGCGTGTAGGGGCCGCTCACCGAGGCGCCGGCGCCGGGGCGGTAGGGGCTCTCGATGTGCAGGACGGGCTCGGCCGCGTCGGCGCCGGGGGTGGCTGAGGCGCCGCCGCCCCCCGCCCGCCCCGCCGCGCGCCGCGACGACGGCCATCACGTCCTTCTTCTGCACGCGGCCGTCGCGGCCGCTGCCCTGCACCTCGTCGAGGTCGACGCCGTGCTCGTCGGCGATCCGCTGGACGACGGGGCTGTAGCGGCGGGACGCCGACCCGCCCGCCCCGCCGGTGCGACGTGGCGTGGCGGAGCCGCGAGACGGCGCAGCCACGGGGGCTTGCAGGGCAGCGGGAGGCGGCGGCGCACCGTTCTCGGAGCTGTGCGGCTGCCCGGGGCGCGCGTCGGTGGCGATGCGCGCGAGCGTCACGCCCACGTCGACCGTCATCCCGACGGCGACCAGCACCTCGACGAGCCGGCCCGACGCGGGCGCCGGGACCTCCGTGTCGATCTTGTCGGTCGAGATCTCGCAGATCGTCTCGTCGGCCTGCACCCAGTCGCCGGGCTGCTTGCGCCACTCGACGACGGTGCCCTCCGCGACGGAGACGCCCATCTGCGGCATCGTGACGTCCACGAGGGTCGCCGGATCAGTACTCGAGGAGCTGACGGCAGGCCTCCCTGATGCGATCGACGGATGGCAGGACGGCGGCTTCGAGCGTCGGCGAGAACGGGATCGGCACGTCGGGTGAGGCGACGCGCACGACCGGCCCGTCGAGGTCCTCGAAGCCGTGCTCGGCGATCAGCGCCGCGACCTGGGCGCCGGCGGCGCAGGTCTGGTTGGCCTCGTCGACGACGACGACCTTCGAGCACTCGCGGACGGCGGCGAGGATCGCGGCCTCGTCGAGCGGCACGAGCGAGCGCAGGTCGAGGACCATGATCGAGGCGTCGTCGAGGTCCGCGGTCGCCTCGAGCGCGGTGTGCACCATCGCGCCGTACGTGATGACGACGAGGTCGCTGCCCTCGCGCGCGACGCGGGCGCTGAACGGCGTCTCGTAGGAGCCCGCGGGGACCTCGCCCTTCACGCGCCGGTAGAGGTTCTTGTGCTCCATGTAGATGACCGGGTTGGGGTCCCGGATGCTCGCGATGATCAGGCCCTTGGCGTCCTCGGCCGTGCTGGGCGCCACGACCTTCAGGCCCGGGGAGTGCATGAACCAGGCCTCGGGGTTCTGGGAGTGGAACGGACCGCCCGAGAACCCGCCGCCGCTGGGCAGGCGGACCGTGATGTTCACCGGCAGGCCCTGGCGGTACAGCATCTTGCCGGCGACGTTGATGATCTGGTCAAAGCCGCAGGAGACGAAGTCGGCGAACTGCATCTCGCAGACGGGGCGCAGGCCGACGACCGCGGCGCCGACGGCGGTGCCGACGATCCCCGATTCCGCCAGCGGCGTGTCCATGACGCGGTCGGCGCCGAACTCCTCGATGAAGCCGTCGGTCACCTTGAAGGCGCCGCCGTAGACGCCGATGTCCTCGCCCATCAGCAGGACGCGCTCGTCGTCGCGCATCTCGGTGCGCAGGCCGTCGGAGATCGCGCGCAGGTAGGTCATCTCGCTCATGACGGCGAACCGCCCGGTCCGAATCCGCTCCACGGCGCCTGCCCGTCCTCGAGCAGGACCTCCTCGGCATCGCGCGGATGGAAGAGGCGGTCGGTCGCGGTGGCCGGATCGGGCATCGGGCCGGCCAGCGCCTTGGCGGAGGCCGCGTCGACCTCGGCCTTGACCTCCGCGCGCAGCGCCTCGACGTCGACGCCGAGCGCCGCGACACGCGCGCTCTGGCGGTCGATCGGGTCCTTCTGGCGCCACTCCTCGACAAGCGCCTTGGGCACGTACTTCATGTCGTCGTGCGCGCCGTGGCCGTGCATGCGCATCGTCACGGCCTCGATCAGCGTTGGCCCGCCGCCGGAGATCGCGCGGTCGCGTGCGACGCGCGTGGCCTCGAAGACCGCCTCGGCGTCGTTGCCGTCGACCGAGACGCCGGGAAAGCCGTAGCCGGCCGCGCGCTCCACGGGGTTGACGGCGAACTGCTGCTTGATCGGCGTCGAGTAGGCGAACTGGTTGTTCTCGAGGACGAAGATCACGGGCAGGTGCTGCACGCCGGCCCAGTTCATCGCCTCGTGGAAGTCGCCGCGCGACGTCGATCCGTCGCCGAACCACGTCAGCGCGCAGCGGGGCTCGTGGCGCAGCTTGAAGGCCATCGCCATGCCGGCGGCGACGAGCATCATGTCGGGCAGCATCGAGACCATCCCGACGCAGCCCGTGCGGGGGTCGCCGAAGTGCACGTTGCCGTCGCGGCCGCTCGTGATGCCCGCCTCGCGGCCCATGTACTGCGCCAGGATGCTCGCGGGCTGCACGCCGCGCACGAGGTGCGCGCCGAGGTCGCGGTGCAGGACGCAGAGGCGGTCGGCCGCGGCCATCGCCCAGGTCGCGCCGACCGACACGGCCTCCTGGCCGAACCCGTCGTAGAAGGACCCGGGCACCTTGCCCTGCCGGTAGAGGTTCATCGCGCGTTCCTCGATCGCGCGCATGAGCAGCATCGCGCGCAGCAGGCCGACCCGGTCGCCGGCGGTCAGGTGCGCGGAAGGGCTCTCCGGGGCGGTGGTGTCGGGACCGATGTGAACGTCCGTGCTGCTGGTCGCCATCTTCGCCTTTCGATCTCGGCGGTGAGGGCGGGATCTCCGCCCTCATCCTTATCGACATCTCGTCGGGATCTCCGCGCGAGACGCCAACCGTCATGGCCGAGGGTACCGGGTACGTACGCTGCTTGATATGGCCGAGATGGCACGAGCCTCGCGCCGGCAGGGCCTGCGGCGGCTGCGCTGGCGCCTGAGCGGCGCGTGGCTGTGGCCGTCGTTCGTCGTCGTGACGCTGCTCGAGATGGGCCTGCTGCACTGGCTGCCGATCGCCGGCGAGGGCAGCGGCTGGATCGCTGCGCTGCTGCTCGCGGGCTGCCTGAACCTCATCGCGGTCGTGCTGATCGGCGGGCTGGGCAGCATCGTGCTGCGGCGCCTGCGGCCCGCGCTGCCCAAGGTCGTCGCCGACGACCGCGCCGGCCTCGCCGCGCTCGCGTTCGTGGGGTTCGCCTTCCTCGCCGCCGGGCTCGTGCACCGGCCCGAGCTGGCCGACGAGCACGCGGCCTTCGCGCAGCAGTCGATGGCCGTCCGGCTGTGGGTCGATGCCAACGGCAATGACTTCGCGCGCACGCACGTGGACGCGGCCGACACGGTGCGGGTCGATCGCGATCTGTACCGGACGTGCGTTCCGCAGATCGATCCCAAGCGCTGGCTGTGCCTGATCGTCGACACGTCGCACGAGCCGCCGCGCGTGAAGCGCGACACGAGCCGCGAATCGAATGCCTCACAAAATCCGCGCGGGGTCTTCAGGTAGCGCGCGCAGCTGCCGATAGGACCCTGGGATGACAGGGACCCGTGCACTCTTCGCCTCGATCGGCGCCAGCGTCCTGCTCGTCGCCGCCGCGGCGCTCTCGCTGCTGGCGGTGAGCGCGGTGTTCGCCTTCGGCGGCTGGTCGGACCCCGTCGCCGAGTCCGCGCGCCAGACGGCGCTCGTCCTCCCCGGTGACGACGCGGTCGACCGTGACGGCGACAAGCGCACGGCGTTCGTGCTGCCGGCGCGCGCCGCCGGCGAGCGGTCGCGTCCCGCGACCGGCGTCGCAGCGGCGAGCCAGAGCCGGGCGCGCGCCGCCGATCAGGCCGCGATCGAGCCGTCGGCCCGGCGCGCCTCGAAGGCCAACTTCACGCCACCGGCCGTCGCGTCGCCCGAGACGCATACCGCCACGCCCCAGGCTTCGACGGCGCCGAAGAAGAAGACCGCCGGCGACCGCGTGCGCACCGGCGGCGAGGACATCAGCGGCAAGGTGCAGCACGCCGGCGACGCGCTGGCACAGGTCGTCGACCCGCTCCTGCCGCCGGTCACGGCGGCCACGCAGAAGGTGCTCAACCTCGTCGCCGACCTGCTGCGCCGCACGACGGACGGGCTCGGCCGCACCGTCGACCGCGTCCTGCCCGCGCAGTAGCGCGGCTCAGTCGGCGAACGCGAGCGCCAGCGGGCGCTCGAGCAGCTCCCGGATGCGCGCGAGGAACTGCGCCGCGTCGGCGCCGTACAGGATGCGGTGATCGCAGGCCAGCGTGACGTTCATCGTGTGTCGCGCGACGAGCGCGCCGTCGCGGGCCACGGGGCGCTGGGCGAGCGCGCCCACGGCGAGGATCGCCGCCTGCGGCGGGTTGATGACGGCGGTGAAGTCGGTCACGCCGTACATGCCGAGGTTCGACACGGTGAAGGTTCCGCCGCTGAGCTCGGGCGGGGTGACCGCGTTGGCCCGGACCCTCTCGGCGAGCGCGCGCGACTCACGGGCGATCGTGCGCAGCGACTTGCGGTCGGCGTCGAACACCGTCGGGACGACGAGCGCGTCCTGCGCTGCGACCGCGATGCCGATGTTCACGCGGCTGTAGAGCTCGAAGCGCGCGTCGCGGTAGCTGCCGTTCGCGCGCGGGAACTCGCGCAGGGCGATCGCGCAGGCCTTGACGACCATGTCGTTGTAGGACGGCACGTCGCCGCCGAGCGCCTTGAGCTCCGCGCGCAGCGCGACGCAGCCCTCCATGTCGATCTCCGTGCGCAGCTCGAAGGTCGGGATCGTCGCGCGCGACTCGGCCATCCGGCGCGCGATCAGGCCCTGGGTGCGGGTGAGCTCCTGCGTCGTCACGTCGCCCTTGGCGGTGCCGGTCTGCGCGACGCCGGCCGGAGGCGCAGGCGGGACCGGTGCGGCGGGGGCCGGCTCAGGCGGTGCCGCGGGCGGCGCGGGTGCCGGTGGCGCGGGCGCCACGGGAGCGGGCGCGGCGTCCGCGGGCGCGGCGGCAGATTGCGCCGGGCGGGGGGAGCGTGCGGCGCGCTCGACGTCGTCCTTGACGATGCGGCCGCCGGGGCCCGTGCCCGTCACCTCGTGCAGGTCGACGTCCTGCTCGCGCGCGAGCCGGCGCGCGAGCGGCGAGGCCTTGACGCGCCCCTCGGCGCGCGTGCGACGGCCGGCGGCGCCGCCGGCGTGGGGACGGGGCGGGCGACGCGGGCGGGGGCGGCCCGGGCGCCGGCGCAGCGGCGGCGGGCGCGGCAGCACCGGCGCCGCCGTTCCCGGCGGTCCCTCCGCCGTCGAGCGTCGCGATGACGCTGCCGATCGCCAGCGTCTCGCCCGCTCCGGCGAGGATCTTCAGCACGCCGGCCGCGTCGGACTCGTAGGTCAGCGTCGCCTTGTCGGTCTCGATCTCCGCCAGCGGCTCGCCGCGCGCGACGGCATCGCCGTCGGCCTTCAGCCACTTGAGGATCGTGCCCTCCTCCATCGAGTCCGACAGCCGCGGCATGACGATCTCGGTCATGTCGGCGTGCGGTCCCTGAACGTCGCCAGCACGGCATCGACGATCTGCGGCTCGTGCGGGAAGGCGAGCTGCTCGAGCGCCTTGGAGTACGGCATCGGCACGTCGGCGCCCGTGACGCGCTGCACCGGCGCGTCGAGGTCGTCGAAGGCCTGCTCCTGGATGAGCGCCGCGAGGTTCGCGCCGACGCCGCCATGCGGCCAGCCCTCCTCGACGATCACGCAGCGGTTGGTCTTGCGCACCGAGGCGAGGATCGTGTCGAGGTCCAGCGGGCGCAGCGTGCGCGGGTCGATGACCTCGGCCTCGACGTCGTGCTCCTCGCTCAGCGTCTTCGCGGCGCGGGCGGCGGTCAGGGCCATGCGCGAGATGCCGACGATCGTCACGTCGGAGCCCTCACGGCGGATCGCCGCCACGCCGAAGCGCACGGTGAAGTCCTCGTCCTCGGGCACCTCTCCGCGCTGGCCGTAGAGGTACTCGTGCTCGATGAAGACCACGGGGTTGTCGTCGCGGATGGCGGACTTCAGCAGCCCCTTCGCGTCGGCGGCGGTGGTCGGCACGGCGACGAGGAGCCCGGGAACGTGGAGGTAGAGCGCCTCCCAGGAGTGCGAGTGCGTCGGGCCGAGCTGGTGGCCGGCGCCCTGCGGCATGCGCACGACGAGCGGGACCTTGACCTGGCCGCCGAACATGTAGCGGATCGACGCCGCGTGGTTGACGATCTGGTCCAGCGCCAGCAGCGAGAAGTTGATCGTCATGAGCTCGACGACCGGGCGCAGGCCGGTCATGGCCGCGCCGACCCCCATCCCGACGATCGTGTTCTCCGAGATCGGCGTGTCGCGCACGCGCCTCTCGCCGAACTCCTCGAGCAGGCCGGCCGTCACCTTGAAGGCGCCGTTGAAGACGCCGATGTCCTCGCCCATGAGCATGACGTTCTCGTCGCGCGCCATCTCCTCGCGCAGCGCCGCGTTGAGCGCCTCCCGGTAGCGCATCACCGCCATCGCGCTCAGTCCCGGTCTCGCTGCGCGTCGTCCGCGGGCCTGGCCTCGCTCGCGTTGGGCGCGTGGGTGCCGGCGTGGCCGTGCTCGGCCGACCGTGGCAGGTCGGCGTGGTCCATCCCGCGCTCGTCCTCGCCGCGGTGCGGCGTCGGCGTGCGCTCGTCGACGGAGTACCAGCCGCGCACCTGGTCGCCGAGGACGTAGATGTCGTCGTAGAGCGCGTTGGGCGAGGGATGCGGCGACGCGTCGGCGAACGCGACGGCGGCGTCGACGCGCTCGATCGCCCGGCTGTCCATCCGTGCGCGCTCGTCGGCGTCGAGGACGCCGGCCTCCACGAGCTGGCCGCCGAAGACAGCAAGCGGGTCGCGCTTGCGCCACTGATCGACCTGCTCCTTCGTGCGGTACTCCTCCGGGTCGGCCATCGAGTGCCCGCGGAAGCGGTACGTGACGGCCTCGACGAGGACCGGCCGGCGCTCCTCGCGCGCGATCCGCAGCGCCTCCGTGGTGACGTCGTACGTGTCGGCGACGTCCATCCCGTCGCAGCGCATGCCCGGCACGCCGAAGCCCTCGCCCTTGCGCAGCAGGTCGGTGACGGCGGAGTGGCGCTCGAGCGACGTGCCCATCCCGAACTGGTTGTTGGTGATCATGAAGACGACGGGCAGGCTCCAGAGCGCGGCGAGGTTCATCGTCTCGCCGAACGTGCCCTGGTTCGACGCGCCGTCGCCGAACTGGCACAGCGTCGCGTCATCGGTGCCGAGATAGTCCGAGGCGAGCGCGAACCCCGCCGCGAGGGGCAGGTTGCCGCCGACGATCCCGTAGCCGCCCATGAACCGCCGGTCGAGGTCGAACATGTGCATCGAGCCGCCGCGCCCCTTGCAGAGGCCGCCGACGCGGCCGAAGAGCTCGGCCATGACGCGGTCGGGGTCGCTGCCGCGGGCCAGCGCATGGCCGTGCGAGCGGTACGTCGAGATGAGGTAGTCGCGGTCGCGCAGGGCGCGCGTCGAGCCGACGATCGTCGCCTCCTCGCCGATGGCCAGGTGCAGGAACCCACCGACCTTGGCCTTCGCGTACATCTCTCCGGCGCGCTCCTCGAAGCGGCGGATGAGCATCATCATCTTGAGCCACTCGGTTGCGACCGCCGGCTCGGGGAGCCGGGCGTGCTCGGTGGGTGGCGCGACGCGCTCGGTCATCGGACAGCTCCAGGGTACCGGCCCTCGCGCCCGCGCTCGGCCGGGATCTCGCGCGCCATCTCGTGAACGCCGGCGTTTGACAGACGACGCCGGCGGGGGCATCGTGCAGGTGTGAGCGAGGAGCACGGACGCGTCAGCCGCCGCCGCTTCGTGGCGGGTGCGGTCGCGGCCGCCGCGGCGGCCGCCGCGGACGGATCGCTCGGCGCGGTGCCGGCCGCGGAGGCCGCCAGGCGACGGGCCGCGCGACGGCCGCGCACGCGTCGCAAGCACGACGTCGTCGTCGTCGGCGCAGGCCTCTCGGGTCTCGTCGCCGCGCGCGCGATCGCCCGTACCGGCCACTCGGTGGCGGTCGTCGAGGCGCGCGATCGCGTCGGCGGCAGGATGTTCGACCGCCCGATCGCCGGCGGAGAGGTCGTCGACCTCGGCGCGGAGTTCATCGGCCCGACGCAGAACCACATCCGCGCGCTCGTCGACGAGCTCGGGATCGCGACGTTCCCCAGCTACGACACGGGCAAGAACGTCTACCTCGCCGCCGGCGCGCGCACCCTGTACTCCGACACGGGGCCGACGGGCACGGCGCCGCCCGACGTGGGGCTGCTCGCCGACCTGCTGCTCGCCATCCCGAAGCTCAACTCGCTCGCGCTGAGGGTGCCCGTCGACGCTCCGTGGGATACGCCGGGCGCGGCGCAGCTCGACAGCGAGTCGCTGGAGACCTGGCTGCGGCGCAACTCGACCGGCGGCAAGCGGTTCATGGACGTTGCGCGGGCCGCGACGCGCCCGATCTTCGGCGCCGAGCCGCGCGAGCTGTCGCTGCTGTTCGTCCTGTTCTTCATCGCCGCCTCCGGCGACGAGCGAACCCCGGGCACCTTCGAGCGCAACTTCAACACGCGCGCCGGCGCCCAGCAGGACCGCATCGACGGCGGTACCCAGCAGATCGCCACCCGCCTGGCGGAGGAGCTCGGTCGCCGTGTCATCCGCCGCTCGCCGGTGCGCCGGATCGTGACCGGCCGCGGCTACGTCGACGTGATCTCCGACCGCTACGTCAACCGGGCGCGGCAGGTGATCGTCGCGCTGGCGCCGGTGCTCGCCGGAAGGATCCAGTACGAGCCGGCGCTGCCGGCCCTGCGCGACGGCCTGACGGCGCGGATGCCGCAGGGCCGCCTGATCAAGGTCCAGGCGATCTACCAGCGGCCGTTCTGGCGCGGCGACGGGCTCAACGGCTCGTCGATCGCCGATGTCGGCCCCTGCAACGTCACCTTCGACAGCTCGCCGCGGTCGGGCGCGCCGGGTGCGCTGCTGGGCTTCGTCGGCGGCGACGAGGCGCGCGCCTTCGAACGGCTGGCGGAGAGCGAGCGGCGGCGGGCGGCGCTCGGCAGCCTGGCCCGTGCGTTCGGGCCGCGCGCGCTGGATCCGATCGCCTACCTCGAGACCGATTGGTCGGCCGAGCCCTACACGCGGGGCTGTCCCGTGGCGATCGCGCCGCCCGGGGTGCTGACGACGTACGGCCGCGCGCTGCGCGAGCCCGTCGGGCGGCTGCACTGGGCCGGGACGGAATCCGCGGGCTACTGGAACGGCTACATGGACGGCGCCGTCTCGGCGGGCGAGCGCGCCGCGCGCGCGGCGCTCGAGCGGCTGTAGGCGGCGCCGCGGACAGGGCAGCGGCCCCGTAGAGCTGCCGCACTGCGTCGAGACCAATCGGCAGATGCGGCGCGCGCCCCAGGGAGGAGGAGGGCTGCTCTACGGGACCGGCGCGCTGTGCCGCACCCGTATCCCCCGATCGCCGCGCGGCGTAACCACGGGATGGGCCACGTTCGCCGATGTGCTGATCGCGCTCGCGGCTGCGTCAGGCGATCCGTCCGGCTGTCGCGCCCGCGTCGGCGACATGTCGATTGCCGCCGTTGCGCTTGGCCGCATAGAGCGCCATGTCGGCGCTGCGCAGGATGTCCGCGGGCAGCTGCGAGCCGCTGATCGGCGCGCTCCCCGCGCTGACGGAGGAGCGCCAGAGGCCGCCGGCGACCGGCTGTGCCGCCGCGGCGACGATGCGCTCGGCCGCGGCCGCGGCGTCATCCCCTGCGGACTGCGTGAGGATGACGGCGAGCTCGTCACCACCGATCCGGGCCGCGAAGTCCTCCTCGCGGATCTGTTGGCGCACGGCCGTGGCGACGTGCTGCAGGAGCGCGTCGCCGGCCTGGTGGCCCAAGCTGTCGTTGATGCGCTTGAGGCCGTCGACGTCGATGAGCAGCAGCGTCGCGCTGACGCCGTGGCGGCGGGCGTGGGACGCGTGCCGAGCCAGCTCCTCGTCGAAGCGCCAGCGGCGCGCGAGCCCGGTCAGCTCGTCCTGGCCGGCGCGCTTCGTCGCGCTGTCGGCGAGCCGCCGCTGCTCCTCGACGGCGGCGCGCAGCTCGGCCCGGTGCGGCGAGGGGACGACGTGCAGCTCCAGGCGCATGACGGCGCCGGCGATGAACAGCCACGCGCCGATCGCCTGCATGACGTGAAAGACGATCTCGTGCGCCTCGACGGCCTGGGCCGGACCGGATGCGCCGAGCGCATGGACGAGGATGTGGACGTGGGTCGCGCCGCAGCCGACGAAGAACGCGATCGCGGCGCCGCGGATCGCGAACACGAGCCCGCGCGGCGCACTGGGCATCCTGATGCGCGGAGCGACGACGATCGCGATGACGAGGTATCCGAGCGCGACCGACGCGGCCAGACCCGCCATCACGAAGGTCGCCATGGCGCCTGTATCGCCATACGGCGGCCGCAGCTTGAGCGACGAGGCGCACGCCGGCGGGATGTCGTCAGCGCCGGATGCAGCCGGAGCCGGCCCCGCCCGGGCGCCGGCGCTCGGCGAGGTAGCGCCCGCTGCGCAGCACCTGCCGTCGAACGTCTCGACGGGCTGCTGCGCGAGGCCGAATCGTCGCGGCGCCGCCGCGGTGAACCGCAGGCTGTCGAGGACGCGCAGCACCTGCGCGCGGCGGGCAGCGCCCGCCGTCGCGCCGAGGGCGACGTGCATCTGGAACCGGCGATCGGCGGCGCGAAAGCGGATGAGATGGGTGGGGACACGCCAGCACTCGAAGTTGCCGCGGTCGCGTGCCCGTAGCGTGAAGTGCGCCGGCCGGGGCGGGAAGTCCGCGCGGTTGAGGCTCCTCCGGGCGCCGCCGGGCGGCGGGCGGTACTCGAACAGGTAGACGAGCGCGCCGTCGGGCGGCAGGCCGCGCTCGGCCCGATCGGGCGCACAGCTGCCACCGGGCTTCGCCGGATAGGAGGTCAGCAGGAGACGTTCGGCCGGCGCGCTGAGCGCCGTGATCGGCGGCTTCGTGAGCCGCCAGCCGCGCGGGAGCGCGACGCTCACGCCCGCCCCCGCCTGTACTCGCACCACGCGCTCGCGGGCCGGTGTCGCCGTGCTCGCCCGTGTCGCCGTGCTTGCCCGTGTCGCCGTGCTCGACATCGTGGGCGCTCCGCATCCCGCGGTCGCGGCGACGGCGGCCGCTGCCGCTGCCGCGACCATCGCGCGCAGCGCCCGGGCGCGGCGGACGCGCGCGGTCGCCGTCATCCCCAGCCGGGTCGCAGCGCCACCGTGACGACCGCCTCGGCACGGCGCCCGTCGGTGCCGCGGATCGCGATGCGCAGGGTCGCGTTCTCCGGGTGGCGACCCTCCCAGCCGTAGCGGCCCCTGTCGGGCGTCACCTTCAGCGGTCCGTCGAGCAGGCCGGCCGGCTGCAGGTAGCCCACGTACCAGTGCCCGCGCCCGTCCGGTCGTGCAGCTCGCAGCCGCAGCGAGCTCCGTTGACGGCGGCGGTCACGCGCCCGGCGGCGCGCTTGGCCGACGCGGTCACACGCGATCGAGGTCCCGCGCTACGGGCCGCTGCGCTGCGCCGGGCAACACCACCCGACCGACCGCGGGAACGCCGGTGTGGCGTCGCCCGGCATGAACTGGCGCGCGATGTTGCCGACCGCGGCGGCGACCCGTCCCTCCCCGCGCGGGCGCAGGAAGAGCCACTGGTCGGGCTCCCGCCAGCCGATCAGCAGCCGCTCGCCGGCCGGCGACCAGGCGAGGGCGCCGAAGTGGCCGGGGCCGCCGAACAGCGCGCGACCGCGTAGCTCGCCTGCCGCGTCGAGCAGCAGCACCTCGCTGCGGCCGGCCTCCGCGAAGCGGCGCACGACCGCGACCTGTGATCCGCGGGGCGCCCACTCGGCGTCCTCGAGGACCGACGCGGCCCGCATCGGGCGGGAGTACATCAGCCGGCCGTTGCCGTCGAAGACGACGATCGCGCGGCGCGTCGCGGCCAGCAGCACCCGCCCGTCGGGAGACCACGTCAGCTTCACCGGGTCGGCCAGCGGCTCGCTGCGCCACAGGCGCGCGCGCGTGTCGGTCGCCACGACGTTGAGCCGGTCGCGCGCGTCGACGTAGGCCAGCACGTGCGTGGCGTCGGGCCGCCACGCCGGCGCCACGTCCGGCCGCGCGGCCGCCGCGAGGCGCGCGTCGGCGGTCCCGTCGCCGTTGACGACGCGCAGCTCGGAACCGGCGAGGTAGGCGACGCGGAAGCCGTCGACGGGTGACCAGCGCGCGAGGCCGATACGGCCGGGCCGCGCGAGCGACCAGCGCACCTCGCCGCCGGGGGTGATCGCCGTCAGCTCCCGGCCGTTCCAGGCCACGACGAACAGGCCGTTGGGCGACCACGCGGCCCCGGCGTAGTCGCCGAGGCGGCGCTTGACGCCGTCGGCGGACACCACCCAGGTCCCGTCGCCGCCCTGCACGAGCAGCCGCCCGCCGCCGGGTACGGCGACGAGCGCCGGCTGCGCGTCGCGCTCGCCCACGCCGAGCACCCCGCGCACCCACTGCCCCACCGCGCTGTCCGGCGCGCTCGCCGCGGCGGCGCCGGCGGCGCCGACGGGCACGAGCGCCGCCGCCAGCGCCAGCGCGACGACGCGGCGTCGCGGGCGCCGGCGCCGCCGGGGCTCGAGCTCGCCGTGCGCCGCCTGCACGACCTGCCACGCCGCGGCGGCGGGCGGCCTCGTCGGCGGGGGCGGCGTCGCGCAGCGCGTCGCGCAGCTCACGTTCGTTCATCGCGGCCGCTCTCCGTCGATGGTTGCGCCGAGCGCGTCGAGGCCGCGGCGCAGCCGTGAGTTGACCGTGCCGCGCGGCAGGTCGAGGATCGCGCCGATCTCGCCCGGCGTGAACTCGAGCAGGTAGCGCAGCACGACGACCGCGCGCTGCTCGGGGCTGAGGCCGAGCAGCGCGACGGCGACGTCGTCGCCGAGCGCGTGGTGGTCGACCGCGGCGGGCGCCGGCGCCTCGCCGGCCGCCTCGGCGCCGACCTCCTTGCGCAGCGCCCGCGCGCGGGCGAAGTCGATCGCGCGGTTGACGACGATGCGGTGCAGCCAGGGCCGTAGCGGGCGGCGCGTGTCGAAGCTCGGCAGCGCACGCATGGCGGCGAGGAACGCCTCCTGCGCGATGTCCTCGGCGGCGGCGCGATCGCCCGTCACGAGCAGCGCGGCGCGGTAGGCCGGGCTCCAGTGGCGCCCGAAGAGCTCCGCGACCGCGGCCTCGGAGCCCTGCTGCGCCGCGCGCACGAGCGCCGCCTCGCCCGTCGCGCCGCGCCGCGTCAGGGCGCGCCCTGAGCCGAGGATCGGCAGGGCCCCGACGGCCGCTGCGGTGATGGCGTCATCGCCCACACGACGTCATACGCGCAGCAGGCCGTCAGAGGTCCCGGCGGTCGAGGCACCCTCGGGAGGGTCAGGCCTCGGCGAGGCGCTCGAGCAGCTCATCGAGACGCTGGTAGGTCTCGTTCATCCCGCCCTCCATGCCGGAGTCGAGCATCCCGTCGCGCTCCTCGGTCGTGTAGAAGAGCGACGTCGTGGTGACCTTCGTGCGGTCGCCGAGATCCTCGAACGCCGCGGTCTCGAGGCAGACGTACCCGGGCATCCCCTCCCACTCGAAGGTCTGCACGATGCGATCGGGCGCGCGGACCTCGCGGTAGGAGCCGCGGAAGGCGGTCTCGCTGCCGTCCGGGTCCCGGGCGATGAAGCGCCAGTCGCCGCCGCTGCGGACGTCCATCCTGTCGACGATCGTCGTCGTGCCGCGGGGGCCCCACCACTCCGGGATGAGGTCTGGATCGGTGTAGACCGCGAAGACGCGGTCGCGGGGCGCCTCGAAGATGCGCTCGATGTGGATCTCGCGATCGCTCGGCGTGGTGACGGTGGCGGTGCGCGCGCTCTGCTGGTCGATCATCGCTGGTCTCCTTGTTGTTGGTGGTGTTGTGTTCGTTCGAGCAGCGCCCCGAATCGGTCGAGGCGCTCGTCCAGCATCCGGCGGTACATCTCGATCCACTCCTGCAGGTCGTCGAGGCGCCGCGGCCCGAGGCTGCACTGGCGCACCCGCCCCACCTTCACGGTGGTGACGAGCTCGGCCTCCTCGAGCACCTGCACGTGCTTCTTGCAGCCCGTCAGCGAGATCCCGAACGGCTCGGCGAGCTCCGTGATCGTCGCGGTGCCACGGCCGAGTCGCTCGAGGATCTCCCGGCGCGTGGGGTCGGCCAGCGCGGCAAATGCCCGGTCGATCTCAGGATACTGAACCATGTAGTTCAGTATTGCGGACGGTGATGCGGCTGTCAAGTGCGACGGGTTCGAATCTGCACGCGCCGGCGCGTGCGCCGGCAGTACGCTCGCGGGCGCATGCTGCCGACCGACCATCTCCTCGCGTTCGTGTTCATCGCGTTCGTGCTGATCCTCGTTCCGGGACCGAGCGTGCTGTTCGTCGTGACGCGCTCGCTGACGCTCGGGCGCGGCGCGGGCGTCGCGACCGTCGTGGGCAACACAGCGGGCGTCTACGTGCAGGTCGTCGCCGTCGCGTTCGGGCTCGGCGCCCTCGTGCAGGAGTCGATCACCGCCTACACCGTGATCAAGCTCGCCGGCGCCGCCTACCTCGTGTATCTCGGCGTGCAGACCTTTCGCCACCGCCGCTCGCTCGTCGGCGCGCTCGATCAGGTCGTCGAGCCGAAGCTGCTGCGCCGGATCCTCACCGACGGCTTCGTCGTCGGGCTGTTCAACCCGAAGGTCATCGTCTTCTTCATGGCCGTGCTGCCGCAGTTCGTCGACCGCTCGGCCGGCGCCGTGCCGCTGCAGCTGCTGACGCTCGGGGCGATCTTCTGCGCGATCGCGCTGCTCTGCGACACCATGTGGGTGCTGCTGGCGGGCGCGGCGCGCTCATGGCTCGTCGCGTCGCCGCGCCGCCTGGCGGCGGTCGGCGGGGCGGGCGGCCTGACCATCGTCGGGCTCGGCGCGGGCCTCGCCGTCAGCGGCCGCCCGAAGAGCTAGGACTGCTCGGTGCCGGCCCAGCGGTCGACGAACTCCTCGACCTCGAGGCTGGCGAGCTCCTCGCGCAGGCGGCGTGCGCGTTTGGCCGCCTCGGGCGCCGGCAGATCCCAGAAGAGGACCACTTCGCCGGAGGCGATGTCGACCACCTCGAGGTGATCGACCCGCGCGGGGTCCAGCGCCGCCGGACGACGGTTGGAGCGAGTGTGCAGCAGGCGGTAGCTGCGGTTTGCGCGCATCGCCCGACGCTACGCGATCGGCGCGCACGCCGCGCCGTCGAGCGCGTCGTCGCCGTGGAAGACCCGGCCGTCGGGCAGCCAGACGGCCGGCACGTCGTGCACGCCGCGCTGCACCGCGCGCGCGGTCGCCTCGGCGAGGCCGCGCGCGACCGAGGCCAGCGCGGCGCCCTTGGCGACCGCATTGGGATGCAGCTCGCAGGCAGCGGCGGCGATCAGCACGTTGTCGGGAGCCCCGAGGTCGCGGCCGGCGGCGAACGCCTGCCGGAACGCCGCCAGCGAGAACGCCACGGCGCGCCCGATCTGCCGCGCGTAGGTGGCGACGCGCATCGCGTGAGCGGTGTCGGCGGGGAAGGGGTCGGGCCAGCGCACGGGCTGCAGGCCGCGCCGCGCGGCGATGCGCTCGATGCGCTCGCGAAAGGCCTCGGCGTCGGTCTGGCAGCGAAAGCCCTCGAGCGTGTCCGCGCCCGGCAGGTCGGGCGCGCAGACGGGGATCCATTCGGCGCCCGGCAGCAGCTGCAGGACACGCTCGGCGGCGAGATAGGCCTCCGGGCTGCGCAGGTCGTAGTAGAAGGCCGCGCCGCCGGCGTCGGGCGTCATGCGCTCACGCCGCTCAGCCGTGGATGAGCCAGCCATCGGCGTCGCGCGCGGCCTCCATGACCGCCTCCGACAGCGTCGGGTGACCGTGCACGATGCGGGCGACCTCGGCGTAGCCCCCCTCGAGGGTGCGCACGTTGACGAGCTCCTGGATGAGCTCGGTGGCCTTCGTGCCGACGATGTGGCCACCCAGCAGCTCGCCGTAGGTGCGGTCGCCGACGATCTTCACCAGGCCGGTGCGATCGCCGTAGACGGTGCCCGCGCCCACGGCGCCGAACCCCATCTTCCCGACGACGACGTCGTGGCCGGCATCGCGCGCCTGCTGCTCGGTGAGCCCGAAGCTCGCGACGTTGGGCTCACAGAAGGTCGCGCGCGGGATGTCGACGTGCTCGAGCGGGTGCGTCTGGAGGCCGGCGGCGTCCTCGGCGGCGATGATGCCCTCGTCGGAGGCCTTGTGCGCGAGCGCGGGGCCGGCCACGAGGTCGCCGATCGCGTAGACGCCGGGCAGCGACGTGCGCTGCGCCCCGTCGACGGCGACCAGGCCGGCCTCGGTGAGCGCGATCCCCGCGTCCTCGAGGCCGAGGTTCTCGACGTCGGGCGCGCGGCCGGCGGCGATGACGAGCCATTCGGCATCGGCGGGCTCGCCGGCGACCGTGTACCGGACGCCGTCGGGACCGGATACGACGTTCTCGACGAACACGCCGGTCCGCACCGCGATGCCCTGCTTCTTGAAGCCGCGCTCGGCGATCTTCGAGATGTCGGCGTCCTCGGTGGGCAGCACGCGCTCCAGGCCTTCGTACAGCGTGACCGTCGCTCCCCAGGCGTGCGTACGCCGACGCGATCTCCGTGCCCGACGCGCCGGCGCCGACGACCGCGAGCGTCTTGGGCAGCGTCTCGAGCGCCCACGCCTCCTCGGTGCCGATGACGCGGCCGCCGAACTGCGTCGCGGGCAGCGGGCGCTTCACCGAGCCGGTCGCGAGGATGACGAACCTCGCCCCGTACTCGGTGCCGTCGAAGGTGCTGCCGACCTTGACGTTGCCCTCGTCGGTCAGGACGCCATGGCCCTCGATGACGTCGATGGCGTTGCGCTTCATCAGCCCCGCGACGCCGCCGGTGAGCGTCTTGACGACCTTCTTGCGCCGCTCGCCCACGGCGGCGAAGTCGACGGCGGGCTCGCCGACGGTGATGCCGAACGCGGCGGCCTCGCGGATCTGGCCGAGGACGTCGGCGACGCGCAGGACGGCCTTCGCCGGGATGCACGCGTAGTTCAGGCAGCGCCCGCCGATCGCGTCGGACTCGACGACGGCGGTCTTCATCCCGAGCTGTGCGGCGCGGATCGCGGCGACGTATCCGCCCGGTCCCGAGCCGATGACGATGCAGTCGTAGGAGCGTTCGGCCATGTGCTTCGAGCCTATCGAGCGGGCCCGCGCGCGCTAGTGGTCACGGGACGGGCGCTTGGGCATCTGCAGCCGCGCCATCGCGCTGACGAGCTTCCAGAACAGCCATCCGAGCAGGCCGATCGCGACGAGCGGGATGATCGCGTGCCACCACTTCTGCACGCCGATGAGATACAGCGAGAAGAAGACGATCTGCAGGCCGAGGATCGTCTCGAACCCGAGCACCGCCCAGTATTGGCGCGCGAGCATGCCGAAGCCGGCGACGAGCAGCAGGGCGGTGGTCACGGCGGTCGCGACCGACGGGTCGCCCGTGGCCGACGAGATGTCGTTGCCCGTCAGCGCCGTGACGAGGTTGGCGATCGCGAAGACGAACGCGATGATCGCCGCGAACGTGACGACCGGCGGGCGCTCGCCGGGGGCCAGCGGCTCGAGGTTCGCGCGGATCTCGTCGTCGCGGGCGCGGCCGCGGGCGTAGCCGCGCGCCATCGTGTCTTCGGCGGCGCGCTCCGGAGTGGGCGCGGGTACGGCGCCGGGAGCCTGCCCCGGGGCGGCCGGCGGGCGCGACCCGGAGCGCTTGCGCTTGCGGCTACGAGCGCCCATCGAGCGGCTCCTGCTCGAGCGCCGCGCGCAGCCGTGCGGCGGCGGCGCCCGGGTCGTCGGCCTCGGTGATCGCCCGCACGACGGCGATCCGCCGTGCTCCGGCCGCCACCACGGCCTCGATGTTGGCGGCGTCGATCCCCCCGATCGCGAAGAACGGCGCCGGGGCATGGAAGGCGGCGAAGCCGACGAGCTCGACGCCGACCGCGTGGCGGCCGGGCTTCGTCGGTGTCGCGTACACGGGGCCCACGCCGATGTAGTCGGCTTCGGTCGCACCGGCCACCTCGTCGGGAAAATGCGTCGACTGGCCGACGAGCGCGCCGGCGCCTGCCCGCAGGCGCGCGGCTGCGGCCTCCATGTCGTCCTGGCCGACGTGGCAGCCGTCGGCACCCGCGGCCTCGACGAGCTCGGGGTGGTCGTTGAGGATCAGCAGGGCGCCGGCGTCGTCGCACAGACCGCGGGCGAGCTCCGCGCCGGCGAGCAGCTCGTCCCGGGTCGCCTGCTTGTCGCGGAGCTGCACGATGTCGACCCCGGCCGCGAGCGCGGGCACCAGCACCTCGGCAAGCTCGCGGCCGCCGGGGCGCAGGTCGCAGACGAGGTACAGGCGGGCGTCCTGCAGCCGCGCGCGGCGGTCGGCGAGAGTCGGCATCACCGCCATTGTGGCGATCGCCCGGCGTCGCACTGGTTCTTCGGCCGGCCATCTACACTGAGACGCATACGGGAGCCCGCGCGCGCGGGCTGAGAGGGCGTTGGTGCCGACCGTCAACAGCTGATCCGGATCATGCCGGCGAAGCGAGGTGCACGTGCCGCAGGACCCAACCGCAACGACCGACGTCGCCGTCATCGGCGGGGGCGTCATCGGCCTCGCCGTCGCCTGGCGCGCGGCGCAGCGAGGACACCGCGTCTGCGTCCTCGAGCGCGGCGAGCTCGGCGCGGGCGCCTCGCATGTCGCGGCGGGCATGCTCGCGCCCGTCACCGAGGCCGATGCGGGGGAGCTCGCGCTGCTCGCGCTCGGTCTGCGCAGCGCGTCGGCGTGGCCGCAGTTCGCCGCCGAGCTCGAGCAGGCCGCCGATGCCGATGCCGGTCTGCGCCGCAGCGGGGCGCTCGTCGTCGCGCGCGACGGCGACGAGGCCGAGGCCCTCGACCGCGAGCTCGCGCTGCGCCTCGATCTCGGCCTCGACGTCCGGCGACTGCTGCCGAGCGCCGCGCGGCGCCTGGAGCCGGCGCTCGCGCCGACCGTGCGCCTGGCGCTCGACGTGCCGGGCGACCACTCGGCCGACCCGCGCGCGGTCGTGCTCGCGCTCGCGCAGGCGGCGCGCCGCGCCGGCGTCGCCCTGCGCACCGGAACGGTGGTCGAGCGCGTCGAGCGTGCGGGTGACGGGTCCGTCAGCGGCGTCGGCCTGGCCGGCGGCGAGGTCGTGCGCGCGGGACGCGTCGTCGTCGCGGCGGGCGCGTGGAGCGGCGCGATCGGCGGCCTGCCGCGAATCCCGCTGCGGCCGGTCAAGGGCCAGATCCTGCGCCTGCGCGATCCCGCGCATGACGGCGCGATGCCGGGACTGCTCGAGCGCATCGTGCGCTTCGAGGGCGGCTACCTCGTCCCGCGCGGCGACGGGCGCTACGTGCTCGGCGCCACGATGGAGGAGCGCGGCTTCGACACCACGGTCACCGCCGGCGGCCTCTACGAGCTGCTGCGCGACGCGGGCGAGCTCGTGCCCGGCGTGCACGAGATGGTCGTCGAGGAGATGTCCGCGGGCCTGCGCCCGGCGACGCCCGACAACGCGCCGGTGCTCGGTCCGGCCGAGGAGCTCCCCGGCCTGCACTGGGCGACCGGCCATCACCGCAACGGGATCCTGCTCGCGCCGGTGACGGCGCAGCTGGTCGTCGACGGCCTCGGCGACGACGCCGATGGGGCGGTCGATCCCGCCTTCGGCGCCGCGCGCTTCGCGGGGGTGACCGCATGATCTACGTCAACGGCGAGCCGGTCGACACGCGCGAGGAGCTGACGATCCGCGACCTGCTCGTGGAGCGCGGCATCGATCCCGACACCGGGGGGATCGCCGTCGCCGTCGACGCCGAGGTCGCGCGCCGCGGCATCTGGCCGACGCGGACGCTCGACGACGGCGCGCGCGTGGAGATCGTCCAGGCGGTGCAGGGCGGGTGAGCGCGCAGCCGCATGCCGGCCGACGGACCGGGCGCAGCGCGTCGCAGCCGCTGCAGATCGCCGGGCGCACCTTCACCTCGCGGCTGCTGCTCGGCACGGGCGGCTTCACGCGGATGGAGGCGCTCGGCGCGGCGATCGACGCCAGCGAGGCCGAGCTCGTGACGGTCGCGATGCGCCGCATCGACGCCTCGGCCGAAGGCTCCCTGCTCGACGTCATCCGCGATCGGGGCGTCGACGTCCTGCCCAACACGGCGGGATGCTTCACCGCGCGTGACGCCGTCCTCACCGCCCAGCTCGCGCGCGAGGCGCTGGGCACGAACTGGGTCAAGCTCGAGGTGATCGGCGACGAGCGCACGCTCCTGCCCGACGCGCCGGAGCTGCTCGCGGCCGCCGAGCAGCTCGTCGACGACGGCTTCGTCGTGCTGCCCTACACGAACGACGACCCGGTCCTGGCGCGCCGCCTGGAGGACGCCGGCTGTGCCGCGGTCATGCCGCTCGGGTCGCCGATCGGCAGCGGCCAGGGGATCGCGAACCCGGCGAACCTCACGCTGATCGTCGAGGCCGCCGGGGTGCCGGTGATCCTCGACGCCGGCGTCGGCACGGCGTCCGACGCGGCGCTGGCGATGGAGCTCGGCTGCGACGCGGTCCTGTGCGCGAGCGCGATCTCGCGCGCCACCGATCCCGTCGCCATGGCACACGCGATCCGCCACGCGGTCCTCGCGGGCGCGCTCGCGCGCGATGCGGGCCGCATCGCGCGGCGCACGCACGCCCGGGCGAGCTCGCCGCTGCGGGGCATGCCGGAGTTCGCGGAGTGACCTCGGCCGAACGGATCGTCGCCCGCTTCGAGGCGGCGTGGTCGGCTGCCGACATGGCGCAGGAGTTCGCCGACACGTGCGCCGCGGACCTGCACTACGAGGACCCGCTGACCTTCAAGGGGCCGCTGCACGGCCCCGGCGCGCTGGCGGCGCACGCCGGCCGGCTGCGGATCGCCGCCCCCGACGCCCGCGTCGAGGGCACCGGCCCGCGCCTGAGCGACGGGCGATTCGTCGCGGCGCCCGTGAAGCTGCTGGGCGCGCACACCGGCGAACTGGAGGGGTTTCCGCCGACGGGGCGCGAGCTCGTCGTGCAGGCGGTCCTGTACTGCGAGCTCGACGAGGCCCGGACGCGGCTGTGGCGCGTCCGGGCGTTCTTCGATCTCTACGACGCCGCGACCCAGCTCGGCGTCCTGCCCAAGCCCGGCACGCTCGGCCAGAAGGCCATGCTGCTCATGCGCGGCTTCGGCATCCGCGCTACTTCGTGACGATCAGCCGGCCGTCCTGGCCGGGGTGGACCGTGCAGACGTAGTCGATCGTGCCGGCCTTCGTCGGCGTGTACTCGAACGTGCCGCCGTTGTTGAACGTCTCGGACTTGAAGTCGGCGCCCTTCGTGGCCGTGACGTTGTGCGGCGCGTTGTCGTTGTTCTCCCACATGACCTTCTGGCCGACCTTGACCTGGGCGTCGTGGGGAACGAACTTGATGTCCTTCATCACGATCGTGACGATGTCGTCGGACTCGGCGTTCTCGCTCTGCGTGCTCGTCCCCGCCTCGGGCGTGGGGTTCGTCGTCACGGTGGCGGCGTCGCCGCCCGCGTCGCGGCCGGTCTGGCTCTCGTCGTCCTTTCCGCAGGCGCCGAGCGCGAGCGCGAGCGCGGCGCACGCCACGGCCATGGTGGTCAAACGGGACATTTCGGGGCTCTCCTGGGTTCGGGGGGCGGGCGAGCGTAGACCTACCCGCCGTCGTCGTGCGTCACGACGACGATGACGGGCGCGTGGTCGGAGAGCGGCCCGCGGTCGGGGATCAGCGATGGGCCGCCGGCGCGCAGCCGGTGGCCGAGGACGTGGTCGACGCCGTGGCCGCCGAGCGGCGCGAACCCCGCGGCGGCGGGGGCTCGGACGTTGAGGTCGCCGCCCAGCAGGGCGGGCCCACCGCCGGCCCAGGCGAGCGTCGCCTCGGCCGCGCGGTCGATGTCCGCCTGCGCGCGCTCGGGTGAGTGGACCTGCGCGTGGAGGTTGGCGCACCAGAGCCCGCCGGCGAGCGCGACCGCGTGGCACACCCGCCGCTCGGGCCAGCGGCGCAGGACGACGCTGCGGTGCTCGGTGATCGAGACGCCGCGCGCGAGGATGACGTTCGCGCCGCCGCCGTTTGACTTGATGAGGTCGGGCGCGCGGCGGGCGATCGCCCGGCGCAGCGCGAGCAGGGCGTTGCGCGACGTGAGCGCGGTGCGCTGCTCGGCGTCGCAGGCCCGCGCGAGCGCCGGTCCCCACCACGGCGGAACCTCCTGCAGGAGCGCGACATCCCAATCCCACGCGGCGAGGATGGCAGCGAACTCGCGCTGCAGATCGCGTCCGGCCGGCGGCACCGCGCGACCGTGAAAGAGGTTCCAGGTCAGCACCCGCATGCGCGCGTACATCACCATAGACTGCCCGGCTTGACGCGCCACCTGCTCACCGGGGCCGAGCTCGACCGCGCCGAGCTCGGCGCGCTGCTCGATCGAGCCGACGCGCTGAAGGCCGCACCGTTGTCGTCTCGCGCGCTGGAGGGTCGCAGCGTCGCGCTCATCTTCGAGAAGCCCTCGACGCGCACGCGTCTGTCGTTCGAGGCCGGGATCTTCGAGCTCGGCGGCCAGCCCGTCGTGCTGCGCCGCGACGACACGCAGCTCTCGCGCGGGGAGTCGGTCGGCGACACCGCGCGGATCCTGTCGCGCCACATGGCGGCCGTCGGCGTGCGCACCGGTCCCGACGCGCTGCTGGAGGAGCTCGCTCAGACGGCGACGGTGCCCATCTTCAACATGCTCACCGCCGGCCACCATCCCTGCCAGGCGCTCGCCGACCTCATGACGCTGCGCGAGGCGTTCGGCCGGCTCGAGGGCCTGAAGATCGCGTACGTCGGCGACGGCAACAACGTCGCTCGCTCGCTCGCCGTGCTCGGCGCCGTCGCCGGCGTCGAGGTGGCGATCGCCTCGCCGCCCGAGTACACCCTGGCCGACGCCAACGGCGCAACGCTGACGAGCGACCCGGCGGAGGCGGTCGCCGGCGCGCACGCCGTGTACACCGACGTCTGGGTCAGCATGGGCGACGAGGAGACCGCGGACGCGCGCCGCGCCGCCCTCGCGCCCTACCGCATCGACGACGCGCTGCTCGATCAGGCGGCCCCCGGGGCGATCGCGCTGCACTGCCTGCCCGCGCACCCCGGCGAGGAGATCACGGCCGAGGTGCTCTACGGCGAGCGCCAGCGCATCTGGGAGCAGGCCGAGAACCGCCGCCACGCGCAAAAAGCCCTGCTGGAGCTGCTGGTCCGCTAGCGTCTGAAACCGGGAGATCGACCCGGGAGGAGCGTCCCATGCCGCAGCCCAAGAAGCCAGCGTCGCCCGGCCGCAAGCCGGCAGCTCGCAAGCCCGCGGCCCGCAAGGCGGCAGCGTCCAGGTCGGGCGGCCGGGGCGCGCCCACGGGCCAGGCAGGGCGGGGGAAGCCGTCTTCTGCGAAGGCAGCGACGTCGCCGCCGCCACCACGCGCGGGCGACGACGGCGGCGGCCGCGAGGATCAGCTGCTTGCCGCGATCGCGTCCCTGCGCGAGCTGCTCTCCAAGGGCGTCGTGATCACCGGCGAGCGGCTGCAGGAGACCGTCGACGAGGCGGTGAAGCGCGGCCGCATGACGCGCCAGGACGCCGAGGAGCTCGTCGGCAACCTCGTCGAGATCGGCCGCCGCCAGACGCAGGACGCGCTCGCCGAGGTCGAGACCCTGATCGGCCGCTCGGCGAAGGAGACGCGCCGCGTGACGCGCTCGCGCGTGAAGAGCGTCGGCAGCGCCGCCCGCCGTGCGCCCGGCACCGACCGCGCCCTGCGCACCGTCGACCGCGTACGCCGCGCCGCCGGCCTCGGGCAGTCGTTTCCGATCATCGGCTACGACGATCTCACGACCACGCAGGTCAAGGAGCGCCTCGGCGACCTCGACGCCGCCGACCTGCGCAAGGTCCGCGACCACGAGAAGCGCAACGCCAACCGCAAGTCGGTGCTGGCAGCGATCGACAAGCGCCTGCCGTAGGTCTCGCCGTCGGGCATTCGCAGGGGCCACCTATCCTGGTGGGCCCATGGAAGCCTCCACCTTCACCCGCCCCGAGCGCGGCGCAGAGCTCGACCTGCGCATCGACGCACTCGCCTACGGCGGCAACGGCATCGCGCGGATGGAGGGCTACGTCGTCTTCGTCGCGGGCGCGATCCCGGGCGACCTCGTGCGCGCGGTCGTCACGAAGCGCAAGCGCGCCTACGCCGAGGCCCGCGCGATCGAGGTGCTCGAGCCGAGCCCCGAGCGCATCGCACCGCGTGCCGATCACCCCGGCGCGCCGTGGCAGGTGCTCCCCTACGAGCGCCAGCTCGAGGTCAAGCAGGAGCAGGTGCGCGACGCGCTGACGCGGATCGGGCGACTCGAGGGCTTCGCGCTCGACGACATCGTCCCGGCGGTGGCGCAGTGGCGCTATCGCAACAAGCTCGAGTACTCGTTCGGAACCGCGCAGGACGGCGCCCTCATCTGCGGCTTCCACGCCCCGGGCTCCTGGCACGACATCGTGCCGGTCGACGACTGCCTCCTGGCGTCCGAGCGCTCCAACGCGGCGCGCGAGCAGGTGCTCGCGTGGTGTCGCGAGCAGGGCCTCGAGGCGTTCGACCGCCGCACGCACACGGGGCTGCTGCGCAACCTCGTCGTGCGCGAGGGCCGGCGCACGAACCAGTTGCAGGTGCGCATCGTCACCGGGCCCGGCGACATCGACGGGCCGAGCCTCGCAGCGGCTGTCGAGTGCGAGGGCCTGTCGTGGACGACGACCGACGCGCTGGCCGAGACGACGCTCGGCGGCGAGACGATCAAGCTCGCCGGCAACCGCACGCTCGAGGAGGAGCTCTGCGGGCTGAGCTTCTCGATCGCGCCCAACGCCTTCTTTCAGACGAACACCGAGATGGCCGAGCAGCTCTACGCCATCGCCGGCGACCTCGCCGATCTGAAGGGCTGGGAGCGCGTCTACGACCTGTACTGCGGGATCGGCACGGTCGGCCTGAGCCTGGCGGCGCGCGCCGGCGAGATCTGGGGCCTGGAGATCGTCGAGCAGGCGGTCGCCAACGCGATCTCCAACGCCAAGCGCAACGGGATCAACAACGCGAGGTTCTTCGCCGGCGACGTGCGCCTGGCGCTGCGCGAGCTCGTCGAGCAGGCCCAGCGGCCCGACGTCTGCGTCATCGACCCGCCGCGCGCGGGCCTGTCGCAGAAGGTCGTGCGGCGCATCATCGAGGCCGCCCCGCGACGGATCGTCTACATCTCCTGCAACCCGACGACGCTCGCCCCCAACGCCGCGCAGCTCGTCGAGTCCGGCTACGCGCTCAAGCGCGTCGTGCCGGTCGACATGTTCCCGCAGACGCCGCACATCGAGTGCGTCGCGCTGCTGGACCGCGCTTGACTTCTCCCGGCGCGCGGGCCGGGGCCGTGTCTCACGGCCGGCCACAGTGGCGCAGGACGGCGGCGCGGCGCCGAAGCGCGCCCTCGACGCGTGTCGGATTGACCCCGGATATAGGGGTCAATTCGCCATCGGCTAGCGCCCGCGCAGCGCGCGCAGCTCGGCCCGCAGCTGCGTGACCTCCGCCTCCAGGCGGGCGACGCGCTCGGCGAGCGGCAGCTCCGCCGGCGCGGCGAGCTCCGGCGCGGTCGGCATCGGCCGGCCCGGCGCGCGGACGACCGGCCCGGGGCCCGCGCTCGGCGTGGCGCCGAGCGCCGCCGCCGGCGGCTCGGGAGCGTCATCGTCGGAGAGGCGGTGCGCGTAGCGCTCCTCCTTCTGGCCCGGGCGGCGCGGCAGCTGCTCGACGAGGCCGCGCTCGACGAGGCGCTCGAGGGTCGTGTGGACGGCTGCGAGATCGGCGAACGGGTGCAGGCGATCGCAGCGCGCCTTCAGCTCACCCGGCGTCTGCGCGCCCCGCAGCATGAGCACGGCCAGCATCGCGAGCTCGTCGGGGGCGCGGGTGAGCGTCTCCTCGAGAAGGTGGCGGTACTTCGACGTGCGGCTGCCGGCGCCGCTGGACAGGCGCGCGAACCGCCGGCGGTGCAGGCGCGTGACCGCCTCGCGGACCGTCGTCTCGTCGTAGGCGACGACCGGGTCGCGGTTCGTCGACTGGTTGCACGCGGCGCGCAGCGCGTTGAGCGTCAGGGGATAGGCGTCCGGCGTGGTGCGCTGCTTCTCGACGAGGCAGCCCAGCACGCGAACCTCCGCCGGCGTCAGGTCCACTTACTCGGAGGAGGCAGACCCGCCGCCCTTGGGCGGCTTGTCCTCGTCGCCATATTTCTTCAGCCAGTCCGAGAGCTGCTTGCCGGCGGAGTTGACGTGCTCGCCGGTCTCGCGGAAGAGGTCCTTGAAGCGCTCGGAGTAGTGCGTCGCGGCGTCGGCCGCCTCGTCGCGCGCCGGGCGCTCCTCGCCGCGGCGGACGTACTCCCCGCCCACGATGCGGTCGTACTCGCCGGTCCGCACCCAGGCGAGCAGCTCGTGCACGCGCTTGACCGGGAGCGAGTGCGTCTGGCGCAGGTCGGTCAGCAGGCGCTGCAGCCGATCGAGGCCCTCGCCGGTCTCCGTGTATTCCATCGCCTGGCGCATGAACGCGTCGAGGTTGAGGTCGTCGGCCTTCGCGCCGGCCGACATCGTCATGAGCATCTTGCAGACCACGCGCGGGTCGCGGGTGACGATCGCCGCCGCCCGGTCGCAGGTCAGCTCGGTCGCGCGCGACCACTCCAGCAGCGCGTGCTGGACGGCCATCAGCGGCATGCCGGCGACCATCGGCAGGCGCTGGCTGCCCAGGCGCAGCAGGATCTGCAGCGCGGTCCGGTAGAGGACGTGGTCGGAGAGGATGTGGCCGACCTCGTGCGCGATGACCGCCTCGAGCTGGTCGTCGCCGAGCAGCTCGACGGTGCCGCTGTTGAGCACGAGGATCGGCGTGCCCGCCCCCACGGCCATCGCGTTGGCGATCGGCTCGGCGGTCAGGTAG
Source organism: uncultured Actinomycetes bacterium (assembly GCA_963746165.1). GTDB lineage: Bacteria > Actinomycetota > Thermoleophilia > Solirubrobacterales > Solirubrobacteraceae > CADCVQ01. The sequence continues at coordinate 101,279 of CAVVAG010000003.1, read as the reverse complement.
AGGTCGTACTCCTCGGAGATGTCCAGCACGCTGAGCACGTGCTGGTAGCGCGTCCAGATGTCCGGCAGCTGATCGGTTCCCAACCGTACGGAGGCGCCCAGGTAGGTCTGGCGCAGCGCCCGCTCGTAGCCGAACTCGATGAGCTTGCGCACGACGTAGTCGAGCATCGGGATCGAGCCGAGCGCCGCCGTCGCGGCGCGGTCGGCCGGGTGCTCGTAGGCCTTCGGGGAGATGCCGGGCAGCCGGTAGGCCTCGGCGGGCGTCGACACGCCCCTGAGCTTAGTTGACCGGCTGCCTCGCCGGGCCGATCCGCCGCCCCTGTTGGGCGACGTGCAACGGTGCGCGAGGATCCGGACATGTGCGCAGCAGTGACCGACGACGCGCACATCCGCTTCCGCCGCCTCTTCGACGATGCCGAGCGCGACCTGCTCGCCTACGCGCTGCGCCGCGTGGACCGTCCCGAGGACGCCGCCGACGTCATCGCCGAGACGTTCCTCGTCGCGTGGCGGCGCATCGACGACGTGCCGCCGGGCGCGCAGGCGCGCCTGTGGTTGTACGGCGTCGCGCGGCGCCAGCTCGCCAACCAGCGCCGCGGTCAGCTGCGCCGCTCGCAGCTCGCCGACCGGTTGCGCGACGAGCTACCCGCCGCGATGGCGTCCACGGCTGCGTCCGGCGCGCAGGACGATCGCGTCCTCGACCTGCGCGCCGCGCTGGGGCGGCTCGACGAGGCCGACCGCGAGCTGCTGACGCTGAGCAGCTGGGAGGGGCTGTCGCCCGCCGAGCTCGCCGTCGTCCTGCAGCTGCCCGCGGTGACGCTGCGCAGCCGCCTGCACCGCGCGCGCAAGCGGCTGCGCGCCGAGCTGCAGCGCACCGGCGCCGCGCCACGCTGCGGTCACGTCACCAGCCCGAGCCTCGAACCGACGGAGACCCGATGAGCAGCGAAGACCTCACCACGATCGACTCCGGCGAAGTCGACGCGCTGCTTGGCGCCGCCGATCCGCTGCCCGCCGCTCGCGCCCACGCGCTGGCGGTGGGAGACGCGCAGGACGACCTCTGCCGGGCGCTGGCCGCCACGCCGCGCGACGCGCCGGCACCCGAGCCGGCAGCGGGCTCCCGGCCGCGCCGGCGCCTGCTGCCGCGCCTCGCGCTGGCCGTCGCGGTCGTGTTCGCGCTCTCGATGGCGGCCCTCTCGCTTGGCAAGTCCGACGAAAAGGGCGCCACCGTCTGGGCGACCGAGCTCGTCCGCCTGGCGGAGGCCTCGCCGCTCGTGCTGCTCGGCGCCCCGGGCTGGCAGGTCAACTACGCCGACGAGCAGTCCGCACAGGAAGGTGAGATGCACTTCACGACGGCCTCGCCGGCGCCCCGTGCCGGGTTCTCGTCAAGTGTCCCCGGCTCGTTCGCGCAGCTGAACTGGCGTGCCGTGAGCCTGGAGCAATGGAAGCGCGGTCGTGCGGCCTCGTCCGAGAGCACGACCACGGCGCCGGTGCTCGGAACCACGGCGACCGTCTACCGGTACACCGGCGGCACACCCGGCCGGCGGGACATCACGGCCATCTGGGCCTACGACGACCGGGTGCTCGAGTTTCGCGCGGTCATGGCCGACGCCGCCGCCTTCGAGGCCCTGCTCGCGCAGCTGAAGCGCGTCGACACCGACACGTGGCTCTCCGCGCTCCCCGACAGCGTCGTCAAGACGGCCGACCGCGCCTCGGTGATCGCCGAGATGCTGCGCGGCGTCACGACGCCGCGCGGCTTCGAGGCCGGCACGATCACGGGCCAGGCGCTCACGAAGGACCGCTACCAGCTCGGGGCCGCGGTGGCCGGCACCGTCGCCTGCACGTGGATCAAGCGCTGGTCCGACGCCCGCCGCCGCGGCGATCGCGCCGGCGTGCGCGAGGCGATCGCCGCGATGGCGACCGCGAAGGACTGGCCGATCCTCGAGGAGATGTCGAAGTCGGGCGCCTACCCGGAGGTCCTCGAGCAGTACGCGGCGAAGATGCCCAGCGGCCGCTGGTACGGGCGCCCGCTCGAGGGCGACGCGAGCTCCGGCCTGGGGTGCGACGTGCTCGGCGTCCCGCTGACCTGAGCCCGCCCTCACTACACTCGGCCGCGATGCGCGCCGCAACGATCCGCGACGGCGAGGTCCTCGTCGAGGAGCATCCCGATCCGGAGCCCGGGACCGGCCAGGTGCTCGTCCGGGTGCGCGCCGCGGGGATCAACGGCGCCGACATGATGCAGCTGCGCGGGCGCTATCCCGCGCCCCCCGGATCGCCGCAGGACATCCCCGGCCTGGAGATGGCCGGTGAGGTGGCGGGCCTCGGCGAGGGCGCGGCGCGCTTCGCCGAGGGCGACCGCGTCATGGGGATCGTCGGCGGCGGCGGCCAGGGCGAGCTCGCGGTCGTCCACGAGCGCCAGCTCATGGCCGTCCCGGGCGCGGTCGGGTTCCCCGGCGCCGGCGGGCTGCCCGAGGTCTTCACCACCGCCCACGACGCGATCTTCACCCAGGCCGGCCTGCGTCCCGGTGAGCGGCTGGTCGTCCACGGCGCCGCCGGCGGTGTCGGCACCGCCGCGGTTCAGCTCGCCCATGCGGCCGGCGCGCACGTCACGGCGACGGTGCGCAACCCGGACGCGCGCGAGGCCGTCGCGCAGCTCGGCGCCGACGAGGTGATCGAGCCCGACGGCTTCGAGGAGCACGGTCCGTTCGACGTCGTCCTCGAGCTCGTCGGCGCCCCGAACCTCGGCGCGAACGTCAAGGCGCTGAACACGAACGGGCGGATCGTCGTGATCGGCATCGCCGCCGGCGCGAAGGGCGAGCTCAACCTCGGCGCGCTCATGGCCAAGCGCGGGCGCATCATGGCCTCGACGCTGCGCGCCCGCCCGCTCGAGCAGAAGGCGGCGACGGCGCGCGCGATGGAGCGCGAGGTCCTGCCCGGTTTCGAGCGCGGCGCGCTGCGGGTGCCGGTCGCCGAGACGTTCGCGCTCGACGACGTCGCGGCGGCCTACGAGCGCTTCGCGGCCGGCGGCAAGCTCGGCAAGATCATCCTCGAGCCCTGAGCCGCCTCGGCGCCACGCCGAGCACGGGCCGGGTCGCGAGGGGTGCGAGCAGCAAGGCGGGTCAGTACGGCGGAAGGTCCGCGTACCACTCGCCGAGCACCCGGAAGGCCGACCAGAACGCGCGCTTGGCGGCCTCCTCGTCGAGCGCCTCGTCGATGTTCGGCACGTACAGCGCCTCGATCGACGGCGTGAGCGTCTGGACCTCGCCGGCCTGCTCGATCACCGGCCGCGCCAGCGGCAGCGAGAGGTCGTTGAGCACGTCCAGCGCGTCCTCGCCCATCACGACGATCATCTTCGGCTGCACGATCGCGATCTCCTCGGCGACCCGGCCGACGCAGGCGGGGTCGGAGAGGGACGTGTCGGGCACGGGGCATTTCACGCAGAGCGTCCCGTACACGGCGAGCGGATCGATCGCCAGGCGCTTGAAGGCCTTCATGAGCGCGGCGCCGGCGCGGCCGTAGAACGCCACGCCCTCTTCGATCTCCGGGGGCGTCGGCGCGTGCTTGAGCAGGAGGATGTCGGCCTGTGGATGCCCGGAGCCGAGGACCGGCATGAGATGGCCGCGCGGGCACTCGCGGCAGTCCTGCAGCTCCCGCGTCATGAGGTTGAGCTCTCGGATCGCGCGTTCGAGGTACTTCTCGCGGATCTCGTCATCGGTCGTCGGCATGCTCCGCGGTGAGTTCGACGGTTGCGACGGCCGACCCTGCGCGTGCATCACGACTTGCGCGTGGCCCGCCGGACGCGTCGCTCGCGCACGGCGCGCCGGGCGCTCTGCGGGGTGGCCTTCGTCTCGAGGAACTTCAGCGCCTGCACGTACAGCAGCGAGGACGGCTTCGTGGTGATCTCCGCCGTGCGCAGGGATTCGAGGAACTCCTGCGGCCCGTCGAAGTCGTGCATCCGCACGCGCACCGAACCCAGCCCCGGCGCGACGTGCGAGTCCGATCCGGCGCCGGCGAGGATCCGGTACTTCGCGGCGAAGCGTGCCGCCTCCTCGTTGAAGGAGCCGATCGCGACACGCGGGTTGTAGACCTCGATCGCGTCGATGTCGTCGATGATCGTGAGCAGGTGCTCGTAGTCGGGCACGGCGTGCATGCGATCGAACGGGTGGGGGACGTAGACGAGGCCGCCCTGGCGCTTGATCTCCGCGACCGTCTCCGCCAGCGTCAGGCCACGCGGGATCCTGTCCTCGATGAACAGGCCGATGACCTCGCCCTGGCTGGCGGTCTTGACCTCCTCGGCGACGATGATCTTCACGCCGAACTCCGCCGCCTTCTCGCGTGCCTCGTACGCGCCGGTGATGACGTTGTGGTCGGTGACGGCGATCGCGCCCAGGCCCTGCTCGCGGGCCGTCGCCAAGAGCACCTCGACCGGCGTGGCGCAATCGTGCGAGTGGTCGGTGTGCATGTGCAGGTCGACGTCGATGCGCTTGCGCGAGCTCAGCTTCGCCGCCAGCCTGCGGTCACCCTCGATCGGGTGGCGGCGCGTCACGACGCCGGCGTACACGTCCTCGAGCTCGTCGGCGACGCGCGACCACGTCAGGCCCGCCCGGACGGGGTCGGCGGCCGCCCGCAGCCGCTCACGCAGCTCGCTGTCGGCGACGAGGCGCTCGAGCTGCGCGGCGAGCGTCTCGATGTCGCGCGGCTCGAACAGCAGGCCGCATGCGCCCTCGTCCACCGCCTCCTCGTAGACGGGCAGGCGCGCGACGAGCGGCACCGCGCCGGCGGTGATCGCGCGCAGGAGCGGGCCGGGCGCGGGTGCCGCGCCGTCGGAGGCGGCGACGTAGACGTCGCTGCTCGCCAGCAGCTCGGCCTCCGTGAGCTCGGCCGGCGACACGTAACGCACCCGCGCCTCGAGGTCGGCGCGCAGCGGCGCGCTGCTCGAGGGGCCGCGGGCGGAGAGGATCGTCGCCTCCCACGGCAGCGCCGGGTCGAGGCGGCGCAGCGCGCGCAGGAACAGCCGCAGGGCGGGCCGCTCCTCGTCGTCGACGAAGCCGAAGCGCACGCGGCCGCCGGTGGCCGCCACCCGCGGCGCCGGCGTGTCCGCCCCGGGCAGCAGCACGCGGTAGTCGGCGGGGAAGAAGCGCTGCATCAGCGCACGGGTCGCGGCGAAGCTCGCGGTGCGCGCGTCGAGACGGCCGAGCACGAGCTGCACGACCTTGCGCGCGACCTGGGTGGAGAGCAGGCGCTCGGTCGGCGCGTGGAACGTGCCGACGTTCAACCCGCGCGAGTGGCGCAGCGCGGCGCTGGCGGTCGACGGCGCGAAGGGCTCGTGGACGTGGCAGACGTCGAGCGGCAGGATCGCGAGGAGGTTCTCGATCGTCCGCGAGACGTCGACCGGCAGAGCCGGAGCGCGGCGGGCGCTGCCGGGCAGGTCGGGCAGCGCGTCGCCGACGGCGAGCACGCGCGGGGGCGCGCCCGGCTCGGGCAGCAGGGATGCCGACCCCGCCCGCCCGCGCGCGGCGTTGAGCGCCTGGCGCGTCTCGCGCACCGCCTCGCTGGAGCGCGACGGCGCGACGATCAGCACCTGGTGGCCGCGCGCCGCCAGCTCGGCCGTCGTGCGCTCGACGTAGGTCGTGATCTCGTGGTGGCCGGCGCCCCACGGGTAGGGCGTCACATGGGCGATCGCCAGGCGGGTGTCGAGCACTCCCCCAGCATACGAAGCGAGCGGGTGGCTCAGCCCGGCTTCGGTCCGCCGCTCGCGTACAGCGCCGTGAACTCCGCCTCGTAGCGCTCGTAGACGACGTTGCGCTTGACCTTCAGCGTCGGCGTCAGCTCCTCGTGCTCCTGGGAGAGGTCGCGCTCGAGGATCGTGAACTTCTTGACCTGCTCGATGCGGGCGAACTTGCGGTTCGTCTCGTCGACGGCGGACTGCAGCTCGTCGCGGACGGCCGGGTTCCTCGCGAGATCGGCCGGGTCGTGCGAGTCGGCGCCGATCTTCTCGGCGAGCGCCTTGGCCTCGTCGGGATCGAGCGTGAGCAGCGCGGTCAGGTAGGGCCGCCGGTCGCCGAACACCACCGCCTGCGAGATCCAGCGGCAGAGCTTCAGCGCGTTCTCGAGGTTCGACGGCGAGATGTTCTTGCCGCTCGACGTGATGATGAGGTCCTTCTTGCGGCCGGTGATCGAGAGGTAGCCGTCGGCGTCGAGCTCGCCGAGGTCGCCGGAGTGCAGCCAGCCGTCGGCGTTGAGCGTCTCCGCCGTCGCCTCGGGGTTGTTGTAGTAGCCCTTGAAGATGTTCGGGCCGCGCATGAGCACCTCGCCGTCGCCGGCGATCTTCACCTCGCAGACCGGCAGCGGGCGGCCGACGGTGCCGAAGCGGTGGTGCTCGATCGTGTTGAGCGTCTCGACGGCGCAGGTCTCGGTCATGCCGTAGCCCTCGAGCACCCACACGCCCGCGGCGTGGAAGAACTCGAGGATCTCCGTGTCGATCGGCGCGGCGCCGCTCAGCGCCAGCTTCACGCGGCCGCCGAAGAGGTCGCGGATCTTGTGCAGGACGAGCTTGTCGGCAAGCGCGTGCTGGGCCTTGAGGACGAGACCGGGATGGCCGCCGCGATCCTCGCGTCGGGCGACCTCGCGCCCGACGCCGACCGCCCAGTGGAAGATCTTCGCCTTCGCGCCGCCCGCGGCGTCCGCCTTGGCCGTCGCCGCGGTGTGGATCTTCTCGAAGATGCGCGGCACCGACGGCAGGTACGTCGGCTTGATGAGCTGCACGTCCTCGACGATCTTCTTCGGGTCGCGGCGCCAGTAGGCCATCTCGCCGCCCGCGTCGATCGCGAAGAGCTGCACGATCCGCGTGAGCACGTGGGCGAGCGGCAGGAACACGTAGAGCACGTCGTCGTTCGGCGTGATCTCCAGGATCTGGTGGATCCCCTCGACGTCCGCGACGAGGTTGCCGTGTGTGAGCATGCAGCCCTTCGGCGGGCCGGTCGTGCCGGACGTGTAGACGATCGTCGCGACGTCCTCGGGGGCGATCCCCGCGACCCGCGCGTCGAGGTCGGCCTCGGAGACGTCGGCGCCGGCGGCGCGCAGCGCGTCGAGCGTCATCACGTCGTCGTCGCCGTCACCCTCGAAGCGGAACACGTGCTTGAGCTGCGGCAGCGCGTCGCGGATCTCGGCGAGCTTCTCCAGCTGGTTGTCGTCCTCGCAGAACAGGGCGGTCGCGCCACAGTGGTCGAGGACGTACTCGCACTCGTCCGGGGAGTTGGTCTGGTAGACCGGGACGACGGTGGCGCCGGTGCAGATCGCGCCGAAGTCCGCCAGGGTCCACTCGGCGCGCGTGTTGGAGAGGATCGCCACCCGGTCGCCGGCGCCGATGCCGAGCCCGATCAGGCCCTTGGCGATCGCCCGGACGTCACGGCCGAGCTCCGGATAGGAGGTCTTGACCCACGTGTCGCCCTCGGGCGAGCGCATCGCGGGGCCGCTGAAGCGCGACGCGGCGCCGAGGACGAGCGTCGCGATGGTCCGCGCCGGCGCGGCGTCCGTGTTGGGCTCGGCGGCTGCTGCGCCGGTGGTCGTGACGTCTTCCGTGCTCATGTCCTGATCCTACGCCCCGCGATGAGCGCAGACGGTGGGTTCACCCGCGCGCCCGATGCGCAGACCCTGGCCGGCGGGAGCAGCTACCGAACGACGCGAAACGCGACGTTGGCCGGGCCGACGCGGTTGGCGCCGGCGTCGCGGGCGGTGAGCGACAGCCGGTGGCGCCCCAGCTTCAGCTTGCGCTTGGCGAAGACGGGGGTCAGCGTGAACGAGCGCCGGCCGGTCCCGAGGCGCAGCGCCCGGCCCAGCCGGCGAAGAGCGATCCGGGCACCGGCGCCGCGCTCAGGACGACCTCACGACCGGCCCCCAGCCCTGCGTGCAGGCCGTCGCGCAGTCGATCCCCTGCGGCGTGCTGATCACCTTCCCGCGGGCAATCTGGTCGATGACCACCGACAACCGCGGGCGTGCCGGGGGCGCGTGGCCCGGCGCATCGAAGCGCAGGACCCGGTTGCTGCCGGTGTCGGCGACGAGCAGCGTGCCGCCGTCCGCGCTGAGGGCCAGCCCGCCGGGCTCGACGACCTCACCGGCACCGGCGCCCTCGATGGCGATCGTGTCCCAGGCATAACCCGCGCCCCGGGGCTCAGGGGTTCCGCGCAGCACGCGCGCCCCGTTGGGCGTGCCCGGCCGCAGCTCGGAGACGTAGATCGTGGCGGTGGCCGGATCGACGGCGACGCCGTCGGGGTGATCCCAGGCGGTCGCGCCCGGCGGCGGCGCGACGTTCGCACCGGCGATCACGTCGCGCACGCGCGTGTCGTCGGTGCGAAGACCTTGCCCGCGCCGTCCCACGCCACCGCGGTCGGATCCGACAAGCGCACCGCGCGGCCCGCAGGCCGACCCGGAAGCGGAAGCTGCCGTCGCGCCCGCTGTACTGGGCGCCCGTGAAGGCCGCCGCCGGGGGAGAACGCCACGGCCTGGACGAAGCGAAAGACGCCGCCGCCGTTGGGCCGTGGCGGGCAGCGCCGCCGCGACGAGCACGGCGAGGGCGGGCACGGCCCGGCGGAGGTGACGCTCACCTCCTGTGACCGCCCGGCGCGCCGAAGGTTGCGCCGGGCTGCCGGATCTTCAGTGCCTCACGACACCATCTAGTTCGAGCTGGTCGTCTCGGCCGGCGCCGGCTCGCCCGCGGGCTCGGTGCCGGGGCGGGCCGAGTAGGCGGCGATGAACGCCTCGGTGTCCGCGTGCGCCTGCTCGTCGGGGCGCTGGTTGTGCGGGGACTTCATGAGGTATGAGGAGGGGCCGTCGAGCTGGCCCGAGATGCCGTGGTTCAGCGCGAGCTTGCAGCAGCGGACGGCGTCGATGACGATGCCGGCGCTGTTGGGCGAGTCCCAGACCTCGAGCTTGAGCTCGGCCATCAGCGGCACGTCGCCGAAGGCCTGGCCCTCGAGGCGGATGTGCGCCCACTTGCGATCGGTCAGCCACGGCACATAGTCCGACGGGCCGACGTGGACGTCGCCGGCGGGCAGCTCGTGGCCCATGATCGACGTGACCGCGTTGGTCTTGGAGATCTTCTTGGACTCCAGGCGCTCGCGCTCGAGCATGTTGTAGAAGTCCATGTTGCCGCCGACGTTCAGCTGCGACGTGCGCATGAGCTTCACGCCGCGGTCGTGGAACAGGCGGGCGAGGTTGCGGTGCACGATCGTCGCGCCGACCTGGGACTTGATGTCGTCGCCGACGATCGGCAGGCCGGCCTTCTTGAAGCGCTTGTCCCAGTAGTCCTCGCGGGCGATGAAGACCGGGATGCAGTTCACGAAGCCGCAGCCGGCCTCGAGGACCTGCTCGACGTACCACTTCGTCGCCTGCTCGGAGCCGACCGGCAGATAGGAGACGACGACGTCGGTGTGGGTGTCCTTGAGGATTCCGACGATGTCGGCGGTCTCGCCGGGCGCCTTGGTGATCTTCTCCTTGAGGTACTTGCCCAGGCCGTCGTGCGTCATGCCGCGATGGACCTGCACGCCCAGCTTCGGCGGCACCTCGGCGAACTTGATCGTGTTGTTCTGGCCGGCCCAGATCGCCTCGCCGAGGTCCTTGCCGACCTTGTCGGCGTCGATGTCGAAGGCCGCCGTGAACTCGACGTCGGAGATGTGGTAGCCACCGAGGTCGACGTGCATGAGGCCGGGCACGTCCTGCGTCGGGTCGGCGTTCTTGTAGTACTCGACACCCTGAACGAACGCCGAGGCGCAGTTGCCGACGCCGACGATCGCGACGCGGACCTTCTCCTGCTGGTAGCGCGCGGCGCCGTTGGTGTGAGCGTGGCCGTTGCTGGGTGTCATGTCAGGTTCGTTTCCTTTTCGTCTGAGCGAGTCGCCGGGTCTAGAACCCCGCCGGCGACGGCTCGTTACAAGGTTGCGGCGGGTGTGAGCTGCTTCTTGACGTGCAGGATGCGTTGCAGGACGGTGACCGAGGTCAGCGCCGCGAGGACGTAGACGGCGGGCTCGAGCGCCCCGAGGTCGGCGAACACCAGCCCCGCGGAGATGATCACGACGCGCACGAGGCGGTCGGCGATGCCGACCTTGCACTCGACGCCGAGCGCCTCGGCGCGGGCCCGCGTGTAGGAGACCACGAGCGACGCCATCACCGCGACGACGACGGCCGCGACCGCGAGCTGGTCCTCCTGCTCGGCGAACGTCGCCGCGACCGCGGTGAGCACGATGCCCTCCACGATGCGGTCGAGCGTCGAGTCCAGGAACGCGCCGAACGGCGTGCCCTTGCCCGACATGCGCGAGTAGCCGCCGTCCAGCGTGTCGCAGACCGACCCGACGATGAAGACGACGCCGCCGATGAAGAACTCGTGCTGCCAGACGAGCACGGCGGCGATGACGTTCAGCGTGAAGCCCGCCATCGAGATCTGGTTGGGCGTCAGGCGCGAGGCGATCAGCCGGTCGCGCAGCACCTCGAGCCGGTTGGAGCCGGGGCGCGGGCGCGCGCCTCGCGGATGCTCGTCGGGCTCGGGATCGATGGGCGGCGAGGGAGCCTGGATGTCGGACGCCATCAAGGCGCCGCCGTCGCCGGGGACGGTTGCGGCGCCGTCTGGACCTGCACCTGCGTCTCGGCCCTGGCGGGCAGGAACTTCCACACGTCCGGCCGCGCCTTGGCCATCGCCCGCGCGGCGAGGGCGCCGATGCCGGCGGCGGCCGCGCCGAGGACGGCGTCGGCGATGAAGTGGTTGGCGGTGACGACGATGACGAAGACGACGAGCAGCGGGTACAGGCACCAGAAGACCTTCAGGGCGCGCCACTTCACGAGCCGGGCGAGGGGGATGCTGATCATCAGCGCGAAGCCGACGTGCATCGAGGGCACCGCCGCGTAGGGATTGAAGAGCTCGTTGATCGTGACGCTGTCCTGGCCGACGCCAGTGAAGTCCGACACCGCGTCGAAGAAGCCCCACTCGGGGAAGAAGCGCGGCGGCGCGGTCGGGAAGACGGTGTAGCCGATCAGGGCGATGCCGAACGCGACGAGGAACATGTTGCGCACGAAGTAGAAGCTGTCGTTGCGAAACAGGTACAGCCACGTCAGCGCGCCCAGCGTGACCGAGGTCTGCGCGTTGATGTACATCCAGGAGGCGCCGTCGAGCAGCCACTGCTGGCCGGCGGCGAACGTCTGCAGCGACGGCTCGACGAAGATGTTCAACGCCTGCTCGACATGGATCAGGTCGCGGGCGTTGGAGAACGCCGTCGTCGCCGCCTCGGGGTCGTTGACCAGCCCGCGCGTGAGGCGGTACAGCTGGTAGGCGGCCATGAAGAGGACGACCTGACGCACGACGTCGAGCGGGCCGTTCGGCAACAGGCGCGCCTGGAGCGTGCTGAGGCGGGAGCGCATGAGGACAAGGGCATGTTACGGAACATCACAACGGTCTCCCAGGCGTTTTCGGCGGGCGCGCGCATCGCGCGTCCTCGGTCATGAGCCGGCGGGGGTCAAACCGCGTGCGCACGGTCAACGGACCGCTTCTCGGAGCGAAGACGAGCGTCCAGCCGCCGGCGCTGCGCATGACGCACCCGTAGCCGCGCGTGACGCCCAGTAGGGCGTAAACCGCACGCGCACGAGCGTGTATCCGGGCTGTCGCACGTCGAGAGCGAAGGACTGCGGCCCGAGCTTCGTCACGCGGCCGACGCCATCGGCCAGGCCCGGCGTGCCCAGCACCTCGTAGATCGCCCAGTGGCGGCTGCGATGCACGGGCCGCAGATACGGCAGCCCGCCGCGGATGAGCGCGCCCTCCGCGCGCCCGGTCGGATCCAGCGCGACATCCGGGAGCGCGACGTAGCGCACGCCTTCGCGTCGCAGCCAGAGCCGGTAGCGCGCGGGGCTCAGCGGCGCGCCCGCCCGGACGCGGAACAGCGGACCGCGGCATCCGCCTGGGCGTCGATGAAGCGCAGCAGCGGCGCGAAGTACGCGGCCTGGCCGGAGGGATCGATCGCGCCCTTGATCGTCTCGCGGACCGGTGCCCACCACTGCCAGCCGAGCAGCAGCACGGTCGTGGCGATCACGCCGCGGCGCCGGAGCACGTTGTCGCCGGCGAGCACCGCGCACAGCAGCAGCGGCCCCGCGAACGCCACGCCGAGCCGGCTGGCGTTGCCGCCCATCGGGGTGGCGACCGCGAACGCCAGCGCGCTCGCGGCGAGGTACAGCAGCATGCCGCTGCGCAGCACGCGCTCGCGACGGGGCAGCAGCCAGAGCAGGAGCCCACAGCACAGGACGATCGACGCCAGCGCGTTGGCGGCGTAGGGCTGGCTTCCGCCCTCGGGGAACAGCAGCGACAATCCGGCCGCCGGGATGAACGCGGCGGCCGCGACGCACAGGCCGATCGGCGTGCGGGTGGCGAGCCAGTGCGCAATGCCGCCGAGCGCGAGGAACAGCCCGGCGACGGGGCTCGCCAGGGTGCAGCCGAGGGCGAGCGCGACGCCGCTGCGGCGATGCCCGCGCTGCAACGCCAGGATGGCCCCCAGCGCGAACGCGGCGCCCAGGGCGAACGTCACCCGGCCGATGAGCAGGTCGGCCGCGGTGCCGGCGGCGAAGCACAGCGAACCCCAGCGGGCGCGCTCGCCGAAGTGGCGGTGCACGATCCGGTCAAACAGCACGGCCGCGGCGACGGCGGCGATGACCCCGACGACGCGCACGCCCAGCAGCGCTCCGAGCGGCGGGAAGAGGATCGAGTACGCGGGCGTGTGGTGGCCGCCGTACCAGTTGGCGTTGAAGAGCGTGAAGCCCTCGCGGTCGAAGAGCCCGGCCGGTAGACCTGCGCGGCGAGGTCCGGGGGCCGGCGCGAACACGAGCCACGCGCAGCGCGAGTGCTGTCGCAGCAGCGCGGGCCAGACGTGGCCGCGCGCGGCTAGCGGTGTTTCGGAGTTGTCACCTTCGGCAGGACGAGCCGGTGAGCCGCGCCTGCAGGCGCACCGTCCCCGGCTGCGTGACGCGGACGATCGTCGTGTCCGCCGGGCCTGCGCTCACGCAGGCGTGCCCCGCGGTGACGCGCCACCAGCGCGTCGGGTGCACGCGCACGCGCACCGTCCCGGCGCGCCTGACGCGCAGCGTGACGCCGGCGGGTGTGAGCGTTGCGGACGGCGCCGTCGGCGAGGGGACGGGGACGCGCGACCGCGAACACGCGCCAGTGCGCGTTGCGCCAGACCGGGCGCAGGTACGCCAGGCCGCTCGCGACGAGGCCGGCCTCGTCGCGCCCGGCGTAGTCCAGTGCGACGTCGGGGACGGCGACGTAGGCGACGGCACGCTCGTCCAGCCACGCGCGGTAGGTCGCGGGTCGCAGGCTGCCGTCGTAGAACAGCGCGCCGAAGCGGCGGTCGAGCTGGCGCTCCCAGCCGCGCGCCAGCGGGATCCCGTCGCGCCCGCCCGGGACATGGCGCGCCTCCCAGTGGTTCTCCGTCAACGGGATCTCGACCCGGAAGCTGCCGAGCCGGGTGCGAGATCCCAGGAAGTCCAGCAGCGGCGCGTAGTACGACGCCTGCAGCGACGGGTCACCGGTGGCGCGGGCGACGTCGCGGATGGCCGGATACAGCGGCCAGTAGGCGAGCGCGATCGCCAGGGCGGCGACGAGGAGCGGGCCGCGGCGGCCGATCATCGCGCCGAGGACGATCGGGCCGGCGGCGAGGGCCCCGAGGCGGGTGGCGTTGCCGCCGAGCGGCGTGTCGGCGAGGAACGCGACGACGAGCAGCAGCGCGTAGAGCAGCGCGCCGATCCGCAGGGCGCGTTCCCGGGCCGGCAGGAGGGCGGCGACGAGCAGGCTGACGGCGAGCGCCGGCCAGAACGCCGACGCGACGAACGGCTCGCTGCCGCCCTGCGCGAACAGGACGAGGGTGACGGCGACCGGCGCGAGCGCGGCCGCGATCGTCGCGGCGCCCCAGGCCCACGCCCGGGCCCGGGCGCGAGCTCGGCCCCGAGCCTCCGCCGATCCGGCGAGCGTCGCGGCCGCGACCATGAGCGCCAGGAACAGCCCGGCGACCGGGCTCGCCAGCGTCGTCGCCGCGGCCAGCGCCACGGCGAGCAGGCGCCGCCCGCGCTGCACGGCCAGCAGCGCGCTCACGCCGATCGCCACGCCGAGCAGGAACGTGATCCGGCCGGTCAGCAGCACCGCGGCCGTTCCCGCGGCGAACCACAGCGCGGCCGGCACGCCGCTGCGCTCGCCCCAGTGACGCCGCGCGAGCGGCGTGAACGCCGCCGCCGCCGCGACCGCCGCGAGCGCTCCCGTCGGCCGTACCCCGAGCAGACCGCCAAGCGGCGGGAACAGGACGCTGTAGCCCGGCGTGTGGTGGCCGGCGAACCAGCCGTTGTTCCAGAGCGTCAGGCCGAGCTCGGCGCGGTACTCCTGGGCGGCGAGGTCGGCGCTGCCCGGCGCCACGAGCAGGTAGGCGATGGCGCCGAGCGCCGCGACGACCCATGGCTTCGGCAGGCGGCGCAGCACGCCCCAACCCTTGCAGGACTCAGGGCCGCGCCAGGTACTCGACGATCCGGGTGCCGACCTCGGGCCGGTCGATCCAGGGCCAGTGACCGGCGCCGGGGACGAGCTCGAGCGTCGCGTCGCCCAGCGCGGCCGCGTAGCCCGAGCCGAAGCGCGGCGCGATCCAGCGATCCTGCTCGCCCCAGACGACGAGCGCCGGTGCGGTGATCGCGCCGAGGTTGGCGCCGGCGGAGGCCAGGACCCTTGGCGCGGAGTTGCGCATGATGCGCCGCATCGCGCGCTCGGTGCCGAGGTCGAAGCTCTCGGCGGCGCTCGCGACGAAGGGCTCGGGCAGGGGCCCCGGCGTCGCCGACGCGCGCCGAGAGATCAGGCGCAGGATGGGCTTCCACGCCGATCCCACGGCGATCGGCCCGACGACCGGCATCCGCACGAGCCGCGCCGGGCCACGCCAGCGAAAGCCGCCCAGCAGCGGGACCGCGTCGACGATGACGAGCCGCTGCACGCGCTCGGGCTGCTCGGCAGCCCACGCGAGCCCGACGGCCGCGCCCCAGTCGTGACCGCAGATCCGCACGCGGCCCAGTTCGAGCGCGTCGAGCAGCCGGCCGAGGAAGCGCGCGTGGCCGGCGAGCGAGTAGTCGAGGTCGCCGCGCTTGCCGCTGCGCCCGAAGCCGGGGAGGTCGACGGCGATGCCGCCGCCCAGCGCCAGCGGGGTCAGCCAGTCGAACGAGCTCGTCGGGATGCCGTGCAGGAAGATCGTGGGCACGGCGTCGTCGCCCGCGCGCCGCAGGAAGACCGGCTGGTCGTCGAGCTCGAGGACGGTTTCGGTCACGGTCAGCACGGCGGCGGAACGATAGCCTCACGCGGGTGCCGGCTCACGGGGGCGATGACTAGTGCGGACCCTGTGCTTCGGCGATGCGATCGTCGATCTCATCTGCCACCGGCCGGTCGGCTCCTACGAGGACGCCGACGCCTTCGTCCCCTCGCCCGGCGGCGTCGTCTCGAACATCGCGGTGACGGCCGCGCGCGGCGGCGCGGCGGTCTCGTTCGCCGGCGGCGCGGGCGACGATGCCTGGGGCCGCTGGCTGCACCGGCGGCTCACCGCCGCGGGGGCCGATCTGCGCTGGTTCGGCCTTGCCGAGGACCGGTCCACGGCGATCGCCTTCACCACGGTGGGCGATGACGGCGAGCCGACGTGGGACCTCTACGGCGACGGTGTCGCCGCCAGCGTCGCGGCGCTCGAGGGTCGGTTGCCGGAAGCCGTCGAGGCCACCGATGCGCTGCTGTTCACGTCCAACACGCTGGCCGACGCCGACGCCGCCAAGGTCACGATGGCCGCGCGCGAGCGCGCGCTCGAGCTCGGCCGGCCGATCGTCTTCGATCCCAGCGTGCGGCTGCATCGCTGGCGCAACGGTCCCAGCGGCGCGACCGGCGCCTGCAACGCGTGCGTGCCGGGCGCCTTCCTCGTCAAGTGCAACAGCGCGGAGGCGTCCCTGATGACCGGCGAGGCGCATCCGGAGGCCGCCGCGGCCTCGCTGCTCGCCGGCGGGGCGCAGCACGCGATCGTCACGCTCGGCTCCGGCGGCGCGATCCTGCGGGCCAAGGGGATGAAGGTCGACGCCCGCGCCGTGCGCCCTGCGCGGATCCTGAGCACGCTCGGCGCGGGCGACGTGTTCCTCGGCGTCCTCGTCGCCCAGCTGGGCCTGACGGACTACTACCCGTGGGCACTGGCGGCGGCGCTGCCCGCGGCCGCCGAGCAGGCGGCCCGCGCCTGCGAGCGCTGGGGTGCGCTGGATGAGGTCCCCTCCCGCTGAGCGCGGGGTGACGCGCGCGGGCTGGGTCAAGCCCAGCCGCGCCCGCGTCACGCGGATCCGCGAGCGGCTGGCCGAGGTCTACGGCGTCCCGGTCGCCGGACCGCACGGCCACCCGATCGCCGAGCTCGTCCTGACGGTCCTCTCGCAGTCGACGAACGACCGCAACCGCGACGTCGCGTACCTGCGCCTGCGCGAGCGCCTTGCGCTCTGGGAGCAGGTCCGCGACGCGCCGCTGGAGGAGGTCGAGGAGGCGATCCGGCCGGGCGGCATCTCGAAGGTCAAGTCGGCGCGCATCCAGGCGATCCTGCGCGCGATCGGCGATCCGCTGGAACTCGATTGGATGGCCGACGCGCCCGTCGCCGAGTCGCAGGCCTATCTGTGCGCGCTGCCGGGTGTCGGGCGCAAGACGGCGGCGTGCGTGCTGCTGTTCGCCTTCGGGCTGCCCGACGTGCCGGTCGACACCCACGTCTCCCGGGTCGGCATGCGCCTGCACCTGCTGCGCCCGGGCGCGCCCTTCGAGGAGCTGCACGACGAGATGCTCGCGCTCACGCCGCCCGGCGCGGAGCTCGAGCTGCACGTCAACCTCCTGCGCCACGGCCGGCGCACGTGCCACTCGCGGCGCCCCGCCTGCGGGGCGTGCGCGCTGCGGCGCATGTGCCCGAGCCGCCGCGACTGACTGCGAGGCGATCAGGCGGGCGGTGGCTGCTCGTCGAAGATCGCCGCGATCTCGTCGAGGGCCGCCTGCTCGGCCTCGCTGACCTCCTTGCCGCCGATCCCGAGGAAGCCGCCCTCCTTGTGCGCGCGGGCGACGCTCTCGGCCAGCGCGAAGACGAAGCGCTTGTACTCGACGACCTCGTCCTCGGTGGCGACGCGCTCGAGGATCGCGATGGCCTCGCGCAGCTGCGCGATCGCTTCGTCGTGCAGCTCCTCGCGCTTCGCCGGCCGCTTCGTCGCGGCTGCGGGCGGGGTCGCCAGCAGGGCGCTCATGAACTCGCCGTCGTGCTGCGTGCGCGCCTCGCCGTAGAGCTTCGCGACGGCGACCGACTCGCGCAGGCTGCCGCCCCGGTCGGCGGCGACGACCATCATCGCGGTCAGCAGCGGCGCGCCGACGACGACCGACCACTCCTCGGCGTTGAAATCGGCCTTGGCGGTCATGCTGCTCCTCCTCGAGATTTGGCTTGTCGATTGCGCTGGCGGGTCTGTGGTTACCCGGTCAGCCGGTGCGGCGGGCCGCGAGCAGGCACAGATCATCCGTGTGATCGTCGTCCATCGCGAGCACGACGCCGGCGAGCATCGCGGCGAGGGCCTCGCGGTCGTGGCGCGCCGCCTCGTCGAGCAGCTGGTGGAAGCCGACGTCGAGCGACCGCTCGCGGCGTTCGACGAGCCCGTCGGAGTACAGCAACAGCGTGCCGCCGGCTGCCAGCCCGGCCGTGCCCTCGGCGCGCGGTCCGCGCAGCGCGACGGAATCGAGCGGCACCGAGCGCCCGTCCCACAGGAACGCGGGCGCCACCCCCGGTGCGAGCATGATCGGCGGCGGATGTCCGGCGCACGCATAGCGCAGCCGTCCCGACGCCACCTCGAGCTGCGCGAGCGCCACGGTCGCCATGCGCCCCACGCGGTGGCGCGCGGCGAAGCCGTCGAGCGCGTCGAGCAGCCGGCCCGGTGCCAGGCCCGTCGAGGCGAGCGCGCGAATCGCGCTGCGCAGCTGGCCCATCACGGCCGCGGCCTCGATCCCGCGCCCGACGACGTCGCCGACGACGAGGATGACCGTCGTCTGCTCGTCATCGAGCCAGAAGGCGTCGTACCAGTCGCCGCCGACCTCCAGCCCCGCGCCGGCCGGGCGGTAGACGACCTCCACGGCGAGCCGCGCCGACGTCGCGATCGTTCCGGCGAGCAGGCTGCGCTGCAGCTGCTGCGCGATGTCCTGCTCGCGGCGACGGGCGCGCAGCAGCTCCTGCTCGTAGGCCCGCCGGTCGGTCGCGTCGAAGACCGTCGTGCGGATGAAGCGCGGCGCACCGGCGTCGTCGCACTGCTGGACGGAGTTGACGAGCGCCGGCAGGCGCGTCTCGTCGGCGCGCAGGATGTCGAGCGCGATCTCGCGCACCGCGCCCTGCATCTGCAGCAGCGGCACGTAATGCGTCTCGTGGTAGATCCGCCCGGCGGGCGTCAGCAGGTCGCGGAAGCGGCGGCCCAGCAGCGTGTCGCGGGGGTGGCCGGTGAGGTCCTCGAACGTGCGGTTGACGCGCAGGATCGTGCCGTCGAGGCCGCAGGTCAGATACCCGCACGGCGCGTTCTCGAAGAGGTCCTCGGCGGTCTCGTGAAGGGGTGGCGCGTCCGGCGTCACGCGCCGACGAACGACCCGATCGCGGCGATCGTCTCCTGCGGGGCGCTGAGGTTCGGGCAGTGGCCCGTCGCCGCGAGCTGCACGAAGCGGCTTTGCGGCAGGCCGGCGGCGACGTAGCGGCCGACGGCCTCGGGAGCGATCGGGTCGTCGGAGCACTGCACGACGAGGCACGGCGTGCGCACGGCGGCGAGGTCGGCCCGGTTGTCGGAGAGGAACGTCACGCGCGCGAACTGCCGCGCAATCTCGGGGTCGCTGCGACAGAAGCTGTTCGTCAGCTCCTCGCCGAGCTCCGGGCGGTCGTCGTTGCCCATGATCACCGGCGCCATCGCGCTCGACCAGCCGAGGTAGTTGGAGTCCATCGAGTCCAGCAGTCCCTCGATGTCCTCCTCGCTGAAGCCGCCGACGTACTCGCCGTCGTCGATGTAGCGCGGCGACGGGCCGATCAGCACGAGCGCTCCGAAGCGGTCGGGCTCGGCGGTGGCGGCGAGCACGCCGACCATCGCGCTCACCGAGTGGCCGACGAACACGATGTCGCGCAGGTCCAGCTCGCGGGCGATCTGGACGATGTCGTCGGCGTAGCCGTGCAGCGACGAGTAGCGCTCGCGGTCGAACGCGGCGAGCTCGGAGCCGCCGGCGCCGACGTGGTCGAGCAGCACGATCCGGAAGTCGTCCTGAAACGCCGGCCAGACGAAGCGCCACATGTTCTGGTCGCAGCCGAAGCCGTGGGCGAACATCATCGGCCGGCCGTCAGGCCTGCCGTGCACCTTGACGTTGTTGCGCGTGCGCGCGCTCACGGCGCGGGAGCGTCGAAGGGCAGCGCATCGGTCATGCCCGTCAGGGCGATGACCTGGCGCACCGCCGGCTGAAGCGTCGGGTCGATCAGCAGGGTCGATCCGATGGCCGGGAGGTCGCGGAGGATGGCATCGAGGACCCGGATGCCCGACGAGCTCATGAACGACAGCTCCCGCAGGTCAAGCCGCACCGCGCCCTCGGCGAGATGCTCGAGCAGCGTCGCCTCGAATCCGGGGGCCGTCGCCACGTCGAGCTCCCCGGCGACGGCGACGAGGACGCCCTCCGCGGCAGGGCGCACGGTGATCTGAAAGCTCGGTGGGACGACGCTCGACACGGGGCGCACAATACGACCGACGTACGCATGCGCGGAGGCGGATGGTTCAGCGGTAGGCCCGGTGGATGCCGGTCAGCCGGCACGTGCCGCCGGGAACGGCGGGATCGCCCTGGCAGTCGGTCCCGCTGGCATCGTCGATCAGCAGCCAGTCGGCGCCGCGGTCGCGCTCGTGGGCGAGGATCGCCTTCTCTGCCTGCGCGCCCTGGGTGGTGCCCGTGCTGATGCGATGGCGCAGCAGCTCGGGCCGGCCGACGCAGCCGCCGGTGTCGCCGTAGCAGGCGCTGCTGAAGTACACGCGCCCGCTCTCGAAGGACGGCCAGCCGAGCGCGCGTCCGGTCAGCCCGCCGCCGGCCTGGTAGGCGATCCGCGTGTGGGAGCCGCCGATCGTGTCGAGCCGGATCTCGGTGTCGAGTCCCTCCGAGCGGCCGGCGTACGTCCAGCCGAACGCCACCCGGCGGCCGACGAGGTCCAGCGCGAACGGGCGGCTGACGCGCTCGTCGGTGCAGGTCAGGCGACGGCCCGCGCCCGAGCAGACGTTGCGCGTGCCGCCGGGCAGGCGCCGGCTCGTCCCGCCGGTGAGCGGCCGCGTGTAGATGTAGGGCAGCGTGGGCTTGCTGTCGAAGGAGCGCACGAAGGCGATCTGGTCGCGCCAGACCGTCGGCCAGCTCTCGTCGGCGCTGCGGGTGCTGACGCCGTTGATCCGCAGCTCGGTGCCGCTCGCGACGTCGAGCAGGTAGACGTCGCAGCCGCTGCCCTCGTCGTAGTCGGCCGGCACGTACCCCCCGGGGCTCCCGACCTCCTCGCGGCAGCGCGAGTAGGTCGCGACCAGCCCCTCGAGCCCGGGCCCGAGGTCGACGTCGAAGGACGTGGCGCGACCGGCGATCGGCGGCGTCGTCACCGCGCCCTGCGGGTCGCGCAGCGTGAGCCGGAAGAGCCCGTCGGCTCCGCGCGTGCTCCACGCCAGCCAGCCGCCGTGCGCGGCGATCGGCGTGGGGCGGTCGAGGCGAGCGACGTCCTGCGCCGCGGCGGGCGCGGCGAGCACCAGAAGGCCCAGGAGCGTGACGGCGAGCGTGCGCATGCCATTGCAACGAGCACTGCGGGCGAAGGTTGTGGGAACTACGTGCGAGCGGCCGCGACGCGATCGCGGGGCGGCGCCTCGGACGGCGTGGCGTGCGGGGGTCGGCACGCTGCGTCGCGGCATCGCCAGGCCGCGAACGAGAAGCCGATGCCGACGCCCATCAGCGCGCCGGCGAGGTAGATCTCCCAGCGCTCGTCGTGGGCGACGGCGAGCAACGCAAAGGCCGCCGTGGCGATGATCGTGCCCAGCACGAGCAGGACGCGCGAGCCGTAGCGGTTGCCGAGCGCGCCCGCCAGCGGGCCGGCGACGAGCATCACGGCCGCCGACGGCAGCAGGAACAGCCCGGCCTCGGTGACCGAGGCCGCGAAGCCGTAGCCCGTCTCGGCCGGCATCTGGACGAGCTGCGGGATGAGGATGAAGGAGCCGAACATCCCGAAGCCGACGAGCAGGCCGGTGAGGTTCGTCGTCCAGAGTCGTCGTCCAGACCGCGCGCTGGCGCATGACGCGGCGGGCGGGCTCGCGCTACGCCGCGGAGGACTGCAGGCCGGCGAGGGCCTTGAGGACCTCGTCGTCGTGCGTCTTGGGCGAGGCCTTCGGGATGACGTGGCGCACGCAGCCGTCGGCGTCGACGATGAACGTCGCCCGCTGGGCGCCCATGTACGTCTTGCCGTACATCGACTTCTGCACCCAGACGCCGTAGAGGTCGCAGACGGCGTGGTCGGCATCGGCCAGAAGCGTGAAGTTCAGGTCCTTCTTGTCGTGGAACCTCTTGACCTTCGCCACCGGGTCGGGCGAGACGCCGACGACCTTCACGCCGGCGGCCGAGTACTCCGCCTCGCGATCGCGGATCGAGCACGCCTGCGTCGTACAGCCCGGGGTGTCGGCCTTGGGGTAGAAGTACAGGACGACCGTGCGGCCGCGCAGCGCCGAGAGGCGCACGATCTCACCGTCCTGGTCGGGCAGCTCGAAGTCCGGTGCGGGGGCGCCTGGGCCGATCACGGGCGCCATGATCGCAGTTGCGTAGCATCGAACGAGGGAAGTCCGGCGCATCGGCGCATTCGAAGACAGGTATGACCCAAGCATGAACAGCGCAGAGGATCTGAAGGACAGAGGCTGGATGAAGGTCCGCGTGTGGCCGGAGACGCCCGGCTTCGACGCGGCGCTGAGCGCGGTCACCGAGGCCGTCCTGAACTGCTACACCCGTGAGGGCGGCGAGTGGCGCCCGCTGCCGGCGTCGTCGCTGCCCGAGCTGGCCGCCGAGGGCGACAGGTTCGTCGCGGTGATCCCGTTCCCCGAGGATCGCACCGCGATCCTCGCCGGCATCCGTCACCTCTCGCCGACGCACCGCCACCGCTTTCGCACCCCCGCCCAGATCGCCATGGCCGGCGGCGAGCCATGGGCGATCTCCCTGGAGACGCTCATGTCGATGCTCGCCGACGAGATGGGCGAGACCCACGCCGGCGCCGAGATGACGTCCCGCGAGCTGCGCGGCCCGGACCCGACGCTGCTGCTCTCGCGCATCCGCCAGAGCGTCACGGCGATCGGCACCGTCCTCGACGCCCGCGCCGACGAGATCGACGCGCTCTGGAACGCCGATCCGCTGCATTTCATCGACGCCGAGCAGGCCGGCCTGATCGGGCACATGGCTCATCCCACGACGCTCAGCCGGTGGGGGATGGAGCCCGCCGACATTGCCGCGTACGCACCCGAGCGCCAGGCGCGCTTCGCGCTGCGCTGGCTCGCCGTCGACCCCTCGCTCATCGAGCAGGACAGCGCCACGGGAACGCCGGCGGCCGAGCTCACCAAGCGGCTGTTGCGCGACGACGCCGCCGTCGACGGCGCTGCGCTGGACGCGGCGCTGGCCGATCTCGGGGAGCGCGTGCTGCTGCCCGTGCACCCGTGGGAGTTCGCGCACCTGCGCGAGCGCGAGCCGGTCGCCGCGCTGCTCGCGGAGGGCATCATCGTCGACCTCGGCGAGCTCGGCAGCCCGGTGGCGCCGACGACGTCGATGCGCACGGTCTACCACGGCGACTGGCCGTGGCAGCTGAGCTTCAGCCTCCATGCGCACATGACCGACGAGATGCGCCTGACGCCGATCGCCGAGCTCGAGGCCGCCGTCGCCGCGGCGCGCGAGTTCGCCGAGCAGTCCGCCGCGGCCGCCGAGATCGCGCCGCACCTCGAGCTCCTGCAGGATCCCGCCTACCTCGCCGTCTCGCGCGACGGGATGCCGGTCGCGGGGCTCTCCGTGCAGCTGCGCGAGAACCGCTGGAGCACGGACTCCGACGCCGACGTCAGCGCCGTTCAGGTGCTCGTCCAGGACCACCCGTTCGGCGGCCAGAGCCGGCTCGCGCAGATCGTCGCGCGGCTGGCCGAGCGGACCGGCCTTGCACCGGAGGACGTCGCGCGCGAGTGGTTCGCCCGCTACGCCGACATCGCCATCCTGTCGCTGCTGCGGGTCAGCGCGCAGCTCGACCTCCCGATCGCCAGCGACCAGCGCAACACGCTGCTCGAGCTCGAGGACGGCTGGCCGGTGCGCGCGATCCTGCGCGAGACGCACGGCTCGCCGCAGCAGGCCGCCCACGACGACCTCGCGGCGACCGGCCCGGGCATCGGCGAGGGCCCGTTCCTCGACAACGCCCTGAGCGTCATCAACGCGCTCGGGGTCGCCGGCCTCGTCGAGGAGATCGTGCTGCTCGCCGACCTCAAGGCGCTGCTCGTGCGCGAGCGCGAGCGCGCGGACGCGGACGGCGCGAAGGCGCTGCTGGGCCGGCTGCTCGACGACCCGACGTGGCCGTGCCGGGCGCACATGCGCACGCGCATGCACAACGACGTCGACCGCTTCGTGCAGATCCCCAACCCGCTGCACGGCGTCCGCGACTGAACGTCGGGCGGCTCCCGCCGCGAGCACGGCGTGGGCGATCGGGCGCGGCGAGCTACTTCAGCAGCCGCGACAGCCGCCGGTCCTTGAGCACCTTGCCGCCGGTCTGCTCGGCCGGGCAGTAGCACATGACGTAGTCCTCGTAGTGGACGGCCTCGATCGTCGCGCCGCAGCGCGGGCACGGCTCGCCCGCCTTGCGGTGGACGAGCAGCGGCAGCGGCAGCTTGTCGGGGATCGGCAGCGATATGACCTTCTCGTAGTGCTCGATCGCGCCGTCCAGCACGGTCGCGATCGCCTCGCGCAGGGCGAGCGCCTCGTCGTCGGTCAGGTCGTTGCCGCGCTTGAACGGCGAGAGGCGCGCCGTCCAGAGGATCTCGTCGACCCAGGAACGGCCGATGCCCGCGATGACGCGCTGGTCGCGCAGCAGCGTGTGCAGCGGGCGCGCCGCGTCGAGCAGCGCCTCGAGGTCGTCGGGCGGCTGCGGCCAGGCCTCCGGCCCGAGCGTGGCGATGAGCTCCTCGTCGTCGACCGCGTCGGCCGGCAGGAGCTTGACCCACGCCGCCTGCTTCGTGCCGAACTCGCGCAGGCGCAGCTCGCGCGCGGGGTGGTCGGGATCGGCGATCCGCAGCAGCAGCCGCGACGTGCGGTCGCGCGGGCCGGCGCGCTTGTCGTAGAGCTGCAGGCGCCCGGCGCTCATGAGGTGCACGACCAGCGCGAGATCGCCGGTGAACGCGATGACGAACTGCTTGCCGCGCCGTCCGACGGACGTGATCGCGCGGCCCTCGAGCGCCGACAGCGGCGGATCGAACGTCTTGAGGGCGTTGATGCCCGGCGCCTGCGCGGACTCGATCGTGGCACCCCGCAGCGCCGCGTCGAGCCGCCGGGCGGTGATCTCGACCTCGGGCAGCTCGGGCATGGGACAAGCCTAATGCCGGGTTCATCCCAGCCCAGAATTGCCGCGCCGCGGCCGGCTGGGCGCGGCTGACGTCAGCGACGGGTCGGCGGCGGACGAATCGTCAATCGGGGGCGCGCCGCGCTGGCTTGGCCGTCGGCGAACAGCAGCTCTAAAGGTGTGTGTCAGTCGCCGGGTTGTAGGCGAACGCGCCAGGGTCGGCGCGGCCGCGCCGGACCTTGGGGGATGTCTAACGAAGCCAGCGCCGTTGAACCGTTAGATCTGTGCCTCCGGCGACGGCCGTCTCGGGGATCTGGCGCATCTGCGTCGCTATGCGTGCACGATGCGCCACACCCCTCTTCGCCAGGCCGATGGCTAACGGCTGGAGGCGTGATGTACCGTCAGGCACATGGTCACCGTCGCTGCAGCGCGTTGGCGGGCGCGACCGGACCGAACAGGTCGCGATGCTCGCGCTCGCGGGCGTGGCGCCCCCGGTCATCACCGCCGACTACGAGCTCGGCCGCGAGCGCGGCATCGGCGCGCTGCGCCGTAGCCTGCCGGATCCGTAGAGCGGCCGGCCGCGTAGGCTCTGACCCGCCATGGCCAAGCAGCGACTGGCGATCGTCGGTGGTGATGCCGCGGGAATGAGCGCGGCGAGCGTCGCGCGCCGCCGCGACCCGGAGATGGAGATCGTCGCCTTCGAGCGCGGGCCGTACACGTCGTACTCCGCGTGCGGGATCCCGTACTACGTCGCCGGGTTCGTCGAGGAGGCCGATCGGCTGATCAGCCGCAGCCCCGAGGATCACCGCGCCAACGGCATCGACGTGCGCACGCGCTGTGAGGTCGTGGCCATCGACCTCGGCGCACGCCGGCTCACCGTGCGCACGGCGGCGGGCGAGACGTCCGAGGAGCCGTTCGACCAGCTCGTCGTGGCAACCGGCGCCGAGGCGGTGCGACCGCCGTTTCCCGGCGCCGAGGCGATCGAGCCCGCGCAGACCGTCGACGCCGCCGAGCGCCTGCGCGCGGCGCTCGAGCGCGGTGGTGACAGCGCGGTCGTGATCGGCGCGGGCTACATCGGCCTGGAGATGGCCGAGGCGTTCGTCGACCGCGGCATGCGCGTGACGATGATCGAGCAGGCGCCGCAGGTCATGGCGACGCTCGACGCCGACATGGCGGGCCACGTGCAGGACGCCGCCGAGGCGCGTGGCGTGCACGTCGTGCTCGGCGCCGCGGTCGAGGAGATCGTGCTCGACGGGGGCGGTGCCCCCGTCGCGGTGCGCACGGCCGACGAGACGTTCGACGCCGACCACGTCGTCGTCGGCGTCGGCTCCAAGCCGCTCGTCGGGCTGGCGCAGGACGCCGGCCTGGAGGTCGGCGACAGCGGCGCGCTGCGCGTCGACGACCGCCAGCGCTGCCCCGGCCACGACGGCGTCTTCGCGGCGGGCGACTGCGCCGAGTCGCACCACCGCGTGCTCGGCCGGCCGGTGAACGTCCAGCTCGGCACGCACGCCAACAAGCAGGGCCGCATCGCGGGCGTCAACGCGACCGGCGGCGACGACCGCTTCCCCGGCGTCATCGGCACCGCCGTCTCGAAGATCTGCCGCTACGAGGTCGGCCGCACGGGGATCTCCGAGCGCGAAGCCGCCGACGCGCAGATCGCGGTGGTGTGCGCCACCATCAAGGACCGCACGCGCGCGGGCTACTACCCCGGCGCCGGGCCGATCTGGGTCAAGCTCGTCGCCGACCCGGGCAGCGGGCGCCTGCTCGGCGGCCAGATCGTCGGCACCGAGGGTGCCGCGAAGCGCATCGACGTGCTCGCCACTGCGGTCTGGGCGGGCCTGGCGGTGCAGGACCTCGCGCTGCTCGACCTCTCCTACGCGCCCCCGTTCAGCGGCGTCTACGACCCGCTGCTGATCGCGGCGCGGGCGGTCGCCAAGCTCCTGTGACTCGCGCGCGAGCGTAGCCGCGCAGTTCGCGTGCGCCACGATGTGATCCACCCTCGCCGGCGCCGGCGAAGTGGCTGGCATGCTGATGGCGCTGATCAAGGGGTTCACCGGCAAGCCGTCGCACGCGCCGCTCACCGACGTGAGCATCGGCGCCTACACCGTCGGCGTCGCGATGCTCGTCGCCGGCGCTCTGGGCCTGGAGGAGCAGGCGATGGCGACCGGCGCGCTGCTGGCGATCTCCGGCGGCCTGATCGTGGCGGTGCCCACCTCCCTGACCGGCCTGCTCGACTGGCTGGACCTGCGCAAGGGCAGCGCCGCGCGCACGCTCGGCCTCTACCACCTGCTCGTGATGGTGACCGCGACGGCCCTCTTCGCCGCGACCTGGCTCGCGCAGCGCCCGGGCTACGACGACGGCGAGATCACGACCCTCGGGCTGATCCTCGGCGTCAGCGCGTTCGGGCTGCTGATCCTCGGCGGCACGCTCGGCGGCGCCCTGGCCTACGTCTACGGCGTGCGCGTCGTCAAGCAGGACGTGCCGCTCGCCGACGCGCTCATCCCCGGGCGCCTGGAGGAGGGCAGTGGGGCACGCCGGCCCGCCCCCGCCGCGGCCCCCGGCGCCGGCAGCGAACGCGGCCGTGGCGGCCGGACGGACTGGACGGGCTGGTCGGGCTCAGCCTGAGGGCGCGGCGATCAGCGCCAGCTCGCGCGGACGCAGCAGCACGATCAGCTCGCCGCGCCGGGCGCCCCGCATCCGCACGCCGGCGATCCCGCCCTTCTTGAAGTCCACGCGCGCGCCGGTCAGGTCGAAGGCGATCTGCGTGAAGTCGGGGTCGTGGCCGACGAAGAGCACGCGCTTGTCGTCGCCGGCGCCAGCCGCCAGCTCGAGCGCCTCGTCGACCGAGAACCCGCTCGACAGCGCGTCGTCGATGACGATGTCGCAGCCGAGCTCCTGACACGCCAGCCGGGCTGTGTCCAGCGCGCGGATGCGCGGGCTCGTCAGCACGAGCTGAAAGGTGATCTCGAGCGCCGCGAGCGCCCGGCCGGCCGAGCGCGACTGCTGCTCGCCGCGCGCGGTGAGCCGGCGGTCGGCGTCGGGCCGCGCGTCGTGCGACTCGGCCTCGCCGTGCCGGAGGAACCACAGCTGCTGCGCCATGCCGGGAATCTAGTGTGTCCATGCGGGAGGGGCGGCGTCACGTTGTACGCGGATCTGGCGCGCGCGACGCACCGCCGATCGGCCGCACGCTGATCCAGCTCTTCACGAGCGGCCCCGCGCGCTCGGCGACCGGCGCGCCGAACAGCGCGGCCATCTCCGCGCGCCGCAGCAGCTCGATGCGCTCCCATTCGCCGGCCACGCCGAGCCGCCAGTACGGCCGCCGCAGCGCGACCGGCAGCCAGTGCGCGAACGGCAGCAGCGCGTGCGGCTCGACGGGGAACGAGTAGGCCGGGGTCTGCACGTACCAGCCGCGCGCGACGCGCCGCAGCTCCGCGGCGAACGCGCCGCGGTCGGCGGGATCGATGTGCTCGATGACGCTCGAGCAGTACGCGAGGTCGAACTCCCCGTCCTCGAACGGCAGCCCCTCGAGCACGTCGGCGACGACGAGCGGGCCGGGGTACTGCGGGCGCGCCACGACGTCGACGCCGGTGATGTCGTGGCCGGGGGCATGGCGGCGCAGCCCGAGCGCGCCGCAGCCGATGTCGACGATCCGGCTCTGCTCGTTCGCCCCGGTCAGCGCAAAGAGGCGCTGGTGGCGCAGCGCGCGCGCTCGCAGCGCGACGGTCGAGGCGGCACGCGCCCGCCAGCCCTGCTTCGACGTCGCGTAGAGGTTCTCGGAGGACACCCGCCGTTAGCCTAGGCTCCGCCCGGGATGAGCGAGCTCTACACGCCCGACAACGTGCTCGACCGGATGAGCGACCCCGCGACGCTCGCCGAGCAGTACGAGCGCGGCAAGCGCCGCGAGCGCGACCTGCTCGACCGCCATCTGGGCTTGAGCGGCGGCGACGCGCTCTCGGTCGGCTGCGGCTGGCACCCCGGGCGCCATCTGCTGCCCAGGCCGGCCTGGCGCCTCGTCGCGGCCGACATCGACCCCGCGCGCCCGCGCCACGCCGTCGAGATCGGCGAGGCCGACGAGGGCATCCACGGTGCGGCGGGGAGGCTCGACACGCTGCCCGACGCATCCTTCGACGTGGTGCTGCACCGCCTCGTCCTGCACCACGTCGTCTACTCCGGCCCGCTCGAGCCGGTCCTCGCCGAGGCCTACCGG
This sequence comes from uncultured Actinomycetes bacterium, assembly GCA_963746165.1. Lineage (GTDB taxonomy): Bacteria > Actinomycetota > Thermoleophilia > Solirubrobacterales > Solirubrobacteraceae > CADCVQ01. The sequence continues at coordinate 72,456 of CAVVAG010000003.1, read as the reverse complement.
CTGCTGCGGCCCGGGGGCGCGCTCGTCGCGATCGAGCCGAACCTCTTCTATCCCGTCGGCGCCGCCCTCGCCCTGGCCAACCGCGCCGGGCTGGGCGTGCGCGTGCACGGCACGCCCGACGACATCCCCCTGTCGCCGCGGCGCCTCGCCGCCGCCGCCCGCGCCGCGGGGCTGACCCCCGAGCTGCACGCCGTCTCCTACGCCTGGCGCCGGCTGCCCGTCCGCGCCCAGCGCGTCGTCGGGTCGCTCGACCGCTTCGGCTCCACGCCGGGGCTGCGCTGGATCGGGCACACGTTCATGCTCATCGCGCGGCGCTGAGATCGCGAGCCGGTACGGCGATGACGGCCCTCGCCGCGCGCGTGCTCACGTGGCCGGCCCACCGGCTCGCGGCGGCGACCGGCCTCGCCGCCACGCTCGCGCTGATCCTGCTCGACGCCTGCGTGCGCGACGCGCCCACGCCGCAGGGCGACGACCGCATCTACGCGCTCATGGCCGAGGACCCGACGGCGCCGCACACGTTCGTCTTCGCCTACCGCATCGCGGTGCCGTGGCTCGTCCACGTGCTGCCCTTCGACCACGGCTTCTCCTTCAGCGCGATCGCGTGGCTGGCCTCGGGCGCGGCCGGCGCGGCCCTCTTCCTGCTGCTCGAGCGCCTGGCGATCGCGCGGCGCGTGTCGCTGCCGCTGGCGTTCGTGCTCGTGCTCTCGCCGCCGCTGCTCGTCGCCAGCGTGCGCCAGGGCTACAACCCCGATCCCGTCACGGTGCTCGTGATGGTCGCGGGCGCGCTGTTCATCGTCGAGCGCCGCCCGATCCCGCTCGCCCTGACGATGCTCGTCGGCGCGCTGAACCGCGAGTCGGCCCTGTTCCTGGCTCCGCTCGCCTATGCGGTGTGGGCGCAGCGACCGCTCGATCGCGCCGCGCTCGTGCGCGTCCTGACCGTCGCCGCCCCGGCGTTGGCGGCGTTCTGCGTGCTGCGCTTCGCCATCCCGACCGTCGGCAGGGAGCAGGTGCCCGGCTACGGCGCCTCGCTGATCGGCGGGCGCATCGAGGTGCTCGGCGACGGCCTGCGCGCGTTCTTCGACGTCGAGGCGCGGCGCCTGGCGCTCACCTTCGGACCGCTCTGGCTGCTCGCGCCGCTGGCGCTGCGCGACTTCTCCTTCGCGCGCCGTGGTCTCGTGCTCGTGCCGCTCGTCGTGCTGGCGATGTCGTTCGCGCTGGACTGGGGTCGCGTCGCGCTCGTCGCGGCGCCGGTCGTCTACGGCGCCGCCGCATGGACGCTGCATCACCGCCCGCGCCTGCTCGCACCCACCCTCGCCCTCTGCGCGGCGATGGTCTTCGGGTACGCCGCGTACATGCAGCTCACCGGCACGCAGAACATCATCGACGCGGGCCTGCCGCCCTACCCGCTGCGCTGAGCCCTACCGGTAGGACTCGACCGGAGCGCCCGACTGGCCCTCCCAGGTCAGGTTCCAGCGCCGTCCCTTGCGCCATGTCGAGCTGACCGTGAAGTAGCCGCGGGCATCGGTCCGGACCGTGCGCAGCGTCTTGAACGAGCCACCGCGATCGGCGTACGTCACCGTCGCGGTCGTGACGCCCGTCGCGGGACGTACCAGCCCCCAGATGGAGACCCTGGAGCCCGTCCGCTTGACCGCGACCGGCAGGCGGAAGCCGGCCAGCGACGGCTTGGCCTTGCCATTGGAGAAGCGCAGACCCGATTCGAAGCCGCCGTACTGCCCGGGGCCGGGCGGACCCGGCTCGCTGTCGGTCAGCAGATACTGCGAGAACGCGACGACGCGCGGGTTGTTCCAGGCGATCCGCTCGGAGATGGCGCGGTACTGGACCTGCTGCTTGAGCGACACGCCCTGCTGGAGGTCGGGCGTGGACTGGATGCCGAACTCGGTGAGGTAGATCGGCAGGCGCTTGGTCAGCGCGCCGGCGCTGCGCGCCCGGTCCAGGGCCTTCGTCAGCCGCGAGAGCGCGCCGATCGTCACGTCGTCCTTCTGGGGCGGCTTGAAGGACGGTCCCTGGCGCGTCGTGTACGCGTGGTGGGCGTAGCCGTCGGCATCGAGCGCGCTGCACGTCGCGCGCTTCCTGTACCGGCCGTCGAGGCAGAGCATCCCGCGCAGGAAGCGCAGCGGTGCGACGACGTTGTCGTTGCCGCGCGGCGACGTCTCGGCGATGAGGATCCTGTCGTCGCCCTGACCGGACTTCTTCAGCCCGCGGACCCCGGCGAGATAGAGGTTGCGATAGATCGCGGGCGACGCCGCCTTGCCGCCGCCGGCGTACTGCGGGCGCAGGAACTGCGGCTGGTTGGGCTCGTTCCAGATCGCCCAGGTGTCGACCTCATCGCCGAACTTGCGCCCGACGGCCGTGACGAACGCCGCGAACGCCGACGGGCTCGGCCGCGTCTTGTCGTCGCGCTTGTCCTTCGTGGCCCACACCGGGACCGGGCCCGAGATCGTCATGAGGACCGACCAGCCGCGGGCCTTGATCGCGGCCATCAGCGGCTCGTACTCTCCCCAGCTGTAGGCGTCGGGGTCGGTCGGCTCGAAGTTCGGGCGGTCCGACCTGTCGGCGTCGGGGGCGACGCTCTTCCATGTGACGATCACCCGCACGGAGCGCACGCCGAAGGAGCCGATCTCGTCCAGCGCGCCATCGCGCAGGCCGGGGCTCATGAGATCGCGGGGCGCCTCGAAGGTCAGCGACTGGCTGCGCGACGCGCCGGCCGGCGCGGCGAGCACCGCCACGAGCACGAGCGCGAGGGGGAGGAGGAGTCGGCGCATCGGGAACCTCAACCACCCTAGTGACGCAAGGTTGCGCCGCACCGCGCCGACGGCGTGGTGCGGCAACGGCGCGCGCCGACCTCTAGCGTGCGCGTGCGATGCGTGCACGGCCGGCCTCAGACGACGTCGTCGCGACGCACGCCGCGGCGGCCGCGAACGAGCGCGAGCCGCTGCTCGTCCTCGAGCCGCTGCGCGCGTTCCTCGCCGAGCACGAGCTGCTCGGCGACGACGCCGGCGAGCTGTGTGCCGAGCCCCTCGGGGACGGGCATTCGAACGTCACGTTCCTGCTGCGCGACGGCGACCGCGAGCTCGTCCTGCGCCGACCGCCGCGCGGGCCGCTGCCGCCCAGCGCGCACGACGTCCTGCGCGAGGCGCGGCTGCTGCGCGCGCTCGAGCCGACGGCCGCGCGCGTGCCGCGCGTGCTCGCCGTGGGCGACGACCCGGCGCTGATCGGCGCCCCGTTCTACGTCATGGAGCGCGTCGCCGGCGACGTCGTGACGACGACCGTGCCGCGCGCGCTCGACACGCCGCAGCAGCGGCGGCGGATCGGCGAGCAGCTCGTCGACGCGCTCGTCGAGGTGCACGCCGTCGACTGGCGTGCCTGCGGCCTGGAGGGCTTCTCGACGCGGCCCGAGGCCTACCTCGAGCGTCAGCTGCGGCGCTTCGGCGGCCTGTGGGAGCACAACCGCACGCGCCAGATCGCGGCGGTCGATCGCGTCGCGGAGTGGCTCGGTGAGCACCGTCCGCCGTCGCCGGCGCCGACGATCGTGCACGGCGACTACCGGCTGGGCAACGTCATGCTCGCGCCCGCCGCGCCGGCACGCGTGGCGGCGGTCTTCGACTGGGAGATGGCGACGATCGGCGACCCGCTGGCCGACGTCGGCTACCTCACCGCGATGTGGGTCCAGCACGACGACCCGCCGCTGGGCGCGTTCGAGCTCTCCGGCGTGACACGTGGCGAGGGCTTTCCCACCCGCGCCGAGCTCGTCGCCCGCTACGAGCAGCGCAGCGGGCGCGCCATGGGCGACATCCGCTGGTATCGCACGCTGGCGCTGTGGAAGGCCGTCGTCTTCATGGAGGGCAACTACCGGCGCGCGCTGGCCGGCAGCACCGACGACCCGTGGCTGCACGGCTTCGGCGAGGGCGTGGTCGCCCTCGCCGAACGGGCCGAGCGCATGGCGCTCGGCGCGCCTGGCCGCTAGGCCGCCGTGGGGCCGTCCTCCTCGCCGTACTTCGGCGTGTCGCCCGGCGCGCCCGCCTCGCCGTAGGTCGGGCCGTCGGCGGCGGAGTCGCCGTCGGCATCCGCCGGCGTGGCCTGGCCACCGCTGGCCGGCTGCGTGGCGGGCTCGGCGGGCTCGCCATAGGCGGGCGTGTCGCTGGCGGGGGCGCCGGCTTCGCCGTACGTCGGCGAGGCGCCGTCATCCTTGGCCTTCTTGTCGGCCATCTTCTGCTTGGCCGTCTCGACGTGCCCGCTGAACTTGTCGCGAGCCTCGTCGATCTTCTCGCGCGTCTTGGGATCGTTCGCGATCGTCTTGGCCTTCTCGAGAAGGTCCTTGCCCTGCTGTGACTTCGCGAGCGTGCTGAGTCTGTTCATAAGGGACATGGCGATCACGTTACCTCGTCCGGTCCTCCTCTATGCGCCGTCTCAGCTCACTTCCGCGCCCGGCCGAGACCGCGCGCGCCGCTCGCCGCTCGTCGAGCGCCACGCCCCCGGCGGCCGCGAGCTCGAGCAGCTCCTGGCGCTCCTGACCCTCCCGCGCGCTGCGCATGAACAGCCAGCCGAACAGGCAGATCGTCAGGAGCGATCCCTCGACCATCATCGTCGAGCCGGCGATGACCTGGTCGGTGTGCGGCGAGATGCCGTGCGCGCGCTCCCCCGGCGCATAGACGTCGAAGAAGACGTCGTTGCTCCACACGAAGACGTTGGCCAGCACCGTCGACGTCAGCCGCACCACGACGATGTAGACGAGCTTGGCGACGTTGCCGAACCAGGCCGGCTTGGGCAGCGGGCCGAAGAGCGCCATCCACATGTTGATCCCGAGGCCGACGAACAGCATGTGCTGCAGCGCGTGCACCGCGTCGTCGTTCACCGCGGCCTCGTGCGGGCCGACGAGGTGCCAGAAGAACAGGTCCGCCGCCCACAGGCCGAACGCCGGCACGGGATGGGCGAGATGGCGTATCCAGCCGAGCGCGGTCGTGCGCAGCAGCGGCGCGAGCAGCGGGCCGGTCAGCCCGAGCACGAGCAGCAGCGCGCCGATGTCGGCGATCAGCAGGTGCTCGGCCATGTGCGCGGCGAACAGCTCGTCGGCCAGGCCGCCGAGCGGCGAGATCAGCGTCAGGACGATGAGCGCCAGGCCGCTGAGGAAGCACGCCTGCCGCCACGCGGGCACCGGCTTGCCGGACTCGGCCAGGCGGCGCGCGCGGACGAGGTACATGACGCCGAACGCGAGCGCCGGCGTGACCTGCAGCGGCTCGATCGAGATCAGCGCGGTGGCCGGCGGGGGCATGCGCAGAGGCTACGCGCAGGCGGGCCGCCGCCCCGCGCGCCGCCCCTTCCGGCCCGGTCCTACATCCGCGGCCTGGAGAGCGCGGCGAACGCCACGAGATCCGGCGCCCTGCGCACGATGCCGAGCTTGCGTGCGTTGCCCTTGGCGAGGTTGATCGCGAACAGGCGCGAGCGATCGGTCCCCGGCCGGTGGGCCAGCACGTAGGCCTTGCCGTCGCGAGCGGAGATATCGAAGCCGAGCGGCCCGCTGAGGTTCACGCCGAGCGGGCCGACCGTGGTCAGCAGGCCGTCGTTCGGCGGTGCCTGAATCGCCAGCGAGTCCGTGCGCGTGTCGATGACGTACAGCGTCGTGGTCATCGCGCCGGCCACGCTGTTCGTGTAGGCGGCGCCGATCGCGGACGGCGCGGAGCCTGCGTTGGGATCGCCGTCCTTGTAGCGCAGCGCACCGTCGCTGAAGGCGACGGCCCCCGTATCGGGGTTCAGGCGGAGGTTCTGCCCGCTGCCGGAGACGACGCGGATCCGATCGACCATCGGGTTGAAGTCAAAGCCGAACGCGGCGCCGGCCAGCGCCGGCATGAATGGGTTGGCACCGATCGGGGTGGCGATCGCCCGCGTGCGCTGCACGCTGTACAGGCGGCTGCGGTTCGTCAGCGCGATCAGCTGGCGACCCGCCGGCCGCACGTCCAGGCCGACGATCCGCTCGCCGCTCTCCAGTCCGGTGACGGCCTTCGTGCGCGTCCACTTCTCCGGGGTCGCGCTGTCGAACGTGTACAGACGGTTGTTCGCGTCGGACGCGACGAGCCGCTCGGCAAGGGCGACGGGAGCGCACACGGCGGGCGCCGCGACGGCGGCCGTCGCAGCGGCGATGAGAACGGGACGGCGAAGCATCGGGCCTCCGGGATCGGTTGCCTTCGTTCTTCGTGCCCGCCCGCCGAACGGTTCATCGAACGTCACGCGCCGGCGGCGATCATCACGACGCCGGCCAGGGCCACGACGACCCCCGCGCGCTGGACGCCCTGGATGCGCTCGCCGAGCAGCAGCGCCGCGAGCATCACCGTGACGACCGGATACAGCGAGCTGGCCACCGCGACGCTCGACAGCTCGCCGATCGTCGAGGCGTGGTTGTAGGCGGCGTTGGCGCCGAGGTCGAGCAGGCCGATGCCGCCGAGCGCGGCGGCCGCTCGCGCGCTCGGCCGGACAGCGCCGCCGCGGCGCAGCACGAGCACGGCGATGACCGCGACGACCGGAAAGCCCGCCACCCGCGAGAGCAGCAGCGTCCAGGCGACGTCGCCATCCGAGCCGTATCCGGCGAGCACGAAGTACGAGCCGAAGCCCAGGCCCGCGAGGATTGCCAGGCCGATGCTCAGCCGCTGCTCGCGCGGGCCGATCGGCCCGCCGGGCGCCTCGCGCGAGGCGAGCACGATCCCGACGACCGCGAGCGCGAGGCCGGCGGCGCCGACGGCGCTCGGCTCGTCGCCCTCGACGAGCCCGACGATCACCGGTAGCGCGACGCCGGTCGACGCGATCGGCGCCACGATGCTCATCGTCCCGATCGACAGCGCGGTGTAGAAGCACCCCAGCGCCATGATCCCGACGATGCCGGCGCCGAGTCCGGCGAGCACGTAGGACGACGACGGTGGTCCTTCGCCGCGGGCGCCGACCACCACCAGCATCACGAGCAGCGACGACAGGTACATCGCCGCGAGCACCACCGGCACCGCGTACGTACGGCTCTTGAAGCCGCCGGCATAGTCCGACAGCCCCCACAGCACCGAGGAGCCCAGCGCGAACGCGATCGCGGCCATGCGGGGCCCTAGATGGTTGATCCCACGATCGGCACCGTCATCTGCACGCGTCTCGCGGCGCAGGATCGCCACGGACCGAAGGCGCCCGTGCCGCTGGCACTGTGCACCTTCTGCCCGCGGTGTCCTGCATCCGCGATCCGCGCACATCTGACGGCACCGGCCGCGGAATCAACCATCCAGCCCGAGTGCTTCAAGGAGATGCCGCCGGTCAGCGGCGCCGGCCGCGGCCGTAGAAGAGCCGCACGCCGCGGAACAGCAGCTTGGAGACCGTGGGGCGGTAGGGGAACATGTACACGTCGTTCTTGAGGTGCACACGGCTGATGAAGATCGACTGCTGCTTGGTGAACTTGCGGATCCCGGCGGCGCCGTGGCGGGTGCCGAGGCCGGAGGCCTTCCAGCCGCCCATCGGCAGCTCGACCGCGACGTAGTTCAGCAGCGCGTCGTTGACGCAGACCGCGCCCGCCTGCATCCGCCGCGCCAGCCGCTCGGCGCGCTTGCGGTCGCCGCCGAACACCGCGCCGCCGAGGCCGTAGGGCGAGTCGTTGGCGAGCTCGAGCGCCTGCTCGGCGTCGGCGACCTTCATGATCGGAAGCGTCGGGCCGAACGTCTCCTCGGTCATCGCCTTCATCGTGTGGTCGACGTCGACGAGCACCGTCGGCTCGTAGAACAACCCCTTGCCGGGGCGGCGCCTGCCGCCGGTCAGCGCACGGGCGCCCTTGGCCAGCGCGTCGCGCACGTGCTCCTCGACGATCTCGATCTGCTTGGGGAACGTCATCGCCCCGACCTCGGCGGTCGCCGGACCGGTCGACGGGCCCTGACGCAGGGCGCCGACCTTGTCGACGACCTTCTGCACGAAGTCGTCGTAGACGGGCGCCTCGACGTAGACGCGCTCGATCGAGATGCACGTCTGGCCGGCGTTGAGCATCGAGTAGTAGACGGCGAGGTTGGCCGCGCGGTCGAGGTCGGCGTCGGACATGACGATCATCGGGTCCTTGCCGCCGAGCTCCAGACCGACCGGCGTGAGCGTCTGCGCGGCGCGGGCGGCGACCTTCCTGCCGGTCTGCGTCGAGCCCGTGAACATGATCATGTCGACCTCGTCGACGAGCGCGGCGCCGGTCTCGCCGCGGCCGGTGGCGACCTGGAAGACGCCGTCGGGCAGGCCGCTCTCGGCCAGGCCCTCGGCGAGCAGCAGCGACGTCAGCGGCGTGATCTCCGAGGGCTTGAGGATCACGCTGTTGCCGGCCAGCAGCGCCGGGATGCAGTCGCCGAAGGAGTTCGTCAGCGGGTAGTTCCAGGGGCCGATGACCCCGACCAGCCCCAGCGCCTCGTAGCGCACGACGAGCTTCTTGCCGACGACGGCGAGCGTCGTCGCACGGATCTTCTCGTCGGAGAGGAACCTCTCGGCGTGCCGGGTCCAGTACTCGATCGCCCCGCCGGCGTAGTGGATCTCCGCCATGTAGGCGTCCTCGTAGGTCTTGCCGGTCTCCGAGACGATCGTCTCGACGAGCCGGTTCGCGTTGTCCATGACCCACTTCTGCATGCGCTTCATCACGCGCACGCGGCCCTCGAAGCCGAGCGCGTCCCAGCCGACCTGGGCGGAGCGGCCGATGCGCGCGAGCTCGGCGACGCGTTCGGCGGAGAGGTCGGCGACGTGGGCGATGACCTCGCCGGTGGCCGGGTTCTCGACCGCGATCAGCGCACCGGCGGCATGGCCGTTCGTGCTCTGGGCGACCGTTGTGTCAGCGCTGGCCATAGGTGTTCGCTCCCTCGCGTCTGGACGTCGCGTCAAACCCTAGCCACTCGGGGCCGGCTCAGGCGATGGTGCCGGTGCCGGCGAGCACGAGGACGACGACGCCCAGCGCCACGCGGTAGGCGACGAAGACCGCGGTCGTGTGGGTCGTCAGGAAGCGCAGCAGGAACGCGATCGAGACGTAGCCGCTGATGAACGCCAGCAGCGTGGCGACGGCGGTAGGCGCGAGACCGACGCCGCCTTCGGCGCTGCCCGAGACGACGTCGCGCAGCTCGTAGGCGCCGCTGAGCACGACCGCGGGGATCGACAGCAGAAACGAGAAGCGCGCCGCCGCCACACGATCGAGGCCGAGGAAGAGCCCGGCGGTGATCGTCGCGCCCGAGCGCGAGACGCCGGGGATCAGCGCCAGCGCCTGCGCGAAGCCGATGACGATCGCGTCCCTGCGCGTGATGCTCGTGACGTCGCGCTCGCGGCGCGACACCTTCTCGGCGACGAGCAGCAGCAGCCCGAGCAGGATCAGGGTCGTGCCGATGAGGTACAGGCTGCGGGCGCCGTTCTCGATCTGGTGCGAGAACGCGAAGCCGAAGATGACGATCGGGACCGTGCCCCAGATGAGGTACCAGCCCATGCGCGCGTCGAGCTCCGACCGCCGCGAGGCGTCGCGCAGCGAGGCCAGCCAGGCCCGCGCGATGCGGACCAGGTCGGCGCGGAAGTACAGGACGACGGCCGCCATCGTGCCGAGCTGGATCACCGCGGTGAACGCCGCGCCGGGATCCTCCCAGCCGACCATCGCGGGGACGATCCGCAGGTGGCCGCTGCTGGAGATCGGCAGGAACTCGGTGAGTCCCTGGACGATCCCCAGGACGACGGCTTGGAAGAGGTCCAAGCGCCGGTGACGCTAGGCGGCTGGTTCGGCGGACTCGCCGAGGTCGATGTTCGCGATGTGGATCGCCTCGACGGGGCGGTCGGCGCCCTGCGTCGGCGCGCCCTCGATCCGGTCGACGACGTCCATGCCGTCGACGACCTTGCCGAACACCGTGTGCTTGCCGTCCAGCCACGGAGCGGCGTCGGTGGTCACGATGAAGAACTGCGAGCCGTTCGTGTTGGGGCCGGAGTTCGCCATCGCGAGCGCCCCGCGCTCGACCTTGTGGTCGTTGATCTCGTCGTCGAACTTGTAGCCGGCGTCGCCGGTCCCGGTGCCGTGGGGGCAGCCGCCCTGGATCATGAAGTCCTTGATGATGCGGTGGAAGATCAGGCCGTTGTAGAAGCCCTGCTTCGCGAGCTTGCGAAAGTTCTCCACCGTTGCGGGTGCGTCCTCGTCGAAGAGCTCGAAGACGATCACGCCCTCGGTCGTTCTCATGGCAGCAGCTGACATGGCGCGGAGCTTAGTGGCTCGCGCCGGCTACGGCGTGCCGCGCAGCTTGACGTTCGCGATCGCGACGCGCGGGTCGGCGGGATCGGCGGGCGCCGTGAAATGCAGCAGCAGCAGCTGGACCTTTGCGTTGCCCCCCTTGCCCTTGAGGATGATCGGCTCGTCGTCGAGGACGAACTTCTTGTCGGTCAGGTGGATCCAGCGCTTGTCGATGACGTCCTCGGGCAGGGCCTTGGCGCTCTTGGCGCCGTACACCTCGACGGTGAAGCCGTCGGTCGGCGTGTCCAGGCGCAACGAGCGCAGCGCGTAGCGCTTGCCCAGGTCGATCACGAGGCCGGCGGCGATCGGCTGCCCGTCGGCGGGAACGGTGACGTCCCAGACCGTGTCGGGCTTGGCATCGATCGCGAGCGCGGCAGGGCCGAACTCGGCGCCCGCGCGCTTGATCGGGTCGTACGTCTGCGCCGCGTCCTTCTCCAAGCTGATCGTGACGGGCTGGGCCGCCGGCGTCGCCGCCGCCGGCGCCGGGCCGGCGCCGGTCGTCGCGCCAGTTCCCGAGCCGGCGCCGAGCCGGCGGTGGCGCCGTCGCCTGCCGTGCCTGCCGGCGCCTGGCCCGTCGTGGCGCCCGGCGGCTTGGGAACCTGGGCGGGGATGATCGGCGTGTTCGTCGCGGCCAGCGGCGGCTTCGTCGTCGGGATGATCGGCGTGCCGCCCGTGGCCGGGGTGGCCGGCGGCGTCACGCCGGGCCCGGTGACGCCGGGCTGGACGAGCGGCGCATCGCCGTTGGCGGGCGCGCCCGGCACCTGCGCGGTGATCGGATCGCCCGAGCCGGCGGGCGGCGCCGCGGCCGTGCGCTCTGCGTCGCTGGACAGGGCGGCGTAGATCGCGACGATCGCGCAGCACAGCAGCAGCGTCGTGAGGCCGACGACGGTGAACGCGGCGCGCCAGCCGGGCTTCGCGCCGAGCCGTCCGGGAGCGGCCGTGCCGCACTCCAGGCACCAGTCCTGGCCGCGCTCCATCGCCGCGCCGCAGGTCTCGCAGGCGAAGTCGGGAGCGGTCGCCACAACGGCGCCGTCAGGCGGTGGGGGAGCCGCCTCGGAAGGCGCTCCGCGGTCTCTGAGCTGCAACGCCACGTCAGGAGAGGGTAACGCGCGCACTGCGCGCGAGTTGCGCCTGCGGGCGATTGGCCTGGCGCCGGCGGGCGCCGCTCAGCTGTCGAGCATCCCGGGATCGGCCGGCACGTCGACGGCCTGCTCGCGCAGCGCCGCGAGCGGCACGACGTCCAGCGCGCGCTCGTGCGTGGAGGCGAGCACGACGTAGGACGCCGCGCCGTCTTCGTAGGCGCGCAGCCAGTTGACGGCCGTCACGCACCAGCGGTCGCCGGGCACGAGGCCGGGGAAGCGGTACGTCGGCATCGGCGTCGAGAGGTCGTTGCCGATGGTGCGCTGGTGCTCGAGGAACGCGGCCGTCACGACAGCGCAGATCGTGTGGCTGCCCAGATCCTCACGCCCGGTGCTGCAGCAGCCATCGCGGTAGAAGCCCGTCATCGGGTCCGTGCCGCACGGCTCGAGCGGCTCGCCCAGGACGTTGCGTTCGGCCATCGCGGCCGACCGTAGCTGATCGGCCGGCCGCTCGCCGGACGAGCCGGCGAAGCGATGGGGACCGCAGAGCCGCTCTGAGCGCTCGCGTCAGACCTTCGCGGGCTCGACGCGGATCCGCCGGCCGCGCACGCGCTCGCCGTCGACCGCCGCGGCGATCCGATCGGCCTCGGCCGCGGGCACGGAGAGAAACGCGAAATGCTCGAGCACCTTCACGTCGCGCACGGCCTCACCGTCGATCGATGCGGCGTGGGTGACCGCGCTGACGAGGTCGGCGACCTCGATGCCGGCGGCGCGCCCGCCCGCGACGATGAGCTTGGCGTACGGCTCGTCGCCGTTGCGCGTGACGTGCGGCTTGGTGTGGCGGCGCGGCTTCTCGACGACCGGCGCGGGCTCGACGGTCGCGCCGGCCTCCCACGGCGAGACCTTGACGCCGGTGTGGCGCTCGATCGCCTCGAGCTCCTTCTCCTGCTTGGGCTCGACGAACGTGATCGCGCGGCCGGCGCGCCCGACGCGGCCGGTGCGGCCGATGCGGTGCACGTAGACGTCGGGCGAGCGCGGGACGTCGTAGTTCACGACGTGGGTGACCGTCGAGATGTCCAGTCCGCGGGCGGCGACGTCGGTGGCGACGAGGATCGGCACGCGGCCGCCCTTGAAGCCGAGCATCACGCCGTCGCGCGAGCCCTGGGACATGTCGCCGTGCAGCGCCTTCACGTTGAAGCCGCGGTCCTTCATCTTCTTGTAGAGCTGGTCGGTGCGGATCTTCGTGCGCGCGAAGACGATCGCCTGATCGGGCCTCTCGGCCTCGAGCACCTCGACGAGCTTGTCGGGCTTGTCGGCTGTCTTCACCGTCAGCTGGAACTGCTCGACGGAGTCGACGGTCATGGTCGCGGACTGCACCTTCACGTGCTCCGGGTCGTAGAGGTAGTTGTCGGCGAGCGTGCGGATCGGCGGCGGCATCGTCGCGCTGAAGAGCGCGGTCTGGCGGCTGTTGGGCGTCAGGCGCAGGATCTTCTCGACGTCTTCGAGGAAGCCGAGGTCGAGCATTTCGTCGGCCTCGTCGAGCACGACGAAGCGGCAGGAGTCCAGCACGAGCGAGTGGCGGCTGATGAGGTCGAGCACGCGGCCGACGGTGCCGACGACGATGTGCCCGCCGGCCTTCAGCTGGGCCTGCTGGGTGCGGATCGGCGCGCCGCCGAAGACGGCGACGACGTCGGCGCCCTTGCGCGTCGCGTACGCGCGCAGCGCCTGCGTCACCTGGATGCACAGCTCGCGCGTCGGGGTCAGCACGAGCGCCTGCACCTCGGGCTCCGTCGGGTCGATGTACTCGATGATCGGAAGGCCGAAGGCCGCGGTCTTGCCGGAGCCGGTCTGTGCCTGCCCGATGACGTCGCGGCCTTCGAGCATCGGCGGGATCGCCTGCTCCTGAATCGGGCTGGGCTTCTCGTAGCCGACGTCCTCGAGCGCCTCTAGCGTGCTCTCTGAAAGTCCAAGATCGGCGAATGTGGTCACGCGCCCAGCTTAGTCGGTGCCGTGAGGTCTCCCTGGCGCGCGAGACCCGTCGGTGTCGACGCTCGGGCCGTGACGACGACGCGGGCCCCCCCACGATCCCATGGGTGGCCCTGGCGCGGATGTCGCGCGTCGCGAGGTCAGCCCGTGCTCGAGGGCTGGAGCGCCACGATCGCGTCGTACCGGTCATCCACCACTCCCGGTCTGGGGCCGGGATCGTGTGCTCGTCGGTCGCTCCTCATCCGCCGAACTCGGCGATCACCTCGTGGAGCATCTTCAGCGAGGGACGCCACTCGACGCGGGCGGCCGATGCGTTGACGGCGTCGAGGTCGAGCATGCCGAGGTCGCGGGCCCGGGCGAAGGTCGCTCGCAGCTCCGCGCGCGACATCACCTCGGCGAGATCGACGAGCGTCCGCGCGACGGATGTGCACGGGATGCCGTGGATGACATCGAGATCGTCGGGATGCAGTTCCGGGACGCGGTGGATCACCACGCCGGGCGGTGGCTCGGGCAGCGACCGCGGATCGCCGGCGCAGCCGGGGACGGTCACGTGGACAGGCTCGTCTGCGTACATGAGGCCGATTCTGCGCGCCACCGTGTAACGGCTCAAGACGCGTCTGCGACAACTCTGCAACACGACTGCGGCGGAGCTGCTCGACCGATCTCACGCGCGCAGTCGCGCGGACGCCGCCGCGCGCACCGACGCCGCCTGCGCCTCGTCCGCGGCCAGCTCCTCCAGGCGCTGGGCCGCCAGCCGCACCCGGCCGTCCACATGCACCGCCGCCATGCTCCGCGTCTCGGCCTCGCAGTCCCACAGGCACTCGACGGCGACGTCGCCGCCGAATGTCGGATCCGACGCCGCCAGGGCCGCGACGATGTAGCGCCGGCCGTAGGAGTAGGGGATCTGTTCGTAGGCCTGCTGCAGCTCGACGAACGGGCCGTGGACGGCGCTGCGACCGAGCGACTGGGCCAGCGAGCAGATGACGTAGACGTCGCCCTCGAGGCCGGCGTCGAGCTCGCGCTCCAGCGCGCGACGCGCCGGTGCGAGGTCCTCGTCCTCCGACCACGTCGCGAGCATGCCCGCCGCCTTGCGCCGGCGCGCCCAGTCCGGCGAGGTCAGCCAGTCGTGTGCGAGCGCGCGGGTCTGCGAGAGCGGCATCGCCTCCAGCGCGAGCGCGATGGCGCCCTGCAGCTTGTTGCGCTCGGACCTCGTGTGCTGCTCGGCGATCTCCAGCAGCTCGCGGCGGCCCTGACGGCCGAGGGCGAGGATCGCGGCGCGGCGCATCGGCACCGTCGGGTCGTTGGCCGCCGCGAGCAGCCGCTCGACGTCCTCCTGCGCCGAGCGCGACGCCAGCTCGTCCGCGATCTGCGTCCAGCGCGAGTCCTCGGCGATCTGCAGCAGCTCGGCCGTGCTCATCTCGCGCGGGCGCGTGCGCGCGGGCACCGCCCGTTCCCGAGAACCACGCCGCTTGGGCGGCGTCGAGGGCGTGGGCGAGGCAGCGGCGGCGGCGCCCTTCTGCTCCAGCGCGAAGGCCCGCGCGATGCGACGGTTCTCGACCGACCACATCGTCCACGGCCGCTCGCGGGGGTCCAGGCCGGCGAGCGCCTCGGCGAGCGCATCGTCCGTCGCGAAGCGCTCGACGAGCACCGCGTCGAGGCCGCCGACGACCTCCGGCCACGGCGTCGCCGACCGCGGCGCGTCCTCGTAGTCGGCGATGAGTCGATCGAGCGCCCGCTGCCAATAGCGCCCGTAGGAGACGTACTCGCGCAGCACCCGGCGCGCGTCGGCATGACCCCGGACGGCCATCCGGCCGAGCATGCCGAGCACGTCGTACGTCGTGTCGGGAATGTCCTCGTCGCTGTCGCGCAGCCACAGCTCGAGTGCGCCGGTGTGCAGTTGCAGGTCGAGCGCGAGCGTCGCGTGGTACTCGTCGCGGTCGTCGAGCTGGCGGTCCCAGCGGGGGTCGTTGAACACGCAGTGCATGAGCAGCGCGTGCGCGACCGTGCGATCGGCGTCCAGCGCCCAGAGGTAGCCCGCCCCCAGCCCGCGCTGCAGCTTGCCGAGCGGGTCGGAGGCATCGGCGAGCGTCGGCACCGCGGGTCGCACCGGACGATCGTGTCAGGGATGGCATGGGCGCGCGCATGCGCGGCGGCGCGCCCGGACATGGCCGGCGGCGCATCGACTGTGGCACGCTGCCTGTGCATGTCGCCCCGGCCAGAGTGGTACCGGCGCCGCGGCCCGGACGGGCCCTCGCCGCTGCAGCCCGTGCTCGACGGCGCCGCGCGCGTCGCCAACCGCGTCATGCGCTCGGGCCCCGCGCCGAGGGCGATCGCGGCGGCGGCCGTGCCGCTCACCGTCGGGCTGATCGCCGCGCGCAAGCGGACCGGCATGCACCCGGCGCTGACGCTCGTGCTCGGCTGCGTCCCGCCGCTGGGGCTGGCGATCGCCGTGCCGAAGGGCCGCAAGCGCTATGCGGCGGTCGCGGCGGGCTACATGCACCTGTTCAAGCTCGGCTGGGAGCTGCCCTACGACGAGCCCGACACGCTGCGCCGGCGCCTGTGGATCGACCAGCCGATCCGCTTCGACACCGTCGTCGGCCTCGGCGTGCCGCCCGGACTGCGGCTGCAGCGCGCGCTGCGCCGCCCCGGCGAGGTGACGCTGCTCGACAAGGCGGTGACCGCCGTCTACGGCTCCTGGTTTCTGCCGCACATCCTGCTCGTCTACCTCGCCGCACGCCACGAGGAGTTCGTCCCGCGCGCGGGCGCGCGCCTGGCCGCGGCCTACCACCTGACCTGCCCGTTCTACTTCTTCGCGCCCGAGGCGCCGCCGTGGTGGGCCTCGGAGAAGGAGGGCCGGATGGGCGGCGAGATCGAGCGCGTCGCGCGGCTCGTCGTCTGCGACGTGCTCAAGCGCCCCCCGCCGAAGGAGGGCGCGGCGCCCGGCAATCCGTGGGGCGCGATGCCGTCCGATCACATCTCCTCGGCCGCGATCACCGCGATGGGGCTCTCGGAGGTCGGGCCGGTCTATGGCGTCATCGGCTGGACGTACGTCGCGGCGGCGTCGTTCGCGATCGTCTACCTCGGCGAGCACTACGTCGCCGACATCGTCGTCGGCCTGGCCATCGCCGAGGTGGTGCGGCGCGCCGAGCCGCTGGCGGCCCCGTTCGTGCGCGCGGTGGCGCGGGCCGTGGAGTGAGGCGGTGTGGCGAATGCGCTCGAGCTCGGCGCGACCGATCCGCCACACCCACCGCGGTCCGAATCAGCCTCCGGTCTTCACGAGGCCGATGACGTGCCCCTCGGGATCGCCGAACTGGGCGATCACGAGCCCGGGCATGACCTCGTCCGGGCCGAAGATGCGCGTCCCGCCGAGGCTCTCGGCCTTGACCATCGCCGCCTCGACGTCGGGCACCTCGACGTAGAAGGTCACGTGGCCGGCGTATCCCTCCGGGCCGCCCGCGACGCCGCCGCCGATGCCTGTCCCGTCCGCGTTCGTGTTGCCCTCGCGCTGGACGGTGCCGTACTTCATCGGGTTGTTCGCGTCGATCTCCCAGCCGAAGAGCTCCGAGTAGTAGCTCTGCAGCTTCTCGCCGTCGGTCCCGATGATCTCGAAGTGCACGACCGGCTGTCCCATGGTGAGCTCCCTCTGGCGCCCGCGGCGCCGACGCGTGGTTGGGCAGAAACGTACGGCGATAAGGACCTCGCCGCGTGCTGAGAACTCATCGCGCCGTCAGCGCCGCTGCCCGCGCGCCGAGTCCAGCCGGCGCCGGTCGCGCTTGGTCGGGCGCATCCCGAGGTCGGCTCCCGGCGGCGGCGATTGCAGCCGGCGCACCTCGGCGGCGGCCTCGCGGGCGGCGACGCTCTGCGGCGTCTCCTCGTAGAGGGTCTGGGCGACCGGCGCGGGACCGCGCTTGTCGGAGATCCCGCGCACGATCACCGTCCGCCGCGTCTGCCCGATCGTGATCCTCAGCTCGTCGCCGGCGGCGACCTCCTTGGCCGCCTTCACGCGCGCTCCGTCGAGCTCGACGCGCCCGCCCTTGACGGCGTCGGCGGCGAGCGTCCGGGTCTTGAAGAAGCGCGCCGCCCAGAGCCACTTGTCGATCCGCACGCAGTCCATGCGGCCGATGATCGCAGCCATATGCTGGATCGCATGGCGATCGCCGCCGATTCCGACCTGAACATCACCTATCCGCCCGAGCTGCCGGTCAGCGCGCGCCGCGACGACCTGCTCGCCGCGATCGGCGCCAACCAGGTCGTGATCGTCGCCGGCGAGACCGGGTCGGGCAAGACCACGCAGATCCCGAAGATCTGCCTCGAGCTCGGCCGGACGTCGATCGCGCACACGCAGCCGCGGCGCATCGCCGCGCGCACGGTCGCGACACGGATCGCCGAGGAGCTCGGCGTGCCGCTCGGCGGCGCCGTCGGCTACGCGGTGCGCTTCGACGACAGGACCGCGAGGAACACGCGCGTCAAGCTCGTGACCGACGGCCTGCTGCTCGCCGAGATCCAGCGTGATCGCGCCCTCAGGCGCTACGACACGATCGTCCTCGACGAGGCGCACGAGCGCAGCCTGAACATCGACTTCCTGCTCGGCTTCCTCAAGCAGCTGCTGCCGCGCCGCCCCGATCTCAAGCTCGTCATCACGAGCGCGACGATCGACACCGCGCGCTTCAGCGAGCACTTCGGCGGCGCGCCGGTCGTCGAGGTCTCCGGGCGCACGTATCCCGTCGAGGTGCGCTACCGGCCGGCCGCCGAGGAGGACGATCCCGTCGACGCGATCGGCGACGCCGTCGAGGAGCTGCTCGACGACGCGCCGGGCGACGTGCTCGTCTTCCTCTCCGGCGAGCGCGAGATCCGCGACACCGCGGAGGCGCTGGCCGCGCGCCTGCCGGCGCGAGGTCGCGGTCCTGCCGCTCTACGCGCGGCTGTCCCCCGCCGAGCAGGAGAAGGTCTTCAAGCCGCACGGCGAGCGCCGCGTCGTGCTCGCCACGAACGTCGCCGAGACGTCGCTGACCGTGCCCGGCATCGGCGCGGTGGTCGATCCGGGCACCGCGCGGATCAGCCGCTACAGCGCGCGGCTGAAGGTCCAGCGGCTGCCGATCGAGCCGGTCTCGCAGGCGTCGGCGAACCAGCGCAAGGGCCGCTGCGGGCGCACGTCGGACGGCATCTGCGTGCGGCTGTACTCCGAGGAGGACTTCCTCGAGCGCCCCGCCTTCACCGACCCCGAGATCCTGCGCACGAGCCTCGCGTCGGTGATCCTGCAGATGGCGGCGCTGGGCTTGGGCGAAGTGGAGGACTTCGGCTTTCTCGACCCGCCCGACCGCCGCCAGATCCGCGACGGCAAGGCCCTGCTGCACGAGCTGGGCGCGCTGGACCCGGAGGCGCAGGACCCGCGCAAGCGCCTGACCGGGCTCGGCCGCAAGCTCGCGCAGCTGCCCGTCGACCCGCGCATCGGGCGGATGGTGCTCGCGGCCGATCGGGCCGGCTGCGCCGACGAGGTCGTCGTCATCGCCGCCGCGCTCTCGATCCAGGACCCGCGCATCCGCCCGGCGGAGAAGCGCGCCGCCGCCGACGAGCTGCACGCGCGCTTCGTCGACACCGACGCGCGCTCGGACTTCCTCGCGTACCTGAACCTCTGGCGCCACCTGCGCGCGCGGCAGAAGGAGATGTCGCGCAACGGCTTTCGCAAGATGTGCCATGCCGAGTACCTGCACTACATGCGCGTGCGCGAATGGCAGGATCTCGCCGGTCAGCTGCGCCAGGCGGCGCGCAACGTCGGCGTGACGATCAACGAGCAGCCGGCGGCGGCCGACGACGTGCACCGCGCACTGCTGGCGGGGCTGCTCTCCCACGTCGGCCTGCGCAACGGCGCGTCGCGCGAGTACGACGGCGCGCGCGGCGCGCGCTTCACGCTGTCGCCGGGGTCGGCGCTCGCGCGCAGGCCGCCGGTGTGGGTGATGGTCGCCGAGCTCGTCGAGACGGCGCGGCTGTACGGGCACACGGCCGCGCAGATCCAGCCGCGCTGGATCGAGCCGCTGGCCGGGCACCTGCTCAAGCGCACGTACTCCGAGCCGCATTGGGAGCACAAGCGCGCGTCGGCGGTGGCGGTCGAGCGCGCGACGCTCTACGGCGTGCCGGTGGTCGGCGCGCGCAAGGTGCCGTACGGGCCGATCGACCCCGAGCTCTCGCGCGCGCTGTTCATCCGGCACGCGCTGCTGGAAGGCGACTGGAGCGCCGGCCATCGCTTCCTGCAGGACAACCGCCACCTGCTCGAGGAGGTCGAGGAGCTCGAGCACCGCGCCCGGCGGCGCGACATCGTCGTCACCGAGGCCGAGCTGTACGACTTCTACGAGGCGCGGATCCCGGAGAGCGTCGTGTCCGGGGCGCACTTCGACCGCTGGTGGAAGGACGCGCGCACGCGCGAGCCGGAGCTGCTGCGGTTCACGCGCGAGCTGCTCGTCGGCGACGCCGGCATCGACGAGTCGGCCTTCCCCGACGTGTGGCGCCAGGGCGAGATCGAGCTGGCGCTGACCTACCGCTTCGACCCGGGTGCCGAGGACGACGGCATCACCGTCCATGTCCCGCTGCACGCGCTGCAGCGGCTGCGGCCGGCGGGGTTCGACTGGCTCGTGCCCGGGCTGCGCGAGGAGCTCGTCACGGCGCTGATCCGCTCGCTGCCGAAGGACCTGCGCCGCCCGCTCGTGCCGATCCCGCAGACGGCGGCACAGGTCGTCACCGGACTGCGGCCGCGCCGTGGTTCGCTGGTGGCGGCCGTCGCGCGGGAGATCGAGGCGGTGCGCGGCGTGCACGCCGAGCCGCACCAGTTCGACCTCGAGAAGCTGCCGGCGTACCTGCGGGTGCGCTTCGCGGTGCAGGACGCCGCCGGCGAGGTCCTCGCGGCCGGTGACGATCTCGACGCCCTGCGCGCGCAGCTGCGCCCGCGCCTGCGCGCGCAGCTCGCGGCGGCCACGGCGCCGTTCGAACGACGTGGCCTGCGCGACTGGACCATCGGCGCGCTGCCGCGCAGCATCGCGCTGCCCGGGACCGGCGAGAGCGTGCGCGCGTACCCGGCGCTGGTCGACGAGGGCGACAGCGTCGCGGTCCGCGCGTTCGAGACGCCAGGAGCGCAGGCCGGCGCCATGCACGCGGGCACGCGACGACTGCTGTGCCTCGTCGTGCCCTCGCCGCTGCGGACGATCCGGCGCGGGCTGTCCGGCGGCGCCGCCCTGACGCTGGCGGGCGCGCCCCACGGGGGAGCGTCGGCGGTCCTCGACGACGCGCTCAACGCCGCGTTCGACGCGCTGATCGCCTCAGGCGGCGGGCCCGCCTGGGACGAGGCCGCCTTCCGGGCGTTGCGCGCCCACGTCGCGCAGCGACTGCCCGCGACCGCGCGCGCGATCATCACCGCCGCGGTCGAGGTCCTCGACGCCGCGGCCGAGCTGCGCGCCCGCCTCGACGCCCTCCCGGCCGACCCGGCGCTGCAACCGGCCCGCCTCGACGTCGCCGGCCAGCTCGGCAGCCTCGTCCATCCCGGCTTCGTCACCGCGACCGGCACCGACCGGCTCCCGGACGTCGTGCGCTACCTGCGCGCCGCCGCCCGCCGCCTCGAGCGCCTGCCCGACGCGGTCGCCGCCGACCGCGACCGCATGAACGCCGTCCACGAGCTCGAACGCGAGTACCGCACCCGCGGCGGCCGCGCCGCCGCGCCCGAGGTGCACTGGATGCTGCAGGAGCTGCGCGTGGCGCAGTTCGCGCAGGGGCTGGGCACGCGCGGGCCGGCCTCGGCCAAGCAGGTGCGGCGGGCGCTGGCGGCATCGAGCTCCTGACGCGCAAGGGGCGGATATCGCACCCTGCGCGTCGATCGCCCGTCGCGTGACCGACCTACGTCGTCGGATCCGCGGCGCAGCCGGCGTGCCCGCAGTGGCAGACATGCCCTTCCGCGTCGCTGTGACCGGCGTGCTCCTTGCAGTGGTCCGAGCAGAAGCCGTCCTCGCGCGCTGCGCACGTGCAGCCGGCTCCTCCGCAGGTCTCTTCGGCCATGACTTGTCCCCTCGAGTAGGCGTTGCAGGTCTCGACGGGAAGGCCTACCCGCAGGCCGCCCCGAACGACACCGTTCATGCGGTGGCTTGACCCCCGGCGCCAAGGGGTAGGTGCGCATCGACACAAGTCACACGAAACGGGGGAGCCATGTCGACACCGGAAGAACGCGTCGATTGGAACGCGGTTGAGCAGTCGCCCGAGTTCCAGGAGCTGATCGCGGCGCGCAGGCGGTTCGTCCTGCCGGGCACGATCTTCTTCCTCGCCTGGTACATCGGCTTCGTCCTGCTGGCCGGCTACGCGCCCGACTTCATGGCCGACTCCGTCTACCAGGGCCTGACCGTCGGCTACTGCCTCGCGCTCACGCAGTTCGTGATGGTCTTCGTGCTCGGCTACCTGTACCTGCGCCGCGCCGACACGGTCTTCGACCCGCTCGCCGCGAGGGTCGTCCAGAAGGCGCTCGGCGCAGCGCCGGCGACGACGGCCCCCGGCCCGCCCTCCGCGCCCACCGACCCGGAGACGCTGCGATGACGATCATCGCCGCCGACGTCAACGTCGAAGCACTCGTCATCTTCGCGATCGTCCTGTCGATCACGCTCGTCGTCACCTACTGGGCCTCCAAGCGGATGACCGGCGCGAACGTCTTCTGGGCCGCCGGCCGCTCGATCAGCGGCGTGCAGAACGGGCTCGCGATCTCCGGCGACTACCTGTCGGCCGCGTCGTTCCTCGGCATCGCCGGCCTGATCTTCATCTTCGGCTTCGACGGCTTCCTGTACTCCGTCGGCTTCCTCGTCGCGTTCCTCACGGTGATGTTCCTGCTGGCGGAGCGGATGCGAAACGCCGGCAAGTACACGATCGCCGACGTCCTCTCGTTCCGGCTGCGGGAACGCCCGGCCCGCGTCGCCGCCGCGCTCGGCACCCTGAGCGTCGCGGCGTTCTACCTCATCGCGCAGATGGTCGGCGCGGGCGTGCTCATCCAGGCGCTCGTCGGCATCGACTTCTCGCTCGCCGTCCTGATCACCGGCGTGATGATGCTCTGCTACGTCATCTTCGGCGGCATGCTCGCCACGACGTGGGTGCAGATCATCAAGGCCGTCCTGCTGATGATCGCGATCGCGGTGATGTCGATCTTCGTGCTCGAGCGCGTCGGCTTCAACCCGATCGAGCTCTTCAACCGCGCGGAGGAGAACACGACCGCCGACTCGACCTTCAGCCTCGGGCCCGGCACGTTCCTCTCCAGCCCGATCGACACGGTCTCGCTCGGCATCGCGCTCGTCCTCGGCACCGCCGGCCTGCCGCACATCCTCATGCGCTTCTTCACCGTGCCGGACTCCAAGGCCGCCCGCTCGTCGGTGGTGTGGGCGATCTTCATCATCGGCACGTTCTACGTCCTGACGACCTTCGTCGGGTTCGGCGCCCGCGCGCTGCTCGGCGAGGAGGGCGTCGCCGCGGCCGGCTCCGGCGGCAACCTCGCGGCGCCGAACCTCGCGCAGTTCCTCGGCGGCGGCGAGGGCACGTTCGGCGGCGACCTGTTCCTCGCCATCGTCGCCGCGGTCGCGTTCGCGACGATCCTCGCGGTGGTGGCCGGGCTCGTGCTGTCGGCGTCGGGCGCCGTCGCGCACGACATCTGGTCAAACGTCATCCGCAAGGGCCATGACTCCGAGCACGAGGAGGTGCTCGTCGCCCGCATCGCCGCCGCCTCGATCGGCGCGCTGGCGATCGCGATCGCGATCATCGGCGGGGAGGGGCTGAACGTGTCGTTCATGGTCGGGCTCGCGTTCGCGGTGGCGGCGAGCGCGAACTTCCCGGCGCTGCTGCTGGCGCTGACCTGGAGGCGCTTCAACACCGCGGGCGCGGTGACCGGCGTGCTGTTCGGCGTCGTGAGCGCGATCGTCCTCGTGATCATCTCGCCGAAGGTCTGGCCGGGGGCGGACGCGGAGGGCGGCGCGCTGTCGTTCTACGACCTCGCCAACCCCGGCATCATCTCCATCCCGCTGGGGTTCATCGGCTGCTTCCTCGGCACGATGCTCTCCACCGAGCGCGGAAACGAGCGCGAGTTCGCCGAGCTGCGGGTGCGCGCCGAGACGGGCTTGGGTGCCGAGAAGGGCGGCCTGTTGCCGTAGGCGGAGGCAGCTCGAGAGCGGGCTCAAGTCCGGGCGCGGCCGCGCCGATAGGGACCTCGACAGGAACCTCCCTCTCCTCTCGAACAGCCTCCTCCCAACCCCGACCCCCTCAGTACCGCCTCCCCTGTAGTTCTCCTCCTCCGAAGCGAAGGCCCGCGCCCACGCGGGCCTTCGTGGGTTAACGGGCCCTCGCGCGGACGCGAACTACACTCGGGGCATGCCGCTCTACGTCTACAAGCGCGAGGACGGGTCGACCGTCGAGATCCAGCAGTCGATCCACGACGACGCGCTCGCCGTGTGCCCCGACACCGGTCAGAAGATGGAGCGCGTCCTGCAGGCGTTCGGCTCCGCGCAGATGCCCAACCGCTTCTTCGCCGAGGGCATGACGCGCAAGGGCACCTGGCCGTAGCCAGGGCGCCCGGCTCTCAGTCAAACCGGTTCCACCGCCGCAGCGGCGCGGGAAGGAACGTGACCCTGGCCGATCGCGGCGGCGCCTACGCCGCCGGATCCAGCGTGACCTTGCCGGTCGTGCGCCGGGCGGCGAGGTCGGTCTGGGCCTGCCCGGCCTGCTCGAGCGGATAGGCGGGGCCGGTGACGACGCGCAGCTCGCCGCGGCGCACGCGCTCGAACAGGTCGGCGAGGGCGTCGTCGATCATCGCCGGACGGCCGAGGCAGTGCGTGAACCAGAAGCCCACGACGGCGCGCGAGTGGCGCATGAGCGAGCCGCTGCGCACCGTGTTGCCCTCGCCCGAGGCGATGCCGTAGATCACGAGCCGGCCGAACGGTGCGAGCGCCGCCAGCGACGCGTCGAACACCGCGCCGCCGGCCATCTCGAAGACGACGTCGACGGGCTTGCCGAGGTTCGCCTCGGTGAGCCGCTCCGTGAGGCCGTCGGCCGCTGCGTCGACGGCCGCGTCCGCGCCGAGCTCGAGCGCCAGCGCGCGCTTCTCGTCGGTCGATGCGGTCGCGATCACGCGCCCTGCGCCCATCGGCCTGCCGAGCTGCACGGCGAGCGAGCCGACACCACCGGCCGCGCTGTGCACGACGACGCTCTCCCCGGGCGCGACCCGCCCGGACGTCCGGTACAGATGCCATGCCGTCAGGCCCTGCAGGACGAGCGCGAGCGCGGTCTCGTCGTCGACCCCGTCGGGGATCGGGAACGTCAGCGCGCCGGGCGCGGTGGCGTACTCGGCGTAGCCGCCGGAGCCGCACAGCGCGACGACGCGCTCGCCGGTGTCGTCGCGGACGCCCGCGACCTCCGTCCCCGGCACGAGCGGCAGCGCGTCCTTGGCGAGATACGTGTTCGTGCGCCGGTGCGTGTCGGCGAAGTTCAGCCCGGCGCGGGTGACGCGCACGAGCACCTCGCCGTCGGCCGGCTCGGGCACCGGCAGCTCGACGAGCTCGAGCACCTCCGGCCCGCCGTATTGCGACATCTGGATCGCGCGCACGGGCCGAGGCTACCCGCGCCCACGAAATCCATCAGCTCGCTAGGGTCGCCCGCCATGAGCCTCACTGTCGTTGGATCGATCGCGTTCGACGCGGTTCAGACACCGCACGGCGGCCGCGAGCGCATGCTCGGCGGCGCCGCCACGCACTTCTCGCTCGCCGCGTCGTTCTTCGACGACGTGCGCGTCGTCGGTCCGGTCGGCGACGACTTCGGCGAGGCCGAGTACGCCGTCCTGCACGGCCGCAACGTGAACACCGACGACATCGAGCACGTCGCCGGCGGCAAGACGTTCTTCTGGAAGGGCGTCTACCACGAGAACATGAACTCGCGCGACACGCTCGAGACCGATCTGAACGTCTTCGAGCACTTCGACCCGAAGCTCTCGCAGGCGTCGATGGACTGCGACGTGCTCTTCCTCGCGAACATCTTCCCCGCGCTGCAGCTCAACGTCCGCAGGCAGTGCACGCAGGCGAAGTTCGTGGCGCTGGACTCGATGGACCTGTGGGTCAACATCGCCCGCGAAGCGCTCGTCGCCGCGATCTCGGAGGTCGACTGCGTGATCCTCAACGACTCCGAGGTGCAGCTGTTCACGGGCGAGCGCGAGGTCGTCGCCGGCGCGCGCAAGATCATGGAGCACGGTCCGTCGTCGATGGTCGTCAAGCTCGGCAAGTACGGCGCTGCGCTCGTCACGAACGACGACTCCTTCTGGATCCCGGCCTTCCCCGTCGAGTTCGTCGCCGATCCGACGGGCGCCGGCGACAGCTTCGCCGGCGGCTTCGTCGGCGCCATCGCGGCGCACGGCGGGGAGGCGACGCCGGCGGTCCTCAGGCTCGCGATGGCCTACGGCACGTCGATCGCCTCCTACAACGTCGAGGAGTTCGGCACGGAGCGCGTCGCACGGCTGACCGGCGCGGAGATCGTCGAGCGCGTGCACGAGCTCAAGCGGATCACCTCCTTTCAGACGCCCGACGTCACGCTGAGGGACTGACGCAGAACGACGGCGGGGCCCGTTTCAGGGCCCCGCGGGAACGTCGAGTGCGCGGTACGGCGCGCTACTTGATGAAGCCCGTGGCGCCGACGGCCTTGAGGATGGCCTTCTCGGACTTGCGCTTGTCGAAGGTCGACGGGGCGGGCACGGCGCCGTTGATGAAGCGGATCCAGGCGGCGTGGCGCGCTTCGACGGTCGCGATCGTGCCCGCGGCTGCGAGCGTGCCCTTGACGGCGATGTTGCCGACCTGGCCGAGGTAGGCGTTGACGCCCGTGTCCTCGAGCACCTGGGCCGTGGCGGCGAACGTCGCCTGGTCGGTCACCGCGTTGCCGAAGTCGAACTTCGGCGACTTGATGGCCTTCGAGCCGAGGGCGCCCTTGAGGAAGTCGACGTGCTTGCGCTCGTGGACGGCGACGACCTCGGCGAACTGCTGCAGCGGCGCGCTCGAGCCGAACGCCTTGTTGGCGACGGCCTGCTCGTAGAAGGCCGCCTCGAGGAACTCGAGCGTCAGCGCGTAGTTGAGGATCTTGACGTCGTTGGCCGCCGACCTCCTCGTCGTCGAGATCGCGGCCTCGGCGCTGCTGAGGATCCCGCTGAACATCGCGCTGCCGACGAGCAGGCCGCCGCCGGCGAGGGCGCCCTTCTTGAGGAAGTCGCTGCGGTCCAGGCCGGCGGACTCGGCGGCTTCGCGGATGGCGCCGTCGGCGTCGATCGTGGCAAGGTTCAGACTCGGACAAGGTGAGTCTCCTGGTGTGGTGATGATCAGCGGACGGTGATGCGGCCGGACATGCCGGGATGCAGCGTGCAGACGTAGCGGTACGTCCCAGCCTTCGCGAACGTCCGCGACTGGGAACCCGTCTCGCGGGTGGCGATCGACGTGAAGCGCTTGGTGCCCTTGCTGACGACGTTGTGCGCGGTGCGCTCGTCGCGCCACCTGAAGGTCACCGTCGTGCCACGTGCGACCGACAGGCTCTTGGGGGAGAACGCGATGTCGCGCAGCGTCACCGTCCTGCCGGCCGCCTGAGAGGCGGCGACCTGACCGCCGACGGCGGCGACGGCGCTGATCGCACCGAGAGCGATCAGGCGCGTCGGGAGTCGCTTCATGACGGTTAGAACGGGCACGATCCCCGCGCGGATCACCGCATGGCGCGCCGGGACGTCCCGCTCACGCGTGATTGCGGGTACGCTGAAGTGGCATGAGCGTGACGTTCATCTTCCTCATGGTGGCGCTGAAGATCCCGATCTTCGCCCTCTTCTACATCGTCTGGTGGGCCATCCACGCCAAGCCGCGAGCCCGAGCCGGTCACCGGCGAGGACGGCGGCACGAAGCGCCCGCTCGACCCCCGCCCGCGTCACCCGCATCCGCGCCCCGCGCTGCCGCGCAACCCGCGTCGCGGCCCGCACGGCGCGCCGCAGGTCGCGCCCCCGGCCCGCATGCGCACGCGCACGGTCGTCGCTCGCGCGCGCTCTGTCGAGCTCCGCCACTAGTCTCAACGGCGCGATGAGCGCCCCGAGCTCCGTCCTGTCCGACGGCACGATCCTGCGTCTCGTCGAGGCGGGCACGATCGCGATCGAGCCGTGGGACCCGGCGATGGTCCAGCCCGCGAGCGTCGACCTGCGCCTGGGCAACACGTTTCGCGTCTTCCACAACCACCGCACGGCGGCGATCGACCTCGCGGCGCCGCCGCAGAACCTCACCGAGCAGATCACGATCGGCGACGACGAGCCGTTCGTCATCCATCCCGGCGAGTTCGTCCTCGGCCGCACGCTGGAATGGGTCGAGCTGCCCGACGACATCGTCGCGCGGATCGAGGGCAAGTCGTCGCTGGGCCGGCTCGGCCTCATCGTCCACGCCACGGCCGGCTTCGTCGATCCCGGCTGGAAGGGCACGCTGACGCTGGAGATCACGAACCTCACGCGCGTGCCGATCAAGCTCTGGGCCGCCAAGCCGATCGCCCAGCTGTCGTTCATGACGCTCGACGCGCCGGCGCTGCGCCCCTACGGCCATCCGGAGCTCGGCAGCCACTACCACGGCCAGGTCGAGGCCACCGAGAGCCGCTACGAGGGCGGCCCGGCCGCGTCGCGCACCAGCCCGGGCGGACGGGCATGAGTTGATAGGCTCGCCGCCGCGATGAGCCAGACCCTGAACACGATCCTCGCCGCAGCCGAGCACGCCGCCGGAGCCACCTCCGAGGAGCACGCCGGCGGCGAGGTGCACAAGTCCGAGACGCCCTTCTTCATCGCCGGCGCGATCCTCGTCGTGTTCGCGATCGTCGTCAGCGTCGTCGGCTTCAAGAAGCCCGACTTCCCCGGCACCGCCGGCGCCGCGCGCGGCGTGATGGCGCTCAGCGTTGCCCTCGTCGCCGCGGCGGCGTTCAGCATCGTCTATGTCTCCGCCTGACGCAGACGACGGCGACTTCGCGATCTCCTACAAGGTCCTCGAGCGGGGGACCGCGGTCGAGGACCGCGACGGCGGCGCGGTCGGCACCGTCCGCGAGATCCTCGAGAACGAGGCCGAGCACATCTTCGACGGCCTCGTGCTCGATACGCCGGCCGGCCAGCGCTTCGTCGATGCCCCCGAAGTGGCGCGCATCACGGCCCGCGCGGTGACGCTGACGCTCGACGCCGGCGGCGTCGCAGCGTTGCCTGAGAAGGACTCCGCCGGAGGCCCGCGCTTTCGGGCGAACGCCCGCGGCGGCAAGCTCAGCCGCTTCCTCGGCGGCGGCTGGAAGCGCGAATGATTCTCGCCTCGCAGGACGTTCACACGATGTTCGCGCTTTGAACTGTCGTCCTGGGTGCATAATCGAAGGCAGATGAGTTCAGAGAACGACACCACGACGAGCACCGCCAGCGGCCCCGACACCAACGGGGCGAACGCACCGAGCGGCGAGGAGACCCTGTCGGTCGTCGACAACCGCACGGGCCGCAGCTACGAGATCCCGATCGTCGACGGCACCGTCCGTGCCCTCGACTTCCGTGCGATCCGCGTCGCCGAGGACGACTTCGGCCTCATGACGTACGACCCCGCCTTCATGAACACGGCGTCGTGCCGCTCCTCGATCACGTACCTCGACGGCACGAACGGCGTGCTCGAGTACCGCGGCTACCCGATCGAGCAGCTCGCGGCCAAGTCGACCTACCTCGAGGTGGCCTACCTGCTCGTGTACGGCGAGCTGCCGACCGCGTCGCAGCTGGCCGACTGGCAGCACAAGATCACGATCCACACGTTCGTGCACGAGAACATCAAGGAGTTCATGGGCGGCTTTCGCCATGACGCCCACCCGATGGGGATGCTGCTCGGCGCGACCGGCGCGCTCTCGACGTTCTATCCCGACGCCATCGACATCGACGACGCCGAGAACCGCGACATCCAGACCGTCCGGCTGATCTCCAAGATGCCGACGCTGGCCGCGTTCGCCTACCGCCACGTGCAGGGCCAGCCGTACGTCTATCCCGACAACGACCTCGCGTACTCGGGCAACTTCCTGAACATGATGTACAAGATGACCGAGCTGAAGTACGAGCCCGATCCGCGGCTGGAACGGGCGCTCGACATCCTCTTCATCCTGCACGCCGACCACGAGCAGAACTGCTCGACGAGCGCGGTGCGCTCGATCGGCTCGGCCAAGCCCGATCCGTACTCGGCGGTCGCCGGCGGCATCGCCGCGCTGTACGGCCCGCTGCACGGCGGCGCCAACGAGTCGGTGCTGCGGATGCTGCGGCGCATCAAGCACCGCGACAACATCCCGGACTTCGTCAAGGGCGTGAAGGAGGGCAAGCAGCGCCTGATGGGCTTCGGCCACCGGGTCTACAAGAACTACGACCCGCGCGCGACGATCATCAAGAAGGCCGCCGAGGACGTCTTCGAGGTCACCGGCCGCAACCCGCTGCTCGACCTCGCGCTCGAGCTCGAGCAGATCGCGCTGGAGGACGACTACTTCATCGAGCGCAAGCTCTATCCGAACGTCGACTTCTACTCGGGGCTCATCTACGAGGCGCTCAAGCTGCCCGTGGCGATGTTCCCGGTGATGTTCGCGATCGGGCGCACGAGCGGCTGGATCGCGCAGTGGCGCGAGATGGTCGAGGACGACGAGCAGAAGATCTCCCGCCCGCGGCAGATCTACACGGGCGAGCGCAACCGCGACTACGTCCCGATCGACCAGCGCTGAGCCGCGCGGACCGATCGCGCGGGCTAGTAGCAGCTAGCATCGCCCGCCGATGCCGTACACGGTGACGATCCGCGTGGGGCCGAAGGTCAGCCGCTCGCGCCACGAGGAGCTTCGCGACGCGGTCGACGCGCTGGAGGTCCAGCTGACGACGCTCGGCCCCGGCGCGCGGCGCGACACGCGCAAGGCGCTGGCGCGCGAGTACGCGCCGGAGGACCAGGTCTCCGCGCGCGGCGAGCTCTCCGGGCCGTCGCGGCTGCGCCCCCGCGTGCGCGCCGGCGCCGACGTGCGCGGCGACGGATCGATCGCGGTCTACACCGGCAAGGTGCGCCGCGACCTCATCGCGCCAGAGCGTGGGGAGCGCCCGTTCGAGGCGCTGCGTCGTACGCTGGGGGCGTGAGCATGGACACGGGGAGGCTGACCCAGCAGACGGCGGAGGAGTGGATCCCCGTCGTCATGGAGTACATCGCGGTCATCGACCGCGGCGCCGCGGATCTCAGCGCGCTGTTCGGCTGGACCTGGGCGCGGGGCGATGAGGAGGGCCTCGGCCCGATGTCCTACGTCGGCCTGGCCTACGACGGGCGCTCGCGCTACGCGCTGATCGCGTCCGACGAGCATCCCGAGCGCGGCGTGGCGCTCGAGGCGCCGCAGCGCGAGGACCCCGCGCAGGCGCGCGCCGACTTCCTCGATGCGCTCGGACTCGAGCCCGACATCTTCCTCTCGATCCGCGAGGGCGCGCACTGGTTCGAGCGCTGGGACGAGTCCAAGCCGTTCCGGGTGCGCGAAAGCGCCTGAGCGCGATCTGCGCGATCTGCGCGAACGCCGGGGCCCGCCCGGTTTCGAGGATCGGCGGACCTGCCCGCCGACGAGATCATCGCGATCGGCGACACCGTCGTCGTGCGCCCCGACCCGGAGCCTGCGCAGGCGGGCTGAAGGCCTCACGGCGCGCAGCTACGCCAGCGTGAGCTGCGCGCCGTACGGCCCGCGCCCGGTCAGGCACGCCGCGCCGCAGCGCGCGGCGAGCTCGATCGCGGCGGGCAGTCGCATGCCGGCGCCGAGGCCGTAGGCGAGCGCCGCGGCGAACGAGTCGCCGCAGCCGTACGCGTCGACCGGTGGTCCGGGCAGCGTCGTGGCCTGCCACTCGCCGGCCGTCTCGCCGGTCCACGCTCCGCCGAGCTCGCCGCGCGTGCTGACCACCCAGCGCGGCGCCGGATCGAGCATGCCGGGCTCGTAGCGCTCGCCGGCATCGCTGGCGCTGCGCACGAGCACGTCGAGCCGCGCGCCCGACTCGGCCAGCGCGCCCATCGCCCGCGCCGTGGCGACGAGCACGCGCGCCGCGCGGGCGGCGCGCACCGCATCGGCGTCGCCGCCGGTCAGATAGATCGCGTCCAGCTCGGCGAGCCGCTCCCACGGCAGCGGATCGGAGCGCAGCGGCACGATCCGCTCGCCCAGGACGGTGATCGTCCGCTCGCCGCTGTCGTCGAGGAACGTGAAGCAGCGCCGCTGCGGGCTGGGGCGCGACGCCGCGTGGACCTCGACGCCGAAGCGCTCGCACAGCGCCCGCTCGGCAGTCCGGCCCGTGTCGTCGTTGCCGAGCGCGGTCAGAAACAGCGCCGAGCCCGCCAGCCGCCGCAGCTGCACCGCCGCCACCGCGCCGCCGCCCGCCGGCTCGGCGAACGTCTCGCGCGCGTGGACGATCTCGCCGGCCGCCGGCACCCGGCCGACCACCGCGAACTGCACCCACTCGACGTGGCCGACGACCCCGACCCGGACGCTCATGCGCCGGCTCGTATGCCCGCGGCCAAGGCCCTCAGCCGCCGAGCGACTTCAGCCGCCCGCCGGGCAGCCCCGGCTGGACCTGCGGGAAGCGCTGGCTCAGGCCCTCGAACGGCACCGCGTCCTGCACGCGGCACCCCGGCGTGTTGGTCGGGCCCTTCTCGCCGGAGTTGTTGCAGTCGAAGCTCGGCAGCATGAACGTCCTGCCGTCGCGCGCCGCGTCGGGCCGGATGTACGCGTTGCCGCGGTTGGTCTTCGTGCGCGTCAGCGCGGGCAGCGACTCCGACCCGAGCATGATGATCTGCGGGAGCACGTGGCCGTTGCTCTTCGAGCCCGCGGGCGCCGACCGGATGCCGCCCAGCGTGGAGGCGGGAATGGCGAGGAAGTCCCCGATCTTCGTCTGGTTGAACTCCAGGTAGCGCAGCAGCGGGTTGAGCTGCTGCAGGAACGGCCCGGCCGCGGCCAGCGTGGGATCCAGGCCGCGCAGCGTCCGCGACAGCGCCGGCAGGCCATCGTCTCCGGCGGAGATGAGCGGATCGATGTTCTCGAAGAGGTTCTGCAGATCGGGCGACAGGCGACGCAGCGAGACGAGCGTGGGCTGCAGGTCGTCGAGCACCGGGTCGAGGTCGCGGATCAGCGGCTCGGTGTTGACGGCGAACGTCTTCACCCGCCGCAGCGTGCTCTTCGTCTCGGCGAGGAACGTCGGCAGGATCCGGATCGAGTCGGCCAGCGCCTCGCGCCGCTCGGCCAGCTCGCCGAAGAGCTCGGTGTTGCGCGTCACGAACGTCGCCAGCGCCTGCTCGTCGGTGGTGAGCTGCTCGAAGGTGCGCCCGGCGTTGGCGACGAGGTCGCGCAGCGCCTCGCGGCGGTCGCCGAGCACGTCGACGACGTCCTCGGCGCTCTCGGCGAACGTCGGCAGGTTGCCGAGCGCGTCGTTGAGGTCGCGCCCGCGCCCGGCGCCGGCCTTCGCCGCGCTCGCCTGCCACTCGCGGAACGCCGTTCGCGTCTTCTCGTCGAAGATCTGCAGCAGCTCGTCGAACTCGACCGCCGCACGGACCTGGCCGTCGGGCAGGCGCGTGCCTTCCCTCATGTCGGCCGCGTCGCGGCTGCCGGTCGTCACCTCGACGTACGTCTCGCCGAGCAGCGTCTTCTGGCGCAGGATCGCGCGTGCGTCGGACTTCATCGGCGCGTACTTCGAGTCGAGCTCGATCGTCGTCAGCAGCTTGCCGCCGCCGGGCGCGAGCTCCTTCTTGACGACCCTGCCGATCTTCACGCCCGCGGTGCGGACGTCGGCCTGGTCGGCGAGCGTCGCCGCGTCGGTGAACGCGACCTGCACGCGGTAGCCCTGCGGCTTGAGCGGGATCGCGCCGCCGAAGGCCAGCCACAGGAACAGCAGCAGGCCGAAGCACGTCAGCGCGAAGCCCGCGATGACGACGATGCGGCCGGGTGTCGGGCCTTCGGTGTTCATCCGCCGTTGGCGCGCAGCGCGCGGTTGACGCTCAGCGAGCGCGTGGTCGGGTTCTTGCAGACGGTCGCCAGCAGCGGCGACAGGCCGAGCGCGAACTCGGCCTGCGGGAGGTCGTTGACGAGGCTCGTCAGCGTCGAGCACGTGCCGGTCAGGAAGATCGGTCGCATGGGGCCGTTGGCGTCGTCGACGTTCTGCAGGTTCGTCGTCTGGTGCGCGAGCCAGCCGAGATGGAAGAGGTAGCCCTCGTCGCGGCCTTCCTTGTCCGGGGCCTCCCGGCCGTCCTGGTTGTGGCCGAGCATGTTCGTGAGGTCGTTGAGCACCTTCGCGTTGCGGTCGAGCTCCGGGAAGGTGCGGGCCAGGCCGCGCGCGGCCGGCGCGAGGTCCTTGACGAGCGGGACGGCGCGCCGGACGAAGGGCCGGATCTGCTTGCGCACGATCGGCGTGGCCTCGCGAGCGAACGGGCTGACCGAGGCGTTGACGTCCTCGAGCTCGCGGACGGCCGGCAGCAGCGCCTTCGTCGTCGGGCCGAGCTCGTCGGCGAACGGCGCGACGTCGGTCAGCGTCGCGGTCGCCGTCTGCAGCGTCGGCGCGAGCTCGCCCACCGCGTCGCGCAGGTTGTCGTCCTCCGACGCGAACGCGCGCAACGTGCCCGATGCGCCCGAGACGAGGCGCGAGAGGTCCCGCGGGCGCTGGGCGAGCTCGCCGTTGATCTGCGCCAGCGACGTGACGAGGCGGCGCAGCGCGACGCGCTCCTTGGCGACTTCGCGGTTGACGCGGCCGAGGTCGCGCACGGTGGGGCCGTAGCGCTTCAGCGTGCGCGCCAGCGCGTCGCCCTTGCCGCGCAGTCCCTCGCCGGCGCCGTTGGCCAGCAGCGTGATGTAGTCGCGGGTGCGGGCGTCGAGCTCGGACAGGATCTCGTCGAGGTCGACGTCGGTCAGCGAGTTGGCGATCGGGATCTCAAAGCCCTCGTCCACCGGCACAGGGTCCTTTCCCGGGAAGACCTGCACGTACATGTCCTTCAGCCCGGTGCGCGGGCGCAGGGACGCCCTCGCGTCGCGGCGGATGAGCGTCTCGTACTCCTTCTTGATGTCCAGGCCGACGACCGCGCGGCCGTCCTTGAGCTCGACGCTGCCGATGTCGCCGATCTCCACGCCGGCGACCTGCACCGTCTGCCCCTGGCCCGGCGTGACGGCCTGCGCGGTGTCGAGCTCGACGTTGATCCGCATCGGCGTGTCCTCGGCGAGCGGGAAGCGGAAGCGCTGGTTGTCGAGGATGTAGCCGCCGACGACGATCGCGATCACGATCAGCACGAGGATCGCGGCGAACGGCCCGAGGTTCTGGCGGATGATCCGGCTCACTTGGCGCCCTGCCGTCTCAGCGCGCGGTCCAGCTGGGCGGTGAGCCCGTTGCGCGACGCGATCTTGCGGATCTCGTCGACCGTGATGGCACGGTCGAGCACCTTCAGGTCGCTGCCCTTGAGCTTCAGCTCGCGGCGCAGCACCGCGACGGCGGCGGCCTGGGCCTTGGACTCGCGGGTGCGCGAGACCGCGTTGTCCGTGTTGACCGTCGGCGGCGGGCCCTTGGGGATCGAGCGCAGGTCCGGCGGCTCCTGCGTCTCACACGGCACGTCGGGCCGCAGCGGCGGGCGCTGGCGGATCGGCGGCGGGTTGTTGCCGACGATCGGCTCGGCGACTGTGCCGAACAGGCCGTTGCCGATGTTCAGCGTCTCCGCGCCGCCCGCGCCCTGGACCTTGAAGTACGGCCCGTTGGGATCGAAGGAACGGCTCTCGCCGGCGAGGCCCGGCAGGAACTTCGCGAGGTCCTGGTAGACCGGACCGTGGGTCGGGAACGCCTTGTCCTCGATCTTGTCGTCGCCGAACGGGACGAGCACGTTCGTCGCGCAGCTGGAGAGCTCGCGCAGCCGGCCGAGCACGGACACGCCGGTCGTCGCGATCTGCGTCAGCGGCGGCGTCGCCGAGCGCAGGTTGCGCGCGAGCGTGCCGAGCTCGGAGGGCTGGACGAGGCCGCGCAGCTGCCGGATGAGCGGCAGCGTCGCCTCGACGGTGGGGCCGAGCGAGCGGACGCCCGGGCGCGCGTCGCGGGCGAAGCGCTGGACGTCGGGGAAGGCGGCGTTGAGCGAGTCGAAGGCCGGCGTCGCCGCGCGCAGCGTCCGGGGCAGCTCGCCGACGGCGCTCGTCAGCGCGTCCTCGCGGGCGGCGAGCGCGGCGGCGGTCGTGTTGAAGTCGCCGACCAGTGTCGCGAGGCGGCGCGGCTCGTTGATCGCGGCGTTGGTCGTGCCGGCGTCGCGGATGAAGTCGCCGAGGTCGCTCGGGCGCTTGCCGAGCAGCGCCTCGGCGACGATCGCGGTGAAGCGGTAGGCGCCCGGCTGGTAGCGCAGCGAGTCGTTGAAGGCCTTCGCGCCGCCGGCGTCCTGCGCCTTGCCGACCTCCGTGAAGATCTGGCGCAGGTCGTTGCGCGTGTCGCCCTTCAGCGCGCTGAGGACCTGGTCGAACTGGACCGGGCTGCCGGTGCGATCGACCGCGAGCGTGTCGCCGTCCTCCAGCACGCCCGCGCGCGGCGTGCCCGGCGTGAGCTCGACGAAGAAGTTGCCCTCGAGGAAGATGCGCGGCCGGATCTTCGCCGTCGCGTCATCGTAGATCGGCAGGCCCTTGTCGCGGATCGCGAGCGTCAGCGTGGCCGACTTCGCGCCGGGGCGCGTCGCGTCGACGTGCGTCACCTCGCCGACCTCGACGCCGGCGATCCGCACCGGCGAGCCGGCGTTGATCCCGCTCGTGTCGCGGAACGCCGCCTTCATCTCGTAGGGGTTGTTGATGAAGGGGACGTCCTTCGTGAAGCCCAGGTACGTCGCGACGATCGCGAAGACGATCACGGCGATGCCGACGGCGAAGGCGCTCGGGCCCCGGTCCCTGCGGCGCTGGCGCACCGGGTTCACGGGTCCACCCGCGGCGCGATGCCGGTCGGATCGGCGGAGAAGGTCTGGCCCTCGGGGATCCGGGAGCGGCCCTTGAACGTCGGGCCCTGCGAGCCGGGCGTGCTCGAGTCCAGGACGATGTTCATGTTCGCGGGGAAGCCGGTCGCCAGGCGCTCGAGGTAGCCGCGCTGACCGGCCTCGCAGTCGGCGTTGCCCTCGGGATCGACAGCGGCGTTGTAGAGCTGGTCGTGGAACTCGACGGCGTCGCCGAACAGCGCCTTCTGGACGGGATCGATGTCGGTGGCGTGGGCCGGCTCGGTCGCGCCGAAGGACAACAGCGAGTTCTCCTGCTCGATCGGCGCGAGCTTGACCTGGACGCGCTGCACGGTGCCCGTCGCGTCCTCGTCGGAGATGTGGTCGGCGAGGTGCGTCCAGAAGTACGTGAAGTAGTTGCACACCGTCACGTGCGGGCCGACGTAGCGCAGCGTCGGGTTCAGCGTGCGCATCGTGTCGGCGAGGCCGCCGAGCGTGATGTCGGTCGTCGGCGACTTCGCGAGGGAGCGCAGCGCGCGCAGCGTGCCCTCCAGATCCTCGGTGAACTCGGGCGTGCGGCGCAGCACCGGCGTGCCGGCGGCGAGCGCGCGGTTGACCGCCGGCAGGCTCGCGCGCAGCTCGCGCGCGGTGCCCCGGACCTCGTCGGAGATCGAGGCCAGGCGGGTCAGGAACGGCCGCGTCGGCGGCAGCGACTCGATGCCCTCCTGCAGCGTGGCCGGCGAGCGTGCGATCGTCTCGCGCAGCGCGCTCGGGTCCCGTGACAGGCCTTCGAACGTGTCGGCCATGCCGGTGAACCCGCGCGCGAGGGTGTCCGACAGCGGGGCCAGGACGCGGGTGACGTCGGCGGTCTCGTCGAGCAGCCGCACGAGCCGCGTGTCCGGATCCGACAGCGTGCGCATCACCGGCGGCAGGTCGCCGAGCAGCTGCGGCGTCGCGCCGAGCGTGCGGTTGATGGCCTCGCCGCGACCGGCCAGAGCGGTCCCGAAGTAGTCGAGGTTGCGGTCGACGTTCTCGCGCGTGGGCTCGTCGAAGGTCGAGAAGAAGTCGTCGAGCTCCGGCCCGACGGCGTCCGCGCGCGTCGCGATCGTGCTGCCCTCCGCCAGCTCCTCGCCGGACGTGCCGCGCACGAGCTCGACGTACTTCAGCCCGAGCGCGGAGCGCGGCCGGATGCGGACGGTCGAGTCGGCCGGGACCGGCGTCGCGGACGTGTCGAGGCGCAGCGTCAGCTGGGCGCCCCGGTTGCGGCCCGGGATCGGCTCGATCTTGGCGACCTGGCCGACGCGGAAGCCGCCCTCGCGGACCTCGTTTCCGACGACGAGCCGCGCGGCGTTGGGCGTGTCGACCTTCAGCTCGAAGGCGGGCACGAACGGCAGGCCCTGGTTGGCCTGGTAGGCGAGCAGCACCGCGACGAGCACGACGAGCACGGTGACGGCGCCGACGAAGACCGGGTTGGATGCGACCGATGGCGGGCGGCGGCCTCTCATGGCCCGAGCAGGTAGTCGAGGAGGTTGCGCTCGCTCTCGGCGCTGGACCTCGTGCTCGAGCGGGTCTTCGAGCGCAGCGCCTGGGGCAGCTTGTCGGTGATGCTCGGCGGCAGCAGCTCGTCGAGCAGGTCGCGCGGGTCGAGGTCCAGCGGACCCGACGACGGCGGCGGTGGTGGTGGCGGCGGCGTGGGCTGACCGGGGACGGGCGCGGTGGTCGCGGGCGGCGCGGCCTGCTTCTCCTGCGCCGTCGGCGCCCGCCGCGGCTTGTTCGGCGTGGTCCGCGAGACGGCGCCCGTGGTGACGCCGGGCTGCGTCGGCCCGAGCCACTGCTTGCAGCGGTTGGTGCGGTCGGGGTGCTCGATCGCCGTCTGCGCATTCGTGTACTGCGAGCACTCGTTGAGCAGCACGTTGAGCTTCAGCAGGAAGCCCTTGGAGTCGTAGATGTTGATCGCCTGCGACTGGACGAAGACGTACTGCAGCAGCGCCTCGAGGCCGGTGAAGCCGCCGCCGTTGCCCGGGCTCAGGCGGTTGGGCTCGGTGGCGCGGCCGCGGTCGTTGATGTCCTCCAGGACGAAGCGCAGGTTGCGCATCGGCTCGGTGCTCGCCGTGCCGAGCGTGCGCAGCTGCCTGACGGTCGAGCGCGCTTCGGCGACCGCCCCGATGCCGGTGTCCGAGGCCCGCCCGAGGCCGCGGACGGCGGGGCGCGCCGAGTCGGCGAACGGGCCGAGGCGCTGCAGCAGCTCGGTGAGGTCCGGCGCTGCGCGGCGCAGGTCGCGCAGCGCCGGGGTCTGCAGCCGTGCCGTGGTGCCCAGCTCGGCGAGCGTCGGGCGCAGCTCGCGCAGGAAGCCGGGCAGCTTGTCGACGGTCGACTTCAGCGCGGCGGCGCGGCTGGCCGAGGCCTGCGTCGTGTCGCCGGCCTCGCGGACGAAGCGTCCGACGTCGCGGCGGTTGCGCGCGATGCCGACGAGCGTGCGGTCGGCGTCGCGCGTCAGCGCGTTGATCGTGCGCCGGTTGGCGGCGAGGATCTCGAGCACCTTGTCGGTCTCGCGCAGGGCGGGGACGGCCCGGCGCAGCGTCGTGTTGAGGTCCTCGCCGCGGCCGGTGAGCCCGACGCCGAGCTCGGTGAGGATGAGGCCGAAGCGCTCGCGCGCCGGGCGGCGCAGGATGTCGAGGACCACGTCGGGCGGGATCGTGCCGGCCGTCTGCTCGACGGGGATCGTGTCCGGGGCCGGGCCGTCCTTCTCGCCCGGATCGCAGTCGAGGTAGTACTCGCCGATCAGCGACTGCGGCTTGACCTCGCAGAAGACGTCGGAGCGAAAGCCCGCGAAGCTCGGCTTCGTCACGACGATCGTCGCCAGCGCGCGCGCGGTCGAGCGCTGCACGGCGAGCTTCTCGACCTTGCCAATCGTCACCCCGGACGAGCGCAGATCCGAGCCCTCGGTCAGGCCGAAGGCGTTGTCGAGCACGACGGTGTGGCGCTGCTCGTCGGCGGCGCCGGCCGACGTGACCGCCAGCCACGCGCCCGCCGTCGTCGTGGCGGCCGCGACCGTGAGCAGGAGCAGCAGGGCGCGCGAGCGCGGGAGGATCCGGCGAGCGACGCTCATGGCCCGATCGGCACCTGGGTGTCGTCGCAGTTGAAGTCCGGCGACGGCTTGTAGGGATTCGAGCCGTCCGGGGCCCGGCGCTCGATCGACCCCGGGCAGCGGTTGTTGCGCCCGATCTTCGTGCCGGCGGACAGGATCAGGTTGCGCAGATCGGCGGGGATCGGCAGCGCGTTGAGCGCGGGGCCGAGCGTGAAGCCGTTGAGCTGCAGCCCGGCGCGCGAGAAGTTGCCCAGCGCGTCGTAGGCGCCGGTCGTCGAGAAGTCGTCGAACCAGCCGACGAGGTCGGGCGCGTAGGGGCGCAGGAACGCGACCTGCTTCGTGATGCCCTCGAGCGCGTCGATCGTGGTGGGCAACGCGCCGGGCCGCTCCTTGCCGTTGCGTTCGGCGCTCTGGTTGGCGATCTTGTCGAGCGCCGGCTGGCGGCGCAGCAGCTCGACGAGGTCGTTGTCGGCGCCCGGCTTGCGCACGGTCTGCGAGAGCTCGCGCACGGCGGGGCGCGCGTCGCGCGCAAACGGCCGCACCTCGTCGAGGAACGGGATGAGCCTGTCGCGGACGACCGGCTTGGCGTCGTCCACCAACGGGTCGAGGTCGTCGAGCGCGGACCGCAGGTTCACGAACGTCGAGTTGGCCTTGCGCATGACGTTGGGCAGCAGGCCCACGGACTCGCCGAGCGCCTCGCCGTTGGAGGTCAGCGCCGTCGTCGTGCGTGCGAGGTTGCGGGTGAGGTCGCCGAGCACGTTGTCCTGTGCGGAGACGTCGGTGACGAGCCGCGCCGTCTCGCCGATGAAGCGCTCGAAGTCGGGCGTGCTGCGGTCGAGCTCTGCGAACAGCCGTGCCGAGCTCGACAGCGCGGGGTTGAGGTAGCGCAGCGCCTCGTTGGCCTCCTCCTCGTTGCCGGCCTGGAAGTCGCGCAGGAACCGCACGCTCTTCTGCACGCCCCTGCGCGCCTCGGGATCGAAGGTGTCGAAGATCTGGTCGAGGTCGACGGCGGCCGACGTGCTCTCGGTCGGCAGCGCGCCGCCGTCGGGGATGTCGTCGCCGTCGGCGCCACCGAGCTGGAGGTCGACATAGCGGTTGGCGACGCCCGACAGCGACGTCTGGCGGATCGTCGCGCGCGTGCCGCGACGCAGCGGGTGATAGCCCTCGCCGTCGATGTTCAGCGTCACCCGAGCCTTGCCGTCCCCGGTCAGGCTGATGTCGCCGACGGAGCCGATCGTGTGGCCGCTGACCTTGACCGCGTTGCCCTTGACGAGCTGGCTGGCGGTGACGAAGTCCGCCTTGACGCTGTACGGGCTGCCGCCCGCGAGGGCCAGTACGAGCACGGCGACGAGGATCGCCGCGAGCACAGCGACCACCCCGAACACCCTCCCGCTCCCATCCCTAGGAAACACTGGCGTTCATCCTGCCACCAACGGCGCCTTGGGGCGACCGGTTCCCGGACCGGTCACAGCACCAACGTCGCTCCATGGAGGCGCAGCCAGCGCCGCTGCTCCTCGTAGCCGGGGCAGTGCGCGCCGACGAGCGCCCAGAAGCGCGGGGAGTGATCCATCACCCGCAGGTGGCAGGCCTCGTGCCAGACCACGTAGTCCAGGACCGGCGCCGGCGCGAGCAGCAGGCGCCAGTTGAAGCTCATCGCCCCGGT
The DNA here is from genome assembly GCA_963746165.1 of uncultured Actinomycetes bacterium. Lineage (GTDB taxonomy): Bacteria > Actinomycetota > Thermoleophilia > Solirubrobacterales > Solirubrobacteraceae > CADCVQ01. Next base: position 31,418 of record CAVVAG010000003.1, on the reverse strand, counting down.
CGACGAGCACGAGCCCCAGCGCGTGCGCTGGCCGCGGATCGACAGCGTCGCGTAGCCCGTGCCGAGCTGCGCCGTCGCGGCATCGAGGCGCGGCGCGATCTCGCGTGCCGCGGCGCGGCGGTACCAGCGCTCGATCGCGCCCTGTGCGTCGTCGGCGTCGGCGGGCACGAGCAGCATGTCGTGCCTGCGGTGCGCGCGCGTGCGGCCGGCCTGCGGGGCGAGCGTCAGCTGTTCGCCGAGGTACGGCAGGGTGCCGCCTCGCGCCGCCAGCGTCGCGCGCAGCCGGCCGGCCGCATGCAGTCGCCGCTCGATCCACGGGCGCAGCTCCTCGATCGCCGCCGGCGCGGCGCTCGCCGGGCTGCGCCGCGGGAGGACGACCTCGACGACGCCCTGCGCGTCGACGCTCACGCGCACGCGGCGCGCGCGATCGGAGCGTCTGATGCGGTACGGGAGATCCTCGGTCACGGTCACTGCCTTGCGGATTCGCGCTCGGCGCCCGCGACCCTGCGGCGGCGGTGGACGACCTGCGCGAACCGGACGACCATAATGGCCGCACGACCCTCCGGAGGGAGCACCAGTGCAGGCCAGATCGATTGTCGCGCTCCCGCCGGGCGTGCAGCCGCCCTTCGAGGTGTACGTCAACGGCGTCCGCCAGGAGCGCGGCGTCGACTACGAGGTGGCCGACGGCAGGCTGCGCTTCGCCGCCGGATTGAAGAAGGAGGGCAAGCTCGGCTTCTGGCGCTGGTTTCTCGGTGCCTGGGGAGTGGGCACATACCGCCAGAATGACTCCGTCGACGTCTCCTACGAGCACAACGGCCGGCCGATGCTGCTCGAGGGCCTCGACATCGAACCCGTCGACCAGTAGCAACGACGTAGATGCGCACGGCGCCGGCCGCCGGCCGCGGGAGCCGCGCGAGGGCGCTGCTGCTCGCGCTCACCGTCGGCCTCGTCCTCGCCGACTCCTCCGTCGTCACGCTGGCGCTGCCGGCGATCCTGCGCGACTTCGACTCGAGCGTCGACGCCGTCGCATGGGTGCTGATCTCCTTCAACCTCGCGCTCGCGCTCGTGGCCCTGCCGGGCGCGCGGCTCGCGCGGGGGCGCGCCGCCGGCGCGTTCCTCGTCTGCGTGCCGCTGTTCATCGTCGCGTGCGTCGCCTGCGCGCTCGCGCCGTCGCTGGGCGTTCTCATCGCGGCGCGCACGGCGCAGGGGCTGATCGGCGCGGTCGTCGTGGCGGCGGCGCTGGAGCTGCTCGTGCTGTCCACCGGCCGCGGTCGCGCCGTCCTGCTGTGGGCGGCGGCGGGCGTGCTGGGGGCGGCGGTCGGGCCGGCGCTCGGCGGCTTTCTCACGGAGTGGCTGTCGTGGGAGGCGATGTTCGCGCTGCAGGCGCCCGTCGCGCTGCTCGGGCTGCTGGGCGCGCGCGGGATCGCGCGGCCCGCGGCCGGCGTCACCGGCGCCGGCGGCGACGCCCCGGTCGCGGGCTCGCGCCCGGCGCCGGCTCCCCTGATCGCCCTGACGCTCGCGTCGGCCGCGCTCTCGGCCGCGCTCTTCCTGCTCGTGATCCTGCTCATCGAAGGCTGGCGTCACTCGCCCGCCGAGGCGGCCCTGACCGTGACCGTCATGCCGATCGCGGCGCTCGTCGCCGGCCAGTGGGCGCGCGCGCGGCACGGGCTCGTGCCGGCGATCGCGGGATCGCTGCTCGTCGCAGGCGGCCTCGCGTCGCTCGGGCTCATGCCCGGCGCCCACGCCTACTGGACCCTGGCGCCGCAGCTGGCGATCGGCGCCGGCCTCGGTTTGGCGCTGGCGACGCTGATCGGCGCGAGCGTCGGCGACGCCGGGGCCGGTCACGGCCGCGCCGCCGCGGCCGTCGCCGGTCCGGCGGCGTGGACCGTCGCCGCCCGCCATGCCGGGATCGTCCTCGGCCTGCTGCTCCTGACGCCGATCTTCACCGCGGACCTGGAGCGCGTGCGGCCGCCCGCCGAGCGCGCCGGCCTGTCGCACGTGCTCGACGCGCCGCTGCGGCTGGCGGTGAAGATCGATCTGTCCCGCGAGCTCGACGCGCAGCTGCAGCGCGTCGGAGACCAGGAGCTTCCCGACCTCGATGCGGTCTTCGCGGGGCTCGACGTTCCCGCCGCCGAGCGGCCTGCGGCCCGGCGGCTGCAGGAGGAGCTCGACGAGGAGCTCGACCGCGGCGCGACCGAGGCCTTCAGCCGCTCGTTTCTCATCGCCGCGCTGATCGCGCTGCTCGCCGCGGGGGCGGCGTTCGTCGCCGCGCGCATGGGCGGGGGCGGCGCCGCGGCGAGCGGCTCGGCGTCGTCGAACGGCAGCGAGGGCGCCCGGCTGTCGGTGGCGGTCCCGGGCGCCATCGCCGTGGCGGCGCTGCTCGTCGCCGTCTACGTGGCGCTCGGCGGCGGCGCCTTCGGGCCGCGCGACGTCGCCGACCCGTGCGCCCCGCGCGAGCGGCCGGCGGAGGTCGAGCGCACGCAGCGCGCGGCGCTCGCGACGCTCGACGGCGCGGCCTGCAGGCTCGGCCTCCCGCGCGAGGATCTCCTGCGCAAGCTGCTCGGCGGCGAGCGCCCCGGCGGCGTCTCGGAGGACGAGCTCGTCGACGCCCTGGGCGCCGGCGTCGACCGCGCGCGCGACGAGCGGGAGCTGAGCGCGTTGCAGGCGACGGCGCTGCGGTTCGGCCTGAGGACCGGCGGGCTGCTGGGGATCATCGGGCTGCTGCTGCCCGAGGAGTAGGGCCGCGGCCGCGCCCGGTCGACCGCCCGATGGCGCCCGGTGCCGCCCGCACGGCGGGTAGGGTCCGCGCAATGGCTGTCGACGTCGACGCGATCCTCGAGCCCTGGTTTCAGGCGCTGATGGACGAGGCCGGGCGACCGGCCCTGTTCGACGCGCACACCCACGTCGGCCAGAAGGACCCCGACGGATTTCGCCAGACGCCCGAGGAGCTGCTCGCGGTCCTGCACCGCGTGAACGCCCGCGCGCTCGTCTTCCCGATGCACGAGCCCGACGGCTACTCCGCGCCGAACGACGCCGCGCTCGAGGCGGCCGCGGCCTCCGGCGGCACGCTCACCGCGCTGTGCCGCGTCCAGCCGCGGTCCGACGGCGCGCTCGCGGAGGCCGAGCGATGCCTCGACGCCGGCGCCGCGGGGATCAAGCTGCACCCGCGCGCCGAGGCGTTCGGCATGGACGAGCCCGTCGTACGCGATCTCGTCGCGCTCGCCCACGAGCGCCGAGCCGTCGTGCTCATGCACGCCGGGCGCGGGATCCCGGCGCTCGGCGCGAACACGATCAGGTACTCCGAGGCGTTCCCCGACGCCCGGATGATCCTGGCGCACTGCGCGATCTCCGACCTCGCGTGGCTGGCGAGCGAGCTGCCGTCACATCCGAACGTCTACATCGACACGTCCTGGTGGCATCCGGCGGACATCCTCGGCGTCTTCTGCCTCGCCCCGCCCGGCCAGGTGCTGTGGGCCAGCGACTCGCCCTACGGGCAGCCACTGCCCAGCGCGCTGCAGACGCTGCGCTGCGCGATCGAGGCCGGGCTGAGCCACGAGCAGATCGCCGGCGTCTTCGGCGGCCAGCTCGAGCGCCTCGTGACGCAACGGGACGCGCTCGACCTCGGCCCCGCGCCCGGCCCGAGCGCGCCCGTCGACCTGCTGCTCGAGCGCGTCGCGGCGCACATCACCGCGGCGATGGGCCGCGCCTTCGCCGGCGGGGATCCTGCCGAGTCGCTCGGCCTCGCCCGGCTGGCCGCCGGCGTCGGCGACGGCCATCCGCGGGCCCGCGTCTTCGCGGCGATCCTCTGGCTGCTCGACCTCTACGAGGAGCACATCGGGCCGCCGGAGCCAGGGCGCGGGTTTCCGGCCGCCGGGCGCTTCGCGGTCGCCGCGCTGATCCTCGCCCGCACCCCGCACTCGGCACTGCCGCCCGCCATCGCCGGGCGCGCCGGCGATGCGAGCCACGAGCACGCAGAGCGCGGCGAGACCGCCGGCTGAGGAGCGGCGTCAGGTGAGCGCCCAGCGCTCCGTCTCGCCGTCCTGCACCGCGACCACGTCGCCCGTCACCGCCAGGTGGCGCAGGTAGCAGAGCGTCTCGGGCAGCCACCAGCCCGCCGTCAGCTGCGTGAGCTCCTCGCCGTGCAGCAGCGGCACGATCGCGTAGGCCGTGATCGGGCCGTGCTCGGCGACCGCGCGGCGCACGCGCCCCAGGCGCTCGGCGACGAGCGCGCGGTTGGCGTCGATGTGGGCGCGCACGTCGGTGAACGTGCGCCCGTGCCCGGCGAGGCACAGGCGCGCGTCGAGCTGTGCGACCGCGTCCAGGGACGCGAGGAACTCGCCGGCGGGGTCCGGCGTCCAGCCGTAGTCGAAGTACAGCGACACGCGGCCCAGGAGGTGGTCGCCCGAGACGAGCATCCGGTGCTCGGGCTGGTGCAGGCAGACGTGCGACGGGGCGTGGCCGGGCGTCTCGACGACGCTCCAGGCGCCCAGGTCGGTCTCGACCACGACACCGCTCACGAGCTCGCGGTCGGGCTCGGCGAGGCACGCGATGCCGCTCCCGCGCTCGCGCGCGCTCGCCGACCACTCGCGCAGCGGCTCGACCGGCACCCCGCTCTGGCGCGCGACCTCGAAGCGCCGCGCCAGCCGCGCCTCGGGGTCCTCGAGGCTCGCCCGCATGTGGGCGTCGGCGGGGTGCATCCAGAGCTCGCAGCCGCTGGCGTCCACGACGCTCGCCGCCTGCCCGTAGTGATCGGCGTGCGCGTGCGTGCAGACGAGCAGCCGTACGTCGTCCAGGCCGAGGCCGACCTGCGCCATCGCGCGCTCGAGCTGCGCGAGCGAGCCGGGCTCGTGCAGCCCGCAGTCGATGAGCACGACGCCGTCGCCGGCGGTCATGGCGTAGGCGTTGCAGTGCGGGACGCCCGGCCACGGCAGCGGCAGGCGCAGGCGCCAGATGCCGGGCACCACGCGCTCGCCCCGGCCGAACTCGCGCCGCCTCGTCGTGGAGCTCATGCGCCGGACGATACGACCGTCCGCCGTCGCCTCTCCGGCGACGCCGAGCGACCGTGGCTGCTCGATAGGGTGAAATCAGGATGGGCAAGCGCAATCGAGGAGTTGGACGGATCTCCGCACCGAGCACGGACTACCGCGACGGCGACGGCAACGTCCTCACGCTCAAGGGCTCGATGTCGCCGCTCACGCGGCGCAAGTACGCCTCGACGCTGCACGACCAGAAGGTGTCGACCGACGACTCCTGGCACCGTGCCGTCGAGTTCCTCTTCGAGCGGCTCGTCGAGCGCTGGGAGATCTACGGCGTCCCGACCGAGGGGCAGGCCGAGCTGCTGCAGCGCTACCGCATCGCCACGCCGCAGGAGCGTCGCTGGATCCGCGACGTCCTTCGCGAGCACCTTGCCGAGCACTTCCCCGACGTGGAGGCCCCATGAGCACCGAGACCGACGCCCCGCCGATCACCGACATCCCCGACCGGCTGCTGCTCGGGTCGGGCCCGAGCCCGGTGGCGCAGCGCGTCCTCTCGGCGCTCGCGCAGCCGACGATCGGCCACATGGACCCCGCCTTCGCCGCGATCATGGGCGAGACGATCGCCCTCATGCGGGAGGCCTTCGGGACCGAGAACCTCGCGACGCTGCCGATCTCCGGCACGGGCAGCGCGGGCATGGAGGCGATGGTCGCGAACTTCGTCGATCCCGGCGACCGCGTCGTCTGCGGCGTCAACGGGCTCTTCGGCGTGCGGATGGCCGACGAGCTCGCGCGGGCCGGCGCCGAGGTCGTGCAGGTCAAGGCCGACTGGGGCCGCGCGGTCCCCGTCGAGCAGCTCATCGAGGCCGCCGACGGCGGCGCGACGGCGGCGATCGTGGTCGTGCACGGCGAGACGTCGACCGGCGTGGCGCAGCCGCTGGACGGACTCTCCGACGCCTGCCGCGAGCGCGACGCGCTGCTGCTCGTCGACTGTGTCACGTCGCTGGGCGGGCACCCGCTGCGCGTCGACGAGGCCGGCATCGACGCGGCCTTCTCCGGCACCCAGAAGTGCCTGAACTGCCCGCCCGGACTGGCGCCGTTCACCGCCGGCGAGCGCGCGATCGCCAAGCTCAAGGCGCGGCAGACGCCCGGCCGCTCGTGGTACTTCGACCTCGCGCTCGTCCTCGAGTACTGGAACCCGGACGCGACGACCGGCGGCGCGACAGCGCGCACGTATCACCACACGGCGCCGATCAACATGGTCTACGCGCTGCGCGAGGCGCTGCGGATCGTCGTCGGCGACGAGTGGCTGCCGACGACCTGGGAGCGCCACCGCCGCGCGCACCACGCGCTGAAGGACGCGCTGTCGGTGTTCGGCTGCGAGCGCCTCGCGCCCGACGGCGAGCAGCTGCACCCGCTGCTTGCCGTGTCGCCGCCGCCGGACGTCGACGAGGCCGCCGTCCGCACGCGGCTGCTGCTCGACCACGGCATCGAGATCTCCGGCGGTCTGGGCCCGCTGACCGGCAAGCTGTGGCGGATCGGGGTCATGGGCATGGGCGCCCGGCGCGAGCCGCAGGAGCGCCTCGTCTCGGCGCTGGCGACGCTGCTCGACACCGACCCCGCCGAGCCGCTCGCCGCGCTCGCCGAGGGCTGGCGGGCCTAGCCCGGCGCCCGGGGCGAGACCCATGCCCATCGACGCGGCGGCGTTCGCCGACCTGCTGGCGGGCTACTGCCTGGAGGTCGAGCCCGGCCAGGAGGTGCTCGTGCGCTCGACGACGCTCGCCGAGCCGTTGCTGCTCGAATGCCAGCGGGCGATCCTCGCCCGTGACGGCTGGCCGCTGCTGCGCGTCGAGCTGCCCGGCGCGACCGCCGCGTTTCACCGCCACGCGCGCGACCGCCATCTCGACTCCTTCCCGGAGGTCTCCTACGCCGAGGCGAAGAAGGCGCACGCACAGCTCGCCATCCAGGCGCCGGAGAACACGCGCGCGCTCGTCGGCATCGATCCCGAGCGCCTCGCGCGGGCGGCGCGGGCGCGCAAGCCGCTGCGCGACCAGACGATGCGCAAGCGCTGGTGCTCGACGCTGTGGCCGACGCACGCGGGCGCACAGCAGGCCGGCATGAGCCTGGGGGACTTCGAGGCGTTCGTCACCCGCGCGCTGTTTCTCGACCAGCCTGATCCGGTGCGCTCGTGGGGCGAGCTGCGCGCGTTTCAGGCGGGCCTGATCGAGCGCTTGAAGGGGGTGCGCGAGCTGCGCATCGAGGCCCCCGGCACCGACGTGACGCTGACCGTCAAGGGCCGCACGTGGGTCAACTCCGACGGCAAGCGCAACATGCCCAGCGGCGAGGTCTTCACCGGCCCGCACGAGGCGAGCGCCAACGGGCGCATCCGCTTCGGCGTGCCCTCCTCGCCGGCGGGCGTCGACGTGGCGGGCGTCGACCTCGAGTTCCGCGACGGGCTCGTCGTCGCGGCCGCGGCCGAGCGTGGCGACGAGTACCTGCAGCGCGCGCTCGCGACGGACGAGGGCGCGCGCCGCCTCGGCGAGATCGGCATCGGCACGAACTTCGGCATCGACCGCGCGATCGGCGCGACGCTGTTCGACGAGAAGATCGGCGGCACGGTGCACCTGGCGCTCGGGCGCTCCTATCCCGAGACGGGCGGCAAGAACGAGTCGGCCCTGCACTGGGACCACATCTGCGACCTGCGCGGCGGCGGGCGGCTGACGGCGGACGGCGAGGTCGTCGTGCAGGACGGCCGCTTTGCGCTGTAGGCGGCGCTCGGCGGGTAGAGCGGCGCGCTCATGAGCCTGCTGCGCGTCCTGCCCGTCGCCATCGTCCTCGCCCTCGCCGCGTCCGTCGCGCCGTCCGCCTCCGCCTACGAGGAGCGCCCGATGCGCCTGCCCGCCACCGGCGCGGGCGCGGCGGCGGCGGCCACGGGCCAGCCGTCCAGCTGGCTCGTGGCGGCGCAGCCCGGCGTGCGCGGCGCGCAGGTTGCCGCCGCCGCGCGGCGGGTCGGCGCGCGCCGGCTGCGCGGCGGTGCCGTCTACCGCGTGGCGACGGCGCGGGCGCGGCCGTTCGCGGCGGCGCTGCGCGAGCTCGGAGCGCTGCGCTACGCGGAGGCCGACATCACGCTCGCCCGTCAGAGTGCGTTCGACGCCGACCCCGGCGGCTATGCCCGCGGCCTCGTCGTCGCGCCGGGGCTTTCGCCGCCGGCGCCGGGCGCCGCCACGATCGCGGTCGTCGACGAGCTCGCCGACGTCTCCCATCCCGACCTCGCCGGCCACAGCCGACAGCTCAACCCGGGCCCGATCCTGGGATCGCACGGCACGCAGGTGGCCTCGGCCGCGGCCGGCGCCTTCAACGGCGTCGGCGTCTTCGGCGTGTTCCCGGGCGCACCGCTCCTGTCGGTCGGCCTGTCGCTGGAGCCCTCGTGTGCCGAGGCCGCCAACGGCATCGTCGCGGCCGCCAACGCCGGCGCGAAGGTGATCAACCTGAGCTTCGGATCGCCGATCGACTGCGCGACCTTGTTCGGCGCAGTGCAGATCGCGTTCGCCAAGGGCAGCCTCGTCGTGGCGGCGACCGGCAACGAGTTCGCACAGGGCAACCCGGTGATCTTCCCCGCGGCGTATCCGCACGTCCTCTCGGTCGCCGCCCTGAACCCCGACCTGACGTCGTCGGCATTCAGCAGCGCGAACGCCGCCGTCGACCTCGCGGCGCCCGGGGTGAACGTCCCGGTCGCGACGCCGCCCGCGTTCGACGACGACGGGGTCGTCGACGGCGTCACGCGGGCGAGCGGCACGAGCTTCTCGGCGCCGATCGTCGCCGGCGCGGCGGCCTGGCTGGCCACCGCGCGCGGCGACCTGTCCAACGGGCAGCTCGCCGACGTCCTGCGCCGCTCGGCGCGTGACGTCGACAAGCCCGGCTACGACACGAACACGGGCTTCGGGCTCGTCCAGCTGGGCCCGGCGCTCGCGCTCCCGGCGCCCCCGCGCGACGTCCTCGAGCCCAACGACGGGATCTCGTTCGTCGACGGGTCGGTGTTCTCCGATCCCGACCCGTACATCTGGCGCGGCAGCGGGCGGCGCACGCTCGGCGGCAGCGCCGACAAGGTCGAGGACCCGTTCGACGTCTACCGCATCCGCCTCGCGCCGCGCTCGCGCGCCCGGGTGCGGCTGCGCCCGACGGCCGGCAACCCCGACCTCTACGTGTTCGGCTCGAGCGCGCGGTCCATCGACGACGACGCGAGCATCGTCGCCCGTTCGCGCAACGGCACGCGAAGGACCGACGCGGTCACGCTGCGCAACACGAGCCGCTCGGCGCGGCGCTTCTACGTGGCGATCGGCGTGAGCAGCACGACCAGCGGGCTGAACGCCGCCTACAACCTGCAGCTGCAGCGGCTGAGGTTCCGCTGACGGGGGCGCGGGCGCCGGCGCCGGCGCCGGCGCGCGGTCAGGCCCCCGGCATCGCGAACGTCAGCCCGTGCTGTTCGCACAGGCGCGGGACGCTCTCGAGGTCGAGCTCGAGGCCGTAGCGCGCGCCCGCCTCGGGCGGCGAGCCGCCGGAGCCGAGCTCGGCGAAGAACTGCTCGAAGCCGCCGGGGGAGATGATCTCGAGGATCCGGCACGGCTCGTCCCCCGCGTTCCAGAACGTGTGCCACTGCCCGCGCGGCTTGAAGACGAGATCGCCGACGTCGGCGAACACGACGTCGTCGCCGAGCTGCGCGCCCATGCGGCCCTCGATGACGTAGCTGTACTCGTCCTCGTGCGTGTGCCGGTGCAGCGGCGCGCACAGCCCGCGTGGCGGGATCGGGTGCTCGACGAGCGAGAAGCCGCCGCCGCTCTCGGCGCTCCACACCATGAACCGCACGCCGAGGGTGGCGAGGTCGACGCGCTCGCCGTCCGCGGGGCCGACGAGACGCGGTCCCTGGCTGGCGTCGAAGCGCGTGCGCTGGGTGTCCAGGTTCACGGCCGGCTCCTTTTTGTTGAACACATTGTTGCGCGGAATGTAGAGCGTGCCGCGGTGCCTGTCAATATCATCGAACAGCGATGTCCTCCAAAGCAAAGCGGCCATACGAGAAGCGGCGCCGGGCGCAGTCCGAGCTGCAGACGCGCGAGCGGATCACGCGGGCCACCGTCGAGCTGCACGGCACCGTCGGGCCCGCCCGCACGACGGTGAGCGCGATCGCGCAGCGCGCCGGCGTGCAGCGCGCGACGGTCTACCGCCACTTCCCAGCGGACGCCGACCTGTTCGCGGCCTGCTCGGCGCACTGGGTCGGTGCCCATCCCTACCCGGCGCCGGACGCGTGGGCCGCGATCCGCGAGCCCAAGCAGCGCACTCGCACGGCGCTGGGCGAGCTGTACGCCTACTACCGCACGGTGGAGCCGATGCTCGCGAACGTCAGGCGCGACGCGCAGCTGCTGCCCGAGCTCGCCCGGGTGGCGGGCGGCGCCAAGGCGTACTTCGAGGCGGTCGAGGAGATCCTCGCCGCCGGCTGGACGGGCGACGCGGCGCGCCGGCGTGCGGCGCTCGCGGTGGCGGTGGACTTCGCCACGTGGCAGACGCTCAGCCGCCGGCTGCCGGACGCCGACGCGGCCGCGGTGATGACGCGGATGGTGGCGTGCGCCGGACGCTGACGTGACGGCGCGCAGTCAGCCCGGCCGGGCCGGCACCCACGCCGCCCGCATGTCCACCCGCGCGCCGCGAAACGGCACGCCCTCGGCCTCCAGCAGCGCGCGCTGGCGCTCGCGCTTGGCCAGCGAGCCGTCGGCGCGCACGACCCGCTGCCAGGGCAGCGCCGGGTCGGCGTTCGCCGCGAGCACGGCGCCCGCGCGGCGCGGCGCGCCCGGGCTGAGGTCGCCGTACGTCGTCACGCGGCCGTGCGGGATCGCCCGCACCGCGGCGAGGATGTCGGCTTCGGTCGGCGCCATGGTGGCGCGAGGCTAGTCCTCCGGGCACCCGATCCGGTAACCGGCCGGAAACTAGGCGGTGAGTACGCTCGGCCGGTGGATCGCCACACGAAGATCGTCGCCACGATCGGCCCCGCTTCCCGGGAGCCCAAGACGCTCGAGCGCATGGTGGCGGCGGGCATGGACGTCGCGCGGCTGAACTTCTCGCACGGCACCGCCGAGCAGCACGCCGAGACCGCGCAGCGCGTGCGCACGGCCTCGGGGCGCGTCGGCAGGCCGGTCGCGATCCTCCAGGACCTGCCCGGTCCGAAGCTGCGCATCGGCGCGCTCGAGGACGACCACGTCGACCTCAAGCCCGGCGACCGGGTCGTGTTCGCCTGCGGCGAGGACGGCCTCGGCAACGCCACGCGCATGTCGGTCGCGCGCCCCGAGCTCATGAGCGCGCTGGGACCCGGCGACGTGATGTACCTCGCCGACGGCAGCGTCCGGCTGCGCGTGCGCGCCGTGCGCCCCGAGAGGCTGGAGATCGAGGCCGAGGTCGAGGCCGGCGGCTCGGTCGCCTCGCGTCAGGGGCTGAACATCCCCGGCCCGCTGGCCGAGCTCGCCTCCGTGCCCGAGGAGGATCTCGCGCACCTGGCCGCCGGCGAGAAGATCGGCGTCGACCTCGTCGCGCTGTCGTTCGTGCGCTCGCCCGCGGACATCGCCTTCGTGCGCGAGCGCACGCGCCTGCCGCTCATCGCGAAGATCGAGAAGCCGCAGGCCGTCGACTACGCCGAGGAGATCATCCGCGCGGCGGACGTCGTGATGGTCGCGCGCGGCGACCTCGGCATCGAGCTGCCGATCGAGCGCGTGCCGATCGTGCAGAAGGAGCTGCTCGCCTGCGCGGGCCGGCTCGCGCGCCCGTCGATCACCGCGACGCAGATGCTCGACTCGATGGTCGCCTCCACGCGCCCCACGCGCGCCGAGGTCGCCGACGTCGCCAACGCGATCCTCGACGGCACCGACGCCGTGATGCTCTCCCAGGAGACGGCGATCGGCGCCTACCCCGTCGAGGCGATCGCGATGATGGCGTCGATCGCGACGTCGACCGAGCTCGCCGCGCCCTACCGCGAGTGGAACGAGCACCGCGTCCACCGCGGCGCGCGCGATCCGTCCTACACCGTGGCCTACGCGGTCTGCATGGCGGCACGCGAGCTCGAGCTCGACGCGATCGTCGTGCCGACGCTGTCGGGCCGCTCGGCGCGGCTCGTCTCCGCGCACCGCCCGACGGTGCCGATCTACGCGCTCTCGCCCGGCCGCGAGACGATCCGCCGCTGCGGTCTCATGTGGGGGGTGCGCGGCGAGTTCCTGCGCAAGCACTCGGTGACCGAGGAGCTGCTGCTCGACGCGTGCCGGCGCGTCGTCGAGCTGGGCTGGTGTGAGCGCGGCATGCGCGTCGCGGTGACGGCGGGGCTGCCCAGCGGCGTGCCGGGCTCGACCTCGCTGTTTCAGGTCCAGGAGCTGTAGCGGTTCCCAGCCGGGTCAGGCCGGCTGACCGGGCCCGCTGCGCTCGCGCTGGATGAGCGCCGCTCCCGTCAGCGCCATCGCGACGAGCGTCGCGATCGCGATGATCGCCTCGGGCGAGCCGAGGTCGTCGAGCGATCCGCCGAGGGCGGTGTAGGCGAACGCCCGCGGCGCGACGCCGATCGCCGTCGCCGCGGCGAACACCGGCAGGCCGACGCGGGTCAGGCCGGCGGCGTAGTTCAGCAGCGAGTAGGGCACGCCGGGCGCGATCCGCGCGTAGAGCACGGCCCAGAAGCCGCGCCGCTCGATCCAGTCCTGCACGGGCGCCATCCGCCGCGGCGTGAGCGTCTGCACGGCGTCATGGGCGACGAAGCGCGCGATGCAGAACGCGATCACGGCCCCGAGCGTCGCCGCCGCGATCGAGACGGGGGTGCCGAGCGCGGTGCCGAAGAGCAGGCCGCTCGCGCCGGCCAGCAGCGGGCCGGGGAAGAGGACGCAGGTGAGCAGCGCGCTGAGCAGGACGAACGCGGGCACCGCGGCGGCGCCGAGCGGATCGATCGCGTCGCGCACGCGGTCTGACGACAGGCCGCCGCGGGCGATCAGCAGCCACACCCCGCCCAGCAGCACGACGAGCGCGAGGACGCGCCAGCGCGCCGCGCGCCGCGTCACGCGGCGCCGCGCAGGACCGCCGCCGGCGGGTGCGCGGCGTAGAACTCGGCCTCCTGGCGGCCGAGCTCGGTGACCGGGTCGTCGCCGTAGATCCACTCGCGCGCGATCCGGTGCCAGTTGCCCCGCGCGCGCAGCTGGCTCATCACGGCGAGCGTGAGCATCTCCAGGCGCCGGCCGAAGAGATGATCGGGCGGCAGCGTCTCGTGGCGCATCTTGGCGAAGTGCGACGAGCGCGGATCGGACATCTCGATCATCACCTCGGTCGCGATCTCCGGGGTGAGCTGCACTTCGGCGTCCTCGAGGTACCACCACGTCATGTCGCGCACCTGGTCGAGGATCCCCTCGGGCGTGTAGAGCTCGGGCTTGGCGATGAAGCCGCCCTCGTGCAGGTGCCGGATGAGCGCCTCGCCGTCGCCCGCTGCCGCGATGCGCTGGATCTTCAGCTCGAACTCGGCGATCTCGCGCGGGATGCGCTTGAACAGGCCGAAGTCGAAGAACGCCATCCGCCCGTCCTCGAGCAGCAGCGAGTTGCCCGGGTGCGGATCCCCGGAGAACTGATGGTGGCGGTACATGCAGCCGAAGTAGAAGCGGTAGACGATCTCGCCGAGGCGGTCGCGTTCGGTCTGCGGAAGCTGCTTGAGCTCCTCGAAGCCCATGCCCTGCACGAACTCGCTGACGATGACCTTCTCGTGCGAGAGCTGCGTGACGACCTCGGGCACGACGATGAACGGGTGCCCGCGGTACAGGCGCGCGACCGTGCGCTGGTTCTGCGCCTCGAGCTCGTAGTCGAGCTCCTCGTCGATGCGCGAGCGGATCTCGTCGCCCATCGCCTTGGGGTCCAGGCCCGGCGCGACCATCTTCATGAGCCGCAGGATGATCCCGAGGTTCTGCATGTCGGCGCGGACGGCCTGCGCCACGCCTGGGTACTGCACCTTCACCGCGACCACGCGGCCGTCGTGCAGGCGCGCCTTGTAGACCTGGCCGATCGAGGCCGCCGCGATCGGCACGGGATCGAAGGTGTGGAAGACCTTCTCGATCGGCTCGTCGTACTCGCCCTCGATGACCTTCCTCATGTCCTTCCAGGCGACCTTGGGCGCGGCGTCGCGCAGCTCGGCGAGCTTGGCCTGGAACTCCTCGCGGTACTCCTCGGGCACCAAGCCGACGTCGAGGAACGACATCACCTGGCCGAGCTTCATCGCCGCGCCCTTCATCGTGCCCAGGGCGGCGACGATCTGCTCGGCCGTCTCGAGCTGGCGCTTGGCGAGCGCCGCCTCCTTGCCCGCGTCGCCGCGCGCGACGTTCGTCGCACGCGTGCCCATCTGCTTGGCCGCCTGCGTCGCGGCGAGCTTGCCCACCTTCGACGAGCGGCTCAGCCGCGACGTGGGGATGGCGTCCTTCTTGGCCATGTCGCGCGACGATCCGGCCGAGGCTCGCGGCGCCGGTTATCCCGCCGTACGTTCGACGCGCGAGCCGGGCACGATGTCGTCGCGCCCGTCGGCCCAGCGGACCCACGCCTTGTGGCCGCCGTCGTAGTCGTCGCCCCAGACGACGAGGGTGGCGGGCTCGCCCATGACGACGACCGGCTCGTCCCCCTCGGGATCCAGGCCGCGCCACACGCGGACGAAGCCGTTGTTCTCCCACTCGTCGCCGATCGTCGTCGGGTCGGTGTGGCCGGGGTGGACCTCGGTGGCGTGGTCGAGGCCCATGAGCGTGTCCATGATCGAGGACCTGATGTCGGCGTAGGACGTGCTGCCGGGGGCGTTGACGCCGCCGATCGAGTTCTTGAAGAGCGTGTCGCCGGTGAACACGTGGCCGGGGACGGTGAAGTTCAGCATCCCCTTCGTGTGCCCGGGCGTGTGGACGGCGTCGACGTCGAGGCCGCCGATCTGCAGCGGGGCGAAGGGCTCGGCGTCGAGCGGCTCGTCGGGATGGGCGAGGATCACGATGTCTGGATAGCGCTGGGTGACCGCATCCAGATCACAGACGTGATCGTGGTGATGGTGGGTCAGCAGGAGGTGCGTGACGTCGACGTCGTCGCGCTCGGCCGCCTCGAACAGCGGCGTCATCGGGCCGCCGGCATCGACGAGGAACCCCGCTGCCCCAGGCCCGCTCGCGACGAGGTACGTGTTCGTCAGGAAGCCGTCAGACATGGAGCGTTCGATCAGCATGAGGCCCAGGGTACTGTGTGATCCATGCCCGCTCTGGCGCTCATCCATACCTGCTATCGCATCGGCGACATCGACCGATCAGTGGCGTTCTACGAGGCTCTGGGCTTCGAGGAGCGCGCCCGCAAGCCGATCCGCGACGAGGCGATCAACGTCTTCATGGGCCTGCCCGGCGACGGCGATCGCCTGGAACTGACCTACAACCATGGCGTGGCGGAGTACACGCACGGGAGCGGCTACAACCACATCGCGATCACGGTGTCGGACATGGCCGAGACGCTGGCGTCGCTGGCCGAGCAGGGCATCGAGCCCGAGAAGCCGCCGTACTCCGTCCGCGAGGGCGGGTCGCTGCTGTGCTTCGTGCGCGACCCGGACGGCTACCGCGTGGAGATCATCGAGAAGCACTCGTAGGGGCGAGGATCGCGCCCAGCGTCCTGGCGACGAGCGGCGCGTCGCGGCGAAGCTGAAGCGCCGTGACGCGCATCGTGCGATAGCCGAGCGCGAGGAGGCGGGCGTCGCGGGCGCGGTCGCCTTCGTAGGCGGCGATCGTGAAGTGCGTGGCGCGGCCGTCGGTCTCGACGATGACGCGCTGGTGCGGCCAGAGGAAGTCGACCTCCTTCTCCTCGACGATGTGGTTGACGAGCGGGCGCGGGATGTCGTGCGCGTCGCAGAGGGCGAGGAAGATGGCTTCCAGCTCGGAGCGGGTGTGCTCGTCGTCGCGGTAGCGCTCGAGGGCGCTTCTGAGCTTCGCGGCGCCTCGGTGGTGGGGGGTGCGCGCCAGCGTCTGCTCGACAGCCTTGAGGTCGAAGAGCCGTCTGATCTCGGTCTGTTCGATGGTGCGGCCGAGCTGTGGTGGAGGGAGCGTGGCGGCGACGTCGAGCAGCGTGCGGGCGACGGTGGTCACGGGAATGCCGCGATGAGTGGTCACGTCGTCGGCACCGAGGGTGGATGAGCGGTGCAGGCGAATGCGGTCCCGTCTGGCGCGGCCGGCACGGGTCGGCACGGTGACGTCGATCCAGGTGCCTGTGTAGGGCCTGATCTCCCACAGCGCGGTCGCGCAGGCGTGGCTGAGGCCGGCACCATCACCGCAGGCGAGCGCGGCGCCCATCCATCGCGATTCGCGCGTCAGCGGAGGATGGCCGACGGCATAGACGCCGCGATGCATCCGGTGCAGCCAGCCGATGCGAATCCGGCGCTCGATGGCTCGGCGGCCGAGGCCCGCTTCAACAAGCTGACTGCGGCTCAACACGCCGTGCTGGCGTGCCACGAGTTTCGCAACGGCAGCATCGGGCCCGGGCTGGTCGAGTTGTGCACCCACTGGGTGCATAAGTCGCCCCGGTCCCGGAGTTCGCCCCCTCCGGACTACCGTCGCGGGGGACCGGGTCGAGTTCTGCACCTCATTGGGGGCATAAGTCGACCCGCCCCGTTCTCACCCCGCCTCGTCCGCCATGCCCTTCTCGCGCAGCTGCTCCAGCGCGGCCGGCGTCTTGCCCAACCCTTCCAGTCCCATGCCGCCCAATACGCCGGCGGTCTTGGAGAACTGCACCTCGTCGTACTGCACGACCTCGATCTGGTTGCCCCATGGATCGCGAAAGCGGGTGCCGCGGCCGGGCAGCAGCGCGACGCCGGCCGCGCGCGCCGCCGCCTCGAACGACGACCGCGAATCCACGACGAAGCCGACGTGGCGGTCGGAGTCCGCCGGCGACGAAGCGCAGACGGACAGCGCCACGAACTGATCGCCCGCGTCGAGGAACGCCATCCGCGACCCGACCCGGCCACGCAGCTCGAAGCCGAACAGGGCGCCGTAGAACGCGAGCGCCGCGTCGATGTCGCCGACCTCGAGCGCGACGTGGTTGATCCCGATCAGGCGAGCGCGCGCGTCCGTCATGCGAGGAACCTCCCGTTTGGAGGGCGCGATCCCCACCGACCGCGCCTCTAAGCTGCCACGAACGATGACCCACCCGGCCCCGAGCTGAGCAGGACGCGCGTGGCCGAGCAGCGCACAGCCGTCATCGACATGGGCTCGAACTCGTTTCGGCTCGTCGTCTTCACCGCCGCGGATGGTTGGTGGAAGCGCACCGACGAGATCTACCTCCCGGTGCGGATCGGCGAGGGCCTCGACGCCACGGGCAAGCTCGGCAAGGAGCCGATGAAGCGCGCCCGCGAGGCCGCGGAGGTCTTCGCGAGCTTCTGCGCGGCGACCGGCATGGGAGCGCAGGACATCAAGGCCGTCGCCACGAGCGCGATCCGCGACGCGAGCAACCAGCGGGTCTTCCTCGACCGCGTCCGCGACGAGACAGGCCTCGAGGTGCGCGTCCTCAGCCGCGAGGAGGAGGCCTACTACGGCTACCTCGCCGCGGTCAACTCGACGACCCTCGCCGACGGCGCCGTGCTCGACCTCGGCGGCGGCTCGATGCAGCTCGTCGAGGTCCTCAGCCGCCATCCGGGCCGGCTCGGGTCGTGGCCGCTCGGCGCGGTGCGCATGACCGAGCACTTCCTCGCCGAGGACGACCCGCCGACGAAGAAGGCGCGCAAGGCCATGCGCGCGCACGTGCGCGAGTCGCTCGAGCAGGAGGCGGACTGGCTGCCGCGCACGGGCCGCCAGCTCGTCGGGATCGGCGGCACGATGCGCAACCTCGCCTCGGCGATCCAGGTCGAGGCGGGCCACCCGTCGCTCGGCGGCGTCCAGGGCTTCGAGATCACGCCGGACGCGCTCGACGACCTCGTCGAGCGGCTCGCCTCCATGCCGGCCGACGAGCGCGGCAACGTCAAGGGCATCAAGTACGCCCGCGCCGACCTCATCCTCGCCGGCGCGATGGTCGTCCAGGTGGTGCTCGAGCACGGCGGCTTCGACGCGATCACGGTCACCGAGGCCGGCCTGCGCGAGGGCGTCTTCTTCAGCGAGCTGCTCGACGGCGACCCGCCGCTGTTCGACGACGTGCGCGCCGCGAGCGTCGCCAACCTCGCCGCGCGCTACCGCGTCGGCCCGCAGCACACCGCCCATGTCGCGCGCCTCGCCCTCACCCTCTTCGACGAGCTCGCCGCCCTCGGCCTGCACCCGGGCGATCGCTGGGAGCGCGAGCTGTTGTTCTCGGCGTGCGTCCTGCACGACATCGGCATGTCCGTCGACTACGACGACCACCACAAGCACTCGAGGTACCTCATTCTCAACGCCGGACTGCCGGGGTTCGATCCACGCGAGGTCGCGCTCGTCGCGCAGGCCGCGCGCTATCACCGCAAGGGCATGCCGGACTTCGGCGAGCTGTCCTCGCTCGCCGAGGAGGGCGACGCCGATCGCCTCGACCGCCTCTCGATCCTCCTCCGGCTCGCCGAGGACCTCGAGCGCAGCCGCGATCAGAGCGTCCGCGCCGCCCACGTGGCGGCCGACAACGGCACGATCTTCCTCGAGCTCGAATCCGAGGGCAGCGCCGCGGTCGAGCGCTGGGCGGCCCAGCGCGAGGTCGAGCTCTTCGATCGCGCGTTCGGGTGCGACCTGAAGGTCGAGGCGACGTCGTGAGCCTCACCCGCGGCAGCGGCCCGCTCGGCGGCACGCCGGCGGCGGGCAACTACACGATCCGGTCACCGGCGCACAAGATCCTCTTCGAGCGCGACGCGCGCCGCCTGCGCGCCTACGTCGGCGACACCGTGGTGCTCGACACCCGCCGCGCCCACCTGCTGCACGAGACCGGGATCCGGCCGGTGCCCTACGTGCCGCTCGAGGATCTCGACCAGACGCTGCTCGAGCGCACCGACACCACCTCGCACTGCCCGTTCAAGGGCGACGCGTCGTATTGGTCACTGCGCGTCGGCGACGAGCTGCGCGAGGACGCCGTCTGGGGCTACGAGGAGCCGCTGGAGTCGGCGCTGTGGCTGCGCGGCTACGTCGCGCTGTACGCCGACCGCGTCGACCGCTGGCTCGTCGAGGACGAGCCGGTCGCCGGCGGGCTGCGCGACCCCTACCACCGCGTCGACGTGCACACGAGCTCGCGACCGGTCCGCGTCACCGCCGCCGGCGAGCTCATCGCCCGGAGCGAGCACCCGACGCTCGTGTTCGAGACGAGCCTGCCCGTGCGCGCGTACCTGCCGCGCGGCGACGTCGTGGCCGGCCACCTGCGCCCGAGCGACAGGACGTCGACGGACCCGTACATGGGCGACGCGATCTACTGGCACGTCCACGCCGGCGGCGAGCTGCTGCGCGACGCGGCGCACAGCTACGAGCTGCCGCGCGCTGAGGCGATGAAGATCGCCGGGCTGGTGTGCTTCAGCGGCGAGGGCATCGACGTGGAGCTCGACGCCTGAGACCGGCGGCGGCGCGACATGGCGCCGCACAGCGCCGCACACGACCGGCGGTCGCCTAGGCGGAGCGCTCGTCCTCGCGCGGCGTGCCGACCGGGACCGGCGTGGACTGCGTGGCGACGGCATCGACGACCTCGGCCTCCTGCGCCTCGAGCTCCTCGAGATGGTCGCCGTCGCAGAGCACGCGGAAGTTGCCGGTGACGCCGTCGTCGCCGTGGATCGTGATGCCGGGCAGCACCTCTTCGCCCTCGTCGAAGCCCAGCCGCTCCATGTCGAAGTGCGCCAGCCCGATCCCGTGTGCGGTGTGCGTCGGGTTCTCGCGGTCGTGCGAGTTCAGCGCGATCTGAAACGCGCGCAGGTTGGCCGCGATCTTCTCGGTGGGCGACGGCATGCTGCGGTTAACGCTAGCGCGTCTCAAGCGCCGATCAACACCCCGGGATTGAGCAGACCCGCCGGGTCGACGCTCGCCTTCGCCGCCCGCAGCGCCGTCGCGAAGACGTCAGGGCGTTGGCGGTCATACCAGGCGCGGTGGTCGCGGCCGACCGCGTGATGGTGCGTGATCGTGCCGCCGGCCGCGAGCAGCGCCTCGCTCACGACGGCCTTGATCGCAGCCCACTGCTCGACCTCCCCGCCGCGCCGCGCCGGGGCCAGCACGGTGAAGTACGGAGCTGCGCCGTCGGGATAGACGTGCGAGATGCGACACGTGACGCGCCCCTGAGGGCCGATCGCGTCAGACGCGGCAGCCGTCACCGCGGTGTGCAGGGCCGCGAAGCGCTCCCAGGTGACCGCGGTCTCGAACGTCTCGCTGAGGATCCCCATCGCGACGAACGCGTCGCGCAGGTACGGCGCGCGGAAGAACGCCGCACGCCAGGCTCCGACGGCGTCGCCGCCGCCCGCCGGGTCGCCGGTGAAGCGCGGCCGGCGAACGGCGCCCTCGTCCCACTCGCCGCCGGCGTCGGCGCAGATGTGCAGCGCGCGGTCGAGCAGCTCGCCGACCGGCACGACGGCCTCCGACGCGCCCTCGAAGCCGAGCACGAGCAGCGCCGCGGTGCCGTCGGCGGCGCCGGTCATGCGCGCCTCCTCGGCGTCGATCAGGCGGCAGTTCGAGGGCCGCAGCCCGGACTGCGCGATCGCCCGCAGCGCCGCGGCGCCGTCTGAGAACGAGCTGAAGCGCACCGCCGCCAGGGAGTTGGCCCGCGGCCGCGGGCGCACGCGCACCCAGGACTCCGTCACGACGCCGAGGATGCCCTCCGAGCCGAGCAGCATCCGGTCGGGCGACACGCCGGCACCCGAGCCGGGCAGGCGCCGCGACTCCCATGCGCCGACCGGCGTGATCGCGCGGATCGACTCGACGAGGTCGTCGACGTGCGTCTCGGCCGTCGCGAAGTGCCCGGCGGCGCGCGTCGCCACCCAGCCGCCGAGCGTCGACAGCTCGAAGGACTGCGGATAGAAGCGCAGCGTGAGGTCCAGCGCGCGCAGCTGCTTCTCGATCACCGGGCCGCTGGCGCCGGCCTGGATCAGCGCCGAGCGCGAGACGTCGTCGATCTGCAGCACGCGGTCCATCGCGCCGAGGTCGAGCGACACCGCGCCGTCGAAGCGCGCGGGCACCTCGCACTGCACGCCGCCCGACACGCTCGTCCCGCCGCCGTAGGGCACGACCGCGACGTTGGCGCTCGCCGCCCATTCCAGGA
The DNA here is from genome assembly GCA_963746165.1 of uncultured Actinomycetes bacterium. Classification (GTDB taxonomy): domain Bacteria; phylum Actinomycetota; class Thermoleophilia; order Solirubrobacterales; family Solirubrobacteraceae; genus CADCVQ01. Next base: position 10,218 of record CAVVAG010000003.1, on the reverse strand, counting down.
CGGCCTCGACGTCGCGCTCGCCCCGCGGGCGGGCGACGACGTCGGGCGGGAAGGCGAACTCGCCGTTGAAGCCGCGCACGACGTCGCTGTAGGACTTCCCCCACGCGTGGGACGCGCGGGCGTGCGTGTCGTCCGAGCAGATCGTGGCCAGCGCGGCGGGCGGCGCGACGCGCGGCGCGGGCAGCGCCACGTCCTCGAGCGCGACCGGCTCGCGCACCTCGCCATCGCCGGCGAGTCGCAGATGCTCCTCCAGGCCCGGCGCGATCGCGCGCAGCTGCGCCACCGACCAGCCGTCGTCCTCGTAGCCCCACCCCCAATGCTTGCGCCGGCGCATCGTGCGCGAAGATATCCCCAACCATGACGACCGTCTGCATCTTCACCGCCTCGATCGGCGCCGGGCACGACGTGGGCGCCCAGGTCCTTGCCGCCGGCCTGCGCGAGCGCGGAGCGACCGCCGACGTCGTCGACGGCCTCGCGCTCGCCGGCCCCGCCGCCCGCACGCTCCTCGGCGGCGTGCCGGCGTCGGGCTCTTCGCTCGGCACGCTGCTGTTCGAAGCCCGCTACCTGCTCGGCACGCGGCTGGCGCCGACGCGGGACGTGGCCGCGGGCGTCGTCGACCGGCTCGTACGCGGACGCTTCGCAGCGCATCTCGCCGCGCACCCGGCCGACGTCGTCGTCTCGACGTATCCGCTGTGGAGCGAGCTGCTGGGCCGGATGCGCCAGGACGGCGCCCTCGCCAGCCCCGCCGTGAGCGCGATCACCGACCTCGCCGCGCTGCGCCACTGGGCGCATCCCGGGATCGACCTGCACCTGCTCACGCACCCGGCCTCCGCGCCGGAGGTGCGCGCGATCGCCGGACCGGACGCCCGGATCGAGGCCGTCCACGGCCTCACCTCCGACCCCCGCTTCACCGACCCGCCCGAGCGCAACGTCGCGCGCGAGGAGCTCGGGCTGCCGACGCGCGGCTCGCTCGTCGTGGTCTCCGGCGGCGGCTGGGGGGTCGGCGACCTGACGGGCGCGACGGACACCGCCCTGCACTACGGGGCCAACACCGTCGTCGTGCTCGTCGGCCACAACGAGACGGTGCGCACGCGGATGGAGGCGGCCTACGGCAGCGACGAGCGCGTGCAGGTCTGGGGCTTCACCGACAAGATGGTGCTGCTGCTGTCGGCCGCCGACGTGCTCATCCACGCCACCGCCGGGCTGACCGTGCTCGAGGCGCTCATGTGCGACTGCCGCGTCATCTCCTATGGCTGGCCGCGTGGTCACATCCGTGCCAACGACGCCGCCTACAAGCGCCTCGACATGGTCGCCGTCGCGAGCAACCGCCCGGAGCTCGCCCATGCCCTCGTCCGTGCGCTCGCCGCGCCGCCGCTCGAGCGGCCGCTCCCCGAACTGCCGACCGCGGCCGATCTCGTGCTCGGGCTGGCCGCGCCCGCGCCCGTGAACGCGGGCTGAGCCAGGCGCTCCGCGGCGCCCGGCCCGGGGCGGGCGGGCAGGGCCTGTGTCCCCGGGGCGCGAACTATCGTGGGGGCATGCAGCAGCCGGCCATCCTCGCCCGCGGCCACTGGCCCGCCGAGCGCGTGCACGCGCGCTGGCACGAGGAGCACTACGAGCCGCCCGCCACGAAGGCCCGGGCGGCCGACGCGGCGATCGCGGCGCTGCGCGACCGCGGCTCGCCGAGCCACGACGGGCTGTCCGCGCGGCTGGTCGCACACGCCGAGCAGGGCGAGGACCTCATGCTCGAGCTGCAGCCCGTGCGCTGGGCGCTGCGCCTCGTCGACGGCGACGCCTCCCTCTCGATGGCGGCGCTCGCGGTGACGCGCGCCGCCGACGGGCGCTGGCTCGCCGGCCGCCGCGCGTCGTGGCTGTCGTCGTGGGCGGGGCGCTGGGCGCTCGGGGCCGGCGGCGCGGTCGACGTCGGCGAGAGCCCCGCGCACACGCTCGTGCGCGAGCTCGACGAGGAGTGGGCGGTGCAGCCTGAGCGGCTGACGGTCGAGGCGCTCGTGCGTCTGCCCCACCAGCTCGTGATGGTGGTCGGCCTCGCCTGGCTGCCCGAGGGAGCGGAGATCGAGATGGACGACGAGCACGACGCCTACGCGTGGTGGCCGGCCGACGTCGCGGACTGGCCCGACGAGGCGGACGAGCCGCTGCGCCGGATGGCGTCGCTGCTGGCGGCGCACGCCGGATGAGGCGCCTGCTCACGTTCAACCGCCTGAAGTGGGGCTCGTTCATCCACTCGGCCGTCTACACCGTGCTGCTCGTCGTCTGGCTCGTCCCGGGGCTCGCCGGCTGGGAGGCGATCTTCGGCATGGCCCACGGCCTCGGCTGGATCGCGATGTCGCTGGCCTGCCTCGCCGCGCTGCGCCTGCGCGTCATCGACCTGCGCCTCGCCGTCGCCGTCGCGGTGCTCGGCGGGATCGGCCCGTTCATCGGCTCCGGTGAGTTCTGGCGCCAGAGCCGCCCGGGCGCGACGCCGGCCGCTGCCGGCGCCGCGCCGACGGGCGCCTGACCCGTCGGCCGGCCAACCGGGCGCGGCCCCGTCCGTTTGATGCAACCGCGCCTGCGGCCGGGGGTAGTCCTGTGAGATGGTCCTCGTCACCACGCCTCGCAGCATCGTCCGTTGCACCGGTGGCGACGGCGAGACGACCTTCTAGAGTGGACCTTCGGCATGGCTGTGAACACGACAGTTCAAGTGAGACTCCCGGCGATGGGGGAATCGGTCCGCGAGGGGACCGTCCTCGAATGGCATAAGCAGGAGGGCGAGACGGTCGAAGCCGACGAGCCGCTCGTCGACGTCTCCACGGACAAGGTCGACGCCGAGGTGCCCGCGCCCGCCGCCGGCACGCTCGTGAGGATCCTCGCCGCCGAGGGCGAGACCGTCGCCGTCGGCGCGATCCTGGCCGAGATCGCGCCGCACAACGGCGCCTCCGCTGTCACCGGCGAGGCCGATGCGCCCGTGCCCGCTGCAGCGTCCGCGTCCGCGTCCCCCAAGACGGCAGCGGCGACGGCGACGGCGACGGGACGGCCCCGCCATCGCCCGCCGCCACATCGCCCGCCGCCAACGGCGGCTCCGCGCCGGCGACGGAGCCGACCGCCCCCGAGCAGCCGGCCCGCGACGGCGACGGCACCCCCGCCTCACCCGTCGCCCGCCGCGTCGCCGCCGCCGAGGGCGTCGACCTCTCGGCGCTGCGGGGCAGCGGCCCCGCCGGCCGGGTCACGAAGGCCGACGTCCTCGCCGCCAAGGCCGCCCCGCCGGCACCGGCCGCCGCACCGGAGGCGGCCCCGGCTGCCCCCGCCGCGCGACCCGCCGGCGCCACCGAGCTGAAGGGCGGCGCGGCCATGCTCGCCCGCTACATGGAGGCCTCGCGCGACATCCCGACCGCGACCTCGCTGCGCACGATCACGGTCACGGCGATGACCTCGCGCCGCGGCGCGCTGAAGAACGCCGGCCACAAGATCTCCTACACGCACCTCATCGCCTACGCCATCGCGCGCGCGGCGACCGAGCAGATGCCGGTCATGGCCCACCACTACGCCGAGGTCGAGGGCCGGCCGCACCGCATCGACGACGGCGTGGTGAACCTCGGCATCGCCGTCGACGTCGAGAAGAAGGACGGCAGCCGCACGCTCATGGTCCCGGTGATCCGCGACGCGGGCCGCAAGTCGTTCCCCGAGTTCCTCGATGCCTTCGGCAACCTCATCGCCCGCGCCCGCGAGAACCAGCTCACCGCCGACGACCTGACCGGCGCGAACATCTCGCTGACGAACCCCGGCGGGATCGGCACGCACGCCTCGGTCCCGCGGCTCATGGCCGGGCAGGGCACGATCGTCGCCACCGGCGCGATCGGCTACCCCGTCGGCCTTGCCGCCGTCGGCCAGATGATCGGCGCCGAGAAGGTCATGACGATGACCTCGACGTACGACCACCGCGTCATCCAGGGCGCCGAGTCCGGCCGCTTCCTGAAGGTCGTCGAGGAGTACCTGCAGGGTGAGCACGGCTTCTACGACCGGCTCTTCCACGAGCTCGGCTCCGAGCTCTCGCCGCTGCCCGCCCCGCCGGCGCCCGCCGCGGCCGCCGCCACCGCGCGCGACGCCGCCGAGCCGCCGGCGCCCGTCGGCGCCGAGCCCGACGAGGACCTCCTGCGCGCGGTCCAGGCGGCCGTCTCGCTGCTGAAGGCCCACCGCACCCACGGCCACCTCGCCGCGCGCCTGGACCCGCTCGGCCGCGAGCCCGAGGGCGACCCGGCGCTCGATCCCGAGCCGCTCGGCCTGACCCCCGACGTCATGGCCCGCATCCCGGCGCGGATCCTGCGCATCCAGGTTCCCGGCGCCACCCTCGCCGACGCGCTGCCGCACCTGCGCGAGACGTACTGCGGCACGATCGCCTACGAGATCGAGCACATCGCGTCCCACCGCCAGCGCACCTGGCTGCGGGCGAAGATCGAGTCCGGCGAGTTTCGCACTCCGCTGTCGGCCGACGAGCAGAAGGCGCTGCTCAAGCGCCTCATCGAGGTCGACGCGCTCGAGCGCTTCATGCACAAGGCCTACCTCGGCCAGAAGCAGTTCTCGATCGAGGGCCTGGACATGACGGTGCCGATGCTCGACGAGCTCATCCAGCTCTGCGCGGCCAACGGCGGGCGCGAGGTCGTGCTCGGCATGGCGCACCGCGGCCGGCTCAACGTGCTGGCCCACAACCTCGGCCGCCCGTACGACACGATCTTCGCCGAGTTCGAGGGCGCGTCCACGCTGGAGGCCGTCACGACGATCCCGCAGGGCGGGACCGGGGACGTGAAGTACCACCACGGCGCCCAGGGCTCCTACCAGCTGCCCGACGGCTCCTCGATCCTCGTCAACCTCGAGTCCAACCCCTCGCACCTGGAGTACGTCGGGCCGGTCGTCACCGGCGCCACGCGCGCCGCGCAGACGGCGCGCCTGGGCCCGCGCGCGCGGCGCGACGTCGCCAGCGCCGTGCCGATCGTCCTGCACGGCGACGCCGCGCTGCCGGCGCAGGGTGTCGTGCCCGAGACGCTCAACCTGCAGGCGCTCGACGGCTACTCGGTCGGCGGCACGCTGCACCTCGTCCAGAACAACCAGGTCGGCTTCACGACCGACCCCGACGACGCGCGCTCCACCCGCTGGGCGTCGGACGTCGCCAAGGGCTTCGACGTGCCGATCATCCACGTCAACGCCGACGACGTCGCGGCCTGCGTCTCGGCGGTGCGGCTGGCCTTCGCCTTCCGCCAGGAGTTCGGCCACGACGTGATGATCGACCTCATCGGCTACCGCCGCTTCGGCCACAACGAGGCCGACGAGCCCGCCTACACCCAGCCCGAGCAGGCCGCGCGGATCCGCCGCCACCCGCGGGTGGCGGAGATCTGGGCCGAGCAGCTCGTCGCGCAGCGGGTCGTCTCCAAGCAGGAGGTCGAGCAGCAGACGGCCGAGGTCTGGGACGAGCTCACCCGCCTGCACCAGCGCCTGAAGGCGCAGATCCGCCACGCCGAGGAGGCCGGCCAGGTCGAGCAGCCGACGGGCGAGTACACGCTGGACCGCACGCCGTCACCGGACGTCAAGACCGCGGTCGGCGCCGAGCGGCTGCGGATCCTCAACGAGGAGCTGCTGGCGATTCCCGAGGGCTTCACGGTCCATCCCAAGCTCGTCAAGCAGCTCGATCGCCGGCGCGGCGCGCTCGGCCCCGACGGCGGGATCGACTGGGCCCACGCCGAGTCGCTGGCGTTCGCGTCGCTGCTGACGGAGGGAACGCCGATTCGCCTCACCGGCCAGGACGTCGAGCGCGGCACGTTCTCCCAGCGTCACGCGGTCCTGCACGACGCCAGGACGGGCCAGACGATCTGCCCGATCCAGTCGCTGCCGGGCGCGCTGGCGCCGTTCGAGCTGCACAACTCGCCGCTGTCGGAGGTCGCCTGCCTGGGCTTCGAGTACGGCTACAGCGCCGAGGCGCCCGAGACGCTCGTGCTCTGGGAGGCGCAGTTCGGCGACTTCGTCAACTGCGCGCAGGTGATCGTCGACCAGTTCATCGTCTCCGGCCTCGCGAAGTGGGGGCAGACCTCGCGCCTGGTCCTGCTGCTGCCGCACGGCTACGAGGGCTCCGGCCCCGAGCACTCCAGCGGCCGGCTGGAGCGCTTTCTCACGCTGGCGTCGGAGGGCAACATCCGCGTCGCCAACGTCACGACGCCGGCCCAGTACTTCCACCTCATCCGCCGCCAGGCGCGGATCGCCAAGCAGCGCCCGCTCATCCTCATGACGCCGAAGTCGCTGCTGCGCCTGCCGCAGGCGACCAACCGCATCGAGCACCTGTCGGAGACGAAGTTCTTCACGGTCCTGCCCGAGCCGCGGGTGCCGGTCGAGCAGGTCAAGCGCCTCGTGCTGTGCACCGGCAAGGTCTACTACGACCTCGTCGGCCACCCGCGCCGCGCCGAGGAGCAGCGCGTCGCCATCGCCCGCGTCGAATTGCTCTATCCGTTCCCGCAGGCGCAGATCCTCGAGCTCATGGAGAGCTATCCGCACCTCGAGGAGGTCGTCTGGGTGCAGGAGGAGCCGCGCAACATGGGCGCCCGCGCGCACATGTTCCCGCGCCTCATGCAGATCCTGCCCGAGCGGCTGAGGTTCGGCTACATCGGCCGGCCCGAGCGCGCCTCGCCGGGCGAGGGCTATCCGGCGGCCCACATCGCCGAGCAGTCGCGGATCGTCGAGACCGCGCTGGACCTCTCGGTCCCGGTCTCGCTGTATCCGCGAAAGACGCCCGGCGAGCGCTAGCTGTAGATCGCAGGAGCGTTGTTCTGTCCGGGCCTCCTCGGAGGCTGCGAGTTGCGAAGCCTGCAACTGCCGAAGGAGACCCGGGAGGACACTGCATCAGAACGCCAAGACGTGTCCGGCCAGCCGCTGCTCGGAGTGGGTGCGCCGCTACCGCGCCTCTTGGCACCTCGCCCTACCGGCCACGCACCAACGGCACAGGCCAGAGCGCTTCATCCGCACACTGACCGACGGCTGGCCCTACGGCGGCGTCGACGCCACCAACGCCGGAAGACGCGGCCGCGCCTACCACGCCCTGGCTTCACGTACTACCAACTTCCACCGCTCGCGACCCGGGCGCTCGGCGGACAACCACGCCGCCCAACGCCTCGCCGAACGGAACAACGCTGCTGGGGCCTACAGCTAGCGCCGCCGGCGCGGCTGACGACCGGACGAAGCGCGCGGCGCGAAACGGCTACCGTGTCGCGGGCCATGGATCGGCACTCCTCGCGCGCACGACGGCGCATCCTGCTCGCCTCCTGACGCTCGGCGTCGTGCTCGCGGCCTGCCTGCCGGCGCTCGGCGCGGTCCGCAGCGGCGACGAGAAGGCGAACACCATCGAGGGGACGGCGGGCAAGGACCGCATCCGCGGGGCGGGCTCGCGCGACACGCTGCGCGGCCTGGCCGGCAACGACCTGCTCAGCGGCGGCAGCGCGTCCGACCAGCTCTTCGGCGGCGACGGCGCCGACAGCCTCGACGGCGGGTCGGGCAACGACAAGCTCGTCGGCGAGGAGGGCAACGACTTCCTCTACGGCTTCACCGGCAACGACCGCCTCGACGGCGGCAACGGCAACGACCGGCTCGACGGCTTCGACGGCGACGACACGCTGCGCGGCGGCGAGGGCAACGACTTCCTCGCCGAGTCGCGCTTCGGCGACGACCGGCTCCTCGACGGCGGCACCGGCGAGGACGTCCTGGTCGGCAACGCCGGGTCGGACAGGCAGATCCTCGGAGGCGACGGCCAGGACCTGCTGTCCGGCGGCACCGGCAACGACGGGCTCGACGGCGGTCCCGGCAACGACTTCCTGCTGCCCGGCACCGGCCAGTCCAACGGCCTGCGGGCGCACGGCGGCGACGGCGAGGACGTCCTCGTCGACACCGGCTCGGGCGACATCGACGGCGGCGCCGGGCCCGACACGCTGTGGATGGCCAGCGACGCGCTGGCCACCCGCATGTACGGCGGCGACGGCAACGACACGCTGTACGTCGGCGCCTCCGCGCGCCTCGTCGACTGCGGACCGGGCGCCGATCGCGTCGTGCTGTCGGGCTACGCCGACGAGACGATCAGGGTCGGCGGCTCCGTGACGCGAGTTCGTCGACTGCGAGCAGACGGACGACCGGCGCCGATCTCGGGCAGGCGCCGTCGCTGCTGCGGCTGCTCGGTCGCTGGCACGCCGCGGGCGTGCCCATCGACACCGAGATCGTGATCCGGGCAGCGTCCTACGAGCGGCTGTCGAACTGCAACCTCACGCGACGGCGCTGCCTGCCCGGCGACCGGCCGCAGCGGATCCTCGGCACGAACCGCGCCGACCTCATCAAGGGCGGCGGCGGCGAGGACTTCCTGGAGGGCCGCGCCGGCTCGGACCGCCTGTACGGCAACGACGACGACGACTCGCTGTTCGGGCGCACGGGCCACGACCGGCTCGCCGGCGGCAACGGCGACGACGAGCTCGAGGGCGGCCGCGGCGACGACGTCCTGCGTGGCGGCCGCGGCCGCGACCAGCTCAACGGCGGCTTCGGCCGCGACCGGCTGCTCGGCGGGCCCGGCGCCGACACGATCCGCGCGGTCGGCGGCGGCACCGACGTCATCGACTGCGGCGACGGCACCGACCGCGTCGATCGGGACAGGCGCGATCGCACGCGCAACTGCGAGATCGTGCTGTAGGCCGGTGCGCGTCGTGAAGCCGACGTCCTGCGCGGTGCACCGACCCGGCCGCGCGCACGCGGCCGGGTCGAGCGCGTGGGGCGGGTCAGGTCACCGTGACCGTGCCGCGCATGAACGGGTGGATCACACAGACGTACCCGTAGGTGCCTGCAGTAGTGAACGTGACGACGTTGGCCGGCGGCAGCGGACTCGCCGGGACAGCGTCGAGCGCGCCGCTGTTCCAGAAGCCGTTGCCGTGCAACGTGGGCGACAGCGCGGCCGGAGCCGGCGGCAGATCGCTGGGATACAGCGCGCGCGGGTCGGGGACCGGCTGCTCGACCGTGGCGGCGATCTTGCCCACGTACGAGGCGGGGAACGTCTTCTCGTCGGTGCCCTGCGGCCCGAACGTCGCGGTGTGGGCATCCGTCGACCTCGCAGGCATCGCGAAGCGGACGGTCGTGCCGGCCGGGACGGTGAGGTTCCCCGGCAGGAAGCCGAAGTGGTGCACGCCGCCCCTGCCGTCAGCGCCCATCGAGACGGTGTTCGCCGCCGGTGTGACCGACTGCGGCAGCTTCTTCGCGACCGCGAGCGCCGCGGCGACCTGCCGCTTCACCCGAGCGGCATCGGCGCGCGTGGACGGGACCGGGGAGCGCCTGCCCACGACGCGCACGGTGCCCTTCATGCCGGGATGCACATCGCAGTAGTAGGTGAACAGGCCGGCCCTCGGGAAGCGGACCCTCACCGGCTTGAGATTGGGGCCGAGCGGCAGGCCGCTCTGGATCCGCGTCGTCGGCCTGCGCACCAGCGTCTTGCCGTAGGCGAGCTTCAGCATGCGCGGTTCGAACCCGAGCTCGTCCTGGCCGTTGAACCAGAACGGGGCCCCGGCCTCGTCGAGCAGGCCGGCAACCTTCTTGCCCGTGGGCACGAACAGCGGCACGGTCGAGCCGCCGGCGGGCGGCAGATCGACGGTGTGGAAGCCGGCGGGCCTGAACGCGACGACGTCGCCGACGCGGATGCGCACGTTGCTCGGGAAGAACGCGTTGACGTCGGCGCCGGTCGCCTGGAACGACTTCTGTGCGCTGGGCGGCGTGCCCATCGTCACGTTCTTCGTCGCGGCCTGCGCGCCGGCGGGGACGGCCAGTGCCAGCGCGACCGCCGGCAGTGAACCCCATCTCGCGTGTCGAATCATCGTGCTCCCTCCAGCGTCGGTCGGTACGCGTGTGGCGCGACGCTACCATGCGCGCGCGCCGCGGACCATGCACTTTTGGACGCTGTGAACTTGCAGCTCCGGGTGTTCGCGTGCATGCGCGCTTCGTCGCGTGAGGCTCCCGCCGCACGCGTCAGCTCAGGCGCAGCCGTGCGCGGCTCTGCGCGACGCGGAAGCGCTGCTGAAGCCACCACGCCAGGGCCCCGGCCATCGCGAGATCGGCCGCCAGCGCGACGGGGCCGCGCCACGCCACGTCGCCGAGCACGACGAGGGCGAGGTGGATGGTGGTGACCGGCAGCATCCCGAGCAGGATGCTGTGGGAGCGAAAGCCGCC
>CAVVAG010000002.1:0-51525 GCA_963746165.1 uncultured Actinomycetes bacterium | reverse complement strand
GCGGCACGCGTGAGGATCGCCACCGGTACGCCCAGCACGCCCGCTGCGCGTGGCTGCGCGTCGGCGGCGCTGAACGGCTCCTCGCCGCCCCAGGCGCCGTGCGCGCGCAGCGGTGCGAGCCGCACGCCGAAGACCTCGCTGGCGCGGTCCTCCCAGCCGGCGGCCACGGGCGAAGCGGCGAGAAAGGCGTCGAGCGCGGCCTCCTCCTCCCACACGGCGAACAGCGCCCAGCGGCACAGGTCAGCGGACAGCGTCATCGTCTGTCCCCGGCCGGTGCCCATCAGTCTCCAGAAGCGCAGTCCGGCGGTGCGGCGCAGCAACGGGCGGTCCAGTCCCATCCGCGACAATCCCTGCGCGGCATTGACGCGCGGATAGCGGACGAGATGAAAGGAGGCGAGCATCGGTGCAGTATGCGGCGGTCGTGCTGCTGGGCTACCTGCTCGGCTCGATCCCCGTCTCGCTGCTCGTCGGCCGCGCCCACGGTGTCGACCTGCGCGCGACCGGTGACGGCAACCCCGGCGCCTGGAACGCGCTCGAGCAGCTCGACGCGCGGCGCGCGTGGCCCGCGTTCGTCGGCGACGGCGCAAAGGGGGCCGCGGCCGGCCTGATCGGGCTTGCGCTTCTCGGCGTGGGCGGCGCGTACGCCGGTGTCGCTGCGGCGATGATCGGGCATGCCTTTCCGCTCTTCGCACGCCTGCGCGGCGGCAAGTCCGTCATGGCCTTCGCCGGCGGAGCGTTCGCGCTCAGCCCGCTCGCGGCCGCGCTCGGGCTCGTGGCCTGCCTGCTCGTCAGCCTTGGCGCGCGCTCGTTCGCGCTCGGTGCGCGCGTCGGCGTGTTCGGCTTTCCGCTCGTGCAGCTCGCCATCGATCCGCCGCTGCGGGTGGCCGCGACGGGTGCGCTCATGGCTCTCATCGGACTGCGTTTCGCGCTGTCTTCGCGTACGTCCGCCCGCGCCACGTCCGCGACGGATGGATCGCGCTCCACGTCAGCCACACTGTGACGGGCACGTCGAGCAGCGGCGCGAGCAGATAGGGCAGGCCGCGCGGCCGCGCGTACCCGCGGGCGAGTGCCGCGTGGATCCCCAGCCGCACCGCGAGCAGGACTGCGTCCAGCGGCGTCGCGCGACCGCTGACGAGTCGCGGCAGCGGGAGCGCGAGCGTCAACCACAGCAGCGCGACGTCGCCGGACTGCTGCAGCGGCCCGGTAGCGTCGGCGGCCATCAGCGAGCGCCCCCAGCCCGTCCACGTCTCGCGCGCGGAGACGTACATGCGCACGTCGAGCAGATCCGCAGCGTCGGCGAAGCCGATCTGCGCGCCGTCGGCGCACAACGATCGCGCCAGCGCGATGTCCTCCGTCAGGTTGCTGCGCACGCGCGTCCACCCGCCGGCGGCGACAAACGGCCGGCGGCGCACGAGCACGCACTGCCCGTTGGCCAGCGCGCGTCGCGGGCTCGGCTGCCAGCCGTCGACGTCCAACGGTCCGAAGCGGTAGGGGATCGACGCCGCCATCGCGGGATGCAGCAACCGCTCGCTGGCGCTCTCGCAGACAAAACGCGGCGCTGCACTGAGCAGGTCAAACGGGCGCGCCGCCTCGAGCAGCGCGGCGAGCAGCCCGGGCTTGGGACGCGTGTCAGCGTCCAGGAAGAGCACCCAGTCACCCGCCGCCGCCTCGAGTCCCTGCTGCATCGCCCATGACTTGCCGACCCAGCCCGCCGGCAATTCGGCGCCCGCCACGACGCGGGCGCCATGAGCGCGAGCCACCGCGGCGGTCGCGTCCGCCGAGCGGTCATCGACGACGATCAACTCCGCGTCGACGCCACGCAGCGCCCGCAGGCACCCCGCCAGGCGCGCCTCCTCGTCGCGCGCCGGGATGACGATAGACACCGTCTCAGCCGGCGCCGGAGCGCCGGCCCCCAGCGGCGCGCGCCGGCGCCGCCCGCGCGCGAACCTACCGCCGAGCACGACGGCGGCGAACGCCTGCGCGGCGACGAAGGCGACGGAAGTCAAAGTACGGCCGCGACGATCGCTGCAGTCTGGCTGCTCCCAAGCACGCGGGCGCGCCAGGCGACCCGACGCAGTTGCCGCCCAGCCGAGCGTCGTCCGCCAGCAGCCGAGCTCGGACGGCGAGCGCGAGCAGTCCGGCGTCTGCATTCGCGGGATACCCGTACGGTCGCGATGAACGCGACCTGATCGCGGGGCCCGCCGAGCGGATGTGCCGAGCGGCGCAGCCGATCGTCACCCGCTAGCAGGTGGCAGTACGTCCGCTGGCAGGGATCGTGCAGTTCAGCCTTCAGCCCTCGATCACTCGTGTTCTTTGAGGCTATACGCGATCCGCCAGAAGGCCACAGGCCGACGAACAGCGCGCGCGCCGCTCGGCGTTGGCTCGTTTGTCTTTACCGACGGTCTTGGTGCTCTCGTCGGCGCAGGACGATTCAGACCTTGACCGGCATCATCGCCCAATCGCCGCATGCACCGGCCGAGGCTCTCGCCTCCGACCAGTCGCGGCAGCGCGCCGACCTTCACGCGGCGTCGCATGGTCTCAAAGGCCATGGGTACACCGGCGCGTTCGACGATCACCACGCGAAAGGAACGCATATATGAGCACGATCGAGGAATCGGTTGAGGTCCAGGCGCCGATCAGCATGGTCTACAACCAGTGGACGCAGTTTGAGGAATTTCCGAACTTCATGGAGGGCATCGACGAGGTCCGTCAGCTAGACGCCACCCATCTTCACTGGGTCGCCACCATCGGCGGGACCCAGCATGAATGGGACGCGGAGGTCACCGAGCAGATCCCCGACGAGCGCGTCGCCTGGCGAAACACCGACGGCAAGGACAACGCCGGGGTCGTGACGTTCCACAAGATCGCCGCTGACATGACCCGCATCATGTTGCAACTGGACTACATGCCCGAGGGAGTCAAGGAGAAGGTCGGCGACGCGCTCGGCGCGGCCGACCACCGGGTCAAGGCAGACCTCAAGCGCTTCAAGGAGATGATCGAATCGCGCGGCGTAGAAAGCGGCGCCTGGCGTGGCGAGGTCGCCCGCTAAGCGGCCAGATTCTCGCGCACCGCCGGTTCGCAGACGCCCGGCTTCGGCCGGGCGTCTTCTTGATGCTCCGGCGTAGAAGCGCCTGAGAAGTCGCGCCGCACGGGCCACGATAAGCGAGGCGCTCGACTCCTCGAACAGCCCTCGTGACCTCCGCCAGCAGCCGGCTGGCCGCCACGAGACGCGCTGCCAGGCGCTATCCGATGGAGCCCGCGGTCACTAATGGCGACGTCGAGCCCGCGTTCGCGCGAGCGCTTGAACCGGCCGCTTCTAAGCGGATCGTGTCGATGAACGCGTCGCGCGCCTCGCGCGCGGCAGCACTGTCGCGCCCGAGCGTGCGGTGCGACATGGTGGGGAGCTTGGTGCCTGAACGGCGTGAGCGCGCCGCGGGCTGCTTATCTGAGCAGCCTCAACGCAATCGATAAGGACCTATGCCCAGATCGACGCCACAACCAGCTGCGTCGAGCGCCGTTGACCTTGACGCGCACGCGACCGCGACGTCGGTACGACGGCGTGATGCGAGCCAACTGCCTGGTCTGCACCCTCAAGCGCTCGCCGCAGGAATCGAACTCAGAATCGCTGGCGCAAGTCGTGCTCGAGGCCATGCGTGAGCAAGGCGTGCGGACCGACGTGATCCGGCTCGCCGACCACCAGATCGACTTCGGGGTCGTCTCCGAGGCCGTCTCCGACAGCGATGAATGGCCCGCGTCGGTGTGAAGCTCGATCCGTTCAAGGACGAGATCCACCGGCTGCTGGAGGCCGATCCGAAGCTGCCCGGCCAGCGCATCCGCGAGCTGATCGCGCCACTTGGCTTTGACGGCGGCGAGACGATCGTCGACGACTACCTGCGCGAAGTTCGGCCGCTTTTCGCGCCGCCACCGAGAACCTTTCAGCGAACCGTCGATCGGCCGCCGAGCACGCATTCGCCGAACAGCCACTCGGCCTCAAGACGCCAGCGGCAAATCCGAGGTTGAGCGCGTCACGGCGCGACGAGTACGCCGACGACGACGGCGACCGGTGGCATGACGTTCGGGCTCCTCGCGAACGCTCGTCGTCCAAACGCCTGATTTGTTGATGGCGTCACGTCAGCAACCGCGTGTGATCAGCGCCGTCAACGCGGCGCCCCTTCTCGCGCGAAGCGAAACGGTGCTCGGCGACGGGGTCGCGCCTCGCATCAGCGCTTGCAGGCCACGGCGACTTCCAGCGCGACGCAGACCTGGCGCATGCGGTTGTCGCTCAATCGCCCGATGCGCTGGACGAGCACGCCGACCGACACGCTCTCGACCGAGTCGAGGTTGATCGCTGAGCGTCGCGGGATCGGATCGACGTCCGGCTCGAGGACGACCTCGCTGGCCAGGCCGCGCACGACCGTCGTGCAGGGCCCGATCAGCGTGCGCCGCAAGCGCGGGATCGCGGCGTCGCGGGAGAGCACGACCACGGGGCGCCGGCCGATCTCGGGCAGTTCACACCACCAGACCTCGCCTCTGGCCGGAAGCGCGTTCACGATGCTGCTGCGCGCCCGCGAAACGATGCCAGGTCGCCCCACTCGTCGGGGTGGTCCAGCGGATGGTCTTCGTACGCGCTGTAGGACGCGTCGATCTCGACCGCCCGGTTGTGGGCGAGGAACGTCCCGAGCGCCTCGTCGAGCAACGCGGCGTCTGTCGCGCCCTGGCGCAGTTCGCGGGCGCTAAAAAGCAAGTGCTCGTCGACCGTCGTGCTTACCCTGGTCCGTGGCATGCCCCAATCATGCCATCGACAGAGCATAAATGCCAGACCCCATCGCACCAGCTGCGCGCGGCCACCAGAACAGTCGCTCTTCGCGCAGACGGGCGCTCTCGCGGGCTGCGCCTGTCGACCGAAGAGGCAGCGATTGCACGGCTGGCTTGACGTTGACTCTGACCGCTCACGCCTGTCGCCTGTCACGAGCAGTGCCGCGGAAGGAGGATCGGCGCCCGCGCCGCGCTACTGATTTGGAGACCGGCCGACCCAGTTCGCCGTGACCGCGACCTCGGTGAAGCCTGCGCGCAGGATGTTGCGATAGGAGTTGCTGGGGCGGTCCTCGCGGCGCTCCCCGGTCTCTGTGACCACGAGCTCGCATCCGAGTTCGCGGGCCCGTCTGATTCGTGCCGCCAACAGCGCGCTCTGCGCGCCTTGGCCACGGTGTTCGGGGAGGGTCCCGGCGAGGCCGAGATATCCCGTTGAGTCAGTGACGAACAGTGCCGCAGCGCCCGCGGGATCATCGCCGTCGAGCGCGAGGAAGCAATGCCAGCCGTTGTCGGAGACAGAAGCCAGGGTGGGCTCGATCGCCTCGGGCAGGCCGTAGCTGGTCCGCGCGACCCGCGCGAACGCCGCGCGCTCCTGGGGGGTATTGACATCGACGAGGCGCAGGGCCGTCTGCGCCGCCGGCGGATCCTCAACACCGCGGCGGAAGATCATCCATCCCCACCCTGGCTTAAGTCCCCGCGCGCGAAGCCACTGCGGCAGCTCGGCGGGTCGCGTCGCTGGCGCCACTGCAGCGTAGAACGATACGCCGGGCCCGATAGCGGCCAGCGCCTGGTCTACGTCCTCCTCGGTCGCGGGCCGGTCGATACCGAGACCGACGATGCGGTTGAGCATGGCCGCGTCGGGCGCGGCGGGAACGCACAGTACGGTCGCTCCGTCCAGGTCGATCGCGTGGGAGAGGGAGCGAGATGCCTCGATGCCGATCAGCTCCTCGCGCGTGAGGGCCGTCGTCGACGCTCTCATGAGAGCTCGATTCCGGCCGCCCGCAGGTTCTCCTCGACGACGGCGATCGTCTCGCTGAGCGCGCCGGTCGGGCTGAACTCGACGAGCTCGGTACCGGCGTGCAAGAACGGGGTGTGACCCGCGGGCGCGTAGTAGGCCTCGCCTGCCTCGAATGTCTCATCGTGGTCGGCGAACTTGTACGTCAGCTTGCCCTTGACGACGTAGCCCCAGTGCGGTGACTGGCAGCGATCGTCGGGCAGACCTTCAAACAGCTCTGCGAGGTCGGCGTCGGCCGTGTAGGTCTCGAAACCGACGGTGTAGCCACCGTCGAAGTTCTGGTAATGGCCTTTGTATCCGTCGATCGCCATCGTGTCAGACGCGGTCTGTCTGGATGCCTTCGGCATGACTCCCCCTCGCAGTGGCTGATCGTTGGCTTCAGGCTAGGTCCGGGATGGCCGCGGCGCATCGGTGCCGGTACCCATTCGCGTGCGGGGTGTTACGCAATGCCGTGGGTGTGCGCCCAAGCGGTGGCGATGGCGCGCGCCGTTCGGCCGGACGCGCCGATCTTGTCGTACACGTTGGCGACGTGCCGCTCGACGGTACGCACGCTCAGGACCAGCTGCTGGGCGATGTCGCCGTTGGACATCCCGCGCGCGACGAGCCGCAAGACCTCGGCCTCGCGGGGTGAGAGCGCGCCGACCGCGTCCTCGGGCAGCCGCGCGCCGAGCGCTCGCAGGGCGTCTCGCGCACGAACGCGTTGCCTCGCAGCGCGCCCGTCCTGGCCGGCGGCGAGCAGCGCCGACGCGAGGTCGAGCCGGGCCTGCGCGGCGTCATAGGCGGCGCCCGCCGCGTCAAACAGATCAGCGGCGTCCTCCAGCAGCGCGACCGCGGCGGGGGCGTCTCCTCGAGCAGCGGAGATCCGTCCGGCCGCGACCAGCGATGTGGCGCGCAACGGAGAGCTCGGGATCGTGGCGGCGATCGTGGCGATGTCTTCCGCCGCCCGCCCGGCGGCCGTGACGTCGCCATCCGCCAGAGCCGCACGAACCAACAGCTCAAGCCCGGCGACGCGCTCGAAGCGATCGTCTTCGCCGATGCGCCGCAAGAACCGCTCAGCGGCCTCGCGGGCAATCTGCACGTCGCCGCGGTCGAGCGCGAGCAGGCCCTCGACGAGCGCATGGAAGCGGTGCGGCTTGGCGCGGACAAGCAGTTCCTCGGCTTCACGCGTGCGCCCCTGGCGGCGCCGCAGCTCCGCAAGCCGGGCAAGCGGATCAACCTCGCGCCCCGGCCTGATCGAGCTCAGCTCCGCGACCGCCGCGGTGAGCTCCGCGTCGGCGCGCACCCAGTCGCCGCTCCACAAGAGCACGTCGGCGTAGTGCGTGCGGCACACAGAGAACATCTGGCGATCGCCGAAGCGCGTCGCGATCTCGCGCACGCGCACGCACCATTCGTTCGCGCGCTCGAGATCACGAACGCGCTTGCAGGCGTCGATCACGTAGCAGCACACGCTCTCGATCGAGTCCGCATCGGTCATCTCACCGCCCACGGCTGCAGCTGCCGCAGCGTCGAGCCGTCGCATGCCTTCCTCGATCTCGCCACAGCTGACCTGAGCCAGACCCTCAACAGCCAACCCCAGCATCTCCACGTCGACCGCCCCCACGCAGCGCGCGATCGCGCTCGCCTTCGCCGCCTCCCTGCGCGCAGCCTCCGGGTCGTGATTGGCGAGAGCGAAGTGAGCGCGCAACAGAGGCACGCACGCGCTCGCGACGCTCGGCGGCTGGGCATCCACGAGCAGCGCAGCGCGCTCCACCCATCCGGACGCCTCCGCAGGCCCGCGGAACGCGTACGCGTCATACGCGAGCTGGATCGCGAGGCGCGCCGCCGCCGCCGCGTCTTCCCTCGAGCGCGCGAGCCGGTAGCCGTGCTCGTGTGCACTTGACGCGGCGATCGCATCGAGCTCGTAGCGAGCGGCCATACCAAGGCCTTCGTACGCCTCGGGCGTCTCGCGGACGGCCAACGCCGCTCCGAAGCGCTCGCGCGCCAGCGCCCACGCGCCGCGCGCCAGCGCCGCGCGGCCAGCGTCGATCTCTGCCTTGTCCTCTTCGCCTGCCACGATCGAAGGTTAAGCGGCATCGACGTCATCGCGGAGCCGAAGCTCGCCCGAGGCCCACACGTGCGACCAGCGCTCTCGGGCGGCGATTCCGAGTGCCGCTCCTCGCGCAAGCGCACGGGCTCGACGCGTCGGGTGCCGCTCGTCGAGTGATCGACGGCGCCGGCAGTCCATGCTCGCGCGACGGTGTGCACGCGATCGGTGAGGGCAGCGTTCGTGGGACGCTGTCGCTGCGTGGTGCGGTAGCCGAGCTCGAGCGGGATCGCGAGTCGTGTGCGTGGTCAAGGCGTAGACGCGCTGACGGCGGCTGATGCGGCGGAGCGCCTCGGCGCGGCGGACTTGGAGCTGCTCGCGCGAGCGGCCTACATGCGCGGTTGCGATGCGGACTACGTCGGTGCTTGCGCAGCTCAGACGCGCACCTGGAAGCCGGCGAGCGCTGCGCGCGGTGCGCTGCGCCTGCTGGATCGGACGCAACATGCTGTTCTGCGGCGAGATCGCGTGCGCGAGGATGGTTCGCTCGCGCGCACGCCAGCGGGTGGGGGAGATGCAGCCCTCCGCATTCTGTCGCCTTTGAGCGCTCCTCGCACGCGATCGGGGAACGCTGTCGTCCAGCGGCGCGGCTGCTCAGTCGCAATGCAGAAGCGCCTATGTCTCGTTCGGCGGCCGGCCGAGGTTGACTGTCCGGACTGTGCGGCGGCCTCCAAGGCCGACGCCCGAAACGATCCCGGTCACGACCGCGGGCGCCGACGATGGATCGCGCTCCGGGTGAGGATGTAGCGTGGCGCTACAGGCGACGCGTGCTCGAGGACGCGTCACGACGAATGGAGTCGCAGATGTCACAGGCCGAGGTCAATCCGTCTCACATCATGCAGGTCGGGATGGGCTTCTGGCCATCGAAAGTGGTGCTGTCGGCGGTCGAACTGCAGCTGTTCACCCACCTGGCTGCCGGCTCTCTCAATGGCGAGGAGATCGGCGAACGCATCGGCCTTCACGAGCGAGCGATCTATGACTTTCTGGACACCCTCGTGGCGCTGAAGTTGCTCGAGCGCGACGGTGACGGCCGCGAGGGCCGCTACAGCAACACGGCTGACAGCGCGGTGTTCCTCGACAAGGACAGCCCTGCCTATATCGGCGGCATCTTGGAGATGAGCAACGCGCGGCTCTATCGATTCTGGGGCGACCTCACCGAAGCACTGCAGACCGGCAAGCCACAGAACGAGATCAAGCACACCGGCAAGCCGATGTTCGACGAGCTCTACAGCGACCCAGCGCGCCTCGAGCAGTTCATGCAGGCGATGGCGGGCATCTCGACGGGCAACTTCCAAGCGCTGGCCGAGAAGTTCGATTTCTCGAAGTACGAGACGCTCTGCGATGTCGGAGGCGCCACGGGCCGGCTCTCTGCGGCGCTCGCCGCCCGCCATCCGCACTTGCGCTGCACCAGCTTTGACCTGCCGGTTGTCGCCCCGATCGCCGAGAAGGCCATCGCAGCGGCCGGGCTCAACGAGCGCGTGGCCGTGACCTCGGGCGACTTCCTCACCGATCCGCTCCCCCAAGCCGATGTGATCACGATGGGCCTCATCCTGCACGACTGGAACCTCGAGGGGAAGATGCATCTGATCAGATCGGCGTACGACGCGCTGCCCGAAGGAGGCGCGTTCATCATCATCGAGAACCTCATCGACGACGCCCGGCGCGAGAACGCGTTCGGCCTGATGATGTCGCTCAACATGCTGATCGAGTTCGGCGACGCCTTCGATTTCACAGGCGGCGACTTCGCCGGATGGTGTCGCGAGGCGGGCTTCCGCGACGTCCAGATCCTGCCACTGACCGGCCCGGCGAGCGCCGGCATCGCCTACAAATAGTCAGCGACGCCCTCAGGAGGCGAGCCACGGCGAGCGACGACGCGACGCGCAGAACCCGCTGGGGCGCGGCCCTCACGTCGCGCTTGCCACGGGCCCGGCCCGCTCGACCGTTGGACGAGACGGGGAAGCGGCGCGATCGGCCCGCAAGCGTTTCGGAATGCGCGACGAGCAGCGCTATCGCCAGTCGGTGGACGAACTGATCCCGGTGCCTCGTACGTGCAGTCGCGGGTACCCGCTCGAGGTACGCACGAGGATGCGGGAGTGGTCTGGGATCAGTCGTGCGCCAGCACGTGATCACGACCCACCGCGGATCCCGAACGAAGAGACGACGGACGCCCCAGGGCTCGTCAACCGGACCGTAGCTGACCTCGTGTCCGGACCGGACCGCCGTGACGTGCGCAGCATCGACGGCTTCGCGCGAACGACGTCCCCCATATCGGGCAGCACGGGCGTCGCGCCTGGCGGCGCGGAAAACTACCGGCGCGTGACCCGACCCGAAGCTGACGTAACCGCCGCCGAAGCTACCCTCCTCGAGACGGAGCATCTCGGTGTAGAAGGTGCGCGTCGCCTCGAAATCCGATGACTCGTGGGCTGGCCTCGGGCACCCGCCGATGGTGAAGGTCGTTGACATGCGATTGGCATGCACTTAGGCTGTATTGCATGTCTACGATCCAGGTTCGGAATGTGCCCGAGCAGTTGCACAAGCAGCTGAAGGTCCGGGCCGCTCAGGAGGGGCGGACGCTGTCGGACTACGTGCTTGACGAGTTGCGGGTCGCAGCCGGTCGACCCACCATGAGCCAGTGGCTCCGCGATGTCGATGCGTTGCCGCCGCGTGCGGACGCGCCGACGCCGGCAGCGGAGGTCATCGCTGACGAGCGTCGCCGGTGACGCGCCTGGTCGCCGATGCGAGCGCGATAGTCGACCTGCTTACGGGCGCGCCGCTCGCGGCGGCGATCCGTACCGAGCTTGCGGCCGTCGCCGAGCTCGATGTCCCCGAGCATTTCCACATCGAGGCGATCTCAGCGCTGAGAGGTCTGCTGCGACGCAGTGACCTTTCGCCTGAGCGGGCAGACCGCGCGCTGGATCTGCTGCTTGCGCTTCGTGTGATTCGTCATCCGGTGGCGCCGCTCGCGCGTGATGTGTGGGCGCTCCGCGAAGGGCTCACGGCCTATGACGCGGGGTACCTGGCGTTGGCGCGAGCGCTCGACGTTCGCGTCCTGACCACCGACCGCGGCTTGGCGGCCGCAGCGCGCAGCGACCGCCGGCTCGTCGAGCTATAGCTCGTCCTGACGCGAGCCGACGCCACCGAAACCCGCCGACATTTCCGCCAACACCTGGTTGGCAAACGGCGTCCACCGGTGTCCGGTGCGCCGCCGACGACAACGTCAGGAAACCGTGTCTGAGCAGGCATTTGCGCTGGTCGCGCAAGCCAACGCCGGACAGCGATAAGGCCTCCGGAGCCACTCGTGATGAAGGGGTCAGCGGTTCGAATCCGCTCGTCGGCTTCAGCAGGGCGGTTCCAGCCGGGGCGTCTCAGGTCGGCGCCGCCGGTGAGCCGATCACCGGCTTGAGCGGGACGCTGCGGCCGGAGATGCGCAGCCGGACCGCGGAGGTGGTCAGCTCGTCCGCCACCGATCGCGCGGCGTCGAAGCGCAGGCGCCCCTCGGCGACCGCGCCGGCATCCAGCGCGGCGATCGGCGAGGTCGCGGTCGTGGTGGAGACGGCGGCGAGATCGACCGCGGTGTCTCCCACGTACAGCACCGGGCGCCGGGCCCGTGCGGCACGACCCATGCCGTTGGTGATGCGCACGTGCACGCTCACCCGCGCGCCCGGGCCGATCTCGCCCAGGACGGGATGCACGGTCGTCGCGATGGCCTCGATACGCAGCTTGCCCGCCGACCCGCTCGTCGCGGATGCCGTCGCCCCGGGCCTCGGCGTCGTCGAGACCGACGGGGTCGCTGCCGCGGCGACGCCGGCGATGCCCGTCGGGGGCCGCGACGGCGTCGTGTCGTCGTTCGTGAGCAGCACGAGGCCGATCCCGAACGCCGCGCCGGCGGCGCCGGCGAACGCGGCCCCCCACGTCGCCATGGGCGCCGACGTCGGCCGCGGGCGTCGCCCTGGGAAGCGCCGTCGCGACCCGTCGGCGGCGCTGGGCATGGTGGACACCGGCTCGGGGCGCGCGTCGGGCTCGCGGGCGGCGGCGGCCGCGGGTGCCGTGACGGGTGCGGCCTGCGCGGGGTTCGCCGGGTCCGGCGCACTGAGCAGGCTCAGTGCTTCCCGCTGTACGAGCGCGGCGTTGCCCTCGCATGCCAGAACAGGCGCCACGAGCGCCATCGCCCACAGGATCTCGTCGGTCACGCGCAGCGGCAGCGGGGCCAGCGGCGGCCGCTCGAGGGCGCGCTCTCCGGCGTGCAGCCGCGTCAGCGCGGTCGCGCACAGGTGGCAGTCTGCGACGTGCGCCGCGAAGACCTTCTCGACGGCGGGCGCAGCGCTGCCCTCGGAGTACCGGACGAGCCTGATCTCCTGCCCCTCGCACCCGTCCGCGACGGAGTCGAGCCTGCTGGCAGCCATGGCGTTGACGCCGCGGCGCGCTGCCGCACGACGGGTCTTCGCTCGCAGCAGTGCCTCCGCCTCGCGTTCTGTGAGGTCGCCCGCACCGACGACCGCGAGCCGGAAGTCGGCGAAGGCGCTCGCAGCCGCCTCCATCGCCTGTGCGTCGCCCGCGACCTGCAGGCAGTACGCGTACACCGCGCGGCCACGCGACTCGCAGAGGGCCGACAGGGCCCGGGGATCCCCGTCGCGCAGGGGTTGGAGCCTCATGTTCCTCGCGCCCTTCGCCTGTCCGCAGCGCGCGCGATGGCGCGTCCATGAAGGACCCGACCAGCGGCCTCGGGGTCGACGACCACGTCCGGCAGGATAGAGCCTCGCGTCGGGGTCTCGGCGTCGATCTGGGGTCGTATCGGAGCGCGCTTGAACCGATCCGATCTCGGCAGGACGTTCTATTGTTCCGGCGATCGGTCGTTGCCCGCGAAACGAAGGGTGAGCGGTTCCGCTCGTCGGCTCCATGCCCCAAGACATCCGTGAGATCCTGCTCGACCTGCCGCTCGTGCAGACCGAGGACCGCCCCGAGGGGATGATCGTGCTCAACGCCGGCGCGGTCCCGGAGGACCGCCGCGCCGAAGCCGACGCCTTCGTCCAGGCCAACGGCGGCCTCATCGGCACGAAGCCGCTCTTCGAGGTCATCGGCGGCACGACGCCCGCCGGCGGCCCTACCGCGGCGACGTTCTACGCGCTCACGCCCGCAGCGCTCGTCGCGCCCGAGTAGTTCCGGCCGACCGCGCCGGGACGGCGTCGGTCGCCGCCCTCGCGGCGACGACGACGCGCGCTACGCCGGGTCGCCCTCCTCGGACATCAGCGCGACGAACTCGACCGTCGCCTGCCCGGTGTCGGGGTCGGGCTCGCGGGCAGGCAGGTCCTCGCGCAGCGGCGGGGCGACACCGACACGCTCGATGCAGCGCGCGAGCGTGGGACCGCCGCCGGCGCGGATCTCGCGCAGCACGAGGATGACGCGCTGCTCGCGCCCGAAGTCGAACACGTAGGCGATCCGTTGCCCCTCGCCCAGCGCCAGCTCGTCGAGCCGCGCGACCGCCGATCGGCCGCGCGGATCGCTGGCGGCGGCGTGGTAGGGGTGCGTGTAGTGCTCGTCCTCGGCGCCCCAGAACGCGCCGTGCAGCCAGAACGAGTAGAGCTGGTCGTCGTCCCAGCCGAACGCCGACTGCAGGGCGTAGTGCAGATCGACGAGGGTCAGATCGTCGCGCACGAGGATCGTGCGGCGCACGCCCTCGCACCCCATGAGCTCGGCGGTGAACACGTAGGTCTGTTGCGACATCGGAATCCTCTCGCCCGGGTAGGAAGCGCGACCGTACGCGCTGCACACGACAGAACACCTTAAGGGGCCGCGAGTTTCAGTCGCGTACCCTTCCCGGGCTGCCATCCGTGCCCGAGCTCGCCGAGAACATCCTTCCGACCGCGCCCGCTGCGCTGGGCCCCGCGCTGCTCGAGCGCCTGCGTGCGATCTGCGGCGCCGAGCACGTCCTCACGGAATCGATCCAGCTGCGCACGTACGAGTCCGACGGCCTGCTGCAGTACCGCGTCACGCCGGGCGCCGTCGTCCTGCCGGGCAGCGCGGGCGAGGTCCGCGACGTCGTGCGCGCCTGCTCCGATGCCGGCGTGCCGTGGGTCGCACGCGGCGCCGGCTCGGGTCTCTCCGGCGGCGCGCTGCCGGTGCGCGAGGGCGTGCTGATCGCCGTCACGCGCATGCGGCGCGTGCTGGAGGTCGACCTCGACAACGGCCGCATCGTCGTCGAGCCGGGCGTGACGAACACCGAGGTCAGCCTCGCCGTCGGCCCGACGCACTTCTATCCGCCCGATCCGTCCTCGCAGATCGTCTGCTCGATCGGCGGCAACGTCGCCGAGAACTCCGGCGGCGCGCACTGCTTCAAGTACGGCTTCACGACGAACTACGTCACGGGCCTGGAGGTCGTGCTGGCCGACGGCCAGGTCGTGACGCTCGGCGGCCGCGAGCTCGACGTCCCCGGCTATGACCTGCTCGGCGCGTTCGTCGGCTCGGAGGGCACGCTCGGCATCTGCACGAAGATCACGCTGCGCGTCGTGCCCAAGCCCGAGACCGTCAAGACGATGGTGGCGTTCTTCGCCGGGACCGGCCAGGCCGGTGAGACCGTGTCGGAGATCGTGTCCGGCGGCGTCGTGCCCGGCGCCATCGAGATGATGGACAACCTCACCGTCCGCGCGGCCGAGCAGGCCGTGGGCGCCGGGTTTCCGACCGACGCGGGCGCGGCGCTGATCGTCGAGCTCGACGGCTCGCTCGCCGAGTGCGACGCCTGCTTCGATGATGTCGTGGCGATCTGCGAGCGCAACGACGCCACCTCGATCCGGATCGCCCAGGACGACGTCGAGCGCGCGCTGATCTGGCGCACGCGCAAGGCGGCGTTCGCCGCGATGGGCCGACTCGCGCCGAACTACTACGTCCAGGACGGCGTCATCCCGCGCACGAAGCTGCCCGAGGTGCTCGCGCGGATCGCCGCGCTGTCGGAGGAGTACGGCATGCGCGTCGCCAACGTCTTCCATGCCGGCGACGGCAACCTGCACCCGCTCGTGCTCTACGACGGCGAGGAGCAGGCCGAGCGCGCCGAGGAGCTCGCCGGGATGATCGTCAAGGCGTGCGTCGACGCGGGCGGCTCGATCACCGGAGAGCACGGCGTCGGAGTCGACAAGAAGCACTACATGCCGAGCATGTTCGACGAGCCCGACCTTGCCGCGTTCCAGCACCTGCGCTGTGCGTTCGACCCGCGCGGCCTCGCCAACCCCGGCAAGGTCATGCCGACGCCGCGCCTGTGCGGCGAGGTGCCCGGCCCCTACCGCGTGCACCCGCTCGAGCGCGACGGCATCGCGGAGCGGTTTTGAGGGTGCAGGCGGTGCACAGCCACACGCCCGAGACGGCGCAGGCGGCCGCAGCGCTGCTGCGGGCGTGCGCCGCCGACGGCGTCGGCGTGCGGATCGCCGGCGCGGGGACCAAGCCGTGGGGCAGTCCCGGCGTCGAGTGCGCCGTCGAGCTGTGCACGGCGGGCCTGGACGCCGTCCTCGAGCACAACGTCGGCGACTTCACGGCCGTCGTCCAGCCGGGCGTCACACTGCGCGCGCTCGACGAGCTCTTCGCCGGCAGCGGGCAGATGCTCGCCCTCGACCCGCCCCTCGGCGAGGGCGAACGCGCCACGATCGGCGGCACGATCGCGACCGGCGACTCCGGGCCGCTGCGCCATCGCTACGGCGCCGCGCGGGACCTCGCGCTGGGGATCACCGTCGCCCTGTCGGACGGCTCTCTCGCGCGCGCGGGCGGCAAGGTGATCAAGAACGTCGCCGGCTACGACCTGGCCAAGCTCTACAGCGGATCGTTCGGCACGCTCGGGCTCATCACGGAGATCGCCGTGCGCCTGCACCCGCGCGCGCCCGCGCCGGCGACCGCGACCGGCGCGACGGGCGACCCGGCCGCGCTGCAGCGGGCGGCGATCGCGCTGTCGTCGAGCTCACTGGAGGCGCAGGCGATCGACGTGCGCTGGGAGGCCCAGACCGGCTCGATCCTCGCGCGCTTCGGCGGCATCGCAGCGGGCGCGCAGGCCGCCGCGGCCGAGGGCGTGCTGGCGAAGCTCGGCCTGGACGCGGCCGCAACCGGCGACGACGGCGAGCTGTGGGCACGCCAGCGCGCGGCGCAGCGCAGCGACGAGGGCGGCGCCGTCGTGCGCGTCTCCGGCCGGCCGAGCGGGCTTGCCGACGCCTGCGTCGCCGCGCAGATCGCCGGCGCGACGCTCGTCGGCCGCGCCGCGCTCGGGCTGTGGTGGATCGGCCTGCCGGCGACCGCGCCGGGCGAGCTCGTCACCGCGATCGCGCGGCTGCGCAAGGTGCTCGCGCCGTCGGCCTGCGTCGTGCTCGACGCGCCCGCCCACGTGCGCGCGCACCTCGATCCGTGGGACCACGTCGAGGACCCGGCCGTCGTGCTGATGCGCCGCGTCAAGCAGCGCTTCGATCCGACGTGCACCTGCAACCCCGGCATCTACGTCGGCGGCATCTGAATCCCTCATGACCGCCTTCGACACACACAAGCCGCCGCAGGTCGACCTCATCGAGGACTGCGTGCACTGTGGCTTCTGCCTGCCGACGTGCCCCACCTACGTCCTCTGGAACGAGGAGATGGACTCGCCGCGCGGGCGCATCGTCCTCATGAGCGAGGGCCTGCAGGAAGGCAGCGTCCTCTCGGACACGATGGTCGGCCACTTCGACAACTGCCTGGGCTGCATGGCGTGCGTCACGGCCTGCCCGTCGGGCGTGCGCTACGACCTGCTCATCGAGGACACGCGCCAGCAGGTAGAGCGCAACCATCCGCGCACGCCGAGCGAGCGGCTGCTGCGGCGCATGCTGTTCTCGACATTCCCCTACCCGTCGCGGCTGCGCGCGACGGTCCCGCTGCTCGTGTTCGCGCGGCGCACGGGTCTCGCCGCGTGGGCCCAGCGCTCGAAGCTGCTCGGACGCTGGCCGATCGTGCGCACGCTGACCGAGCTCGCGCCGCCGGTGACGCTGCGCGACACCGCCCGCCGCGTGCCGGGCGTGACGCGGGCGGCCGGCGAGAAACGCGGCACGGTCGGCTTTTTGCAGGGCTGCGTCCAGCGCGCGTACTTCGGCGACGTCAACGCCGCGACGGTCGCCGTGCTCGCCGCCGAGGGCTTCGAGGTCCACGCGCCGCGGGCGCCGCGCTGCTGCGGCGCGCTCGGGCTGCACGCCGGTCAGGAGGAGGACTCGCTGCCGCTGGCCAAGGCGACGATCGAGGCCTTCGAGCACTACGACCACGTCGTCGTCAACGCCGCCGGCTGCGGCTCGGCGATCAAGGACTACGGCCACCTGCTGCGCGACGAGCCGGACTGGGCCGAGCGCGCCGCGGCGCTGGCGGGGCGGGCGCGAGACGTCCACGAGCTGCTCGCCGAGCACGCGCCGCGCGCCAAGCGCCACCCGGTCGAGATGACGGTCGCCTACCACGACGCGTGCCACCTCGCGCATGCCCAGAACGTCCGCGCCCAGCCGCGCCAGCTGCTGCGCACGATCCCCGGCCTGACGCTCGTCGAGCCGGCCGAGTGGGAGCTGTGCTGCGGCTCGGCCGGGATCTACAACCTCACGCGGCCCGAGCCGGCGAGCCGGCTGGGCGAGCGCAAGGCCGACAACCTGCTGGCGACCGGGGCCGAGGCGATCGCCGCCGCCAATCCCGGCTGCACGCTGCAGATCTCCGCGCACCTTGAGCGCAAGGGCAGGCCGCTGCCGCTGCTTCACCCGATGCAGCTGCTGCACCGCTCGATCACCGGCGGCGACGCCGGGGGCGGCGTGCGCGGGGCGGCGGCCCGGACGGGCCGCCGCGTGCGCGCGCTCGTGCGCTGGCGCTGAACGACTACTTCTTGGAGACGGCCTTCTTGACGGCCTTCTTCGCCGTGCCCGCCTTCGAGCCGTTGCCGGTGTCGTCGGCGTACTCGCCGGTCGGCTCGTCGGGCAGACCGGCCTTCTTGCGCAGCTTGTCGGCGATCTCGCGGATCTCCTCGGGCGCGTAGTCGGGCGCGAACACCGCCGGCTGCGAGGGCAGGTCGTGCATCGGGAAGCCCTCCGGCGCCTCGTCGACGACCTCCAGCGGCTCACCGGTCTCCGGGTGCGGGCCGTTGAACACGGCCGCCAGCTCGAGGTAGTCGCTGGGCGAGAAGCGGTAGAGCTTCGTGTGGCTGCCCTTGTCCATGTGCTTCTTGCTCTCGGGGATCTTGTCCGTCGGGATCCGCGGCGACGGGAACATCTTCGTCAGGTCCGCGCCGGTCAGCATCTCGACCGCGCGCGCGTAGGCGACCTGGTGCACGCCGCCGCGCACGAGCAGGTAGCCCGTGAGCGCCCGCGCGGCCGGGTGATCGCACATCTCGTAGGTCTTGAGCTTGTTGTTGCGCGCCCCGGTCTCGAGGAAGAAGTTGTGCGTCAGGTCCTCGACGAGGTCGCCCGACGAGAACACGTTGTCGCCCGTCCACGGCAGCCCGCGCGAGTCCTGGCACAGCGCGCCCTGGCCGCCGGCGATGAAGTGATGCGGGTTGATGACCTGGTCGGCGAGATGGGTCATCGAGCCCTTCGGCGCCTTGCCGTCGTCCGTCGGGGTCGCGCCGGTGAGCATCGTGTTGATCGCGACGGCGACGAGCTCGATGTGGCCGAACTCCTCGGCGGCGATGTTCGCGATGAGGTCGAAGAAGGGTCGCGCGGCCTTCTTGTTGCGGAAGTTGAACGACTGGTACGTGTAGTTCATGAACGTCGACATCTCGCCGAACTTGCCGCCCAGGAGCTCCTGGACCCGCGCCGCGCCGGCGGGGTCGGGGTCCGACGGGGGCGGCATCTCGGTGAGGATGCGATCAAGGCGATGGATCATGTGGGGTCCTTCCTCTCGGGTGAAAGGGCGGCCGCGTACCCACGTTCCTGATAGACCGAACGGGTGGATCGCGCGGTCTTCCTCAAGGCGCACGGAACGGGCGACGCCCCCATGGCCGATCACTGGCTGGCGGCGGGAAGCCGGCTCCTCGATCCCGGCCGCACGGCGTTCCCGCGCCGGCCGCGGATGGCCACCGGCGACCGCCTCGTGCTCTACGCCTCGGGCTGGCAGCGGGTGTTCGGCATCGCCGAGGTCGTCTCCGAGCCGACGACCGCGGAGCCGATGGCGACGCGCTGGCCGTGGTCGGTGCGCGTCGAGCTGCTGGTCGTCGTGCCGGTGCTCGCCAACGCGCCGCCGGTCGAGGCGATCGGCGTGGCGCCGCGCTCGATGAGCCAGCACAGCCACATCCGGCTGGAGGAGCGCCATCTCGAGCGCGCGATCGAGGCGCTGGGCGGGGTGGGGCGCTGAGGGCGCCTCGCATCCGGCGGGCTGTCGCGGGCGTCCGTATGGCAGGCTGGCGCGCATGACGCGCGAGCTCTACATCTCCGTCGACGTCGAGCCCGACGGCCACGTGCCGGGCACGAGCTCGATGGTCTCGCTCGGCGCCTGCGCCGCCGCCATCCGCGACGAGGACGGCGCGCTGGAGGCGCTGGACCCCGAGGCCGACGGCAACAGCTTCTACGCGATCCTGCGCCCGATCACCGACCGCTACGTGGAGAAGGCGCTCCGCGTGACGGGCTTCGATCGGGCGACGCTCGAGCAGGAGGGGCGCCCGCCCGAGGAGGCGCTGCCCGCGTTCGCCGCATGGATCGACGGTCTCGCCGCCGAGCACGATGCGCTGCCGGTGCTCGCCGCCTATCCGCTCGGCTTCGTCTGGCACTTCACCCAGTACTACCTGCACGAGTACGCGGGCCGCAGTCCCTTCGGCCAGTCCGCGCACCTGGACATGAAGTCCGCCTACGCCGCGCTCACCCACAGCGCGGTGCGCGACGCGATCAAGCGCCGCATGCCAAGCGCCCTGCTCGGCCCGAAGGACTCAAAGACGCACCACGCGCTCGACGACGCGAAGGGTCACGTCGACCTCCTGCTCGGGCTGCTGCGCTGGCAGGACCGCACGCGCTGAGCGCGCAGCGGGTCAGCAGCGTTCGAAGGCCGGCTTCTGGCGGGCGTAGCCGATGATCCCCGACTGCCCGTAGATCGGGCGGTAGGACCGGCTCGAGCGCTCGGAGGTCACGCGAAACGGCCTGCCGCCGTCGTCGACGACGATCGTCGTGGGGTCTGCGTCCTCGTTGCGGACCGTCAGCTCGGCGACCCACGCGACGCGGTGACGCCGGGTCGACGCGTGCAGCTCGATCACCTGCGGGGTCGTCCGGCCGACCTCGAGCGAGAGCGTCCTGGCGTCGCGGTCGTCGGCGCCGACGTAGCGCGCCGCGGCCTTCGGCTTGTCGAGGTTGAGCCGAGCCCGCTGCACCGGCTCGACCTCGCAGCCGGGCAGCGCGGTGAACCAGCCGCGCAGCGGCCGCGCGTCGCTGATGACCTTCGCGCGAACCGCGTCGACGGTGACCGGACGGTCGGACGCGGCGCGCAGCGACAGGCGCACGACCTGCGGGCTGCCGGCGAGCGCGCCCTTGCTCACCGCGCTCTCCGGCTTCGTCACGAGGTTGTTGCGCGCGAGGCGCGTGAGCTTCGACGGATCGGCGAAGCGCTTGCGCGGGACGACGTAGTAGGGCGCATACGGGTGCGCCGCCGCGAACGTCCCCGGGGGCAGGACCTGCACGGTCAGCCGCGCGGCGGCGGCCCTGTCGTCGTCGTCGAGCAGCTGTGTCTT
This sequence comes from uncultured Actinomycetes bacterium, assembly GCA_963746165.1. Lineage (GTDB taxonomy): Bacteria > Actinomycetota > Thermoleophilia > Solirubrobacterales > Solirubrobacteraceae > CADCVQ01. The sequence continues at coordinate 30,948 of CAVVAG010000002.1, read as the reverse complement.
GACGGCGTACGCAGCGCCCGCGACGAGCAGCAGCCCGCCGATCACGGGCGCGCCTCGGCGCAGGGCCTTCCATGCACGCGACGGCAGCCGTCGAACCCTCTTCAGCACCGGCGGCAGACTAGATGATCCATTCAACGCGCCGCGTGCTTCGGTGCGTCCGCGCCCGCCTCGGCGCGTAGGGGCAGCGACACCTCGAAGCGCGCCCCGCCGCCCTCGGCGTCGGCCGCCCGTGCGGTCCCGCCGTGCGCCGAGACGATCGCCGCGACGATCGCCAGGCCCAGCCCGGCGCCGGCGCGCCCGCGTCCGTGGGGGCGGGCGGGACCGTCTCCGCGCCAGAAGCGATCGAACAACTCGGCGGGATCGTCGGTCGGCAGGCCCGGGCCGAAGTCGCGCACGGACAGGCTCCCGGCGCCCTCGCGCGCGTGGACCGACACCTCGACGCGGGTGCCGGCCGGCGTGTGGACGAGCGCGTTGCGCATGAGGTTCGCGAGCACCTGGCGCAGCTGCCCCGGATCGCCGTCGACGACGACGGCGCCGTCCGGCGCCGCCAGCTCGATGTCCCGATCCGGGGCGACCGCGCGCGCGTCGTCGACCGCGTCGGCGGCGAGCGCCGTCAGGTCGACCGGCTCGCGGACCGGCTCGGGGATCTCGTCGAGCCGCGCGAGCGCCAGCAGATCCTCGACGAGCACGCCCATGCGCGCCGACTCGTCCTCGATGCGCGTCATCGCCTTGGCGACGTCCTCGGGCTGTGCCGCCGCGCCGATCCGGAACAGCTCGGCATACCCGCGGATCGAGGCCAGCGGCGTGCGCAGCTCGTGCGAGGCGTCCGCGAGGAAGCGGCGCAGGCGCTCCTCGCTGGCGCGGCGCTCGGCGAACGCCTCCTCCAGGCGCGCGAGCATCGCGTTGAGCGACAGGCCGAGGCGGCCGACCTCCGTGCGCGCCTCGGCGTGGTCGACGCGGCGCGACAGGTCGCCGGCGGCGATCGCGCCGGCCGTCGCGCCGATCGCGTCCAGCGGGCGCAGCCCGACGCGCACGATCCACCAGGCGCCGCCGCCGAGCGCGAGCAGGACGGCGCCGAACACGAGTCCCTCGATGAGCAGCAGCTGCGAGAGCGCGGCGTCGACCTCGGTCAGCGGGACCGCGGCGATCGTCAGCCCGCCGCCGGAGGAGCGTTCGGCGATCGCGCGGTAGCGCGGTCTGTCCGAGCCCGTCGCGCCGACGGTGATCGCCTCGTCAGGCGTGATGTCGTCGGGCAGGTCGGGCGCGGCGGGCGCCGTCTCGCCGAGCGCGAGCCCCGGCGTGACGGAGCCGAGCGTCGTGCCGGCCGCGCTGCGGGCCTCGCCGTAGACGGCGGACGGGAGGTTGCCGCCCGGGCGCGGGCGCCTCTCGGGCCGCGAGTCACCCGGCCTGCCGCCGCCGCGTCTCGGGCCGCCGGGACCGGACGCGTCCGCGACGACGCCCTTGTCCTCGAGCTCGTTGACGACCAGCGGCAGCGCTGACCTCGCCTGCTCGTCGACGCGACCGAACTGGAAGTCGCGCTGCACGGCGTAGGTCACGCCGCCGGCGACGAGCAGCCCGACCGCGGCGAGCGCCACGACCCCGACGATGAGCCGCGCGCGCAGCGACATCGGTGGCCGCCGCTCAGCTCCGCGCCAGGCGCAGCGCGTAGCCGACGCCGCGCACCGTCTGGATGAGCGACGGGCCGTGCGGGTCGAGCTTCTTGCGCAGGTAGCTGACGTACGTCTCGAGGATGCGCGAGTCGCCGTCGAAGTCGTACTCCCAGACGTGGTCGAGCAGCTGGGCGCGCGTGAGCACCCGGCGCGGGTTGAGCAGCAGGTAGCGCAGCAGCCGGTACTCGGTCGCCGTCAGTTCGATCGGCTGCCCCGCACGCGAGACCTCGCGCGTCTCCTCGTCGAGCTCGACGTCCTCGAAGGTCAGCCGCGACGACGACGGCGACGCCGCGCCGGTGCGCCGCAGGATGACGCGGATCCGCGCGACGAGCTCTTCGAGGCTGAAGGGCTTGGTGACGTAGTCGTCGCCGCCGCTCGTCAGCCCGCGGATCTTGTCCTGCGTCGCGTCACGCGCGGTGAGGAAGATGATCGGCACCTTCGCGCGCTGTGCGCCGAGCCGCTCGGCGACCTCGAAGCCCTCCATGTCGGGCAGCATGATGTCCAGCAGCATGAGGTGCGGGTCGAAGCTGCGCACCGCGGCCAGCGCATCGCGCCCGGTGCCCGCCGACTCGACCTTGAAGCCCTGGAACCGCAGCGCCATCGAGATGACGTCGACGATGTTCGGCTCGTCGTCGACGACGAGAACGCGGTGCGGCGGCTCGGTGGGGGTGAGGGCCGACATGCGGACATTGTCGGCACAGAACCTGGGAGCTTCCTGAGAGCCTCCGGGCTGCCCGTCGGAGGCGCCGGCGGACGCGCACCGCCGGGCGGAAGGGCTTGGGGGAGGGGCCCGTCGCCCGCCCGGCGGTGCTTGCGCTCTGCGTCCGTCAGTCCAAGACGCCGTCCGCCGGCATCACGATGTCCGGCGCGTCCTGTGCGCCCGGCCTGAACGAGCCCGGCTTCGGCGCGCCTGGGGGCGGTGCGCCGTGGAAGCGGTGGTGCCGCCCGCGCAGGAGCAGGCCCTTTCCGGAGCCGATCGCCGTGATCTTCTCGGAGATGCCCTCGAGCATCGCATCGGCCTGCTTCTGGGTGAGGTCGCCGTCCTTGACGGCCTTGTCGAGGTGCGTCTTCACCGATGCCTTGACGGCGGCGCGCACGTCGGCGAGCGACGTGCCGTTGGCCTTGGCGACGTCCGCGATCGACGTGCCGTCGCGCAGCGACTCCTTGAGCTTGGCGTCCGTCGTGCCCAGCGCCTTGGCGAGATCCTCGAAGAGGTCGAAGCGGATGCCGAAGCCGTGCTTGCCGAAGCCCGGACCGCCCGGGCCACCGCGCAGCTTCATGACCTCGCCGGGGCCGTGCAGGCCACGCAGACCGGGCCCGCCGAGCACGCGGCCGGAGTCCTTGCGCGCCTCCTTGATGGCGTCGGCCTGCTTCTGGGTCAGGTCGCCGTCCTTGACCGCCTGGTCGAGCTGGGCGTCCTGGGCCGCCGAGAGCGCGTCGCGCAGCTTCTGGGGCGTGACGTCCAGGCGCTTGGCCGCGTCGTCGAGGATCGCCTGCTCGGTCTTCTTGGCGTCGTCCTTCGTCACCGCGGCGATCGCCGCGCCGGTGCCGCCGGCGACGAGCGCGCCGCTCAGCGCGAGTACTGCGATCCGTCGTGTCCGCATTCGCCATCCTCCTTCGTTCCAGTGCGACGAAGATGTCAGGCGAATGTAAGAGCCGTGTACGAACTTGCTGAGAATGCGAGGGTCTTAATCCCGGCTTGAGGGGCGCGCGCTGGACTGCAACGAGAGGTGACCGCCATCGTCCAGAAGACACACGCGATCGAGGATCCGACCGCTGCCATCGAGGTGCCGCCGCGCGGCGGCGACGCCCGTGGCGCCGGCGGCCCGCCGCCGCTCGCGCGCGGCCGCTATCTCGTGTGCGGCGACGAGGCCTTCGCGCTGACCGCGGACGTCACGCACGTCGGCCGCGGGGTCACCGCGGACGTGCGGCTCGACGACCACACGGTCTCCGCGCGCCACGCGATCGTCGTCCTGCGCGGCGAGCGCCTGCGGATCCTCGACGACCGCAGCACGAACGGCACGTTCGTCAACGGCCGCCGCGTCGACGAGGCCGAGCTGCGCGACGGCGACGTCGTCACCCTCGGCCGGGTCGTGCTGACGTACCGCGACCTGCGCTGAGCGGAGCTACTTGACCGCGGTCGACGCGTCGGGGTGCGACTGCAGGATCTCCTCGCCGGCCTCGCCGGTCCGCACGCGGTAGGCCTCCTCGACGGGCAGGACGAACACCTTGCCGTCGCCGACGCCGCCGGTGCGCGCGTGCTTGAGGATCGTGTCGACGACGAGACGCACGTCGCCCTGGGCGACGACGCACTCGATCTTCACCTTCGGCCGCAGGTAGTTCGTCAGCTCCGCCCCGCGGTAGCGCTCGGTGATCCCCTTCTGGCGGCCCGAGCCCTTGACCTCACTGACCGACAGCGACGGAAAGCCCTTCACGAGCAGGTCGGCGCGGATGGGTTCGAACGCCTCGTGGCGGATGTAGGCAATGACCATCTTCATGCGGTCACCTCACGTTCAGGACGACAGGGGCGGGATGCGGCGCGCCGCACGTCTCGCGGGCGAAACGCCACCGTACCCCACCCGCATGCGCGCCGGGACGCGCGCCCGCCGCTACACCGGCTGGGCGACCGGCCGCGCTTCGGCCTCGCCCGCCTCGGGGTTGAGCAGGATCGCTCCCTCGCCGGTGGCGTAGGCCTCCTCGCCGTGGTGGACGATGTCCATCCCGACCGCCTCGTCGCGGTCGGTTCCGCGCAGCGGCATGAGCGCGCCCAGCCCGCGCAGAAGCGCGTACGTGACGATGAACGCGTAGGCCGGCGCGACCGCCGCCGCGACGAGCTGGGACCAGAACTGGCCGGCGTCGCCGTAGAACAGGCCGTCCGCGATCCCGTTCCAGTCCTTCTGGGCGACGAGGCCGATGAAGACGATCCCGGTCAGGCCGGCGATGCCGTGCGCGGCCAGGACGTCGAGGGTCTCGTCGACGCGCGTCCGCGGGCGCCACGCGACGACGGCGTAGCACGGGAACGTCACGAGCACGCCGAGCACCATCGCCCAGATCGGGCTGACGAAGCCGCCCGCCGGCGTGATCCCGACGCAGCCGACGATGATCGCCGTGGCGGCGCCGATCGCGGTGATCTGGCGATTGCGCACGAAGTCCAGCATGAACCACGTCAGAAGCGTGCACGCGGGGGTCAGCAGCGTGTTGGCGAACGCCAGCACGCTGTTGGCGCCGGTGTTGAATCCGCTGCCGCCGTTGAAGCCGAACCAGCCGAACCACAGCAGGCCGGCGCCGAGCAGCACGTAGACGGCGTTGTGCGGCAGCAGCGCCTGGCGCCCGTAGTCCTTGCGCGCCCCCACGACGAGGGCCGCCGCGAGCGCGGAGAAGCCCGAGCCCATCTCGACGGGCACGCCGCCCGCGAAGTCCAGGGTGCCCTGCGCCGCCAGCCAGCCGCCGCCGAACGCCCAGTGCGCGAGGACCGCGTAGACGAGGACCGACCACAACGCCGCGAAGATGAGAAAGGGGCCGAAGCGCATGCGCTCCACGACGGCTCCCGAGACGAGCGCGGTCGTGATGATGCAGAAGGTCCCCTGGAAGGCGAAGAAGACGAGTTGCGGGATCGTCGTGCCGTCCCGCGGCGCGAAGCCGACGTCGCTCATGAAGGCATGCCCGAGGCCGCCGAGGATCTTCGCGTCTCCGTCGAAGGCCAGCGAGTAGCCGACGAGCGCCCACGTGATCGTCGCGACCGCGAGCGCGGCGACGCACATCATGAACGTGTTCAGGGAGTTCTTCGCGCGCACGAGCCCCGCGTAGAACAGGCCCAGGCCGATCGTCATGAGCAGGACGAGCGCCGTCGCGACGAGCATCCAGGCGGTGTCGCCCGTGTCGATCGCCGCGGGGGCGGCTGCGAGGAGCCCGGTCATCTGCCGACCGGGGTGACGGCGCCGTGGTCGCGCTCTCCGGTGCGGATGCGGATCGCCCGCTCGAGCGGCACGACGAAGATCTTGCCGTCGCCGACCTCGCCGGTCTGGGCGCCCTCGCAGAGCGCGTCGATCGTCGTCTGCACGAACTCGTCGGACACCGCGATCTCGAAGCGGACCTTCTCCGCCAGGCCCATCTGCACGCGCGTGCCGCGGTAGGTCTCCACGCGCTCGAGCTCGCCGCCGTGACCCTGAACGCGGCTCAGGGAGATGCCGCGCACCTCGGCGCGGTAGAGCGATTCCAGTACGTCGTTCGCCTTGTCGGGCCGGACGATGCCGATGATGAGCTTCATGGCTGGAGGCTCGCCGCCACGCTCATCGAGGGCTTTGTCCGAACGGCCAAAGATCACCGGCCGTCTATGGCCCGGATGTACAACGATCAGCCCTGCGGGCTGGACCGCCTGTCATCGGCGCGCGCCCACTCCGACGCGAACTCGGCGCCGAACACGATCACGTTGGCCGCCGCGTAGACGAACAGCAGCAGCGCCATCGCCGCCCCCAGCGATCCGTAGATCGCGCCGAAGTCGGCGAACTGCTCGAAGTAGAGCTCGAGACCGAGCTTGACGATCGCCAGGCCGATCGCGCCGACGACCGCGCCCGGCCAGATGTCGCGCAGCGGCTCCTTGCTCATCGGCAGGACGCGGTAGAGGAACAGCAGCCCGGCCGCGACGAAGAGGATCGGCAGCACGTCGCCGCCGAAGTCCAGCAGCGCGCCCAGCAGCCAGCCGCCGCCGGCCTCGTCGTCGACGATGTCCGCGAGCCGGTGGGTGACCGTGAGCGAGACGCTCAGCGCGAGGATCGAGGTGCCGCCGAGCACGAGCGCGAGGTCGAGCGCCTTGCGCTGCAGCAGCGGCGGGCGCTCCGCGATGTCCCATGCCTCGTTGATCGAGTGGCGCAGCGCGCCCATCACGCCGCTGGCGGCGGCGAGCAGCAGCAGGGTCGTGAAGATGCCGAGGTTTCCCGTCTGGTCGAGCGCGTCGCCGACGGCCTTCTCCAGCTGCGGGCGATCGTCTCCGCTGGAGAGCGGGACGTTGTCGAAGACCGTCCGGATGATCCGCTCCTGCACGGCGCCGTCGTCGAAGGCCAGGCCGAAGGCCGCGGCCAGGAGCAGCACGAGCGGGATGAACGAGAGGATCGCGAAGAAGCTGATCTGCGCCGCGGAGCGGTGGCCGCGGTCCTCGACGAACTCGACCGTTGCGCGGCGGGTCGTGACGAGGGTGCGCTCGGCGAGCCGGCGGACGCGGGGGCGGTTCACGGCGGCAGCGTACGACGCTTCATCGCTCCGCCGTCCACGCGCGCGAACGGCCCGCCGATGGCGGGCCGCTCGTGTGGTTCGTCGTGCTCGCCGCGCGCCGGGGTCAGAACCCGGCCTCGCAGCCGGTGACGAACTGCTCGGACCTCGGCTTGTCGGTCCGGGCCGAGTCGACGCCGGTGCCGCAGGCGACGGCGTCGCGGAAGCGGTCGCGGGCGTAGATCGTGTCGTTGTCCTCGCCGCCGTCGAGGCGGTCGGCTCCGACGCCGCCGTCGAGACGGTCGCTGCCGCGCCCGGCGCCGAGGATGTCGTCGCCGCTCTGGCCGGAGAGGTTGTCGCTGAACTGCCAGCCGTAGACCTGGTCGTTGCCCTCGCCGCCGAGCAGGTTCGGGGTGTTCGGTCCCGGGGCGCCACCCGCGGTGCCCTTGACGTCGACGTAGTCGCTGCCCGCGCCGCCCGACAGCGTGACGCCGATCGAGCTGTCGATCTGCGCGACGAGCTTGTCGTTGCGGTCGCCGCCCTGGACGTACACGCTCGAGATGAGCGAGCGCGGGCAGGAGACCTGGTCGGCGTTGTAGTTCACGCAGCCGGCGGGCTGGCCCAGCAGCGGGTCGGTGTTGTTGCGCTCCCAGATCAGCACGGAGCCGGCCGTGGAGTAGACCTCGATGTTGTTGGCCTCGCCTGCAGCGGCGGTGAAGGTCAGGACGTGTCCGTCGGTGCCGGTGCGGCTGACGTTCGATGCCGAGGCCGTCGCGGGGATGACGGCGGTGACGGCGGCGACCGTGGCGAGACCCAGGACCGACTTCTTCAGCGTGCTCGTGAACATGGTGACTCCTTGGTTTCGGAAGGGCGCGGTGGGCGCCTTCGCTGGTGTCACCGCATGCTCGTCGCGCGCCGCCGCCGCCGGTAGCGGCCCTTGGGTCAGACCGACCCGACCCTCTGCGGCTACGACAACGCGCCGGTGGCGCCGGCGCGGCCACGCCGGCGCACTTCGCGCAGCGCCACCGCCAGGCGGCGCACGCCCTCGTCGAGCAGCTGCGGCTCGACGAGCCCGAACGACAGCCGCATGCTCGTGCGCGAGGACTTCTCGGCGGTGACGGCGCCGCCGGGGAGGAACGTCGTGCCCGCGCGCAGCGCCTCGACGTACAGGACGCGTTCGTCGATCGGGTCGCGCAGCGTCACCCAGATGTGATTGCCGCCCTGCGGCACGGTCCAGGTGGCCTCGTATCCGAGGTGGCGCTCGAGCGCCGCCACGAGCGCGTCGCGGCGCGCCTCGTAGACCGGAAGCGCGCCGCGCATGAGCTGGGCGTGACGGTCGCCCTGCAGGTAGGCGGCGGCGAGGTACTGCGGCAGCGCGGAGGTGTGGATGTCGGCGTCGATCTTCAGCTGGACGAGGCGCTCGAGGACCGGCCCGCTCGCGGCGATCCAGCCGAGCCGCAGCCCGCCGCCGATCGTCTTGGACATCGAGTCGACGTAGATGACGTGCGACGGAGCCTCGGCGCGCAGCCGCGGTCGCGGCGGTCCGTCGAAGCGCATCGTCGCGTAGACGCCGTCGTCGAGGACGAAGAAGCCGCGGGTGCGCGCGAGCTCGAGCAGGCGCGCGCGCCGCGCCGGCGAGAGATCGGCGCCGGTCGGGTTCTGACAGGCCTCCTGCAGCACGACGAGCTTGACCTCGTGGCGCGCGAGGATGCGCTCGAGCGCGCCGACGTCGGCCCCCTCGTCGTCGACGGGCATCGGCAGCACGCGGGCGCCGGTGGACTGCAGCGAGGCCAGCGCGCCGGCGAACGTCGGCGACTCGACGACGGCGACGTCGCCGGGCTCGAGCACGGCGCGGGCGATCAGGTCGATCGCCTGCCGCGCCCCGGTCGTGACGAGGATCTCGTCGGCGCTCGTGGCGTAGCCGGCCGCGCGGCCGAGCTCGGCGAGGCGCTCGCGCAGCTCGGGCAGGCCCTCGACCTGGAGGTAGTCGGTGATCGCGCGCGGATTGTCGCGCGTGATCTGCGCGGCGAGCGCGGCGAGCTCCGCGGAGGGGCACAGCTCCGGGTCGGGGTAGCCCGAGCCGAGCGGGATCGCGTCCCCTGCGAGCGGCGCGTGCAGGGAGTCGCGCAGCATCTCGTCGGCGTAGGTGACGGGTCGCGCGGCGAGCATGCCGACCTGCCAGTCGTCGTCGGGCGCTCGGCCGGCGCGTGCGCCGCGCGCGCCGGCGGTTCCGGCGCCGGCGCCGGTGCCGCCGGACGCGGGCGTCAGCGCGACCGGCACGCGCTGGCGCACGAACGTGCCGCGCCCCACCGCCGCCGTGACGTACCCCAGCTCGGCGAGCCGGCGGTACACGCGCACGGCCGTGAGGTGGTTGACCGATACGTCGGCGGCCAGCGCGCGGGTCGCGGGGAGGCGCTCGCCGGGCGCGAGCTCGCCGCTGTCGATGAGCGTGGCGAACAGCGTCACGAGCTGCTGCGTGATCGAGACCTCGCCATCGCGCTTGAGGTCAAACATCTTCAACTTGTATGACATTGACATATCAGTGTGTGATCGTACAGTGGGCCCAGCTCACGCACAAGACCGGGACGAGGTCCAACATGTTGCACAATCTGACGTACATGATCAACCGCTTCTACCTGCAGCCCGTGGCCACCGTCGAGCCGGGCCGCGCGCAGTACCCGATCGCGATCCGCCGTGCCCGCGACACGGACGTGCCCGTGCTGCACGACCTCGCCGAGGTCGACTCGGCCAAGCCGCTCGAAGGTCCGGTGCTCGTGGCCGTGGTCGAGGGGCGCATCTGGGCCGCGCTCGCGCTCGACGGCGACCGCGTCATCGCCGACCCGTTCCTGGCGACGAGCCCGTCCGTCGAGCTGCTGCGCCTGCGCGCCGCCCAGCTGCAGGCCGACGCGCGCCGGCCGCAGCGCCGCCTGCTGGCGCGCCGGGTCGTCGGTCGGGCGCGGGCGTAGTCCTTCGCCGCGGGCGTGGCGGGCGTTTCCGCGCCATCCCGAGCGCACGGTCGCGATCGCTACTCGACGGCCGTCCACCTGATCGTGCCGGTGTCGCAGCGGTTGATCTCGTTGCCCGCCGCGTCGGTCACCACCGCGGTGGCCCGGAACGACCCGGACGCGCGTGTGCGCCCGACGGTGCCGCGGACGACCGGTCGCTCCTCGACGCGCGCGGTGCCCGGGACGGTCAGCGCGTCGACGTAGGTGTGTCGGAACGTCCGGCGTGAGCTGAGCCGCAGGGCCTTCGTCCTGCGCGCGCCGAACGTGGTGCCGCTCACGTAGGCGACCCCGTTCGCGCACTGGTCGATCGTCGCGTACCAGTCGATGTCCAGGCGCTTGATCGTCCTGCGGTCGCGCGACAGGACGAGCGAGACCGGCGAGTCCTGCGACGTCGCACCGGCGTAGGCGACGCCCTGCGCCCGCGCGGGCGCCGCCGGGGCGGACGCCGCGCCGGCGGCCGCCAGCGTGGATGCGACGGCGAGCGCCGTTGCCATGAGCATCTTCATCTGCGCCTCCTTCGATCGTCCTGTGCACGCCGCGTCTCCCGGCGCGCCACGGCCTTAACTCCCGATCCGCGCGGCGTGCCACGATGAGCGGGTGCAATCCGCGCCACAGCCCGCCTATTCGATCGCCGCACTCGAGCTGCTCAACGACGTCCTCGCCCAGGTCGACGGCGATCATGGCTCCGAGGAGTTCTACTCGCGCCTGGCCGAGGCGGTCTGCCGCCTCGCGCAGATGCGCCGGGCGGTCATCTTCCGCTACGACGACGCGCGCCGGCGCGTGCACGCGGCCGGGGCGCACGGCATCGGCCTCGACGAGCTGACGACCGATGAGATCACCGTCGAGTCCGCGCCGGTGGCGCGTCAGGCGCTGACGGAGGACCGCGTCATCGAGGTCCTCGGCGACCGCGGCCACCAGATCTCCGACGACTTCGCCGGGCTCGTCGGCGCGCACCCGATCGTCTACGTGCCGATCGTCGCGGCGGGCCGCTGGCTGGGCGTCATCCTCGCCGAGCCCCGGGAGGGAGCCGAGCCGCTGGACGAGCGCCATCGCGACCTGCTGTGGATCCTCGGCAAGACGCTGGCGCTCGCCTCGACGTCGCGCATCGCCACGACCGTCGGCGAGCGCGCCCGCGAGCTCGAGGAGCGCATCGACTTCGCGCGCGGGATCCACGAGGGCGTCGTGCAGCGCCTGTTCGGCGTCTCGCTCGTGCTGTCCTCCGAGCAGCCGCTCAGCGCCGAGGCCCGTGCCCGCTGCGCGCGCGAGGTCGGCGCGGCGCTGGGCGACCTGCGCTCGGCGCTGCAGCGCCCGCTCGGGCGCTCGTCGGCGCCGACGGGAACGACGCTGCGCGCCGAGCTCGACCGCCTCTGTGCCGAGCACGCCGACCTCGGGCTGAGCGTCGAGGGCCCGATCGTCGACGTTCCCGAGGCGCTCGAGCCGCTCGCGCAGTCGGTCCTCACCGAGGCCGTGCGCAACGCGCGCAAGCACTCCGACGCCAACCACATCGTCGTGCGCACGCACACCCGCGAGGGCACGCTCGTCGTGGAGATCGAGAACGACGGGGTGCCGCTGGAGCGCGCCGGCTCGACCGGCGTCGGGCTGCGGCTGGCCGCGCTCGAGGCGCTGCAGTCGGGGGGCCTGGTGGAGTTCGGCGAGCGCGCGCCCGGCACGTGGGTCGTACGGCTCGTCGTGCCGCTGCCGGGAGGCAACGGCCACTCGTGAGCGAGACGGACGCCGATCGCCTCTGCGTGCTCGTGGTCGACGACCACGACGTCGTGCACTGGGGCTTTCGCACGATGCTCGGCGAGCTGGACTGGGTCGAGCGCTGCCTGTCGGCCAGCAACGGCGACGAGGCGCTCGCCCTGACGCGCGCGCACGCGCCCGACGTCGCGCTCGTCGATCTCTTCCTCGGCGAGGAGTCCGGCCCCGAGGTGTGCGAGCGGCTGCTCACGGAGCGCCCGCAGCTGCGCGTGCTGCTGATCTCCGGGGCGGGGCGGATCTCGCCGGCGACGGCCCGGGCCTGCGGCGCGAGCGGCTTCGTCCCGAAGGACTGGCCGGCGGCCGACGTGGCGCGCGCGGTGCGGATGGTCGCGCTCGGGATGGCGCTGTTCGAGCCCGCCGCCGCCCCCGCGGGCGGCGCGCTGACGCTCTCGGGCCGCGAGCGCGAGGTGCTCGAGCGGATCGCCGACGGCGCGACGAATCGCGAGATCGCGGTCGCGCTGCACCTGTCGCCGCACACCGTCAAGGAGCACACGAGCGCGCTGTACCGCAAGCTCGACGTGCGCAACCGCGCCGAGGCCGTGCAGAAGGCGCAGCGAACGGGGCTGCTCAACTAGACGCGCGGGACGGCTTGGGGCTGTGATGTTCGCCACTGGGTCCAGGCGAACCCACAGAGGAATGCCTATCCACCCCCCACCCGGGGGGTGCGCCTTCCCACCGGTGGGGGGAAGGCGTTGTCAGGACGGCGCGCGCGAGCGACGCTGCGAGCGTGCTCGACATGACGCCCACCGCCGTACTCCTTCCCGGCCAAGGCAGCCAGGTTCCGGGGATGCGCGACGCCGTCGCCGGCGCGCGCCCGGACCTGCTCGAAGCGGTTCTCGCCATGGTCGGCGACGACCCCTTCGAGCGCATCGACGAGTCCACGCGCTTCGCGCAGCCGGCGATCTTCTGTGCCTCGCTTGCGGGCTGGGCGCGCGTGGCCGGTCGCATCCGCGAGCCGATCGCGTTTGCCGGCCACTCGCTCGGCGAGCTGAGCGCGCTGGCGATCGCCGGCACGCTCGACGACCTCGACGCGCTGCGCCTCGTCGTGCTGCGCGGCGAGCTCATGGCGGCCTCGGGCGAGGCGAGCGGCGGCGGCACGATGCTCGCGGTGCTCGGCGCCGAGCCCGCGCACGCCGCGGCGCTCGCCGAGGCGCACGGGGTCGCGGTCGCCAACGACAACGCGCCCGGCCAGATCGTCCTGTCGGGCAGCCCGGAGGACCTGCGCCTCGCCCGCAAGCAGGCCCGCGCCGACGGCCTGCGCGCGATCCCGCTGGACGTCGCCGGCGCGTTTCACTCGCCGCAGATGGCCGGCGCCGTCGAGCCGTTTCGCGCCGCGCTCGCCGAGGTGACGCTGCACGAGCCGCGTGCCGTCGTCCTCTCGTGCGCGAGCGCGCGGCCCTTCGCCGATCCCGTCGACGAGCTGGCCGAGGCGCTGGTCTCGCCCGTGCGCTGGCGCGACACGATGACCGCACTGCACGGCGCAGGCGCCCGCGCCTACCTCGACCCCGGCCCCGGCGCCGTGCTGGCCAAGCTCGCGCCGCGCTGCGTGCCGGGCGCCCAGCCGCTCGAGCTGCACGGCGTCGCGCTGCAGCGCGCCGCCTGAGCCTTTTCCCTCTTCGCTCACCCCCACCGAACTTCGATCAAGGAGATATGCACATGGCTACCACCGGAACCCAGCCGCAGGACATCGAGACCATGGTCATCGAGTCGCTCGCCAGCTTCGGCGCCGACCCCGAGGTGCTGTCGCGTGACGCGACCCTGGAGTCCGTCGACGTCGACTCGCTGGATCTCGTCGAGCTGACGCAGGTCGTCGAGGAGCGCTACGACATCGACCTCGAGAGCGCCGACTTCAAGAAGATCAAGACCGTCGGCGACGTCGTCGACCTCGTCGTCGCCCGCGTCCAGGGGTGACCTTGCGCGACGTCGTCATCACCGGAGTGGGCGCCGTCACGCCGCTCGGCGTGGGCGCCCGGACGCTGCACGAGCGCTGGACCGGCGGCGCGTGCGGGATCCGCGACGGTGAGGCGCCGTGCGCGGACTTCGACCCGACCGACCACATGTCGGCCAAGCAGGCCCGCCGCGCGGACCGCTCGACGCAGCTGGCGATCGCCGCCGGCGACGAGGCGCTCGCCGAGGCGGGCTGGACCGGCGAGCTGCCCTACGACCCCGAGCTGATCGGCTGCGTGCTGGGCACGGGGATCGGCGGCATCGGCACGCTCGAGGACAACCACGACACCCTGCGCGACAGCGGCGCCGGCGCCGTGTCCCCGCTGGCGATCCCGCTCATGATGAGCAACGCCGGATCGGCCGCGCTGTCGCTGCGCCACGGGCTGCGCGGCCCGGTCTTCAGCGTCGTCTCGGCGTGCGCCGCCGGCAGCCATGCGATCGGCACCGCGCTGCGGATGATCCAGCACGGTGAGGCCGAGGCGATGGTGACAGGCGCCGCCGAGGCGCCGCTGACACCGCTCTCGCGAGCGGCGTTCGGCCGCATGGGCGCGATCTCGCCGACCGGCGTCTCGCGCCCGTTCGACAACCGCCGCGACGGCTTCGTCATGGGCGAGGGCTCAGGCGTGCTCGTGCTGGAGGCCGGCGACGCCGCCCGCGCCCGCGGCGCGACGATCCTCGGCACCCTGCGCGGCTACGGCGCAAGCGGCGACGCACACCACATCACGGCACCGTGCGCCGACGGGCGCGGGGGCGCACGCGCGATGCGGGTCGCGCTGACCGACGCCGGCCTGGAGGCGACGGGAGTCGACTACGTCAACGCGCACGGCACCTCGACACAGCTCAACGACCGCGCCGAGACGATGGCGCTGAAGTCGGTCCTCGGGGACCGCGCCACGCAGGTGCCGGTCTCCTCGACGAAGTCGGCGATCGGGCATCTGCTCGGCGCCGCCGGCGCGGTCGAGGCCGTCGCCACGATCCTCGCCCTGCGCGACCGGATCGCCCCGCCGACGATCGGCTACGAGCAGGCCGAGGAGGGCATGGACCTCGACTACGTCCCCGACACGGCGACCCCGTTGCGGATGACCGACGGCCGGCCGCCGGTCGCGCTCTCGAACTCGTTCGGGTTCGGCGGCCACAACGCCACGCTCTGCCTGGAGGCCGCGTGACCGCCGCCGCCGACTCCGGCCCGCTGCTGCTCACCGGCGCGACGGGCTTCGTCGGGATGGAGCTGCTCGCGCGCGTGCTCGAGCACACCGAGCGCGATGTCGTGGCCCTGGTGCGCGCCGACGACGACGCCGCCGCGCAGGCGCGCGTCGACGAGCTGCTCAAGACGATCATGGCGCCCGGTTCGCGGCCGCGTCGAGGCCGCGTGCGCGCGATCGCGGCCGACCTGGAGTCCCCGGGGCTGGGCATCTCGCCGATCCAGCGCGACCGGATCGCCGGCTCGGTCACGGCGGTCGTGCACTGCGCGGCCTCGATCAGCTTCACGCTGCCGCTCGACGAGGCGCGCAGGATCAACGTCGAGGGCACGCGCGAGATCGTCAAGCTCGCCTGCGAGGCGCGGCGGCGCGGCGCGCTCGAGCGCTTCGTGCACGTCTCCACCGCGTATGTCGCCGGCGACCGCGACGGCCTTGTCAGCGAGCACGACGGCGACGTCGGGCAGCGCTTTCGCAACACGTACGAGCGCACGAAGCTCGAGGCCGAGCAGATCGTCACCGACAGCGGGCTACCCGCCGCGATCGTGCGCCCGAGCGTCATCGTCGGCGACAGCGAGACCGGCTGGACGCAGGCCTTCAACGTCATCTACTGGCCGCTGCAGGCGTTCGCGCGCGGGCTGTTTCCCACGGTGCCCGGCGATGCGCGCGCGTCGCTGGACATCGTGCCGGTCGACACCGTCGCCAACGCCCTGCTCGAGCTGCTGCGCGGGCCCATCCGCGGCGGCGCGTTTCACATCGTCGCCGGCGACGCGGCACCGTCGAACGCCGAGCTCGCGACGATGGCCGCCGAGGCGTTCGACGCCGATCCGCCCGTGTTCGTCCGGCTCGGCGAGGACGCCGAGGCCGAGAAGCTGGCCGGTGCGCTGGTGCCGTACTTCAGCGTGCGCTGCACCTTCGACGCGCGCCGCGCGCGCGAGCTGCTGGGCGCCACCCCGCCGCCGCTGCGGGAGTACTTCCCCTCGCTCATGCGCTATGCGCGCGAGGCTCGGTGGGGCAAGAACCCCGCGCCGCGGTGGGACGTGGGGGTGCAGCAGCGCGCCGCCTGATGCGTGCGGTGCTGGGGGGCCGTGCGCTGTCGCGCTGCCGCGGGCGGGCGTAGGCGTGGCCGAACTGCAGCTTTGAGGGCGTCAGGGGTCTGCGCCGCGGGCGTTCCGGCCAGGGTCGGCGGACGGCTGCATTGAGGTGGGGGTCTGGCCCGTCGCGTCCACATGTTGGACGCTTCGCACCACACCCCGCGCAGGCCCCGCGACGAACGCTCCCACCCGGGCGAGCCCACTTCCTCATCGACGCCGTTCTCGACCACGTCGTCGCCACACCGACTCACACCGCGAAGCGAACGAACGCTGTCAGCCGCAGCGCCGACAGCTCACGCCAGCGAAGGCGCCCCCTCCGGCAGCTCCGCCACCGCCGTGTCCATGTCGTCCTGGGAGAACTCGGGGTCCTCCAGCGTGCCGGCGAGGTACGCGTCGTAGGCGGCCAGGTCGAAGTTGCCGTGGCCGCACAGGCCGAACAGGATCACGCGCTCCTCGCCGGCCTCCTTGGCGGCGAGCGCCTCCTGGATCGCGCCGCGGATCGCGTGCGCGGGCTCGGGCGCAGGGATGATCCCCTCGTGGCGCGCGAACTGCAGCGCCGCCTCGAACGTCTCGTTCTGGCGAAACGCGCGCGCCTCGATGAGACCGGCCTTCAGCAGCGCGCAGACCATCGGCGCATCGCCGTGGTAGCGCAGGCCGCCCGCGTGCACCGGCGGCGGGACGAAGCCGTGGCCGAGCGTGTACATC
This sequence comes from uncultured Actinomycetes bacterium, assembly GCA_963746165.1. Taxonomy (GTDB): domain Bacteria; phylum Actinomycetota; class Thermoleophilia; order Solirubrobacterales; family Solirubrobacteraceae; genus CADCVQ01. Next base: position 14,365 of record CAVVAG010000002.1, on the reverse strand, counting down.
GGCATGAGCGGCGTCAGCCCGGCGGTGTCGCCGAAGTCGTAGGCGTAGACGCCCTTCGTCAGGGTCGGGCACGCCGCCGGCTCGACGGCGAGGAATCGCGGACCCGACCCGCCCGCGCGCAGCTTGCGCCGCATCCACGGGAACGTCAGGCCGCCGAAGTTCGACCCGCCGCCGACGCAGCCGATGATGACGTCGGGCTCCTCGCCGGCCATCTGCATCTGGGCGATCGTCTCCTGGCCGATGATCGTCTGGTGCAGCAGCACGTGGTTGAGCACGGAGCCGAGCGCGTAATTGGTGTCCTCGTTCTGCGCGGCGACCTCGACGGCCTCGGAGATCGCGATCCCGAGCGAGCCGGTCGGCGAGCCTGCGTTCGCCCGGCCCGACGCGGTCAGCTCCGAAGGCGAGCGGTGGACCGTCGCGCCCCATGTCTGCATCATCGAGCGGCGGTAGGGCTTCTGGTCGTACGAGGAGCCGACCATGAAGACCTCGCACTCGAGGCCGAACAGCGAGCAGGCGAACGCCAGGGAGGAGCCCCACTGCCCGGCGCCCGTCTCCGTCGTGAGCTTCTTCACGCCCGCCTGCGCGTTGGCGTAGGCCTGCGGCACCGCGGTGTTCGGCTTGTGCGAGCCGGCGGGCGAGACGCCCTCGTACTTGTAGTAGATGTGCGCCGGCGTGCCGAGCGCCTGCTCCAGGCGCCGCGCGCGGAACAGCGGCGTCGGGCGCCAGAGCCGGTAGACGTCGCGGACGGCGTCGGGGATCTCGATCTCGGCCTCGCCGGAGACCTCCTGGCCGATGAGCTCCATCGGGAAGATCGGGGTCAGATCCGGGGGCCCGGCGGGCGCCATCGTCTGCGGGTTCAGCGGTGGCAGCGGGTCGCCAGGCAGGTCGGGGAGGAGGTTCACCCAGTGGGTCGGGATCGCGTCCTCGGAGAGCAGGAACTTCGTCGTCTCGGCCATGGGCGCGACCCTACCCGCCGTGCGGCCGGCCGGGTGCAGCAAAGCTGAGATCTGACATGGCTGAGCCCGGACTGCGGATGCGTTTGTGTGGCGGCGGCGTCCGTCGAACGGCGTCACTGACGGGTGAGTCTGTCTCGTGCGGTGGTCTTGTCCAGGGCCGGCGTGCGGGTCGGGTCGGGTTATGCCCCTGGTGGGTGCATAACTCGACCCGACCCCGGCGCCGGCCCTAAACGGAACCGCCCCGTCCCACGAACTCAGCCGTCAGAGATGCTGTTCGACGCCGAACCCCGATCACCGCCGGCCCTACCCTTCAACTGACCCATGCCGCAAGACACCGAAGACGAGCTCGTCCCCCGCCTGCGCGGCGTCTCGCACGCCGCGGCGTTCGTGCTCGCCGTGGCCGCAGCCATCGTGCTGCTCGTGCTCGCCGACGGCACGCGCGCCACGGTCGCCGTCGTCGTCTACGGGATCGGCCTCGTCGCGCTCTTCGGCGGCTCGGCGCTCTATCACCGCTGGACCGGCCCGCGGCGCTTCAAGCCGCTGCTTCGCCGGATCGACCACAGCACGATCTTCGTCTTCATCGCCGCCAGCTACACGCCGGTCGCGCTGATCGTCGTCGATGGCCCGGTCGCCTGGGTCCTGCTCGTGGGGGCCTGGGCCGGCGCGATCGCGGGTGTCGTGTTCTCGCTGGGCTGGATCGACGCGCCGCGGCCGCTCGTCGCCGGCAGCTACCTCGGGCTCGGATGGCTGGCCGTGATCGCGGCGCCCCAGCTCGTGAGCGCGCTGGACGCCGTCCCGGTGCTCCTCTTCGCGGCGGGCGGGGTCCTCTACACGGCCGGCGCCGTCGTCTACGCGCGCCGCCGCCCGAACCCGTGGCCGCGCACGTTCGGCTTCCACGAGGTCTTCCACGCGCTCGTCATCCTCGCGGCCGGCGCGCACTACACCGCGATGATCGGCTGGGTCGTCCCGGGGGCCGGCGCCTGAAGGTCAGTTCACGCTCGGGTCGATCGGCATCCGCGCGACGAGCGCGAAGTGCGCCCCCTTGCGTGCGAGCACCCGCGACCACAGCTCGTCGGCGTCGGGGTTGAAGATGTCGTCGGTTCCGGCCGGCGCGACGAACCAGTCCTCGCGCTCGAGCTCGGCGTCGAGCTGGCCGGGCCCCCAGCCCGCGTAGCCGGCGAAGACGCGCGCGCGAAGCGTCTCGTCGACGAGATCGTCGATCTCGCTGCGGTCGCCGACGAGGCCGACGTTCTCGACGATCTGGATGCCCGCCTGGTCGGGATCCTCGAATTCGGCGAGCACGAGCAGCGCGTCGGTCTGGACGGGGCCGCCGCTGTCGATGACGGCCTCGTCGCCCAGCAGCTCGGACAGCTCGGGCGCCGACTCGCCGACGACGAGCTCGCCGGGCCGGTTGAGCACGAGGCCGAGCGCACCGTCCTCGGAGTGCTCGCAGACGAGCACGACCGTGCGGGCGAAGTTGGGGTCCGGGAGCGTGGCCCCGGCGATCAGCAGCTGTCCTTTGAGGGAATCGATGCAGCGACTTGTACCCGTTTCGCCGTGCGAACGGCGACGTTTCATCGAGCTGGCGCGCGGGTTTCATCGAGCTGGCGCGCGGGGTACGGCGCGGGCGAGATGGAGGGACGGCCGAGCCGATGGTGGTACGCGCTGCTGGCGCTTCCCCTGCTCGGGCTCCTGTACCCGCCCCTGTACGCGCGTCGTGACCCCGAGCTCGCCGGGATCCCGTTCTTCTACTGGTACCAGTTCGCCTGGGTGCTCGGCGCCGTGCTGCTGACGCTGATCGTCTACCACGCGACGAAGCGCGACCCATGATCGCCGCCGTCGCCCAGGAGGCGCACGACACGAACACGACGGCGCTGGCGATCTTCATCGCGCTGTTCGCGCTCGTCACGGTCCTCGGCTTCGTCGCCGCGCGCTGGCGGCGCGCGCAGCTCGACCACCTCGACGAGTGGGGTCTGGGCGGCCGCCGCTTCGGCACGGTCGTCACGTGGTTCCTGCTCGGCGGCGACCTCTACACCGCGTACACGTTCATCGCCGTCCCGGCGCTCGTGTTCGGCGCCGGCGCAATCGGCTTCTTCGCGCTGCCGTACACGATCATGGTCTATCCGCTCATCTTCATGGTGATGCCGCGGCTGTGGACGGTCTGCCGCGCGCGCGGCTACGTCACGCCCGCCGACTTCGTGCGCGGCCGCTACGGCTCGCGGCCGCTGGCGACCGTCATCGCGCTCACCGGGCTGCTGGCGACGATGCCCTACATCGCCCTGCAGCTCGTCGGCATGCAGATCGTGCTCGGCGCGCTCGGTGTGGAGGGCGACTGGCCGCTGATCATCGCGTTCGCGATCCTCGCCGCCTACACGTACCAGTCCGGGCTGCGCGCGCCGGCGCTGATCGCCGTCGTCAAGGACCTGCTCATCTACATCACGATCCTCGTCGCGGTGATCTACATCCCGTCGAAGGTCGGCGGCTTCGGCGCGATCTTCGACGCGGCCGACACGGCGCTGCCCGAGCGCGACCCGCCGGGCTCGCTGATCCCGGCCGACGCCAACGCGCAGGTCGCGTACGCGTCGCTGGCGTTCGGCTCGGCGCTGGCGCTGTTCCTCTACCCGCACGCGATCACCGCGGTGCTCGGCGCCAAGAGCGCGCAGACCGTGCGACGCAACACCGCGCTGCTGCCGGCCTACACGTTCCTGCTCGGGCTGATCGCGCTGCTCGGCTACATGGCCATCGCGCGCGGGATCGAGCCCAGCGACCCGAACTTCGCGATTCCCGACCTCTTCCTCAACGTCTTCCCCTCGTGGTTCGTCGGCGTCGCGTTCGCCGCCATCGCGATCGGCGCGCTCGTGCCCGCCGCGGTGATGTCGATCGCCGCCGCGAACCTCTTCACGCGCAACATCTACAAGGAGTTCCTGCGCCCGCAGGCATCACACGCCGACGAGGCACGCGTAGCGAAGATCGTCTCGCTGCTGGTCAAGGGCGGCGCACTCGTGATCATCGTGACGTTGCCGACGAAGTACGCGATCGAGCTGCAGCTGCTCGGCGGCGTATGGATCCTGCAGACGCTGCCGTCGATCGTCATCGGGCTGTACACGCGCTGGCTGCACCCGTGGGCCCTGGCGGCGGGCTGGGCCGTCGGCATGACGATCGGGACGCTCATGGCGGAGTCGCAGGACTTCGCGCCGACCTATCCGCTGGAGATCTTCGGTACGACGATCAACGCCTACACGGGGATCTTCGCGCTGACCGCGAACCTCGTCGTCACGCTCGCGCTGACCGCGCTGCTGCGCCGCGCAAGCACGGCGGCCGACGAGGACGACGAGACGCAGCCCTCCGACTACGACGAGCTCGCGGAGGACACCGTCTACCCCGAGCCCGGGGCGGGCGCGCCGGCGCCGACCGCGTAGCGCTGCCACACTCGCCCAGATGACGACCTCCGCCGGGCTGCTGCTCTTCCGCGAGCGCGACGACGGCGTGCTCGAGGTGCTGCTCGGCCACATGGGCGGCCCGTTCTGGGCGCGCAGGGACGAGGGCGCGTGGTCGGTTCCCAAGGGCGAGCTCGAGCCGGGCGAGGACCCGCTGGCGGCCGCGCGCCGCGAGTTCGCCGAGGAGCTCGGCCACCCGCCGCCCGACGGCCCGGTGCTCGAGCTCGGCGAGATCCGCCAGAAGGCCGGCAAGCGGGTGATCGCGTTCGCCGTCGAGGGCGATCTCGACCCGGTCGACATCGTGCCCGGCACGTTCGAGATGCAGTGGCCGCCGCGCTCGGGGCGCACGCAGACCTTCCCCGAGGTCGATCGCGTGGGCTGGTTCGACGTGACGACCGCAGCGACCAGGATCGTGGGCGGGCAGGTGGCGCTGCTCGAGCGCCTGGCGGCGTTGCGCCCTTCGGCCTCCGCCTAGGGCCCCGCCGCCGGTGCCGGCCGCCGGAACTGCGCCCGCCAGCGCGCGGGGGTCGCCGGTGCGCGCACCTCTTCGATCTGCACGGTCTCGAGTCCCTCGGTGGCGAACGCCTGCACCTCGCGGCGCGTGAGCGGCCAGGGCGGTCCGTCGACCGGGCCGTCGGCTTCGTCGCGCGCCGTCGCGACCACGAGCAGCGTCCCGCCGGGAGCGACCATCCGCGCGACGTTCTGCGTCGCGGGCGAATGGAACTCGACCGGCATCGACTGCACCGTGAGGCTCTCGACGACGAGGTCGAACCCCTCGATCCAGTCCGGCGGCGGCTCGAGCAGGTTCGCGACCCGGTAGTCGACCGCCGACTCCGGGAACCGCTCCCGCGCGGTGGCGACCGCGGTCGGCGACACGTCGAAGGCGACGACGGCGTAGCCGCGCTCGGCGAGCAGTTCCGCGTCGACGCCGAGGCCCGCGCCGACGACGAGCGCCGAGCGGCCCCGGCCGTCGACGTCGCGCGCCCATTCGTCGATCAGCGGGTGCGGTGCCCCACGGTCCCACGGCACCGCGTCGCGCCCGGCCGCGGCGGCGGCGTAGAGGGGCTCGAAGAAGCCGGTGGGATCGACGTCGCTCATGGTCGCCGCGGAGCCTACGCGACGGCCGGCGGCGCGATCGGAGCACATCGCGCGCGCCCGCGCGTCATGCTTGGCGGCGAGATGAACGCGTTCACACATAGCAGGCCGATGTTCCTTGCCGCGACGGTGGCGCTGATCGCCGCCGTTCCCGCGGCCGCCGCGGTGCGCAGCGAGCACACGCTCACGCTCAAGCTCTCCGCGAAGACGACGAAGAAGTCGACCGGCGCGACGATCACGAGCGACCGCAACGTAACGCCACCGCCGGCCGGATCGCCGGCGCTGCTCGTGACGAAGATCGTGTTCGCGCTGCCGTCGGGGACGAAGTTCAACACCGCCGCGGCGACGCGCTGCAGCGTGGCGACCCTGCAGGCGCAGGGCGCCGCCGGCTGCAAGCCCGACAGCGCGATCGGCGGCGGCAGCGCGACCGCGATCACCGGCACGCCGTTTGACCCGGTCCGCCAGCAGGTCGCCGTCTACGCGACCAATACCGGCCTCGCCGCCATCCTCACCGGGCTGCAGACGGCCGTCCTGCCGCTCAAGCTCAAGGACAACAAGATCACGGTCGCCCTGCCGCGCATCTGCCGCCCGCCGGGCACGGCGGCGGACGGCTGCTCCACCGGCGACATCGTGCTCAAGGGCCTCGACATCACGCTCAAGGCGACGTCGAAGGGCAAGGGCTCGAAGGCCAAGCGGCTCATCACGACGCCCGCGAAGTGCGTCGGCGGCAAGTGGAAGACGAGCGCGACCTACACGTTCTCCAACGGTGACACGGAGGTGCGCAAGAGCACGTCCGCCTGCCGCCGCTGACCGCTACGTCGTCAAGAGCAGCACGACGGCGACGATCACGCCGTAGGTGATCACCACCGCGCGCAGCACGGCGGCGGGAAGCCGCCGTGCGACGCCGACGCCCGCCGCGCCGCCGAGCAGGCAGGTGACGCCGACGATCGCCGCCGCGTCCCACGCGATCGGCCCGAAGATGGCAAAGGCGACCGCGCCGACGACGGCGACGAGCAGCGACAGGACGCCCTTGAGCGCGTTGAGGCGCTGCAGGCCGTCCTCGACGAAGACGCCGAGGATCGCGAGCAGCATGATCCCCAGGCCCGCGCCGAAGTAGCCCCCGTAGACCGTGGCGGCGAAGACCGCGGCGTGCAGCGCCAGCGGCGCGGGCGACGTGCGCCGCCGCCGTGTCGCGGCGGTCACGCGCGGCTGGACGGCGAGCAGCCCGCACGCGGCGAGGATGAGCCACGGCACGACCGCCTCGAAGACGCTCGCGGGGCTGACGAGCAGCAGCGCGGCGCCGGTCGCCGCCCCGAGCGCGCCGGTGGCGGAGAGCGCGCGGATCCGGGGACCCTGGCCGGCCAGCTCGCGGCGGTAGGCGAGCGAACCGCCGGCGTAGCCGGGCAGCACCGCGACGGCGTTCGTGACGTTCGCCGTGACGCTCGGATAGCCCGCGGCGAGCAGCGCCGGGAACGTGATGAGCGAGCCGCCGCCGGCGACGGCGTTGACGACGCCGGCGCCGAAGCCCGCGCCGGCGAGGAGGGCGACCGTGCCGGCGTCCACGCCGCTTAGTCGGCGTCGGCGTCGGCGTCGGCGCCGGCGAGCGGGCGCGCGGGCACGCCGCCGACGCGCGCGCCGGCGGCCACGTCGCGCGTCACGACGGCGTGCGGGCCGACGACCGCGCCGGCGCCCACGGTCACCCCGCGCAGCACGCCCGAGCCGAGGCCGATGCGCGCTCGCTCGCCGACGACGATCGGCGTCGCGACGAGCGGCTGGGCGCGGATCGGCAGCTCGACGTCGTCGACGACGTGGTCGAAGTCCACGAGCACCGCGCCATCCTCCAGCCACGCGCCCGCGCCGATCGTGACGCCGGCGTGCGCCACGATCGTGCAGCGCTCGCCGAGCCGGGCGCCGGCGCCGATCTCGACGCTGCCCTGCTGGACGACGATCCGCGTGCGCTCGCCGAGCCGGCACCCGTCGCCGATGACGAGCCGCGCGCCTGCTCCCAGCTGGAACTCGACGTTGCGGCCGACGGCCACGTCGCGCCCGGCACGGACCCCGGGGGCTCGCAGCACGCTGCGCGCGGTTCGCAGGAGCGCCATGAACCGCATGCTACGCGGCGTCTGCGTGCGGTCGCCCAGGCCCTGTGGGGGCGATGATCGACTGACACCCCAGCGCCGTCGCGCGCTCGAGGTGTCGGTCGTTCATGGATGTGATGAAGCAGCGACACCCCGCGCGCCGCAGCGGCTCGGGGTGTCACTGGATCATGCGCTCCGGCGCCGGCTCAGCCCGGGCGCGTCAGCTCGGGCGGATCACGCGCTCGCGCGCCCGCCGCGCGAGGTTGCGCGCGACGGCGCGCGCGTGGGCGGGGACGTAGCGCACGTCGTGGCCGCGACGGTCGCGGACGAGCTCGGAGGGAGCCATCGTGCAGCCGAGCGCGCGCGCGGCGCGGTCGGCCATCTCGACCTGGCCGAGCGGCGTCGGGTGCACGACGTCGGGGAGGACGTGCGTCCAGCCGCCGAAGTCCGCCAGGTCCGCGACGACCGCCCCGTGTGCCGCGGCCACGCGCCGCACGATCGCTCCCGCCGCTACGGGCTTGGGCGCGCAGGTCGGCCGGCCGAGGTCCTCGGGCAGGGTCAGCATGAGCAGGCGCGCGCAGCGCGCGGCCAGCCCAGCGGCGACCGCGTCGAGGTCGCGCTCGTAGGCGGCGGCATCGAACGACGGCGCGCGCACGTCGTTGACGCCCGCGTAGAGCGTCCCGACGTCGTAGTCGAAGCGCACGCGCGGCAGCTGCTCGTGCAGGACGTCGGCCGTCGTGGCGCCGTTGAACGCATACGCCGTGTAGGGCAGGTCGAGCGCCTTGGCCAGCCACTGCGCCCACGACAGCGGCGTGATGCCAAGCGCCATCGACCCCTCGCCGAGCGTGATGCTGTCGCCCAGCGCGACGAGCCCCTTGCGGCAGGGCGGGGGCTCGGACGGCGACGCGCTCAGCGCGCCTTCCTCCCGGCGACCATGAGGTTGTAGAAGACCTGCGGCGGCAGTCGTCCCTCGAGCAGCGCGGCGTCGACGCGCTGCAGCGCGAGGTATCCGCGAAACGCGTACTGGCGCCACAGCCACGGGATGTCCTCGGGGACGGCGGTCGCCTCGAGCGTGCGGTTCATCCAGCCGAACCAGTTGGCGAGCAGCTCCTCGCCGCGCACGCGGACGTCCTCGAAGCCCGCGCCGCGCGCCCACGCCCCGACCTCGTCGGGGGTGAAGGCGTGCACGTCGACGAACGCCTCGAGCGCCTCGCCGTCGAGCTCGCCGTGGTCCTGCGGCCACTCGTCCCGGGTGTCGGGGAAGTCGTGCCCGGCGATCGGTCGCGCGCGCATGAGCGTGCGCCACAGCGGCGCGCTTCGCAGCGCGGCACGCTTCGGGTAGGCCGCGAGCCGGTCGCCGGTCTGCGAGGGCTCCCCGGCGAAGAGGAACTCGCCGCCGGGGCGCAGCACGCGCTCGAACTCGGCGAACGCGCGCTCCAGACGGGGGAGGTGGTGCAGGACCGCGTGCCCGAGCACGAGGTCGAATGACTCGTCGTCGAAGGGCAGGTCCTCGGCGTCGCAGGCGACCGTCTCGACGGCGACGCCGATGCGCTGCGCGTTGGCCTGCAGCGCGTCGAGCATGCCCGGCGAGATGTCGGTCGCGACGGCCTCGCGGACGATGCCGTCCTGCAGCATGTTCAGCGTGAAGTAGCCCGTGCCGGAGCCGATCTCCAGGGAGCGGCCGAACGTCGGCAGCGGCGTCCCGAGCAGCTTGTGCAGCTTGCCCCGGACCTGGTTGCGCCCGACCTCGCCGTAGTCGACGCCCCACTTCGCGTCGTAGTGCTCGGCGGCGGCGTCGTGGTAGCGCGTGTTGACGTCGCGGATCGCCTCGGCGGTGGACGGAGCAGCCATCGCGGCGGCAGTCTACGACGCCGGCTGCGCCGCCCGTAAACGCCCGCCGCGGCGTTCGCGAGCCGCTGACGTCGCGGCTACGCGGCGGCCGCCGTCGTGCCCGCGATCGCGGCCAGCACATCGGCGGCGCGATCGACCGGCGGCAGCGCACGCATCGCGTCGGCGATGCCGGCCGCGGCGTGACGGAACGATGCCTCATCGAGCACCCGGCGCACGGCGGGCGCCAGCTCCGCGAGCGTCTCGGCGGCCGGCACCGCCAGGACGCTGCGCGTGGCCCGCTCGTCGTCGAGCGCGAGCCCCGCGCCCGCGGCGGCGACGGCGGCCGCGTTGGCCCACTGGTCGACGCTGAACAGCGGCACGACCACCAGCGGCACGCCGAGGCGCAGCGTGCCGAGCGTCGTGCCGTAGCCGCCGTGGCCGACGACCACGGCCGCCTGCCGTGCGACGAGGTCGTGGTCGACCCAGCGCTCGACGTGCACGTTGGCCGGCAGCGGCCCGAGCTCGGCGTGGTCGCGGTCGCCGCCGATCGTCAGCAGGATGCGAACGGGCAGCGGCGCGAGCTCGTCGATCGCCGCGCGATAGAGAGCCGGGAAGTACGGCAGGTGTGCGGCCGCCGCCACCGAGCCGAACGTCAGGTAGACGAGCGGATCGTCGTTGCCCGGCCACCAGTCCGGCAGCGCCGGCGCCTGCGTCGCCTGCTCCGCGTCGACCGCGGGCGCGGCGAAGCGCTGCGCGTCGACCGGCGCGCCGATCCGCGGATGCTCGAGCGCCTCGGGCACCATCGTGAGGTACGGCGTCCCGCGAAGGCGGTCCCCCGACGGATCGGGCTCGAGGCCGAGCTGCGCGCGCGCGGCGTCGACCGCCGGGGCGGCGAGCTGGATCGCGAGCTCCTCGGAGGCTTCGACGCCGAGCCCGATCCGGGCGAGCGCGATCCCGTCGAGCTCGGCCACGAGCGCGCCGCCGAACTCGCAGGTCTCGCGGACGATGACGTCCGGGCGCCAGTCCTCCACGAGCGCGCGCAACGCGGGCAGCGTGGCGCGCACGTCGATCCCCGCGAAGAACGCGCCGATCATCTGGGCGTTGGCCTCGTCGATGCTCAGCGAGCCGAAACGCGCCATCAGCGCCATCCACTCGTCCTTCGGCGGATCGGCTGTGGCGGCGAACGGCAGGCCGGCGCGCTCGACGTTGGCGCGATGCTGCGGCTGGGCGGCGACGCGAACGTCGTGGCCGGCGCGCAGGCAGGCGTGGCCGAAGGGCGTCAGCGGGAGGAGATGGCCCGCGCTGCCGCGGGTCGTGAGAAGGATGCGCATGGGCGCATCAGACCAGCTGCCGCCGCGCCGCGGCTACGGTCTCCCGGCGTCGTGGGGTGCGGCTGGCCGCACTCGGCGCTGGGACAATGGCGGGCATGCGCGAGCTCGAGACCGAACGGCTGCGGCTGCGCTGCTGGCGGCCGCAGGACCGCACGCCGTTCGCCGCGCTCAACGCCGACCCCGAGGTCATGCGCCACCTCCCGGCGCTCCTCACCCGCCGTGAGAGCGACGCCCTCGCCGGCCGGATCGAGGCGCACATGGAGCGCGAGGGGTGGGGGCTGTGGGCCCTGGAGGTGCGCGCGAGCGGCACGTTCATCGGCTTCGCCGGCCTCGCGCGCCCCTGCTTCGAGGCGCCGTTCATGCCGGCCGTCGAGATCGGCTGGCGGCTGGCCCGGCCCGCGTGGGGGCACGGCTTCGCCACCGAGGCCGCGCGCGCCGCCGCGCGGTTCGCGTTCGACGCGCTCGAGCTCGCGGAGATCGTCTCGCTGGCCGTCGTCGCCAACGAGCGCTCGCGCGCGGTGATGCGCCGCATCGGCATGCAGCACGATCCCGACGGCGACTTCGACCACCCGCTCGTCGCGCCGACGCACCTGCGCCGCCACGTGCTCTACCGGCTGCGCGCCGCGGATCGGCAGCGTTCGCTCGGGGCCGCCGACGCGGCCGCGTGATCGCCGCCCGGCGCGGCGCGGCGTCCCTGCTAGTGAAGCCGCCCGGCCTCCTCGCTCGCCGCTCGCAGCCGCTTGGCGTGCTCCTTCGTCAGCGCGCCGGGCGCCATCTGCCAGCGCCACGAGCCGGTCGCGCGGCCCGGGACGTTCATCCGCGCGTCGCTGCCGAGGCCGAGCACGTCCTGGGCCTGGATCATCGCCAGTCGCGCCGGCGAGGAGTAGGCGAGGCGGATGATCGACCACCACGGATCGCGCTGCGCCACGCCGGCGGCCTCGATCTGCGCCGCGGCCGCCGCGCGCGTGGCGTCCGGGAGGCTCTCCCACCAGCCGCGCAGCGTGTCCGTGTCGTGCGTGCCCGTGTAGACGACGCTGTCGGTCTCGTGGTTCTCCAGGCGGTGCGGGCCGTGCGGGTCCTCGGGGTCGAAGCCGAACTGCATGACGACCATGCCCGGGAAGCCCAGCTTCCGGCGCAGGCGCGTCACCGGCTCGGTGATCACGCCGAGATCCTCGGCGATGACCGGCAGCTGCCCGAGCTCGCGCGCCGCCGCGTCGAACACCGCGCGCCCGGGGCCGCGCCGCCAGCTGCCCCCGCGCGCATCCGGCGCGCCCTCGGGCACCGCCCAGTAGGCGACGAAGCCGCGGAAGTGGTCGATCCGGGTGACGTCGAACATCGCGAACGTGCGCCGCAGGCGCTCCGTCCACCAGCGGTAGTCGCGGCGCTGCAGCGCGGGCCAGTCGTACAGCGGGTTGCCCCACAGCTGGCCGCTCTCGCTCAGCGCGTCGGGCGGCACGCCGGCCACCTCGCCGGCGCGAAAGAGCTCCGGGTGCGCGCGGTGGTCGGCGCTGCCGGGCGCGACGTAGATCGGGACGTCGCCGATGAGCCGGACGCCGCGCTCGTTGGCGTAGGCGCGCAGCGGGTCCCACTCGCGCGCGAAGCGGACCTGGTCGGCGATCGCGCGCCGCCCGCCGGCGACGCCCGCCCAGTCGTCGATCCAGAACGACTCGGCCGCGCGGAACGCCTCGATCTCGTCGTCGGCGACGGGTGCCGCCGGATCGGCCAGCAGGCCGCGCCACGCGGCGAAGGCGGACGCCGACTTGTAGGGCGAGCGGGCGCGGTCGGGCGGGCCCAGCGGCAGCATCTGCCACCACGACTGCCCCGCGTCCACGAGCCAATCGACGAAGCGGTAGGCGTCGTCGCCGAGCCTGCCGGCAGGCAGGCTGGTTGGATGCAGCTGGACGCCCGCCGAGCGCTGGGGAAGTCGTGCCGTCACGTTACGAACGGTCGGAAACGGAGAGAGTGTCAGGGAATGCCCGTGCCCAAGAACGCCAAACCGCCGCCGCGCATCCAGATCGGAAGCCCGGCGCCGATGATCGACTGCGGGCGCTACGCGTCCAAGCGGACCATCGGCGACGCCGTCGCGGTGAGCGCCGACATCTTCGCCGACGGCCATGACGTGCTGCGCGCGGTCGTGCGCTCGCAGGCGCCCGGGTCGAAGAAGTGGGTCGAGAGCCCGATGGCGCGCACCGACGCGCACATCGACGGCGATCGCTGGGCCGGTGCCTTCACGGTCGACAGGCTCGGCCGCTACACATGGACGATCGAGGCGTGGACCGACGCCTTCGCGAGCTGGCGCGAGGAGATCCGCCGCAAGCTCGACGCGGGCCAGCCCGACCTCTCCGGTGAGCTCTCCGAGGGCGAGGTGCTGCTCGAGCTGGCCGCCGAGCGCGCCAAGAAGGGCAAGGACCGCCAGCGCATCGAGCGCGCCCTCGCCGGCCTGCGCGAGCAGACGCCGAACCCCGAGATCGCGCTGGACCCCGAGCTCTTCGCGATCGTCGCTCGCTACCCCGACCGGGAGCGGGCGACGACGATGGACCAGGCGCTCGCCGTCGAGGTCGACCGCGTGCGGGCGCGCTTCGGCGCCTGGTATGAGCTCTTCCCGCGCTCGTGGGGCGGGTTTCGCGGCGTCGAGAAGGTCGTTCCCGAGCTCGCCGAGCTGGGCTTCGACGTCCTCTACCTGCCGCCGGTCCACCCCATCGGCCTGACGAACCGCAAGGGCGTCAACAACGCGCTGACCGCCGAGCCCGGCGATCCGGGGTCGCCGTGGGCGATCGGCGACCGCGAATCGGGCGGCCACACGGCGATCCATCCCGGCCTCGGCACGATCGACGACTTCGACGCGCTCGTGGCCACCGCGGGCCGGCACGGCATCGACGTCGCGCTGGACTTCGCGATCCAGTGCTCCGCCGACCACCCCTGGCTGACCGAGCATCCCGAGTGGTTCAACCGCCGCCCGGACGGGACCCTGAAGTACGCCGAGAACCCGCCCAAGAAGTACCAGGACATCTACAACGTCAACTGGGACTCAGAGGACTGGCAGGGCCTGTGGAACGCCCTGCTCGACGTCGTCATGTACTGGGCCGACCACGGCGTGAAGGTCTTTCGCGTCGACAACCCGCACACCAAGCCACTCGCCTTCTGGGAGTGGCTCATCGCGGAGATGCGCAAGAAGCACCCCGAGATGATCTTCTTGGCGGAGGCGTTCACCCGCGCGGCCATGATGCGCCAGCTCGCGAAGGTCGGCTTCAACCAGTCCTACACGTACTTCACGTGGAAGAGCTCGAAGTGGGAGCTGACCGACTACGTCACCGAGCTCGCGACGAGCGGCATGCAGGACTACTACCGGCCGAACTTCTTCGTCAACACCCCCGACATCCTCACCGAGGAGCTGCAGCAGGGCGGGCCGCCGAAGTTCGCCAGCCGGCTCGTGCTCGCGGCGACGCTGAGCCCGACCTACGGCATCTACTCGGGCTTCGAGAGCTTCGAGCGCCTGCCGGTCAGGCCGGGTAGCGAGGAGTACGACCACTCCGAGAAGTACGAGGTCAAGGAGCGGGCGCTGGACGGGCCGCTGCTGTCGCTCATCGAGCGCATCAACACGATCCGCCGCGAGAACCCGGCGTTCGAGCATCTCGACA
>CAVVAG010000001.1:0-638950 GCA_963746165.1 uncultured Actinomycetes bacterium | reverse complement strand
TTCAACGTCGGCTTCGAGGAGAGCCCGCAGTGCTCGGCCTGTTTCATCCTCAGCGTCGACGACACGATGGAGTCGATCCTCGACTGGAACACCAACGAGGGCAAGATCTTCCTCGGCGGCTCGGGCTCGGGCATCAACCTGTCGAACATCCGCGGCTCGACGGAGACGCTGTCCAAGGGCGGCACCGCGTCGGGCCCGGTCTCCTTCATGCGCGGCGCCGACTCCTGGGCGGGCACGATCAAGTCCGGCGGCAAGACGCGGCGCGCGGCGAAGATGGTGGTCCTCGACATCGACCATCCGGACATCCGCGAGTTCATCTGGTGCAAGGCCAAGGAGGAGAAGAAGGCCAACGCCCTGCGCGACGCCGGCTTCGACATGTCGATCGACGGTGAGGGCTTCATCTCGATCCAGTACCAGAACGCCAACAACTCGGTGCGCCTGACCGACGCGTTCATGCATGCCGTCGAGAGCGACGAGGACTGGCACCTCATCGCGCGGAAGACCGGCGAGCCGGTCGGCGATCCGATTCCCGCGCGCGAGCTCATGCGCGAGATCGCCGAGGCCGCGTGGCAGTGCGCCGATCCGGGCGTGCAGTACGACACGACGATCAACCAGTGGCACACGTCGCCGAACTCGGGGCGCATCAACGCGTCGAACCCGTGCAGCGAGTACATGCACGTCGACGACTCGGCGTGCAACCTCGCGTCGCTGAACCTCATGAAGTTCCGCCGCGCCGACGGCACGTTCGACGTCGAGTCCTACGAGCACGCGATCGACGTGATGTTCCTCGCGCAGGAGATCGTCGTCGGGCCATCGAGCTACCCGACCGAGAAGATCGGCGTCAATGCCCGCGCCTTCCGCCAGCTCGGCCTGGGCTACGCCAACCTCGGCGCCTTCCTCATGTCAAACGGCATGGCCTACGACTCCGACGAGGGTCGTGGCACGGCGGCCGCGATCACATCGCTGATGACCGGCCGCGCCTACCTGCAGTCCGCGCGCGTCGCGGCGGCGCTCGGCCCGTACGAGCGCTACGACGAGAACCGCGACGCGCACAACGCCGTCATGCGCATGCACCGCGACGCGTCCTACGCGATCCCCGACGCGGCGTGCCTCGACGGCGACCTGCTCGACGCGGCGCGTATGGCGTGGGAGGAGGCCGTCGAGGTCGGCTCGGCGCACGGCTACCGCAACGCGCAGGCGACGGTGCTCGCGCCGACGGGCTGCCTCGTCGAGGGCTCCCTCGTGTCGACGAGTCGCGGTCTGGTCCGCCTGGGCACCCTCGGAAACGTCGATGGGGCGAAGTGGCAGGATCTCGACGTCCAGGTCGCAACCGACGAAGGGCCGCGCGCCGCGACGAAGTTCTACGTCAACGGCTCAGAGCAGGTCGTCTCGGTGCAGACCACGCGTGGCTACCGCATCCAGGGCACGCCGACGCATCGCATCAAGGTCGTCGACTCCGACGGCAACTGGGTCTGGAAGCGGATGGCCGAGATCGCAGCCGGCGACCGCGTCCCGATGATGCTCAATTCCCTGGTCGGCGAGCCGCAGACTGTCGCGCTGCCACCGCTCGGGGACCTGCACTGGAACGCCGATCACCGGACGCGCGTCCCGCGCACGATGAGCGCCGAGCTCGCTGAGTTCGTCGGCTACTTCATGGGCGACGGCTCCCTGCATGCCAAGGGCATCCGCCTCTGCGTCACCGACGGAGACGACGACGTCACCGACCGTCTCGTCGAGCTGGGCCGCGAGCTGTTCGGACTCGACGCCAACCTGCTGCCGTGCGAGGGATACACCGAAGTCTCGCTGCACTCGGTGGCGCTGACGATCTGGTGGGAAGCCTGCGGCTTCGCGAAGCACAGCCCGTTCGAAGGCCATTCGGGCAAGGGCTGGAGCCCCCACATTCCCGACGCGATCCTGCATTCCAACGACCGTGAGGTCTACGGCGGCTTCCTGCGTGGTCTCTTCGAGGCGGACGGCAACGCCAACCATGGCTACGCGTACTGGTCGACGACGAATGAGGAGTTCTCGCGCGACGTGCAGACGCTGATGCTCGCGCTCGGGTTCGTCAGCACGCGCGGCATGGACGGCTCCCGCGTCAAATGGGGCCGGCAATGCCATCGCATCCGCCTGCTCAACGCTGCGACGGGCATGCGCTTCGCGGAGGAGATCGGGTTCATGTCTGAGCGCAAGAACCAAGCGCTCATCGAGGCCGACCACCCCCAGGCGGCACGGTATGACCACATCCCGATCGGGCGCGAGATGCTCGACCAGCTGGCGCCCGCGAACGACGCGTTGCGCAAGACGATGCTCATGTCGCTGGCTCGCCGGGGCGCGGTTTCGCGCCGCTCGGCGACGACGCTCCTCGAGCGTGCCCCCAACCCTGAGCTCGAGCAGCTTCTCGGCTACTTCTACGACGAGGTCGCGAGCACCGACCTGCTCGAGGACCAGCCGACGTTCGACCTGTCGGTGCCCGACAACGTGACGTACGTGGCCAACGGCTTCGTGAGCCACAACACGATCTCGTTCCTCATGGACTGCGACACGACAGGCGTCGAGCCCGACTTCTCGCTGGTGAAGTTCAAGGAGCTCGTGGGGGGCGGCCAGATGACGATCGTCAACCAGACGATCCCGATGGCGCTGCGGACGCTCGGCTACGACGAGACGCAGATCGAGGCGATCACGGCGCACATCGACGAGCACGCGACGATCGTCGGCGCGCCCGGGCTGCTCGACGAGCACCTCTCGGTGTTCGACGTGGCGGTCGGCGAGCGCGCGATCTCGCACATGGGCCACATCAAGATGATGGGCGCCGTCCAGCCGTTCGTCTCCGGCGCGATCTCCAAGACCGTGAACCTGCCGTTCGAGGCGACGGTCGACGACATCGCGGACGCCTACATCCAAGCCTGGAACCTCGGTGTCAAGGCGCTCGCGATCTATCGCGACGGCTCGAAGACCGCGCAGGCACTGCGCACCGATGCGCAGCAGGGCACGTCCGCCCCGGCCGGCGCCGGCGAGACGGTCGTCGTCGAGGGCTACTCGCAGGAGCAGGTCGACGAGCTCATCGAGGGCGCGGTCGCGTCGGCACGCAAGAAGGCGATCGCCGAGGCCGGCCCGAAGCGCAACCGCATGCCGCGCGAGCGTCAGTCGATCACGCACAAGTTCTCGATCGCCGGCCACGAGGGCTACATCACGGCCGGCATGTACGAGGACGGCACCGTCGGCGAGATCTTCCTCACCGACATCGGCAAGGAGGGCTCGACGCTGCGCGGCATGATGAACGCGTTCGCGACGTCGATCTCGATCGCCCTGCAGTACGGCGTCCCGCTCGACACGCTCGTCGAGAAGTTCTCCTACATGCGCTTCGAGCCCGAGGGCATCACGCAGAACCCGGAGATCCCGTTCGCCAAGTCGATGCCCGACTACATCATGCGCTGGCTGGCGTCGCGCTTCCTCGACACCGACACGCAAGAGGAGCTCGGCATCCTCACGCCGGAGGTCCGCGCGCGCAAGATGGCCGAGGACTCGGGCACGTCGCGCTCGTCGGACACGAACCGGCCGTCCAACGGCGGCGCCACGAAGACGCCGGCGCCACAGGCGGTCACGCAGCCGGCGACCACGCGCGCGGCGGCCGAGGCGATGACCGACTCCCCGCCGGTCGTCCCCGCGCGCATGCGCGGCCTCGACCTCGGCCCGGCGTGCGCCCAGTGCGGCGGCATGATGCAGCGCACGGGCTCCTGCTACACGTGCTCGAGCTGCGGGAACAACACCGGCTGCGGGTGAGTGCAGACGATCGGGCGGACAGCCGCTGCATGAGCCGGCCGTCGCGTAGGACCCGCTCGAGGACGGCCTGGCCGGCTACGGCACATGAGCCTGGGCGGCGTGACGGCCGCTGCGGCGTGAGCTTCTCGTCGCAGGCCACAAGCGACGCGACCGTGATCGGGGCGGCGCGGGGCTAGCCTGCGTGTGTGACCACCGAGCCGCGAGCGTCCCAGCCGCAGAGCCTCTACGACGCCGTCGGCGGTGAGCCGGCGTTTCACCGGATCGTCGCGCGGTTCTACGAGCTCGTCGCGAACGACGAGATCCTGCGCCCGCTGTATCCCGACGCGGATCTCGGTCCGGCCGAGGAGCGGCTGCGGCTGTACCTCGTCGAGCATTGGGGAGGCCCCGCCGCCTACACGCAGCTGCGCGGCCCGGGGCGTCTGGCGGCGCGCCACATGCCGTTTCGGATCGCGCGGGTGCATCGGGACGCGTGGTTGCGAGCGATGCGCGTCGCCGTCGACGAAGCCGGCGTTGCGCCGGTGCATCGCGATCGCATCTGGGGCCACCTCGAGACGGTGGCGTCGAACCTGACGACCCACGACACGCCGTCGACCCTCCGAATGCGCTAGTCGTCGGCGACACGTCGTGCGCCGAGCGGCCGTAGCGCTCGTCGCCGGCGGCGACCTCATCCCGAGCGACGATCCTGATCTCCTCCCTGCGGAGGACAGGCCGCGCGATGCTGCATCGCGCAGACGACGCGAAGATGGCCCCGGCGGCCGACGACGGCCACGCGCATCGCTGCGACCGTGGCCAGCGATGAACGCCACCGTCTCGCCCATCCGCTGGCCGATGTCGCCGTCGGCCCGCCGCACCGTCCTGACGGTGCACATCATCGCGTCCGTCGGGCTGCTCGGCGACTCCGCCGGCTTCCTGGCGGTCGCCACCCGCGCCGCCACGACCGACGACCCGGCGCTGGCCGCGTCCGCGTACGACCTGCTCGCGATGTTCAGCGTCGTGTTCGGGATCCCGCTCAGCATGCTCTCGCTGGCCAGCGGGCTCACGCTCGGGTTCGCCACGAAGTGGGGCGTCCTGCGCCACTGGTGGGTCACGCTGAAGCTGCTCGCGATCCTCTCGGTGATCCTCGTCGGCGCGTTCGTCATCGGCCCGTCGCTCGCCCTCATGCGCGACGGCACGGGCGGCCGCGAGACGGTCCTCGTCCTCGCCAGCGCCTACCAGGTGCTCGTGCTCGTGCTCGCCACCGGGCTGTCGGTGTTCAAGCCCGGCGGCCGGCGCGGCCGCGCCCGCGCGTCCGCCCGTCGTCAACTCTCGCCGGATCGATAGGAGGCAGCTCATGTCGTCGCTCACCCGTTGGGTCCTCGCCCACAAGCGCATCGTCGTCGGCCTCTGGCTGGCGCTCACGGTCGCCGGCATGGCCGCGGCCGGCCCGGCCTCCCGGGCGCTCGAGCCGGAGTTCTCGGTTCCCGACCGGGAGGGCTGGGAGACGAACGTCGCCATCGCGCAGCACTACCGCGGGGCGGGCGGTGCAAACGCCACGCCGCTGATCCCCGTCGTCAGGCTGCCCGAGGGCAAAGCGGTCGACTCGCCCGCGGTCCGGGCCGACCTGCGGCGCCTCGACGCGCGCCTGAAGCGGGCGCTGCCCGCAGCGCGGATCGCCTCCTACGCATCGACGGGCGACCGCACGTTCGTCTCGCAGGACGGCCGCACGACCTTCGCCCTCATCTATCCGACGCCCGACCCGGAGTCGACGTTCGGTGAGAACCCGGCGGCCGAGAAGGCCGCCAGCGGCGCGCTGCGCGACACCCGCGTCGGTGGCGAGCGTGTGCTGCTGACCGGCTTCGACGCGCTCGCCGAGGACAGCGGCGCGGACACCGAGGGCCCGGGCGTGCTCATCGAAGCCGTGCTCGGCGGGCTGGGCGCGCTGGTCGTGCTGACGTTCGTGTTCGCGTCGTTCCTGGCGGTCGTGCCGCTGATGATGGCCGTCGTCTCGATCCTGACGACCTTCCTGCTGCTGCTCGGGTTGACCGAGCTGACGACGGTCTCGCCGATCGTGCAGTTCCTCATCGCGCTGATCGGCCTCGGCGTCGCCATCGACTACGCGCTGATCGTCGTCTCGCGCTGGCGCGAGGAGCGCGCCCACGGGTACGCCGGCGACGCCGCGGTGCAGCGCGCGATGGAGACCGCCGGCCGAGCCGTGCTGTTCAGCGGCATCACCGTCGCGATCGGCCTGTTCGCCCTGATCGCGCTGCCGCTGCCGTTCCTGCGCTCGATGGGCTACGGCGGGATGCTGATCCCGCTCGTCTCGACGCTCGTCGCGCTCACGCTGCTGCCGGTCGTGCTGGCGAAGTTCGGGCATCGGCTCGACTGGCCGCATCGCCGCACCGACGACAAGGCCAGCCGCGCCTGGACGCGCTGGGCCGAGGCCGTCTCGCGCCGGCGCTGGCTGGCGGCCGGTACCGGCATGGCCGTCATCGTCGCGCTCGCGCTTGCCGCCACCGACCTGCAGCTCGGGTCCTCCGATGCCGACACCGTCGCCAAGGGCGGCGACGCCAAGGCCGGCCTCGTCGCCCTGGAGGACGCCGGCATCGGCGAGGGCGCGCTGATGCCGCACGAGATCCTCGTCACCGGCGCCAGCGATCCGGCCCGCGTGGCGGCCGGTCTGAGCGGCATCGACGGGATCCACGGCGCGGTCGCGCCCGACGCCGCCGCCTGGCGCCGCGACGGCACGGCGATCGTCGAGGCGATCCCGGTGCCGGACAGCGGCTCGGACGCCGGCGAGGCAACGCTGACGGCCGTCCGCGAGACCGCGCACGCCGTGGGAGACGACGTCCGCGTCGGCGGCCAGCCGGCGGCCAACGCGGACTTCATCGACGCCGTGTACGGCAGCTTCCCGCTCATGATCGCGTTGATCACGATCACGACGTTCGTCCTGCTCGCCCGGGCGTTCCGCTCCCTGCTGCTGCCGCTGAAGGCGATCGTGCTCAACGTGCTGAGCGTGGCCGCCGCCTGGGGCGTGCTCGTGCTCGTCTGGCAGCACGGCTACGGCTCCGAGGCGATCTGGGGCATCGAGGCGACCGGGTCGATCCCCTCCTGGATGCCGCTGATGATCTTCGCGTTCCTGTTCGGCCTGTCGATGGACTACGAGGTCTTCATCCTCAGCCGGATGCGCGAGGAGTACGACCGCACCGGCTCCACCGCGACCGCGGTCGTCAACGGCATCGGCCGCACCGGCCGCCTCGTGACGAGCGCCGCGCTGATCCTGTTTCTCGCCTTCACCTCGATGGCCTCGAGCCCCGGCACCGACGTGAAGATGATGGCCACCGGCCTCGCCGCCGGCATCCTCATCGACGCGACGATCATCCGGGCGCTCATCGTCCCCGCGGTGATCTCGCTCATGGGGCGGTGGAACTGGTGGCTGCCGAGCTGGCCGGCGCGCGTCCTGCGCGTCGAGCCGTCGCCGCTGATGCCGGCCGCGGCGCACGGAGGCGAGCGCGCGTGACCGCTCATCCGCGAACGCACGCCGTCTTGCGCAGGGACGACGTCGTGCGAGCGCGCGACCGACCGCGCGTCCGGAGGATCGGAGGTCATGGGTGGCGGCGCGGGAGGACGAGGCCGGTCTCGTACGCCGTGATGACGAGCTGGGCGCGGTCGCGGGCGGCGAGCTTCATGAACAGGCGCGCGACGTGGGTCTTGGCGGTCAGCGGCGAGACGACGAGCCGCTCGCCGATCTCGGCATTGGACAGCCCCTGCCCGACGAGCGTCAGGACCTCGCGCTCGCGCGGCGTGAGCTCGTCGAGCTCGCCGGCGTCCGGGGCCGGCCCGGCCGCGCCGCCCTGGGCCACGAACGCCTCGATCAGCCGCCGCGTGAGCCGCGGCGCGAGCAGGGCCTCGCCGGCCGCGACGACGCGGACGGCGGCGACGAGGTCCGCGGGCTCCATGTCCTTCAGCAGGAAGCCCGCCGCGCCGGCGCGCAGGGCGCCGAAGACGTACTCGTCGAGCTCGAAGGTGGTGAGCACCACGACGCGCGTGCCGGCGAGCGCGGGATCGCCCGTGAGCCGCGCCGTCGCCCGCAGCCCGTCCATGCGCGGCATGCGCACGTCCATGAGCACCACGTCGGGCTGGTGCCGGCGCACGAGCTCGACCGCCTCGTCGCCGTCGCCGGCCTCGGCGACGACGCTGATGTCGTCCTCGTGATCGAGCAGCGCCCGAAAGCCGGCGCGGACGAGCGCCTGGTCGTCGGCGAGCGCGACGGTGATCACGCCGGCGTCCCGGCGTCGTGCGCGCGGGTCGGCAGCCGCGCGAGCACGCGCCAGCCGCCGTCCTGGACCGGCCCGGACTCGAGCGTGCCGCTCAGCGCCGCGGCTCGCTCGCGCATCCCGCGGACGCCGTTGCCCGCGTCCCCGGCGTCCGTGCCCCGGCCCGTGCCGTCGTCGACGACCTCGATCTGCACGGCGGCGTCGTCGTCGGTCACCCTGACGCGCACGCTCGAGGCGTTGGCATGGCGCATGACGTTGGTCAGCGCCTCCTGGACGATCCGGTAGCCGGTGGCGTGCACGGCGGCGGGGATGCGGTCGAGATCCTCGACCTCGAGCGTGACGTGCACGCCGGCGGTGCGCAGGCTCGCGGCGAGCTCTTCGAGGTCGCGCAGGTCGCTGGCGGGCGCCACCGGTGCGGCGGCAGCGGGGTCGCGCAGCACCCCGAGGGCCGCCCGCAGATCGTTGAGCGCGTCGCCGCTGGCGGTCTTGATGGCGCGCAGGGCCGCCCGCGCCTGCTCGGGGTCGTCGTCGATGATGTGCGCCGCCACGCCGGCCTGGACGTTGATGGCGACCATCGCATGGCCCACGACGTCGTGCACCTCGCGCGCGATCCGCAGGCGCTCCTCGCCGATGCGCCGCAGCGCCTCCTCCTCGCGCACGGCGACCAGGCGCTCGACCGCCTCGCGGCGCGAGCGGACGATGTCGCCCGCGGCCAGGGCGAGCAGGCAGAAGGCGAAGTTGCGCACGACGACGCTGACGAACTCCGCCGGCGAGTCGGCGAAGGGCAGCACGCTGATCACCACGCACGGGACGACGGCGAGCCCGATCCACAGCGACCGCCGGCGGTCGCCGCGGGCGGCGAGCTCGGCGAGCGCGACGATCGGGATGAGGACGACGGTGTTGCCCGGCTCGAGCTGCCACAGGACGAGCACGATCCCCGCCGTCAGGAGCGGCGCCTGCGCGGCGAACGAGAGCCGGCGGCGCAGCACGAGCGGAAGGCAGCCGACCACCGACGCCACGACCCCCAGGGCGCTGACCTCCGGCCCCTCCGCGGTGAGCGCCGCGTCGAGGAGCAGCAGCGGCGGGAGCGCCCCGACCGGCAGCCACGCGACGGTGGCGGCGCTGAGCGGGACGCGGTCGGCCATGGCGCCCATCATCGTACGTCCGCCGGCTCGCACCTCAGGACGGCGGGGCGGAGGCCGGCGCCGGCGGCGCTTCGCGAAACCCGAGCCACGCGTGCAGGCGGCGCAGCCCCGACGGCGCCCACCAGTTCCAGCGCCCGAGCAGCGCCATCAGCGACGGCACGAGCAGCGTCCGCACGACGAAGGCGTCGATCAGCACGCCGGTGGCGGTGGCGACGCCGATCTGCTGGATGAACGAGATCGAGCTCGTGCTGAAGGCGCCGATCGCCACCGCGAGCAGGATCGCCGCCGCCGTGACGACGCGCCCGGTGGCGGCCAGGCCGGCGGCGACCGCCTCGCGCTCCCCCGCGCCGCCGTCGCGCGCCTCCTTGATGCGGCCGAGCAGGAACACGCCGTAGTCGGTCGAGAGGGCGAAGACGATGGCGGCGGTCACGAGGAAGTCGCTGGGCTCCACGCCGCCGTTGGGCGTGTAGCCCAGCAGCTCCGTGAGCCGCCCGTGCTGGTAGATCAGCGTCAGCGGGGCGAGCGCGGCGCCGACCGTGAGCGCGTTCATGAGCACCGCCTTGACCGGCAGGACGACCGAGCCGGTCATCAGCCACAGCACGAGCAGCGTCAGGCCGCACAGCACCGCGACGGCGGGCAGCAGGCGCGAGCCGATCGCGGCCTGCTGATCGACGAACTCCGCCGCGTCGCCCGCGACACGCGCGTCGAACGGCGCCGGCAGCGCTCGGATGCCATCGACGACGCGCCGGGCGGCCGGCCCGGCGGGGTCGCCGGCCGCCGTCGCGCTGAGCTGCCACGTGTCGCGGCCGAGCGACCGCGGCGGCGCGACCTGCTCGACGCCGGGCAGGCGCCGCACCCGGGCGGCGTAGGCCTGAAGGTCGGCCCGGGCCGAGGCCGGCGCTGAGATCGCCACGGTCACCGCCGCCTTCGCCGCGCCGCCCGCCTCGCGATCGACGGCGTCGGCGACCGTACGCGCGCTCTTGTCCTTCGGGATCGCCGAGGAGTCGATCGGCGACCAGACGGTGCCGAGCGACGGCAGCGCGACGGCGAGCATCACCGCGGCCGTGACCGCGGCCACGGTCCCCGGGCGGCGCATGACCGCGTGCGCGAGCCGGTACCAGCGGTCGTGCGCGGCGGCGCCGGCCCGGCGGGGTCGCGCGAGCTTCGCGCCCCATACGCCGAACAGCGCCCCGGAGACGACGAGCGACGCGAGCGCGGCGATGACCGCGACGGTGGCGCCGGCGATGCCCATCGACTTCAGGAACCCCTGCGGGAAGATGGTCAGGGTGATCAGCGCGCACGCCACGGTCGCGGCGGAGAAGGCCACGGTGCGGCCGGCCGCCGCCATCGTGGCGCGGATCGCCGCGGGGCCGGGACCGCGTGCGTCGAGCTCCTCGCGATAGCGGGTGACGAGAAACAGCGTGTAGTCGATCGCCAGGCCCAGCCCGAGGCCGATCACGAGGTTCAGCGCGAACACGTTGAGCCCGTAGAGGCGGTTGATCGCCGAGAGGGCGAGAAACGTCCCGAGCACCGTGGTGACGCCGACGGCCAGCGGCATCAGGGCGGCGCGGCCGCGGAAGAACAGGAGCGACAGCAAGATCAGGAACGGCAGCGCGATCAGCTCGGCGCGGGCCAGGTCGGCTCCCACGGTCTCGCCGACCTGCAGGCTCGCCACGACCGGGCCGCCGACCGTGACGTCGCGGCGGCCGGCGAACGCGTCGAGCGCTTCCTCCGCGGCCGCGTCGTCATCGACGCGGGCGTCGAGCGTCGCGGTGACGATCGCTCGCCCGCCGGCCCGGCCGGGCGTCGCGGTCCGCACGACGCCGCGCACGCGGGACAGACGCGCGGCGACGGCGTCGACGCGGGCGCCCGAGGGGGCGTCGACGAGGACGACGATGCCGGCGCCGGTCTGCGTGCCCGTTGCCGCCTGGATGCGTTCGACGGCGACCTCGGAGTCGGCGCCCGGGGCGACGAAGCCGCCCGAGCTCTTCAGGGCGCCGGCGACGGGGCCGCCGACGACGCCGGCGACGACGACGAAGAGCAGGACGGCGAGCAGGGTGCGGCGGGGATGGTTCCAGAGGCGATGAGCGAACATGGCTCCCATCCTCGGCGAGGCGCGCTCGTCGCGCATCTGCTCCCGGGAGACACTTGCGCCGACCGCCTACACCCCCGGGAGTATGGCCCCGGCGTAGGCCCGGCGGCTGCGGCCTCAGTCGCGCAGCAGCTCGCGCACGGCGGCAGCATCCTGTGCGCTGAGATCGATGCGGAAGAGGCCGGCGAGGATCTCGAGCGCCTCGTCGGCGGTGAGCTCGAGCGCCTCGGTGCTGCCGTCCGGCCGGGTGGTCGTGAGCTTCCGGCCGCGCAGGGCGTGCTGGATCTGCGACTCGGTGCGCAGCGCCACGAGCTGGCCGGTGAACGGCGAGCGCGGGTGCGTCGCGGTGAAGTGGTTGTACACGGTGTAGTCGATCGGCCGTTGCGGCTCGAGCGTGAAGCCGTACAGATCCGACCATCCGTCGAGACCGTGCGACTGCAGCAGCCAGCCGCCGGCGCCCGCGAGCTGCAGGCGATAGCTCCAGCCACCCTGGTGTGCGACCGCGCTCTCCAGCGGCAGCGGCTCGAGCAGGCTGGCGCCGAAGCCCACGTCGGCCAGCCACGGCGCGCCGTCGGCGACGACGTGCAGCAGCATGTGCGAGCGAGCGCCGGGCAGCGCCGGGCGGACGCGGGCGGCGAGCCGCGTCACCGCGTAGCCGAGGCGCTCGAGCGCCGCCGCGAAGAGCAGGTTGTGCTCGAAGCAGTAGCCGCCGCGCCGGTCGCGGACGAGCTTGGCCTGCACGTCGTCGAGGCCGAGCTCGATGGTCCGGCCCAGCACGACGTCGACGTTCTCGAACGCGATCGTGGCGGCGTGGGCGCGGTGCAGTCCGCGCAGCGTGGCGGCATCCGCCGCGGGCGCTGCGGCGTAGCCGATGCGCTCGAGGTACGCGTCCAGGTCCAGCCGCTCGATCTCCCATTCGCCGGGCGGCGCCGCATGCGTGGCCGTCATCAGGTGGAAGGCTAGGACCTCGCCACGACGCTCGGGGGTTGACCTACGTTCGGGTCAGGTCGAAGGTGCTCGGTGATGCCCATGGCGATCGACCAGATCCTCGCCTTCCGCCTCGCCCGCTCGGGACTGGCCGCCCGCGACGCGACACGCCTTGCCGACGCGGCGAGTTGCCCCGCATCGGACTTCTCGCGCGATGCCGCGCTGCTCGCGCTCGCAGCGCGGTCGGAGGACATCACGCGCGAGGACTACGAGCAGGCGGTCGATGACGGATCTCTCCTCGTCGCGCACGTCATCCGCGGAGCGATCCACGCGCTCGCGCCGCAGGACCATGCGCTGTACGGACGGACACTCATCTCGCGCGACGACGACGAGCTCGGCCAGCAGCTCGGACAGCAGGTCCAGCAGCTCGCGGCGGAGAAGGGCTTCGCTCCGACCGACGCGCTCGCGGAGGTGGCCGAGGCGACGAAGGACGCCCTGAGCGGCGGCCGAGCGCTCGGCAAGCACGCGCTGCACGACGCGCTGCGCGAGCGCGTCGGCGACGACCTCATGCCGTGGTGCAAGGGCTGCAAGAGCCACCACGTCGCGCCGATGCTGTGGCGCTACGGCGGCGTGAAGGCCGGCGCGCGGCTGAACTCCGAGCGGCGGTACGTCCTGGGCAAGCCCGGCCGAGCGCCGGCCGCGGGCGCGGCGCTGCGCCGCTTCCTGCACTTCTACGGTCCCGCGACGAGCGCGGACTTCGCCGACTGGGGCGGTCTCGCGAGGTCGCACGCCCGACGGCTCTGGCAGGACGTCGAGGCGGAGCTCGATGAGGTCGCGGTGGGCCAGCGCACGGCGTGGGCTCTCCGCGAGGACGCCGCCGCGCTCGCCGCGCCGCCGACCGCCTCCGGCATCCGGCTCATCCCGCCCGGCGACCCCTACCTGCAGAAGCCGAACCGCGCGCTGATCGCTCCCGATCCGGAGCTGCGCAAGCGGCTGTTTCGTCCCGTGGCCAGCCCCGGCGCGGTGCTTGCGGACGGCCGCCTCGCCGGCCTCTGGCGCGTCAAGGCCAAGGGGCGCAGCACGGAGCTCACGGTCGAGCGGCTGGGCCGGCTCACCCGCAAGGAGGTCGAGCCGGAAGCCGAGCGGATCGCCGCGCTGCGCGGCGCGTCCGAAGCGGTGCTTGTCCTGCAATGACGGGGTTGCGCGAGCGCGGCCCCACGCGAGCAGGAGGAGTCGCGCCCGCCGGCGGTGCGTCCGAAGGCCGGCGCCGGCAGGATACGTTGCAGGCCCCATGACCTGGTTCAACGACGTCGGACTGCTGCACTACCACGCGAGCCTGCTCGCCGACGACGATCGCGTCGACCGCTTCCGCGAGGCCGTCCACGAGGTCGTGCGCCCCGGCGACGTCGTCGTCGACGTCGGGACCGGCACCGGGCTGCTGGCCTACTTCGCCTGCCAGGCGGGCGCAGCCCGCGTCTTTGCGATCGAGGAGGGGCCGGTCGTCGACCTCGCGCGCGAGATCGCGATGGTCAACCGCTTCGAGGGCCGCGTCGAGTTCTTCGACGACCGCTCCTACCGGGTCGAGCTGCCCGAGCGCGCCGACGTGCTCATCAGTGAGACGCTGTGGAACTTCGGCGTCGGCGAGGGCATGATCGGCGCCCTCGCCGACGCGCGCCGCCGCTTCCTCAAGCCCGGCGCGCGCAGCATGCCGTGCGGGGTCGAGCTGCACGTCGCCGCCGTGCAGGCCGATCGGGTCTACGCGCTGCTCCACGACCGCCCGCGCGACCGCGACGGCCTGGACTTCAGCTCGATCCGCCACTGCCAGGTCAACAGCGTCCAGATGCCGCACCTGCACTCCGACGACTTCCTCGCCGCGCCGGCGCTGCTCTTCAGCACCGAGCTCGACGAGTCGGCGGCGACGGACTTCGACGCCCGCGTGACCGTCACGGTCGACCGGCCCGGCGTGCTGCACGGCATCTGCGGCTGGTTTCGCTGCCGGCTGACGCCGACGATCGCGCTCGACAACGCGCCGCCGTCGCTCACGTCGAGCTGGGCGCATGCGCTCTTTCCCGTGCAGAACCCGGTCGGCGTCACGCCAGGCGACGAGATCTCGATGCAGGTCGCGTCGTCGGCCGAGGGATCGATCTGGCGCTGGCAGATCGAGGTCCGCCACGATGGCGTGCTGCGCGCGGCGTACGACCAGAGCTCCTCCAACGGATTTCCGACCGGGCCGCCCGCGCGCGCCGGGGGCCCAGCGCCCACGACGACCGTCAAGGGCGAGGTGATCGCGTGGGTGCTCGACGCGATGGACGGCACGCGCACGGTCCCGCAGCTCGAGCGGGGCGCCCGGGAGCGCTTCGCCGGCCGCTTCACCGACCCCGAGGACGCGATGCAGATCGTGCGCGAGACCGCCGGCTCACTGGGCCGCTGACATGGCAGCATGCCGACAGACCAGCTGAAGGGGAAGGTGGCCCTCGTCGCAGGCGCCACCCGGGGCGCCGGACGGGGCGTCGCGGTCGCACTGGGCGAGGCGGGGGCCACGGTGTACTGCACCGGGCGCTCGACGCGCGAGCAGCGCTCGGAGTACGACCGGCCGGAGACGATCGAGGAGACCGCCGAGCAGGTGACCGCCGCCGGCGGCCGCGGCGTCGCGGTCGCCGTCGACCATCTCGAGCCCGCGCAGGTCGCGACGCTCGTCACGCGCATCGACGAGGAGCAGGGCCGTCTCGACGTGCTCGTCAACGACATCTGGGGCGGGGAGAAGCTCGCCGAGTGGGACACGCCCTTGTGGGAGCACGATCTCGCGGGGGGCTTGAGGATGCTGCGCCTGGCGATCGACACGCACCTCATCACGAGCCACTTCGCGCTGCCGCTGCTCATCCGCCGGCGGGGCGGTCTCGTCGTCGAGATGACCGACGGCACGCTCGAGTACAACGCGACGAACTACCGCCTGTCGGCGTTCTACGACCTCGCGAAGTCGTCGGTCATCCGCCTGGCGTTCGCGCAGAGCCGCGAGCTGGCGCCCCACGGCGGCACGGCCGTGGCGCTGACGCCCGGCTGGCTGCGCTCGGAGATGATGCTCGAGATCTACGGTGTCACGGAGGAGACCTGGCGCGAGGCGACGGTCGGCAACCCGCACTTCATGGCCATCTCCGAGAGCCCGCGCTTCGTCGGGCGGGCCGTCGCCGCGCTCGCCGCCGACCCACGACGCCACGAGCGCAACGGCGCCTCGTTCTCCTCGGGCGGCCTGGCGCGCGAGTACGGCTTCACGGACGTCGACGGCTCGCAGCCGGACTGCTGGCGCTACATGGTCGAGGTGCAGGACGCGGGCCGTCCGCCGGACCCGACCGGCTACCGCTGAGCCCGCTCCTCCGGGCGCCTAGACTCGGCCCCGTGGGCACGCCGATCGTGATCCCGGCCGGGGGCGGCGAGGTCGTCGGCGACGCGCCGGACCGGCGCGTCGAGATCCTCGCCGACCACGACGGGCTGCACGCGACGTGGTCGCGCTTCGCCGCCGGCCGCGACGGCGCCGACCTGCACGTCCACCACCGTCACACCGATCTCTTCTACGTCCTCGACGGCGAGCTGACGCTGCGGCTCGGCGTCGACGGCGAGACCGCCGGCATCGGTGCCGGAACGCTCGCGCGCGTGCCGCCCGGCGTGGTGCACGGCTTTCGCAACGCGAGCGACGCCGACGTGCGCTACCTCAACCTGCACGCACCCGGCCGGCAGTTCGCGAACTTCATGCGCGCGCTGCGCGACGGCCGAACGCCGCCGGCCTCCTACGACCAGCACCCGCCGCCCTCCGACGGCGGGCGGCCGACGAGCGAGGCGGTCGTCGGCGCCTGCGAGGTCCTGACGGACGAGCCGGGGCTGCGCGTGACGCTGCACGCCGATGTCGACGCCATCAGGGTCGCCGAGGTGCTGTGCGATCCGGGAGTCGGGTCGACGACGCAGGCGCACGCCGATCACGTCCAGTCGCTCTACGTGCTCGACGGCGAGCTGGTGCTGACGATCGGCGATCGCGAGATGCACGCGCCGGCCGGCTCGTGGCTGCAGCTGGCGCCGGGCGTCCCCCACGCCGTCGCGAGCTCGGGCGCCGACCCGCTGCGCTATCTGGACCTGCGCGCCGGCGCCGGCGCACCGTGAGCGGGGCGCCCGCTCACGGCCCGACCGTCGCTCCCCGCACGTCCACCAGGTCGGTCAGGTCGGTGACGTCGCTCGCGTCGGGGATCTCGACGCGGACCTTCGTGCCGAAGTCATAGAAGTCGAAGCGCTGCTGCACCGCGCTCGGCCCCCCGGCCGGCTCGAGCGCGAGCGTCTGCGCCAGGCGGCGGATGCGGCCGTCGTCGTCGAGCCACACGTCGACCGGGATCTTGCTCGCCGCGCTGCGGCCCATGAGGCCGTCGATCGCGTCACGCGCCGCGACCCGATCGCGCTCGCTGACCAGGCCGGGATACCGGCGCAGGTCGACGGTCGCGCGGTAGTGCGTGGTGGCGGCGCCGCGCACCTCGTCCTCGCCGACGGTCTCGACCTCGCCGCTGACCGCGCGGAGCTGGGCGAGGGCCTGTCCGGGATCCTGCCCGGGTTGCGTCAGCGCGGTGACGTCGACGCCGGCGGCCTGGTTGATCAGCGCCCCGCCGACCTTCACCCACTTGCGCCCCTCCCCGAGCATCTGGCTGAGCTGCGGCGAGTGCGTGTACACGGTGAAGCGGTCGGTGATGACCTCCGTCGTGAGGTCGCTTCGGTCAAACGCCCCGACGACGAGATCGGGTCCCCTTGTCACCGTCAGGGTGACGAGGCTCGCCTGCTTCTGCGGGTCCAGCACGCCGCGGCCGGTCGTCCGCAGGGGTCCGGTCCCGGGGATCGTGAGCGTCTGCTCGAGCGCGATCCGCATGCCGCCCGCGGCGGCCGTGTCGACGGCCGCCTCGGCGATCGCCGCCGGCGACAGGTCCTCCGCCCCGCACGCCGACAGCGCGGGCGCGAGCGCCGCGAGGAGCGCGAGGGCGGCGAGAAGATGTCTTGTGACGATGGTCGCGAAGCTAGCACCGCGCGGCGACGTTGCCACGCGCGAGCGTGGGCGCTTCAGCCCGGCGGCCGGTCGCCCACCCAGTAGCGCGGGCCGGGTCCGAGCCGGGCGGCGCGATCGCCGGGGTTGGCGAGCCTGCAGCGCGCCAGCGACAGGCAGCCGCACCCGATGCACTCCGTCAGGCCCGCCTTGAGGCGCTCGAGCTCGGCGATCCGCTCGTCGATCCGGGCCGTCCAGCCGCTGGACAGGCGTGACCAGTCGCGCCGCGTCGGCGCCCGATCGGCGGGCAGCCGGTCGAGCTCGGCGCGGATCTCGTCGAGCGTCAGGCCGACGCGCTGCGCGAACACGATGAAGGCGATCCGGCGCAGCACGGGGCGGGCGTAGCGCCGATGTCCGGAGCCGGCACGCTCCGACCCGATCAGGCCGCGCTCCTCGTAGAAGCGCAGCGCCGAGGACGCGACGCCGCTGCGGCGCGCGACCTCGCCGATCGTCAGCAGCTCGGGCACGTCGCACAGCCAACCAGAAAGAAGGGGTTGACTTCAAGTCGGCTTGAGGTTTTACCGTGCATGCCATCCCGGTCCCGTCCTCGAGGAGGCACCTCATGCCGCAGACCCAGACCGCCAGCGAGCAGATCACCGCCGAGGTTCTGTCCTGGCCCGGCACCGCCGCCGCCCACGGCTCGCGCGGCGAGTTCGCGTTCACGCTCGGGCGCCGCGAGATCGGCCACCTGCACGGCGACCGCGTGCTGCACATCGGCTTCCCCAAGACGGTCTGGCACGAGCTCTTCGACGCGGGCCGGATCGACTACCACCCCGTCTTCCCGGGCAAGCCGGGCTACGCGGCGCGCGCGATCGCCGGCGCGGACGACGTCGCCGACGTCATCGCGCTGCTGCGCCTGAACTACGACCGCGCGGTCGCGACGCACGGCCTGCCCGCCGCCGCCTGAGCTCGCGCCGGCCGGCGACGGCCCCGCGCTCAGTGCGTGAGGACGTTGACGAGACCCGGGAAGCGCTCCTCGAGATCGTCGCGGCGCAGCGAGATGTGGCGCACGGTGCCGTCGGCGCGCGTGCGCGTGACGCCGGCCTCGCGCAGCAGGCGCAGGTGGTAGGAGCCGGTCGACGCGGGCAGGTCGAGCGCCGTCGACAGCTCACCGCAGGAGCGCGCGCGGCCGTCGGCCAGCAGGCGCACGATCTCCAGGCGAACCGGGTCGCCGAGGGTGCGCATGATCGTCGCGAGGTCGAACGTCTCGGTGGCCGGGTGCTGGAACCTGTCGCGGCCGCGTGCGCCGCTTGTCGTCGCCATGGCGGACATGCTACAACTTCTACCAAGTTTCCATGATCTTGGAAATACTGGAGAAGGAGATCCGCCGATGTCTCGCCGAGCCGCCCGCCGCACGCTCTCGCCTCGCCTGGCCTACGCCCTGGCCGGCGCGATCATCGGCCTCGCCCTCTTCGCCTCGGGAACGCCGTCG
The DNA here is from genome assembly GCA_963746165.1 of uncultured Actinomycetes bacterium. GTDB lineage: Bacteria > Actinomycetota > Thermoleophilia > Solirubrobacterales > Solirubrobacteraceae > CADCVQ01. The sequence goes on along the minus strand of CAVVAG010000001.1, from coordinate 620,253 downwards.
CCGCTGTACGGCACCTACCGCGAGCTGTGGGGCTTCTCGCCGCTCGTCCTCACCCTCGTCTACGCGACATACGCCTTCGGCGTGCTCGTCGCGCTGCTGCTCGCCGGCCGGGTCTCCGACGACGTCGGCCGCCGCCCCGTGCTGCTCGTCGCGCTCGGCACGCTCATGGGATCGACGGTGCTCTTCATGGTCGCCGACTCGGTCGCCTGGCTGTTCGCCGCCCGCGCCGTGCAGGGCATCGCCACCGGCCTCGCCCTCGGCGCCGCCAGCGCCGCACTGCTGGACCTGCACCCGCGCCGCGACCCCGCCGGCGTCGGGCTGACCAACGGCGTCGTGAGCGCGGGCGGGATGGGGCTGGGCGTGCTCGTCTCCGCCGCTTTCGTCGAGCTCGCCCCGGCGCCGCGCGTACTGCCCTACCTCGCGCTGCTCGTGCTGTTCGCGATCGCCTTCGCCGGCGCGCTGCACATGCCCGAGCCGGTCGCACGGCGCTCGCGCCTGCGCCTCACGCCGCAGCGGCCGAGCGTGCCCCGCGCGGTGCGGCCCGCGTTCGTGCTCGCTGCGCTCGGCGTCATCTCGTCGTGGTCGATCGGCGGCCTGTTCCTCTCGCTGGGGCCGCAGCTCGCCGCCGAGCTCTTCGGGTCGACCAACCACCTCGTCACCGGCATCAGCGTCTTCGCCCTCGCCGGCACCGCGGCGGCGGCGCAGCTCGCGTTCGGTCGCAGCACGCCGTGGGCGGGCGCCGCGGCCGGGTCGCTCGCGCTGGCGGCGGGGATGATCACGATCGTCGCTGCGACGTCCGCGGGCTCCGCATCGCTCTTCCTGGCCGGCTCCGTCGTCGGCGGGGCGGGCTTCGGGGTCGCGTTCCTCGGTGGCCTGCGCGCGCTGTCGTCGGTGATCCCTCCCGAGCACCGTGGCGCGGTGATGTCGGCGTTCTACGTCGTCGCCTACGCGTCGCTGTCGGTGCCGGCGATCCTCGCGGGGATGCTCGTCACGCCGCTCGGGCTGCAGCCGACGTTCGAGCTCTTCGGAAGCGTGATCGCGGCGATCGCCCTCCTCGTGGCGGTGCTGGCATGGCGCACGCGCCCGCGCGAGCCGGCCCCGGCGTCCGCGGTCGCGCTCGACCTCGCCGGCTAGCGCGGCGCTACTCGTCGAGCGCCGGCGGACGCTCTTCGGGCCCGAGGCGCGGGTCGACCGGGTCGTCGCCGGCTCCGGGCGCCAGCTCGAACCAGACGTGGCTCGAGCCCTCGTGGATGCCCCACCGCCGGGCCAGCCCGCCGACGATCCGCAGCCCGTTGCCGCCGACGGCGTCGATACCGCGGGCGTCGACCTCGCGCTCGAACCCGCCGCCCTCGTCGACCACCTCGCCGCGCACGAGGCCGTCGTCGAGCAGGACCCGCAAGCCGATGGTGCCACTGCCGTACAGCAGCGCGTTCGTGGTCAGCTCGGAGACGATCACCAGCAGATCCTCCAGCTGACGCGCCGAGACATGGCCCGCGAAGGCGTCGCGCACGGCCGCCCGTGACATCGCCGGCCCATGCTCGTGGCGCGGCACGTCGAACGCCAGATCGTCCATCGCGGAAATCCTCATGGGCAGCGCCTACCCCGCCGGGCGGACGCTCACCCGGGCTGCGCGGCATCGCGGGTGAAGCCGGCGAGGTCGAGGCCCGCGAGGAGGCCGGCTCCCGCCGCCCCGGCGTGAACGTGGCGAGCGGGGACCGGCGCGAGGAGCTGCTCGACGAGCCCCTGCGGATCGTCGCTCGCGACGGCAAGCAGCCGGGTCTCGAACGGCTCGTGCAGCGGCCGCTGGACGCGGACGGGCACGCTGAGCTCGAGCCGGACGTCGACGCGGTGGCGCACCGCCAGCAGCACCGCACCGTCGCGCTCGACGAAGCCGCGCTCGCCGGAGACACGCTCCCTGCGCACGGTCGCGGCCGCGATCGCGCCCGGTGGAATCTGGACGCGGTACATCGGGCCGGCGCGCAGTGTCGACCTCGGCGCGCGCGAACGCCCGCCCGCGCGGGTGCATCAGCAGGTCGCGCACGGCGTCGCCGCGCTCGCCGCCCATCCGCCACGCGACCAGCGCCACCACCAGGACGAGCGCCATCCGCGCCGCGATGACGAGAGCACCCTCCTGCACCCCGTAGAGGTGGGCGATCAGCAGGCCGAACGGGACCGTGGCGACGAACGACCAACGCCGGACGCGCCGAACCCGCGGGCGCATGAGCCAGGCGATCAGCCGATCGAACACGATGCGCACGCTAACACCGCCCCTCGCCGGCGGGTGCGCTACACCGCCCGCAGCAGCGGCCGCCCCGAGCGCTCGTGGTAGAAGTGCGCGACGAGGGCGGCCGTGACGTTCGGGTCGAACTGCCCGCCGGCGCAGCGGCGCAGCTCGCGAAAGGCATCGGCGTGCGACATGCGCGCGCGATAGGGCCGGTCGCTCGTCATCGCGTGGTAGGCGTCGCAGGCGAGGATGATCCGGCTGCCGATCGGGATCTCGTCCCCGACGAGCCCGTCGGGGTAGCCCGAGCCGTCGTAGGACTCGTGCTCGTGGCGCACGATGTCGGCCACCGGCGCGAAGCCGCCGATGCCTCGCAGGATGCGCTCGCCGATCACGGGATGCTCGGCCATGACCGAGCGCTCGTCGGGCGTCAGCGGACCGGGCTTGTTGAGGATCGCATCGGGGATGCCGACCTTGCCGATGTCGTGCAGCAGCGCGCCCGCGCGGACGTCCTCGATCTGGGAGGGCGAGAGGCCCAGGCTGTGCGCGACGCCGATCGCCATCTCCACGACGGACTCGGAGTGCTCACCGGTGTAGCGGTCGCGCTCGAGCAGCGCGACCGCGAGCGCCTCAACGGCGTCGCGGCGATGCAGCTCCGCGCTCACGCCGAGGCCTGCGCCGTCGGCGGAGGCGATCACGGCCCGGCCGCCGCCGGCCGCCTGCGCGTCGGCGAGCGCGCGTCCGGCGGCCTCGAAGAGCGCGACGGGATCGTCGTCCTCGGGGCCGAACAGGGCGACGCCCGCCGAGACGGAGAGGCCCCGGATCGGGCCGACCTCGAGGATCTGCAGATCGCCCAGCAACCGCCCGACGCAGGCGCTCGTCGCCGCCTCGCCGGCCTCGCGCAGCATCACGGCGAAGCGATCGTCGCCGGTCCGCCCGATGACGTCCTCGGCGCGCGTGCCCGCGCGCAGGGCGTCGACGAGCGCCCCGAGCGCGGCATCGCCCACGCCGAAGCCGTGGTCGCGGTGGATGTCGCCGAGACGGTCGACCTGGAGCACGACGAGCGCGCCCTGCAGGCCGCGGCGGCGGGTGCGCAGCAGCTCCTCGACGAGCTGCTCGCGGAAGGCCTCGATGCGCAGCACCGCCGTCAGCGTGTCGCGGCCACGGCGAAGCAGTGCGGCCTCGAGGTCGGCGATGCGGGTCCGGGCGGCTTCCAGCTCCTGGGTGAGGCGGTCGCGTTCGCTGCGAGCAGACATCGCGATGGTCATCGGCGCGCCGCGAGCGCAGCATGAGGGCGCTGGCCCGACGGACGACGCGGCCCGCTCGCCGTCCTGGCCGAACGTGCGAGAAGGACCTCAGCCGCGCGCGGCGCCGGCGAGGTCGCGGCGGATCTGGGCGATCTCGCGCACGGCGCAGATCGTGTACTCGACGCGGACGTCCTCGATCGCATCCTCCAGGCGCGTGAGGTACTCCGACGGGTTCTCGATCCCCAGCTCGAGGGCGTGGAGTCGCTCGGTCTGCAGGCGGATGAGGCGGGCTCGGGTGTCGTGTGCGTCCATGACGGCAAGCATCTCTGGTTGGGCGCCAGAAAGCCAATTCGGTCTGCATGAAGCCCGGGGTTCGGGTAGCCCCCCGGCGCACTTGTCGTTTGTGGCGCTTGCGGTGTATTCTCGCGGCGAGAAGAGCAGTTCGTATGCGCCATCCCGTCTGTCGTCGCGCAGAGGGACGGCGCGTAGAAAACCGTGGTCCCGCCGCTCAGGGGGAGGGTGGGCCCTTTATATGAACCACCGCGGATCCATCCGCTTCCACGACGGAGGAGTTCCTTTGTTCTCTAAGTCCTTTGGGGTTGAGCTGTACCACGCGCCGGACGAGCGGGTTCCGCCGGCCGGCGCCCCGACAGGTGGCTACGCAACGCCCCCGAAGTTCGCTCCGAACGCGTGGCCCTCGGGCTTCGCAAGCACCGGCGGCAGGGACGGCAACAAGGTCCCCGTGACCGGCCAGCTGTCGCCGCACGCGCTCGCCGCACTCAAGCGGATGGGCATCACCAAGGACTGACAAACGGTCCTAGTCGACCGCGGTTGACGAGGCCGGGCGTTTCGCGCGCCCGGCCTCGTCGCATTTCCGGGTCCGCTCGCTGGACCCTCGCCCCCCGATCGGGGGGTCTGCGCCCGCCCTTGAGGGGGGACCGCGTTCACAACGCGCGCGCGAGGCGCCAGGGTGGCCAGCATGCCCGCCCACGGTCACGGCGAGCGGCTCTCCCCGGTCGACGCCTCGTTTCTTCAGCTCGAGTCCGCCCGTGCGCACATGCACGTGGCGTGGAGCGCGACCTTTTGCGCGCCTGCGGGAACGGACACCCTCGCACCGGACATCGACGAGATCCGCGCGCGGGTGACGGCGCGCCTGGGCTGGGTCCCGCGCTGCCGCCAGCGCCTGCTGCCCGCCCCGCTCGGCCTCGGTGAGCCGCGCTGGGTCGACGATGAGCGCTTCGACATCGCCGCGCACGTCGTGCAGCTCACCGATCCGTCCGATCCCGTCGGGCCGCGACGATTCGCGCAACTGCGCGACGCGCTGCTCTCCCAGCCGCTGGATCGGGCGCGTCCGCTGTGGCAGCTCGCGTTCGTCCCGCAGCTGGCGGACGGGAGGCTCGGGGTCGTCGGCCGTGTGCACCACGCGATGGCCGACGGCGCGGCAGCGCTCCAGATCGCGCTGCTGACACTCGACATCGACGGCGTCGACGATGGCGGCGCGCCTGCGGACTGGCACGCCGAGGCACCGCCGACCGCGCTGCAGCGCGCCCTCGACCCGCTCGTGCACAGCGCCGAGCTGTGCTCCGGCGCCGCGCGCGACGTGGCGCGCGCGGTGACCCATCCCCGCGCGGCGGCCGGGGACGCGCTGCGCGACGCCGGGCGGCTCGTCCACGCCCTGTCGCAGGATCTGCTGCCGCATGCCCCCGAGTCCGGCCTGAATCGCCCGCTCGGGCCGCGGCGCACGCTCGTGCAGCACCGGGTCGCGCTCGACGAGGTGCACGCCGTCAGCCGCCGCGCGCCCGGGACGCGCAACGACGTCGGCCTGGCCGCGATCGCGGGCGCCCTGCGCGCGCTGGCGCTCGAGCGCGGTCGTCCGGCGGTGCCGTTGAAGGCGATGGTCCCGGTCAACATGCGCCGCGCCGACGATGCCGCGACGCTCGGCAACCGCGTCTCGATGACGTCGGTGTGGCTGCCGCTGGACGTCGCGTCCTCCGCCGCTCGCCTCAGCCGCGTCCGCGCGCAGACCGCGCGCTTCAAGCACAGCGCCCGGCCGCAGGGAGCGCAGACGCTGATCTCGGGCTTCGGGCTGCTGCCGAGCGCGCTGCGGGCACCGGTGCTGCGCGCCGCGCAGCCGGGCCGCTTCAACCTGACCATCTCCAGCGTCCCGGGCCCGCCGGGCGCGCTGTTCATGCACGGCCTGCGCCTCGACGAGCTCTATCCCGTGATCCCGATCGCCGAGGGGCAGACGCTCTCGATCGGGATGCTGCCCTACGAGGGCCACCTGTACTTCGGCCTGTACGCCGACCCCGACGGGCTGCCCGAGGCCACGCGCCTCGCCGAGCTCATCGACGAGGAGCTGCGCGCGCTGCGCCGCGAGGCGACGCTCCGCTCGGCCCTGCCGCCCGCCCCGCCGCTGCCGGTCGTCGCGCCCGCCGCCGCGGGCCGGCTCGGAACCTACGAGACCCGATCGCCCGCGCTCAGCGCGGGCGGACGACGAGGAGCCCTATGACCACCGCCCCGCACTCCACCCGCCGCCTGTCGGCGCTCGACGGCTCGTTCCTGCGCCTGGACACGCCGCAGTCACCGATGCACGTCGGCTGGAGCGCGGTGTTCGCGGCGCCGTCCGGCGACCGGCCGCGGCCGACGATCGAGGCGCTGCGCGAGCGCGCCGCCGGGCGCGTGCACGAGGTGCCGTGGTGTCGCTGGCGGCTGGACGCCTCGCCCCTCGGCCTGACCGAGCCACGCTGGATCGACGACGCGCGCTTCGACCTGTCGGCCCACCTCGTGCAGCTGACGGCGCCCGACGATCGCGTGAGCGACGCATCGTTCGCGGCGCTGCGCTCCGCGGTGCTGTCGACGCCGCTGGATCGCGCGCGCCCGCTGTGGCAGATCTTCCTCGTGCCGCAGCTCGAGGACGGCCGCATCGGCATGATCGGCAAGATCCACCACGCGCTGGTCGACGGGATCGCCGCGCTGCAGATCGTCCGACTCGTGGTCGATCCCGAGCCCGACATGCGGTCCCAGCCGCCGGTCACGTTTCGCCCGCAGGGGCGCGGCGGTCCGGTCGGATGGGCGTTCGACGCGGCGCAGCGCGCGGTCGGCGACGGCGTGTCCGTCGTGCGCGCCGGGGCCGACGCGGTCGCGCACCCACGCAGCGCCGCGGGCGCGGCCGGCCGGACGGCCAAGCTCATCGCCACGGCGATCGCCGAGGACGTGTTGCCGCCGGCACCGCAGTCACAGCTCAACGGCCGCATCGGCGGGCGGCGCGCGCTCGTCGGCTACCACGCGCCACGTGACCTGCTGCGCGCCGCGCGCGGCGGCGGCGGGACCCTCAACGATGCCGGCCTGACGGCCGTCGCGGGCGCGCTGCGCGCGCTCGCCCTGCGCGACGGCGCGCCGCCCGAGGCGCCGTTGAAGGTCATGGTGCCGGTCAGCATGCGGCGCATCGGCGAGGACGGGGCGGGCAACCAGATCGCGATGGTCTACATGCCGCTGCCCGTGCACCTCGGCTCGTGCCGCGAGCGGCTGGAGTTCGTGCGCGAGCAGACCGCGCGGCTGAAGCACACCGACCGACCGCAGGCGACGCAGGCGTTCGTCGAGACCGCGGGCGGGCTCGTGCCGCCGGCCCTGCGCACGCCGGTCGTGCGCGCGCTGGCCGCGCCCCGTCAGTTCAACATCACGGTGTCGCAGTCGCCCGCGCCGCGCGGCTCGCTGTTCCTGCTCGGCTGCGAGCTCGACGAGGTCTACTCCGTCGTGCCGATCGCCCAGGGGCACGGCCTCGCGATCGGGATGGTGCGCTACCGCCAGGAGCTGTTCTTCGGCTGCTACGCCGACCCGGACATGCTGCCCGAGGTGCACGAGCTGCCGGCGCTGTTGGAGGGCGAGCTCGAGGCGCTCGCGGCGGCGGCGGGGCGACCGCGCGCGTCACGGCCGCGGCCGGCTCCCGGGCCGCGTTCGGCTTCACCGGGCGCCGCGGCCTCCCGCACGCGCGGAGCGCGCGTGAGCAACGGGCGCCCGCCGCTCGTGCCCGCCGGGTAGCTGCGTCTCGCACACCGCCGGACCATAGAGTGGTCCGGCGATGCGCCAGCTCACGAGCCTCGACGCGCAGTTCCTCGCCCTGGAGACGCGGCGCCAGACGGGGCACGTCGGCAGCGTCGCGATCCTCGACCCCTCGACCACGGCCAGCGGGACGCTGGGCATCGCCGACATCGAGGCGCTCATCACCGAGCGCCTGCCGCTGCTGCCGCCGCTGCGCCGGCGACTGCTCGAGGTGCCGCTCGGCCTGGACTACCCGTACTGGATCGAGGACGACGACTTCGACCTGCACTTCCACGTGCGGGAGATCGGCCTGCCGGCGCCCGGCACCGACGCGCAGCTCGCCGAGCAGGTCGCGCGGATCGTCTCGCGGCCGCTGGATCGCTCGCGTCCCTTGTGGGAGCTGTACGTCATCAGCGGGCTGGAGTCCGGGAACGTCGCGATGCTCACGAAGATCCACCACGCGGTCATCGACGGGATGTCGGGCGCGGAGATCCTCGGGCTGCTGCTCGACCTGACGCCGGAGATCCGCCAGATCGAGCCGACCGGGCCATGGGGCGACAACGAGCCGGTGCCCGACGGGCTGGGAATGCTCCTGAAGGGGCTGCGCGGCGCGGCGGGCTACCCGCTGCGGGCGTTGCGCGCGCTGCCGTCGGCGCTGCCGAACCTCGACGAGACGCAGCTGAAGGTCATCCCGGGGCTGGGCGGGCTCGGCCGGCTCGTCGCGCGCGTGCAGCAGGCCGTGACGGCGGCCGAGGGCGCGGTCCAGCGCACCCAGCTCACCGCGCCGAGGACGACGTTCAGCGGGCGGCTGTCGGCCCATCGGCGCTTCACGTTCGGCCAGCTGTCGCTCGACGACGTGAAGGTCGTCAAGAACGCGCACGGCTGCACGGTCAACGACGTGATCGTCTCGATCTGCGCCGGCGCGGTGCGCCGCTGGCTCGTCGAGCACGAGGAGCTGCCGCAGGATCCGCTCATCGCCCAGATCCCGATCTCCGTGCGCACCGAGGAGCAGATCGGCACGTACGGCAACCAGATCATGCTCATGGCCGCGCCGCTGCACACGGAGGTGGCCGACCCGCTGGCGCGGCTACGACGCACGCACGAGTCGCTCGGCGACATGAAGCAGCGCCACAGCGCGCTCCCCGCGACCCTGCTCACGGACGCCAACCACTTCATCCCGCCCGCGGTCTTCTCGCGAGCGGCGCGGCTGACCTTCGGGATCGCCACCGGCCCGGGCCGCCCGGTCTGGAACCTCGTCATCTCCAACGTGCCCGGGCCGCAGTTCCCGCTCTACCTGGCGGGCGCGAAGCTCGTCGCGAACTACCCGGTGTCGGTCATCACGCACGGGATGGGACTGAACATCACGGTGATGAGCTACATCGGGCACCTGGACTTCGGGATCGTCGCCGATCGCGAGCAGATGCCCGACATCGCGCTGCTGATGGGCTGGCTGCGCGAGGAGCTCGAGCTGCTGATGCCGGTGCCGGCGTCGCCACCAGCGCGCAGGCGGGCGACGCCGAGCCGCCGAACGCCGAACGAACCCGTCACGAACGTGAGCCGGCCGGGGCGTAGCTGAGGCCCAGGTCGCCGGTGGCGTAGACCTTGGACTCGACGAGCTCGAGTCCCTGCGGCCGGCCACCGTCCTCGAACAGATGCCTGCCGCGGCCGACGACGATCGGATGGATCGTCACGCGCAGCTCGTCGATCAGCTTCGCGAGCAGGAGCGACCGCACGAGCGCGCCGCTGCCGTGGATCCCGATCCGCTCCCCGCGCTGCTGCTTGAGGGCCTCGACTGCCCGCCTGGCGCCTGACCGACTCGGCGCTGACTGCGGGGGAGGCCTTCGCGCGAGGCGGCTCCGAGTTGGAGCGCGCGCTCATGGGTCGTGGCGACCGGGTCGATCTCGACGACCAGACCGAGATCCACGCACGACTGGAGATCGTCGAGTCCGCGCTGCTGGCGTTGCGCCCACCACGGCAGGATCCCGATCGCGCGCTCGTCACCGAGATCGCCACGCGCATGCTGAGCCTCCCGCCGGGGACGCGGATCCCGAATGTCGCGGCCGACCACGCCCTCTCGGCGCGCTTTCTGCAACGCCATTTTCGCGAGTACGTCGGCGTCGGGCCGAAGTGGGTGCTGACGCGCTATCGCATCCACGAGCTCGCGGAGCGCATCGCGGCCGGCGAGCAGGGTGACTGGGCCGCGCTGGCGGGCGAGTTCGGATTCGCCGACCAGGCCCATCTGATCCGGGACTTCCGGGCGGCGGTCGGACGCTCGCCGGGCGAGTATGCCCGCGCGTGCGCTGACGCGTGACCGCCGCAGGAGATCAGGCCGGAGGCGCCGCGCGCATGCGGTTGTTGCGCGGGTTGTGCTCGAGCTCGGCCAGCCCCAGCTCCTCCAGCAGCGGGGGCATGTACATCCCGAATCGCCCGCGCATGCCCTTCCTCAGCCCGTAGAAGCCACCCACGGGGTTGGCGGGGGAGCGTCCCCACGCCTCGACGGTGCCGTCCTTGGCCGGCTTCTGCTCGTCGGCGCTGCCGAGCGCGATCCAGTCGCCGTGGGTGACGAGCATCGCGTGCAGGTCATCGATCGCGCGGGCATCGTAGAGCAACGTCGACGTCCCCACCTGGCACACGATCGCCGGCGGGTCACGGTCGTCGTCGCGGTACATCGTGTACTCCGAGGAACCGGGCGGCGTCTTGAGCACCCACGGGTCTTCCCTGGTTCCACGGCCCGGCACGGTGCGCCGATCCTACCTGCGCCCGCAACAGGACCCGCATGTTCACGACCGGGTGCTTGCACCACGCGTCCGACCGGGCAGACTGCACCCCATGATCGGCGCCGACGTCTACGCAGTCGATCCCTGGACGATCCCCGAGCGCAAGCTGCAGCTCGACCTCCTCGCTCAGACCGAGTCGATCTTCGCGCTCTCCAACGGGCACATCGGCCTGCGCGGCAACCTCGACGAGGGTGAGCCCGCCGGGCGGTCGGGGACGTTCCTCAACGGCTTCTACGAGACCCGGCCGCTGCCGTACGCCGAGGCCGGCTACGGCGACCCCGAGTCCGGCGAGACGATGATCAACGTCACGAACGGCAAGGTCCTGCGCCTGCTCGTCGACGACGAGCCGTTCGATCTGCGCTACGGGACCGTCGAGCACCACACACGCACGCTGGACCTGCGCGCCGGCGTCCTGCGCCGCGAGGTGCGCTGGCGCTCGCCCGCCGGCCAGGGCGTGATCCTGCGCACGATGCGCCTGGTCTCCTTCGTGCAGCGCTCCGTGGCCGCGATCTCCTACGAGGTCGAGACCTACGGCGGGCCCGCGCGGATCGTCGTGCAGTCCGAGCTCATCGCCAACGAGCCGGTGCCCGAGACGACGAACGACCCGCGCGCCGCCGCCGCCCTGCGTAAGCCGCTGCAGGGCGAGTTCCACGGCCACCACAAGCTGCGCGCCGGCCTCGTGCACATCACGCGCGCGTCGAAGCTGCGGGTCGCGGCCGGCATGGACCACGTCGTCAGCTGCCCGCAGGAGGTCGTCACCGGCGGCGAGAGCGAGAAGGACCTTGCGCGCGTGACGTTCGCGACCGACCTCAAGCCGGGGCAGTGTCTGCGGATCGAGAAGTTCCTCGCCTACGGCTGGTCGAGCCGGCGCTCGCTGCCCGCGCTGCGCGACCAGGTCGATGCCGCCCTGGCCGCGGTGCGCCACACCGGCTGGGACGGGCTCGTCGCCTCCCAGCGCGCCTACCTCGCCGAGTTCTGGGACGGTGCCGACATCGAGCTCGACGGCGATCCCGCGCTGCAACAGGCGATGCGCTTCGCGCTCTTCTCCGTCCTGCAGGCGGCGGCCCGCGCCGAGGGCCGGGCGATCCCGGCGAAGGGACTGACCGGCCGCGGCTACGACGGTCATTCCTTCTGGGACATGGAGACCTACACGCTGCCGGTGCTGACCTACGTCGCGCCGGAGGCCGCGCGCGATGCGCTGCTGTGGCGCCATTCGACGCTCGGGCTCGCGCAGGCGCGCGCGAGGGAGCTGAGCCTGCAAGGGGCGACGTTCCCCTGGCGCACGATCTCCGGCCACGAGTGCTCGGGCTACTGGCCCGCCGGCCTCGCCGCGTTTCACATCAACGCCGACATCGCCGACGCCGCCCGGCGCTACCTGTCCGCCAGCCAGGACGAGGACTTCGAGCGCGGCCCGGCGCTCGAGCTGCTCGTCGAGACTGCTCGGTTGTGGCGCTCGGTCGGCCATCACGACGCTAGCGGCGGCTTTCGCATCGACGGCGTGACCGGCCCCGACGAGTACACGTCGATCGCCGACAACAACGTGTACACGAACGTCATGGCGGCGCGCAACCTGCGCAACGCGGCGGCGCTCGCCACGCGCCACCCGGCGCTGGCGGCGGCGCTCGGCGTCGACGAGGAGGAGGTCGCGAGCTGGCGCGACGCGGCGCACGCGATCGTCATCCCGTTCGACGACGAGCTCGGCGTCACGCAGCAGTGCGAGCAGTTCACCCGCTACCGCCACTGGGACTTCGCGCACACGCCGGAGGACCACTATCCGCTGCTGCTGCACTACCCCTACTACCTGCTCTACTCCAGCCAGGTGGTCAAGCAGGCCGACCTCGTCTTCGCGCTGTACGCCTGCGGGGACGCCTTCAGCGACGAGCAGAAGGCGCTCGACTTCGAGTACTACGAGGCGATCACGGTGCGCGACTCGTCGCTGTCGGCGTGCGTGCAGGCGATCGTCGCGTCGGAGGTCGGGCACGTCGACCTCGCCTACGACTATCTCGGCGAGACCGCGTTCATCGACCTGCGCGACCTGGCCTTCAACACGAAGGACGGCGTCCATCTCGCCGCTCTCGCGGGGTCGTGGCTCGTCGCCGTCGCGGGGTTCGGCGGCATGCGCGACCACGGCGACACGCTGACGTTCTCACCGCGCCTGCCGGCCGGCTTGACGCGCCTGAGCTTTCGCCTCGTCTACCGCGGGCGGCGGCTGCGCGTGACCGTCGCCGGCACGACCGCGCGGTACGAACTGCTCTCCGGGGAGCCGCTGACCGTGGAGCACCACGGCGAGCCGGTGGAGCTCGAGGTGGTCGGCGAGGCCGTGTCGCGCGCGGTGCAGCCGGCGCGGGTGCGGTCGCGGCCGGCGCAGCCGGCGGGGCGCGAGCCGCCGCTGGGGCACGCCAAGCGCTGACGCGGTGCGCGGCCGGTCGGCGCGCGCTCGCTGGCTGACTGGCGTCTGCCGTGGCGTGGTCGTCGGCGAACGGCGGCTCTGTTCGGGGGTTTTCGCCAAGCGGCCCCCGCGGGGGAGGCTTGGTCGAGTTGTGCCGCCCTGATGGGCGTACCGGGGGGTTCTCCTCACCACCGAACACCCACAGGCCGCATCGCGCCGCACGCCGCATGGCACGATGCTGATGGTCGTGTTCGAGTCCGTGCTTCACACCCACGTCCCGCGCTGGGGCCGCGACCTGCTCTTCAACCTCGCGGGCCTGCTGACGTCGGCGATCGCGCTCGCGCTGTGGACGGTGGGGACGATCGTCAGCCTCGTCATGGCGGTCACGTACGTCGGGCTGTTCGCCGCGCTCGGGACGCTGCTGGCGATGCGCTGGCTGGCGCGCGTCGAGCGCCGGCGCGCGGCGATCGTGCGCGGTGCGCCGATCGAGGAGCGCTACCGCCCGCTGAGCGACGAGCGGCGCTCGTACGCGGCGCGGCTGCACGAGCTCATCGGCGAGGGCTCGACGTGGCGCGACTTCGGCTGGACGGCGGGCTGGGGTTGGCTGGGCTGCTTTCCTGCGGGGCTCGCGGTCGGGCTGTGGATCGGCGTGCTCGGCATGGTCGCGCTGCCCGCGTGGTACTGGGCGATCCCCGGCGGCATCGAGCTCGGCGACGGCTTCGCGATCGACACGCTGCCGCTCGCCCTCGCCACCGCCGTCGTCGGCCTGCTGCTGATCCCCGTCTGCGGCGCGCTCGCGCGCATGCTCACGGCGGCCCAGCTCGCGGCGATGGGCTTCGCGCTGCGCCCGCGCGGGGCGGTGGCGTCCACGCCCGCGCCCGCGCCGGCGTCACCTCCGGCGATGGGCCCGTCCTTCGAGCTGCACATCTCGCTGTCGCTGCTCACCGGCCTCGTCGTGACGATCATCTGGGTCGCGACCGGCGGCGGCTACTTCTGGCCGGTCTGGGTCTGGTTCGGGCTGGCCGTCACGGTCGCGCTGCACGCGATCGGCGTGCGCGCCTGGGCCGCGCGGCATGACCGCGACAAGAGCTTCCGCGTCACCGCGGAGTTCTACGCGCTCATCTCCGGCTACCTGTGGATCATCTGGGCGCTGTCGGGCTTTCACCGCCTGTGGCCGATCTGGCCGATGCTCGGCATGGGCACGGCGCTCGCGATCCGCGCGCTCTTTCTCTACGGCGATCGCCTGCCGTGGGTCGACCGCAAGGCGCTCGTCCAGCGCGTCGACGTCCTGACCCGGACAAGGCAGGGCGCCCTCGACGTTCAAGCGGCCGAGCTGCGGCGCATCGAGCGCGACCTGCACGACGGCGCGCAGGCGCGGCTCGTCGCGCTGAGCATGAACCTCGGCCGCGCGGAGGAGCGCCTCGCCGACCAGCCCGAGGCCGCCGCGCTCGTGCGCGCCGCCCGCGAGGACGCGAGCCTCGCGATCGCCGAACTGCGCGACCTCGCCCGCGGCATCGCTCCGCCGATCCTCGCCGACCGCGGGTTGAAGGCGGCGATCGAGGCGCTCGCGCGGCGCTCGGCGATCCCGGTCACGATCGACGCCGATCCCGACCGCCGGCCGCTGCCGGTCGTCGAGACCGCCGCCTACTTCGTCGTGGCCGAGGCGCTGACGAACGTCGCCAAGCATGCGGGCGGCGCCGCGGCCCGGGTGCGCGTCACACTCGACAGCGATGACACGCTCGTGCTCGAGATCGCCGACGACGGTCCTGGCGGCGCGGATCCGGCGGGCAGCGGCTTGACCGGCCTGCGCAGCCGCGTCGAGGCGCTCGACGGGTCGTTGCGCGTCTCGAGTCCGCCCGGCGGCGGGACCACCCTGCGGGCGGAGCTGCCATGCGGGCGGTGATCGTCGAGGACCTCGCCCTGCTGCGCGAGGGCATCGTCGCGCTGCTGCGCGAGAACGAGATCGAGGTCGTCGCCCAGGCCGAGGACGGCCCGGGCCTGCTGCGGATCGTCGCCGGCCACAAGCCCGACATCGCGATCGTCGACGTGCGGCTGCCCCCCACGTTCACCGACGAGGGCCTGCGCGCCGCGATCGAGGCGCGCCGGAGGCATCCCGGCCTGGGCGTGCTCGTCGTCTCGCAGTACGTCGAGCCGGTCTACACCGCCGAGCTGCTGGCCTCCGGCGAGGCCGGCGTCGGCTACCTGCTCAAGGAGCGCGTCGGCGAGGTGCGCGCGTTCGTCGACGCCGTGCACCGCGTCGCCGAGGGCGGCACGGCGCTGGACCGCGAGGTCGTCGCCGAGCTGATGCGCGCGCGCCAGTCCGGCGGCGTCGCCGACGACGCGATCGCCTCGCTGACGCCGCGCGAGCGCGAGGTGCTCGAGCTCATGGCCGAAGGACGCTCCAATGCCGCGGTCGCGCGGGCGATGGTCGTCAGCGGCGGCGCCGTCGAGAAGCACGTGCGCAACATCTTCGCCAAGCTCGACCTGCCGGCCAGCGACGACGACCACCGCCGCGTCCTGGCGGTGCTCGCCTACCTACGCGCGGACGCCGGCTGACGCCGAGGAGGGCGCGCCTGCCGCCTGCGTGCGCGCCCGCGCGCGGTGCTGCTGCGGGCTGACGCCGAGCACGCGCTTGAACGCGGCGCTGAGCGCGAACGGGCTGCCGTAGCCGACCTGCTCGGCGACGGCGCTGATCGTCGCGTCGGTCTCGCACAGCAGGTCCGCCGCGAGGTCCAGCCGCCAGCCGGTGAGGAACGTCATCGGCGGCTCGCCGACGAGCTCGTTGAAGCGGCGGGCGAGCGCTGCGCGCGACACGTTCGTCGCGTCCGCCAGCGAGGCCACCGTCCAGGGATGTGCGGGGTTGTTCTGCAGCATACGCAGCGCAGGGCCGACGATCGGGTCGCTCTGGGCGCGATACCACGCGGGCGCCTGCCCCTCCGGTCGCGAGAACCAGGCGCGCAGCGTCGAGATCAGCAGCAGGTCGAGCATGCGGTCGAGCACCGCCTCCTGGCCCGGCTCGTCCTTCGTGATCTCGGCGGCGAGCAGCGCGGTCAGCGTCGCGTCGGCCTGACCGGCCTCGAGCACGAGCAGCGGCGGCAGCGCGCGCAGTAGCCGGCGGCTGATCTCGCCGGCGAACTCGTACGTCCCGGTGAGCATGACCGTCTCGCCGACCGGGCTGTTGCCCCAGGTCCGCACGCCGAGGTGCATCGCCTGCTCGAGCGGGACGCCGTCGGGCGTCTCGCAACGCTGGCCGGGGTGGATGATCACCTGCGGCACGGTCGCGGGATCGTCGGCGACCGTGTACGGGTCGGGCCCGCGCAGGATCGCCACGTCGCCCGGCGTCACGCGTACGGCGTCGCCCTCGGCGAGCACGATGTAGGCCACGCCGCTGACCGCGGTGACGAGCGTCAGCGGGGCCTCGTCCTGGATGCGCAGCGCCCACGGCGGATCGAGCACCGAGCGCAGCAGGAACGCGTTGCGCGCGCGCGGCCCGTCGAGGAGGTCGGCCAGCGGGTCCATGGCGCAAGTGTAGACGCTCGCGCATGTGGTTGCGCAATTGGGCCATGGACTGTCTCACGCAGCGCGCGTTGAATGGCTCCCATGCTCACCGCCACCCCATCAGAAGGAGCCCCGATGATCACTCCCGGCCAGACCCTCGAGAACCCCGTCACGGGCGAGCGCTTCACGTTCACCCACACCGCCGCCACCACCGGCGGCGAGCTGCTCGCCTTCGACTTCAGCCTGCGCCCCGGCGGCGCGGTCCCGATCGCCCACGTGCACCCGCATCAGACCGAGCGCTTCGAGGTCGTCGAGGGCACGATGCGCTTTCGCGTCGGCCGCCGCAAGCGGCTCGCCCATCCCGGCGACGTCGTCGAGATCGCGCCGGGCGTCGCCCACGCGTTCGCGAACGCCGGCGAGGGCGAGGCGCGCCTGCGCGTCGAGGTTCGGCCCGCGCTTGCGATGGAGGAGATGTTCGCCGAGGTCATCGCGCTGGCGCAGGCCGGGCGCATGACGCGTCGCGGCCTGCCGCGCAACCTCTTCGAGCTCGCCCGGCTCGCGCGCACGTACGACCGCGAGGCGCACGCCGCGATGTTCAGCCTCGGCGTCCAGCGGGCGCTGCTCGCCCCGCTCGTGTTCGCCGCGCGCCCCCGCGCGACGTCCGCCGGACGCGTGTCCGCGCCAACACCCCACGCTGCCTAGGGGCGGGCGAGGCCATGGCCTATGTTCTGCGCATGGCCACCGTTCCGGAAGACCTGCGCTACACCGAGACCCACGAATGGGTGCGCGATCGCGAGAAGCTCGTGACCCTCGGCATCACCCAGGCCGGCGCCGACGCGCTGGGCCCGATCAGCTTCGTCGAGCTGCCCTATCCCGGCGAGCTGCTCGAGGCCGGCGCGGTCCTGTGCCGCGTCAGCGGCGAGACGAAGTCGATGGCGATCAAGATGCCGTTCACCGCCAAGCTCATGACGACCAACCAGCTCCTCGCGTCGCAGCCGGGCGCCATCAACAGCGACCCGTTCGGGGCCGGCTGGATCGTGAAGATGGAGCCCGGCAGGCCGGAGCACATCGACGCGCTGCTCGACGCCGCGGCCTACGAGGCGTCGCTGTCGTAGTAGCCCGACCGGGCGCTCGGGGGCTGGCCCCACCCCGGTTCGCCCGCCCGCCGCAGCGATCTTGAATGCCCCGCGGACGAGAGTGATCGCACGATCACCCTTCGACCACGGGAGCAGTCATGAGACCGTCGAATCTCGCAGCACGGGCAGGCCGCTGGAGCGCACGGCATCGACGGATCGCGATCCTCGGCTGGATCGCGTTCGTCATCGCCGCGACGGTCGGCGGCGGCATGATCGGCACGAACTCGCTCGACGAGGCGCAGATGGGCAACGGCTCGTCGAAGGCCGCCGACGTCGCGGTCGACAAGGCCGGCTTCAGGAAGTCCAGCAGCGAGCAGGTGCTCCTGCAGGCTCGATCCGGCGACGGCTCGCGCGCCGCGCTCGAACAGGCCGCGACGGAGCTCGCGCAGCGGCTGAAGCAGACGCCGCACGTCGAGCAGGTCGTGTCGCCGTTCGCCGCCGGCGCCACCGGGCAGGTCTCGCAGGACGGGCGCTCGGCGCTGCTGTCGTTCGAGATCGCCGGCGACGACAACACGGCGGTCGACCGGGTCGACCCGACGCTCGCCGCCACCGCGGCGGTGCAGCGCGAACACCCCGAGCTGCGCGTCGAGCAGCTCGGCTCGGCCTCGGTCGAGGCGGCGTTCGACGAGTCGCTCGGCGACGACTTCAAGCGCGCCGAGACCCTCTCGCTCCCGCTCACGCTGATCATCCTGCTGTTCGCGTTCGGCGCGCTCGTCGCCGCCGGCCTGCCGCTGCTGCTCGGCATGACCGCGGTCGGGGCGACGCTCGGACTGGTCGGGCCGATCAGCCAGCTCACACCCATCACCGACCAGGTCGGGTCGGTCATCCTGCTCATCGGCCTCGCCGTCGGCGTCGACTACTCGATGTTCTACGTGCGCCGCGAGATGGAGGAGCGCGACAGGGGCAAGGGCGCGCGGGCGGCGCTCGAGGCGGCCGCCGCGACCTCGGGCCACGCGATCGTCGTCTCGGGCTTCATCGTGCTCATCTCGATGGCGGGCATGCTGCTGTCGGGTTCGTCGATCTTCGTGTCCTTCGGCGTCGGCACGATGATCGTCGTCGCCGTCGCGGTGATCGGCTCGCTGACGTTCCTGCCGGCGATGCTCTCCTGGCTGGGCGAGAAGGGCTGGACGGAGAAGGGCCGCGTGCCGATCCTCGGGCGGCTGCGCCACCGCAGCGGCGGCCAGTCGCGCGTGTGGGGCTTCATCCTCGATCGCGTCCTCGCCCGGCCGTGGATCTCGGCGGGCGCGTCGGCGGCGCTGCTGCTCGCGCTCGCGTTCCCGGCGCTGGGCATGCACACGATGTCCTCGGGCATCGAGGGGCTGCCCTCCGACGTCCCGGTCCGCGGGACCTACGAGCGCGTCCAGGCCGCGTTCCCCGGCACGACCGAGCCGGCCGAGGTCGTCGTGCAGGCAGCCGACGTCACGTCGCCCGCGGTGCGCGCCGGCATCGCCGAGCTGCGCGAGCAGGCGGTCGCCACGGGACGGATGTCCGAGCCGATCGACGTTCGCGTCAATCCGGCACGCGACCTCGCGGTCGTCGATGTCCCGCTGCACGGGACCGGTGAGAGCGAGGAGGCGCTCGCCTCCCTCGCCGCGCTGCGCGACGACGTCGTCCCGGCGACGATCGGCAGCGTGCCCGGCACGACCGTGGACATCAGCGGCGACACCGCCGGCAGCAAGGACTTCAACGACACGATGAAGTCGCACCTGCCGATCGTGTTCGGCTTCGTGCTCGGCGCCGCGTTCCTGCTGCTGCTGTTTCAGTTCCGCTCGCTCGTCATCCCGATCAAGGCGATCGTGCTCAACCTGCTGTCGGTCGGCGCGAGCTACGGCGTGCTGACGCTCGTCTTCCAGCACGGCTGGGGCTCGTCGCTTCTGGGCTTCGAGCAGCAGGACGGGATCACGTCATGGCTGCCGCTGTTCCTGTTCGTCGTGCTGTTCGGCCTCTCGATGGACTACCACGTGTTCATCATCAGCCGCATCCGCGAAGCGGTGCTGGGCGGCGCCTCGACGGCCGACGCGGTGGCCGGCGCCATCAAGTCGACGGCCGGCGTGGTGACGAGCGCGGCGCTCGTGATGATCGCCGTGTTCTCGGTCTTCGCGACGCTCGGGGCGATCGAGTTCAAACAGATGGGCGTCGGCCTCGCGGCGGCGATCCTGATCGACGCCACCATCGTGCGGGCCGTCCTCCTGCCGGCGACGATGAAGCTGCTCGGCGACTGGAACTGGTACCTGCCGCGCGGGCTGTCGTGGCTGCCGCGGGGCGGCCACCCGGCGATGCCGGCGGGTGCGCCGGCGTCGGCGTCCTCACAGGCGTAGCTCGCCGCAGGACATAGCCGCGGGAGCGGGGGGCCGCCGGGACATCCGGCGGTCCCCCGCGGCCGCTTTATCGGCGAGATGGGGGCGCGTGTGAGGATCCGGCCGGTGCCGGACATGGGCTGCATGTGACGTCGATCGACGAGCTGTTTCGTCTGCACGCCGCCGCGGTGCTGGCATATGCGCTGCGGCGCACGGACGCGGCGACGGCCGAGGACGTCGTGTCCGAGGTCTTCCTCGTCGTCGGGCGGCGGCCGGACCGCATCCCCGAACACGACGCGCAGCTGTGGCTGTACGGCGTGGCCCGCCGCGTGCTGGACCTCCCCGGGGACGACGGACTGTCGGCGATCTACGACCTCGACCCCGAGTCGGCGCTGCCCGAGCGGTTCACCCTCACCACGCGCACCGTCACCGGCGGCAAGCGCTACGTCAACCGGCTCGTCCTGCGCTTCGACACGTACGAGCGGCTGCCGTTCACGCCGGCCAGCCGCGCGAACCTGCGCCTCCTGCCGCACCCCGGCGCGGGTCCGACGGACGACCCCGCCGGAAATCACTTCGCCGTGCTGCGCGGCGATCGCCGTCCGGACGCGTCCGCCATGCGCGCCATCGAGACGTTCGCGAGACACAACGACCGCATGCGGCTCGATGCCGCCGGCGCCCGCGTGCTGGGCCCCCGCCGCTTCCTCGTCCCAGGTCACGGCTACCTCTGCCTCATGACCATCGACACCGGCCGGTTCGGCGGCTTCGGAGGCGGCTGCACCACGGTCGCACGGGCGGTCGAGCGCGGCTCGGGCAGCGGCACGCCGGAGATGGGAAAGGTGGTCGTCGTGCCGGACGGCGTGAGCGCTCTGCGCGTGCGCATCCGCGGCGGCCGCCGCGACACCGTGGCGGTTTCCGACAACCACTCGACGCTCCCGTTCGGCGCCTTCGCCTGGCAGTTCGTGCGATAGGCGCGCGTCACCGCGCGCTGAAGCGCAGTGCCAGCGTCAGCGCGAGCACAGAGCGCCTCGGCGGCCGCGGCGTCGCCTTCGAATCATCCTCCCGGCGGCGCGTGCGCGATCATCTGCGACGTGAACGCGATCTCCGAGTACCTGCGCGAGCAGGCAGCCGCGCACCGCGCGACAGCGGCGGACAACCCCGACGACCCGCGGTACGTGCACAGCGCCGAGTCCCTCGAGGCGCTGGCCGACTACGCCGACGCCGGCGCCGAGCAGGGCGTGTTCCAGATGCGCTACCTGCTCGAGCACCACGTCGTCGCCGGCCGCTTCGCGTGGCCCGAGGGGCAGTCCGGGCGCGCGATCATGCACTTCGGCTTCGACAAGCCCGCGGGCGGCGAGTGGGATCTCGAGCAGTTCCTGATGGACCTCTGCGACATGGCGAAGTCCGACGCCGCGCGCCACATCGGGTCCAACGAGGGCGAGCTCGACCGCGACGACGCGCCGGAGCTCGCCAAGCGGTTCGGGCTGGCCGTCGACCGCGTCCACGGCGCGCTCGACGCCGGCCGCGGGATCCGCCACGTCTTCTCCGTCGGCATCCCCTCCTACCACGAGGTCAGCCCGGAGGTGCGCGCCGAGCTCGAGGCGCTGGACGGCGTGATCGTCGAGCAGGGCAAGCAGGCGATCTACGGCAACGACGCGCCGCTGATCGTCAAGAACGTGCCGGCGGCCGACGAGCGTCAGGCGCGGACCCGGATCGCCGAGATCGTCGGCATCGAGGTCGATGCGCTCGGCGCGTCGCCGTCGCAGCAGCGCGTGATCTGAGGTGCGCGCCGTGCGGTCGGCCGCTGTCTGCCGCGTGCTATGACTGCCCGGGTGACGACGGACGTCCGGCCCCCGCCGACGAACCCGCTGCCCGCCGCCGTTCGCAGGATGTGGTTCTGGGAGGAGACGATGATCGCGCTCGTCGTGCTCGGCGTCGCGTTCGGGCTCGCGGCGTCCTTCGGCGCGCTCATGCCGTGGCTGCCGATCGTCGCCGCCGCCACCGAACTGGCGTCCGTCGTCCTCATCGCGCGCATCCGCCACGCGCGCTGGCGATGGGAGCTGCACGAGGAGGAGCTCGACCTCCAGCACGGCGTCTGGAAGGTGACGAGGACGATCGTGCCGCTGACGCGGATCCAGCACGTCGCCGTGCAGCGCACGGGCTGGACCGGGCTTTTCGGGGTCGTCGTGCTGCGCGTGCACACGGCTGCCGGCGCCACGACGATCCCCGGCCTGCAGCCCGCGCAGGCCGACGAGGTGCGCGACCGGATCCTCGCCCGGCTGCGCACGCCCGATGACCTCTGAGGCGCCGCGGCACCTGCACCACGCCGCGGTCGCCGTCGAGGGGCTGCGCTCGACGATGCAGCTGTTCGCCGGCGTCGTCCTCGTCGCGATCGTGCGCGGCACGGCGCCGGGGCTCGCCTTCCTGCTCGCGCTGGGGGGCATCGCGGCGGGGATGGGCCTCGGCTACGCGCGCTGGCGCCGCACCTCGTACTGGCTTCAGGACGAGGCGCTGCACCACCGCTGCGGCCTCTTCACGCCCGACGAGAAGATCGTGCCGCGCGGGCGCGTGCAGTCGGTCGACAGCGCGACCGGGCCGCTGCAACGGCTGTTCGGCGTCGTCGAGGTGCGCGTCCAGGTGGCGGGCGCCGCCGACGAGGACGAGATCGTGCTCGCCGCCGTCACGCACGCCGAGGCGGCGCGGCTGCGCCTCGAGCTCGGCCAGCCGGCGCCCGCGACGCCCGACGAGCGAATCGCGCTGGGGATGCGCGGCCTGCTGCTCGCCGCGCTGACCGGGCCGCAGATCAGCGTCGCGGTGTCCGCCGTTGCGGGCGTCTACGCCCTGCTGCACAACGTCGTCGACATCGAGAAGGACGGGGAGGGCCTGCTCTCACGGCTCGACTCGGTGGGAGCGGTCGCGTTCGCGGCGGCCGCGGTGCTCGCAGCGGCGTACGTCCTGTCGTTCCTCGCCGCGATCGTCGTGTTCGCCGGGTTCGAGGTCCAGCGCGACGCGCAGGTCCTGCGCATCCGCAGCGGCCTGCTCTCCCGGCGCGCGATCAGCATCCCGCTCGAGCGCGTCGATGGCGTCGTGATCGTCGAGGGCCTGGCGCGCGGGCCGCTCGGCCTGGCCGCGCTGCGCCTGGAGAGCGCGGCCCACGGCGGCGAGAAGGCGGCGGGGCGCACGCTGCTGCCGCTCGTGCGCCGCGGCGAGGCCGAGGCGGTGATCGCGCGGCTCGTCCCGGAGCTGGCGGTGACGCACGGCGAGCTCGCGCGCCCTCCGCGCCGCGCGCTGCGGCGCTTCGCACTCGTGCCGGCGGTGGCGGGCGGGCTCGTGGGCGTCGGCGCCGTGTTCGTCCTCGGACCGGCCGCCTGGCCCGCCGTGCCGGCGCTCGGGCTGGCGGGGGCGCTCGTGGGGCTGCGCGCGCACCGTGCCTGCGGCGTGCGGCTGGCAGATGGGGTGGTGGTGGTGCGCGAGGCGCGCGTCGCCCGGCGCACGCTGCTCGCCCGCCGCCGGCGCCTGCAGGAGCACAGCGTCTCGCACACGCCGCTGCAGGCGCGCGCCGCGCTCGCCGACCTGCGCGTCACGGTCGGCTCGGGCGGCCAGGGCCGCGCACGCCACCTCGACCGGGCCAGAGCCGATGCGGTGTTCGCCGCGCTGCGGCGTGGGTCCGCGGCGCAGTCCGGCTAGCGCCGGACGCTCTCGCAGTCCGCCGCGATCGAGTCACGGCCATCGGCGAAGACGACGTCGTCGCCGCGCCCGCAGGCGATGACGTCGTTGCCGCCATGGACGACGTTGATGCGGTCGTTGCCGCTGCCGCCGTCGATCGTGTCGGCGTCGTAGTTGCCGTAGATGGTGTCGTTGCCGGCCCCGCCGAGGATCCGGTCGCGGCCGCGGTCGCCGGTGATGCGGTCGTTGCCCGCGTCGCCCCAGATCGTGTCGTTGCCGCCACGGCCGGGGATGACGTCGTCGCCGTCGCCACCGTGCAGCCGATCGTTGCCGTCGTCGCCGTCGACGTAGTCGTTGCCCGCCGCGCCGTAGATCCGGTCGCCGCCCCCGCGGCCGAAGATCGAGTCGTCGCCGGCCGACCCGGTCAGGCGGTCCGGGTTACGGGTTCCGCGCAGCGTCAGCGCCGTCGTCGTGTCGTTGTCCGGCTCGGCCGCGACCGGGACGACCGTCTCGCACCCGGTGAAGGCGTCGCGCGTCGGAGCGTCGGCCTCGACGTAGAGGGTGTCGTTGCCGTCGCCGCAGGTGCCGGTGTCGGGGCTGTCGTCGGCGGCGCGGATGACGTCGTCGCCCGGGCCGCCGTCGAAGACGTCGATGCCGTTGCCGCCGACGAGCTCGTCGTTGCCGTTCTCGCCGAGCAGCTCGTCGGTGCCCGAGCCGGCGTCGAGCTTGTCGTTGCCGTCGCGGCCGTAGATGTGGTCGTTGCCGGCGTCGCCCTTGATGACGTCGTCGCCCTCGTCGCCCTCGAGCCGGTCGCCGGCGCGGCCGCCGTCGATGAGGTCGTTGCCGAGCCCGCCGCGGATCCGCTCGGACCCCGTCTCGCCGTAGAGCTCGTCGTCGCCGTCGCCGCCGAGGATCATCTGGTCCGAGCCGCGCCCGCCGCGGATGAGGTCGTTGCCGGTGCCGCCGTCGAGCAGCTTGTCGTCGCCGAAGCCCTTCTCGACGATCGTGTCGTTGCCGTTGCCGCCATCGATGGTGTCGTCGCCGTCACCGCCGTCGAGCGCGTCGTCACCGTCCTCGCCCAGCAGGGAGTCGTTGCCGGTCCCGCCGTTGAGGTTGTCGGCGCCGACACCGCCGCGCATCTCGTCGTTGCCCGTGCCGCCGGTCAGCAGATCGTCGCCGTCGTCGCCGTTGATCCCGTCGCTGTTGTTGCCGCCCGACAGCGTGTCGCCGCCGATGCCGCCGTCGAGCACGTCGCGGCCGCGACCGCCGCGCAGGAAGTCATCGCCGCCGAGGCCCTCCATCCGGTCGTCGCCGCGGGTGCCGGTCAGCCGGTCGGCGGCGTCGGTGCCGCTCATGAGCGCCAGGCCCGGCTGCACGACGAGGTCGCTTGGCGCGCTGCCGGGCAGCGCGACGAGCCCGATCCGGCCGCGCGAGAAGGGGCTGATCAGCGACACCGCCGCGGCACCGCCGTCGGCGACGACGATGCGGCTGGCGTCCGGATACCAGGCGGCGCGGCCGGGGCCGCGGCCGGCGACGATCCGCTGGACCTTCGCGTTTCGCAGCTCGACGATCGCGCCCGACGTGCCGCCCGGCGCCGCGCCGACGACGACGCGCGAGCGTCCCGGCGACAGCGTCAGCGCGCCGCCCGCGCCCTCGGGGAGCTTGATCGCCTTCTTGCGCACACGGCGCTGGCCCGGGGCGATGACGCGCAGGCGGCCGCGCGCCGTGGCGTACGTCAGGCCGTTGTCGGCGATCGCCACGCCCGCCGCGTCCTTGAGCTTGACGAGCCGCAGCAGCGTCGCGTCGCCGAGCGACACGATCGCGACGCGGCCGGTGCGCAGCGTGACGGCCGCGGTGGAGCCGTTGTTCGCGACGGCGAGCTGGGCGCCCTCACCGCGCAGCTCGACCACGTTGCGCGGCGCCAGCGTCTGGGCGTCGAGCACGAGCAGCTGCGCCCCGCGCACCACGTAGAGCGTCTCGTCGCCGGGGGAGAGATCGATGTCGGAGATCTCCGGCGGCCCGATGCCGAGCGCGCTGCGGCCCGTCTCCAGGCGCGTGTTGACGTCGACGGCGACGATCTCGCCGCCCGCCGACACGTAGCCGCGCGCGCCGTCACGCGAGACGGCAACCGCGCGCGCCGGGCCCGGCAGCGCGAGCCGCGCGACGACCTGGTTGCCGGGGATGCCGAGGAAGGCGAGCTCCGGCGTGCCCGTCGCCACGAGCGTCACACGGGCCTGGGCGGCGGGCACGGCGAGCGCGAGCACGGCGGCCAGCGCGAGCAGCGTCACGGCCCCCGGCAGGAGCCCACGCCCGATCCTCCTCCTGCCCCTGCGGCCGACCATTCGCACTACACAGATACCGCACGCGAACCGAACGGATCGCCGGTTGGCGCAAATGCCATGCTTGCGAGATGACCGCGCCGACCGTCGCCGCCCTGCACACGACGCCCGTCAAGGGCCTGCGCGTCCTCGCCCGCGAGACGATCGAGCTGACCACCGCGGGCGTCGCCGACGACCGGCGCTTCTACCTCGTCGACGAGCGCGGCCGGATGGTCAACGGCAAGCAGCTGGCCGGCCTGCACGAGATCGTCGCCACGCTCGACGGCGACGAGCTCGCGCTCGCATTTCCCGAACGGCACGCGTGTCGCGGGGCCCGTCGCCCACGCCGACGAGACGCTGACCACGTCGTTCTTCTCGCGCCCGACGCCGGCCCGCGCCCTGCGCGGCGACTTCGATGCGGCGCTGTCGGCGCACGTCGGGCGCAGCGTCCGCGTGGTCGAGGGCGTCCATCGCAAGGCGCTGGACCGCGGCCGCGGCGGCGCGGCGAGCCTCATCTCGCGGGCATCGCTGGACGCGCTCGAGCGCCTCGCCGGCGAGCACGTCGACCCGCGTCGCTTTCGCATGCTCGTCGAGGTCGACGGCCTCGCCGAGGCGCACGAGGAGGACACCTGGATCGGGCGGACGCTGCGTGTCGGCGCGGCGCTCGTGCGCGTGCGCGGCCACGTCGGCCGTTGCCTGATCGACCCAGCGCCATCCGGAGAGCGGCACGACGGACATCCCGATGCTCGACCTGCTGCGCTCCTACCGCGGCGGCCTCGACACCACCGAGCCGCTGGCCTTCGGCGTCTACGGCGAGGTCGTCGAGCCGGGCCGGGTCGCGCTGGGCGATCGCGTCGAGCTCACGGCGGCGCCGCGGCGGACCCGTTGACGAGCGTCGCGTCAGCCGGCGACGGCGGAGGACTGCGACGCCTGGGGCTGCTGCTCGCCGGGGGCCTCGTCCAAGAAGGCCTTCACGTCGGAGTTGAAGCGCGCGGGGCGCTCCATCATCGAGACGTGGCCGGTGTCCTTGTAGATGATCTTGCGTGAGTCGGGGATCAGCTGCTCGAAGATCGACGCGTCCTTGACGGGCACGAGGATGTCCTTCTCGCCCCAGACGATGAGCGTCGGGCAGGCGATCTTCTCGAGGCGATCGCGCAGCGGGTAGCGGCACATCGCCTCCAGCGCGTCCGAGAAGCCGGGCTTGCCGGAGCCGAGCACCTGCTGGGCGGCGAGCGGTCCGGGCAGCCTGGCCGGGTGCGCTGCGACGGTCATCAGCAGAGCGGCGCGCAGCCGCGGGCGCAGCGCCACCTGGTGGGAGCGCGAGGCGACGTGGCCGAGCGTGAAGAAGATGATGTTCTCGGCGCGGTGGCGCAGCCCGGTGGTGCGCTCGGTGCGGATCGACTCGATGCTGAGGCCGGCCGCCGCCACGAGGACGAGCCGTTCGACCCGCGCCGGATGCTGGATCGCCAGCTCCGCGCCGATGAAGCCGCCCATCGAGTTGCCGACGATCCGCGCCGCCTCGATGTCGAGCGTCTCCATGAGCTCGTCGATCGCGTCGGCGTAGCCGCTGATCGAGATCGGCTCGGTGGGCATCTCGGACTGGCCGAAGCCCGGCAGGTCGACGGCGATCACGCGGTGGTCGCGGGCGAAGAGCGGTAGCTGCTCGAGCCAGTTCTGCCAGCAGCCCGACAGGCCGTGGATGAAGACGACCGGCTCGCCGGAGCCCATGTCGACGATGTTCATCCAGCGGTCCTGGACGCGAACCCAGCGCAGGTGCTCCTGCCAGTCGACGTCCATCCACTCCGAGCGGCCGACGGCGCCGTATGCCTCCGCCTCTTTCGTACGCCGGGCCACACTTCCTACGTACCCGGCCTGGCGCGCGCGAATCATCCATCGGGTCGGCCGTGCTACGCGTTCGGATCAGGACGTGAACCGTCGCGCGGCCGCAGCCGTAGGTGCCCGCGATGAGTCCCTTCCGCCTGTCCGCGCCGGACGCCGCGCTGCTCTTGCCGCAGTCGCCCCAGGCGCCGAGGCACGCCGGCGCGGACAGCGCCGGCCGCGGCGATCGCCCCCGCGGCGCTCGACACCTCCTTCGATCGCCCCGCGCCGCTCGCGCGACGGGGCGGCCGGCCGATCGGCAGGGCCGGGGCGCCGGACGCGCTTCCACTGCGGCACAGCGGTGCCGCTCAGCTGGCCGGGGGTTAGGGCCTGGCGGTCCTGCCGAACCTTGATCTCTGGCCGAGCGGGACGTCACGCGCTCGTGCGGTCCAGGTGCTGCAGGAGCTCGTGCGCGGCGAGCTCGATCTCCTTGTGGCGCCACTCGGAGGCGCGGTAGACGCAGGCGATCAGCGCCGTGCGGTGCACGCGCCGGAAGTCCCCGCAGACGAACGCGTAGCGCGCCTTCGTGTGGTCCGCGGCCCCCTCCCTGAGCCCGAGATGCCAGGCCGCGTACTCGTCCCACGCGTGCTTCTCCAGATAGGCGTTCTCGTCGCCGGCGGACGGCTGGACGTCGCCCCAGTCGCTGTCGAGGACGTACTGGCGCGCGTCGATGAGCCGTCGCGCCTGTTGCACGCCCGCCTCGTTGACGACGTAGGACGCCATGCGGGAGGGGTGCCCGCAGGAGGCCTCGTGCATACGTCCGGTCGGCTCGCGCGTCGAACGGACGTCCGGTGGACGCCGCCGGCGCTCAGGTGACCGCTCGCGCGGTCGATAGGGCGCAAGCAGCCCCCGTTCGCGTTCCCGCGCCGGTCACCGAGAAAGGGTCCACCTCCTCCATGCATCTGCGGACACGTCGCGGCGTAGCGCTGCTGTCGATCGCCGCCGCCGTCGCGGGCGGCTCGCTCACGACCGTCGCCGCCGCGACGGCGGCGGACCGGCACACGCCGGCCCCCAGGCTGCTCGGCCTCCCGATCCTCGATGGCCTGCTCGGCGGCATCCTCGGCCAGCTCGCCGGCGCAACCGTTGCGGTGATCCAGGGGCTGATCGGCGGCCTCACGCCGGCGCAGGTCGGCGACCTGCTGCAGAGCGCGGCCGGCAACGACCTCGCGAAGCTGCTGCAGGCGGCGCAGAACACCGGCCAGCTCGCGGGCGCCGTCGGCACGCTCACGCCGACCGAGACGGGGGATCTGCTCGCCCCGCTCACCGGCGGCAGCCTCACCTCGATCCTCGGCGTGCTGAACACCGCCCAGCTGCAGTCCACGCTCGCGACCCTGCTGCCCGCCGAGCTCGCCGCCGTCGTCGACGGCCTCACCGCCGGACAGACCGCCGGCCTGCTCACCACCGCAAGCCCCACCCAGCTCACCAGCCTGCTCGGCGCCCTGACCAGCGGCCAGCTTGCCGGCGCCCTGGGCGGCCTGGATCCGGCCCAGCTGACGACGCTCGTCGCCGGCCTGCTGCCCGCCCAGATCAGCGGCCTGCTGCCCGTGGGCGGCACCGACGACGTCATCACCGGCCTGCTCGGCCAGGCGACCGGACTGGCCGGCGGCACGCCGACCGCGCCGCAGGTCAACACGCTGCTCGCGCAGGTCGACGCGCTGCTCGGCGGAGGCATCCCCGCCAACCCCGCCGGCCTCGCCTCGCTGCTGGCGACGGTCGACCCTCTGCTGGGCACGACCGGGCTGGATCCGGCGGTCCTGACCGCACTGCTGGGGACGGCCAACGGGCTGCTCCCGGGCGCCTCGTCGCCCGCGGCCACGCCGCTGCAGGGGCTCGTCACGAAGCTGAGCGCCCTGCTCACGCCGGTGACCGGTGGCGGCGGCGGCACGACGCCGACCACGCCGGGCGGCGCCACGACGCCGACGACGCCCGGCGCGCCACCACGACGCCCGCCACCACGACCACCCTTCCCCCGACCACGACCAGCCGCCCGGGCGCCACGGCTCCCGCGGCCACGCCCGCCGCCGTCGCCCCGTTCACGGCCTACCGCGCCGGCGTCGGCGCGATCAAGCTCAACCGCAAGCGCACCAGCATGACGTTCACGCTCACGTGCGCCGCCGGCGCGCCGAAGGGCTGCCTGGTCAAGGTCAGCGCGAAGATCGCCGGCAGGACGGCGATGCGCTCGACGACCGTCGTCCTGCCGCGCGGCAGGTCGGCGCCGGTCACGGTGACGCTCTCCAGGAGCACGACGAAGCGCCTGAAGCGCAAGGGCGGCTCGCTGAAGATCGTCGCGCAGACGGCGCTGTCGTCGCTGCCGTCGGCGAGCCGCACGCTCAAGGTCAAGCGCCTCAAGACGACGAGGAAGGCGGTCGGCTGAGCCCGGCGTGAGACCGCCGGCGCGTCAGCGCGGGCAGGCGCCGCTCGACGTCTACGGCCTCTGAAGGCGCTAGTAGCCGCCGCGCCAGACGCCGTCGGCGGGCTTGGGCGGCAGCACGTCCCAGCCCTCCATGACGTGCTCGATGCGCTCGTTCTTGGCGAACGCGGTGTGCGCGTTGCCGTTGAACGTGAAGGTGATCTCCTCCTGGCCGGTCTCGAGCATGTCCACGCCGTAGACGTGGTCGACCTCGACGTCGTGCTCCTTGAGGAGCTTGTGCGCCCGATCCTGATCGGAGCCCTCGGGGTAGCGCCCGCTCATCTTCACCGGCATGGCGCGAGGGTACTGTCAGCGGGCGCGCCGCGCCAGTGCCAACGGCGGCGCGAGGTGCTACACGAGGTCGCGGCGCTTGAGGCGCACGCCGGCGGCGGCGAAGAACAGCGCGATCCAGCCGAGCATGACGAGCGTCGCGATCCCCGGCGACAGCGTGTCGTTGCTGTCGTCGCCGAAGAACTCGATGTCCTGGATGCCGGCGGGCGCGCCCTGTGTCGGCCCGAAGCGGGCGACGTCGGGGGCGAGGCCGAACAGCGACGGCTCGACGACGAAGCCGACGATCAGCACGCCGATGATGGCGACGACCTGGTTGCGCACCAGTCCGCCGATGCCGACGCCGAGCGCGCCCACGAGCGCCGCCACGAGCAGGTTGCGCCACAGGACGTCGAGCAGGTCCGACAACCCCGCCGTGTCGAAGCCGCGCGAGGACAGGATGATCGTGCCGACGAGCATGATCGTGACCGTCACGATCAGCGAGAGGACCACGCCGGCCGCCGCGTACGCGAGCATCTTGGCGCCCATCAGGCGCAGCCGGTCGGGCGCGGCGAGGATGGTGCCGGTGATCGTCCGATGGCGCCACTCGCCGGCCATCCCGATCACCCCGAGCAGCATGATGAACAGGCCCGTGAAGTCGGCGGAGAAGAGGTCGCGGGTGTCGCCGGGCTCGAAGCGCTTGCTCAGCAGCGCGGTCAGCACGACGACGAGCAGCGACAGCGCGAGCGTCACCCCGACGAGCGCGACGAACGTCCGCGTCGTGCGCAGCTTCAGCAGCTCGGCGCGCAGGAGCTGGCTCATGGCGCCGCCGCCTCCCCCGTCAGCGCGAGGAACGCCTGCTCCAGCGACCGCGTCTGCGGCGCGAGGCCGACGAGGTAGACGCCCGCGTCACCGGCCACGACGCCGACCTGCTCGGGGCTCGCGCCGGGCACCAGCAGCCCGTCGCCGGCGCGCTTGACGGAGTGGCCGGCCGCCTCCAGCGCCCGCGTCAGGCGCTCGTTGTCCTGCGCGCGGACGGCGGTCACGAGGCCCTCGTCGCCGCCGAGCACGGACTCGAGCGTGCCGTGGCCGCGCAGCTCCCCGCGCGAGACGACGACCACGTCGTCGACCGACTGCGCGACCTCGGAGAGCAGGTGGCTGGAGATGAGCACGGCGCGCCCGCGCGACGCCTGTTCGCGCACGAGGTTGCGCATCCAGACGATGCCGGGCGGATCGAGGCCGTTCGTCGGCTCGTCGAGGATGAGCACCTCGGGGTCGCCGAGCAGCGCGGCCGCGATGCCGAGCCGCTGGCGCATGCCCATCGAGTAGCCGCCCGCGCGGCGATCGGCGGCCTCGGTCAGACCGACGTCGGCGAGCACCGCGTCGACGCGCTCGAAGGGGTGCTCGCCGGTGACGGCGAGCACGCGCAGGTGGTTGCGCGCCGTGCGGCCGGGGTGAAACGACGCGTCCTCGAGCACCGCGCCGACCTTCGTGCTCGGCCGCTCGAGGTCCTCGTAGAGGCGCCCGTCGAACGTGGCGGTGCCGGCGGTCGGGCGCACGAGCCCGAGCAGCGCGCGCAGCGTGGTGCTCTTGCCGGCGCCGTTGGGGCCGAGAAAGCCGGTGACGCGCCCCGCTTCGATGTCGAAGCTCAGGTTGTTGACGGCGAGGACGGAGCCGAAGCGCTTGGAGAGGTCGCGTACCTCGACGGGGGCCATTCGCCGTCAATGATGGCGCACCCGCGTGCGCGGCTGCCCCGCCCACGCCGCGTCGCGTTGCGCCACATTGCGGTGCGGTCGCAGCGGAGTCAGCTCGAGAGCTCGCGCTCCAGCGGCGTGCGAAAGCGCGGCGTGACCCGCACGTCGCCGATCCACTGCCGCAACCGAGCCGCCTCGTCGGCGACGGCCCGGCCGGTCTCGGCGCCGACGTCCTCCAGCAGCCGCACGACCACCTCGCCGCCGTCCTTGCGCTGCGCCCAGCCGCCGACGATCCGGCCGTCCGACCAGACGGTCGGGCCGATGTTGCCGCTGCGATCGAAGCAGCTCGCGCGATGCCCGCCGAGGTACCAGCCGCGCGCCTGCCAGCCCATCGGCGCGGGGTCGAGGGCCGGCAGCAGCGCAACCCACGGCGCCTGCGACGCGACGGGCTCGGCGTCGCCGGCGAGCAGCAGCGCCGCCGTGCCGTCGGCGAGGCGCACGTCGACGGTGTCCAGCTGCGCGAGCGCGCGCTTGACGAGCCCCATCGTCCAGCCCGTCCACCACTTCATGTCGGCCGGCGTCCCCGGCCCGAACGCGAGCAGCCAGCGGCGCAGCAGCTGCGCCGCGGCGGTGTCGGCGTCGAGCTCCTCGACGCCGCCGGGCAACCACGTCGTCACCGGCGCCCAGCGATACAGCGAGCTCGTCCACGAGCCGAGCGGGCGGCCGCGCACGATCCGTCCCTCCGCCGCCAGCAGGAAGAGCACCTTCGTCGAGACGCCCTGGATCGCCCCGTAGGGCTTGTCCTGCGCGACCGGCGTCCTGGCGCGCAGCGCCGGCACGTCCTGGCCCAGCTGCGCGGCCGTCGCCTCGCCGCGCGCGACGAGCGCCGCGTACGTCGCCTCCATCGTCGCGTCCAGCCAGCGCGCGCCATCCGCGGCGACGCCCGTCTCCTCCAGCAGCGCCACGAACCGCTTGCGCTCGCCGGGCACGAGCGCGCGCGTCGAGGATGCCTGCACGACCCCCGCCAGTGCGGCCGGGACGACGAACATCGTGCGCCGCATCCCGAGCAGTCGCACGAGCGTGCGCTCTTCGTAGAGCGCGTCCTCGATCGCGCCGACCGACGGCTCCGCGACGCGGGCGCGCGCGGCGAGAAACACGCTCGCCGGGTCGGTCGCGTGCAGGGCGGCGATCGCTTCCGTCGCCTGCGCCACGTCGCCGAAGCGATGCGGCTCCCGCCAGGCCGTGGCGGCGCGCCAGGCGCGCGCGGCGCTCCTCGTCGCTGATCGTCCGCACGCGGCTTCGGCCGGTCAGCCGAAGTCGATGACGCTGCGGATGCCGTCCTGGGCGTGCATGAGATCGAAGCCCTTGTTGACCTCGTCGAGCGTGATCCGGTGCGAGAGGAACGCGTCGACGTCGATCTCGCCGTCGAGATAGCGCTGCACGAGCTGCGGCACCTGGTCGCGCCCCTTCACCCCGCCGAACGACGAGCCTGCGACGCGGCGCCCGGTGATCAGCAGCCGCGGGATGACGTCGAGGGTCTCGCCCTTGCCGGCGACGCCGCACATCGTCGCCAGCCCCCAGCCCATGCGCGCCGACTCGACCGCCTGGCGCATGACGGAGACCAGGCCGGTCGCCTCGATGGTGTAGTCCGCGCCGAAGCCGCCGGTCATCTCGAGGATGGCGTCGACGGTCTCCGGGCCGCCGATCAGCACGTCCGTCGCGCCCTGGTGGCGGGCCATCTCCAGGCGCTCCTCGGAGAGGTCGACGCAGACGATCCGATCGGCGCCCTGCAGCCGCGCCCCCGCGACGGCCCCGAGGCCGACCATGCCGGCGCCGAAGACGACGACGGTCGAGCCGGCCTCGACCTTGGCGGTGTACATCGCGGCGCCGAGACCGGTCGACAGCCCGCACGCGAACAGGCATGCGCGGTCCAGCGGCGCCTCGGGCGAGACCTTGGCCAGGGCGATCTGCGGCATGACCGTGTACTCCGCGAACGTCGAGGTTCCCATGAAGTGCCGGATCGGCTCGCGATTGCGTGACAGCCTTGTCGTCCCATCGGGTAGGTACCCGCGGCCTTGCTCATCGCGGATCGCCAAGCAGATGTTCGTCTTCGGGCTCACGCAGTGCACGCACTCGCGGCACTGCGGCGAGAAGAGCGTCACGACGTGATCGCCGACCGGCGAGCGAGTCGACGCCCTCGCCGACCGCTTCGACGACCCCCGCGCCCTCGTGGCCGAGCACCGTCGGGGCGTAGCCCGACGGGTCGACGCCCGACGCCGTGTACATGTCGGTGTGGCAGACGCCACACGCGACGAGGCGCACGAGCACCTCGCCCTGCTTGGGCTCCTCCAGGTCGAGCTCCTGCACGACGAGAGGCTGGCCGAACTCCTCGAGAACCGCGGCGCGCATACGCATGCGCGCGCAACCTACCCACTGACCATGGCATTGGGGTCGACAACCGAGCCGCTGCGCGCCGAGCTGGCCGCCGCCCTGCCCGAGCGGCCGTTCGAGCTGCGCTTCTGGGACGGCAGCCGGCTGGCGTCCGACGAACCGGACGACGGCGGCCCGGTCTTCGAGGCGCGCTCCCCGCGGGCGGTCGCGCACGCGCTGCTGGCGCCCGGCCAGCTCGGGCTGAGCCGCGCCTACGTGTCGGGCGAGCTCGCCGTCGACGACCTCGACGCCGTGCTCGCGCTGCTGCGCGACTGGTCGCCGCCGGCGATCGACGCCGCCCGGCGGCGCCGGCTGCTGCTCGGCGCGGTGCGGGCCGTCCGGCGTGATGCGCCCGCCGCGGCCGCCGGTCATCGAGCTGCGCCCGCGCGGCCGGCGCCACAGCGTCGAGCGCGACGCGCGCGCGGTGCGCCACCACTACGACGTCGCCAACGACTTCTTCGCGCTCTTCCTCGACGCGTCGATGACGTACTCGTGCGCGATCTTCGCCGACCCTGCGCGCGACGACGAGCCGCTGGAGTCCGCACAGGAGCGCAAGCTCGAGACGATCTGCCGCAAGCTCGCTCTCACCCCCGGTGAGCGCGTGCTCGACGTCGGCTGCGGCTGGGGCAGCTTCGCGATCCACGCCGCGACGCGCCACGGGGTGCACGTCACCGCCATCACGCTGTCCGAGCCGCAGGCCGCGCTCGCGCGCGAGCGCGCCGCGGCGGCAGGCGTCGCCGACCGCGTCGAGATCCGCGTCGCCGACTACCGCGAGATGGGCGGCGAGCGCTTCGACGCGATCGCGAGCGTCGGCATGGTCGAGCACGTCGGCTCGGTCCAGATCGACGCCTATGCGGCGACGCTGGCCGGGCTGCTCGGGTCCGGCGGGCGCCTGCTGAACCACGGCATCGCGCGCCTGCGCCACGGCGAGCCGGAGGCCGGCGCGTTCTCCGAGCGCTACGTCTTCCCCGACGCGTCGCCGCTGCACCTCTCGCGCGTGGTGCTCGCGCTCGAGCGCGCGGGCTTCGTCACCGAGCACGTCGAGGGCTACGCCGAGCACTACGCGCGCACGCTCGAGCACTGGGCGCGGCGCCTGGACGAGCACGCCGAGGAGGGCGAGCGGCTGGCCGGGGCGCAGCGGATGCGCGTCTGGCGGCTGTACCTGCGCGCGGCGCGCAGCGGCTTCGCGACGGGCTTCTCCTCGATCTACCAGGTGCGGTGCCGCAAGGAGTGAGGGCCGGCCGACGGCGCCGCCGCCATGGTTCAGCCGCCGAGCCGGGTCCGCGGCGCGATGACGATCTCGACGTGGCGCTGCCCGCCGGCGAGCGGGCGGCGCCAGGGCCCGTCGCCGTCGAGCTCGTCGCCGCGGTCGAGCAGGATCGCCGCGAGACAGCGCGCGTCCTCCAGCGGCTGCGGCGGCGAGCGGTACGAGCGCGTCGGGCGGCCGGTGAGCGGCCCGCTCACGCGGTCGTCGACGACGACGTGGTAGAGCGGGCCGAGCGTCAGGGCGAGCTGCTCACCGCCGCCATCTGCTGGATCCGGCATGCCGCCAACGCTAACCGCTGGCGGCCACGCCGGTTCCTCAGGCGGCCGCGGCGGTCTCCGCGGGCTTCTTCGCGCCCATGAGCTTCGCCTGCTGGCGCTCGGGCGTGATCCGCACGACGTTCTTGGCGATTCCGACCTTCTCCATCGCCCAGATGAGCATCGCGGAGATGTCGAGCTCGTACTTGCCCAGGCCCTGGCGCGAGGAGCGCGGGAACGCGTGGTGGTTGTGGTGCCAGGACTCGCCGAACGTGGGGATCGCCAGCCAGGCGACGTTCGTCGACTGGTCTTCGAGGTCGAAGCGCCGGCGGCCGAAGAAGTGGCAGACCGAGTTGATCGACCACGTCACGTGGTGGATGAAGAAGATCCGTACGAACCCCGCCCACAGCAGCGTGTAGAGCGCCGCGGTGAGCGAGAAGCCGTGCAGGACGAAGCCGGCGACGAAGGGGATCGCGAGGCTGAGCGCCGACGAACCAGAGGAAGTGGCGGCTGATCCAGCGCATGCCCTTGTCCTCGGTGAGGTCGCGGGCGTACTTGCGAAACTCGGCCGAGCCCTGCGTCTTCGTCAGCCAGCCGGTGTGGGCGTGCCACAGGCCGCTGAGGCCCGAGCCCTCGCCGAGGTGGGGGCTGTGCGGATCGCCCTCCTCGTCGGTGTGGGCGTGGTGCAGGCGGTGGTCGGCGACCCAGGCGATCGGCGGGCCCTCGACGGCCATCGAGCCCATGATCGCGAAGGCGTACTCGACCGGCTTGCTGACCGAGAACGCGCGGTGCGTGAGCAGGCGGTGATATCCGACCGTGACCCCGAAACCGGTGATTGTGTACATGACCACCAGGATCGCCAGATCAATCGCTCCGACGGCCTTGTTCCACAGCAGAACGATCGCGAGGAGGAACGCGACGAACGGCAGGACCACGGCGCCGAGATTGGTGTAGCGCTGAAGAGTTGGCATGCATTTGAGGCTACGGACTGAGGTTCGGGCTTTCTTGTCGGGTTTCTGCTGCGTGCAGCGCCGAAATCTGTAGCTTGTGCGCAAATGGAAGGAATTCCCCCGGCGGTAGCAGCGGTATTGCGCCCGGTTCTCCCGGACCTCGCCGCGGAGACGATCCGCGCGATCGGCCGCGAGGTGCCCGACTACTCGCGCCCGCTGGAGGGCCGCCTCGGCGTCACGCTGCGCTACGGCACCGAGCGCGCGCTGGGCCGCTTCGTGGACTCGATCGAGGCGCCGGCGGCGGTCAGCGACCGCGACCGGCGCATCT
This sequence comes from uncultured Actinomycetes bacterium, assembly GCA_963746165.1. GTDB lineage: Bacteria > Actinomycetota > Thermoleophilia > Solirubrobacterales > Solirubrobacteraceae > CADCVQ01. The sequence goes on along the minus strand of CAVVAG010000001.1, from coordinate 583,191 downwards.
ACTTCGAGCTCGGCCGCCTGGAGATGCGCGAGGGCCGCACGCTCAACGCGCTGCTCGCCGCCTACCGCGTGGGCGCGCAGATCGCGTGGCGGCGCTTCGTCGAGGCGGGCGTGCGGGCCGGACCTGGACCCGCCCATCCTCTACCGGCTCGGCGAGGCGATCTTCGCCTACATCGACGAGATCTCGGGCGAGTCGATCGAGGGCTATGCCGCCGAGCAGTCGGCCGCCGCGGGCGAGCGCCAGCGCCGCCGCGCGCAGCTCGTCTTCCTGCTCGCCGCCGACCCGCCGGCCGCCGCCGAGGACGTGCGCGCCGCGGCGATGCGAGCAGGCTGGCGGCCGCCCGCGCTGTCGCGGCGCTCGTCGCGGAGGGCATCGACTCCGAGCGCCTGGCGAGCCGGCTCGGCCCGGGTGCGGTGGCGGCGCCGTTGGAGAGCCGCGGGCGAGGCCGCTCGTGCGCCGCCGCGCGGCGCGCGTGCTGGCCTTCGTGCCCGACCCCAGCGCGCCGGCGCGCCGCGCCCAGCTCGAGCAGGCCGTCGCGGGACTGCCGGCCGCGCTGGGGCCGGCGGTCGCGCTGGCGGGCGCGCCGCGCAGCGCCGAGCGCGCGCGGCGGGCGCTGGAGCTGCGCAACGCCGGGCTGCTGCCGGGCGACGGGCTGGTCATCGCCGACGACCATGGCGCCGAGCTCGTGCTGCAGGCCGACGCGGCGCTGGCGAGCGAGTTCGCCGAGGCGCGGCTGGCGCCGCTCGCCGAGCTGCGCCCGGGCGTGCGCGACCGGCTGACGGCGAGCCTGACCGCCTGGCTGGACTGCCAGGGCCGCGTCGACGAGACCGCGCGCGCGCTCGACATCCACCCGCAGACCGTGCGCTACCGCCTCAACCAGCTGCGCGAGGCGTTCGGCGGCGCGCTCGACGACCCCGACGCGCGCTTCGAGCTCGCGCTGGCGCTGCGGGTGCGGGCCGGCGGCGCCGCGCCGCGATAGCGCCCCGGCGCCCGGATCGCTGCGCGCGGTCGCGATCGGTCAGTCTCCGCGTCGATGCGCCGCCTCCTCTCCCGCGTCTTCGCGTTCTACTGGGGGGAGGGGATCGCCGACGACGTCCCCGCGCTGACGTACTACCTCGTGCTCTCGCTGGCGCCGTTCGCGCTCGGACTGGCGGCGCTCGAGGCGCTGCTGCTCAAGGACGTGCTGTCGGCGCTGCAGGTCGTCGACCAGCTCAACCGCTTCCTCCCCGAGACCCTGCACGACGACATTCGCCGCCTCGTGCTCGGCACGCGCGACGACTCGCCGGTGCTGCTCGGGGTGGCGATCGTCGCGATGCTCTGGACGACGTCGGGGGCGATCGGCGTGATCGAGCGCTGCCTGGCGCGGATCACCTCCGCGCCGCGCCACCACATCGTCATCGGGCGGCTGCGCAACGTGCTGCTCGGCGGGCTCGTCGCCGTCGCGGTCATCCTCGCCTCGCTGAGCATCTCCGTCGTCTCGGACTTCAGCTACAAGCTGCGCGCCGACTCGAGCGTCCCGGGGTCGACGATCATCATCTTCAACACGCTCGGCTCGATCCTCGTGTTCGCCGCGATCTATCGCTACGCGCCGCTGGGGCGGATCGGCTGGCGCCCGGCGCTCAAGGGCGCGGTGCCGGCCGGCGTGGCGATCCAGGTCGTGCCGGCGATCGTCGGGCTCTACGTCAGCGCGGCCGCCGGCTTCGCGGCGGTGCAGGTGTTCCTGCTGCTGGCGATCGTGCTCCTCGGGCTGTACATCGTGGCGATGGCGATGCTCGTCGGCGCCGGGATCGCGGGCGTGCTCGAGCGCGATCATGCGCCCTGGGAGACGCGGGTGTAGACATATGCATACCTTGGGTATGAATAGCTCATGCCTCCGCGCAATGATGCCGATCGCCTCGCCAACCTGCTCGGCGTCATCGCGCTGGCGGCCACGGATCGGCTGCGCGCCGCGGTCGAGGCCGACCTGGGGTCCGGCGGCAGCGGTCCGGCGGCGCTCGTGCACCTGCAGGCCTATCCGGGCGAGTCGATCGAGGCGCTGCGGCGCGTGCTGGCGATCTCGCAGCCGGCGACCGTCCGGATCGCCGACCGGCTGGCGGCGGAGGGCCTGCTCGAGCGTCGGCCGGGCGCCGACCGCCGCACGCTCGCGCTGCACCTCACGCCCGCCGGGGAGGCGGCAGCCTCGCGCCGTGCTCGCGGAGCGCACGCGGAGCCTGCTCAGGTTGCTCGAGTCGCTCGAGGAGGACGAGCGAGCGGCGCTGACGCCGCTGCTCGAGCGGCTCGTCGCCTCCCTGGCCGACGACCGGCCGCAGGCGCTGCGCGTCTGCCGGCTGTGCGATCGCGGCGCCTGCACGAGCGATCCGGGCTGCCCGCTGGACCACACGGTCGTCGCCGACGGCTCGTGAGCGCGGACGGCGCGCCGGGCGCGCTGCGCCTGGCGACGGCGGGGATCGGGGTCGTCGGGGTCTGCTTCGGCATGGCGCGCTACGGCTACGGGCTGCTGCTGCCCGACGTGCGCCGCGAGTACGGGCTTGAGCCCCGCGCAGCTGGGGGCGATCGGCACGGGGTCCTACGCGATGTACCTCGCCGCGACGGCGCTGACCGGCGCGTTCACGGCGCGGGTGGGAGCGCGCCGGACCGCCGTCGCGGCGGCGCTGCTCGCCGCGGCCGGGATGGGGATCGCGGGCCTGTCGCGATCGCCGACGGTGTTCGTCGTGGGGATCCTCATCGCCGGCGCCAGCGCCGGCCTGGCCTTCGCGCCGTTCGCCGATGCGGCGCGTCCCCTGGCGCCCGCGATGCGGGGCCGCGTGGTCTGCGCGATCAGCTGCGGCACGGGCTACGGGGTCGCGCTCGCGGCGCCGATCGCGATCGTCGCGGGCGCCAGCTGGCGCAGCGCCTGGCTGGCGTTCGCGGCCGCCGCGCTCGCGGTGGCGTGGTGGGCGGCGCGCGTGCTGCCCGCGCGACCGCTCTCCCGTCGCCGCGGGCGGGTGCGACCGGACGCGCGAGCGCCTGGCGGAGCGGTGCTGTGCCGCCGTGCGATGGCGCTGCTGGCCGGCGGGCTGCTCGTCGGGCTCGGCAGCTCGGCGTACTGGACGTTCGCCGTCGAGCACCTCGTCGCTGCCGGCGGCGCTCTCGCCGATGGCCAGCCGCACGTTCCTCGGGGTCGTCGGCGTGGCGAGCATCATCGCGACGCTAAGCGGAGACCTCGTGCGGCGGCTCGGCGCCGCGCTCCGCCTATGTCCTGTCGGCGTTCGTCGAGGCCGGCGCGCTGGCGCTGCTCGCGCTCGCGCCCTCGTCGCTCTCCGCGGCGCTCGCCTCCGGCGGTGCTGTTCGGCGCCGCCTACAGCGCGGTGATCGCGATCCAGGTGATCTGGGGAACGCACCTGTTCGCCGCGCGCCCGTCGCTGGGCGTCGCCGCGGTGATGGCGGCCGGCGGCATCGGCTTCGCGATCGGACCGCTCGCCGCCGGCCTGCTCGCCGGCCCGCTCGGGCTGGGCGGCGTGCTGCTGCTCGGCGCCGCGGTGCATCGCCGCGACCGCGGCCCTGCTCGGCGCCGCGCGAGCGATCCTGCCGCGGGAGGAGGTCGGCTCAGGCCGCGTCCAGCAGCCCGCGAAGCGTCGCGGCGACGTAGCCGCGGCTCGAAGTGTGATCTGCTGCCAGGTGAAGCGCACGACGCGCCAGCCGCTGCAGCATCAGCCGCTGCGTCGCGGCGGCGGTCTGATTGAAACGCGCGACGCGTGGCGTGCACGCTGCGCCCGTCGACCTCGGCGACGAGGCGTTCGTCACGCCAGAGGAAGTCGGGCTGGGCGCCGCCACCATCTGGGAACGGGATCCAGCCGTTGACGGCATCGGGTGGGTGCTCGGCGGCGCGGCAGATGGCGAGAAACGCCTCCTCGAGATCGTTGCGTGTCAGCGTGCTGCCAGCGGTGTGCTCGCCGAGGACCGCGCGCAGGAGTTGTGCGCCGCGGCGTCCGTTTCCTCGTGTCAGGACGTCTTCGAGGCTGCGCACGTCCAGCACGCGCTGCTGCTCAGCGCGGTCGAGCGCCCGCTCGAGCTCCCGGCGACCGGCGATCTCGGCGAGATCCAGGAGCGTGCGCGCGAGGGTCGTGCACGGGATATTGTCGATGACGGTGACATCCGCGGGCGTCAGGGTCGCGGCGCTGTGCACGCGAATGCCGTCGCGCCGCCTTCCACGCGAACCGGGCGCGGTGACGTCGATCAGCCTCCGCACGCCCAACCCAAGGCTCAGCAACACCCCCGCGCAGAAATACGATGCGACGGCGCCAGGCCCGCACGCCAGCACTGCGGCCATGAAGCGCCCGTTCTGCGTCAGCCCAGCATGACCGACGGCAAACACGCCACGATGCACCCGGTGGAGGCGGCCGCTCGCCACACGGTTGCGCGTCCCGCTTGCGCTCAACCCGAGCTCGGCCAATTGCCGGCCCGCGACCACGCCATGCTGCTGCAATGCGCGCTCGGCGACCGCTCGATCCAGGGGGTCTTGCGGATTGCGTCCCGTATAGGGACGCTTTGCGCAAGACCCCTCCATAGCCAGTGATCCTGCCCGTCGAACCGTGACTGAACAACACGCGGGTGTGGCAACACAGCGCGCGAACACGCGCAGAACACCCCGCTACAGCTCGAAGCGGCCCGCGCGGTACTCCGCGAGCGCGTGCTCGGCGGCGATCGCGTGCAGGCCGGTGCCGGCCGCGAGCTGCTCGAGGACCGCGATCGCGTCCGCCGGGAGCTCCGGCAGGGACTGCGCCGCCGCCAGCACCCGGACGCCGCCGGCCTCGTGCTCCATCAGCCGCGCGATGCCGGCGCGGCCCGCCGCGGACTCCCGCAGCAGCGCCGCGAGGCGCGCGTTCTCGTCGAAGACCGGGTTCGCCGCGCGGGCGTCGGTGCGCAGCTCGTGCCAGCGCTCGGCCGTCGCCACGTACGCCGCGAGCAGCGCCTCGACGTCGGCCGGCCGCTCGCCGGCCTCGCTCACCCGCGCTTGACGAGCCGGCCGACGGCGGCCATCAGCTCATCGGTGCGGTCGGCCTGCAGCTCGCCCTCGACGCCGAGCACGCACGTGCGGGCGTGCTCGTCGAGCAGCCCGAGCGCGACCTTGTCGAGCGCCGCCTGGGCGGCGGAGATCTGCGTCAGGACGTCGATGCAGTAGCGGTCGTCGACGACCATGCGCTCGATGCCGCGCACCTGTCCCTCGATCCGGCGCAGGCGGGCGAGCAGCTGGTCCTTGCTGGCGGTATAGCCCCGTTCGGTCACGGAATCGATCCTATCAGTACCCCGTGGGGGTATACTAGGGCGCGCACGTGCCACCACCCCGCCCCCGTATCCCAACCGACGAGAGCTGATGCTTCCAACGCGCAACTACACCGTAGAGGGCATGACGTGCGGCCACTGCCGCAAGTCCGTCATCGAGGAGGTCCTGCAGGTCGAGGGCGTCAAGGGCGTCGACGTCGACCTCGACAGCGGCCAGGTCACCGTCGCGGGCGAGAGCTTCGCGGACGATGCCATCGCCAAGGCGATCGACGAGGCGGGCTACACGCTCGTCTCATGAGCGCGGGCGCGCGCGTCGCGTCGTTCGGCGCGCTGCTCGTCGCGATCTTCGCGCTCGCCGTGCTGGCGGGGCGCGCGCTCGATCCCGCCACCGAGGCGGCCGGCAGCGCCGATCACGCCGCGTCCGGCGACGGCGGTGGCAGCCATGACGCGGCCGCATCCACCGCCACCGGCACCCGACCCGCGCTGCAGCTCGTCACGCGGTCGCCGACGACCTTCACCGCGGGCCGCCCCGCCCGGCTGACCTTCCGCATCGTCGACGCCCACGGCGCCACCGTGCGCGACTTCGAGACCGAGCAGGGCCGCCGGATGCACCTCGTCGTGGTGCGCCGCGACCTGCGCCGCTTCCAGCACCTGCACCCCGCTCAGGACGGCAGCGGCGCCTGGTCGACGCCGCTGACGCTGCCCGACGCGGGCGTCTACCACGCCTTCGCCGACTTCCAGACCGGCGGCGAGCGCACGACGCTCGGCGTCGACCTGTTCGCGCCCGGGCGCTTCGAGCCGCTCACCCTGCCGCCGGCAGCGGCGACGGCGAGCGTCGACGGCTACGCGGTGCAGCTCGACGAGCACGGTGACCCCGACGCGCCGCAGCTGCGCTTCACCGTCACCCGCGACGGCGCACCCGTCCGCGACCTGCAGCCCTACCGCGGCGCCCGCGGCCACCTCGTCGTGCTCCGCGCCGGCGACCTCGTCTACGAGCATGTCCACCCGCTCACCACCGACGCCCTCGCCTTCGCCGCCGACGAGCTCGAGCCGGGCAGCTATCGCCTGTTCCTCCAGTTTCGCCACGCCGGCCGCGTCCACACGGCCGCCTTCACCCGCGCGGTGACGCCGTGACCACGCCGCGCCTCGAGCTGCCGATCAGCGGCATGACCTGCGCCTCCTGCGCGGCGCGCGTCGAGAAGAAGCTCAATCGCCTCGACGGCGTCGACGCGACGGTCAACTACGCCACCGAGCGTGCCTCCGTCGCGTTCGCGCCCGACGCGCCGACGACGCCCGAGGACGTCGTGGCGGCGGTCGAGCAGGCCGGCTACGAGGCGATCCTGCCCACGAGCGGCGCCGACACGCCCCACGTCCACGACCCGGTCGACGTCCTGCGCCGCCGGCTGATCTTCGCCGCCGTCGCCACCGTCCCACTGCTCGCGCTCGGGATGATCCCGCCGCTGCAGTTCGACAACTGGCAGTGGATCTCGCTGCAGCTGGCGACCCCGATCCTCGTGTGGGCGGCGCTGCCGTTTCACCGCGCGGCGTGGACGAACCTGCGCCATGGCACGGCGACGATGGACACGCTCATCTCGATCGGCACGATCGCCGCCTGGTCGTGGTCAGTGGTCTCGCTGCTGTTCCTCGGCGCGGGCGATCCCGACATGCGCCACGCGCTCTCGTTCGTGCCCGAGCGCGGCGGGCCCGTCGGCGACGTGTACTTCGAGGCCGTCGGCGTCGTCGTGACGTTCCTGCTCGCAGGCCGCTGGTTCGAGGCGCGCGCGAAGCGCAGCGCCGGCGCCGCCCTGCACGCGCTGCTCGAGCTCGGGGCGAAGGAGGTCTCGATCCTCGACGCCGACGGGGTCGAGCAGCGCGTCGCGATCGGCGAGCTGAAGGTCGACCACCGCTTCATCGTGCGGCCGGGCGAGAAGGTCGCCACGGACGGGATCGTCTACAAGGGGATCTCCGCGATCGACCGTTCGCTGCTGACCGGCGAGAGCGTCCCGATCGACGTACATCCCGGCGAGCCGATCACGGGCGCGACGGTCAACGCGGGCGGCGGCCTGCTCATCGTGCGCGCGACCCGAGTCGGCGCCGACACGCAGCTCGCTCAGATCGGCCGGCTCGTCACCGACGCGCAGACCGGCAAGGCGCCGGTCCAGCGGCTCGCCGACCGCGTGGCCGCGATCTTCGTGCCCGTCGTGCTCGCGATCGCCGCCGCGGCGCTCGGGTTCTGGGTCGGCGCCGGCGACGCGGGCCTCGCCTTCGCGGCCGCGGTCGCGGTGCTCATCATCGCCTGCCCCTGCGCGCTCGGCCTCGCCACCCCGACGGCCCTGCTCGTCGGCACCGGCCGCGGCGCCCAGCTGGGTGTGCTCATCCGCGGGCCGGAGATCCTCGAGTCGACGCGGCGCGTGGACACGATCGTCATCGACAAGACCGGCACCGCGACGACCGGGCGCATGAGCCTGCAGAGCATCGACGTCGCCGAGGGCGTCAGCGAAGCGCAGGCGCTGTGGCTCGTCGGCGCGTTGCAGAACGGCTCCGAGCATCCGATCGGCCGCGCGATCGCCGCCGCCGCGAAGCAGCTCGAGGCCGGGCCGCCGGCCGAGGTGGAGGACTTCACGAGCCGCCCCGGGCTCGGGGTCCAGGGCACGGTCGCGGGGCGCGCGATCATCGCCGGACGCCCGGCGCTGCTGGCCAGCGCCGACCCGTCGCTCGCGCTGCCGCCGGAGCTCGAGCGCGCTCGCCGCGCCGCCGAGGCCGACGGCCGCACGGCGATCGCCGCCAGCTGGGACGGCGCGGCGCAGGCGCTGTTCGTCGTCGCCGACACCGTCAAGCCCACCTCGCGCGAGGCGGTGCGGCGGCTGCGCGAGCTCGGCCTGCACACGATCCTGCTGACCGGCGACAACGCCGCGACCGGCCGCGCCGTCGCCGAGCGCATCGGGGCCGACGACGTGATCGCCGAGGTGCTCCCCGCCGAGAAGGCCGGCGTCGTCAGGCGACTGCAATCCGAGGGTCGCGTCGTCGCCATGGTCGGCGACGGCGTCAACGACGCGCCCGCGCTGGCGCAGGCCGACCTCGGGATGGCGATCGGCACCGGCACCGACGTCGCGATCGAGGCGTCCGACATCACCCTCGTGTCAGGCGACCTGCGGCTCGCCGCCGACGCGCTGCGCCTCTCGCGGCGCACGCTGCGCACGATCAAGTCCAACCTCTTCTGGGCCTTCGCCTACAACGTCGCGGCGCTGCCGCTCGCCGCGGCGGGCCTGCTCGACCCGATGATCGCGGGGGTCGCGATGGCCGCGTCGAGCGTCTTCGTCGTCGTCAACTCGCTGCGGCTGCGCGGGTTTCGCGCCGCGCGCGACGCCGACTCCGGCGCCGGGGGCCTCAGCCCTGCAGGCGGCCGTGTCGCGCCGCCCGGCTGACGGCGATCTCCGTCACCGCGGCGCCGACCCAGGCGGCCTCCCACGTCGCGAGCTGACGCTCGAGGTCGGCCATGTAGACCGGGTCGTTGTCGAGGCCGATCGACACCGCCAGCTCATGCTCCATGCGCAGCAGGTCGAGCCGCTGACGGACGGTGGCGGGATCCTCGGACTGCATGACGACCCTCTTGCCCGCCGTCGGATCGGCCAAACATGGATCGCCGCCAGGCGCAGATCGGCATACTGCCCCGGGTGCCCCGTCGTCGCATGGTGTCCTTCGGGCTGCTCCTGGCCGTGCTCGTCGCCTCCGCCTCCGCCCTGTCGTCGTGCGGCGAGGCCGACGATGCGAGCAACGCGGGCGCCGCCGCGCAGACCGCGATCGAGCCGCTGCCGACGCGCAACCCGCGCGCCAAGGCCGTCGAGCCGGTCGCGGGCGAAAGCGGCGAGTACGCGGGCCTGCCGACGGCCGATGCCGCCGACCAGCCGAAGGCCGGTGGCGGGTCGGCACGGCTGCCGAAGCTGAGGAAGAGCGACAACGGGCCCACGGACGACGCGGCGATCTCCAGCGCCGACGTGCTGAAGGAGGGTGTCGCGCTGCCGCCGATCGAGGCGCCCGAGGAGGTGCGGGCGATCATCGAGGCCGGCAACCAGATCGCGCGCACGCCGTACCTGTGGGGCGGCGGGCACGGCAAGTGGCTCGACCACGGCTACGACTGCTCGGGCTCGGTCTCCTTCGCGCTCGCCAACGCCGGGCTGCTCGCCGGCCCGCAGACCTCGGGAGCGCTCATGGGCTGGGGCAAGCCCGGCAAGGGCAAGTGGATCACGGTCTACTCCAACCCCGGCCATGTGTTCCTGGTCGTCGCGGGCGTGCGCTTCGACACGAGCGGCAACCGCAAGACCGGATCGCGCTGGCAGAGCGACATGCGCTCCACCGGCGGCTTCGTCGCGCGCCACCCGCCGGGCCTGTAGCCGAGCCCGGGAGGCGGCCGCCACGACGCCGGGCCGTCAGCGCGAGTAGGCCGCCAGCTTCTGCTTGAAGACCGTGAACACCGGCCGCGGCGTGCCGTCGGGATCGAGCAGGCCCGCGTCGAACCGGCACCGCGAGCCGCAGCCCGTGCCGTTCTCGATGCCGAAGAGGTTGTAGGAGTACACGCGCTGCACGCCGCGGCTCTTGTAGCGGCTGGCGAACGTGAACATGTTGCGCATCCGCGAGGCCTGGCGCGACTCGGAGTACGGAAACGACCGCTGGAAGCTCGCCAGCGCGCCGGTCTCCGTGAACCAGAACTTCGTGCGCTTGTTGTAGCGGCGCACCGTGTTGATGATCTTCGCGGTGCCCGTCGAGCGGCTGCGGTTGACGTCGGAGTAGTTGTGGATGCCGACGATCGTCAGGCGCTTGCGCCACGTCGAGCTCAGGCGCGCGTAGAACGAGCGGATGTAGCGGTCCGCGCCGACCTGGTCGAGCATGTCGAGGCCGACGACCGCGCATGACCGGCAGCGGGCCTTGACCGCCTGGTACATGCTCTTGAAGTACGAGACGGCGTTGCCGACCCGGTTCCACGTCTCCTGCGTCTTGTGGTTGACCTCGTTCCAGGCGCCGAAGTCGCGCACGCCGAGCGCGCGGAAGTGCGCGACGAGCTTCTTGACGTCGCTGCGGTAGCGCGTCGTCGAGACGACCGCGCCGCGCTTCTCGCGCAGGTCGGCGGTCGACACGTGGATGAACGTCTGCACGCCGGCCGCGCGGGCGGCCGTCACGAACGCCGTCGCCTTCTCGAGCTCGGCGGCGTCGCGCATGACGTCCGCCGGCACGAAGTAGCGCGTGCGCTTGATCTTCAGCTGCTGGAAGGAGGGGTTGGAGAACATCGCCGGGCTCTGGTCGGCGAGCCCGACGCGGATCGAGCTGCGCGCCGCCGCCGGCGAGGCCGGGACGAGCACGAGGAGGGCGAGGAGCGAGAGCAGGATCTTTGTGCGCATGTGGTCTCCAACCGGGCGGGCCGCGGCAAAGTTGCGGGCGGCGCGGGCGTTCGCGGGACTTCTCACGAGGTATGAGAACGGCGGCTACCCGGCGGGATCGAGGCGGAAGCGACGAGCCTGCGCCGCGCCGTCGCCGGGATCGATCTGCACGAGATCGGCCGCGCGCGGCCGGAACGAGGGCAGCCGCGTGAACGTCAGCCGAGCCAGCCCGATGTCACCGCCGGCGGCCTCGGCCAGGTTGCCGGTCCCGCCGCCGCCGACGGAGCCGGGGTTGAGGACGGTCACGGGTCCCAGCGTCTGCAGCGACGCGTTGTGGGTGTGGCCCTCGACGAGCACGAGCGGCGCCGCGGGCGGGTCGTCGCGCAGCGCCTGCAGCGCGAGCTGGGCGAGGCCCGGCGCGTGGACCATCACGACGTCGACCGTGCCGCGCAGGGGCGCGAGCCACGCGGCGAACCGCTGCTGCTCGTCCTCGGTGTAGGTCGCGCCGTTGTCGGCGTAACCGTCGATCGCGAAGCGCTTGAGCGGGTCGTCGTAGCCGGCGATCCGCAGCCCCGCGACGCGCTGCACGACGCGGCCGTCGGTCGTGCCGTTGCCGCGCAGGCGCCCGCTGCGCGTCAGCACGATCGCGCCCGTCAGCGCGAGCTTGCGCTCGAGCACGTCGGAGTCGTGGTTGCCCGAGACGAAGACGAGCTTCGTGCCGGCGCGCGCGACGCGCAGGACGAGCGCCTGCTCGACCGGCGAGCCGCGGTCGGTCAGGTCGCCGGCGAACAGCAGCAGGCCGCCGCGCGCGGCGCGCTCGAGGGCCGGCAGCGCGATGAGGTTGTTGTGCAGGTCCGAGGCGACCGTGAACCGCGGCGCCGCGTCGCCCAGCGGCTCGCGCCCCGCCGGCGCGTTGACGAATCGCGCGATGCCGACGAGCTGCTCGTCGATCTCGTCGTCGAGCGTCTTCGCGGAGTCGCCGAGCGTCGCGAGCGCGCGCAGCGCGGTCGGCACCTCCGGGCCGTTGGCGTAGTACTGCGGGCTGTCGACGTTCGAGCGCGGCGGCAGGCCGACGACCAGCGCCGCGCCGCAGGCGAGCGCGGTGGCGGCCGCGACGGCGAGCGTGACGCGCAGCCGCGGCCCGCGGTCGCTGCGCGCCGCGAGCGCGACGAGCGCGCCGAGCGCGAGGCCGCCGAGGACGGAGACGAGGATCGCCAGCCGCAGGAACGAGACGAGCGCGTCGCGCGCCTGCGTTCGCACGAACGCGGCGTCGAGGCCGCCCGACCCCGCGAGGCGCACGACGGCCGCGCGGTCGACCGAGCGCACGTCGACGTTGATGCGCGCCGGCAGGCGGACGACCGGAAAGCGCACGCCCCAGTCGACGAGCGGCACGTAGAGGTCCAGCGCGCCCTCGTGGCCGGGGTCGACCGAGAGGCGCACGGTGCCGACGTCGAGGCGGTGCTCGCGCGGGAAGGTGCCCAGCGCCGTGACCGCGCCGGCGACGGTCGCCGCGATGACGAGGAGGATCGTGAGGGCCTTGCGCATCGGCGATCAGGCTAGACGGCGAGCGCGCCGGGACCGCCGTGAAGTTCCTCGCGGACGTTGCGGGAAGAACGCGGCGGCGGCTTGCACGGGGGGACATAACGCTGTGACATCCGATGCATGTACGAAGATCGCTGTGTGCAACCGCGGCAGATCTACGCGAGCACCGTGACGCGGCGAGACCGGCGGTGGTCGCGCAGGCGTCGCAGTGCCCTCGCAATCGCATTCGCCAGTGGCGCCACGCTCGTCGCGGCGCTCTCCGTCCTCGCCACGTTCGCGCCCGGCCTGAGCTGAGCCCGAAGCCGTCGAGGATCGGTCGATTCGGGCTGACGCTCAGCCCGCCGGCAGCCCGAGCTCGGCGACGACCGCACGGTGATCGCTGCCCGCGATCCGGTGCACCGACAGCGCGCGCACGCCGACCGACCGCTCGACCAGCACGTGGTCGAGCGTGAGCGGCGGGTATCCGTGCCGGCCGACCGGCCACGTCGGACGCAGGCCCTGCCCGGTGGCATCCGCCGCGTCGACGTAGCCGCGGTCGATCACGGCGCGCAGCTCGCTGTGGTCGAGCGTCGCGTTGAAGTCGCCGAGCAGCACGTGCGGCCGGCCTCCGGCGCGGGCGTCGGGGAGCGCCCGCAGGACGTCGCTCCACGCCCGCTCGCTGCGGCGCGAGACCGGCGGAAACGGGTGCACCGCGACCAGGCGCAGCTCCCGGCCGCCGGGCAACGTCAGCGCCGCCCGCAGCTGCGCGCGACCCTCGGGGATCGGCTCCGCGAGCAGCCGCAGCGGACGGCGCGACATCAGCCCGGTGCCGGCCGCGCGGCGGCGCGGGGCCAGCGCACGCCCGGGCAGCAGCTTGCGCGCTCCGGCGGCGTCGAGCCGGCGCAGCGCCTCGGGCGTGAGCTCCTGCAGGCTCAGGACGTCGACGTCGTGCTCGCGCGCGAGCGCCAGCACGCTCGCGGCGTCCGCCTCGCCGAAGCGCAGGTTGGCGCTCATCACCACGAGCCGCTGCCCGTCGGCGGGGACGGGGCTCGTCCCGCCTCCGAGCGCGCGCGGCGCCACCGCCGCGAGGAGCGCCACCAGCGCGAGCGCGGCGAACGCGGCGACGACCCACTCGCGCGCGGCGAGGGCGACGGCGAGCGGAACCACCGCCGTCGCGGCCGCATAGGGCGTGAACGCGATCATCGGCACGAGCGGGTAGCCGCCGTCGAGCCCGAGGGTCCGAACGAGGGCCCACAGGACCCACGGCAGCGTGATCGCGGCGGCGAGCACGCGTCCGTGCCGCACGCTCAGCGCGCGGGCGCGGCCTCGCTGCCCGCGCTCGGCGCGGGGACCGCAGCCGGCCACGCCCGCAGGCCACCGGCGGCGACGAGCGTCCAGACGATCGCCACCCATGTCGCCGCGGCGAGCGAGGCGTGGAGCCAGACGATCTCGGCCGGCAGCTCGAGCCAGTACTGGACGGCGCCGATCGCGCCCTGCGCGGCCAGCAGCCAGCACAGCCGCGTCAGCGGCACGCGCGCCTCGCGGGTCACGCCGCGACGGCGGGCGAGGAACCACAGGCCGACGGCGGCGAGCCCGAGCAGCGTCGCCAGGCGCGCGTGCTGCTCGATGACGAAGTTCAGCGTCCGCACGCCCTTGAACACGAGCCGCGGGACGAGGTCGTCGGTGCCCGTGCCGCCGGTGTGCGGTCCGGCGGCGGTCGCGGCGGTGCCGGCGAAGATCGTGACCGCGCCGAGCACGAAGAGCCCCCAGGACGCGCGGGTCAGGGTCCGGTCCTGGCCGCCCGCGGGCGCGAGCTCCTCGGGCTCGCGGTGCGCGCGCCAGTCCAGCAGCACGCACGCCACGAGGATCAGCATCGACAGCATGAAGTGGCTCATGACGAAGCCGGGCGCGAGGTCGAAGAGGACGGTGAAGCCGCCGAGCACGATCTGCGCCACGACGCCGAGCGGCAGCAGCGCGCCGAGCAGCACGAGGTCGCGGCGGTACGGGCGGCGCCGGAGCGCGCCGACGAACGACGCCAGCGCGGCGAGGCTGACGATGCTCGTCAGCATGCGGTTGCCGAACTCGATGACCCCGTGCGTGTTGAGCTCGGTGTAGAGGGAGTTCTGCGTGCACTTCGGCCACGTCGGGCAGCCGAGCCCGGAGCCCGTCACGCGCACCGCGACGCCGGTGACGACGATCAGCGTGAACATGACGAGCGCGAAGCGCGCGATCAGCGCGTAGCGCTCGGGGGCGATCGTGAAGCGTTCGGCCATCGGCGCGCAGAAGCTTAGGCGGCGACCGCGGGCGGCCGCGGCGGCGCCGTGACACGTGGCGGGTTGGCGATCCCGATCGCGGCGATCAGCCCGCCGGCGATCATCAGCAGGCCCGACACGACCATGCCGCGGTGGAAGGCCGCCACGTTCGCATGCCGCACCACGGCGCGGACTTCGCCCGCGACGGGGCCGGCGGGGACCGTGAGCGGGCGCTCCCGCGCCTCGTCGACATAGGCGCGGGTCACGACCTCGCGCTGGCCGGGGCCGAGCCCGCGCTCGACCTGCGTCGCGAACTGCGCGGAGATGACGACGCCGACGACGGCGATCGCCAGCAGCCCGGCGACGCGCGCGATCGCGTTGTTGACGCCCGAGGCGATCCCGGCGTGGCGGCGGTCGGCCGCCTCGAGCACGGTCGCCGTCAGCGGCGCGACGGTCATCGCCAGGCCGAGGCCGAACACGAGCGTGGCGGGCAGCACCTGGCCGAGGTAGTCGCCGCGCTCGTCGACGCGCGTGAACAGCAGCAGGCCGACGCCGCCGACGACCGGCCCCGCCGCCATCAGCAGGCGCGGCCCGACGCGCACGGCGAGCGCGCCGAAGCGCCGCGAGAGCCCGATCAGCAGCAGCGTGATCGGCAGCAGCGCCAGCCCGGCCCCGAACGCGCTGTAGCCGCAGACCTGCTGCAGGAAGATCGCGATGAAGAACGAGGCGGCGCCGAGGCCCGCGTAGGCGGTCAGCGTCACGACGTTGCCGACGGCGAAGTTGCGCGAGCGGAAGATCGCCGGCGGCAGCATCGGGTCGGGCGCGTGGCGCTCGTAGTTGACGAAGGCCAGCAGCGCCCCGAGCCCGCCCATCAGCGGCGCCCAGACCTGCGGGTCCGACCAGCCCAGCAGCGGCTGCTGGATGAGCGCGTACGTCGGCCCGGCCAGGCCGGCGACGCAGAGCACGGCCCCGGGGACGTCGATGCGGCGGGCGCCGCCCACGCCCGGGATCGACGGCACGGCGGTCCGGATCAGCCACAGGCAGCCGATCACGAGCGGGACGTTCATCGCGAAGATCACGCGCCAGGACAGCACGTCGACCAGCAGCCCGCCGAGCGGCGGCCCCACGGCGATCGCGGCGCTCGTGCCGGCCGTCCAGGAGCCGATCGCCGCCGCTCGCTCGCCGGGCCCGAAGACCGAGGTGATGATCGCCAGCGAGCTCGGCACGAGCAGCGCGCCGAAGGCGCCCTGCAGCGCGCGCGCGCCGATCAGCAGCTCGACGGACGGCGCGATCGCGCAGACGAGCGAGGCGGCGCCGAAGCCGGCCGTCCCGATCGCGAAGATCCGCCGGCGGCCGTAGAGGTCGCCGAGCGAGCCGCCGACGAGGATCAGCGACGCGAGCAGCAGCAGATACGCCTCGACGACCCACTGCTGGTCCGACAGCGACGCGTCGAGGTCCTCGCGCAGCGCGGGCAGGGCGACGTTGACCACGGTCTGGTCGACGAACACGATCGCCGAGCCGAGGATGCAGGCGACGAGCGTGAGCCGCTTGCAGCGGTCTGGATCCATCGGCCACACAGTAGGCCGCGGATCGCTCGCTCCGCTGCGCCGAGCATCTACATTGCCACGGGATGCAGGTCATCCCAACGCGCCTCGACGGACCGCTCCTGCTCGAGCCGCCGGTCCACGGCGACGCACGCGGCTTCTTCGCGGAGAGCTACCGCGCCAACGTATGGGCGCAGCACGGCGTTCGCGACGTGTTCGTGCAGGACAACCACTCGCGCTCGGCGCGCGGCGTCCTGCGCGGGATGCACGTCTCGATCGGCGCCGGCCAGGCCAAGCTCGTGCGGTGCGCGCGCGGGCGGATCCTCGATGTGGTCGTCGACGTGCGCCGCGCCTCGCCCACGTTCGGGCAGTGGGAGGCCCACGAGCTCGACGACGAGCGCGCGCGCCAGCTCTACGTGCCCGTCGGCTTCGCCCACGGCTTCTGCGTGCTCTCCGACGTGGCCGACGTGACGTACAAGTGCTCGACGTACTACGACGACGCCCTCGAGCGCGGCTTTCGCTACGACGACCCCGCGGTCGGGATCGCCTGGCCCGACGACATGACGCTGCTCCTCTCCGACCGCGACCGCCACGCGGCCCCGCTCGCCGAGCTCGCCGGCGAGCTGCCGTTCTGACGCAGCGCCGGGGCGGCCTGCGCCCTACGCCCCGGCGGCCGCGGTGCGCACGATCACCGCATAGTCGCGGTTGGCGTAGACGTCGGCGTCGAAGTTCCCGCTCTCCTCCGGGAAGCGCACCTCGCCCGATTCGAAGCCCGCCAGCCGGCAGAGGGCGAGCAGGACCTCGGGAAACAGCGGGTGGTGATGGGTCGTGTCCGTCCAGAAGGCCTTCAGCGCGGCCGGGTTGTGCGGGTTGACCGTCTCCATGACCGCGACGCCGCCGGCCGCCAGCTTCCCGCGCATGAGCCCCAGCAGCTCCGTGAGCTCGCCGGCGTCGAGATGCTCGACCACCTGCGCGGCGAACATCCCCGGGACGCTGGCGTCGTCGAGCGCGCGCAGGTGCGTCGCGGCGTCGGCGAGCCGCACGTCGTGGCCCTTCTCGACGCAGCGCGCGACCATCGACGCGTCCATGTCCGCCCCGCGCGCGCCGATCCCGCGGGCGACGAGGGCGTCGAGGAACTCGCCGCGCCCGCAGCCAAGGTCGAGCACCCACTCGGCGCCGGCGAAGTGCGGCAGGTAGGCGAGCTGCTGCTGGCGCACGGCGCGCTCGTCGCCGCGGAAGATGTCCTCGAAGCCGCGGTAGGTGGCAGCGTCGCTCGCGGCCCCGTCGAAGCGCAGGACGCGGTGACCGTGCTCGTCGGTCTGCGAGATCGCCGGGTGCGTCGAGGCGGGCCGCGCCCGCATGCCCTCGACGAGCAGCGTCAGCTCCTTGGCGATCGCCGCCTCCGAGCGGTGCACGAGCGCCTGCAGGCGGGCGATCTGCGCCTGCGTGTCGAGCGTGAGGTCGTCGAGGCGGTTGTCGATCTCGCGCAGCCCGTTGACGGTGAAGCGGCTGAGCTCGTCCTGGTGGTGGGTGTAGGGCCGCATCGCCGCGAGCGCAGCGCGCCGCGCCGCGCCCTTCGCGCCGCCCGTCTCGCGGGCGTCGCGCAGCGGGTCGAAGGTGAGCTTGAGCTCGGCCGTCTCGACCCAGGAGTTCACCAGGCCGCCGCCGTTGTCGCCGTCGCCGCTCGACGAGCCCGTCGCCGCCGCATGGCGCTTGCGCCGGTGCCCGGCCGCCAGGCGCTTGAGGCGCTCGCGCGCGACCTGACCGACGGCCGGCAGCGAGAAGTGCTCGGCGATCTCGCGCTGGGCGCGGGCGCCGCGCGCAGCGGCCTCGTCCTGGTGCTCCCAGACCTCGCGCATGAGCTGCGCGGCGTGGTCGAGGTCGGGCTCGGCCCACGTGCCGTGCGCGGGGTAGTTCTCGCCCTCGGGCCCGACAAGCGTCTCGGCGTGGCGTACGAGGTAGGAGTTCTCGGCGGTCATGAAGTCGAGGTTCGCGCTGAAGCCGGTGGCGATGACGGGCTTGCCGAGCGCCATCGTCTCGCCGAGCGTGAGGCCGAAGCCCTCGGCGCGGTGCAGCGAGACGTAGCAGTCGGCGCGCCGCATGAGCGCGGCCATCTCGCTGCCGCTGAGGAACTGGTCGACGATGTGGATGTCGGGGCGGTCGCCCGCGGCCTCGCGCAGGCGGGCGAGGCGCTCGGGCTTGAAGTCGCCGTTGTGGCTCTTCAGCACGAGCTGGGGCCCCTCGCCCGGCGCGAACGCACGGGTGAACGCCTCGACGAGCCCGAGCGGGTTCTTGCGCGCAAGCGTCGAGTAGAAGTCGAAGAGGAACAGGAACGCGAAGCCCTCCGGCAGGTGCAGGCCGGCGACGTCCCCGCCCGGCGGCGGCGCGACGATCGGCAGCGGGATGCGCACGACGGGCACCGGCGAGACGTTGGAGATGATCTCCTGCACGTAGCGCGAGTAGACCCAGATCTCGTCGACGAGGCCGAACGCGCGGTCCCAGCTCGGCGGGACGACGTCGACCTCCCAGGCCCAGACGCCGATCGTGTAGCGGTCCTCGAAGAACTGCGCCCCGAGCTGCGCGTGCAGCGCCGGCAGCTCGGGCGCGTTGACGCAGACGAGGTTGAACGGCAGCTCGCCCTCGACGTGCAGGTCGGCGAAGTCCATCGTCTTGACCTGCGCGCGGCGCCCGTCGGGGCCGACGACGTCGGGCAGGTTGACGTCGACCGTCGTCGTGCGGACCGGCACGCCGGCGGCGTGCAGCGCCTGGACGTACAGCCGCGCCGCCTGGCCGAGGCCGAGTCCGCCGCGCAGGTAGCCGACGGCGTTGACGCCGAGCGACGCGAGCTGGGGGTTGCGGCTCATCGCGGCGATGGTGGCATACGGCGTCGTCAGCGTCCGATGGTGCGGGTGAGCGCCTTGGCGTTGCGGCGCACGCCGTCGACGAGCTCGCGCACGTTGGCCAGGCCGGCGCGCAGCTCGGGATCGCCGACCTCGATCGGCAGCATCGAGTCCTGCAGCGTCGCGAGCGTGACGTCGGCGTGGCCGACGGCCGCCACCGCGTCCTCGACGAACCCCTTGGCGCCCGTCGACGGCGCGCCCGGGGCGGGCGTCTCGAACGTGCGGACCGGCAGCCCGTGGCGCGTTGCGAACGCCTTGTGCGTGCGCTGCGCACGGCCGTAGGCCGACTGCACCGGTCCGAAGAGCATCTCCTCGAGCTCGTCGGCGTGGTGCTCGTCGAGCTGCTCGTAGGCGACGCCGAGCGCGGCGAGCGCCCGCGCCAGGTCGTCGATGGCGTCGCCGACCGCGTCGAGCAGGTCCTGGCGCGCCTGTCTGGTGTCGTAGCCCATGGCTACTCCTCTCGCTGTTCGTCGCGCAGCCGCGCGAGCTCCGCGGCGAGCGCCTGCTGGCCGGCGGCCAGCCCTTGCACGCGCTCGTCGAGGGTCTGCAGCACGCGCAGGATCTCCTCGTCGACGAGCCGCTGGTGAACGGTGTAGGGACGCATCGCGCGCAGCGCCGCCTCGCGCACGGCGCCGCGGGCGCCGCGCTCGCCGCCGGGGCCGGGCGTCGGGCCGGTCGCCATCCGCGCGTGCACCGCGCCGAGGTCGAGCGCCGAGCTGTTGCCGGCGCCGTCGAGCGGCAGCCGCATGACGCGCGCCAGGCGCTCGGCCATCGCGCGGCCGGCGACGGCGGGGGCATGGCGCGCGACGACCTCGGCGCGAGCGCGCTGCGCGCGCGCCTGCGCGCCCGGGCGGTCGTCGCGCACCGCGCGCATGCAGGCGGCGGCGTGGTCGAGGTCGGGCTCGGCCCACTCGCCGTCGGCCGGGTAGGGATCGTTGCCCGCCCCGATCGGCACCAAACGCACGTCGACCGGCAGCGCGTTGAACGCCGTGACGAAGTCGCACGAGCCGCCGTAGTCGCTGGCGATCACCGGGGTCTCGAGCAGCATCGCCTCGGCGATCGGCAGCCCGAAGCCCTCCGAGCGGTGCAGCGAGACGTAGCAGTCCAGCGCGCGGATCAGCGCGTTCTTGTCCTCCGTGGAGAGGTGCGCGTCGATCACGGTGATGCCCGGGTGCTCGCCAGCGGCGGCGAGGACCTCGGCGTGCTCGGCGGGCGCGCGCTCGGCGCCGAGCGCCTTCAGCACGAGGCCGACGCGCTCGTCGTCGCCGAAGGCGCGCACGTACGCATCGATCAGGCCGAGCGGGTTCTTGCGCGCGGCGACGCTCGCGTAGTCGTAGACGAGACCGAAGAGGAAGCGATCCTCCGGCAGCCCCAGCGCGTCGCGGCCGGCGGCCGAGGCGACCGGCTCGGGAACCGGCATCGGCACGTGGACGACCGGCACCGGCGCGACGGCGGCGAAGACGTCCGCGACGAAGCGCGACCCCGCCCAGACCTCGTCGACGAGGTCAAAGGCGCGCAGCCAGCTGCCGCGCACGGCCGCGACCTCCCACCACCACATGCCGATGACGTGGCGGCCCTCGAAGGCGCCGGCGCCGAGCTCGTCGCGCGCGCCGGTCATCGCGTCGGGGTTGGCGCAGACGAGCGTGATCGGGTGCGTCGACGGGCTGGTCGGCGCGCCGTCCTGCGTCCGCGGCGCGCCGCGACTGGACAGCCCGACGCGCGCGACGGCGACCCCTGCCAGCTCCAGGGCGGTCGCGACGTGACGCGCGGCCTCCCCCACCCCGACCGTCGCATCGAGGTAGCCGGCGAGGTTGACGCCGACCGGCAGTCCCGGCGCCTGCAGGGGTTCTGGCGGCACCCCGCGAGGCTACCCTTCCGGCGGTGAGCGGTGTGTTCGGGCAGACGGCGCGGTGACGGCGGTGCAGCGCGTGCGTGCGCGCCTGCGCACGCTCCTCGAGCAGATCGTCGACGCGCGCCTGGCGGCGGTGCTGCCGGGGGTCGAGGAGCGCGCCGCGCAGGCCGGCTACGAGCGCGGTCGTGCGGCGGCGCTGACCGAGCCGCACGTCTTCGGCTCGCCCGCCCGCATCCGCATCGCCGAGACGGCGATCGTCAACGACGCGCTGCTGAACACGCAGTCGGGCTCGATCACGATCGAGGCCGACGCGTTCTTCGGCCACCGCGTGAGCGTGCTCACCGGCAGCCACGACGTCTCGCGGCGCGGCCTGGAGCGCCAGGCGGCGGTCGCGCGCGAGGGCCGCGACATCGTCGTGGAGGAGGGCGCCTGGGTGGGCAGCGGCGCGATCCTGCTCGGCCCCTGCCGCATCGGCGCGCACGCCGTGGTGGCCGCGGGCGCGGTCGTCACGGGCGACGTCGCGCCGGCGACGCTCGTCGCGGGGGTGCCGGCGCGGGTGGTGCGGGCGCTCGACGACGACGGGGACCCATCGCAGGGTCCCCGCCGCCGGTGACGATCCTCGGCCTACGCCCCGTCGCCGGGGAAGGCGCCGCACGTCAGGTCGGCCTCGGCTTCGGCCACCCCGGGCGTGCGGCCCTCGTCGCGGGCCTTGAAGTAGACGGTCTTCCAGCAGTGATGCCATTGCTTGCCGGTCTGGTGCGTCGGCTTGGCAGGACCGTTGCTCAGCGTGCCGGGGCCGCCGGCCATGGCCGGAGTGCTGATCCCGGCGCACGCGATGACGGCGAGGGTGGCGATGCAGGTCTTGGGCTTGATGCTCATGTGTGTCTCCTTGTGAGTGGTCTGTCCTTACGGAGGGCATGATCGGCTCGCCTGCGCTGCGGCGCATGAGGGGTCATCCCTCATCTGGCGCGGAAGGCGATCGCCGATCGGCGACCTGCATCGCGGGGCGCGTGCACGAACGCCATCGCGCGCACGTGGCGGGGGAGCCGGGCCCTACGCTTAGCTCGTGACCGGTCCGCCCGCAGACGACATCGCGGTCAAGGTCGACGCCGTCGCGAAGACGTTTCGCCTGCCCCGCGAGCAGGTCTCGACGCTCAAGGAGCGCGTGCTGCATCCGACGCGCCGCCGGCGCTTCGACGTCCTGCGCGCACTGCAGGGCGTGTCGTTCGAGGTCGGCCGCGGGGAGGTCTTCGGGATCGTCGGGCGCAACGGGTCGGGCAAGAGCACGCTCATGAAGTGCCTCGCCGGGATCTACCGCGCCGACGCCGGCGAGATGTGGCTGCGCGGCCGGATGGCGCCGTTCATCGAGCTCGGCGTCGGCTTCAATCCCGACCTCACCGCGCACGACAACGTGCTCATCAACGCCGTCATGCTCGGCCTCACGCCCGAGGAGGCGCGCGAGCGCTACGGCTCGATCATGGACTTCGCCGAGCTGCACGAGTTCGCCGAGCTGAAGCTCAAGAACTACTCGTCGGGCATGCAGGTGCGCCTCGCCTTCAGCGTCATGGTGCACGTCGACGCCGACCTGCTGCTGATCGACGAGGTCCTCGCCGTCGGCGACGCCGCCTTCCAGCAGAAGTGCTACGACGTGCTCGACCGCGCCCGCAGCGAGGGCCGCACGATCCTGCTCGTCACGCATGACATGGAGCAGGTGCAGCGCTTCTGTGACCGCGCGATGCTGCTCGACCGCGGGCGCCTCGTGGCGCTCGGCGAGCCGCGCAGCGTCGCGCGCCGCTACACGCAGCTGAACTTCGCCACGCCGAGCGAGCGCGAGTCGATCGTCGCCGCCCCGGCGCGGCACGACGGCGACGGCCGCGGCGACGCGGTCTTCATCGTCGACGCCTGGGCACAGAGCATGGCCGCGGGGCGAACGACGCTGCTCGAGCCCGGCGAGGCGAGCGGGGTCGCGATGCGCGTGCGCTTCGCCGCGCCGGTCGAGGAGCCGGTCTTCGACTTCAGCCTCACCGACGAGCACCAGCGCCGGGTGTTCGCGATGAGCACGCAGCGCAAGGGCCACGCGACCGGCAGCCACGCCGCAGGCGACGAGATCGACGTCGCGGTCGGCTTCCCCAACCATCTCGCGGCCGGGCGCTACTGGATCTCGGTGCAGGTCGCGGAGGGCGGCGGCGACGGTGAGCTGCTCGCGTTTCGCGAGGACATCTACTCGTTCGTCGTCAACGGGGCCGGCGCGGGCGGCGGCGTCGTCGACCTGCCGCACGCCTTCCAGATCACGCAGGCGCCGTCGGCGCAGGAGCGGGTGAGCGCGCGCGATGACGGCTGAGGCCTACCGCGTCCGCGGCCCGTCGGCCGCCGGCGACGACCCGCGGCGCTTCTGGAACCTCGCGCGCACGCTGGCCGCGACCGACTGGAAGGTGCGCTTCTACGGCTCGGCGCTGGGCTACGTCTGGTCGCTGCTGCGGCCGCTCATGCTGTTCGGCATCGTCTACGTCGTCTTTCAGTACGTCGTCGGCGCGGGCGACGGGGTCGAGCACTACGGCGTGATCCTGCTGCTCGCGATGGTCCTCTACTTCTTCTTCTCCGAGGTCACGGGGGCGGGCGTGACCGCGATGGTCGACCGCGAGTCGCTGCTGCGCAAGGTCGGCTTCCCGCGCGCGGTCGTGCCGCTGTCGGTGGCGCTCGTCGCGACGATGAACCTCGCGCTGAACGTCGTCGTGCTGGCCATCTTCGTCGCCGCCAACGGGGTCGAGCCGAGCTGGAGCTGGCTGGCGCTGCCGATCCCGTTCGTGCTCATGCTCGTCTTCGCGACGGGCGTCGCGATGCTGCTCAGCGCGCTGTACGTGCGCTACCGCGACGTGCGGCCGATCTGGGAGGTCGTCCTGCAGGCGCTCTTCTACGCGACGCCGATCCTCTATCCGATCGAGGCGGTCGTCAAGCAGTCCGAGACGCTCGCGAAGATCGCGCTGCTCAACCCGGTGGCGACGCTCATCCAGGAGGCCCGTCACCTGCTCACCGGCGCGCCGTCGCCCGCCGCGGTGCTCGAGTCCGACGCCCTGCTGCTGGTCCCCCTGACGATCCTCGTCGGCGTCACGTGGCTGGGGGTGAAGGTCTTCGAGCGGCTCGCGCCGCTGGCGGCCGAGGAGCTGTAGCGGGACGCCGGCGCGCAGGCTCCCCCACGACGCTCACCGGGAGGTGTAGCGTCGGCCGTGACCACGACGAGAGGAGCCGGCATGCTGTGTGTGCTCATGGCCGGGAGGCCGCAGCCAGGCAGGCTTGAGACGTTCCCAGAGAGCCTCATGCGATCCGCAGGCCCCGGCAGACGGGCCCGGCGACGGATTGCGACCCCAGCCCTCGGCGG
Source organism: uncultured Actinomycetes bacterium (assembly GCA_963746165.1). GTDB lineage: Bacteria > Actinomycetota > Thermoleophilia > Solirubrobacterales > Solirubrobacteraceae > CADCVQ01. Next base: position 559,112 of record CAVVAG010000001.1, on the reverse strand, counting down.
CACGCGGCGGGGTCGGCCGTGACCGGATATCGCTCCCGCGCGATCGACGAGCTGCCCGCGCTCTGGGACGGCTTCGTCAAGCTGGTGCGCCCCGGCCTCGCCATCGAGGCGTTCGGCGCGAACATCATGGACCTGCCGCCCGACTACGAGACCAAGTCACACGACGAGGCCGACTCCGGGCAGCAGGAGCTCTACGTCGCACTGCGCGGCTCGGGCGCCGTCGTTGTCGGCGACGAGCGGATCGCGCTCGACGCCGACCACGTCGTCTGCGTCGACGCCGGCACGCCGCGCGTCCTCACCAGCGGACCGGACGGCCTTCGGGTCCTGATCGTCGGCGGCGTGCCGGGAGGCGTCTACGAGGCGCCGGCGTGGAGCTCCGGCGAGCAGGCGCCCGGCTGAGCCGGGAGATCGCGGATGGACGAGCGCTACCACGCAGGGTCACGCGAGCTGCAGGACCGCTTCGACACCCGCCGGCTCGCCGATCGCATCGACGAACGTACCGCCCGCGACCACATCGGCCCCGAGGACCGCGCGTTCATCGAGCGGATGGACATGTTCTTCCTGGCGACGTCCGACGCCGGCGGCCAGCCGCAGTGCTCCTACAAGGGCGGCGCCCCGGGGTTCGTCCGCGTCCTGGACGAGGGCACCCTCGCATTCCCGAACTACGACGGCAACGGGATGTTCCTGTCGTGGGGCAACGCGCTCGTCAACCCGAAGGTCGGCCTCCTGTTCGTCGACTTCGTCGCCGCGCGCCCCACGCGCCTGCGGATCGAGGGCACGGCGTCGGTCAGGCACGACGACGAGCTGCTCGCCGATTGGCCCGAGGCGCAGTTCGTCGTCCGCGTGCACGCGACGCGCGTGTTCCCGAACTGCCCGCGCTACATCCACCGCATGGCGCTCGTCGAGCGATCCTCGTACGTGCCGCGCGCCGGGATCGTGACGCCCGTTCCCGAGTGGAAGCGCGGCGCGCTCGCCGCCGGCGCGCTGCCCAAGGCCGACCCGGCCGCGAAGCCCGACGAGCCCGCCGAGGTCACCCGCGGTCCCGACGACGACCGTCCCGGCGGCTGATGTCCTCGCCGACGCGTCTCGGCGCAGGCGGCGGCCGCGCCGCGCCGGGCCCTTACGGGCAGTCGACGCCCGTCCGCGCCGGATCCTTCGGCACGCGCCCGCGGTACACGTAGATCCCCGTCCCGTCCGGCGCCAGCGGCGACATGAGGCACGGCTCGCGGCCGACCGCCGCCACGTCGGCGCGCACGACCCACGCGGTGTCGCGGTCCGTCACGAGGTCGGCCGAGAACCCGGGCACCTCCTCGCGCGACTGCAGCGCCAGCAGGGACAGCCCGACGAGGTGATAGCCGCCCGTCGAGAACGACGACGGGTCGAACACCGCCCGCGGCACGTCGTCGTCGTGGAGCCGGTTCAACAGCTTCACGATCGGCTCGGCCTCGCGGCTCGGCGCCGCCGTGAAGAAGCCGTTCTCGTTGATGAGCCGCAACGTGTACTGACCGATCGGGCTGTCGACCGCCATCGGCAGGCTGATGCTGTGATCGCCGCCGACGCTCAGGTTGTGCGACAGCGTGTTCACGACGCCGACGGCGACCAGCAGCCCCACGGCGGCCGAACGTGCCCGCCCGCGCAGCGAGGCGATCCATGCCGTCGAGATCAGCGCGACGTACACGAGGCAGGGCAGCGTGTAGCGCGGGTCCTTCAGGACGAGCATGCTGATCGCCAGGTAACCGACGAGCCCGCCGGCAAGCAGCTCCGGCAGATAGCCGCTGTCGCGCGGCGCGCGCCCGATCCGCCACAGCGCCCAGACGACGCCGACGAGGAAGAACAGCGTCAGCGGCAGGTAGAGCTGGTTGTTGACGAGGTTCCAGAGGTACCAGGTGTAGTTCTCCACGCTGCCGCGCGTGGGAAAGGAGACGCCGCCGTACCAGAGCGGCAGCGGCCCGGTGACGAAGCCGTCCGCCTGGCCGCGGATCGAGCTGAACTGGTCGATGTAGTACGGCAGCGCGAACAACGCCGCGACGCCGCCGCAGACGAGCACGCCCGTGCGGTTGCGCCACCCGCCGCGCAGCACGAGCATCGCGATCAACCCCACGACGAACAGCGCGAACGTCCCCTTCGTGTACATCCCCAGCCCGATCGCGGCGCCGGCCGCGGCCGCCAGCGGGATCCGCGCGAAGCGGTCGCCGGCCAGCAGCAGCCAGACCGTCACGGCGACCATCGCCGCCATCGGCGCATCGGGCAGGAACTGGTGGAACGTCGCCATGACCAGCGGGACCGACAACGCGAACCCCGCCGCGAGCGCGCCGGCGAGCCGGCCGAACGCGACGGTGCCCGCCCCGTAGCAGCCCAGCGCCAGCAGCGGCACGAAGACGAGGTTCTCGGCCATCACCGCGGCGGGCACGTCGAACCCGAACAGGAACGTGCCCAGCGCACCGACGATGTGCGTCCCCGGCGGATAGACGTTGTACGTGCGCAGGACCTCGAGCACGCCACCGTCGGCGATCGCCCGGTGCCACTGCAGCGCGATGTTCGCGTGCTTGGCGCTGTCGACGTTGACGATGCGCAGGTCGCGCGTCAGCCACCACGCGCTGATCGCCAGGAACACCAGCACCAGGCCCACGACCGCGCCCGGCGGGGTCAGCAGCGCGCCCCTCAGCCGCGCCGTCACGGGGCGACGATCTCCAGCCAGTCCGAGCGCACGCCGACGAGCCGGCGCCAGTCGCCGGCAGCGACGAGCCGCACGCGTGTCGGGTCGTCCTCGACGGGGGCAAAGAGGATCGGGCCGATGTGGCGCAGGCTCGAGCGGTAGCCCCCGTTGCCCGGCCGCAGGTCGCCGCCGCCCTGCACCACCTGCACGCCGCGCAGCCCGCGGCGCAGCCGCACCGTGCCCAGCAGCGCGTACGCCCCCGGCGCGTTGAGCACGCGCGGCGTCGTGCCGACCAGCTGCCCGTCGACGCGCACCGTGATCCGGCGCGAGAACGAGCCTTCGACCCAGACCCGGTAGCGCCCCGTCCGCGGGATCCGCACGGGCGCGTCGCTGCGGCCCGGCCCGTCGGTGACGAGGCCGCCGGGATAGGGCCCGAAGCCCGCCCACCGCGCCGAGCGCGGATGGTTGGCGATGAAGTACATCGGCAGACGCGGGCGCGGGACATAGGCGATCCGCCCGCCCAGCCTGCGCGCGGTCGCGCCCGTGGCGCGGGCTCGCGCCGCGGAGACCTCACCCGACGGTCGCAGCACGTCGCGCCCCAGCGGGATGTGGCGCAGCACGCGCGGCGCCGCGCGGCGCTGCCAGATCTCGTAGTACGTCCCGCTCCAGATGCGCGAATAGCGCGCCGGCGGGCGGCTCGACGCGGGCGACCGCCGCTGGATCAGGTACGCGAAGCGCTCGACGTAGCGCAGCTGCAGGTCGTCCATGTCCAGCGGCGTCTTGGGCCCCGGCCGGCGGCGCGGGTCGGACTGGGCGTTGGGCTCGTACGGCGCGCCGCGGTAGGCATGGTCGGACTCGGGCTCGTTGTAGGCCGGCACGTCGGAGAGGAAGTACTTGGCGAACTCGTCGTACTCGTTGAGCAGCGCCGGCCCGCGCCCGGAGAGCCGCTCGTCGATCGACTGCAGCTCGGCGTAGCGGTCGTGGGGCAGCAGCGAGACGTCGTGGTAGGCGAGCGCCGTCGACCCGCCGATGGCGGCCAGCAACGCGCCGCCGGCCACGAGGCCGGCCACGCGCCAGCGGCCGCGCCACAGGCTCGCCGCTCCCAGCAGCGCGAGCAGCAGGATCGCCGGCGAGACGACCATCAGCACCTTGCCGTCGGCGTACGGGTTGCCGCGTGCCAGCAGGTAGATCCCCGGCAGGGCGCTGCCCGCGAGCAGCAGCGGCCCCCAGGCGCGGCGGCGGATCGCCCAGCCCAGCCCGAGCAGCGCCAGCGCGCCGGTCAGCCACAGCGCGATCCCCTGCAGCGTGTCGAGCGTCGGCTCGAGCGTGTGGTAGCGGTAGTCGCCGCTGAACCAGACGCCGAGCGCCTGGACGAGCTCCAGCGGCGCGGCGAGGTTGCCCAGGTCGCCCACGGCGCCGAACCTCTCGCGGTTGATCGTCCCGGTGTCGAGCGTTTCGCCGTTGACGCGCAGGGTCGTGGCGAACGACGTCAGCACGGGCAGCGAGATGACGACCGCCACCGCGAGCGCGGCCAGCAGCCAGCCGAGCTCGCGCCGGTCGCCCGCGCGCACGATCCGCACGCCCCACAGCGCGAGGATCCCGGCGCCGGGCACGGCGAGGAACGCGAGCGCCGCGGGTCCCAGCGCGCTGAGCGCCGCCGCCGCCGCGACGGCGAGCACGATCAGCGACCGTGCGGGCCGGCGCTCGCGGATCGCCGCGACCGTCAGCGCGATGACGCAGGTCAGCACCGCGACGAAGGCCATCTCCTTGATCGAGCCCTGCAACGCGAAGCCGTAGACGAGCGCCGGCTGCGCGCCCGCGAACGCGACGACGGCGATCAGCCAGCGGCGGCGCAGCAGCGGCGCGACGAGGCTCGCGATCGACAGGCACAGCAGCAGCGCGGCGAAGCTCAGCAGCGGCTGATAGAGCCACGCGAGGTCGACGATCCCCAGCGGCGCCGTCGCCCCGAGCGCCGCCTGCGCGGCGACGGGGTAGGCCGTGATGATGTACGGCGCGAGCCCCTCGTACGTCGACGAGCCGCGGCCGAACGGAACGTAGTCCGGGCCCTGCTCGGCGAAGAGCTGGGCGAGGCTGAGCTGGTGGCCGGTGTCGGGCAGCGCGAGGTAGCCGGCGAGGCTGAGCTGCCCCGATGCGAGGACGGGCGCGCCGAAGACGACGAACACGCCGACCGCGGCGCCCACGATCCAGGGGTCGGGGCGCAGCGCGCGCAGCCGCGCGAAGCCCAGCACGAGCCCGGCCAGCGCCAGCACGAGGATGACCGGCAGCACGAGCGGCGCCGTCGCGCGCTCGGAGGTGACGAACCGCGCCACGACGAGCAGTGCCGCGAAGCCGAGCGGCAGCAGCAGCGTCCCCGGGACGCGCCAGCCGGCCGCGCGCTCGACGAGCAGGCCGAGGCCCAGGCACAGCGCGGCGAGGACGAGCGGGTACAGCAGCCAGGCTGCGAGCAGGCCCACGCCGCCGCCGGTGTGGCTAGTCCCGGCGGCGCAGGCCGAGGATCGACAGCAGGAAGGAGGAGAAGAAGATCTGCAGCCCGATGATGATGAGCGCCGCCGCCGTCGCCGCGAGGCGCTCCTCGGACAGGGCGCCGAGCCCGCGATCGATCCAGATGCCGATGATGACCGCGGCCGACACGAGCCCCGCGGCGAGGATGGCGCCGCCCGCGAGCAGCCCGTGCTCGAGCCGGAAGCGCGCGCGCATCCGGTCGAACCACGGGTCCTTCTCGTTCATGAAGTACGTCCCGTAGGCATGGGCGCAGAGGCCGAGCGCGACGATCTGCGTGCCCACGATGCACAACAGCTCACCGGCGATGACCGTGTGCAGGTTCCACTCGCGGCCGAAGATCGGGATCTGGGCGAGCGCGATGATCGTGATGAGCAGGCCGAGCAGCAGCAGCGCGGCGCCCGGCACGATGAACAGGTGGGTCGGGCTGTGGACGAGCAGGAAGCGCAGGTGGCGCCAGCCGTCGCGGACGCGCGAGAGCTTGGACTCGCCCATCGCGCGGCGCGTACTCGATCGGGAACTCGCGGATCTCGAGCTTCTCCTTCGCCGCCCGGATGACCATCTCGGAGGCGAACTCCATGCCGGTCGTGCGCAGGTCGAGCGTCGGCAGGATGTCGCGCCGCAAACCGCGCATGCCGCAGTGCGCGTCGCGGATGCCGGTGCGGAAGAAGAGGTTCAGCGTGCCGCTGAGGATCGGGTTGCCGATGTAGCGGTTGACCCAGTGCATGGCGCCCGGCTGGATGTTGTCCATCCGGTCGCCCATGACGAGCTGGCCGCCGTCGCGCAGCTCCTGCACGAAGCGCGGGATCTCGTCGAAGGGATAGGTCATGTCGGCGTCGAGCATCACGATGTACTCGCCGCGGGCGGCGGCGAAGCCGGCGAGGTAGGCCGAGCCGTAGCCGCGCCGCGGCTCGTGGACGACGCGGGCGCCGGCCGCCGTCGCGAGCTCCGCGCTGCCGTCGTCGGAGCCGTTGTCGGCGACGACGACCTCGCCGACGAGGCCCGCGTCGTCGAGCGCCGCCTGCGACAGGCGGACGGTCTCCTCGATGTTCTCCGCCTCGTTGAGGCAGGGGATCACGACGGACACCTCGACGCCGGCCGGCGAGGGCGTCTCGAGCGCTGCGTGTGTGCTCTTGGTCGATGCCATGGCGATGGAGGGCGAGGCGCGACGGTCGCACCGCCTCGCGACTGCATAAACGCGCACGCGTGCGAATGTTGCGCGCCGGGGACAGCCTAGTGACTCGTCCGGCAGTCGGGCCGAGCCCGTAGCGTGTCGCCGATGCGCGTGTGCATCGCCTATGACTGCCTGTTCCCGTGGACGGTGGGCGGCGCCGAGCGCTGGTATCGCAACCTCGCCGAGCGGCTCGCGCAGGCCGGCCACGAGGTGACGTACATCACGCGCCGCCAGTGGCAGCCCGGCGAGCGGCCGCAGCTGCCGGGCGTGCGCGTCGTCGCGGTCTCGCCCGCCGAGCCGCTGTACGGCCCCGACGGCAACCGCACGATCTCAGAGCCGCTGCGCTACGGCCGCGGCGTCCTCGGGCACCTGCTGCGCCACGGGCGCGACTACGACGTCGTCCACATGGCGTCGTTTCCGTACTTCTCGCTGCTCGCCGCCGCGGCCGCGCAGCAGCGCGGCGGCTACCGCCTCGTCGTCGACTGGCACGAGCTGTGGAGCGCGCGCTACTGGCGCGAGTACCTGGGCGGGGCGAAGGGCGCCGTCGGCCTCGCCGTCCAGCGCGCCTGCGTCCGCGCGCCGCACCGCGCGTTCTGCTTCTCGCGCCTGCACCGCGACCGCCTGCTCGCCGAGGGCTTCCGCGGCGCGGTCGACGTGCTCGAGGGCGAGTACGCGGGCTCGCTGGAGCCGCCGGTGCCCAACGCCGCGCAGCCGCACGTCGTCTTCGCCGGGCGCCACATCGCCGAGAAGCGCGCGCCCGCGATCGTCCCCGCCGTGATGCGCGCGCGGGAGGCGATCCCCGGTCTGCGCGCGACGATCTTCGGCGACGGGCCCCAGCGCGCCGCCGTCCTCGCCGCGATCGAGGACTGCGGGGCGCAGGGGATCGTCTGCGCCCCCGGCTTCGTCGACTCCGAGGAGGTCGACGCCGCGCTGCGCGGCGCGCTGTGCATGGTCCTGCCGTCCAGCCGCGAGGGCTACGGGATGGTCGTCGTCGAGGCGGCCGCCCGCGGCACGCCGAGCGTCGTCGTCGCGGGCGAGGACAACGCCGCGGTCGAGCTCGTCGACGAGGGCGCCAACGGCACGGTCGCCGCATCGGCGTCGGCGCAGGACCTGGCGGCGGCGTTCACCCGCGTGCACGCGGCCGGCGACGTCCTGCGCGAGGCGACCTGCGCGTGGTTCGCCGCCAACGCCCAGCGCCTGTCGCTCGAGCACTCGCTGCGCCGCGTGCTCGCCTCCTACGCGGACGACGTCAGCGGCGACGGGCGCTGAGCGCGCGCTCGTAGCTCGCGGCCGTGGCGCGCGCCGTGCGCTCCCAGCTGAAGCGCGCCGCCTGCGCTTGCCCCGCCGCGCGCAGCGTGTCGGCGAACGCATCGTCGCCGAGGACCCGCTCGATCGCGGTCGTGATCGCCGCGACGTCGAGCGGGTCGAACAGCAGCGCCGCGTCGCCGGCGACCTCGGGCAGCGAGCTCGTGTTCGAGCAGGCGACGGGCACCCCGCGGCGCATCGCCTCGAGCACCGGCAGGCCGAAGCCCTCGTGCAGCGAGGGGAAGACGAAGACGTCGGCCAGCGCGTAGAGCCCCTCGAGCTCGGCGTCGGAGACCCAGTCGAGCATGCGCACGTCGCCGAGCACGCCGAGCGCGGCGGCGTGCTCGCGCAGCTCGTGTTCGTAGGGCGTCGGGTAGCCCGGCACGACGAGCAACGGGCGGCGCTCCGGCGCGATCGCGGCGAGCGCCTCGAACAGCCGGGCGAGGTTCTTGTGCGGACGCTTGGCGGAGACCGACAGCGCGACGCGCCGGCCGCCGAGACGGTGGCGCTCGCGCAGGCGGCCCTCCGGTTCCGGTGGGCCCGCGGCGTCCGGCGAGACCCCCAGGCCCGACGGGATCACGTCGAGCCGGTCGGCCGGCACGCGCAGGTGGCGGCGCACGTCGGCGGCGGTCGCCTGGGAGATCGCGATGACGCGGTCCGACGTCCGCGCCGCGAGCGGCACGAGGACGCGCATGCCGAGCCCGAGCAGGCCGAAGTGCGCGTCGGGCAGCACGCGGTAGTGCAGGTCGTGGACGGTCACGACGCGGGCGTAGCGACCGGCGGCGGGCGCGGTGCTGGCGAGGCTGTGCAGCACGTCGATCCCGGCGCGGCGCCCGAGCCGCGGCAGCGCGCCCTGCTCGGCGCGCACGCGGGCGACCCGGCTCGCGCCGTCGACCCCGACCGCGACGACCTGCGTGTGCTCCTCCCACGGCCCGCCGGCCGCCGCGGCCTCGCGGTTGACGAACGCCGTCAGCCGCAGGTCGGGCCGCTCGGCGGCGAGCGCGACGAGCAGCTCGCGGGCGTAGACCTCCATGCCGCCGGTCTCGCCCGGCACGAGGAACAGCAGGTTCAGGCCGACGTGCACGGGCCGTAGTCTGCGGCACGGTGACCGCCGCCGCTCGCAACGACCGCCGCGCGCTGACGATCGGCATCGACGCCCGCGCCGCGGCCGCCGGCGGCGAGGGCGGCGTCGCGCGTCGTCTGCGAGCTGCTGCGCGCGCTCGCGGCGCGCGACGACCCGCACCGCTACGTGCTCTACACGCGCGCCGTGTGGGACGAGCCGCTGGACGCGCGCTTTCGCTGGCGCGCGTTCGCCTCGCCCGACCCGCTCTGGCACCTGCGCGTCGCCGGCGCCGCGAGCCGTCACTGCGACGTGCTGCTGTCGACGAACACGTACCTGACGGCGTGGTTCGCCCGCGTGCCGGTCGCGCCGATGGTCTTCGACATGGTGGCCTTCGACCCGGCGCTGCGCCCGCAGCGGCGCTCGGGCCTCATCGAGCGCGCGACGCTGCCGCTCGCCGTGCGGCGCTCGGCGGCGCTCATCGCGATCTCGCAGGCGACCGCGGACGACCTCGTCGCGCGCTACCCGGCGGCGCGCGGCAAGACCGTCGTGGCGCCGCTGGCGGCGGCGCCGGCGCTCGAGGCCCGGGCGCCGGACGCGACGCTGCCCGACGGCGTGCCGGAGCGCGACTTCATCCTCGCCGTGGGCACGCTCGAGCCGCGCAAGAACCTGCCGCGCCTCGTCGCCGCGTACCGGCGCCTGCCCACCGCGCTGCAGGAGGCGCACCCGCTCGTCGTCACCGGCCGGCTGGGCTGGGACACGGGCGAGACCGTCGCCGCGCTGGACTCGCTCGGCGCGCGCGCGATCCGCACCGGCTTCGTGCCCGACGCGCAGCTCGCGCTGCTGTACCGCCGCTGCGCGCTGTTCGCCTACCCCTCGCTCGGCGAGGGCTTCGGGCTGCCGGTGCTCGAGGCGATGGCCGCGGGCGCGCCGGTGCTGACCTCGGACCGCTCGAGCCTGCCGGAGGTCGGCGGCGACGCGGCGGCGTACTGCGACCCGACCGACGAAGCCGCGATCGCCGCCGCCCTCGCAGCGCTGCTCGGCGACCCGGCCCGCCGCGCGCGCCTGGCGGCCGCCGGCCCGGCGCGCGCCGCGCAGTTCTCGTGGGCCGAGACCGCGCGGATCGTGCTCGAGACGCTCGAGCGGATCGCGCAGCCCTCTCCGCTACGGTCTTTGACGTGAGCGACGGCGCCCCCGACGCACCGAGCCGTGCAGACGAGCTGCGCGCCCAGATCCTCGAGCTGACGCGCGAATACCACGCCGCCGCGTTCCCCGAGCGCGCCTTCGTGCCCGGCGAGAGCACGGTGCCCGTGGCCGGCCGGGTCTTCGACGCCGACGAGGTCGAGCACCTCGTCGACGCCTCGCTCGACTTCTGGCTGACGACCGGCCGCTTCGCCGCGCGCGTTCGAGAAGCGCTTCGCGAAGGTCTTCGGGCGCCGCCACGCGATCCTCGTCAACTCCGGCTCGTCGGCGAACCTCGTCGCGCTGTCGGCGCTGACGTCGCTCAAGCTCGGCAAGCGCCGGCTCAAGCCCGGCGACGAGGTCATCACGGTCGCCAGCGGCTTTCCCGACGACCGTCAACCCGATCGTGCAGAACGGCGCTCGTGCCGGTCTTCCTCGACGTCGACGTACCGACCTACAACGTCGACGTCACGCATCTCGAGGACGCGCTGTCGCCCCGGACGCGGGCGGTGATGATCGCCCACACGCTGGGCAACCCGTTCGACCTCGACGCGGTCACGGCGTTCTGCGAGGAGCACGACCTGTTGCTCGTCGAGGACTGCTGCGACGCCGTCGGCGCCACGTACGACGGCCGCCACGTCGGCACCTCGGGCGACTTCGCGACGACGAGCTTCTATCCCGCCCACCACATCACGATGGGCGAGGGCGGCTGCGTCATCACGAACAAGGGCAGGCTCAAGGTGCTCGCCGAGTCCTTCCGCGACTGGGGCCGCGACTGCTGGTGCGAGCCGGGCAAGGAGAACACCTGCGGCAAGCGCTTCGACCAGCAGTTCGGCGACCTGCCGCACGGCTACGACCACAAGTACGTCTACTCGCACATCGGCTACAACCTCAAGCTCACCGACATGCAGGCCGCCGTCGGCGTCGCGCAGCTCGACAAGCTCGACGGCTTCGTCGCCGCGCGCCGCGCGAACTTCGCCCGGCTGCACGAGGGCCTCGCGGACCTGCCGGAGGTCTACCTGCTGCCCGAGGCGACGCCGAACTCCGACCCGAGCTGGTTCGGCTTCCCGCTCGCCGTCCGCCCGGACGGCGCCGCTCGACGCGCCTGCGACGTCGTGCGCCACCTCGACGAGCGCAACATCGCACACGCGCCTGCTGTTCGGCGGCAACCTCCTGCGCCAGCCGGCGTACCGCGACATCGAGCACCGCGTCGTCGGCGAGCTGCGCAACGCCGACTTCGTCATGGACAACGTCTTCTGGCTCGGCGTCTACCCGGGCCTGGGCGAGCCGCAGATCGACTTCGTGATCGAGACGCTGCGCGACGTCGCCGAGCACGGCCTGCGGCGCAGCAGCAACGGCGCGGCCGCGGGTCGCGTCGCCGCGCCCGATCCGGCGTAGGCCACTTCTGCCACATGCGCCGGGTGCGACCTACCGCGGCCGCAGCGCCTGCGCGACCTCGTCGGGCACGACCCGCAGCGCGAGCGCCACGACGGCGAACGCGCCGCCCGCCAGCACGATCCGCACGACGTCGGCCACGTCCGGGAGCAGCCCGGCGGCGAGGCCGGCGCCGGCGGCGAGCGCCACGCGCGGCAGGCTGCCCAGCTGCGGTCGCAGGCGCGGCCGGGCGCGCACGAGCGCGCCGAGCGAGACCGCCATCAGCACGAGCTCGCCGAACGCCACGGCCGCGGCCGCCCCGACGGCGCCGTGCGCGGGGACGAGCACGACCGTGCCGGCCACGATCGCCGCCAGCCCGGTGACGTTGGCGATGACGAGCGAGCGGTGGCGGCGCAGGGCGAAGAGCGTGTACTGCCATGTCGCCGTCAGGCAGGTGAGGAAGACGACGAGCGCCTGGACGCGCAGCACGTCGACCGCGCCCTCGCCCTCGTCGCCGGCGAGAACGGCGATCGCCACGGGGGCGCCGACGACGGTCAGCACCGTGATGCCGGCGCCGCCGACGAGCGCCACCTCGACGGCGCGCTGCACGACGTAGGCCAGGCGCTCCTCGTCGTCGCGCGCGGCACGCGAGAAGACCGGCAGGATGACCTGCGCGAGCAGGAACGGCACGGCGAGCAGCACCTCGACGATCCGAAACGACGTCGCGAAGTAGCCGGTCTCGAGCTCGACGGCGATGAGCGACATGAGGACGATGACGATCCGCAGGTACACGCTGTGCAGCGCGACGGCGGCCGAGACCGGCAGCGTCTCGCGCAGCAGCCCGCGCCACGCGGCCCGGTGAAACGACGGCCGCAACGGGATCGTGCGATGCACGAGCACGCCGGTCAGCACGAGCGCGGCGAGCGCGGCGGGGATCGCCACGGCCAGAAACGGCACGACCGTCGCCCCGGCCACGACGAGCGCCACGATCCCCGCGACCGTCACGACCTGGCGCACGAGCTCGGCGAGCGTCACCCAGCCCTGGCGCAGCTCGGCCTGCAACACCGTCGCCCACGTCTGCTGCACGACGAGCACCAGCAGGCCCAGCCCCGCCAGCACGGTGCCCAGGACCAGCGGCGCGCCGTAGCCGGCGAGCGCGGCGAACGCGGCGGCGGCGCCCACGCCGAGCGTCGTCAGCACGATCCGGATGCCCAGCAGGTTGCGCGCGAGGCGCTCGCGCGCCGGCCCGCTCGTCGTCGCGTGCTCGCGGATCGCGACCGCCGCGAGCCCCGCGTCCGTGATCCCCCCGACGATGCTGATGAGCGACACGATCGTCGCGTAGCGGCCGAACTCGGCGATCCCGAGGTGGCGCACGAGCAGCGGCGCCGAGGCCAGCGCGAGCAGCGAGCCGGCGCCGTAGCCGAGGATCCGCAGCGTGCTGCCGCGGATCGTCGCGCGCCCGGCGTCGCCGCTGTCGAGCACGTCGGCGGCGGCCGGAAGCGGCGCCTCGCTCCCGCCGGCAGGGGGAGAGGAGGGGCCGCTGCTCACGCTCCCATGGTAGGACTCGCGGTCGCCGTGACGCCGTTGCTCTCGATCTGCATCCCCACGCATCACGGCCGCGCCGCCGCGCTCGCGGTCGCCCTGGACTCGGTCCTCGAGCAGCTTCCCGCCGACAGCGCCGCGGTCGAGATCGTCGTCTGCGACAACGCCTCGCAGGACGCGACGGCCGCGGTCGTGGGCGAGCGCGCCGCGCGCCACCCCGCGACGCTGTCCTACCACCGCAACGCCACGGACATCGGCTTCGCGCACAACATCGTGCGCGCCGCGGAGCTGGCCGGCGGACGCTACTGCTGGCTGCTGGGCAGCGACGACGCGCTGGCTCCCCGGCAGCCTCGCGCACGTGCTCGCCACGCTGCGCGCGCACCCGCAGCTGACCGGCCTGTCGGTCAACCGCCGCAACCTCGACGCGGCACTCGAGCACCCCGCGCTGCCCGACCCGCCCGGCCTGCTCTCGCACCAGCTGCAGGAACAGCCGCGCGACTACGGCGATCCGCACACCGCGCTGGCGGACATCGGGCTGTACCTGACGTACATCTCAGGCCAGATCGTCGACCGCGGCCACTACCTCGCGGCCGCGGCCGGCGCGCCGGCGCCCGTCGTCGATCCCGGCTACTTCATGCACCTGTACATCTTCACCCGCATGCTCGTCGAGCGCCCGCGCTGGCGCTGGGAGCCGCGGCCGGTCGTCCTCAACCGCACCGAGAACGACGCGCTCGTGGCGCTGCTCGACCGCCAGGTCGCGCGCTACCAGGTCGAGACGCTGCGCGACCGGGCGCTCGTGTGGGGCGCCGCCGTCGGGCGCGACAGCGACCTCTTCGCGCTGCTCACGCGCCGCAGCCGCGCCTACTGGGGCGCCCCGCGCAACGTCCTGGGCTTCAAGCTCGGCGCCGAGCACACGCTGCGCGAGGACGTCCTGCTGCTGCGCGCCTTCGGGCGCCATCTGCGCGGCGACCCGCGCTTCTGGCTCGTCAGCCTGCCGGCGCTGCTCGCGCCCCACCAGGCCGCCAAGGCGATACACCGCGCTGTTCGTGCGGCGTCGATGACGACCGCGGCCATGAGCGCCACCAGCAGCAGCGGGTTGAGCACCGTCCCGACGTTGACGTCGGCGTAGAGGATCGGCAGCCCCTTCGGCACGAGCAGCAGCCCGAACAGCACGACGTACAGGGCGTCGAACCGGCGCCGCTCGCTCACGGCGAGGAACAGCAGCAGCGGCAGGTAGACGTGGATCATCCGGTACTCGTAGGAGACGCTCGGCACGAGGATCATCGCCGCGCTCAGCAGCGCGACGCGCTGCCACAGCTCCAGGCGCAGCAGCGCCAGCGCCAGCGCCACGCCGACGAGGATCGCGAGCGCGGCGAACATGTAGTTGACGACGAAGAAGTTGAAGTGCTCGTCGAGCCGGCCCAGACCCGAGAGGCCGACTTGAGGCTCGCGCTGTGGCGCAGCCCCGCGGTTCCCTCGCTCGTGGCCTTGCAGCAGGCGTCGAGCGCGCTGCGCAGCCCGTCGATGTTCGCGCTCGTGCTGCCGGGCAGCAGGAGCAGGGCCGCGACGGCGCCGAGCGGCGGCCGTCGCGACCGACACGAGCATCGCGCGAAACCTGCCCGTCGAACAGGAACAGCAGCCAGAACACGCCGGCGCTGCCCTTCATCGCGACCGGGATCGCCAGCAGCACCGCCGCGACGTAGTAGCGCTCGCGGCGGTAGGCGAGCAGCATCGCCGCGAGCGCGAGGAACAGCAGGCCCTCGATGTTCGCGCGGTCGACGAGGAACAGGACCGGCGTCGAGCAGGCGGTGAGCACGAGCGCGGCCTGTGTGCGGGCCAGGCCGTCGCCCCCGGCGCTGCGGAACACGAGCGCCGCCAGCGCCACGCCGAACCCCGCGAGGTAGAGCGCGAGCGCGAGCTCGAGCGAGAGCTGCGCCAGCGGGAACAGCAGGATGTGCGTGACCGGGAAGTACGAGCTCGGGCTGGCGAGCGGGTGGTCGACGTACGGGTGTGGGCCGCGGCTCGTCAGCCACGCCTCGAAGAAGTCCCCGAAGTAGTGGACGCCGATGATGTTCGGCGCGCCGGGGAACCCGGTCGTGTCCTGCGGCGTGAAGAGGAACGTCGAGAACGGATAGCCCCGCATGACGTACTGCCCGACGACGTAGTGCGCCGCCACCGCCACGACGAACCCGAGCAGGACGATGAAGACCAACCACGCGGTCTTGCGCTCGCGGCTCACGGGTCGGCAGGCTAGATCCGCTCATTCACCCGCGGCAATTCGAGATCCACCATCCAGTCGCTCCTTAGACTTCGGCGCCATGGCGGTCCGAAGCGCTCTCGCCGCCGCGTGCGTGCTCGCCGCGGCCGGCATCACCGGATGCGCCGGCAACGGCGCCGTGATCACCGACGGCACGACATGCAACGAGTGGCTCGGCGGCAACGGTCGCGACGCCTACCTGCAGGCCCATAACCTCCGGGAATACGACGCGGGCGAGACTGGACGCCGTCCCGAGACGGCCGCGGTTGCGCGCGCGATGACCGGCATCTGCGAAGACGATCCCTCGCTGCCGATCGACGAGGCCCTGCGCCGCGCCGCGACCGGTCGACCTCGCGGCCCCGGCTGACCTGCCCCGCGCGCATCGCGCGATAGCCTCAGGCCCGATTTGGCGCAGCGCATCGCACACGATCGAGATCACGTCACGCGCGTCAACGCGGCGTATCACGACGCGATCGTGCAGAAGTACGACGTGCGCCTGGAGGCCCACGCGCCCGAGGTCCGCGAGTGGATCGAGACGATCCTGCGCCGCGACGTCTTTCCCGCGCTCGACGCGGCCGGCACGACGCCGCGGGCGATCGACTTCGGCTGCGGCTCGGGCTACCTCGAGGGCTTCTTCGCCGGGCGGGAGCTCGACCTGCTCGGCCTCGACGTGTCGGGGAAGATGCTCGAGCGCGCCCGGGAGGACTATCCGCACTGGCGCTTCGAGCAGGCCGACGCCTACTCCTTCCGGACCGACGAGCGCTTCCATCTCGTCATGGAGAACGCGGTCCTGCACCACCTCGTCGACTACGAGATCCTCGTCGACACGATGGCCGAGCTGACGCTGCCCGGCGGCGTCCTGTTTCTCGGCAACGAGCCCAACCGCCTCGCCTACCGCTACCTCTCGCCGCTCGCGAAGCTGTGGCGCGCGACGATCAACCGCTACCGCACCGAGGACGCCGAGCAGCTCGCCGGCGGCGCGGAGTTCGAGGCGCTCAGCGAGTACCACCTCTTCCACGGCCAGGGCATCGACGCCACGGCGCTCAAGCGCCGCCTCGAGGAGCGCCACGGCTTCCGGCGCGTGACGATCTACTACTCCTTCCGCGAGCTGTTCAGCGCGGTCGAGGAGCAGTACCCGAAGGTCCGCCTCAACCGCTGGGCGCCCGGCGCGCTGCGCGACGGCTTTGCGCTGTCGCGCAACTTCAACCTCGTCGCCCAGCGCTGAACGTCGCCGCCGCTCAGCGGCGAAACGAGAACGAGCGGTGCAGGAGGAAGTTCGTCACGACCGTGCCCACGACGACGATCGCCTGCGCGGTGAGGATCGGCAGGCCGGCGACCTCGACGAGCAGCGGCAGCGCGATCGCGTTGGCCGCCAGCACCCCGGCGTAGACGAGCGAGAAGCGACCGAGATCGCGCAGGAGGTGGCCGCGCACCCGGAAGACGAAGGTCCGGTAGCCGGCGAACGCGACGAGGACGGCGATGACCATCGCGAGGACGAGCACCACGAGGTAGTGCACGTGGTCGCCCGCCAGGTGCAGCATCAGCGCGAACAGCAGGAAGCCGAAGGCGGTGTTGAAGGCGCCTACGACCAGGAAGCGCAGGCCCTGCTCGCGCCCGCTCACGATCCACGCAGCGGATCGTCGACGGCGTCGAGGTCGGGCAGCACGAGCGGCCCGGTCGCCGCGCGCGCGCTCAGGCGCACGTCGCTGCGCCCGCCCGCCGGCACCCGCACGCGCAGCACGAAGGGCTCGCCGCGCCTGCTGACGCGCAGCGTCCGGCGCGCGCCGCCGGGCAGGCGCGCGACGACCGGGCCGCCGCGCGGGTCGCCGCGCACGCGGCCGGTCAGCACGGACGTCCGATCGAGGCGGCCGGGGTTGTCGACCGTCAGCGACCCGCCGCGCACCGGGTCGATCTGCGGGAACGTCGTGTTCGGGGCGTAGGTCGTGCCGTCGCCCCGGCTGACGTCGGTGAGGTACATCGCCGAGTCGCGCGCCAGGCGCAGCTCGCGCGGCGACCGATTCGCCGACCAGCGCCGCCGGTAGTCGACGAGCGAGTAGAAGGCCAGCCACGCCGTTGTCGCTGACGAGCGGCCGGACGCCCGGCAGCAGCGCGCGCAGGTTGCGCTCGAGCCTCGTGCCCTGGTCGCCGTAGCCGCGCCGGTCGATCCAGATGCCGCCGAACCCCGCCGCGGCATAGAAGCGCAGCCCGCGGGCCGGCGGCATCTTGGAGACGGTCATGACCCACGCGCCGGCGCGGCGGCCCTTGACGCTGCCGTAGCTGAAGCGCAGGTCGTCGGACAGCAGCGGTCCGCGCATGTGGCTGTAGTCGCGCATCTTGACGACGGTGCCGCCCTCGGGGAACGGGGCCGGTGGCAGCTGCAGCACGCCCGCGCGGGCGGGCAGGCGCAGCTCGATCTCCTCGACGAAGCGCGCGTCGCTGATGTACTCCTTCTCGATCGCGTCGTAGTCGGGGACCATGTTCTGGCGTCGTCTGGTCGGCGACGCCGACGACGAGCGCCGCCGGCAGCAGCGCGGCGACGGCGAGGCGCCGCCGCGGGCGCGCGCCCTTCGCCCGGGCGCGGAGGGCGTCGTAGGCGAGCGCCACCGCGAAGAGGCCGACGAACCCGATCAGCGGCGCGATGCGCCCCCACCCGCGCAGGTTGGGCGTCACGAGCAGCGCGACGAACAGCCCCAGGCCACCCGACGTCCCCAGCACAAACGCCGTGAACGCGGTCGCCGCCGCGGGCCCGGCTCGCTCGCGGGCGCGGCGCCGCGTGCCCGGCACGAGCGCGACGAGCATGAGCCCGACGAAGCCCATGGAGGCGAAGAGCCCGAGCGCCGAGAGCGCGTTCTCGTTGGCGCCCGGCGGAAGCTTGCCCTCCTCCAGCCGCGCGGCGAAGTCCGCGGCCGGCGGGAAGCGATGCTCGAGGGTCGGGGACAGCAGCAGCGCGAGGCTCGTCGCGTAGACGCCGCTGTCGGTCACCGGGCGCGTCGAGAGCTGGGGGTTCGTGCCATGACGCTGCGTGTAGACGATGCTCGGCGACACGTGGGCGAGGAAGACGACCAGCACGAGCAGCGCCGCGCCCGCCCCGGCGAAGGACGAGCGCCGGTCGCGGCGCGTCACGCCCACCGCGAGCGCGGCGAGCAGGAGCAGGATCGCCGTGAACAGCGCGTAGTACAGGCCCGAGCCGGCGATGAGAAAGCACAGCAGCGCGGTGAGCAGCGTGCGCCGCGACGCCCAGCGCGTCCAGCGCCCTCCCGACGCGCGATCTGCGAACAGCGGCTCGCCGGCGAAGACGCGCATGACGAGCAGCGCGGTCAGCGGGACCGACCAGTAGGCGCCGAGCATGAGGCGGCCGAGGCCGCCGCCGACGTGGGCCGGCAGCAGCGAGAACAGCACCGCGGCGACGACCGCGGCGCCGCGCGAGACGCCGAGCGTGCGCAGCACGAGGCACGCCGTGAACGCGCAGAGCACGAAGCTCAGCAGGAAGTAGGCGTTGACGAGCTTGACCGGATCCTGCGAGACCAGGCTCATCGCCTTGATCGCGAGGAAGTGCAGGTTGTCGCCGAGCGCGCCCGTGAAGTCGTAGAGCTCCTGCCCGAACGGCGCCCCCACGTCGGGATTGGACAGAAACCAGCCGTGGTCCACCATCGCCTTGACGGTCTGCATCAGCCACAGTCCGTCGCCGCCGTAGCCCAGCGGCTGGCGCAGGCTCGCGTTCCACAGCTGCAGGACGACCGCCGCCGCGACGAGCGCGAGGATCCCGGCCCCTGCCGCCAGGGTCACGTCGCTTTCGAGCACCTGCCGACGGCGCGACGCGGGCGCCGCGCTCGCGCCGCCCGCGAGCGGGGCGGATGTGGTGGCGGTCACGGCCGCGCGGCCTGCGAGCGCCGGCTCTGCGGCAGCCGCTCGTCGAGCCCGAGCGTCTCCCGGACCACGAAGTTGGGCCGCTGCTTCACCTCCTCGTAGATGAGGCCGATGTACTCGGAGACGATGCCGAGGATGGTGAACAGAAAGCCGAACAGCAGCAGGATCAGGCCGACGATCGTCCCGAAGCCGGCGAACGGGACGCCGAGGAAGATGAACCGCAGGCTGAGCGCGAGCAGGACGACGAACGACAGCAGCGACAGCGCGACGCCGAAGATCGACGCGAGCTTCAGCGGCACGTAGGAGTGGGCGAAGATGCCCTTCATCGCGAGGTCGACGACCTTGAAGGAGTGGGCGTTGGAGTCGCCTCCGAAGCGGGGCTCGCGCTTGTGCGGCACGCCGATCGAGCGAAAGCCGCTCCACGCGAACAGGCCGCGGATGAAGCGGTTGCGCTCCTCCATGTCGCGGACGGTCTCGTACACCCGCCGGTCGACGAGGCGGAAGTCCGACGCGTTGCGCGGGATGCGGTCGCTGGTCAGCTTGCCCGCCAGCCAGTAGAAGGCCTTGCTGTTGAACGTGCGGATCGGCCCCGTCCCCTGCCGCTCGGTGACGATCCCGTAGATGTTCTCGTAGCCCTCCTCCCACTTGGCCACGAACTCGGGGATCAGCTCCGGAGGGTCCTGCAGGTCGGCGGTCATGATCACCGCGGCGTCGCCCGAGGCGAACGACAGCCCGGCGGTGATGCCGCCGTCCATGCGGAAGTTGCGCGCGAGCTGGACGACCTTGAAGCGCGGGTCGCGCTCGCGGATCGCCACGAGCTTCTCGTAGGTGTCGTCGAGTGACCCGTTCTCGATGATGATCGCCTCCCACTCATAGGCGGGCAGGCCGTCGAACACGTCACCCAGTCGGCGGGCCAGCTCCTCGACGCACTCACGCTCGTTGTAGGCCGGGACGATGACGGAGATGAGCTTCATGATTTGAGTGAGGCCAGACCGGCGGCAGTGTCGCGGATCTGCCGGCCCAGTGAAGCGAGCGGGACGTCGTGGCGCCCGGCGAGCGCCGCCATCTCACCTGACCTGCCGACGTACTCGTCGGCCGGCCCGGACGGGTCGTAGTCGCGCTGGATGGGCAGCGTAGCGTCGGCCACCTGCTCGCGAACGAGCTCGGCGAGCTCGCCGAGCTCGACCACGCGCTCGCCCGCGGTGTCAAAGCACGCGTCCTCACCCGCGAGCGCGAGGCTGAGCCCGAGCGCCGCGACGTCGGCCGCGGCGACGAACGAACGCCGCACGGGATGGCGCGCCCGGACGACGAGCGGCTCGCCCGCCTGCGCGCGCAGCACGAGGTCGCCGAGCGCGAACAGCCGCGGCTTGAGCATGTGCGGCCCCGACACGTTGAACACCCGCGCGATGGCGCAGCCGCTGCCGGCGGCCCGGCAGGCGGCGCCGAAGGCGAGCTCGTCGAGATGCTTCAGCGCCCCGTAGGGGTTGGCGCGCAGATCGGTCTCCAGGCGACCGGCCGCGTCGTAGACGGCGCCCGAGGACGTGTAGAAGAAGCCGCGCACGCCGCCCGCGCGCAGCGCCCGCAGGACGTGCATCGACACCTCGATGTTGCCGGCGACGTAGGCCTCGAGGCCCTGCTCGGCCGCGAGCTCGCGCGTGGCGAAGGCGTAGTGCAGGATGACGTCCGCCACCGGGTCGGCGTCGCCGAGCGTCGCCAGCGCGCGCACGTCGATGCCGTCGACCCGGCGCGCCCGGCTCGCGTAGGCGGTCACCCGCCGCTCGAACGCGTCCGGCCCGAGCGCCTCGCGCAGCAGGTCGAGCGTGACCCGCCCCAGCCAGCCCGTCGCGCCCGTCACCGCGACGCGCTCGTCGCCGTCGCGCAGCCGCCGGGCGAGCGCGTCCGGGCACCGCTACTTGACGCCGGCCTTCAGCACGTTCCAGCGCGCGTCGAGCATCTCGATGCGCTTGGCGTCCTCGTGGTGGATCGTGCCGTAGTACTCGCGCTTGTTGATGAGCCACAGCAGCTCGAAGTGCACCGCGTTGAGCAGGCCGTCGCCGATGCTCGGCTCGTTGCAGGCGGCGCCGTCGAAGAGGACCTTGCGCGTCTCGAAGCGCGTCAGGTGCACGTCCTGGATGCGCTTCAGGCACGGGATCGAGTCCTTCGAGACGCCGCCGCCGACGACGAGGTCGAGATCGAGGTCCTTGCAGCGCTGCGCGATGTCCAGCACGTACGCGGTCACGTCGTCGTCGTTGATCGAGTCGCGGTCCTTGCCCAGCGAGCCGACGAAGTCGACACGCCCGAACACGACGCCCTCGATGCCGCCCTCGCGGGTGGCGGGGATCATCTCCTCGCGCGCGTCGAAGGCCGCGATCGTCTCGAGGTTGAAGAGGAAGTCGGTGTCCTCGCGCTCCTCGGGCGTGAACGACTTCTCGACGGCCATCGCGTACTTCGACAGCGCGTAGGGGGTCTCGACCATCGGCGCGATGATGTAGTTCACGCCGATCTGCTTGGCCTCGAACAGGTCGCGGACGGCCTCGCAGCCGCCGATCTTCACCGCGAGGTTGAGGTCCGCCCGATGGGCGATCTCGACGAGGCGCAGCAGCTCGTCCATCCGGGTGCCCTCGGCCTCGAACTCGGCCTTGACGCCGACGTAGCCGAACTCCTCGCGGCCACGCCGCAGGATCTCGGTCATCTCGCGTTCGGTCTTGTTCACTGCAGTAGTCCTCTCAGGGTCGTTCAGATGGGCGCCAGCAGCTCAGGGCCGAGCTCATCCAGAAGGTCTGGGCTCATCCGCGCGGGACGGCTCATTACAACGTCGCGTGTGCCGGGAAGTTGTCCTCCGCCGGCTGCGCCGATAACGCGAAGCGTAGCCCGACGCCACTACTCTGAGCCTGATGGAGCCTGAGAAGTACTCCGACGTGCTGGCCGACTGGCTCGTCGAGCTCGGCTACACGCACTGCTTCTTCGTCGCCGGCGGCAACATCATGCACCTGCTGGACTCCTGCCGGCAGCGCTTCACATGCGTGGCCACCGTCCACGAGGTCGCGGCCGGCATCGCCGCCGAGTACTTCAACGAATCCGGTGGGGACGGGCGGGCGTTCGCGCTCGTCACGGCCGGGCCGGGGGTGACGAACATCCTCACCGCGATGGCCGGGGCGTGGCTGGAGAACCGCGACCTGCTCGTCGTCGGCGGCCAGGTCAAGAGCACCGACCTCGCCGGGCCGGCGATGCGCCAGCGGGGCATCCAGGAGGTCGACGGCGTGGCGATGTGCGCGCCGGTGGCGGTCGAGTCGATGCGCATCGAGCAGCCGCTGCCACGGCAGGTCGTCGAGGACGCGGTCACCCGCGGCCTCACGCCGCGCAAGGGCCCCGTGTTCCTCGAGGTCTGCCTCGACGCGCAGGGCGCTCGCGTGCGCCGCGCCGAGCTCGAGCAGGGCCCGCGCGTGGTGCCCGGCCGCGCGCCGGCGCCGAGCGAGGAGGAGCTGCGCAACGTCGGCGAGCTGCTCGACCGCGCCGCGCGGCCGATCGTGCTGATCGGCGGCGGCGTCTCGCGCGACGCCGCGCGCGCCGCCATCGACGGCCTGCGCCGCCGCCGGGTCCCGGTCATGACGACGTGGAACGGCCACGACCGCATCGACGCCCGCGAGGAGATCTACCTCGGCCGCCCGAACACGTGGGGCCAGCGCTCGGCCAACGTGCTCCTGCAGCAGGCCGATCTCGTCCTCGCGCTCGGCACGCGCCTGGGCCTGCAGCAGACCGGATTCAACTGGCAGGCGTTCACGCCGCTGGCGACGCTCGTGCAGGTCGACGTGGAGGGGCCCGAGCTGACGAAGGGCCACCCGCACGTCGACGTCGCCATCGCCGCCGACGCCGACGCGGTGCTCGCCGCCGTCGCCGGCGGCGACCCGCTCGACGTCGAAGGGTGGCTGAGCTTCGGTCACGAGGTGCGCGAGCTGCTGCCGCTGGCCGACCCGGCCAACACGCACGCCCCCGGCTTCATCGACCCGTTCGAGTTCGTCCTCGGCCTCAGCGAGCTGTGCAGCGCCGACGACGTCGTCATCCCCTGCTCGTCGGGCGGCGCGTACACGGTCTTCCAGCAGGCCTTCCGCCAGCGTGCGGGGCAGATCGTGATCAGCGACAAGGCGCTGGCCAGCATGGGCTACGGGCTGTCGGGCGCGATCGGCGCGGCGCTCGCCTGGCCCTCGCGCCGCACGATCCACAGCGAGGGCGACGGCGGCTTCGTGCAGAACCTGCAGGAGCTCGGCACGGTCGCGGTCAACCGCCTGAACCTGAAGATGTTCATCCACGTCAACGAGGGCTACGCGTCGATCCGCATGACGCAGCGCAACTACTTCGGCGGCGCCTACCTCGGCTGCGACACGCAGACCGGCCTCGGCTTTCCCGACTGGCCGGCGCTGTTCGGCGCATACCGCATCCCGTGCCACGTGCTCGGCGAGGGCTGGGCGCAGGACGAGCGCTTCCGCGAGCTCTTCGACG
This sequence comes from uncultured Actinomycetes bacterium, assembly GCA_963746165.1. Taxonomy (GTDB): domain Bacteria; phylum Actinomycetota; class Thermoleophilia; order Solirubrobacterales; family Solirubrobacteraceae; genus CADCVQ01. Next base: position 535,678 of record CAVVAG010000001.1, on the reverse strand, counting down.
CGGCGGGACCGGCGGCGTTCATCGTGCCGGTGGACCCGGAGCAGACGTACTTCCCGAAGATCGCCAGCCGCGTCACCGCGAGCGGATCGATGGAGTCCAACCCGCTGCACCTCATGGAGCCGCCGCTCTCGGACGAGCTGAGCGCCCGCGTGATGGCGTACCTCGACGCCGGCGTGCGGTCGTGACGCCGGCGATCTGCCTCGATCTCGACGGGACGCTCGTCGACTCGGCCGCGGGAATCGAATGGGCGCTGCGGACGGCCGCGCGCGAGGTGCTCGGCGACGAGGAGGTCGGCGACGTCGGCGCGGTCATCGGCGGGCGCATCGACGCGATGCTGGCCGAGCTGCTGCCCGACGCCGACGCCGACCAGACCGAGGCGATCGTGCGCGGCTTTCGCCACCACTACGACGGCGAGGGCTGGCGCCGCTCGTCGCCCTACGCGAACGTCCCCGCGACGCTCGCCGCGCTGCGCGACGACGGCCTCGACCTGCACATCGTCACCAACAAGCCGGCGGCGCCGACGGCCGCGGTGCTCGAGCTGACCGGCCTGCGCGCGTACTTCGGCCACGTCGTCTCGCCCGACACGCCACCGGGGTCGCGCGACAAGGCCGGCGCGCTGCGCGGCCTGCTGGAGATGACGGGGCTCACGCCGGACGACGTCGTCTTCGTCGGCGACACGATGGACGACTGCAGCGCCGCCCACGCCAACGGCGTGCCGTTCGTCGGCGTGCGCTACGGCTACGGCTGCGCCGGCCTCGACGCCGAGGCGGCGAGCGCAGGGGTCGCGCTCATCGAGGCGATCGACGAGCTGCCCGCGCAGCTGGCGCCGGCGCTGCGCAGTTCCTGATCGCGAGCGCGGCCGATTCCCCGCCGACCGTGGCGATCGCCTCGTCCATCGCGTCGTGCACGCGGGCGATCGTCGCGTCGTCGCGCGCGAAGCGCTGCTCGGCGACGGCGCCGCCGGCTGCCGGCAGGATGAGGTGCAGATGGCCGGGGGAGTGCTTCTTGTCCGAGAGCATCGCGGCCTCGAAGGCCGCCGGGTCGCGGCGCGCCAGGCGCGCGGGCAGGTCCTCGGCGACGGCGATGAGCGCGCTCGCGTGCGCGGCCAGCTCGGGCGCCGGGTGCCCGGCGAACGCCTCCGCCGCCAGCACGCCGAGGCCGACCGCCGTGCCGTGGCCGACCTCGAAGCCGGTCGCCGCCTCCAGCGCGTGCCCGAAGGTGTGGCCGAGGTTCAACATGCGCCGCTCCCTCTGGTCGAACTCGTCGATCTCGATGAACCACTTCTTGGCGGCGAGCGCGTGGTGCACGACCGCCGCGATGTCGCCGGCGTCGTGCAGCTCGAGGTAGCGGGCGAACGCCTCGGGACCGCGGCAGTAGGAGATCTTCATCGCCTCGCAGAGCCCGCCGGCGCGGTCCTCGGCGGGCAGCGTGTCCACGAACGCCGGGTCGACCACGACGAGCTGCGGCGGGTGGAAGTTGCCGGCGAGGTTCTTGTAGCGCCCGACGTTCAGCGAGCTCTTGCCGCCGATGCAGGAGTCGCACATGCCGAGCAGCGTCGTCGGGGCGTAGCTCCAGGCAAGGCCCCGCATGTACAGCGACGCGGCGGCGGTCGCGACGTCCTGCACGATCCCGCCGCCCATCGCGACGAGGTGGTCGCCGCGGGTCGTGCCGAGGTCGCGCAGGCGCTCGATGAGCCGCTCCGCGGCGCTCAGCGTCTTCTCGCCCTCCTCGGCGGGGAGAAACAGCGTCCGCTGCGCCTCGGGCGCCAGGCGCTCGGTGAAGTAGGCATCGGCGATGACCGGCGACTGCGGACGCTCGGCGAGCAGCTCGTCGAACGCGCCGGCGCCGATCCGCACGTCGTAGGCGCCCAGCCTGGAGGCGATCGTGAGGCTAAAGCGTGCGGGCATGCGAGAAGCCGAGGTCGACGGCGATCGACTGTCCGGTGACGCCCGTGTTCGCCGCCGAGCAGAGGTGCGCGGTCAGCCCGGCGACGTCGCCCAGCGACGTCAGCCGGCCGAAGCCGGTCTGCCCGGCGACGCCGTCGATCTGCTCGCCGGAGAGCATCGCGCGCGTCATCGGCGTGTCGGTGACGCTCGGCCCGACGGCGTTGATGAGATGGCCCTCGGCGGCGAGGTCGATCGACGCGGCGCGCACGAGCCCGCCGATCGCCGCCTTGGAGACGGTGTAGGAGAACTTGCCCGGCCGCGCGACCTGCTCCCAGATGGAGCTGATCACGACCATCCGCGCCGGTCGCGCGAGACGGCCGGCCTGCAGCAGGTGCGCGAGCGTGACGACCACGTAGGTGACGTTCGCGGCCATGACGGCCTCGAAGCCGTCGCGCCGCACGGTGGCGGCGGCGTCGTTGAGGTTCGCGCCCTGCGCCCACACGACGGCGTCCAGCGCGGGCAGGTCGTCGAGCCCGGCGAGCCCGTCGGGGGCGGCGATCGGGTCCAGCGCGATCATGTCGTCACCACCGTCGCGGCTCGTGCCGTGGACGGTGAAGCCCCCCGCGGCCAGCGTCTCGGCGATCGCCCTCCCGATCGCGCCGCTCGCCCCGAAGACGAGCGCGTGGCTCGTGCCGGCCAACGCGCGCTACTCCCAGGTGACCCAGGGCGGCGCGCCGGCGTCCCACTGCTCCTGCAGGACGATCTTGTCGCGCAGGGTGTCCATGACCTGCCAGTAGCCCTCGTGGCGAAACGCGCTGAGCTGGCCCTCGTGGGCGAGGCGGCGCAGCGGCGCCTCCTCCCAGATCGTGGCGTCGCCGTCGATGTACTCGCCGACCTGCGGCTTGAGCACGAAGAAGCCGCCGTTGGTCCACGTGCCGTCGCCGTCGCCGCGGGGCTTCTCGCGAAAGCTCGTCACGCGATCGCCGTGCACGTCGAGGGCGCCGAAGCGGCCCGGCGGCTGGACGGAGGTGACGGTGGCCAGCGTGCCCTGCGCGCGGTGAAACGCGACCAGCCTGGTGAGGTCGACGTCGGCCACGCCGTCGCCGTAGGTCAGGCAGAAGTCCTCGTCGTCGCCGATGTGCGCCAGCGCGCGCTTCAGGCGCCCGCCGGTCAGCGTCGCCGCGCCCGTGTCGATCAGCGTCACCCGCCACGGCTCGGCGTTGGACGCGTGGACGTCCATCTGCCCGGTGGCGAGGTCGATCGTCACGTCGCTGTTGCGCGTGTAGAAGTTGGCGAAGTAGTCCTTGATGACGTCCCCGCGGTAGCCGAGGCACACGACGAAGTCCGTCAGCCCGTGCGTCGCGTAGTGCTTCATGATGTGCCAGAGCATCGGGTGCCCGCCGATCTCCACCATCGGCTTGGGACGGACGCTCGTCTCCTCGCTGAGCCGGGTGCCGGTGCCGCCGGCGAGGATCACGGTCTTCATCGCGCAACAAGGTACTCAGATCCGTCCCGCGCGGCCCGCGGCGCTAACGTGCCCTCGCCGTGACGCGATCAGCCCTCATCACCGGCATCACCGGCCAGGACGGCTCGTACCTCGCCGAGCTGCTGCTCGAGCGCGGCTACGAGGTGCACGGCATGGTCCGGCGCGCCTCCACGGAGAAGTTCGACCGCATCGAGCACCTGCGCGAGCGCATCACGTTGCATCAGGGCGACCTGCTCGATCAGCGCTCGCTCGTCGACACGCTGCGCGCGGCCGAGCCCGACGAGGTCTACAACCTCGCCGCGATGAGCTTCGTCGCCGTCTCCTGGCTGCAGCCGACGCTCACGGCCGAGTTCACCGGCGTCGGCGTCACCCGGATGCTCGAGGCGGTCCGCGAGGCCTGTCCCGGGGCGCGCTTCTATCAGGCGTCGAGCTCGGAGATGTTCGGCAAGGTGCTCGAGGTCCCGCAGACGGAGTCGACGCCGTTCTATCCGCGCTCCCCTTACGGGGTCGCCAAGGCCTACGGCCACTTCATCACGGTGAACTACCGCGAGTCGTACGACCTGTTCGCCTGCTCCGGGATTCTCTTCAACCACGAGTCGCCACGCCGCGGGCTGGAGTTCGTCACCCGCAAGATCACCTGGCACGCCGCCGCGATCAGGCACGGGCTGCGCGATCACGTCGCGCTGGGCAACCTCGACGCCGAGCGCGACTGGGGCTACGCGAAGGACTACGTCGAGGCGATGTACCTCATGCTCCAGCAGGACACGCCCGACGACTTCGTCATCGCGACGAACCGGACCAACAGCGTGCGGGACTGCATCGAGATCGCGTTCGACGAGGCGGGGCTGGGCGATCCGGAGCAGTACGTCCGCGTCGACCCGGCGTACATGCGCCCGGCCGAGGTCGACCGGCTCATCGGCAATCCCGCGAAGGCCAAGCAGCAGCTCGGCTGGGAGCCGCGGACGAGCTTCGAGGAGCTCATCCGGCTCATGACGCGCACCGACCTCGAGCTGCTGAGCGGCTAGCTTCGTTCGGGTTCGCGACGGCCGCCGCGGCGAAGCGCTCGACCTGCGCGAGCGTCACCGCGCGGACGTCCTCGCCGGCGTCGAGCGCGCGATACCACTCGACGACCGCCGCGAGCGTCGCCTCGAGCTCCCACGCCGGCGCCCACCCGAGCCGCTCGCGCGCCTTCGTGGAGTCCAGCGCGAGGAAGTGCGCCTCGTGCGGGTGCGGGCCCGGATCGACCTCCCAGCGCAGGTCCCCGGGCCACAGCGCGGTGAGGCGGTCGGCGATCCAGCGCACCGGCCGGGCGTCTTCGAGCGCGGGGCCGAAGTTCCAGCCGCCCTGGTGCTCGGGCGTCTCGTGCAGCAGCTCCGCCAGGCGCAGGTAGCCCGAGAGCGGGTTGAGCACGTGCTGCCAGGGGCGCACCGCCTGGGGGTTGCGGATCGGGATCGGTGCGCCGTCGAGGGCGCCGGCCATGATGTCCGGGATGAGCCGGTCGGCGCCCCAGTCGCCGCCGCCGATGACGTTGCCGGCGCGCGCCGACGCGAGCCGCGGGCTGTCGGACTCGGCCGCGCCGGGGGTGAAGAACGAGCGCAGGTAGGCGTCGGCGACGAGCTCGGCGCAGGCCTTGGAGCTCGAGTACGGATCGTGGCCGCCCTTGGGGTCGTCCTCGACGAACGCCCGCGGCTCGCGGTCGGCGAAGTTGTCGTAGCACTTGTCCGACGTGACGTTCACGACGGCGCGGACCGACGCCGTCGCGCGCACCGCCTCGAGCACGTTGACCGTGCCCATGACGTTGGTCTCGTACGTGCCGCGCGGGTCGGCGAAGGAGCGCCGCACGAGCGACTGCGCCGCCATGTGGATGACGACCTCCGGGCGGCTGGCCGCGAACGCGTCGAGGACGGCGGCGTGGTCGCGCACATCGGCGCGCACGTCGGCGTGCAGGCCGCTCGCGACGTCGGCGAGCGCGTAGAGCGACGGCCGCGTCGGCACGCCGTCCGACAGGCCGGTGACGCGCGCGCCCATCGCCTGCAGCCACAGCGCGAGCCAGGCGCCCTTGAAGCCCGTGTGGCCGGTGATCAGGACGGCGCGGCCGCGCCAGAAGCCGGGGTCGACGAGCGCGGTCATACACGGCGATCCTAGATACTCGCTCGCATGCAGCCGATCTCTGGCGCCCGCCGGCGCAGCGCGACCGCACGACGGGCCGCAGTCCTGCTGGGGCTGGCCGGCCTCGCCCTGACGCCCGCCTCGGCGTACGGCGGTGTCGTCGCGTTTCAGTCCGACCGCTGCGAGAGCGTGGCCGATGCGGAGGCGCGGCGGGACTACCACCCGTTTCCCGGCCCGGTGCCGACGTGCCGCTCGGCGATCTGGACGGTGCGCGACGACGGTTCGGACCTACGGCGGATCACCGACGCCGGCCCCCGGTTCGCGTCCGGCGACGGCCAGCCGTCGTGGACGCCGGACGGCACCCGCATCGTCTTCAGCCGGGCGATGGACGACGGCGCTCAGGGCGGCGGGCGGATCTTCGTCACCGGTGCGCGCGGCGGCGCGGTGGCCCAGCTCACGCCGACCCTGCTGGCGGGTGTCGGCTTCCACAACGACGGTGCACCGGTCGTCTCGCCCGACGGGCGCACGATCGTCTTCGAGAGCGACCGGGCCTTCCCGGGCCGGCCGGACGGCGGGCGCTTCGACCGGGACCTGTACGCGATGGACCTCGACGGCGGCGACCTGCGTGTCCTCGTGCCCGGGCCGACCAACGACACCGATCCGACGTTCTCGCCGGACGGGCGTCGCGTCCTGTTCACGCGCTACGACGTCCCCTTCCGCGACCCGCGGATCATCTCCGTCGACGCGGCGACGGGCGGGGCGCCGTACCAGCACACGATCACCGGCCTGCCGACATCGGGGGCGACGTTCTCGCCCGACGGCCGCTACATCGCGCTCGCGATCGTCTCCCATCTGTTCACGATGCGCTCCGACGGCAGCCAGCTTCAGTCCCGCATCGCCACGCCCAGCTACGAGCCGACGTGGGTGGGCAACGGCGGCTCGATCATCTACGCCGGGCCGCGCACCCAGTCGCCGACCGAACGCGCCGTCATGCTCTTCCGGACGCCGCTGAGCGGCGCCGCGACGGCCGGCACGCCGCTCACCCCGCCCTACGGCAACGATCTCGCGCCGGCGTGGCGACCCGACGAGCCGCTCGAGGTGCTGCGGCCGATCGCCGACGCGCTCCCGCCGGTGGCGAGCCTGCTCGACGCCGTCGAGTACGCGCTGCCGACGCCGGTCGGCGGCGCGCTCGCGCGCGCCGCCGCCACGTCCGCCCGGCCCGTCGCCCGGTCGCTGCGGCCGCGGCGCGCGCGGCTGGGCGTGAAGCGGATGCGCAACCTCACCTACGTCGCGGCCGACGTCAGCGGCCTGCGGCGCGCGGAGCTCGCCCTCGAGCGACGGCAGCCTGACGGCGGCTGCCGAGCCCTGGGCCGGGACGGGCGGCTCGGCCGGACCGGCACATGCGGCAGGGCGCGCTGGCTGCGCCCGCGCGACGTGGCCACATGGAAGCGCTGGATGGGGCGGCTGGGCAGGGGCACGTACAGCGTGCGCGTGCGGGGCGTGGATCGTCGCGGCCGCACGACGCCCCGGCCGACGACCGTCGTCGTGCGCGACTCCTAGCGCCGCCCATGGCCGTCCCCCTCTTCGACACGAACACCCCGCTCGAGCCGCTGGGCGAGGCGATCGACGCGGCGATCGCCGGCGTCGTCGCGTCGCGGCGCTTCATCCTCGGCCCGCAGGTGAGCGCGTTCGAGGACGAATTCGCGCGCTACTGCGGCACGCGCCGCGCGATCGGCGTCGCCAACGGCACCGACGCGCTGACGATCGCCCTGCGCGCGATGGGCGTCGGCCCCGGCGACGACGTGGTCGTGCCCTCGTTCACGTTCTTCGCGACCGCCGAGGCCGTCCCGCCGACCGGCGCGCGGCCGGTCTTCTGCGACGTCGACCCCGACACGTACTGCATGACCGCAGAGACGGTCGCCGCGGCCTTGACGCCCGCGACGAAGGCGGTCGTGGCAGTACACCTCTTCGGCAACGTCGCGCCGGTGGCCGAGATCGAGGCGCTCGGGGTGCCCGTGCTCGAGGACGCCGCGCAGGCCGCCGGCACGCGCAGCGCCGCCGGGCGCCCGGGCGCGCTCGGGCAGGCGGGGACGTTCAGCTTCTTTCCGTCCAAGAACCTCGGCGGCTTCGGCGACGGCGGCGCGATCACGACCGACGACGACGCGGTCGCCGAGGCGGCGCGGATGCTGCGCTTCCACGGCTCGCACGACAAGGTCACCTACGACCACATCGGCTACAACTCGCGCCTCGACGAGCTGCAGGCGGCGATCCTGCGCGTGCAGCTGCCGTCGCTCGACGCGTGGGCCGACGGCCGTCGCGCCGCCGCGCGCCACTACGAGGAGGCCGGCCTCGGCGAGCTCGTCTCGCTGCCCGTCGCCGCCGACGGCTGCGAGCCCGCGTGGCATCTGTACGTCGTGCGGTCAGACCGCGCCGACGAGCTCGCGGCCGGCTTGGCCGAGCGCGGGATCGGCAGCAAGGCCTACTACCGGCTCCCGGTCCATCGCCAGCCCGCGATGCGCGAGATCGCGGACGGGCTGCAGCTGCCGGTCACCGACGACCTCGCCCGCACCCACCTCGCGATCCCGATGAGCCCGGTGCTGAGCGCCGAGCAGGCCGCCGAGGTCACCGCCGCCGTGCGCCTCGTGCTCACATAGCATCGCCGGATGCGGCGCCTCCCGCTCCTCGCTGCCCTAGCCGCCACCGCGGCGTCGGCGTGCGCGCTCTTCGCCGGTCCCGCCCTCGCCACGACCGACCAGCAGGTGACCGCCCACGTCAACGAGGTGCGCGCGCGGATGGGACTGCTGCCCCTCACCTTCGATCCGCGGCTCTCGGACGGCTGTCGCAAGCACGGGCTCTACCTGCAAGCCAACCCGGGAGCGTTCTCCGATCATCCACACCAAGAGCGCTCCGAGCTGCCGGGCTACACCCCGGAGGGACACCAGGCGGCGGCCAGCAGCGGACTGTCCGCCCGCGAGCTGACCTACGTCGACGACAGCACGTTCGGCTACAGCGCGCCGTGGCACAACATGATCGCGTTCACGCCGTTCGCGAGCATGCTGCACCGCGGTACGGCGGGCGGCAACGACTGCCTCGGCACGAGCGGACCCGCACCGCCCGGCATCGACCAACACGGTCCCTTCGTCTGGCCGCCCTCGGGCACCACCACCGTGCCCTACGAGGTGACACACGCCGAGGCGCCGTACTCGCCATCGACATTCCTCGGCGTGGCGGAGAGCGCGGTGGTCGGGCCCTCGCTGTACATCTTCGGCGCCCCGCTCGACCAGCCGGCGATCTTCTGCCCCTGGACGGCCGATGCGACGCTGACAGGACCAACCGGTCCGGTCGACATCATGGTGCTCACGCACGATTCGCGCGGGCCCCGGGGCGAGACGCCGTACCTCTACGGCGGCATGATGGCGACGGTCCGCCGTCCCCTGCGACCGAGCACCACGTACACGCTCGAGGCGACCATCACCACGACGCAGCGCTGTATGAGCGACTTCGGGGCGCCGGCGTCCGAGGTGCCCGCCGAGCAACCCGTGCAGCGTTCGGTGCGCTCGGTCCTGACGACGATCGCCCGGCCGATCTATCCGTCCAAGCTCAAAGTGCTGCGGTCGTCGATCCGCGGCGGCCAGATCGACGCCCTGTTCTCGATCACCGGCCGGGCCACCGGCCCGCTGACGGTCGACTACCAGGCTGCGGGACGGTTCACGCGCTATCGGCTCGACGTCGGACCTGCCCGGGAAGGCGAGAAGTTCGTCCGGCTTCTGGACAGGGTGGCTCCCGCCCAGCGAGGCCGGTCGACCGGCATCCTCAACATCGGGTACGCCGGCAATGACGAGACCCGCCCGGACTCGCTGCGTCTGCGCGCGGCCACCGCGAAGAGCCGTCTCCAGCTCGCCGGCGTGAGCCTCACGCAGGGCCGTCTTCAGGCCGGCGGGACCGTGGACGCGCGGGTGCGCGGCGTGGTGCGACTGCGCGTGACCTACCAGCTACCCGATGGAGCGCTCGCCGAGTGGAGCGGTCGCTCGGCGGTCCGGTCGGGACGGTGGGCGGTCGACGAGCAGCTTCCGCCGCAGGCGGTCGCTGATCTCAACGGCTACCTGACGATCCAGTTCACCGGCGACGTCCGGTCCCCCGGTGGTCCCTACCGTGGCGAGCAGACCGGCAGGGGGTTGCGCGGCGGTTGAATCGGCGCGGTCAGCGCGCCCGCCGCGAGCGCTCGAGCTCTGCCTGCAGGCGCTCGAGCACGCGCACGACGCGCAGCCCGCTCTCGCCGTCGGAGCGCGGCGGCGACCCAGTGCGCACGCACTCGACGAAGTGCTCGACCTCCAGCCGCAGGGGCTCGGCGTTGGAGATCCGCGGGCTGTAGATGTCCCCGGCGCGCGTGATGTACTCGCCGTAGGAGCTCGCGGACTGGTCGAAGCCCTTGTCGTACACGGTGACCTTGCGCTCGAGGTCCATGTCGTCGAACGTCGCCATCCGCTGCGAGCCGACGACGGTGAAGCGGCGCTCCTTGTGGGGGTCCAGCCACGAGAGGTGCAGGTGCGCGGCGAGGCCGGAGGGGAAGCGCAGGAACGCGAACACGACGTCCTCCACGCCGGCGCGCATGTAGGACTCGCCGTGCGCGGAGACCTCGGACGGGTCCTCGCCGGCGAGGTGCAGGATCACCGAGATGTCGTGCGCGCCGAGCGACCACAGCGCGTTCTCGTCGGCGCGCAGCTGCCCCAGGTTCAGGCGGTTGGAGTAGATGTAGTGGATGTCGCCGAGCTCGCCGGCATCGGCGATCTCCTTGAGCTTGCGAACGCCCGGGTGGTACTCGAGCAGGTGGCCGACCATGAGCAGCCTGCCGCTCGCGCGCGCCGCCGCAACCGCGCGCTCGGCGTCGGCGGCCGACTGCGCCAGCGGCTTCTCGACGAAGCAGTGCTTGCCGGCCTGCAGCACGCGCACCGCCAGCGCAGCGTGCGTCGGCACCGGCGTCGCGAGGACGATCGCGTCGAGCTCGTCGTCGGCGAGCAGCTCCGCGATGTCGCCGGTGAAGCGCGCGCGCGGGTGCTTCGGCGCGAGTCCCGCGCGCAGCTCGTCGCGCGCGTCGCAGCACCAGACGAGCTCCGCGCCGGGCACCAGTTCGACGTTGCGAGCGAGGTTCGGTCCCCAGTAGCCGAGGCCGACGACGCCGACCCGCACCGCCTGCATCTACAGCAGCACCGCGCGACTGCGCGAGTGCCGGGTGACGCCGCGCAGATCCAGCGTGAGGGGCACCTGCGCGGCGACCGCGTCGTGGTCGATCCCCGGGTGCGCGGTCACGATGAGCGCGAGGTCGGCCTCCGCGATCGTGTCGTCGAGCGAGTGGCTGCGCAGCCCCAGCTCGGGCAGCTCGTCGACGTACGGGTCGTGGTAGCGCAGATCGGCGCCGAGCGCGGTCAGCAGCGTCACGATCTTCAGCCCCGGCGACTCGCGCACGTCGGCGACGCCCGCCTTGTAGGACACGCCGAGCACCGCGATCCGCGATCCGCGGACGGGCTTGCTCGCCTCGTTGAGCAGGCGCTCGACCTTCGACACGCAGTAGTAGGGCATCTGCTGGTTGACCTTGCCGGCGAGCTCGATGAACTCGGTCGTCATGTCGAACTCGCGGGCGCGCCAGGAGAGATAGAACGGGTCGACGGGCAGGCAGTGTCCGCCCATCCCCGGCCCCGGCTCGAAGCGCATGAACCCGTAGGGCTTCGTCGAGGCCGCGTCGACGACCTCCCAGATGTCGATGCCCATCCGATCGCAGAGCATCGCCAGCTCGTTGACGAGCGCGATGTTCACCGAGCGGAAGATGTTCTCCAGCAGCTTCGTGAGCTCCGCGGCCTCGGGCGTGGAGACCCGCACGACCGTGTCGCAGACCTCGCCGTACAGCATCGACACGCGCTCCAGGCAGGACTCGGTCAGCCCGCCGACGACCTTCGGCGTCGTGCGCATCGTGAAGTCCGTGCGCCCGGGGTCCACGCGCTCCGGCGAGAACGCCAGGCTGAAGTCCTCGCCGGCGACAAGGCCGGACTCGGCGAGGATCGGCGCCAGCCGGCCGCGCGTCGTGCCGGGGTAGGTCGTCGACTCGAGCACGACGAGCTGCCCGCCGCGCAGCACCCCCGCGAGCGCCCGCGCCGCCCCCACGAGCGGACCCAGGTCCGGCTCGCGGTTGGCGGTCAGCGGCGTCGGGACGCAGATGAGGATCGCGTCGCAGGGCTCCAGCTCGCCGAAGTCGGTCGTCGCTCGGATGCGCGCCGCCACGCCGGCGAGCACGTCGTCGGGCACGTCCTCGATGTACGAGCGGCCGGCGCGCAGCGCATCGACCTTGCGGCGGTCGATGTCGACCGCGACGACGTCGTGTCCCTCTGCGGCGAAGGCGACGGCGAGCGGCAGGCCCACGTAGCCCATGCCGATGACTCCGACGCGCATAGTGCGGCGAGTCTACGTGACGTTCTCGCAGTCATCGTCGACGATGTCGCTGCTGTCGGCGTCGACCGTGTCGCTGCCGCTGCCGCACTCGACGAAGTCCTGACCGTCGCCCTGGACCTTGATCGTGTCGCTGCCGCTGCCGCCGTCGACATGGTCGCTGCCGGCCCCGCCCGTGATGGTGTCGTTGCCGTCACCGCCGTCGATGCTGTCGTTGCCGCCCTGACCGTCGATCGTGTCCTTGCCGGCGCCGCCGTCGATCTTGTCGGTGTCGGCGCCGCCGAGGATCGTGTCGTCGCCGCCGTTGCCCTTGAGGAGGTCCACGCCGGCCTTGCCGTCGATCGTGTCGGCGCCGTTGGTGCCCGTCAGCTTGTCGCTGTTGGCCGTGCCGTTGATGGTGGCGGCGATCGCGACGCTGCTGAACGCGCCCACGATGAGGATGGCGAGCAGAGCGGATGTCCGTCCCGCCCCAAGCCGTACTCGCGTCATGTTCTGTTCTCCCTTATTCCTCCGTCGAGGCGCGCCTGCCGCACCCTGGGTGGGCGCGAGCGTACAGAGCGTCACGCCGCGAACGCAACCACACGACCACGGGCGCGGCGGCTTCACACACGCGCCCACAAGGTGAACACGTTTCTGTGAACGCTAGAGCGAGGCCGGAGAACCGGGGGCGAGCTCGGCGAGATCGGCCCGGACCATCTCCTCGATCATCGTCTCGAAGCTCGTCTCCGGCTCCCAGCCCAACCGCTCGCGCGCCTTGCCGTGTCGCCGACCGGCGGCGTGCGCTCGGACGGGCGCACGAGACGCTCGTCGACGCGCACGTACTGCCGGGGGTCGAGGTCGACGACGGCGAACGCCGCCGCGACGAGCTCGCCGACCGTGCGGCCGACCCCACCGGCCAGGACGTAGTCGCCCGGTTCGTCCTGCGCGAGCATGAGCTGGTATCCGCGCACGACGTCGCGGGCGTGACACCAGTCGCGCACCGCATCGAGGTCGCCGAGCACGAGCTCGTCCTGCAGCCCGAGCCTGATCGATGCCGCGGCGCGCGCGACCTTGCGCGGAAGGAAGCGCTGCGGGCGCCGCGGCGACTCGTGGTTGTAGGCGATCGCGCTCGACGCGTGCAGGCCGTGCTTCTCGCGCAGCGTGTCGACGAGGCCGTACGCGGCGAGCTTCGCGACCCCGTACGGCGAGCGCGGCCGCATAGGCCGTCTGCTCGTCCTGCGGCGAGACGTCTGCCGCGCCGAAGATCTCACCGGAGCTCGCGACGAGCACCCGCGCGCCCTCGACCTCGCGCGCGGCCTGCAGCAGCGTCGCGGTGGCACCGGCGACGAGCGCCAGCGTGCCGGCGGGGTCCTTCCAGGACGCGGGCACGAACGTCGGCGCGGCGAGGTGGTAGAGCTCGTCGGGCGCGGTCTGCAGCACCGCGGCGCGCAGCGACTGCGGGTCGGCGAGATCACCCCTCACCGTGGCGGCGCCGTCGGGCGCGTCCGAGCCCTCGCGCACGAGCCCGACGACCTCGTAGCCGCGACCGCTCAGCAGCTCGTGCAGGTAGAACCCGTCCTGGCCCGTGATCCCGGTGATGAGCGCGCGAGGCATCGCGGCAGGGTAGCGGTCCGGTTTTCACGAACTCGGTGTGGGTATGGCATAGGCAGCGCATGCAAGAACGCAACCTTTCGAGTCGGCGAGCGTTCTCAGTCGTACCCTGAGCAGCGCGCTTCAGTGTCGAACCCCTCGATGACCCTCTCCCGCCCCCTCCCCAGCGGGCCGCCGCTCGCCACAGAGCCGGCGCCCGCCCCGATCGCGCCCGATGCCGTGAGCGTCCTCGGCATCCCGCTCGCGCTGACGGACTACACGGCCACGATGGACTGGATGGACGCGACCATCGCCCACCGCGAGCAGGGCTACATCTGCGTCGCCGCGACGCACACGGTCATGGTCTGCGACGAGGATCCCGAGCTGCGCGAGGCGGTCCTGAACTCCTCGCTGACGCTGCCCGACGGGCAGCCGCTCGTCTGGGCGATGAACGCCCTCGGGGGCGATCTCCAGGACCGCGTCTACGGCCCCGAGCTCATGGCCCGCTACTGCGAACGGGCAGCGGGCACGGGCACGCGCATGTATCTGTACGGCGGCCGCAACCAGGGCGCGCTGGTCCAGCTCGCGCTGAACCTGCGCCAGCGCTTTCCGGGCGTGCAGATCGTCGGCGGCTACTCGCCCCCGTTCCGCGACCTCTCCGAGGAGGAGGAGGACGCGATCGTCGCCGAGATGAACGGCTCCAAGGCCGACGTCATCTGGGTCGGCGTGGGCGCTCCCAAGCAGGAGAAGTGGATGGCGGCGATGCGCGAGCGCCTCGACGCTCCGGTGCTCGTCGGCGTCGGCGCGGCCTTCGACTTCCATGCCGGGCTCGTCCCGCAGGCCCCCGTGTGGATGCAGTCCGCCGGCCTGGAGTGGCTGTTTCGCATGGCGCAGGAACCGCGCCGCCTGGCACCGCGCTACGTGCGCTACAACCCCCGCTTCATCACGGGCTTCGCGCGCCAGTACGCGCGGCACCGCCTGATGGGCGACACCGGCGAACGGTAGCCTCCACGCCGCATGCCGTCGGTCGCTGTCATCGGGCTTGGCCGGATCGGCCTCCCGCTCGCCATCTCGTTCGCCGACCGCGGTCTCACCGTCCTCGGCGTGGACAAGGATGCCGACCGCCTCCAGGCCGTCCGCGAGGGGCGGATGCCGTTCGAGGAGCCCGGCGCTCAGGAAGCCCTGGACCGCATCCACGCCGCCGGGACGCTGACGGTCTCAGACCGCGTCGCCGACGCCGCGCTCGCCGAGCACATCGTCATCACGCTCGGGACCCCGTCGTTCTCGCACATCGAGATCGACATCTCCGACATCCGCTCGGCGCTCGACGACCTGCTCAGCCACCTGCGCGACGGGCACACGATCGTCCTGCGCTCGACGATCGCCCCCGGCACCACCGACTTCGTCGCCGGCTATCTCTCCAAGCACCGCGGGTTCGCCATCGGCGAGGACGTCTACGTCGCGCACGCCCCCGAGCGGATCGCCGCCGGCCGCTTCTTCGAGGAGATCGACACGCTGCCGTGCATCATCGGCGGCGTCGGCCCCGCGTCGGGCGAACGCGTCGGCGCGCTGTTCTCGATCTTCGACGCGAAGATCGTGCAGACGACGCCGGTCCAGGCCGAGCTCGCGAAGATCTGGACGAACATCTTTCGCTACGCGAACTTCGCGTTGCCCAATCTGCTCATGATGGACTGCGAGCAGCACGGCGCGAACGTCTTCGACGTCATCGACCTCATCAATCGCGACTATCCGCGCGGCGGGATCGCGAAGCCCGGCCTCACCGGCGGCACCTGCCTGCGCAAGGACTTCGCGTTCAGCGAGGAGCGCTCCAACGCCCCGGGCATGCTGCTCGCGGTCTCGCGGGTCAACGAGTCGGTGCCGCTGTTCCTCGTCGAGGGCATGAAGCGCCGCCTCGGGTCGCTGAACGGTCGCAAGATCGCCGTCCTCGGCCTCGCCTTCAAGGGCAACACCGACGACGAGCGCGACTCGCTCGCGCACAAGCTCGTGCGCCTGCTCGAGCGCGAGCTCGCCGACGTGGCCATCCACGACCCGCGCGTCGCCGACGCCCACTCCGCCGTTCGACGCGGCCGTGACCGGAGCCGACGCGGTCGTCGTCGCCGCCAACCACGACGAGTTCATGGGCGCCGACGTGCTGCGCGCCGTCGGAGCGCTGTCCGGCGGCGAAGCGCTGATCGTCGACCCGTGGAACTGCTTCGGCGCCGGGCAGGTCTTCGGCTACGTGGCCGAGCTCAGCGCGATGACGAACGGCCGGGTCACGCTTCCGTGACCCGCGGCACGGATCACGAGTGAGCCGCGTCCTGGTCACGGGCGGCGCCGGCACGATCGGCGCCGCGGTCGTTCGGCGCCTGCTGCGCGACCCCGACTACGAGGTGAGGGTCTCCGACCAGCGCGACGCACCGCAGTGGATCCGCGAGGGCTGCGAGGTCCATACCGGCGACCTGCGCGACCACGGCCAGGCGCTGGAGGCGATGGACGGCTGCACGCACGTCATCCACCTCGCCGCGATCGTCGGCGGGATCGCGAACTTCCACAAGCTCCCGCACACGCTGACGGCGGTCAACAACGCGCTGTACGACGCGATCATCCAGGCCGCGCTCGACCATGGCGTCGAGCGCTTCGTCTACGTCTCCTCCTCGATGGTCTTCGAGCGCGCGACGCAGTACCCGACCACCGAGGAGCACGTCTGGGAGACGCCGATGCCGCGCTCGGCCTACGGCTTCTCGAAGATGGCCGGCGAGGTCTGGTGCCGTGCGGCGCACGACGAGCACGGGCTGCCCTACACGATCTGCCGCCCGTTCAACGCCTACGGGCCGGGCGAGATGCCCGACGACGAGCCCGGCATCGCGCACGCGGTGCCCGACCTCATCCGCAAGGCGCTCTCGGGCCAGCATCCGCTGCAGATCTTCGGCTCGGGCGAGCAGACGCGGACGCTCACGCACATCGACGACATCGCCGACGGCGTCGTCGCCGCGATGTCCTCACCCGCCGGGCTGCACGAGGACTTCAACATCTCGGCCTCCGACGAGCGCACGGTCGCCGAGATCGCGCAGATCGTCTGGGAGGCCTGCGGCCGCGACCCGGCGCAGTTCGAGCTCGAGCACCTGCCGACGTTCACCGTCGACGTCCAGCGCCGCTGGCCCGACGTCGGCAAGGCCGAGCGCATGCTCGGCTGGCAGGCGCAGATCGGCATCGAGGAGGGCATCGCGCAGACGGTGCGGTGGCTGCGCGAGCGGCTCGCGGCGGCGTAGCGCCTGGACTGCCCCGACGACGGGCGTCGTCGTCGGCGACGGGCATGCTCACCCGTGACGCGTGGGGCGCCGGGCGCGTACCCCGCGCCACGGCGCCCGCAGCACCGCGCCTCTCCCCCAGCCAAGGTCCGGGACCCTAGCGCGACCCGGCGCCTGCGCGCAAGCAGGTTTTAGAACGGGCTGCGGGGGCGCCCTCGAGCGCCTCGTACGTCAGCCTCAGCCCCTCGGCGATCGGCGTGCTCGCCCGCCAGCCGAGCAGCTCGCGGGCGCGGCCGGCGTCCAGGCAGGAGCGCTCGACCTCACCCAGGCGCGCGGGAGCGAAGTCCGGCTCCGGCGCACCGGGCCCGTGCAGATCGGCGAGCACGCGCATGAGCTCGAGCACCGAGGTCTCCTCCTCGGTGCCGACGTTCATCACCCCGCCGATGCGCGTGTCGCCGCCGCGCACGAGCGCGTCGACGAGATCGCCGACGTAGACGTAGTCACGCGTCTGCGTGCCGCCGCCGAAGATCCGGGGGCGCTCGCCGGCGCGCAGCTTGCCGCAGAAGATCGCGATCACGCCGGCCTCGCCGTGCGGGTCCTGCCGCGGCCCGTAGACGTTGCCGAAGCGCAGCGCGAGCGTCGACATGCCGTACAGGCGCTCGTAGAGCCCGAGGTAGAGCTCGGCGGCGCGCTTGCTCTGCCCGTAGGCGGCCATCGGCAGCGCCGGCTCGGTCTCGGGCGTCGGCAGGACGTCGTTCTCCCCGTAGATCGCGCCGCCCGTCGAGGCGAAGACGAGGCGCTCGCACCCCGCCGCGCGCGCGGCCTCCAGCACGTTGATCGTGCCCTCGACGTTGGTGCGCGCGTCGTGCGCCGGGTCGGCGAGCGAGTGGCGCACGTCGACCTGGGCGGCGAGGTGGAAGATCGTCTGCGGCTTCGCCGCGCCGGCGATCTCCGCCAGCGCCGCGCCGTCGCGGATGTCCGCCCGCGCGAGCTGCGCGCCGCTGGCCAGCGCCGCGTCGAGGTTCGCCACCCGTCCTGCGGAGAGATCGTCGACGATCGTCACGTCGTCACCGCGAGCGACGAGGGCGTCGACGAGATGCGAGCCGATGAAGCCCGCGCCGCCGGTGACGAGCGTCCGCATGTGGCCGCCGAGTCTAGATGGTCGTACCCGGAACGACGACGCGACCTGGATACCCTCGTTTGGCCTCCGGGGGACGGAGGGTAGGCGCGACTTGGTGGGTCCTTCCGGGACGCCAGGACCCAATACGACAGGAGCACCTCATGAAACTTGCGCCGCGCCAGAACAAGAAACGCAATCAGGCGCTCGACGCCTTCGCGTCCATAGCGAAGACCTGGTCTGAATGGCGGCTGGGCGAGAAGGCCACGAAGACGGTCGCGAAGGGCACGAAGAAGGCGTCCAAGGGCGCGGCGAAGGCCCGCAAGAGCGCGCTGAAGGCGACCGGGAAGTCCGAGCCCTCCGGCGTCAAGGCGGCGGTGACCGGCACGCCGCTGAAGGTCGCGGGCGTGGTCGCCCTGCTCGGCGGCGTCGGTGCCGCCGTCGCCAAGAAGCTCAAGGGCGGCGCCACGGCGGAGCCGCTCTACACGCCGCCGCCGGCGCCTGCGCCGATGCAGCCGCCCGCCGAGCTCAAGGACGTTCCGCCGGCGCCGCCGACCCCGGTCGTCGTGGGCGACCTGGCCTCCGGCGAGGAGGCGGCTGCGGCCGAGCCGACGCCGGCGCCGACGCCGACGCCGACGCCGACGCCGCGCAGGCTCCCGAGCCCGACGCCGGCGAGACCGCCGTCGCCGCGAGCGAGCAGGCCGTCGCCGCCGCCGGAGAGCCGGAGCCCGACGACGTCACCGAGCCGGCCGTGCCCGACACGGAGCCGGAGGCGAGCGCGGAGGCCGCCGTCACCGGCGCCGAGCGACGACGACGCGCACCCGGATGCCGCCGAGACGACCGCCGTGACCGCGGAGGCCGACCCCGACGGGCTCGAGGATGCTCCCGCCGGCGACGGTCACGAGGACAAGAGCTAGCTCCACAAGACCCTGAGGCGCAGGCGCCGGCCCCATATCTTGGGAGGCGAGAGGATTGCTTGCGCCAACCACTGACATTCCCATCGCGCTTCTGGCGACGCTACCGGCGGTGGACGCGCCTCGGCGTGTCCACCCCCATGGCCCTTCAACGGGCCCGGGAGGACGCCCGCCGTGACGCCCCGTCCGACGGCGCTGCGCAAACGGCGCACGTCGAGCAGCAGCAGGCGCAGGCCCGGGCGCGTCGACGCGAGGAACGCGAGTCCCGTCGTCGTCAGCGCCAATCGCCGGGCGGTGACGAGAACCCCGGATGACTGTGCGGCGCAGGTGGCGATCAGCCGTCGATCGCCGATGATCGGCCGTGCGCCGGACGCCCTCGCCGCAGCTCACGAGGGGCGCTGCTCGAGCACCGAGTCGTAGACGGCCCGCAGCGCGAGCGCCACCCGCGCGGGCGCCGCGAGCTCGATGATCCGCCGGCGGCCGCGCTCGCCGGCGTCGGCATCGCCGAAGCGGGCGCGCGCGGCGAGGGCGAGCGCTGCCGCGTCGCCCGGCGCGACCAGCCCCTGTGGATCGCACAGCTCGGGCAATGCGCCGATCGCGCTGGCGACCACCGGCAGGCCCGCGGCCATCGCCTCGGCCGCCGCGAGGCCGAAGGTCTCGGCCGAGCGCGAGGGCACGATCGCCAGGCCCGCGCCGGCGCGCAGGCGCGCGAGCTGCGCCCCGTCCACGCGACCGGCGAACCGCGTGTCGCGTGCCGGCCGCGCGCGCCTCGAGCTCGGCCCGCTGCGGCCCGTCGCCGGCGATCACGAGCGGCAGGCCGGCGGCCGCGCACGCGGCGATCGCGACGTCGACGCCCTTCTCCGTCGCCAGCCGCGACACGACGAGCGCATGCGTGCCGCCGGCGGCGGTCGAGCCCGCGGCGAACTCCCGCACCGCGTGCCCGACGACGTGGATCCCCACGCCGTCCAGCGGCGCGCCCAGCGCCCGCAGGCGCGCGAGCGCCGCCACGCTCGGCACGACGATCGCGTCGGCCTGCTCGACGATGCGCCGCTGCCACAGCGCCAGCGCGGCGCCGTAGACGGCCGCCTCCGCACCGGTGCCGCGGCAGCTCAGCCGCACCCCGGGCAGCGTGTCGCGTGCGTGGCAGCGGGTGCAGTCGGCGCCCCGGGTGAAGCACGTGCCGACGGCGCAGACGAGCCGGTAGTTGTGCAGGTGCAGGATCGTGCGGGCCCCCGCCGCGCGCGCGGCCGCCAGCGCCCGCCAGCCGAGCGACGGGTGCAGGTTGTGCGCGTGGACGATGCGCGCGCCGCTCTCGCGCACGGCGGCGGCGACCTGCTCGGGCGCGAGACCGCCGCCGAGCAGCCCGGCGGCCGCGCGGGTGCGGCCGATCGTGGCGCTGTCGCGCGCCAGCAGGCGTGCGTCCTCGCCGAGGTGCTCGCGCGCGAGCCACAGGAGATCCTCGACGACGCGTTCCTCGCCGCCCGTCGTGCGATAGCGGTTGTGCAGGAAGAGGATCACGTGCTGGATGGTCGCTGGCGCGCAAACAACCATCTACGGCCGCCATGCGCGGCCCAGAGTGTCCTACACCTTCGCGCGCTTCCAGCCGGCGCGCGTGAGCCGCACCTCCGGCATGTCGCTGCCGGCGGGGATGTTGCGACGCACCATGTCGGCGAGGCTCGTCGTCTCGTCGATGATCTGCGCCCCGCGCTCGGAGAACGTCTCGGTGTTGTAGAGCTCCGGCGCGAAGAGCGGGTTGGTCATGAGCTGGGAGAACGCGTGCAGGCCCACGAGCCGGCCGATCAGCGGCGGCAGCACGGAGTTCGGCCGCTGGTCCTCGGCGAAGAGGCCGACGAAGAACTCGACCTCGTCGACCGTGCCGTAGACGTCCTCGAGCTCCGCCGCCAGGGCCGCATCGGACGTGATGTCGCCGAAGCTCGCCGCCTTCCCGAGCTTGCACGCCTCGCGGTAGGCGTTGTAGCCCTGCAGCCCGACGTCGCGCCCCGCCTCGATGCTCGGGCGCTCGGCGCGCTGCAGCAGGAACGCCGACGTGTTGTGCAGCCCCACCCTGCCCGCGCGCTGCTTGGAGGCGCGGTCGATGATCGTCGCCATGCCGTCGCCCGCGAGCAGCGCCTTGGACTGGTAGGTGGTGGCCATGATCGGCACCGGGTCCTCGAGCCCGATGTCCAGCAGGTCGGGGATCAGGCTGTGCCACCGGTAGAGGAGGTTGAACTCGACGGCCACCCAGTTCGGGCGCATCCAGGGCTGCTTGTCGAAGCCCCGCGGGTCGAGGCGAAACTCGAAGAGGTAGGGATGGATGTGGTTGATGTACTGCTCGATGACCACGCGGATGAGCAGCACCGTCAGGACGCTGCGCGCGGCGTTGAAGATGCGGTCCTCGTCCCAGCCCGTCGTCGTGGCCTTGATCTCGCGGGCGATGCGGTTGTGCTCGCGGAGAAACAGCGTGTTGAGCATCGCGTAGCCGATCTGGATGTTCGCGGCGTCGCTGCCCATCGCCAGCAGCTGCCGGTTGTCGATCGGCATGTTCGCGGGCGTGATCACGCGCAGCGGCTCGAAGTGCGCGAGCTTCGTCCTCCCGTCGGGGCTGTAGAGGTCCGGCGGCAGCTCCGCCCCGGGCTCGCCCTGATGGGCGAGCAGCGTCGGGTCGGTGCGATCGCGCAGCATCTCGGTCTCGGCCGGCGTGAGGCCGTACAGCTGCGCGAGGTCCACCTCGTGCGTCGACTCGTTGCGCGTGATGCTGCGCGTCTCGCCGCTCGGATCGTTGCGGTTGCTGCGCAGGAAGCCGTCGGTGAACCACTGCGCGACGTAGGCGAACAGGACGGTGGACTTGTCGCACGGGACGAACGTCTCGCGCCGGAACAGCTCGATGACCCGATCGACGGGGGGCTCGCTGCGGCGCCCGTTCGCGCCGGCCGGCAGCTGGCGCGTGTTGTACGACTTGTCGGTCAGCGACTCGTAGGTCGTGTACGGCGCGAGCGTGCTGAGCCGGTACGGCCGTGGCGCCAGCACGTTGATCGCCTTGTTGATGAGCAGGCGGTTGACGGCCTTCTCGAGCGGATCGATCCGCTGCACGACCCGCCAGGCCCAGGCGCCCTTCGTCGGCAGCTGCTCGGCGAACCGCTCGACGGCGCCGGGCTGCTTGACGTGCGTGGACAGCGGGCCGGGCTTCACATCAGGCACGGAGATCCTCCAGCAGCTCGGTCATGCGCAGTCAGAGCGCGCGGCGCGTGCGCAGATACACCTCGAGCAGATCACGCCCGACCGCTCGCCGTGAACACCGCCGCTCGCCGCCGCAGCTCGTGCAGGCCGCGCGGCGCGGCGACCGCGACGACGCTCTCGGCGAGCGCGGCGGCCCGCTCGGCGTCGCCGGCGCCGCCGCGTGCCCGCAGCAGGGCTCCGTACTCGCACTGCGTCTCGGCGGTCATGAGGATCGCACCGATGCGCTCGTTCGCCGCGATGCCTGCCAGCAGGTGGCGCTCGGCGTCGTCGAAGCGCTCGAGCACGGCGGCGAGCATCCCCAGATTGCGCTGCACAGAGCCCCAGTTGGCGGCGAAGATCACCTGCACGTAGCGCTCGGCGAACGGCACGAGCAGGTCGTAGAGCTCCTGCGCGCGCGTGCGATCGCGCAGCGCGCAGCACGTCTCCGCCAGCAGGACGACCGTGAAGAACCAGTACCAGTCGCGCGGGACGGCGCGAGCGCGGTGGGCGACGAGCGTCTCGTAGTGCTGCCGCCCGGCGCCGGCGCCGGTCTGCACCTGGGCGAGCGCGAGCGCCGCCTTCCACGCGTGGCTCGCCGCGCGCCCGGCGACGAGCGACTCCATCGCCGGCAGCAGCTCCTCGAGGCGCCCCTGCTGGCGGCGCAGCGTGAACAGCATTCCCGACAGGTAGGAGCTCGCGTAGCCGACCTGCGCGCGGTGCGCCAGCGCGTAGGAGTGCTCGGCGAAGCTCTCGGCCGCCTCGACGTCGCCGGCGAGCTGCGCGAAGACGCCCTGCCAGCCCACCGCGAGGTGCTCGAGCAGCGGCTGGCGCAGCTGTGCGCCGAGCGCCGTCAGCTCGCCGTGCACGCGCCGCGCCTCCTCCGGCATGCCGAGCTCGAAGACGTCGTAGAGGCGCCAGTGCAGCGCCTCCGCGCGCAGCGCGCGGTGCTCGCCGCTGAGCGCCAGCACCTCCTCGCTCAGGGCGATGCGCTCGTCGAGGTGCTCGATGTGCAGCAGCGTGACGTGGCGGCTCATGAGCGTCATGACGAGGATCTCGCGCTCCCCGAGCCGGCGCGCCATCGCCAGCGCGTCGGCGCTGAGCGTCGTGCCGTAGTCCTCGCCCGCGGCGAAGTGCAGGATCTCGGCCATGCGTCCCATCAGCCGCGCGGCCGCGCGCGTGTCCTCGCCGCGCAGGAACTGCACCGCGTCGGCGATCAGCGGGGCGAAGCGCGGGTCCGCCGCCTCGCCCTCCCAATAGCGCTCGCCGAGGCCCAGCGCCGCGCGCCCGAGCTGCACCGCGTCGCCGCGCGCGCGGGCGCTCGCCGCCGCCTCGTAGTACGTCGTGCGCGCCTGCGCATCGCCGGCCTGCCACTGCACGCGCCCCAGCGCGAGCAGGATGTCGCAGCGCGTCGCCTCGTCGATCGCCGCGGCGGCGGCGGTCGCCTCCAGCGCCCTGCGGTAGTGCTCGGCGGAGTCCTCGTAGGCCAGCGCGCGCGCCGCCTGCTCCCCCGCGAGGACCGCGTAGCGCACGGCGTCCTCCGCGCCGCCCACCTCGCGCGCCGCGAAGAACTGGTGGGCGAGCTCCCCGGCGCTCGCGCCGAGCGTCTCCAGCGCCGCCGCGACGCGCAGGTGCAGGCGCACGCGGCGCGCACGCGAGAGGCGGCCGTAGATCGCGTCGCGGGCGAGCGCGTGACAGAACGCGAAGCGGTCCACCGAGTCGGCGACCTCGTCGACCAGCCCCGACGCGATCGCCTCCTCGAGCGCGTCGATGACGCCGTCCGGCGGGACGTCCAGCAGCGCCTCGACCGTCGCCAGGTCGAACTCGCGGCCGACCGCGGCGCCGATCGTCAGCGCCTCGACCGCGAGCGCCGACACGTGGCCCAGCCGCGCGAGGATCACGTCGGCGACGCTGTCGGGGACGCCGATCGACTTCAGGGCGGCGACGGGCGCGTGCGCCCCGGCGTGCAGCACGTCGGCGTCCAGCAGCGCGCGCAGCGCCTCCTCGATGAAGAACGGGTTGCCCTCGGTCTGCTCGCGCAGCCCGCGGACGAAGGCGGCGCTCGGCGCGGCGGCCAGCCGGGCGGCGACGAGCGCGTCGGCCTCGGCCTCCGTGAGCCCCTCGAGGGCGATGCGGTCGAAGCGCTGCTCGCGGTGCAGGTCGCGGACGAGCTCCATCGCCGGGTGGTCGGCGCGCAGCTCGATCCGGCGCGCCATGCCGAGCACCATGAGGCGAGCCGGATCGGGATGGCGCAGGACGTGGCGCAGGAGCAGCAGCGTCGGCCGGTCGATCCAGTGCAGGTCGTCGAGGACGAGCAGCAGCGGCGCACGCTCCGCCGCGCGGCGAATCAGCGTCGCCACCGCCTCGAAGAGGCGGTAGCGGTCGGCGTCGGGATCGTGCGCAGCGGCTGCTCCCGCCGCGGCGGCGGCTGCGGACGGCAGCGCTTCGGGCAGGATCCGGGCGAGCTGCGCGAGGTCGCCGGCGGCGGCGGGATCGCCGGCCCAGGCGCCGTGGCGCAGCCCGTGGCGCAGCGCCTCGATGAACGGCTGGTAGGAGCGCAGCGGCTCCTGCTCGCAGCGCCCGTACAGGACGGTCGCGCCACCGGCGTGGGCCTCGGCCGCGAACTGCGTGGCGAGGCGCGTCTTGCCGACGCCCGCCTCGCCGTTGAGCAGCACGAGCCGGCGCTGCCCGGTGCTCGCCTGCCGCCAGGACACCCGCAGGCGCTCGAGCTCGCTCCTCGCGCCCGACGAAGGCCGTGGTGGGCGGCGATCCGCCGACGACCGGCAGCGGCAGCGCGCCGCCGGCATCGGCCGGCGCCGCCGGCGAGGCCGCCTCGGCGCCGTGCGCGGGTGCGGGTGCGGGCGAGGCGAGGCGGCCCGTGCGCAGCAGCTCGTCGTGCAGCGCCGAGACCGCCTGGGACGGGACGGTGCCCAGCTCGTCGCGCAGGAACACGCGCAGGCGGTCGTAGGCGAGCGTCGCCTCGGCGGCGTTGCCGCGGCGGCCGTGGATCTCGATCAGCAGCGCATGGCCCGACTCGCGGAACGGGTGGCGCTCGGCGAGCGTGCGTGCCACGCGCTCGGCCGTCGTGAGGTGCTCGCGATCGCCCACGACGAGCGCGGCGCGGGCGAGGACCTCGAGCAGGCCGGGCTCCAGTGCGTCGAGCTCCGCGCGCAGGCGCTCGACCCAGTCGCCCTCGATGCCCGCAAGCAGCGGCCGGGCGACGACGTCCAGGCCGCGCTGGGCGGCGCTCATCGCCGCCCCGGGATCGCCGCCCGCGAGTGCCCGCTCGGCGATCTGCGCCGCGGCGACGGCCTGCTCGGTGTCGACGTCGGCGGCGGGCGCGAAGCGCAGCTCCGCGCGGCCCGTGACGACGCCGGGCCCGAGCGCGCGGCGCATCCGCGCCAGCACCGTGCTGAGGCCGGCCTCGGGGGCGTCGGGCGGCTCCCCCGGCCAGAGGACGCCGATCAGCTCGTGGCGCCCGACCGGGCGATGACGGTTGACGACGAGAAACGCAAACAGCGCGCGGCCCTGGCGGCCGGGCAGCGCGGCCGCGACATCCGTGGCGCCGATCTGCGCCCGCAACGTTCCCGTGAGCGCCACGCGCGCGCGCGGTTGGGTGACGTCCGGTCTGGGTCGAGCGCTCATGCAGCGATGTCCTGTCAAGACGCCTACGGACGGCGCGGAGGCCTGCAGCGGCGATCGGTTGCTGGGCGGGTGCGTCGCCAATCTCCCACGCCCGCAGGCCGACCGCAAGGTTTCCGCAGGCTCGCGTCAAGGTGCCCGGGCGATGGTGCGCCCGTGCTTGCGCAGACGATCCAGCCGGACATCGATCCCGGCGTCCTGGTCCGGGCGGCGGCACGCGGCGACGAGCGCTCGTGGAACGCGCTGGTCGACCGCTACTCCGCGCTCGTGTGGGCGATCGCCCGCAACCACCGGCTCTCCGCCGCCGACAGCGACGAGGTCTTCCAGACGACGTGGCTGCGCCTCGTCGAGCACGCCGGCCGCCTGCAGGATCCCGCGAAGGTGGGGGGCTGGCTCGCCACGACCGCGCGCCACGAGTCGCTGCGCCTGCTGCGCCGCGGCGGCCGGCAGATCCCGATGGGCGACGCGATGCCCGAGCCCACCTGCCCGGCCCCCGCGCCCGGCGAGGAGATGCTGCGCAGCGAGCGCGACCGGGCGCTGTGGAGCGCGTTCTCGCGCCTGCCGGCGCGCGACCAGGCGCTGCTGCGCCTGCTCACCGCGGACCCGGCGCCTTCCTACGAGGAGGTCGCCGCCGCGCTGGACATGCCGGTCGGCTCGATCGGGCCGACCCGGGCGCGCAGCCTGGAGCGGCTGCGCCGCGCCGCGGACCTGCCGCTGCTGATGGCGAGCTGAACCGCCCTCGCATCCGGGGGTCCCGCCTTCGCGCGCGCAGCCCCGAACCTGGCTTGAATCCGTCGATCCTCGCGGCGGATCGAAGCCTAGACTCTTGCCGCGACATGGCGCCCACGGCGAGCATCATCGTGCCGACTCGCCTGCGCGCGGGCTATCTCGACGTCGCGCTGGCGTCGATCGCACCCCAGGCGGCGACCGCCGGCGCCGAGCTCCTCGTCGTCGACGACGGTCCCGACGAGGCCACGCGCGCGGTCGCGGCGCGCCACGGCGCGCGCTACGTGGCGCATGGCGCGGCGCGCGGCCTCAACGCCGCGCGCAACAGCGGGATCGACGCCGCGGCCGCCGACCTGCTCGTGTTCGTCGACGACGACGTCGAGGTGCGGCCGGGCTGGCTGGACGCGCTGCTGGCCGCCGACGCCGCGGCCGAGCCCGCCGTCGGCGTGCTCACCGGGCCGATCCACGCGCGCTTCGAGGATCACCGCCTGCGGACCTGCGGCCGCGAGGACCCGCCGATCACGACGCAGGACTTCGGGGCGGCCGACCGCGACGTGGACCACGCGTGGGGCGCGAACATGGCGCTGCGCCGCAGCGCGATCGATCGCCTCGGACCGTTCGACGCCGACCAGCCGACGGGGGCCGGCGACGAGGAGGGCTGGCAGCGCCGGCTGCTCGCGGCGGGCGGGCGCATCCGCTACGTCGCCGGCGCCGCCCTGGACCATCGCCGCGCCGGCGACGACGCGCGGCTGCGGTCGCTGGCCCGCGCCGCGCTGACGCGCGGCGCCACGGCGCGCCGATTCGACGAGGCGCAGCGGCGCGCACCGTCGCTGCGGCGCGAGCTCGTCGTGCTCGCCGGCTGCGCCGTGCACACCGTCCGCTTCGCCTGCCCGAACGGGATCGTGCTGGCCGCGCACTCGCTCGGACGCGTCCGTGCGGCGCTCGGCGACCGTCGCGCCGCCGGCGCGCCGGCACCGGCGGCCGAGCCCGACTTCCTCTCCGGCGAGAGCGGCACGGTCCGCGGTCTGCGACGCCCGCCGCTGCGCGCGCTCGACGCCGCGCTGGACGTCGAGGCACGCCGGCGCCTGCGGCGGATCGACCGTTGCGCGCGCGAGCGCGCGGAGCGGTCTCGCCGGCGCGTCCTCGTCGTCGGCGTCGAACGCCCGGGCCGGCTCATGAACGCGCTGCGCGCCGAGCTTCACCGCACGCGCCACGAGGTGCACATGCACACCGTCGCGATGGGTGACGGCGGCAAGTTCGAGCACCTCGACGAGCTCCTCGCCGAGCACCCGGCGGCCGGTCACGACTGGCTGCTGCTCGTCGACGACGACGTCGTCCTGCCGCCGCGCTTCCTGGACCGCTTCCTGTTCTGCGCCGAGGACGCCGGGCTCCTGCTCGCCCAGCCCGCCCACCGGCGCCATTCGCATGCTGCCTGGCCGGCGACGCGGCGGCTGCCCGGCGGCGCGGTCCGCGAGTCGCGCTTCGTCGAGATCGGGCCCGTGACCGCGTTCGCCGCGCCGGTCTTCGACGCGCTGCTGCCGTTCCCCGCGCATCTGCGCATGGGCTGGGGTCTGGACGTGCACTGGGGCGCGCTGGCGCTCGAGCACGGCTGGCGCGCGGGGATCGTCGACGCCACCCCGATCCTGCACACGGCGCCGGTCGGCGGCGGCTACGCCCGCGTCGCCGCGATCGACGAGGCGCGGCGGTTCCTCGCCGGCCGGCCCTACGTCACGCGCGCGCAGGCACGCTGGACGCGGCGGATCGGATGAGGGTCGCGGTCGTCGCCGAGTTCTATCCGCGGGCGGCCGACCCCGTGCTCGGGCTGTGGGCGCACCGCCAGGCGATCGCCGCGCGCGACGCCGGCGCGGACGTGCGCGTGCTCGTCCTGTACCGCCCGCTGCCGTCGCTCGCCGCCGCGCGCTCGGGAGCCGGCGCGGCCGCGCGGGCGACCGTCCGCGCGCTCGCCCAGCCGCCGCGGGCGACGCTCGACGGCATCGAGGTCGGCTACGTCCCGTTCCTCGCCCCGCCGCGGCCCGCGACGTACGGCAGCTGGGGGCGCTGGGCGGCGGGACCGCTGGCCGTCGCGCTGCGCACGCTGCGCCGGCGCTTCGCCTTCGACCTCGTCCACGCCCACAACGCGGTGCCCGCGGGCGAGGCGGTGCGCCGCTCGGGGCTGCGCGCGCCGTTCGTCGTCTCCGTCCACGGCGGCGACGTCTTCCACACGGCGCCGGGCTCGGCCGCCGGCGGGGAGGCCGTGCGCGCGGCGCTCGCCGGCGCGCGGCTCGTCATCGCCAACAGCGCGGGGATCGAGGCGCGCTGCCGGGTGCTCGGCGCGCGCGCGACGACCGTCGTGCGGCTGGGCAGCGACCTCCCGCCCGGCGCGCGCGCCCGCCTATGCGGCGCCGACCGTGGTGACCACCGGGCACGTGATCGCGCGCAAGCGCCACGCCGACGTGCTGCGCGCGGTCGCGCTGCTGGGCGACCGCCATCCCGGCCTGCGCTACCTCGTCGTCGGCGACGGCCCGGAGGTCCCGGCGCTGCGCGGCGCTGGCGCGCGAGCTGGGCGTCGCCGACCGGCTCGAGCTCGCCGGGCAGCTGCCCGGCGGCGAGGCGCTCGCCCGCACGCGCCGCGCGACGCTCTTCGCGATGCCGTCGACCGACGAGGCGTTCGGCGTCGCGTACGTCGAGGCGATGGCCGGCTGGCTGCCGGCGATCGCGGCCGCGGGCGAGCCCGGCCCGCAGGAGATCGTCGACGCCGGCGCCGAGGGGGCGGGCGCCGGCGCCGGCGGGATGACGCTCGTGCCGCCGCGCGACCCGCCGGCGCTCGCGGCCGCGATCGACGCGCTGCTGACCGGCGGTGGCGGCGGCGCGCTGCGCGCGGCCGGCGCACGGGCGCGCGCGACGGTCGAGCGCGCGTTCTCCTGGGAGGCCTGCGGCGCGGCGACGGTGGCCGCCTACGAGACGTCCCTGGCCCAGCCGCGAGCGGCGTCACGGCCTACCGACGCACACGGATCCTCGTGAGCGCGGTCAAGCCGGTCCTGTTCGTGACCAACCACGTCCCGCCCGATCGCGTCGGCGCGTTCGCCGCGCTGCATCGGCGCGTGCCGATCGAGCTCGCGCTGTTCGGCGGGCGCTCGATCCACGCGACGACGGGCGTCGCCGATCCCGGGGTCCCCCACCGCACGGTGGGCCAGCGCCAGATCGCGGGGCTGGCGGCGTCGCGGCGCTACAGCGCCGTCGTCTGCGGGACGGCCGGCCGCGTCGCGCTGCCGGCGGCGTTCGCGGGCGCCCGGGCGTCCGGGACGCCGTTTCTCCTGTGGACCGCGCTGTGGGCGCATCCGCGCACGCCCGCGCACCTCGTCGCCGGCGCGCCGCTCATGGCCACGCTGTACCGCGCGGCCGACGCGGTGGTCGCCTACGGGCCCCATGTCGCGGCCTTCGCGCGCGCCCGCGGCGCGCGCAACGTGCATCTCGCGCCGCAGGCCGTGGACAACGCGTTCTGGGGCGAGCCGCTCCCGCCTGAGCGGAGATCTTCCTTCCTGGGGGTGTTTCTCGGACGGCCAAGCCGGGCAAAAGGCGCAACGGTGCTGCTCGACGCCTGGCGCCAGTCAGGCATCGACGCATCAGCCGCCGCGCTCGTCCTCGTCGGTGCGGGAACCGGGCCCCCTCGGATCCCCACCGGCGGCGCGGTGGCCTTCGTCGGGCCCCAGCCGCCCGACCAGGTCCGCAACTTCCTGGCCGCCGCGGACGTTTGCGTCATACCGTCCCTGCGGACCCGCGACTTCCGCGAACCGTGGGGGCTCGTCGCCAACGAAGCCATGAACCAGTCGACCCCCGTCATCGCCAGCACAGAAGTCGGGGCCGTCGCCGGCGGACTCGTCCGCCACGAGCGAAACGGCCTCGTCGTCCCCGCCGGCGACGCGCCCGCGCTGGCCGGCGCCCTGCGCCGCCTGCACGACGATCCGGACCTGCGCGCGGCGCTCGGCGCCAACGCGCGCCGCGATGTCGCCGCCTACACGTACGAGGCCTGGGCGGCCGGATTTCAGGGCGCGCTGGCGTCCGTCGGCACGACCTCGTCGTCGCTACCGTCCAACGCATGACGCGCCGTCTGATCCTCCTCACGGCGCTCGCGCTGCTCGCGGGCGCCGCGCCCGCGATCGGGCTCGGGCCTGGACGTCATCCGCGACTGCACAGACGACGAGGTCATGTCCAGGACCTACACGCAGAAGGAGTACCGCGACGCCCTGCGCCAGTTCGCCTCCGACGGCGACCAGTACGGCAACTGCCGCAGCGTCATCCGGCGCGCCCAGGCGGCGGCCGCCGCCGCGAAGACGAAGAGGAAGTCCGGCAGCGACGCCACGGGCGGCGGGGCCGCCGGCGGCGGCCCGCCGGCCGGCGGCGCCGGGGCGATCGGGGGCAAGCCCGCCGCCGATCAGCTGCAGGAGGCCAGCGCGGCCGAGCGCCGGGCGGTCGAGGCCGCGCGCACCTCCGCCCCCGGCTCGGTGGCGGTCGACAACGCCACGGTCGACCCGGGCGAGGTCGGCACGGCGCCGACCGCGAGCGCCGCCGCCGATCTGCCCACGCCGCTGCTCGTCATGCTCGCGCTGCTGCTCGCCGGGACGCTCGCCGTCGCCGGCCTTCGCGTCCGACGCCTTGTCGACACACGCCGCGCTTGAGGACACAGGCTCAGGCCGCGTCGGCGCGCTGAGCGTCCCGACCCCCGCCGTCCAGACGCTGCTGACGGCAGGACTGGCGGCGATCATCTGCGCGGTGGCGTTCAGCGCGGACGGCGGGCTGAACGTCGGCCGCACGACGCCCAGCGAGATCGGCCTCGTCATCGGCGGCGGGATCGCCGTAGCCGGGGCGCTGCTGCTGGCGCCACGCCGTGAGCGGCTGTGGGGAGCCGGCCCGCTCGCGCTCCTGCTCGCGCTCGTCGTCCTCACGGCGCTGTCGATCACGTGGGCGGCCAGCCCGTCCGAAGCGTGGGTCGAGACGAACCGCACGCTTGCCTACGCCGCCGTCTTCGCCGCCGCCGTCGCGCTCGCGCACAGCGTGCCGGGCCGCTGGAGCGCGCTCGTCGGGGCGATCACGCTGTCGGCGATCGCGATCAGCGCCTACGCGGTGGCGACGAAGGTCTTCCCCGGCGCGCTGAACCCCGACGAGATCTTCGCCCGGCTGCGCGAGCCGTTCGGCTACTGGAACAGCGTCGGGCTGGCGGCCGCGCTCGGCGTCCCCGGCTGCCTGTGGCTGGGCACGCGGCGCTCGGGCCACCAGGCGCTCAACGCGCTCGCCTACCCGGCGCTCGGCCTGCTCGTGCTGACGATGCTGCTGTCCTTCTCGCGCGGCGCCGTCCTGGCGGCGATCCTCGGGGCGGGCTTCTGGTTCGCCACCGTGCCACGGCGCCTGCGCGGTGCGGCCGTGCTGATCGCGGGCGTCGCGGGCGGGGGGCTCATGGCGGTCTGGGCGTTCTCGCAGAACGCGCTCACGGAGGACCGCGTCCCGGTCGACCTGCGCAACCAGGCCGGCCTGCAGCTCGGCCTGCTCGTGCTCGTCATGCTCGCGCTGCTCGCCGCCGCCGGCCTGGCCGTCGGCTTCGCCCGCGCGGCGCACACGCCGACCCTGCACCAGCGCGACCGCGCCGGCGTCGCGCTGCTCGTCGGCCTGGCGCTGATCCCGGTCGCCGTCACGATCGCCCTGGCCGCCGGCGACCGCGGCCTGTCGGGCTCGGTCTCCGCTCGCTGGAACCAGCTCACGAGGGTCTCGGCGCCGCTGCCGCGCAACGACAACAGCCGCTTCACCGCGGTCGGCAGCGTGCGGGCGCGCTACTGGGACGAAGCGCTGCGGATCTTCGGGGACAACCCCGGCGTCGGCGTCGGCGCCGGGGGCTATGCGACCGTCCGCAAGCGCTACCGGACCGACGATCCGGCGGTCCGCCACGCGCACGGGTACGTCGTGCAGACGCTCGCCGACCTCGGCCTGGCGGGGCTTGCGGTCAGCCTCGCGCTGCTCGCGGCCTGGCTGGCCGGCGCGGCGCGCGCGACCGGCCTGCGCAGGCGCGACCGCGGCCGGCCGTTCACGCCGGAGCGGATCGGCCTGCTGACGCTCGTCGCGACCGTGATCGTCTTCGGCGTGCACTCCTTCGTCGACTGGACGTGGGTCGTGCCCGCCAACGCCGCCGTCGCGTTGCTGGCGGCCGGCTGGGTCGCCGGGCGCGGACCGCTGAGCAGCGAGCGCGAGGGCGCCGCGGTCCGCCGCGCCGGCACCGGCGCGGCCGGGCTGGCGCAGCGCCTGCGCGCCGGGTCGCGCGAGCGGATGCGCGCCATCTGCGCCGGCGCCACGCTGCTGGTCGTGCTCGCCGCCGCCTGGGCGATCTTCCAGCCGATGCGCGCCGAGACGCTGACGCAGGACGCGCTGGGCTCGCTGGACCGCGGCAGGATCGACGCGGCACGCTCGCAGGCGCAGCGGGCGCACGACGTCAACCCGCTGTCGGTCGACCCCCTGTTCACGCTGGCGACGATCGAGACGGCGGCCGACCGCAACACCGCGGCGCGGCGCGCGTTGGGAGAGGCGGTGCGCCTGCAGCCCGACAACCCCGAGCCATGGCTGCGACTTGCGGAGTTCGAGTTGAATACGCTGCACCGGCCGGCGCTCGCCATGACGGCCGTTCGCCCGGCGCTCTTCCTCGACCCCCGATCTTCTGACGCGGTCGCTGTGTTCCTTGCAGCGCAACGCCAGACCACACGACCGTGAACTCACTTCGCTCCCTCATCGCCGCCGTCCTCGTGCTCGCGGCCATCCCCTCGTCGGCGCTCGCGTCCAGGACGCAGGAGTCGACGTTCCAGGACGACCCGCTGCTCGTCTACGGCACGGCCGAGCAGCAGACCTCGACGCTCGACACGCTGAAGAGCTTCGGCGTCGATCGCATCCGCGTGTCGGTGTTCTGGCAGCAGCTGGCCCCCGCCAACGACCAGCTCGAGAAGCCGGGCTTCGACTCGGCCGATCCGGCCGGCTACCAGGCGCCGGTCTGGGAGAAGTACGACGCGCTGATCCGCGGCGCGCAGGCGCGCGGCATCCTCGTGAACCTGAACCTCACGTCGCCGATCCCGCGCTGGGCCTCGACGGAGTCGCCGCGCGCCGACCTGCAGCAGACGTTCAACCCCAACCCGGAGGAGTTCGGCAAGTTCGTCCGGGCCGTCGGCACGCGCTACAGCGGCAGCTACAACGGCCTGCCGCGCGTCGACTACTGGTCGATCTGGAACGAGCCCAACCAGGCCGGCTGGCTCACGCCGCAGTGGAGCCCGGACCCGCGCAACGCCAAGAGCCAGGTCGACGCCGCGCCCTCGATCTACCGCAACCTCGTCGCCAACGCCTGGCAGGCGCTCGCCGACACCGGCCATGGCAGCGACACGATCCTCATCGGCGAGACCGCGCCGCAGGGCCAGGGCAAGGCGAAGGCGATCTCGCAGTCGATCGACGCGCTGAAGTTCGTCCGCCGCCTGTACTGCGTCGACAACAACCTCAACGTCCTCAAGGGCGCGCAGGCCTCGCTGCGCAACTGCCCCGGCGACGTGGCGACCTTCGTCGCGCAGAACCCGGGCCTCTTCAAGGCGACCGGCTACGCCCATCACCCGTACGCGCTGCTCACGCCGCCGAGCCGGCCCCAGAAGAACCCCGACCACATCTCGATGGCCGACCTGCGCGACCTGAGCCGCGAGCTCATGCGCATCTACCAGCGCTACGGCCAGAAGACGCAGAGCAAGCGCGGCGTGCCGCTGTACCTCACCGAGTACGGCTACCAGACCAAGCCCGACCCGGTCACCTACGTGTCGTTCAACCGCCAGGCGGCGTGGATCAACGAGGCCGAGTACATCGCCTTCAGGAACCCCAACGTCCGCGCGGTCAACCAGTTCCTGCTCGTCGACGACGCCCCGATCGCGGGCGAGAAGATCCCGCGCCTGGCCTACCGCACCTTCCAGAGCGGGCTGCAGCTGCTGACGGGCAAGCGCAAGCCGTCCTACAAGGCCTACATGACCCCGATCTTCGTCAAGCAGGCGCGCGTCCGGCGCGGCCGATCGACCGGCGTCTGGGGGATGCTGCGCCCGGCCGACGCCGCCGCGCGGGTGCGGGCGAGCATCCAGTTCCGCGTGCGCGGCGGCACGCGCTGGCGGACCCGCAAGACGGTCACCGTCGGCGGCCCTCGCCACTACTTCGAGGCGCGGGTGACGGTGCCGGCCAGCGGCTACCTGCGGATCTCCTGGCGCGACGGCTCGCGCACCCTGACGAGCCGCAACGCGAACGTCACCGCGACGCGCTGACGTCCGCGCAGACCGGGCGCGCTCGTGCGCTCAGCGCGTGCCGGCGGCCTGCACGCCGCCGATCGCGCCGGCGCCGTCGACGAGCTCGGCCGGCAGGCCGCCGGGACCGCCCATCTGGCGCACGCTGTCGAGCAGCTGCTCGTACTCGTCGGTGACCGCGTCCCACGAGTAGCGGCGCGCGCGCTCGCGCGCCCGGGCGCGGAAGTGCTCGACGAGGTCGGGCTCGTCGAAGAGCCGCTCGAGCTGTGCCGTCAGCGAGGGCACGCCGACCTTGCCCTCGAACGTCAGGCCGGCGTCGCCGACGGTCTCGACGTTCGGCGCGTGGTCGTTGACGAGCACGCAGTTGCCGGCCGCCAGCGCCTCGAGGATGACCGGGTGCGTGCCGCCCACCTCGGTCGGCGCGCAGAAGACGTAGGCGTGGTGCTGCAGCTCCCAGTAGCCACGGCCGAAGACGTAGCCCGGGAAGACGACGCGGGGGTCGCCGGCGCGGCGCACCTGCTTGATGTAGTCGTGGGCGTAGGGAGCGCCGCCGACGACGACGAGCTTCATCCCCTTCGCGCGATCGGTCGAGATGCGGCTGAACGCCTCGACGAGCACGTGCGGGTTGTTCTCCGGCTCCAGGCGCCCGACGAAGAGGACGTACTTGCCGGGCTCGAGGCCGAGCCGATCGAGCGTCTCCGTGCCCGTGTGGCCGGGATCCTCCACCCCGTAGGGGACGACCCCGATCCGCTGCCCGTAGCGGTGCTCGAAGATCTCCGCCACGGCATGCGAGTCCGTGATCGC
The DNA here is from genome assembly GCA_963746165.1 of uncultured Actinomycetes bacterium. Lineage (GTDB taxonomy): Bacteria > Actinomycetota > Thermoleophilia > Solirubrobacterales > Solirubrobacteraceae > CADCVQ01. Next base: position 500,232 of record CAVVAG010000001.1, on the reverse strand, counting down.
CGTGTCCGACCAGCGCGGCGCGTTGCGCTCGGCGAAGCGCAGATAGGCCTTCGCCAGCGCGGGCCACTTCGAGCGGTCGGAGTCCAGCCCGTCGACGTTGATCACGGTCGGGATCCCGGCGCCGCGCGTGACGAGGCACATCGGGCTGTTGCCGGCGATGAAGAACAGCGCGACGTCGGGGCGCAGCCGCCGCGCGCAGTGCAGCGAGGACAGGAACGTGTGCGTGAACGTGTCGAGGTACTTGTTGCGGACCGCCGGGATGTGCACGAGGCGCGCCCCCTTGTGCTCCTTCAGGCGCCGGTCGACGACGTGCGGGCGGCAGTAGACGATGACCTCGTGGCCGCGCTGGGTCAGGCGGCTGGCGAGCTGCTCGGCGGCCGTCTCGAAGCCGCTGTAGGAGGCGGGGATGCCGCGTGTGCCGAGAATCGCGATCTTCACGGTGTGGCGCCGGTCGTGCGGCGTCTGGCGTGGCGCTCAGGCATGCGAGTGGCCAGCGTATAAGCCTCGATGTGGGCACGCGCCGACGTGCGCCAGGAGAACGCGGCCGCGCGCTCGCGGCCGGCGGCGGACAGCGTCCTGCGCAGGGCCGGGTCGGCGGCGAGCCGCGCGAGCGCGCGGGCGAGGCCGTCCGCGTCGTAGGGATCGACGTACAGGACCGCCTCGGCGCACGTCTCGACCAGCCCCGGCGAGCGCGCGGCGACGACCGGCGCGCCGGCATGCATGGCCTCGAGCACGGTCAATCCGAAGCCCTCGTGCAGGGCCGGGTGCACGAGCGCGGCCGCCTGGGCGAGCAGCGCCGGGATGTCGGGATCGGGGACGGCGTGCACCCCGGGGCGCCCCGGCGGCCGAGCGCGGCCGGCGAGCACGAGGTCCAGCGCGGCGTCACCGGCGGCCCGCCGGTAGCGCTCGTGCGCCGCCAGCAGGAGAGCGAGGTTCTTGCGCGGCTCGTCGTCGCCGATGTAGAGGAAGTGCGCGGGCTTCCCGGGCGGCGCGGAATCGAACGGCGGCGGCGGCGCCTGGCCCGGTCCGTGCGGCGCCACGACGATGCGCCCCCCGTCCAGGCCCCAGCGCGCCATCGCGTCGCGGCGGGTGGTCTGCGAGACGCAGACGACCGCGCCGGCCGACCGGGCGGCGCGGCGGTGGGTGAGCGACGCCCAGCGCCGGAAGGCGGGATCGAAGCACTCGGGCAGCCGCTCGAAGGCGAGGTCGTGCAGCGTCACGACCTGCGGGCACGGCGCCCGCCCGGCGTGCGCGGGCAGCGGGTGGTGGATGACGTCGGCGCCGGCGGCGCGCGCGCGGCGCGGGAGCCCGACCTGCGTCCACCAGGCGTCGTGGGCGAGGTTGCGGGCGCTGCTCAGCCGACCGCCGCCGGGCGGCGCGCGGCGCGTGTCGGCGGCCTCGACGACATCGACGCCCTCCTCGCGCAGCGCCGCCAGCAGGCGCTCGATGTAGACGCCCGTGCCGCTCGGGCCGCGCCGGGCGTACGACGTGTCGAGCAGGACGCGCATCAGGCGGCGCCCTTCTCGCAGCGTGGCGAGTTGACCCCGATATACGGGGTCAACTCGACACGCGTGCACCGCGAACGCGTCATCAGGCCCGCACCGCGCGCGCGAAGATCGTCGCGTGGCGCACCCGCAGCTGCCCGACGTCGAAGCCGAGGTCGTCCAGCAGGGCGCGCAGCGTGCGCGGCGAGAAGAAGCGCAGATGGTCCGAGCGCGGCTCGAAGTGCGCCGCGAAGCGCCGCGGGCTGAACGCCAGGCCCAGCAGCGTCAGCGGGCCGTGGTGCGGCGTCGTCAGCAGCAGCGTGCCGCGCGGGCGCAGCACGCGGCGCACCTCCGAGAGCCAGGGCGCGACGTCGGCGACATGCTCGACGACCTCGCCCGCCCAGACGACGTCGACGCTCGCGTCGTCGAGCGGCAGCGCCTCGCCGTCGCGCCACAGGCGCAGGTCCAGGCCGGGCGCGCCCGCCGCGGCCCGGCGCAGCGCCTCGGGCGCCACGTCCACGCCCACGGGATGCGCGCCCGCCGCGGCGAGGGCGGCGCTGAACTCGCCCGCGCCGCAGCCGAGGTCGAGCACCCGCTCGCCCGGCGCGACATGCGCGAGCAGGAAGGCCCGGCGCTCTGAAAAGCGCTCGGGCAGCGCATCGACGGGGAGCGCGTCCCAGATCGCGTCGGCGAGGGCGTGGGGCATCGGTCAAGTCTCGCAGCGGGCCGCTCCCTGCAAGGATCGCCGGGTGAGGATCCTCGCCGTATGCGCCGTCGCCCATCCGGGTGGCGCGGAGATCGGGCTGCTGCGGCTGGCCAAGCGCCTGCTCGCGCGCGGCCACGTGCTGACGCTCGCCACGCCCGCCCCCGGACCGCTCGACGACGCCGGCCTGCCGGTCGTTCGGCTCGCGCTCGGCGGCCTGGAGCGCGGCGCCGGCGCCCGCGCCGCGGCGAGCTTCCCGCGTGCGCGCCGCCTGGCCGCGGCGCATGATCTCGTCTACCTCAACGGGACGGTCAGCGGCCGCCTGCTGCCGGGCCTCGCCGGCCGGCGCACGATCCTGCACGTGCACGACATCGTCGACCACGTGCCGCGCTTCTGGTCACGGGCCGACGCCGTGCTCGCCGACTCCGGCGCCGTCGCCGCGCGCCTGCCCGGCCTGCACGCGCACGTCGTCCACTGCCCCGTCGAGCTCGACGTCCCCGAGACCGCGCCCCCGTGGCCCGCCGAGGAGCCGCATCGACCGGTCGTGGGCTTCGTCGGGCGCATCGAGCCGCGCAAGGGCCCGCTGGACCTCGTCCGCGCGGCGCCGCTGATCCGCGCCGCCATGCCCGGCGTGCGGATCGTCATCGTCGGCGACGACCCCTACGACAGCGCCCCGGAGTACGCGGCGCAGGTGCGCGCGGCCGAGGGCGTGGAGCACATCCCCTGGGTGCCCGACGGGGCGGCCGTCATGCGCCACCTCGACGTGCTCGTCGCCCCGTCGCGCCAGGAGCCGTTCGGCACCGTCCTCGCCGAGGCGATGGCGGCCGGCACCCCGGTCGTGGCAACGCGCGTGGGCGGTCTCGCCGAGGTCGTCGCCGACGGCGTCACGGGCCGGCTCGTCATGCCCGGCGAACCCGCCGAGCTCGCCGCGGCCGTGCTCGAGGTGCTCGCCGACCGTGAGCGGATGGGCGAAGCCGCGCGCGCACACGCCCAGCAGTTCGGCGCCGACGCCTACGCCGACCGCGTCGAGGCGATCCTGCTCGAGGCCGCGCGCCCGTGAGACGGATCGTCTTCGACAGCCGCCCGGCGCTCGACCCGCGCGGGATCGGCCGCTACGCGAGCTGCCTGCTGACGGCGCTCTACGAGAGCGCCACCGCCGACGACGAGATCGTCCAGGGCCGCCGCCCGCGGCGCGGCGACGTCTATCACGCACCCTGGATCGACGGCGCGCTGCTGCGCCCGCCCTGCCCGCAGGTCGTGACGCTGCACGACGTCGTGCCGCTCAAGCGCCGCAGCGAGTACCTGCGCACGGGGATCCGCTTTCGCATGCGCTACCTCGCCGTCGAGCGCTCGGCGCGGCTGATCGTGCCGACCGCCGTCGTCGCCGAGGAGGTCGTCGAGCACCTGAGCATCGACCGCGAGCGGATCGTCGTGATCCACGAGGCGGTCGCGCCGAAGCTGTCGCGGCGCAGCCCGCAGGAGGTCGCCGCGGCACGGGAGCGCTACGCGCTGCCCGAGGACTACCTGCTGTGGGTCGGCGGCCTGGAGACGCCGGACCCGCGCAAGCGCGTCGCCGCCCTCGCGCGCACGCCCCGCGAACTGCCGCTCGTGCTCGTCGGCGCGACGAAGCCGTGGGCGCACGAGCTGCCCGGCGTCACGCTCACAGGGCGAGTTCCCGACGACGATCTCGCGGCCATCTACTCCGGCGCGCGCGCGCTCGTCTTCCCCTCCGACGACGAGGGCTTCGGCCTGCCGACGGTCGAGGCGCTGGCGTGCGGCACGCCGGTGGTCGCATCGGACATCCCCGTGCTGCGCGAGGTGCTCGGCGACCGGGCGACGTTCGTCGACGGCGCCGACCTCGAGGGCATGCTCGCCGCCGCCGTGGCCGCGACGCGGCCGGCTCCGCCGCCTCCGGCGTGGACCTGGGCCGATGCGGCGCGCGCGACCTGGGAGGTCTACGCCGACGTGGGCGCGGGGCGCTGAGGGCGTCCGCCTCCAGGAACGACGAAGCCCGCGCCTCCGGCCCTGAATCGGCCGGATGACGCGGGCGACGTGCGGTGCTGCTCAGGCGCCGGCGGGAACCAGCTCGCGCTGCGGGACCCGCTCGGGCTCCGGCGTCACGGGCTTCGGCGTGAACTCCCGCTCCCAGTCGGTGCGAGCGCGATCGAACGCGTCCCAATCGACGTCGGACTTCGGCTTCGGCCTGGCCCACTCCGGATCGTCGACCCGCTTGGCCCAGTCCGGGATCTCGACCTCGTTGTCGGGACCGGGCTCGGGCTCGACGGGGTCCTCCTCGGCATCGCCGTCGGAGTCATCGGCCTCGGTGGCCCAGAACCAGTAGCCGAGCGAACCCAGCGCAAGCACGCTGACGGCTCCGAAGATGAGCGCGACGGGGGCGAGGCCGATGCCGAAGCACAGCCCGGCCGTTGGGCACGTGACGGCCCAGGTGACCCCGGCGCGGCGAGGATACGGGTCCTCGAACGAACCCCTGATGACCTCCACGAGCAGCCAGATCATTCCTGCCGTGAAGACGACGAACGGTATTGCAAAGGCATCCATAGGCGAATGTCCTGTGGTCGTTGGGTGGTTCCCCCCGTTATCGCCAATTCTTGCAGGCGCTGCACCGCGGCACGCCATCGATGGACGTTCGTCCGTAGACGAACGAACCGGGTGCTATGTCTCCAGCAGCGCCCTTGCGGCGTCGCCGCCGAGGCGGACCGAGTAGTTCGTGCCCCGGTCCTCGGGATAGATCTGCGTGGTGTTGGCCAGCACCAGCCCCGGCACGCCGGTCTGCAGCGGCGGGATCCGGCGGTGATAGCCGACCGTGACGATCGGCTGCGCGGCGGGCTCGCGGTGCAGCCAGCGCGCGACGATCCAGTCCTCGGCGAACTCCGGCTGGATGCGGCGCAGACCCGGCATGTACGCGGCCAGCAGCTCCTCGGCGCCGAGCGACAGCAGCGGGTCCCCCGGCGCGAGGTAGTTGGCGACGTAGAGGAAGCGCCGGCCGCCGTAGCGCTCGGGCGAGATGAAGTTCGTGTGCTCGACGAGGCCGACGAACGGAACCTCGGGGTCGGCGATGTTCGTCCAGTAGAACGGCGAGAAGCGGCGGTCGAGCTCGAGCAGCAGGCACAGCGCCGTGTGGTACTCCGTCGCCGCCAGCCGCCCGAGGTACTCGAGCGCCGATCGCCGCGCGCAGGTCGTCGTCGAGCAGCGCCTCGAACACGTCGCTGGGCACGGTCGCGACGACCGCGTCGTAGCGCGCCTGCGCCCCGGCGCCGGCCGCGCGCCGGAACCCGCGCGGATCGTGCCCGGCGCGAAACGACCCGGCCGCGCCCGCGGCCACGAGCGAAGCCCTCGCCGCCCGGCCCGCGGCGCAGCGCCGCCGCGGGACGGTCGATCAGGACGCGCCCGCCGCCGGCGACGATCGCGTCGCGCAGCGCGCCGAACAGCAGCTCCCAGGAGTGGGCGGGGTAGCCGAGCAGCTCCTGCCTGGCCTCGTCGCCCTCCAGCTGGCGGCGCAGCGTGAGCTTGCTCCACAGCCATGCCATCGAGATGTCCTCGGCACGCGCGCCGAACTTGCCGCGCAGCAGCGGGCCCCAGACCTTGCGCCATGGCCCGCGCCCCATGCGCTTCTCGATCCACTCGCGCGCCGTGATCGACTCAAACGGCGCGACGTCCTTGGAGCGCTTCTGCAACAGCAGCACGGCGAGGCCCATCCGCAGCCGCGCCGGCGGCGAGAGCGGCCCGAAGCGCAGGAGGTCCAGCGGCCCGTTGAACGCCCATTGGCGCCCTTCCAGGAAGAACGCCATCGAGGACGGCTTCCACTCGAGCTCGTCGCCCATCCCCAGCTCGTCGTACAGCGCGACGATGTGGCGGTCGCTCGTGAAGAGGTGGTGGTAGTAGCGCTCCAGCAGCTCGCCGCCGCCCACGTCGAGCGTCGCCGCCTGCCCGCCGAGCCCGGGCCAGCGCTCGTAGACGTCGCAGACGTGGCCCTCCTGCGTCAGCCGGTAGGCGGCGACGAGGCCGGCGACGCCTGCGCCGAGCACGGCCACCCTCATGCCCGCACGAGCGCCCGCATCCGGCCCACGCCGCCGTAGCGCGCGACGAGCACCACGAGCCCGATCAGCGTGATCGGCACCGTCACGACGAAGCGCAGCAGCAGCAGGTACGACAGCGCCTGCGTGCCGGTGTGGCCGATCGCCCGCACGCCGAAGGCGATCGCGGCGTCGAACGTGCCGACGTAGCCCGGCCCGCTCGGGACGAGCGCGAACACCGACGCCAGGCCCATGAGATAGCCGACCTCCAGCAGCGCGAGGTCCAGGCCGGCGGCGCGCGCCGTCAGCCACCAGGCGACCCACTCCAGCGCCCACACGGCGAACGTCAGCCCCAGCAGCCGCAGGCCGTGGTTGGAGCGCAGCCGCCGCGTCGCCTCGCCCATCGGCGCGAGGTAGGCCAGCACCCGCTTGAGGTGCCCGCGGCGGTGCAGCACCCACGCGGCGGTCGCGCCGGCCGCGAGCAGCCCGCCGACGAGCAGCGCCGCGAACAGCAGCCGCCCGGCCGACGGCACGTCGATGCCGCCGAGCACGCCGTAGGCGAGCACGACGAACAGCGCGAGCAGCACGACGACGTCGAGGACCCGCTCGGCGACGATCGTGCCGATCGCGGTGCGCGCGTCGGTCTTGGCGCGCGGCACGATCATGACGACGCGCAGCGCGTCGCCGGCGCGCGCGGGGAGGATGTTGTTGCCGGCGTTGCCGACCGCGAGCAGCCCGTACGCGTCGACCCGCCGCGGCTGCGCGCCGTTGTAGCGCAGCAGCTCGAACCAGCGCTCGGCCCGCACGGCGCAGCCGGCGAGATAGAAGCCGACCGCGCCGCCGAGCTCCGCCAGCGGCCCGGCCCGGCTCGGCAGCTCCGGCGCCTCCTGCTGGATCGCCCACAGCACGAGCGCGACGAGGCACGCGATCGAGAGCAACGCACCGAGCACCGTCAGCATCCGTCCGCGCCCTGCCCCCGCCGCCGGATCACTGGACGGAGGTGCGCTCGCGCTCATCCTCGGCCGTCACCAGGTTCGTCCGCTCGCGCACGACGTACAGCGGGCGCCGTTTCACCTCGTCGTAGATGCGCCCGACGTACTCGCCGATCATCCCGATCGCCATCAGCTGGATGCCGCCGAGCAGCAGGACCGCCACGACGGTCGTGGTCACGCCCGGGACGAACTCCCCGAAGATCCGAAAGACGATCGCGACCGGAATGGCGAGGAAGGCGAGCAGCGCGCAGACGAAGCCGGCGACGGTGGCGATCTGGAGCGGCACGTTGGAGAACGAGGCGATCGCGTCCAGCGCGAAGCGCAGCATCTTGCGGATCGGGTACTTCGTCGTGCCGGCGTGGCGCGCCGCGCGGCTGTAGGGCAGCGCCGTCTGCGTGAAGCCGACCCAGGACGTCATGCCGCGCAGGTAGCGGTTGCGCTCGCGCATGAGCAGCAGCGCGTCGAGCGCGCGCCGGTCGAGGAGCCGGAAGTCACCGGCGTTGGCGGCGAGCGGGACGTCGGACAGGCGGCCCATGATCCGGTAGAACCACTCGGCGGTCTTCAGCTTGAACCTCGACTCGCCGACACGATCGGTGCGGGTCGCGTACACGACGTCGGAGCCGGCCCGCCAGTGGTCGAGCATCTCCGTGATGAGCTCGGGCGGATCCTGCAGATCGGCGTCGATCATCACGACGACGTTGCCCTGCGCGTGGTCGAGGCCGGCGGTGATCGCGGTCTGGTGGCCGAAGTTGCGCGACAGCGAGAGGACCCGCACGCGCGGGTCCTCGCGCGCGATCTCCGCGAGGATCTGCGGCGTCTCGTCGGTCGAGCCGTCGTCGACGACGACGAGCTCGAACGGCAGCGCGCCGACGGCCGCGCACACGCGCTCGTAGAAGACGCGCGCCGTCCCCTCCTCGTCGAGCATCGGCGCGACGATGCTCAGCAGGGCCACATGCCGTTCGGCCACGGGATGATCGTATTGGGATTCCTTGCGCCGTCCCGCGCATCGATGACATCGCGCGGTACCTTCCGCCGCGTGACCTGCTGCGCAGCATGCGGGGCCTCCGGCCTCGTCCCGCACCTCAAGGTGGCCGGCGACGCGGGCCCCGACGGCCTCATCCCGACGACCGACAGGTTCGGCACGGCGCTCGCCGACATCGTCCGCTGTCCCTCGTGCGGGCATCGCCAGACCGACCCGATGCCCGCCGACGCGGTGCTCGAGAGCGCCTACGCCGACGCCGCCTCGGAGGACTACGTCGCCGAGGAGGCCGGCCAGCGCGAGACCGCGCGGCGGGCGCTCGAGCACATCGAGGCGCAGCTGACGCCCGTCCCGATCCCGCCGACGAACGGCGGCCCGCGCCACCGCACGCTGCTGGACCTCGGCTGCTGGGTGGGCTTCCTGCTCTCCGAGGCCGAGGGGCGTGGCTGGGCGGTCACCGGCGTCGAGCCGTCGGCCTTCGCCTCGGCCTTCGCGCGCGACCGGCTCGGCCTCGACGTGCGCACAGGCGACCTCTTCGAGACCGACCTGCCGCAGGGCCACTTCGACGCGATCGTCATGGGCGACGTCATCGAGCACCTGCCCCGCCCCGGGCAGGCGCTGGACCGCATGGCCGAACTGCTGCGCCCCGGCGGGATCGCCTGGATGGCGCTGCCCGACGCCGGCAGCCTCGTCGCACGCGGGATGCGCGCGCGCTGGTGGTCGGTGATCCCGACGCACGTGCAGTTCTTCACCCGCCGCTCGCTGCGGACGCTGCTCGAGCGCCACGGCTGGACGGTGCTCGAGATCGAGACCGCGCCGAAGGCGTTCAGCGTGCGCTACTACCTCGAGCGCGTCGGCGGCTACTCGCCCGGGCTCGCGCGGCTGCTCGTGCGCGGCGCGCGGGCGGTGCGGCTCGTCGACCGCATGTGGGCGCCCGACTTCCGCGACCGCATGGCGGTCATCGCGCGGGCCCCTGCGCCGGCCGACGACGAGGACTAGGGCCGTGGATCTCGGGCTCGAGGGCCGGGTCGCGCTCGTCACGGGCGCATCGCGCGGGATCGGCCGCGCGATCGCCGACGCCCTCGAGGCGGAGGGCTGCCGCGTCGCGCGGGCGTCGCGCTCCTCGGCCTACGCGTTCGACAGCGCCGACCTGGGAGCGGTCGACGGTCTCGTCGACGCCGTCGAGGCCGAGCTCGGGCCGGTCGACGTCTACGTAGCGAACACGGGCGGCCCGCCGCGCTTCGACGATCCGCTCGCGATCCCGGCCGCGGCGTGGGAGGCCGCGCACCGGTCGCTCGTCGTCTCGCCGATGCTGATCATGGCCCGCGTCGTGCCGGGGATGCGCGAACGCGGCTTCGGGCGCGTGCTGGCGGTGTCGTCGTCGACGGCGCTGGAGCCGATCCCGGGCCTGCAGCTCTCCACGGCCAACCGTCCTGGGCTGCTGGCGGCGCTCAAGGAGCTCGCGCGGGAGAACGCCGGCGCCGGCGTGACGTTCAACGCCGTGCTGCCGGGGCGCATCGCCACCGACCGGCTCGTCGACGGCTACGGGAGCCTGGACGCCGCGCAGGAGGCAGCACGCGGGCAGGTGCCGGCGGGGCGGCTGGGCACGGCCGAGGAGGTCGCCGCCGCCGCGGCGTTTCTCTGCTCGGCGGCGGCGAGCTACGTGACGGGGCAGCGGCTGCTCGTCGACGGCGGCCTCACGCGCTCCTGGTGACGGTACGGCGGCAGGGGGTCTTTACTTAAGTATTTTACTTGTGTATGCTGGCGCTCGTAAGTACACGAGAGAAAGGAGGGCCGACATGACCGTCGAGCCCACCACGCAGGACAAGCAGATCACCATCGCCGTTCCCGAGGACCGCGTCGCCGAGTTCTACGCCTTCTACGGGCGCTTTCTCGCCGGCTTCCCCGGGCGCGGCGGCGGACGCGGCCGCGGGCACGGACACCATCGCTGCGGGCCGCACCACCGTCACGGCGACGCGAGCGCCGCGGCAACCGGCGGCGAGACGCAGACCGCCTAGTGCATCGTCCCGTTAGTCGGTTTGCCCTTGGGCGGTCGCCGGCGCCGCTTGGCCAGGACGCAGGGGCCGCAGCGTGCCCCTGGCACGTAAGGCTCCGAGGACGCCGCCAGCCGGTGATCAGCGCCCGACCCAAGGGCGAAGGGACTTGGGGGACGGTGCACTAGATGGCGGACAAGCAGATCACCGTCGCCGTGCCGGAGGAGCGGGTGCCCGAGTTCTACGTCTGGTTCGCGAGCTTCCTGGCGGCGGAGGGCGGGGGCGGCCCGCCGTGGGGCGGCGGCCGCCGCGGCGGCGGTCGCGGGGGCCCGCACCACGCCTTCCGCGCGCCGGCGCCGTGGACGGCGGACGACGCCGAGCCGGCGGCGTGGCTGTACGGCAAGCTCGCCGCGCCCGCGCGGGCGCTCTTCGACGAGCTCATCGACGCTCCCGGCGAGCGTCGCGCGGGCAACGAGATCGCCGCTCGGCTCGGCCTCGAGAAGGGCGCCCACGGCGTCGCCGGCGTCCTCGCCTGGCCGGGACGCTACTCGCGCAAGCTCTCGCGAGAGCTGCCGATCCGCACCGAGGGCCGCGCGGACGGGGGCACCGACTACTACATGGATCCCGCGGTGGCCGAGTTGTTCGCCTCCGCGCGGGAGCGAGCCCGGAGCGCCGGCGCAAGCGAGTAGGTTCGCCCGCGACGTCAAAGGCCGAGGAGCGCGCCGATCTCCGCCGCCGTCGGGTCGCTGCGCTCGAACACGTCACCGTACGAGTAGGCGAGGTGGTTCGAGCGCCGCCGTCTGGCGACATCGGTCTCGAATCCCTCGCGCGTCGCATGAAATCGGTACGAGACGAGCTCGACGGTCAGGTTCCGCTCGGCCCAGTGGCAGTCCACCTTGTCGCCTTGGCGATCGACGTTCGTCCGGGGACGTGGCAGCCCGTGGGCATCGAGCAGCGCGAGAAACCCCTTCTCCAGGAAGCCCAGGACGACGTCGGCGCCGAGCGCCCGGCGCAGCTTCGCCGCGCCCGGCTTGCCGGGGTTGCGGGCGATGCAGGCCTCGACGTAGGCCGGCGTCACCCGGTGGCGGACCCATGCCTCGTGACATGCTCGAGCGAGCTCGCCCGGCTCGGTCGTCGGCGCGAGGTCGAGCAGAACACGAGGCGCAGTGGTGATGGGGATCCCGTCGAGCGTCGCCGTGTCGAGCGAGGGCAGTGCTCTGACCCGGTGGATCACGATCCCCGGCCGGCGGCGATGCGCGGTCGTCGGCACGGTCACCTCCGGGGGCGGCGCTTTGCCGCGCACGATCACCAGGAGGTGCGCGCACGCCCCGTGACTGACATGCGCACCGCTGCCGGCGGCGAGGGCCGCCGATCGATAGGTGCCCTGGGGCGACGGATCCGGATGGCCGAGGGTGTACACGCCGACGTGCTCGCGCCGCAGCCGCCCGTCAGCGACCCACCGTTTGATCCGGTGGCGGTCGATCCCCGCTTCGAGCAGCTGCGCCGTGGTGATGCGACCCCGCTGAGAAGCGGCGATTCGCGCGAGCGTGGCAGCTGACGAGCGCATATAGCTCCTCAGGCGCCACGCGTCGCGATCTCGCCCCTCTCGCCACGACGTGGGTGCTCCGCCCTACATCGTCAGCCGCCCGCGCCACGTCGCCGTCGACGAGATGCTGATCCGCCCGACCGAGCAGGAGGGCTGAACGCGCGGGCGCGCCGGCCCCGCGATCGGACCCTCAGCGCGGGGCGCGCAGCCCGAACGGCGGGCGCGCACCCGGCGCGCGCTTGGCCTGCACGACACGGCGGCGGCGGCGCGTCGCCGGCAGCGCCCGCCACGCTTCGGCGTAGGCGCGCAGCAGATGGCGCTCGCGCAGGATCACGTGGCCCAGCGCGAGCACCTCGTAGAACGCGATCCGGTGCAGGTCGCGACGCACGTCGGGCCAGGCGTCGTTCTTGGCCATCATCAGCAGCCGGTTGCGAAACTGCAGGCGCCGATGGGCCTCGGGCAGGCCCGAGCGCGTCGTCGGCGAGTAGAAGCGCATGTGCCAGGCGACCGCGCGCGGCTCGTACATGCAGCGCCAGCCGAGCAGCCGCGCGCGCCAGGCCACGTCCACGTCGGACGCCCACAGCTCGAGGTCCTCGTCGAAGACCTCGCCGCCGATCGCGCACGCCGCGAGCACCTCGCGGCGGTACAGGACGCATGCGCCGTCGCCGCCGAACACCTCCGCCGCCTGCAGGTAGCCCGTCGCCGGCTCGTCGTGACCGACCAGCGTGTTCTTCCGGCGCCGGTCGATCACCATCCCCGCCGCGTCGAGCCGGTCCAGACGCTCCCGCTCGCTCATCCCCGTCGCGCGCACGAGCCGCGGCGCGACCGAGCCCACCCCGCGCTGCTCCAGGCGCGGGCGCGCCGCCGCGAGGAAGCCCGGATCGAGCACGCAGTCGGCGTTGAGCAGCAGCACGGCGTCGCCCTCCGTGGCGACGATCCCGGCGTTGATCGCCGCCGCGTAGGACACGCGCCCGCGCAGGCTGATCAGCCGCGCGCCGCAGCGCTCGGCGACGGAGCGCGTGGCGTCGGTGCAGGCGTTGTCGATCACCACGAGCTCCGCGTCGGGCTGCGCCGCCGCGGCGGGCAGCGAGTGCTCCAGCAGCGGCGCCTCGTCGACGCTGAGGACGAGGATCGTCGTCGGCCGGCTCACAGCAGCTCTTCGTACACGGCCACCGTCTGCGCGGCGCTCGCCGCCCACGACAGCCCGCGCGCGCGGTCGCGGCCGTGGCGCACGAGCTCGGCATGGCGGTCGCGGTCGCCGACGACCCGGCGGATCGCCGTCGCCATGTCGCCCACGTCGAGCGGGTCGAAGTACTCGGCGGCCTCGCCGGCGGTCTCCGGCAGCGCCGTCGCGCGCGCCGCCACGACGGGCACGCCGCGCGCCATGGCCTCGACCAGCACGAGGCCGAAGCCCTCGTACAGCGACGGATGCACGAGCGCGTCGGCGCCGCGCATGAGCGCATCCAGACGTGCGTCGGAGAGATATCCGGTCAGCCGCACCGGCGCGCCGCCGGCCGCTTCGCGGACGCGCGCGGCCTCCGGTCCGCTGTCGATCCCCGCCAGCACGAGCCGGTGCGCCAAGCCCTCCTTGCGCAGCACGGCGAAAGCCTCGACGAGCCGCAGCAGGTTCTTCTTCGGCCGCAGGTCGCCGACCGCCAGCAGATAGGGCCCGTCGTCGGGCACCGGCTCGCTGCCGAGTGGCAGCGAGGGGGCGTTGGGGACGACGCGCACGCGCGCCTCGTCGACGCCGTAGCGGCGCACGACGTCGGCCGCGGTGTAGCCCGACACGCAGATCACCCGGTCCGCGGAGCGCGCCGCGCGCCGCGCGAACGTGCGGTACTTCCAGCCCGTCCGCTTGGAGAAGTCGTCAGGGAACACCTCGAAGGCCAGGTCATGGATCGTCACGACGCCGCGTGCAGGGACGCGCGAGCGGCAGGAAGCAGTTCGGCGCGTGCACGAGGTCCGCCCCCTCGCGGCGCAGCAGCCGGGGCAGCTCGACCTGCTCGAACAGGAGCTCCGGGCCGCGGCCGCTGCCCGCCTTGATGATCCGATAGTCGATGCCCGGTCGCTCGGGCAGGGCGTCGACGAGCTCGCGCACGTAGCGCCCCCAGCCGCGCAGCTGCGGATCGAAGGCATCGCGGGCATCGATGGCGACGAGCGGCACGCACGCAACGATGTCACGCCGTGATGGGCCGCATGCGCCCGGCAGCCGCGTACGGACGCACGGCGCGGGTTCGAGCGGTCCTTTGCACTAGGTTCCGGCCATGGGCCAGGGCCGGCTGCATCTGTTTCGCACCGACGACGAGCGCTCCGGCGCCGAGCGCGCGCGCCGCCTCGCGCTCCAGGCGGCGAGCCTCGCGCGGCTGCCGCGGCCGGTGGCGAGCTTCTGGGTGCGCGCCATGCGCCGCGCGCAGGCGGAGGGCGACACCTGGAGCATCGACGTCGCCTGCCGCCCTGCCGAGCTGCGCGTCCTGCTCGACGCCCTGTCGGGCGCCGCGCGGATCGCCGAGGTCGGCACCGCCGCCGCCTGGACGACCTGCTGCCTGACGCTCGCGCGGCCCGGCCGCGAGGTGCATTCGTGGGACGTCGAGGCGCATCCCGAGCGCGAGCGCTACCTCGATCTGCTGTCGCCCGCCGACCGGGCGCGCGTGCACCTGCACGACCGGCCCGGCGGCCTCGGCCCGCATGAGCCGCCGCGCGTCGACGCCGTGTTCATCGACTCCTCGCACGAGCTCGAGGAGACGGTCGCGACGTTTCGGACCTGGGAGCCGGCGCTCGCGACCGGCGGCGTGATCGCGTTCCACGACTACGACGACGACGCCTACCCGGGCGTCACCGAGGCCGTCGGCGAGCTCGGCCTGCGCGGCGAGGCGCGCGGGCACCTGTTCGTGTGGCGCAAGCCCGGCTGACAGCGGTCCACCCCGCAGCGCGGGTCCTCTACGATCCCCTGGTGCTCGTGACGGACCACTAGCCCGTGCCCCAGGCCACGCAAGATCTCACGGACCCCTCGCCGCCGACGCAGTCGCGGATCTTCGAGCTCCCGATCGAGCTCGGGCACCCCGACGAGCTGCTGCAGCGGATCGTCGGCTGGGTCGGGGGCGACGAGCCGACCAAGCGCGTGATGTACGTCAACGCGCACGTCCTCAACCAGTCGCGCGAGGACCCCGCGCTGCTCGAGGCGCTCGACAACGCCGACCTCGTGTACTGCGACGGCTACGGCGTCCGCCTCGCCGCGAAGGCGCTCAGCGCCGAGATCCCGCACCGCATGACCGGCGCGGACTGGATCTGGGATCTGGCCGCGCTCTGCGAGCAGCAGGACCGCTCGGTGTACCTGCTCGGCTGCGACCCGGGCGTCGCCGCCCAGGCCGGGCAGCGCCTGCGCCGCGCGCATCCCGGCCTGCGCGTCGTCGGCACCCACCACGGCTACTTCGAGATCGGCTCCGGCCACGACGAGCGCGTCATCGAGGACATCAACGCGCGCAAGCCCGACATCCTGCTCGTGGGCATGGGGACCCCGAAACAGGAGATCTGGGCGCAGCGCACCGTCGACCGCCTGAACTGCAACGTGCTGTGGAGCGTCGGGGCGCTGTTCGACTTCGTCTCGGGACGCGTACCGCGCGCGCCGGCCTCCTTGTCGGACAATGGGCTGGAATGGATCTTCCGACTGGCGATCGAGCCGAAGCGGATGTGGCGGCGCTACCTGGTGGGCAACCCGGTGTTCCTGCACCGGGTGATGGCGCAGGCGCGCCGCCGCCACGACGAGCCCCGCTGAGCCGCCGCCTCCACCTCGCGCTCGTCTGGCTGGCCCTCGTCGGGGCGGCCTCGGTCGCGCTGGGGCTGGCGACGTACGCGGGCGTCCAGGGTCGCGGCGGCGTCGCCGACGCCGCCCGCGTGGCCGCCGCCTGCGGCCTGTTGTTCGCGATCGCCGGCTTCGCGCCGACGCGCCTGTTCCTGCCGGCCGGGCTGCGCCGCCACGAGCTGCTGTGGGTTCTGCCCGTGGGCGCCGTCGGCGCGGCGCTCGAGCTCGCGCTGCTCGTGTACGCCTTCGTGCCGTTCGACGTCGCGCTGGCGATCGTGCTCGCCGGCGGGGTCGCGGCGGGGATCTACGCCTGGCGGCGCGACCCCGGCCTGCCGCTCGCGCGCTCCGCGCGGGAGGCGGGCATGCGGGTGTCGTGGGGGACGCTGCTCGTGCCGCTGTACCTGGCGGTGCTGATCGGGGCCATCGCGCTCGTGCCGATGTTCCGCGGCGGCTTCGTGACGGTCATCGGCAACGGCTCCGACGCGCACCTCGCCGTCGGCACCGCGACGTTCCTGCAGAACCACCACCCCAACGACGCCGCGCCGAACGAGCCGGTCGACCGCGTACCGCTCGTCTGGCGCTCCAAGCCGCCGATCTATCTCGCCTTCGGCGCCGTCGCGCGCGTGGCCGGCATGGAGCCCTACGCGGTCATCGCCACGCTGCAGGCCGCGCTGCTGGCGCTCGGGGCGCTCGGCTTCTGGCTGCTGGCGCGCGAGCTGCTCGGCTCCGGCGCGTGGGCCGCCGGCGCGGCGATGGGGCTCGTCGGCCTCAACCGGATGACGCTCTTCACCGGCATGCACCCGTACTTCAACCAGACGTGGGGGTACATGGCGCTGCCCTTCGCGATCGTGCTGGCGTGGTACGTCGTGCGAAGACGCTCGCGCGGCGGGCTGCTGTTGTTCATGTCGTTTCTCGGCGTGCTCGTGTTCGCCTACCCGCTGGCGATGCCCGTCCCGCTGATCGCCGCGATCGTCTTCTGGGCCTTCGAGCGCCGCCGCCAGGGCCGCTCGCTGCTGCGCGTGCCGCGGCTGAGGGACAAGCGCCACCTGCTGTGGATGATCCCGCTCTTCGGGCTGCTGCTGCTGCCCCTGCAGGGCGTGCTCGAGAAGGTGTCGGTGTCGACGCGCGTGCTGGCGCCGGGCTACTCGCTCGTCAACTGGGGCGGCGACCTGACGGGCTTCTTCCCCGAGCGCTACTTCCTCGGCTTCGACGAGGCCGGCTTCGGCCTGGCCGGGATGATCCTGCTGATCGGCGGGCCTCGTGATCGCCCTGCACCTCGCCCCGCGCGACATCCGCTGGGGCCTGGGCGGCATCGTCGCGTTCGGCGTGCTCGCCGCCCTGTACTTCCGCCCGCGCGAGTACGGCTGGTACTTCCACTACAAGGCGCTCGCGTTCGCCGCGCCGCTGGGCGTGGCCGTCGGCGCCGCCGGGCTGGCGCGGCTGAAGTGGCCCTGGGTCAGCGCGGTCCTGCTGATCTTCCTCGTCGGCGCGACGCGCGACGGCGCCGCGCAGGAGATCGGGCGCACGTTCGACCAGCTGCCCAAGAGCATGCTCGAGCTCAAGCGCGTCGACGCCGCGCTGCCGGCCGACAGGTCCGTGCGCCTCGACATGCCGGCCGACGGGCGCCAGCTGTGGGCGGGCATCATCCTGTCCGGCCAGCCGTTGTGCTCACAGCGGCCGGTGCTCGAGACGAGCTATCCGCACGTGCCGGTCTCGCGCAAGGCCGACTACGTGCTCGTCGACGACGACTGGCGCAAGCCGTTCGATGCCGTCGGCCCGCCCGTGCTCACGCTCGACCGCTACGTGCTCTACCACCTGCGCGCGGACGTGCCGGGCCCGAGCCTGTGCTCGCGCAAGATGACGCTCACGGTGAAGAAGCTCTACGCCGGCGGCAAGGACGTCGAGTAGCCGGGCGCGCGTCACACGATCGGCGGGCGACCCCTGCTGACGAGGTTGACCTCGCTGGCCTGCAGGAGCTCCTCGAACTTCTGCACGCCCTGCCGGCGCACGAAGCGCGCCTCGGAGGACGTGACCGGCACGAGCCACAGCACGACGATGCGCCGCTCCTCGCCGGGCGGCTCGTAGACCTCGAAGCCGGGGCCGAAGACGTACGGCGGCAGCACGAGCAGGTTCTCGGCGGTCGCGCCGCTCGTCCAGGGCCGCTTGAGCGCGATGATGCTGCCGACGCCCAGGCGCTTGTCGGGATCGGCGCTGACGGTCGCCAGCGCGGCGAGCATCTCGACGATGACCGGGTCCGCGGCGGGCGCCAGCAGGACGTACTCCGCGCCGTCCTCGTCCTCGCCCATCGCGACCGACGCGCCGTTGGTCGCGTAGATCCACGGGTCGTCGGAGGAGGCGGGCGCGATGCGGCGTACGCGAAAGCCGGGCAGCACCTCCTCGACCTCCGCGCGCGCGGAGGCGAAGTCCTCGTGCACGTTGTCGGGGTAGGCGCCCTCGAGGTGGTCCGCGAAGCTCATCATCGGCCATCGTCACATACCCGCCTCGGACCGCGGCACTTCGTAGCCTCTTATGCAGCCGTGCTGAGCTGTGCTGCAAGGAGATGTGAGATGAAGGTCCTCGTGGTCGACGACGAACCGGGCGTGCGCTCGGCCCTGCAGCGCGCCCTGACGCTCGAGCGCCACGACGTCCTTCTCGCCGACGACGGCCAGCACGCGCTCGACACGCTCGCCGAGGGAACCGTCGACGCGATCGTGCTCGACGTGATGATGCCGCGTGTCGACGGCCTCGAGGTGTGCCGGCGCCTGCGCGCGGCCGGCGACCGCACGCCGGTGCTCATGCTGACCGCGCGCGACGCGGTCGACGACCGCGTCGACGGACTCGACGCCGGCGCCGACGACTACCTGGTCAAGCCGTTCGCCCTGCGCGAGCTCAACGCGCGGCTGCGCGCGCTGCTGCGCCGCGTGGACCCGGGCGGGCCGACGCTGGCGTTCGCCGACCTCGTGCTCGACCGCTCCGCGCACGAGGTGCGCCGCGGCGAGCGCCCGATCGAGCTCTCCAAGACGGAGTTCGCGCTGCTCGAGACGTTCCTCGAGCACCCGCGCCAGGTGCTCACGCGCTCGACGCTGTTCGAGCGCGTCTGGGGCTATGACTTCGGCGCGACGTCCAACGCCCTGGGCGTCTACATCGGCTACCTGCGCCGCAAGACCGAGGAGGGCGGCGAGCGGCGGCTGCTGCACACCGTGCGCGGCGTCGGCTACGTCCTGCGCGACCCATGATGGCGCTGCGCCACCGGCTGACGCTGCTCGCCGCGGCCACGGTCGGCGTGACGGTCGTGCTCGTCGCGATCGTCGCCTACCTCGTCCTGCGCAGCGAGCTGCGAGGGCAGGTCGACGAGGCGCTCACGAGCCAGTACGGGCAGGTCCAGCGCAGCGTGCGCGGCGAGCAGCTGCGCCGGTCGCTGGGCTACGACCTGCCCGAGCCGTCGGTCCGGGCGGGTGGCCCGAGCGGGCCCGTGCAGCTCATCGCGCCCGGCGGGGCGATCGTCTTTCGCTCGGGCGGCGACCTCAGCGTCCCCGTCGACGACGCCGACCGGGCGATCGCCAACGGCGGCGGCGAGCGGCTCGCGCTGCGCGACATCCGCAGTCCCGACGACGTCCATCTGCGCGTGCTCACGGTCGCCTTCTCCGACGGCGGCGCGATCCAGGTCGCGCGCAGCCTCACCAACGTCGACGCGACGCTGGGCCGCCTGCAGCTGGTCCTCATCCTGCTGTGCGCCGGCGCCACCCTGCTGGCGGCGTTCTTCGGGCGGCTGTTCGGCCGCCAGGTCATCCAGCCGGTCAGCGAGCTCACGGCCGCCGCCGAGCACATCACGCAGACCGACGACCTCGGGCGGCGCATCGAGGTCCGCAGCGACGACGAGGTCGGCCAGATGGCGCAGCGCTTCAACGCGATGCTCGACGCGCTCGAGCGCTCGCGCCGCGCGCTGGACGAGTCGGTGCACTCCCAGCGCCAGCTCGTGGCCGATGCCTCACACGAGCTGCGCACGCCGGTCACGTCGCTGCGCACGAACATCGAGGTCCTGCTGTCGGAGGGCGGCGAGCTGCCCTCCGACGATCGCACGCGGCTGCTCGAGGACGTCCGCGCCGAGACCGAGGAGCTGACGGCGCTCATCACCGACGTCATCGAGCTCGCTCGCGGCGACGAGCCGCTGCAGGGCGTCGACGACGTGCAGTTCGACGACCTCGTCGCGGAGGCCGTCGCACGCGCGCGACGGCGCCGCCCGCGAACGACGTTCCATACCGAGCTGGAGCCGACGGTCGTCGTGGGGCTCTCCGAGCGTCTCGGCCGTGCCGTGGACAACCTGCTCGACAACGCCGCCAAGCACGCGCCGCAGGACAGCGTGGTCGAGGTCGTCCTGCACGGCGGGGAGCTGACCGTGCGCGACCACGGCCCCGGCATCCCCGAGGCCGAGCGCGCGCACGTCTTCGATCGCTTCTACCGCGGCGCCGGCGCCCGGGGCCGTCCCGGCTCGGGCCTCGGCCTCGCCATCGTGCGCCAGGTCGCCGAGACCCACGGCGGCTCGATCGCCGTCGAGGAGGCGCCGGGCGGCGGCGCGCTGTTCCGGCTGCGCCCGGCGGCCGCCGGCGGTGCTCGCGCTGCGCTCGCGGAGGAGCCCGGCGAGCGCGCGCCCGCGGCGCAGGAACAGCGTCTCTGAGGGAACAGCCGACCCGGGTGCAGGCGTTCGTTCCGGGGCCCGCGGGGGGTCTGGTGCGAAACGTCCAGCATGTGGACGCAACGCACCAGACCCCCCAGCGTTCATCGGATACGGCGGTCACGTGATCCTCTCCAAGCGCGATCCGCAGACCGGCGACTGGGCGCTCGTGCGCTGGCATGCCGGCGTCGTCGACGTGCTGCCGTAGCCCGGGCCACGCTCCCGCGCGCTCGTTAGCTCGCAGTGGCCTGTACGGCGACCTGCACGACGACCGGCCCGGTGCCGTTGACCGTGAAGCTCTCGCCGTCGCTCACGAGCGTCAGCGCCGAGCCGTCGAGCAGCGTGAACGTCGTCGCCTCCTGGGTCATCTCGACCTCCAGGCGGCTGCCGCGGAAGATCAGCCGGAAGCGCATCCGGCTCCAGTCGGCGGGCAGGCGCGGCGTGAAGCGCAGGTCGTAGCCGTCGATGTCGCGCAGGCCGGCGAAGCCGTTGACGAGCGCCATCCACACGCCGCCGCACGAGGCGACGTGGATGCCGTCGGAGACGTTGCCCGCGAGGTTCGCGAGGTCGACGGCGACGCTGAGAAGGAAGTAGTCGTAGGCGGCCTCGACGTCGCCGACCTCGGCCGCCATGACGCTCTGCACGCAGGACGACAGCGAGGAGTCGCCGGTCGTCAGCGGGTCGTAGTACTCGAAGACGCGGCGCTTCTCGTCCAGCGAGAAGCGGTCGCCGGCGAGGAACGTCGCGAGCACGACGTCGGTCTGCTTGATGACCTGATGGCGGTAGATGTTCAGCGGGTGGTAGTGCAGCAGCAGCGGATAGTGGTCCAGCGGGGTGTTCTCGAAGTCCCACGGCTTGCGGTTGAGGAAGTGCTCGTCCTGCAGCAGCACGCCGTCGCGGTCGTCGTGCGGGATGAACATCCGCTCGGCGGCGCGGCACCAGTCGTCGGGCTCGTGCGGCTCGATCCGCAGCCGGGTGACAAGCCGGTCGTAGGCCTCGGGGTCGGTGTCGCGCAGCATCTGCAGCCCCTCGGCGGCAGCGGCGAGGTTCTCGCGGGCCATGAGGTTCGTGTACGCGTTGTTGTCGACGACGGCCGAGTACTCGTCCGGGCCCGTCACGCCCTGGATGCAGAACTGGCCGTCGCGGCGCTGGGAGAAGAACCCGAGATCGGCCCATAGGCGCGCCGTCTCGACGAGGATCTCGACGCCCTCGCGGGCGATGAACTCCTCGTCGCCGGTGACGCGCACGAACTGCCGCACGGCATAGGAGATCGCGGCGTTGATGTGGTACTGCGCGGTGCCCGCGGCGTAGTAGGCCGACGCCTCCTCGCCGGAGATCGTGCGCCACGGAAACAGCGCGCCGCGATGGCCGAGCTGACGCGCGCGCCGGCGCGCGGCCTCGAGCATCTCGTAGCGGAAGTGCAGCAGCCGCCGGGCGACGTGCGGCTGGGTGTACGTGAGCACCGGCAGGACGTAGATCTCGGTGTCCCAGAAGTACTGGCCCTCGTAGCCGCGGCCGGTCAGCCCCTTGGCGGCGATCCCGTGGCCCTCGACGCGCGCCGACGCCTGGCGGATCTGAAAGAGGTTGAAGCGGACGGCCTGCTGGATGTCCTCGGGCCCGTCGATCTCGATGTCGGAGTGCTCCCAGAACGCGTCGAGGCGCTCGCGCTGGACCTCGGCGATCCGCTCGAAGCCGTCGTTCGCGGCGCGGTCCAGCGTGCGGCTGACCCGCCGCACGAGGTCGCCGGGAGGCGCCTTGTCGGCATGGTGGTAGCCGAGCAGCTTCGTGACGCGCGCGGGAACGCCCGCCTCGGCGTCGAGGAAGAACACGACGCGGCCCTCTTCCTCGTGGACCTTGGACTCGATCGTGTGACGCAGCTCGGTCTCGATCTGGTGCTCCATGCCGCAGGCCAGGCCCATCCCGCTCGAACGCGTGCGCAGCTCGAGCACGACGCGCGTGTCGTCGACGAACTGGTTGACGGGCGCAAGCGCCGACTCGTCCATCCGCACGCCGATGCGCGGGTCGTCGTGGCCCTTGGGCCGCGGCAGGTGGGTGACGAGCTCGGAGGCGATCGCCAGCTCGGCCTGGCCCGACACGAGCGTCACCTCGTAGGAGATCGCCGCCAGATGGCGCCAGTGCAGCGAGACGAGACGCTGCGAGCGCAGCTGCACGACGGCGCCGCGGGCGGTCCGGAAGCGCGCGCTGCGCTCCAGGATGCCGCTGCGCATGTCGAGCACGCGCTCGTAGGCGAGCAGCTTGGACTCGCCCAGCACGAGCGGCTCCTCGTCGACGTAGAGGCGCATCACCGAGCCGTCCGGCGCGCTGACGATCGTCTGGCCGGTCGTCGCGAAGCCGAACGCGGCCTCGCCGTAGGGAATCGGCCACGTCTCGTGGAAGCCGTTGAGGAAGAACCCGGGGTCGTTGGAGGGCAGGCCCTCGTCGTGCGCGCCGCGGATGCCCATGTAGCCGTTGGCGATCGCAAACAGCGTCTCCGCCTCGGCCGGGCTCTCCAGCGAGAAGCGGCGCGAGACCAGCCGCCACGGATCGATCGGCATGGCGCGGCTCAGGGCGGGCGCAGTACGGGCGTCGCGGATGCGCGAGAGCGCGTCCAGACGCGAGGAACGCAGGCTCACCGGACGAGCCCGCCGGCAGCGCCGCCGGCGACGGTGCCGCGTGCGTGCTCCACGTCGCAGGTGCAACGCGGTGCGGCAGGGGTGGGTGGTGCGGTCAACTCGTCCATCTCGTATCGGTTCGGCGGTGTTCCGCGCGATGACCCACGGCCGGTGAGACGGGCGGGGCGGCAGCACCATCTTACGCAGCGTCAGCCCGTTCGTCTTCGAAATTTCGATGTGTGTCCCACGCGCGAACACGATGGGCGAGCGCTCGCGCCCCGGCTGCGATCATCCGCGGATGCCCGGGCCGCTGAAGGAACTGCGCCATGAGCTGACCGGGCGCCTGCGCAACGGGGCCACGCACCTCATCACCGGCATGCCGGAGGACCGCCGCGCCGAGCTCGCCGGGCGCGTGCGCTCAGGGCGCGCCTCGCGCGCGCTGCTGCGCAGGGCGTCGAGCTGGTACGGCCGCGCTCCCGTGCCGGTCGCCGGCGGCCTCGCGCACCTGCTGTACGTCTCGACGTCGGACCTGCCGCTGGATCACGCCCACGCGGGGCTGATCGTGCGGGGCACGCTCGAGCCGCCGGTGCAGGAGGCGCTGCGCCGGCTCGTCGCGCCGGGCGCGGTGTTCTACGACATCGGCGCGAACGTCGGCTTCTTCACGATCCTCGGCGCGCGCCTCGTGGGCGCGCAGGGCCGTGTCGTCGCCTTCGAGCCGGTGCCGGCCTGCGCCCGCGCCGTCGCCAACAACATCGCGCTCAACGACTTCGCCCACGCCGAGATCCGCGAGGCCGCCGTCGGCGCCGCGAACGGCCGCGACCGCCTGCTCGTCGTCGGCGAGGCGAGCTGGTCGCACCTCGCCTCGACCGGACGCCACGCCGACGTACGCGCGGAGATCGACGTCGCGGTCGTGTCGATCGACGCGCTCGTCGCCGCCGGCGAGATCCCGCCGCCCGACGTCGTGAAGATCGACACGGAGGGCGCCGAGCTGCAGGCGATCGCCGGCATGCGCACGACGATCGAGCGCCACCGCCCCGCGATCGTCTGCGAGCTGCACGACACGAACGAGGCGTTCTGCGCGCTCATGGACGAGCTCGGCTACGCGACGACGAACCTCGACGGGCCCGAGCCGGTCGCCGGCGCCGGGCCCGTGCATGCGCTCGCGCAGCCACGCTCGTAGGGTTCTCCGGGGTTGATTGGCGAATAGTCCCCGCATGCAGGGGTGTATCCGCCACGATCGGCCTACGGGGCGGCGGCGAGCGACTCGAGCACGTCGCGCAGCTTCTGCGCGGTCTGCTCGGGCGCGAACGCCGCGACCCGGCCGGCGCCACGCTCGCGCAGCTCCGCGCGCAGCTCGGCGTCGCCGACGGCCAGCGCCAGCAGCTCGGCGGCCACGCTCTCGTCGTCGGCGTCGCCGAGCAGCAGCGCCGCGTCGCCCGCCACCTCCGGCACGCCGCCGATCGCGCGGGCGATCACGGGGACGCCGAAGTGAAACGCCTCCAGCAGCGGGATGCAGAAGCCCTCGTGCTCGGACAGGCACAGAAACGCGTGCGCCGAGCGCCAGCGGTCGGCCAGCTGCCGGCTCGTGAGCCCCGACTCGATCGTCACGCGGCCGGGCGAGATCTCCTCGGCGAGAACGCGCATGGCGGCGTCGTAGGGCCAGTTGATCGGCGCGCCGACGAGCACGAGCCGCGCGTCCGGCGCATGACGGCGGCGGTAGAGCTCGAAGGCGCGGATGACGGCGTCCTGGCGCTTGTGCGGTGCGAGGCGCCCGACGAAGAGGATCGTCGGGGGTCCCTCGGGCTCGGCTGGTCCGGGCGTGCCGAGACCCGCCGGGTCGAACAGGATCGGGATCACGACGTCGGAGCCGAACTCCTGCGCGTTGTAGAGCGACACGCCGGCGGCGACGTCCGCGGCGGCGGCGAACTGCGGCAGCTGCTTGCGCCCCAGCGCGCAGACGACGCCCGCCTGCGGGTCGTGGTCCCAGAACCAGCGCGCCGGCGTGATGTTGTGCGAGATCAGCAGCGTGCGCTGGGGCATCTCGAGCACGCGCCGCAGCTTCGGCGCGTACGCGGAGTAGTGCACGAGCAGCACGTCGCCATCGCGCGCGTCCAGCGAGCGCAGCGGCGCGATCCTGTCGCCGATGCGCGGGTCGATCTCCGCCGCGACGTCGCGCCCGCCCCAGCCCCAGGCGCGGAAGCGCTCGCGGAAGGCGAGCGCCTGCGTCGTCACCGCGTCGTAGGGACCGGCGCCGCTGAGGACCTGGTGGACGTTCACGGGTCGGTCGGCTCGGGCGGCGGCGGCGGTGGCGGCGGCGGCCCCGCGCGCTCCTCCAGCCGCGCCACGCGGTCCTCGAGCTCGGCGACGCGGATCAGCAGGTTGAGGTTGAAGCGCGTCTGCTGGGACTGCAGCTCGCGCAGGTACTGGCGCAGGACGTGGACGAGCTGGCGCTTGGCCCACGTGATCGGCGCGCCGAGCTTGCGCGTCGAGCGCATGAGATCGACGTCGGGCTCGATGTTCGCCCACTCCATGAGCTGCTCGATCGAGACGCGCTCGGTGGGCTCGATCGTCGTGCCCGGCGGCAGGGCGTCGTCGCGCTTCGCGGCCGCGGCGCGTGCCGCGGCCAGCGCCTCCTCGGGTCTCATCACGGCGCCACCGCGTCAGCGCCCTCGGCCGTCCCCATGAGCCGGTGGTAGAACGGCATGCCCTCGCCGACCGGCCCGTCGAAGGCGACCTCGCCGCCGTCCAGCACGACGACGCGCTCGCAGGTGCGCTCGATCAGCGCCGCGTCGTGGGAGACGAGCACGAGCGTGGCGCCGGCGGCGATCTGCGAGGCGATCCGCGCCTCGCACTTGCGCTGGAAGGCCTCGTCGCCGACGGCGAGCACCTCGTCGATGAGCAGCACGTCGGCGTCGAGGTGCGCGGCGATCGAGAAGCCCAGGCGCAGGAACATGCCCGACGAGTACGTCGCGACCGGGGCGTCGATGAAGTCGCCCAGCTCCGAGAAGGCGATGATCGCCTCCAGGCGCTCCTCGATCTGCTCCTTCACCAACCCGTGCAGCGCGCCGTTGAGGAAGATGTTCTCGCGGCCGGAGAAGTCGCGCCCGAAGCCGGCGCCGAGCTCGAGCTGGGCGACGACCTGCCCACCGCAGGCGACGCGCCCGGAGTTCAGCGGGACGATCCCCGACAGGACCCGCAGCGTCGAGGACTTGCCGGCGCCGTTGCGGCCGACCATGCCGACGGTCTCGCCCGGCGCGATGCGCAGCGAGACGTCCTTCAGCGCCTCCACCGGGGCCGGGCCGCCGGCGCGCGTTCGCCCGATCAGCATCTCCTTCAGCGTCCGCCCGCGGTCGGCCTTGACGCTGAACGCGCGCGAGGCGTGCTCGAGGACGATCTCGCCGGGCTGCACGCCCTCGTCGAGCGCGGGACGGCGGGCCATCAGACGACGACCGCCAGCTCGTCCTGCATGCGGTCGAACAGCCACTTGCCGCCGAACAGCATCGCGGCCGCCGCGACCGCGACGTAGGCGAGCACGTCGAGCTCCGGCACGACCCCCGCGTAGATCACGTCGCGGATCGCGGTGATGAACGGGGCGATCGGGTTGCCCCATTCGAGCAGGTGGCGGTAGGCGTCGTTGCGCGTGATCGAGTCGATCTGAAAGAAGATCGGCGACACGAAGAACCACGGCAGCAGCGCCGCGGAGAGGATCGGCGCGACGTCGCGGAAGTAGGCGTGCAGGATGCTCACCGCCAGCGCGAAGCCGAGCGTGAACGCGTACAGGCAGGCGAGGATGAGCGGCAGCAGCAGCAGCGAGACGTCGAGCGTGCCGCGGATCGCGATCGTCACGACGGCGACGAGCGCGAGGATCACGAGGAACGTCACGAGCTGGACGCTGACGACCGCGCCGGGGATCGCGGCGCGCGGGAAGCGTGCCTTGCGCACGAGCGCGCCCTGCTCGAGCAGCGACGGCGCCGCCGACAGCACCGACTGGCTGAAGAAGATCCAGACGACGAGCCCGACCATGAGGAACAGCGGGTAGTCGTCGATCGTGTCGAGCTTGAAGATCAGCCCGAACATGAGGTAGTAGGCGCCCATCAGCACGAGCGGGTTGATGAGGTACCACAGCACGCCGAGCGCCGAGCCCTTGTACTTCTGGCGCAGCTCGCGGCGTACGAGCTGCTCGAAGAGGTAGCGGTAGGCCACGCGCCGATTATGGCCGTCGCGCGGGATGCCGACCGCCGCCCGCGGCCGCGCGGCCCTCAGCGGCCCCGCGACAGCAGCCGCCAGGCGAAGCCCAGCGTGTCGTCGAGCCAGCCGATGAGCTCGAGGTCGCCCGACACCGAGCGCGGCGGCGCGACGAGCAGCGAGTCGCGGCGGATCAGGTCCTCGAAGTCGATCTGCGTGCCCGCGCCGGCGGCGCCCGGCTGGAACCGGACGCCGGCGAGCTTCATGACGCGGATGAGCTCCTCGGCCATGAGCCCGTACATGACGGTCGTGGGGTGGACGCCGTCGAGCGAGAACAGCCCGCCCGCCGTGCGGCCGTCCGGGCCCGCCCGCAGGAAGTGCGAGGTCGGCACCGGGTCGAGGTCCAGCAGCGGCTGGGGCAGCTCGTACGCGGTCCACCACTCCGGCTGCGCCGTGGGGTCCTCGATGTAGCGGCGCGACGCGACGCGATCGAGCAGCCCGCAGACGTCGAGCAGCAGCCAGTCCAGCCCGTCCGCGCGCGCGGCGCGGACGGCCGCCTCGATCGCCGCGTTGTAGAGGTCGATCGCGGCGTCGACGGCGCGCGCGTCCGACGCGGTGAGGTGGTCGTCCCGATCCGGGTCGAAGCGCGCGTCGGTGACCCACGGCCGTGCGTAGTGCGCGAAGTAGCGCGAGCCCTGCTTCTTCGTGCCGACGCCCCGCGCGATCGGCGCGATCGTGACGTGTGGCACGGTCGCGAGGATGACGTGCCGGGCGCGGCAGGCGCGGACGCGCTCGACGACCCGCGCGAGCTCCTGGCGGAAGTGCTCGGGCTGCCACACGGTGTAGTGCTGCTTGGCCTCGGGCGCCTCGTAGGAGCTGCGCTGGGACCAGCGGATGCGCAGCTTCGTGATCGTCCCGAGCGCGTTGTTGGCGCCGAGCATGACGATCAGCGTCTCGATCCCGTCGCCGGCGCCGGGCGTCTCGCGCGTGCCGTCCTCGCCGAGCGCCACCGCCGTGGCGAGCGGGCTGAGCAGCTCCTGGCCGGCCGGGCCGGGCGCGAGCACGCGCAGCGCGGCGCGCTCGTTGGCGTTCTGGACGACCTGCTTGAACAGCGCGTCGGTCGGCGCCGCGATGTCGGCGCGGCAGTCGGCGGCGCTGCGCGCGTTGGCGTCGTAGAGGTCCCAGCCGTAGATCCCGAGGTTGTGATTGCGGGTGGCGAAGCGCCCGGGCGGCTGCGCATCGCCCTCCCAGAAGGCCTCGGCCTCGTCCATGAGGTCGCGTGCCTTCAGCGCGACGAGCGGCAGCTCGAACGGGCTGAGCCTGTCGCCGAAGCGGTCCTCGAGCTCGCGCAGGAGGTACTCGATGTTCATCGGCAGGCCGCCGAAGCGGTCGTAGCTGGGGTGCTGGAAGCGCTCGTAGATGCCAAGCTCGCGCGCGATGAGCGCCGGATAGGACAGCTGCGTGTTGTGGATCGCGCCGCTCTGAAAGCCGTGCGTCAGCGAGTCGCCGACCGTCACGAGCGGGTGCGACGGATGCTCGTTGCGGCGCCCGAGGTCCTCCGGCGAGTCCGCCACGGCGATGGCGAGCGTCGGGTCGAACTGCGGGACGCGCCACAGGGCCTGCGCGATGAAGTCCGTGACCTCCGCCGGTACCGGTTCGACGACGCCATCCTGCGTTCCCATCGCGCACCCCTGTCATCGCTCGCCGTCGCGGACATCGCGACTCTCACATACAGACGCGCCGCGAAGGCGTCAGATACACCGCCACGGTCTCGGTTCCGCCACCGGCCGCAGGCCGCGCTGCCAGAACGCGAGCTGCGGCCGGCCCGGCGCTCAGCCGGTGCTCGGCGTCCAGTCTCCGGTCAGCAGCGAGTCGCGGTCGGCGCAGGTGTCGCCGACCGCCTCCAGCCGCAGGACGGCGCCGTCGCGCGCCCACCGGTAGGTGGCGTTCTGCGGAATCTCGGGGCCGCAGAAGCTGCCTCGCTCGGGCCTGATGTAGGCCTCGATGGCGAGCTGGTCACCGGTGGCGGTGATGCTCTGCTCGACCACCACCGGCGGCTTCGGCGCCGGATCCTCGACGCGCAGCTTGGCGCCGTCGATCACGAGCCGCTTGACGCCTGGGGGCGGCACGTGCTGGTTGGGTCCGGACTCGTCTCTGATCTTCGCCGTGCGAGCGATGTCGGCGCGGGTGACGCGCCGCTCGTACGTGCCCCGCAGCTCGGCCGCGACCGCCCCTGCCGGGGCAGCCGCAGCGGACGTGGTGGCCGGCTGGGTGGACGTCGCGACCGGGTCGTCGTCATCCGAGCCGCAGCCCGCGACGCCGAGGCCGGCCGCCGCGACCGCCGCGACGAGCGCGCGCCTCGTGGTGCGGTGCCGCCGTGGGGCCGGTGGGAACGATGTGGTCATGGTGCCATCTCCTTCTCGTGCAGCGCTGAAGTGAGGCCACCGTCGGCCGGAGCGCTACGGGCGTACTAATTTCCGGCTAACTTCGCGCTGTGTCGCGACCGCTCGAGTTCGCCGTGCTCGGACCGCTCGAGGTCCGGGCCGGCGGCGAGCGGCTGGCGCTCGGCGGCCGCAAGCAGCGCGCGCTGCTCGCGATCCTCCTGCTGCACGCCAACGAGACCGTCTCGACCGATCGTCTCGTCGCCCTGCTGTGGGGCGAGGCGCCGCCGGGCACAGCGCTCACCGCGCTGCACGGCCACGTCTCGCAGCTGCGCAAGCTGCTCGAGCCCGATCGCGATCCCGGCGCGCAGCCGCGTGTTCTCCTCACGCACGAGCCCGGCTACGTGCTGCGGCTCGCCCCCGAGCAGCTGGACCTCGAACGCTTCCGGGCGTTGACGCGCTCCGCGCGAACGGCGACCGCGGAGGGCCGGCACGGGGACGCGAACGCTCTCCTGCGCGAGGCGCTCGCGCTGTGGCGCGGGCCGCCGCTGGCCGACCTCGAGAACGAGCCCTTCGCGCAGTCCGAGCTGCCGCGGCTGGCCGAGCTGCGGCTGGCGGCCGTCGAGGAGAGCTTCGAAGCCGATCTTGCCTGCGGTGGCCGCCCCGACCTCGTCGCCGAGCTCGAGAGCCACGTCGCGCGCAATCCGCTGCGCGAGCGGCCCCGCGGCCAGCTCATGCTCGCGCTGTACCGCGCCGGCCGGCAGGCGGAGGCGCTGCGCGTGTTCCAGGAGGCGCGGCGCACGCTCGTCGAGGAGATCGGCATCGAACCCGGCCCGGATCTACGGCGCCTCGAGCAGGCGATCCTCCAACAGGCCCCGGCGCTCGACCTCACGCCGCCGCGCGAACGCGTGTCCGCGCCGCCCGCTGCCGGGCCCGGCGAACCGCGGTGGGCCCGCCGCCGTGTCCCCCTGCGGGCGTTCGCGGCGCTCGTCGTGCTCGGGGCCGCCGCCGGCCTTGCCGCGCTGCTCGCGGGCGGCGCGACGAAGTCGCCGCCGGACGTCCGCGTGGCGCCCGGCTCCGTCGCGGTCATCGATCCGGCGACGGATCGCGTGACCGGCGCCGTGCGGATCGGCGGCACGCCGACGAGCCTGTCGGTCGGTGAGGGCGGCGTCTGGGTGCTCGACGCCGATCGCCAGGCGGTCTCGCGCATCGATCCGCGCACCCGCGCGCTCAGGACGTTCGGGACCGGCAGCGTGCCGACCGACCTCGCGGCCGGGGCAGGGGCGCTGTGGGTCGCCAACGGCAGGCGCACCCGCGCCCAGTTCGTCGGGCCCCTGGCGACGACGGTGTCGAGCATCGACACCGATTCGAGCGCCATCCGCGCAACCGTGCAGCTGCCGCCCGCGACCGGTCGCACGTCGAACCGGACCTCGAACCACATCGCGGTCGCACGCGATGCGGTCTGGGTCGTCAACCCCGACTTCAGCGTCTCGCGGATCGATCCGCGCAGCGCGCGGATCGAGCGCACGGTGGCGGCGGTCTCGGCGGTGGCCGTGGCGGCAGGCGACGGCAGCGTATGGACCCTCGACGACGACGACACGCTCACGCGCGTCGACCGCAGCGCCGCCGCCCCGCGCGTGAGGCTGGCGACGAACGGGCTGAGCGGCATCGCCGTCGGGGCCGGCGCGGTGTGGGCGGTGGCGCCCTACGACGGCCTCCTGTGGCGCATCGACCCGACGCCGCGCGTCGTCCAGCGAACGATCCCGGTCGGCGAGGGCGCGAGCTTCGTGACGGTCGGCGGCGGCGCGGTCTGGGTCGTCAACGCGCTGCGCGGAACGGTGTCGCGCGTCGACCCGGCGACGAACCGGGTCGTCGCGACCATCCAGCTGGGCGGCACCCCGCGCAGCGCTGCCTTCGGCGCGGGCCGGCTCTGGGTCACGGTGGCCGGCGCCGAGGCCGAGGCGGCGAGCGAGACGGCCGCCGCGGGGGCGCTGCCGGCGTCCACGTGCGGGCGCGTGGTCCACAGCGGCGCGGGCAGCCCGGATCGGCTCATCGTCTCCGATCTGCCGCTGCGCGGTGGGTCGGCCCTGCCCACGCGGCAGATGAGCCAGGCGATCGCGTTCGTCCTGCGCGGGCGCGGCTTTCGCGCCGGCCGGTTCACCGTCGGCTACCAGTCCTGCGACGACTCCACCGCGCAGACCGGGATCTTCGATTCCGCCAAATGCGCCGCAAACGCGAAGGCGTTCGTCGCCAGCCGGCGGGTGATCGGGATCGTCGGCCCCTACAACTCCGGCTGCGCGGTCGAGCAGATCCCGATCGCCGGCCGCGCAGCGGGCGGCGCGCTCGCGATGATCTCACCCACCAACGCCGATGTCGGCCTCACGAGAGCGGGACCGGCGAGCCCTGAGGGCGCGCTGCGCTCGCTCTATCCGACAGGCCGGCGCAACTACGCGCGCCTGTTTCCGACGGAGGGCGCCCAGGGGGCCGCGGACGCGCAGCTCGCCGAGGCGCTCGGAGCGCGCCGGGTCTTCGTTCTCAGCGACGGCGGCTACGGCGAGAGCATGGCCGTGGCGTTCAGGCGCGCGGCGCGCCGGCTCGGCCTGCGCGTGGTCGGCGCGCGGCGCTGGAGCGCGCGATCGCGCGGCTATCGCGAGCTCGCCGCCACGGTCGCCGCCGCGCGCCCGGACACGGTCTTCGTCAGCGGTCTGCTCGACACGAACGGCGGCGCCGTCATCCGCGCGTTGCGCGCGCGTCTGCGGTCTGCCGTGCGGATCATCTCGATGGACGGCCTGCTCCCGGTCTCGAAGCTCTTCGCGGCGGCGGGAGAGGCGGCGGCCGGCGTGTACCTCAGCGTCGGCGGGCTAGCGCCGCAACAGCTCGGTCCCGGCGGCCGCAACTTCGTCAGCGACTTCGCCGCGACCCAGCCCGACGCGGCCGTCCACCGGCACAGCGTCTACGCCGCGGCGGCCGCCGCCACGATGCTCGACGCGATCGCCGGATCGGATGGGACGCGTGCGTCGGTGACGCGCAGGCTGCTCGGCACCGAGCCGCGCCGCGGCATCCTCGGAAGCTACCGGCTCGATGCCAACGGCGATGTCGATCCGAGCCCGATCACGATCGTCCGCGCGCGCCGCGGCGGCGGCTCGGACGCGATCGAGTCGACCGACGGGGCAACGTACGTCCGCGTCATCCGGCCGGCGCCCGCGCTGGTGCGCTGACGCCGCCCGGCGCTCAGCCGCCGAGCGCGCGCTGCACCGCGAAGAACGCGGGCTTGGGCTGCAGCGTGTCGTCGAGCAGCGTCGCCGCGCCCATGCCCGCCTGCGTCTCGGAGATCCACGAGCGGCTGTCGGTGAAGCCCCAGAACGTCAGCGAGGTGCACCGCACCGACATGCAGCGGTTGACGATCTGCTCGTAGATGCGCGCCTGCGCCTCGAGGTCCTGCGCGCTCGGCGACAGCTTCAGGCCGACATCGGCCTCCGTGATCGCGATCTCGAGGCCGAGCGCCCGGAAGCGCTGCATGTTGGCGAGGAAGTCAGCGGGCAGGCCGGCGAGGTTGGCGTGCACCTGAAAGCCGACGCCGTCGATCGGCACGCCGTCGCGCTTGAGGGCGGAGACGATCTCGTAGAGGCGGTTGGACTTCGCGTTGATCCCCTCGGCGCCGATCTCGTTGAGGTAGAGCTTCGCGTCGGCATCGGCGGTGCGCGCCGTGCGGAAGGCGTCGGCGATGAAGCCGGGGCCGAGCCGGCGCGCGAACACCGACGGGCGCAGGCCGCCGCGATCGGAGACCGGCTCGTTGACGACGTCCCAGACGCCGACGTCGTCCTTGTAGTGCTCCATCACCCGGCGGATGTGCTCGCGCGTCGCTTGGCGCAGGTCGTCGGCACCCAGCTCGCGCACCCAGCCCGGCAGCTGGAAGTGCCACACGAGGGTGTGGCCGCGGATCTTCTGGCTCGCCTCGCGGGCCCGGTCGACGATCTCGTCGGCGGGGCCGAACTCGAACGTGCCGCGCTCGGGCTCGATCTGCTCCCACTTCATCTCGTTCTCGGGCGTCACCGTCGAGAACTGCGCGGCGATCAGCTGGCGGTAGGCGCGATTCTTCTTCGCCTGGTCGCCGCGCACCGCCGTGCCGATCTCCAGCCCCTTCTGCTTGGCGAGCACGCGCAGCGGCTGGCCGGGCAGCGGCTTGGCGTCAGCGCCGCCGCGGACGAGCCAGATCGCGCACAGGACGGCGATCGCGAAGACGACGCCGAGCGCCGCCCGGCGCCGCAGCGCGCCCACTCAGAAGGCGCCGCGCCGCGTCAGCACGGCCGGCACGGTCTTGACGAGGATGCTCAGGTCCAGGAAGACCGACCAGCGCTCGAGGTAGAGGAAGTCCAGACGCACGAGATCGTCGAAGTCCAGCTCGGAGCGGCCCGAGACCTGCCAGAGGCCGGTGATCCCGGGCGTGACGAGGTAGCGCTTCTTGTGCCACTCCTCGAGGCGCTGGAAGTCGCGCTCGGGCAGCGGACGCGGGCCCACGAGCGACATCTCGCCGCGCACGACGTTGAACAGCTGCGGCAGCTCGTCGAGCGAATAGCGGCGCAGGAAGCGCCCGACCGGCGTCATGCGCGGGTCGTCGCGCATCTTGAACAGCGCGCCCGTCGCCTCGTTGAGCGACTCGAGGTCGGCCTGACGCTGGTCGGCGTCGCGGTACATGGTGCGGAACTTCAGGCAGGCGAACGGGGTGCCGCCGATCCCCGGGCGCAGCGAGCGGTAGATGACCGGCCCGCGGGAGCTGAAGCGCACGGCGAGCGCGCTCAGCGTGAGGACCGGGCTGAGCAGCACGAGCAGGAACGCGGAGCCGACGAGATCGAACGTGCGCTTGACGAGGAAGTCGAAGCCCTCGAATACCGGCGGCTTGAGCTCGAACAGCGGTACCGCCTCGCCGGGCACGAACTCGGCGCGGTGGACGAGCAGCTCCATCGTCGACGGCGCGATCCGCACCCGTACGCCCGCCGCGTGGGCGACGTCGACGAGCACCACCGCGCGCTCCTGCGGGAAGTCGGGGTCGGCGATGATCACCTCGTCGATGCGGTAGCGATGGATGACCTGGGCGAGCTCGTCGAGCGTCCCGAGCGAGAGCAGCCCGTTGTTGGGCCGCGGCGTCAGCGAGATGAAGCCGACGACGTTGACCGTCGGGTGCGCCGCGTCGCGCAGCGCGTGGCCGACGGCCTCGATGTGCTGGCCGCTGCCGACGAGCACCGCGCGGCGCTGGTAGCCGGCCGCGCGCAGCAGCGCCCCGGTCGCCTTCTCGTAGCCCAGGCGCAGCAGCGAGACGTAGATGACGGCGAAGAACAGCGAGCCGTAGAAGATGTAGAACGAGCTGAACTGGTGGCCGCTCGCCACGGCGTACACGAGCGCGACGAGCGCGACCTGCGCCAGCGAGGAGACGATGCGCGACATGCCCGGCCGCTCGCCGCGCGCCGAGTACAGCCCGGAGCGCGCGAACAGCAGCACGGTCAGCAGGCAGGCGAAGTCGAACAGCTCGTCGGTGGCGGCGGCGTGTGCGCGCAGCTGCCAGATACCGGTCAGGAGCCCCGCCTTCAGCCACAGCGCCGTGAGGATCGCCATGTAGATGCCGATGGCGTCGAGCATGAACAGCGTGCCGACGCGCACGAAGCTGCGCAGCGTGTCCAGGCGCAGCAGGAAGGACAGGGCCGGCGGTCGCTTGCGGCGGACGTCGCGATCGGACAACGCAAAATCAGACGTCGGTGTCTGCACCGTCGCCTCGGATGCGCCTTCCCGTGGCTTCTCCGTTGTCGGCATCCCCTGCTCTAACGCCTCACGATTGCAGATGTTTCTTCGTCGCGCCAGCACTGGACAGAGAACCTTTTCGGCCCGGTGCGTCCAGGTCCTGGATCAGGCGCCTCCACGTCCCACCAGCGCCGCGGCGCCCGAGGCCTCCAGCGTCCGCGCGAGGCCGTCGTGCAGGTCGGTCTCCGGCTCCCACTGCAGCAGCTCGCGCGCCAGCGTGATGTCCGGCTGGCGCACCTGCGGGTCGTCCGTCGGCAGCGCCTCGAAGATGATCTCCGAGCTCGATCCGGTGACGTCGATGACCTGGTTGGCGAGCTCCAGGAGCGTGAACTCGTTGGGGTTGCCGATGTTGATCGGCCCGGTCTCGCCGGACTCCGCGAGCGCGATCATGCCGCGGATCAGGTCGTCGACGTAGCAGAACGAGCGTGTCTGGCTGCCGTCGCCGAACACCGTGATCGGCCGGTTCTGCAGCGCCTGGCGCATGAACGTCGGGATCGCGCGGCCGTCGTGCGGGCGCATGCGCGGGCCGTAGGTGTTGAAGATCCGGATGATCGCCGTGTCGACGCCCTGCTGGCGGTGGTAGGCCATCGTCAGCGCCTCGGCGTAGCGCTTGGCCTCGTCGTAGACGCCGCGCGGGCCGATCGGGTTGACGTGCCCCCAGTAGGTCTCCTTCTGGGGGTGGACCTGCGGGTCGCCGTAGACCTCGCTCGTCGAGGCCAGCAGGAAGCGCGCGCGGTGCTGCTTGGCCAGCCCGAGCGAGTGGTGCGTGCCGTGCGAGCCGACCTTCAGCGTGTGCAGCGGCAGGCGCAGGTAGTCGATCGGCGACGCCGGCGAGGCGAGGTGGTAGACGACGTCGACGGGGCGGTCGACGAAGTAGGGCTGCACGATGTCCTTCATGAGGAACTCGAACTCCGGCACGCGGATGTGGTCGATGTTGCGCAGCGAGCCCGTCTCGAGGCTGTCGACGCAGACGACATGGTGGCCGCGGCGCAGCAGCTCGTCGCACAGATGCGACCCCAGGAACCCCGCGCCACCGGTGACAAGGCAGGTGGCCATGGCCTGGACTCTACCCGCGAACCCGCCGGCGGCAGAGATCCGGCCTACCGCTTGCGCGCCGCCCGCATGTGCTTCTTCTTGAGGTCGGGCATGATCACGACGAGCCCGTCGGGCCGTTTGTGCGCGAAACCCCGCACGATCAGCCGCTTCGTCACCACCGGGCAGCGCTTGCAGCGCGGGTCGCTCTTGCAGCAGCGCTTCTTCGGCTTGACGAGCAACTTCATTAGGAGAGCCTAACGGGTCGTGTCAAACGCGGATACAGTTCCGGCATGCCCGCCCAACCTTTTGTCGCGCTTCTCAACGAGCAGATCGGCCACGAGTTCGCCGCGTCGCAGCAGTACCTCGCGATCGCCTCCTACTACGACGACGAGACGCTGCCGCGGCTCGCGTCGTTCTTCTACGCCCAGGCGCTGGAGGAGCGAAACCACGCCCTCATGATGGTCCAGTACCTCCTGGACGCGGACGCGCCGGCGCCGATCCCCGGCGTCGCGGCGCCCCAGAACGGCTTCGGCGACGTCGTCGAGCCCGTCGCGCTCGCCCTGGAGCAGGAGAAGCGCGTCAGCGCGCAGATCAACGCGCTCGCCGCGCTGGCGCGCCAGGAGAGCGACTACACGAGCGAGCAGTTCATGCAGTGGTTCATCAAGGAGCAGGTCGAGGAGGTCGCCTCGATGAACGACCTGCTGAAGGTCGTCACCCGCGCGCGCGACAACGCGCTGCTCGCCGAGGAGTACCTCGCCCGCGAGGCGCCCGCCGACGAGGGCGCGGACCCGACGGCTCCGGCGGTCGCCGGCGGCGCCCTGTAGCCACACGTCCCAAAGCAGCGCGCGCACGCCATACTCGGCGCGACCGTGCTCGGCCGCACCCTCACCGCCGCCGCGCGCGTGCGCGCACGCCTCGGATCGGCGTCGCCGCCGCGCGAGCAGCTCATCGCCCGCCATGCGGCGGGCCGATCGTTCGTCGACGTCGGCTGCATGTGGACGATCCACGGCGCGCTGTGCTTCGCCGCCGAGGACGCCGGCGCCGCGAGCGTCACGGGCGTCGACGTCATGGGCGCGACCGATCGCTTCCGGGCAGAGCTCGCGCGGCGCGACTCGAAGGTGCGGTTCGTGCAGGGAGATCTGCACGAGCCCGCGACGATCGCCGCGGTCGGCCCGCACGACGTCGTGTGGTGCTCGGGCGTCCTCTACCACGCCCCACACCCGCTGCTGACGCTGCAGCGCCTGCGCGAGCTGACGACCGAGACGCTGCTGCTCGCCACCGAGACCGTCGCCGAGACGCCCGGCCGGCGCGACACGCTCGTGATCGCGCCCGGTCCCGAGGAGCATCCCAACGCCGAGCCCGCGCGCGGCCCGGACGAGGGCTACGGGCCGTGGTACTGGGGGATCTCTCCTTCCGCCCTGCGCACGATGCTCGCGCTGGCGGGCTTCGCCGTCGTCGAGGAGCACCGGACGCCGTTTCATGTCACCGTCGTGGCGCGGTGATCGCCGCGCGACGTCCGCGGACGGCTGACCGGCGCTGACGAAGGTATCTTCCGGCGATGGGCCGCGCCTCCATCCGCACGACCGTCACCGCGCTCCCCGAGAGCCGCGTCCGGGTCGTGGCCGAGGTCGCGCCGGACGAGCTCCAGCGCGCCATCGAGCGCGCCGCCCGCCAGCTGGGCCGCAACCTGCGCGTCGCGGGCTTTCGCAAGGGCAAGGTCCCGCCGCCCGTCGTGATCCAGCGTCTCGGGCGCGCGAAGGTCGTCGACAAGGCCGTGCAGGACGGCCTCAAGCGCTGGTGGCGGACGGCGCTCGACGAGGCGGAGGTCGCCTTCGTCGGGCAGCCCAAGCTCGACGTGACGAGCCCGCCGGACGACGGCGCGCCGCTCGAGTTCTCGATCGAGATCGGCGTGCGCCCGCCCGCCAGGCTCGGCGAGTACAAGGGCCTGGAGGTCGGGCGCCGCGAGCCCGAGGTCGAGCTCGACGCGGTCGAGGCCGAGCTCCAGACGCTGCGCGAGCGCCTGGCCCGTCCCGAGGCTGTCCAGCGCCCGGCGCAGGCGGGCGACCTGCTCATCATCGACTTCGAGGGGCTGATCGACGGCGAGCCGTTCGATGGCGGCCAGGGGCGCGATCAGATGGTCGAGCTCGGCAGCGGAATGCTCGTCGCGGGGTTCGAGCAGCAGCTCGAGGGAGCGACGGCGGGGCAGACGCGCACCGTCACGATCGACTTCCCGAACGTCGACTCGCCGAAGGACCACCGCGCCGAGGACGTGGCGGGCAGCCGCGCGACGTTCGAGGTCAAGGTCAAGGAGGTGCTCGCCAAGCGCCTGCCCGAGCTCGACGACGCCCTGGCGCAGCAGGCCGCGGGCTTCGACACCCTCGACGAGCTGCGCGAGGACATCGCCGCCGCGCTGCTGGCGGGCGACGAGACCCGCGTCGCCGAGGAATTCGGCGAGACCGTGCTCGACGCGGTCGCGGCCGAGGCGGTGATCGACCTGCCGAGCGCGCTCGTCGCCGCCCGCGCGCGCGAGATCTGGGAGGACTCGCTGCGCACCCTGGACTTCGACGGCGTCTCGAAGGACGTGTACCTGCAGATCTCGGGCAAGACCGAGGAGCAGGCGCTCGCCGAGCTTCGACCCCGGGCCGCGCTGGAGCTGCGCCGCGAGGCGACCGTCGCGGCGATCGCCGAGGCCGAGGCGATCGCCGTGAGCGGCGACGAGCTGCGAGCCGCCGATCCCCCGGCGGATCCCGACGAGGCCCCGGCACCGCCGCAGACCCGGACCGCCAGACGCCAGCAGGTGCTGCGCGAGCGCGTGCTCGAGCTGCTCGCACGGGAGGCGGTGGCGATCTCGATCGGCGACGCGCAGGCCCGCGACAAGCCGTGGCCGCGCGACCCCGAGCCGCTCGAGCCCGAGCTGCCGCAGCCCGAGCTGCCGCCGCAGGCCGGCGGCGCCGGCCTCGCCTGAGCCTGCGCCGCGCGGCGGCTACTGGCGCCCGCCGGCGGGCGGCGCCTGAGCGCCGCCTGCCTGCGCGGCCTGCTGTGCGGCCTGGCGCCGGCGGCTGGCGTGAAGCGCCTGCTCGAGGTGCTTCACGCTGGCGTGGATCTCGCGTTGGGTCTGTTGCAGCTCGGTGAGCACGCTGATGAGCTTCTCCGACGACGCGATCGCGATCTCCCGCTCGTAGGCGTCCTCGAGGAACTCGGGGGGGCGCAGGATCATGTAGATGACCGGCCCGACGAGGGGGAGCACCGCGATCGCGACCGCGGCTCGCACGAGCTGGGGGTTCTGCAGGCGCCGCCGGGCATCCTGCGATGTCCAGCGGATCAGCGCCACCCACACCGCGACGCCGAACACGACCAGCGGGACGATCACGCCATTCGAGACGCCGACGGGTATGTCGACCGCAGCCATGATGGCGAAGGCTAGACGAACGCACGCGGCGATCGGCGGCGGCGCGCGGCGACCGCCACCACGCGGGGCCGGCGAGGCCTGTCACAACGCGATTCTCCTGCTCCTGGACCCGGTGACCCGCGGCGATCTTCGCGCTATGCTGCTCGCAATGCGGGATGGTTGCATGCGCCTGATCACGGCTGCGCGGCCGGCAACTCGACGGGGCGGTCGATCGTGAACATCAGGGAACTCGACGAGGAATCCCGCCGGACCGGCGTCTGGCCGCCGCGCCGCATCGTCCTGCGCGTCGAGCGCGAGGACGACGACCCCGAATCGCCTGGCGTCGCTCCGAGCCCTGCGCCTGTGAAGCTCGCCGAGGTCGGCGTCGCCCCACGGCCCTCGGCGGCGCCGCCGAAGCCGCGCGCGGTTCCCTCGCCGCTGCCGGCGACCTCGCTCGCGCCGTCCGTGACGCCGTCGCGGCGACCCGGCCTGCCGGGCTCCCGCGGCGTCACGCCTGCGCCTGTCCTGTCGGCCGAGGACGCCGCGTTCGAGAAGTGGCTGTCGGAGCCCCTGGCGATCGCGGACTCCGAGCCCGAGTACCAGGAGCCGCCGGCGTGGCTGTCCGAGAACGTGCGCGTCCGCGCCGACCGGCGCCACCGGCGCGTCGTCCGCAAGGCCCGCACGCAGCTCTTCGGCGCCGGGGCGGCGACGACGCTCGCCGTCGGGGGCTGCGCGGCGGCGTTGAGCCTCATCGGCCTGTCGCAGACCGAGGCGGTGGGCGGCTCGCTCGGTGTGCCGTCGATCGGGCTGTTCGGAACCGCGCCTGAGCCCTCGACGAGCAACCGCACCGCGGGCACGGCGACCCCGGCGCCCGCTTCCGCGAACACCCCCGCCCGGAAGCGCGCGAACGCGCAGCCCGCGCCGCGGCGTACGCGCGCAGCGACGTCTTCGCGCTCCGGCGGAGACGCCGCCGACGCCTCCGCAGCGACCGGGCGGCGCACGACCCGGACGTCGTCGCCGTCGGCCTCACGGGCGCCGGCCCGGCAGACCGCCGCCCAGCCCAGCCAGCCCCAGCGCCGCGCCTCCAACCCGCCGCCGCCGCCGCCGGCCGCCCGGCAGAAGGCCGCGTCGCCGCCGAAGACGAGCTCGGACTCCAACGCGCCGGCGGTCGTCTGGGACGCGCCGTCACAGCCGACGGGGTCCGCGCCCACGGCGCCGTCCCGACCCGCGACGAGCGCACCGTCGCGACCGGCCACCTCGGCTCCGCCTACGACCAGCTCGCCCGCGCCCTAACCGGCCGCGTTCCCCGCTCGGGTCTCGTTGCGACATCGCCTCTGCCGATCCTCGGGCCGACCGCAGCGATTTGCGCTCGATCGGGTCTTGCTGCCAGGATGGCTCGGATCCATGCGCGCCACCGCACTCATACGTCCGATCGGGCTCACCGCCGTTGTCGCCTCGCTGGTCGCCGTCGCGCCCGCGCCGGCCGCCACGACCGTCGGCAACAACCTTGCGCAGGCGCCGAGCGCAGTCGTTCCGCTCTGCGAGAGCAACACGATGCCCCCGACGTGCAGCGTCGTTCCGTCCTCGCTCGACCCGGCGAGGCAGGCCGCAGGCGGGCTCGCGGCCGTGCCCGGCGTCGTCGTCCGCTGGCGGGTCCGCGGGTCGGGACCGCCCGGCTCGCCGATCGCGCTGCGCGTCGTGCACGACACGACGGCGGTTGCGCGGTCGGCCTTCGTGCTCGCTCGCGCCGGGAGCGCCGGCGATCTTCACCTTCGGAACGCGGATCCCGGTCGCCGCCGGCGACCGGCTCGGCGTCGACGTCGTCCACAACGACGGCAACCCCGTGATCGCGGCGTTCACCGCAGCTTCGGCCCAGTGGCAGCGGTGGGAGCCGGGGCTGAACACCGGCGAGACGCGGCCGCACCGACCGAGACCAAGCCCTACGAGCTGCTGCTGAACGCCGACATCGAGGCCGATGCCGACGCCGACGGATGGGGCGACGAGACACAGGACGCCTGCGTGGGCACGGCCGGTTCCGAGGACGGCTGCCCGCCGCCGCCGCCTCCGCCGCCACCACCGCCACCGCCCGCGCCGCCGGCGCCGCCGGCGTCCGGCCCGTCGGGCTCCACACCCCCGCCGGGCACAGGCACGGGCTCGCAGAACCGGCCCGGCGGCACCACCGCCGACCGCGGCGCCCAGATCAGCTCCCTGCAGTTCAGCGCGACGCGCGTGCGCTTTCGCATCTCGGAGTCCGCGTCGGTCTCGCTGACGGTCCAGCGTGCGTCGACCGGTCGAAAGGCGGGCAAGCGCTGCGTCAAGCTGACGCCTCGCAACCGCCGTGCTGCGAGCTGCGTGCGCCTGGTA
Organism: uncultured Actinomycetes bacterium; assembly: GCA_963746165.1. Lineage (GTDB taxonomy): Bacteria > Actinomycetota > Thermoleophilia > Solirubrobacterales > Solirubrobacteraceae > CADCVQ01. The sequence goes on along the minus strand of CAVVAG010000001.1, from coordinate 458,271 downwards.
CGTGTGCTGTCGGGGCGGACCAACGTCGCCCCTGGCCTGAACTCCGCGCGCCTGCGGCGTCTGCCGCCCGGCCGCTATCGCGTCCGCCTGGTCGCCACCGACAGCTCAGGGCTCGTCCGGACGGTCAGCCGGTACTTCCAGCTGCGCCGCTGATCGCGGCGTAGACGCCCCCGCAGCGCGCCCTCCGCGGGCGCTCGACCGTGCCCGAGCCGAGAGGCGGTGCGGGTCCTGCCGGCGGGCCCTGGCGGGCGCGCCGGCCGTTATGCTCTCGCGATGAGCGGCGGCCACACGTCCGCGGATGCCGACGACGCAGAGAACGTGGTCGTCACGTCAGGCGACGTCACGTCGATCAGCGACTCGCCGAGCGGGGGCGACCCCGTGGCCGCGGGCGGGTCCGCGATCGCCGTCAGCCTCACGTCCGATCCCGATGTCCTGAACCTGGCGTTCGTGACCGGCGCGGGGAGCGTTCAGATCATCCAGATCGCGCTCGCCGACCTCACCGCCGTGCGCGCGAGCCCCAACGGCGACGACGTCGTCATCGACGCGGAGCTCACGACGCTCAGCGGCGACGTGATCAGCGCCGGCTCCGGCGCCGCGACACCCGTCGGGACGATCGCGGTCGCGACGAGCCTCGGGGAGCAGGGCGATCTGCGCCTCTCGTTCGTCGACGGCGACGGCGACCTGCAGCTCATCGAGACGAACGTCGCAGCGCTCCTCCAGGGCCTGGAGCCCGGCGGCGACGGCGCCTCGCCCGGCTCTGCTCGCGGCTAGCTCCGCGGCTCGGTCCGAGCTCCAGCGGCTCGCCGGCCACCCGCCGCGCCGAGTGGCCGGGGCATGCGTCGTGGCACGGTAGGCCGCAGACGCCTGGCCTCCCGCGCCGGCGGCAGACGACGACCGGGGTGCCAATGGCACCCCGGTCGGTCCTGCAGCGTTCTGTCGGCTGGGTCGCTCAGTCGATCCGGCGACGCAGCGCACCGCCGCTCGCCGCGAGCAGCGCTCCGAGGAGCCCCAGGAGGCCCAGCGGAAGCCCGGTGAAGGGCAGCTCGCCGGCCTGCACCTGCGGGATATCCGGAGCCGACGGCACCGGGGGCGGCGGGACCTCCGGGACCTCCGGGACCTGCACGTCCGGCGGCACCGGCGGCGGCGTCACCGGTGGTACGACCGGGGGCGGGACCGGCGGGGTCACCGGCGGCGGGACCGGTTCGGCGATCGGAGTGACCGGCGGGGCACCGCCGCCGCCCGACGGCGGAGCCGCCGGCTTCGGCTTGCCGGGAATCTCGATCTCCGGCTTGCGCGGGATGTTGATGTCCGGCTTCTCGCCCCTCTGCGTGTTGCCCGAGTTGGCGTCGCCGCCGGCACCGCCGGTCGACGTCGCGTCGCCGCCCGTGGCGGTGTTGCCGCCCTGGACCAGCGATGCGTCGTTGTCCTGGGTCAACGCGACGTCGCCGTCGTCGTCGCCTTCGACGTCGGCCGCGTTGATCGGCGCCTGGACCGCGATGTTGTCCGCGACCGCGTCGCCGCCGTCGGCGTCGGCGTCGCCGCCGTCACCGCCGTCGGCGTCGCCGCTCTCGGCCTCGGTGTCGCCCGCGAACAGCTGGACGTTCTCGCCGTTGCCCTCGTACACCTGGTTGCTGTTGGCGACCTGCTCGTTGCCGCTGTCGGCGTCGCCGCCGGCACCGCCGGTCGCATCCGCGTCGCCGCCCGTGGCGGTGTTGCCGCCCTGCTCGAGCTCGGCGTCGTTGTCCTGGATGACGCCGATGTCGCCGTCGTCACCGTCGACGTCGGCCGCGTTGATCGGGAGCTGCACGCCGATGTTGCCGGCGACCGCGTCACCGCCGTCGGCATCGGCGTCGCCGCCGTCACCGCCGTCGGCGTCGCCGCTCTCGGCCTCGGTGTCGCCACCGAACACCTGGACGTTCTCACCGTCGGCATCCGCGACCGCGTTGCTGTTGGTGTGCTGGAGGTTGCCGCTGTCGGCGTCGCCGCCGGCACCGCCGGTCGCATCCGCGTCGCCGCCCGTGGCGGTGTTGCCACCCTGCTCGAGCTCGGCGTCGTTGTCCTGTGTGAGCGCGACGTCGCCGTCGTCGTCACCCTCGACGTCCGCTGCGTTGACCGCGATCTGCACGCCGATGTTGCCGCCGGCCGCGTCACCGCCGTCGGCATCGGCGTCGCCGCCGTCACCGCCGTCGGCGTCACCGCTCTCGGCCTCGGTGTCGCCACCGAACACCTGGACGTTGTCGCCATCGCCGTCGGCGATCGCGTTGCCGTTGGTGTCCTGCACGTTGCCGGTGTCCGTGTCGCCGCCGGCACCGCCGGTCGCCGTCGCGTCACCGGCCACCGCGTCGCTGCCGCCCTGCTCGAGCTCGGCGTCGTTGTCCTGGATGACCCCGACGTCGCCGTCGTCGTCGCCGTCGACGTCCGCTGCGTTGACCGCGATCTGCACGCCGATGTTGCCCGCGACCGCGTCACCGCCGTCGGCATCGGCATCGCCGCCGTCACCGCCGTCGGCGTCGCCGCTCTCGGCCTCGGTGTCGCCACCGAACACCTGGACGTTCTCGCCGTCGCCTTCGTAGGAGGCGTTGCCGTTGGCCTTCTGGTCGTTGCCGGAGTCGGCGTCGCCACCGGCACCGCCGGTGCCCGTGCCGTCGCCGCCGGTACCGTCGTTGCCGCCCTGGGCCAGCGTCGCGTCGTTGTCCTGGGTCAACGCGACGTCGCCGTCCTCGTCGCCCTCGACGTCGGCCGCGTTGGTCGCGATCTGCACGCCGATGTTGCCGGCGACCGCGTCGCCGCCGTCACCGTCGCCGTCACCGCCGTCGCCGCCGTCGGCGTCGCCGCTCTCGGCTTCCGTGTCACCGGCGAAGAGCTGCACGTTCGTGGCGTCGCCGTCGACGAGCGCGTTGCCGTTGGCGTGCTGGAGGTTGCCGCTGTCGGCGTCGCCGCCCGCGCCGCCCACGCCGGTGCCGTCGCCGCCCGTCGCGGTGTTGCCGTCCTGGTCGATCGTGGCCTCGTTGTCCTGGATGACCCCGACGTCGCCTTCCTCGTCGCCGTCGATGTCGGCGGCGTTGGCCGCAATCTGCACGCCGATGTTCGCAGCGACCGCGTCGCCGCCGTCACCGTCGCCGTCGCCGCCGTCGCCACCGTCGGCGTCGCCGCTCTCGGCATCGGTGTCGCCGGCGAAGACCTGGATGTTGTCGCCACCGGACGGGTCGACGCCGTTGTTGGTCTGCACGTTGCCGCTGTCGGCGTCGCCGCCGGCACCGCCGGTGCCCGTGCCGTCGCCGCCGGTCGCGCGATTGTCGCCCTGGCTCAGGTCGGCGTCGTTGCTCTGGGTGAGGGCGACGTCGCCGTCACCGTCGGGCACGAGAGCCGCGTTGGCGACGATCTGGACGCCGATGTTGCCGGCCGCGGCGTCGCCGCCGTCACCGTCGCCATCGCCGCCGTCGCCGCCGTCGGCGTCACCACTCGCGGCAGACGTGGTGCCGGCGAAGACCTGCACGTTCTCGCCGTCGCCGCCGACCTGGACGTTGCCGTTGCGGTCCTGCACGTTGCCGGTGTCGGTGTCGCCGCCGGCACCGCCGGTGCCGGTGCCGTCGCCGCCGGTCGCCGTGTTGTCACCCTGCGCGAGCGTGGCGTCGTTGTCCTGGATGACGCCGATGTCGCCGTCGCCGTCGTTCTCGACATCCGCCGCGTTGGCGACGATCTGGACGCCGACGTTGCCGGCCACGGCGTCGCCGCCGTCACCGTCGCCATCGCCGCCGTCGCCGCCGTCTGCGTCACCGCTCTCGGCGTCGGCGTCGCCGCCGAAGATCTGGATGTTCTCGCCGTCGGCATCGACCACGACGTTGCCGTTGCCGGCCTGCTTGTTGCCGCTGTCGGCGTCGCCGCCGTCACCGCCGGTGCCCGTGCCGTCGCCGCCGGTCGAGGTGTTGTCACCCTGCGTGAGGGTGGCGTCGTTGTCCTGCGTGAGCGCGAGGTCGCCGTCCTCGTCCGGATCCGGGTCGGCGGCGTTGATCGCGAGCTGCACGCCGATGTTGCCGGCCGCTGCGTCGCCGCCGTCACCGTCGCCGTCGCCGCCGTCGCCGCCGTCGGCGTCACCGCTCTCGGCCTCGGGATCGCCACCGAACACCTGGATGTTCTCGCCCTCGCCGTGGATGCCGACGTTGCCGTTGCCGGTCTGCTCGTTGCCGCTGTCGGCGTCGCCGCCGTCACCGCCGGTGCCCTCGCCGTCGCCGCCGGTCGCGGTGTTGCTGCCCTGCTCGAGCTCGGCCTCGTTGTCCTGGATCAGGGCCAGGTCGCCTTCGTCGTCGACCTCGGTCTCCGCGGCGTTCACCGCGACCTGGACGCCGATGTTGCCGGCGACCGCGTCGCCGCCGTCACCGTCGCCGTCGCCGCCGTCGCCGCCGTCGGCGTCGCCGCTCTCGGCCTCGGGGTCACCGCCGAAGACCTGCACGTTGTGGCCGTCGCCGTCGATGACGACGTTGCCGTTGTGGGTCTGCTCGTTGCCGGTGTCGGCGTCGCCGCCGTCACCGCCGGTGCCCTCGCCGTCGCCACCGGTCGCGGTGTTGCCGCCCTGCTCGAGCTCGGCATCGTTGCTCTGCGTCAGGGCGAGATCGCCCTCGTCGTCGCTGTCGACGTCAGCGGCGTTGATCGCCAGCTGCACACCGATGTTGCCGGCCGCTGCGTCGCCGCCGTCACCGTCGCCGTCGCCGCCGTCGCCGCCGTCGGCGTCGCCGCTCTCGGCCTCGGTGTCGCCTGCGAAGACCTGGATGTTGTCGCCGCTGGACGGGTCGATGCCGTTCTCGGTCTGGGTGTTGCCGGTGCTGGCGTCGCCGCCGTCACCGCCGGTTCCGGTGGCGTCGCCGCCCGTCGCCTTGTTGCCACCCTGCTCGAGCTCGGCCTCGTTGTCCTGGATGACGCCGACGTCGCCGTCGTCGTCGCTGTCGACGTCGGCCGCGTTGATCGGCACCTGCACCGCGATGTTGCCGGCGACCGCGTCGCCGCCGTCGGCATCGCCGTCGCCGCCGTCGCCGCCGTCGGCGTCGCCGCTCGTGGCGTCGGTGTCGCCCGCGAAGACCTGGACGTTGTCGCCGTCGCCGTCGACCAGCACGTTGCCGTTGCCGGTCTGCGTGTTGCCGGTGTCGGCGTCGCCGCCGTCACCGCCGGTCGCTTCCGCGTCGCCGCCCGTCGCCTCGTTGCCGCCCTGCGTCAACGTCGCGTCGTTGTCCTGTGTCAGGCCGATGTCGCCGTCGTCGTCGAGATCGACGTCCGCGGCGTTGATCGGCAGCTGGACGGCCGTGTTGCCGGCCGCCGCGTCGCCGCCGTCGGCGTCGGCGTCGCCGCCGTCGCCACCGTCGGCGTCGCCGCTCGTGGCGGTGGTGTCGCCGCCGAACAGCTGGGCGTTGTCGCCGTCGCCGTCGTACTCGACGTTGCCGTTGTTGGTCTGGGTGTTGCCGGTGTCGGCGTCGCCGCCGTCACCGCCGGTCGCCGTGCCGGCGCCGCCCGTCGCCTTGTTGCCGCCCTGGGTCAGGGTCGCGTCGTTGTCCTGGATGACGCCGATGTCGCCATCGCCGTCGCCGTCGACGTCCGCGGCGTTGATGGCCAGCTGGACGGCCGTGTTGCCGGCCGTCGCGTCGCCGCCGTCGGCGTCGGCGTCGCCACCGTCACCGCCCTCGGCATCGCCGCTCGTGGCGTCCGTGTCGCCGCCGAACAGCTGCGCGTCGTCGCCTTCCTCGTTGCCGTTGTCGTCGTCGGTGTTGCCCGTGTTGGCATCGCCGCCGGCGCCGCCGGTTGCGGTGGCCGCACCGCCCGTGGCGGTGTTGCCGCCCTGGTCGATCGAAGCGTCGTTGTCCTGGATGAGACCGATGTCACCGTCGCCGTCGGCGTCGATGTCCGCCGCGTTGATGGCCAGCTGGACGGCCGTGTTGCCGGCCGTGGCCTCGCCGCCGTCCGCGTCGGCGTCGCCACCGTCGCCGCCATCGGCGTCGCCGCCGCCACCGGTCGTGCCGTCGCCGCCGGCACCGCCGGTCGCCTCTGCGCCGCCGCCGGTCGCGCTGTTTCCGCGCTGGACGAGCGAAGCGTCGTTGTCCTGGATGACGCCGATGTCGCCGCCATCGCCGTCGCCGTCGATGTCAACCGTGTTGATCGTCGCCTGCACAGCGGTGTTGCCGGCCGCCGCGTCGCCGCCGTCGGCGTCGCCGTCGCCACCGTCGCCGCCATCGGCGTCGCCGCCGCCGCCGGATGCCGCATCGCCGCCGGCACCGCCGGTGCCCTTCGCGGCGCCGCCGGTCGCGGTATTGCCGCCCTGCGTGATGTCGGCGTCGTTGTCCTGGATGACGCCGATGTCGCCATCGGAGTCGGAGTCGATGTCGACCGCGTTGATCGCGATCTGCACGGCGGTGTTCGTGGCGGTCGCGCTGCCGCCGACCGCGTCGCCGTCGCCGCCGTCGCCGCCGTCGGCGTCGCCGCCGGTATCCGACGAATCGCCGCCGAAGTTGATCGGACCGTCACCGTCGGCGTTGCCGTTGTCCTCCTGCGTGTTGCCCGAGTCGGCGTTGCCGCCCGCACCGCCGGTTGCGGTGGCCGCACCGCCCGTGGCGGTGTTGCCGCCCTGGTCGATCGACGCGTCGTTGTCCTGGATGACGCCGATGTCGCCGTCGTCGTCGATGCCGACGATCGTGCCGCCGTTGATCGTGCCCTGGGCAGCCGTGTTGCCGGCGGCCGCGTCGCCGCCGTCGGCGTCGGCCCCGCCGCCCTCGCCGCCGCTCGCGTCGCCGCTCGTGGCGTCGGTGTCGCCGCCGAAGGCCAGCCTGCTCTCGGCGTCGTCATCCGAACGGGCGGACTCGGTCGCCGCACGGGCGTTGCCGTTGTTGGACTGGGTGTTGCCCGAGGCCGCCGCGCCGCCGGCGCCGCCGGTCCCGTCGGCGTCGCCGCCCGTCGAAGTGTTGCCGCCCTGCGTCAGCGAGGCGTCGTTGTCCTGCGTGACGCCCGCAGAGAGATCGTCGAAGAAGTCGTCATCCGCAGCGTTGACGAGGATCTGGACGCCTACGTTGCCACCGGTCGCGTCGCCGCCGTCGGCATCGCCGTCGCCGCCGTCGCCGCCGTCCGCGTCGCCGCTCTCGGACTCGACGTCGCCGCCGAAGGCCATCGCGCTGCCGGAATCGCTCGTCGCGACGGCGTTGCTGTTGTCCTTCTGCACGTTGCCGGTGCTGGCGTCGCCGCCGGCGCCACCGGTCGCCGGTGGCGTCGCCGCCCGTCGAAGTGTTGCCGCCCTGCGTCAGCGAGGCGTCGTTGTCCTGGATGACGCCGGCGTCGCCGTCGTCGTCGTCTGTCGACGTCCGCAGCGTTGATCGGCACCTGCACCGCGACGTTGCCGGCGACCGCGTCGCCGCCGTCGGCATCGCCGTCGCCGCCGTCGCCGCCGTCCGCGTCGCCGCTCGTGGCCTCTGTATCGCCGCCGAAGGCCAGAGCGTGGCCCTCGCCGGAGGCATGTGCCTCGGCGTTGGAGTTGTTGATCTGCGTGTTGCCGGTGCTGGCGTCGCCGCCGTTGCCGCCGACCGCGGTCGCGTCGCCGCCGGTCGCGGTGTTGCCGCCCTGCGTCAGCGAGGCGTCGTTGTCCTGGATGACGCCGACGTCGCCGTCCGCGTCGACGTCGGCGGCGTTGACGCCGACCTGCACAGCGACGTTCGAGGCGGTGGCGTCGCCGCCGACCGCGTCGGCGTCGCCGCCGCTGCCGCCGGTCGCGTCGCCGCTCTCGGCCTCGGTGTCGCCACCGAAGGCGATCGCGTGGCCCTCGGATCCGGAGGCGGTCGCGTTCGCGTTGCCGAGCCCCGTCTGGGTGTTGCCGGTGTTGGCGTTGCCGCCGTGTCCGCCGTTGGCCGTGGCGTCGCCGCCCGTCGCGGTGTTGCCACCCTGGTCGATCGAGCCGTTGTTGCTCTGGGTGGTCGCGCTGTCGTCGCCGGTCGTGCTGGCGGCGTTGACGAGAACCTGAGCGGCGGTGTTGTTCGCGGACGCACCACCCCCGGTGGCGGTGGCGTCGCCGCCGTTGCCACCGGTGGCGTCGCCGCTGGAAGCGGAGTTGTCGCCACCGAAGCTGATGACGTGCCCGTCGGGAGACGAGAGGCTATGGGGGGCCTTGGGGGCCGCCTGGGCATTCGCAGTGCTGGCGTTGCCGCCGTTGCCGCCGGTGCCGGCGGCGCCGCCGCCCGTGCCGTTCTGATCGGCCTGCGTGACGCCGGCCGCGTTGCCCTGTCCGGCGGTCTCCGCCTGCGCGACGGCGACCGTGGGGGTCCACGCCGCGGCGAAGATCAATGCTCCTGTAGCGATGTTCCGCTTCTTGCCCATAATTCCTTGGCTGCTCCTAGTCGATGTCCGCCGGCAAGGTCACTTTTACGCCGGGTTCTTGAAGGCCCCCGGCAGGACCTGTTCGCGAATGGCGGAGAGATTCGTCAGTCCGTATCGATCGCCCTGCTTGCGCAGCGCGACTGGTGGGTGATGAAGCAGCGCTTCCTCCCGGGCCGATACTCCCGATACCCCCGATACCCCGCATTGGGCGCTATCTAGCCACAATCCGGGGCCGCTGTCAACAGGGGGCGACCGCGGCACGCGGCGGAACTTGCGGGCCTTGCGGACAAGCCTGACGGCGTTTGAACAGGCCCGCGATGTTGGTCTCTGAGGAGCGGGCCTCCTGGGACTGCTACCCGGATCGCCCGGTTTGAACCTCTGCGCGCTCCAGCGCCGCGGCGTCCGCCCGCCCGCCGCGGTCCGCCGGGGCGTGTGCGTGATCTCACAGAGGCGACGGCGCCCGGGACGCCGCGTTTCGCCGCAGGGTGCCGGCCCTCCCCGACTTCTTCGGCGCGCCCCGCATCGTCCGGGGCCGCAGTGGGTTTCGCGGGCGCGGGCGCGAGCGAGCACGTGCGCTGCGAGGCCGGTCCGTACCCTTGGGCGTATGTCCACACAAGAGCGCTTGACCGTCGCCCCGATCGTCGGCCCGGACGATCCCCGGCGCTACACCGATTCGGGCATCGAGGTCCAGCCGCTCTACACCGAGGCGGACCTTCCGGCCGACCTGGATCTGGGGACCCCAGGAGATTTTCCGTACACCCGAGGCGTGCATCAGGAGATGTACCGCAAGCGTCCCTGGACGATGCGCCAGTACGCCGGCTACGCCTCGGCGACGGAGTCCAACGAGCGCTACAAGTACCTGCTCGCGCATGGCTCCACCGGGCTGTCGATGGCCTTCGACCTGCCGACCCAGCTGGGCCTGGACTCCGACGACCAGCGCTGCCTCGGCGAGGTCGGCCGGACCGGGGTCTCGATCGACACGCTCGACGACATGCGCACCGTCTTCGAGGGGATCCCGCTCGACGCGATCTCCACGTCGATGACGATCAACGCGCCGGCGACGGTGCTGCTGGCGCTGTACTCGCTGGTCGGCGAGGAGCAGGGCTGCCCGCTGGACGAGCTGCGGGGAACGACCCAGAACGACGTGCTCAAGGAGTACATCGCGCGCGGGAACTTCATCTACCCGCCCGAGGGCACGATGCGGCTGACAACCGATCTCTTCGCATATTGCAAGGAGTTCGTCCCGAAGTGGAACACCATCTCGATCTCGGGGTATCACTTCCGTGAGAAGGGCTGCTCAGCCGTCCAGGAGGTCGCGTTCACGCTGTGCAGCGCGATCGCCTACGTGCAGGCCGCGCTCGACACCGGCCTCGAGGTCGACGAGTTCGCGCCGCGCCTGGCGTTCTTCTTCAACGGCCACAACAACGTCTTCCAGGAGGTGGCCAAGTTCCGCGCGGTGCGGCGGATGTGGGCGCACATCATGCGCGACCGCTTCGGGGCCAAGGACCCCAGGTCGCTCAAGCTGCGCTTCCACACGCAGACCGGCGGCGTCACGCTCACCGCGCAGCAGCCGCAGAACAACGTCGTGCGGGTCGCGCTGCAGGGCTTCGCCGCCGTCTGCGGCGGCACGCAGTCGCTGCACACCAACGGCTTCGACGAGGCGCTCGCGCTGCCCTCCGAGCGCGCCGCGAAGATCGCGCTGCGCACCCAGCAGATCATCGCCCACGAGTCCGGCGCCACCGACACCGTCGACCCGTTCGCGGGCTCCTACTACGTCGAGGCCCTGACCGACGAGATCGAGGCGGGCGCCTACGAGCTCATCGCCAAGGTCGACGAGATGGGCGGCTCCGTCAACGCGATCGAGTTCATCACGAACGAGATCGACGAGTCGGCGTGGGGCTACCAGGAGCGCTACCGCCTCAAGCAGGACATCGTCGTCGGCGTCAACAAGTACGAGGACGAGGGCATCGAGATCGAGGACATCCTGCGCGTCGATCCGGCGACCGAGCAGGCGCAGCTCGACCGCCTCGCGGCCTTCAAGGCCGACCGCGACCAAGCGCTCGTCGCCCGGCGCCTCGACGAGCTGCGCACGGCGGCCCGTGGACCGGAGAACCTCATGCACCCGATCCGCCAGGCGCTCAAGGACCGCTGCTCGATGGGCGAGGTCTGCAGCGCGATGAAGGACGTCTTCGGCGCGTACCGCCCGCGCGCGTAGCGAGAGGCGGCCGGAGCGGACTCAGCGACGCACGACGCGCTCGCAGCCCGCGGCGCGGTCGTCGCCGTCGACGTAGGCGGTGTCGAGACCCGGGCCGCAGTCGATCGTCGTGGCACCCTTCGCATAGGCGTGCACGACATCGTTGCCGGGCCCGGCGTCGACGCTGTTGGGCCCGTTGCCGCGCAGCCGGATCTCGTCGTCGCCGTTGCCGCCGTAGATCGCGTTGCGGCCCGATCCCCCCTGCAGGAAGTCGTCGCCGTCCTCGCCACGGATCGTGTTGCGGCCCGGGCTGCCGTAGATCGTGTCGGCGCCGGCGCCGCCGAAGAGGCGATCGAGCGCGCGGCTGGCGTCGCGATGCAGCTGGTTGCCCCAGATCACGTCGCGGCCGCCGAGACCGCGGATGACGTCCGCCCCGGTGCTTCCCAGCAGCGTGTCGTCACGACTCGTGCCGCTCTTCGTCGCACCGCGGCGCGGCCCGAGCCACGTGATCCCGCGGTTGGGATCCGCCGCCGGCCTGGGCGCGTAGAGGATCGTCTCGCAGCCGCGCACGCGGCCGCGGCGGCGCATCTGCGAGTCGGAGATCCCCCCGCGCCGGCCGCGCGGGTCGAGCGTCACGGTGTCCTTGCCGGGCCCGCAGTCGACGAGATCCTGGCGCCCGCCGTCGTTGACGAACAGCTTGTCGTCGCCGTCGCCGCCGAACAGCCGGTCGGGGCCGGAGTCGGCGAAGAGGACGTCCGCGCCGGGCCCGCCGATCACGGTGTCGGTGCCCGAGCCGCCGTGCAGGACGTCGGCGCCGCGGCCGCCGAGCAGGCGGTCCTGCGCCGCCTGGCCGTAGAGCAGGTCGTCGCCGTCGGAGCCGTAGAGCCGGTCATGGCCGAAGCCGCCGAGCAGGACGTCGGCTCCGCCCCCGGCGAGCAGCACGTCGTCGCCCGAGGCGCCGTCGAGCCAGTCGGCGCCCGACTCGCCGGCGATGCGGTCGGGGCCGGTCTGCCCGAAGAGCTGGTCGGCGCCGGAACGGCCGAGCAGTCGGTCGGCGCCGCCGTGGCCGCGCAGGAGGTCGGCGCCGCTGCGCCCGCGCAACGCGTCGGGGCCGGGGCCGCCGCTGCGCGACCGCAGCCGACCGAGCGCGACCGGCTGCGCCGGCGGCTCGGCCTGCGCCACGTCATGGCCGGGCGGGACGCTCGGCGGCAGCAGTCGCCCATCGCCCGCGGCGGGCGGGCCGGGCTGCTCGGGAGGCGCCGGCGCCGGCTCGACCGGCGGCGGCGGCGCCGGGGCGGGCGGCGCGGGCGAGCAGAAGATGAGCAGCGTGCAGCGCTGCTGGGCGATTGCGCCGGCGGGGACGGCGACGAGCGTCGCGATCGCGGCCAGCAGCACGACGATGAGCGATCTGCGGGCCACGCGGCATCATCGGCAGGCGCCGGTAGCGCCTTGAGCGCCGGGACGGGAGTCCGACGAGGGCGCCGGGTCACAAGGCCGGCAGGATTGCGCGCGCCGCGGGCGAACTCCGTCGCATGGAGCAGACCAGCGCGCGGCGGCGGCTCGTGAAATCGCCTCCGGAGTTATGGGCGGAGGTCAGCGACGAAGGTGCGCCGGGCCGGCGGCTGGCGCAGTTCGGCGAGATCCGCATCACCCGCGTCGAGCCCGAGAGCACCGTCGCCTGGGAGGGCGATCGCGCAAGCGGCACGGTGCAGCTCGAGGCCGCCGGGTGGGGCACGCAGGTGACGCTCACGGCCACGCCCGCGGCGTCGCCGCCCACGGTCCAGCCGCCCGTTCGCGAGCGCCGCGGGCCACGTCCCGGCGGCGCACGGCAGCCGCTTCCTGGCGCGCCTGCTCCGACGCCACTCCAGAGACGCCGGACCGGCCGCGCCCGCGCCGGCCGCGCCACGATCGGTCCCGGCAGCGGCGCGTCCCGACCCGGAGCCGGCCGCTTCGCCCCTCGTGGCCGATCGGACCGCCGAGATCCTCGGCGAGATGCTCGACGACCTCGGCGCCGCGCACCACCGCCCCTACTCGCGCGACTGACCTCCCCTCGTGGCCAGAGCCTCACCCCGGGCGGGAACCCCGGGGTGAGGCGCGCGCCCGGCGCCACTATCGTCTCCCGCGCGATGTCCAAGCGCCAGAAGGCTCCGGCCACGTACGAGAAGAAGCTCGCACAGCTGCAGGAGCTGCGCGAGGCGACCGGCCGCACGAAGCGCGAGGCCGAGCGCAAGCAGCACGACCGCGGTCGCCTCAGCGCCCGCGAACGAGTCGAGAAGCTGCTCGACCCCGGCTCGTTCCAGGAGCTCGACACGTTCACGCGCCACCGGACGCACGACTTCGAGATGCAGAGGAAGCGTCCCTGGGGCGACGCCGTCGTGACGGGGCACGGCACCGTGGACGGCCGCCGCGTGTGCGTCTTCTCGCAGGACTTCTCGGTGTTCGGCGGATCCCTCGGCGAGGTCATGTCCGAGAAGATGTGCAAGGTCATGGACCTGGCCGCGAAGATCGGCTGCCCGATCGTCGGCATCAACGACTCGGGTGGCGCGCGGATCCAGGAGGGCGTGGTCTCGCTGGGCGGATACGGCGAGGTCTTCATGCGCAACGTCGCGTGCTCGGGCGTGATCCCGCAGATCAGCCTCGTGATGGGCCCGTGCGCGGGTGGCGCTGTGTACTCGCCCGCGATTACAGATTTCATCTTCATGGTCAAGGGCAATTCGCACATGTTCATCACCGGGCCCGAGGTCATCCGCACGGTCACCGGCGAGCAGGTGGAGTTCGAGGAGCTCGGCGGGGCGAAGACGCACAGCTCGCGCTCGGGCGTCGCGCACTTCGCATGCGAGGACGAGGAGGCCTGCCTGCAGGACGCGCGCTACCTGCTCAGCTTCCTGCCGTCCAACAACCTCGAGCCGACCCCGCGCGTGCTGCCGACCGACGATCCGCTGCGGATGGAGCCCGAGCTCGACGAGGTCGTGCCGGCGAACCCGAACAAGCCCTACGACGTGCGGCTCGTCGCGCGGATGATCGTCGACGACGGCGAGTTCTACGAGGTCCACGAGGACTTCGCGCCGAACATCGTCTGCGGCTTCGCGCGGCTGGACGGCTACGCCATCGGCGTCGTCGCCAACCAGCCGGCGAGCAACGCCGGCGTGCTCGACATCGACGCGAGCGTCAAGGCCGCGCGCTTCGTGCGCACCTGCGACGCGTTCAACGTCCCGCTCGTCGTCTTCGCCGACGTGCCCGGCTTCCTGCCGGGCGTGGCGCAGGAGTGGGACGGGATCATCCGCCACGGGGCGAAGCTGCTCTACGCGTTCGCCGAGGCGACGGTCCCGAAGATCACGATCATCACGCGCAAGGCCTATGGCGGCGCCTACGTGGTCATGGCCTCCAAGCACATCGGCGCCGACCTCAACCTCGCCTGGCCGACGGCCGAGGTCGCCGTGATGGGACCCGAGGGCGCGGTCAGCATCATCTACCGGCGCGACATCGCCGGGTCGCCGACGCCCGAGGCGCGTCGCGAGCGCCTCATGGACGACTACCGCGCGCGCTTCGCCAACCCGTACTCGGCGGCCGAACGCGGCTACGTCGACGACGTGATCATCCCCCACGAGACGCGGCCCAAGCTCATCGCCGCGCTCCAGACCCTGCAGACCAAGCGCGTCGAGCGCCCCAAGCGCAAGCACGGCAACATCCCGCTGTGACCGATCGCGGTCGGCTGGCGCTGGTGCTGCTCGCCGGCGCGGTCCTGCGGTTCGCGACGCTCGACGCGCAGAGCCTCTGGTACGACGAGGCGGTCACGGCGCACCTGCTGCAGATGGACCTCGGCGGGATGCTGCAGGCGATCCCCGACAGCGAGTCGACGCCGCCGCTGTACTACGTCGTCGCGTGGCTGTGGACGCATGTCGCCGGCACCGGCGAGGTCGGGCTGCGCTCGCTGTCGGCGACGTGCGGCGTGGGGACGATCGCCGTCGTCTGGGCCCTCGCCAAGCGGCTGGGCGGCGATCGCGCGGCGCTGCTCGCCGCGGCGCTCGTCGCGTTCAACCCCCTCTTGGTGTGGTTCAGCCAGGAGGCCCGGGCGTACGCGCTCCTCGCGCTGCTCGGGGCCCTGTCGGCGCTGCTGTGGCTGCGCGCCCTCGAGGGCGACCCGGCGCATGCCGGACGCCGATACGGGCGCCTGCTCGCCTGGGGGGCCGTCGCCGCGCTCGCGATGGCCACCCACTACTACGCGATCTTCCTCGTGGGACCGCAGGCCGTCTGGCTCCTCGTGCGGGCACCGAGCCTGCGCGAGCGGGCGGTCGCACTCGCGCTGCCGCTGGCCGCCGGCGGCGCCCTCGTCCCGCTGGCGCTGGGGCAGCGCGCCGACGACAGGGCGTCGTTCATCGGCGAGACCCCGTTCGGCAGGCGGCTGCTCGAGATCCCCAAGCAGTTCCTCGTCGCCTACGACGCGCCGGTCGAGACCCCGCTCGTCGTCGTCACGGCGCTCGTCGTGCTCGTGGGCCTCGTCGGGGTGCGCGAGCTGGTGTCCGGTCGCGCAGGCGTCGCGGACGGCGCCCGCCGCGACGCCGCTCGCCTCTGTGCGATCACCGCGGCGGCGCTCCTGCTGCCGGTGTTGGGAGCGCTGGCCGGCGAGGATCATTTCATCACCCGCAACGTGCTCGCGGCACTGGCGCCGGGTTGTGCGCTCGTCGGCGCCGGGCTGGCCGCATCGAGCCGGGTGGCGCGGCGAACGGCGGCGCTCGCGGCCGGCGCCGCCTGCCTCGCCGGTGCGATCGCGGTCGTCGGGGTGGCGGCCGACGCGCAGCTTCAGCGCGACGACTGGCGCGCGGCCGCGGCGGCGCTGGGGACGATCGACGAGCCACGCCTGCTCGTGGCGACGCCGGCGTCCGCGCTGGCCCCGCTGCGCTACTACCTGCCCGGCGTCAGGCGCGCGCGCGAGCCCGCGTTCTCGACCGCCGAGATCGACTACGTCGCCCTCCCCCCGCAACGGCCGGGCGAGCGCCGGCGCTCCAAGCCGGTGCGGCCGGCGGACCCTGTCGCCCCCGGCGCGGACTACACGCTGGCCGGCCGCACGTTCGGCCCGACGTACACGGTGCTGCGCTGGCGCCGGCCGGCTCCCGCGCCGGAGCCGATCGCTCCCTCCCCCGGCCTCGACGGCACCGCCGCGGCGCTGCTCGCGATCACCCCGCGATGATGTGGTCTCACGCCCGAGATCCTCCTCCGCTGCGGGCCGCCGGGACAAAGTTGACGCCCCCGTCACGTTCACGCTAGGGTGGCTGCGCCATGGCCCCGCGCTCTCGTGCCCAGGACGACGACCCCGGTTACGACTACGACTACGTCGTCGTGGGGTCGGGCTTCGGCGGCAGCGTCGCGGCGCACCGGCTGACCGAGAAGGGCTACCGCGTCGCGGTCGTCGAGTCGGGACGGCGCTTCGCCGACGACGAGTTCCCGCGCTCGACCTGGGACATCCGGCGCTACTTCTTCGCGCCGCGCCTGGGCCTGCACGGCATCTTCCGCCTCTCGCTGTTCAAGACCGTCTCGATCCTCTCCGGAGCCGGCGTCGGCGGCGGCAGCCTCGGCTACGCCAACACGCTGTACCGGGCCCGCCCGCGCTTCTACGACGACCCGCAGTGGGCGGGCCTCGAAGAGGACTGGGCGGCGGCGCTCGCCCCGCACTTCGACGAGGCCGAGCGGATGCTCGGCGTCACGACGGTCGCGACCGACGACCCCGCCGACGAGCTCCTGCGCGAGTACGGCCGCCACATCGGCGCCGACAAGACGTACGCCAAGACGCGCGTCGGCGTCTTCTTCGGCACGCCCGGCGAGACGATCGACGATCCGTTCTTCGGCGGCGCCGGTCCGCCCCGCACGGGCTGCATCGCCTGCGGGCGCTGCATGGTCGGCTGCCCGGTCGGAGCCAAGAACACCCTCGTCAAGAACTACCTGTGGCTGGCCGAGCGCGCCGGCTGTCGCATCCTGCCCGAGCGCGAGGTCGTGGACGTCCGCCCGCTCGGCGCGCGCGACGGATCCGACGGCTACCGGGTCACGACCGAGCGCACGGGCGCCTGGGTGCGCAGGAAGCGGCGCACGATCACGGCGCGCAACGTCGTCCTCGCCGCCGGCGCGCTGGGAACCAACAAGCTGTTGCAGCGCTGCCGCTTCAACGGCTCGCTGCCCAACGTCTCGCACCGCCTCGGCGAGCTCGTGCGGACCAACAGCGAGGCGATCCTCGCGGTGACGGCGCCGGACGACGCCGTCGACTACACCAAGCGCGTCGCCATCTCGGGCTCGATCTATCCCGACGCCGACACCCACATCGAGACGGTCAGCTACGGTCACGCCGGCGACTCGATGAGCCTGCTGCACACGCTGCTCATCGGCGACGGCACGAAGCTCACGCGCCCGCTGAAGTTCCTCGTCGCGATGCTGCGCCATCCGGTGCGCTTCGCCCAGCTGCAGAGCCCCCGCGCGTGGTCACGGCGGACGATCATCCTGCTCGTGATGCAGACGCTCGACAACGCGATCGCGCTGCGCCCGCGGCCCGGCCGGTGGGGCGGCATGCGCCTGCAGACCGAGCAGGATCCGAGCAAGCCGATGCCGACGTTCATCCCGGGCGCCAACGAGGCGGCCGAGTGGATGGCCGGGCAGATCGGCGGCGTGCCCCAGAGCTCGCTCATGGAGGCGCTCGCGGGGATACCGACGACCGCGCACATCCTCGGCGGCGCCGTGATCGCGCGCTCGCCGCACGAGGGCGTCGTCGACGCCCGCCACCGCGTCTTCGGCTACGAGAACCTGCTCATCTGCGACGGCTCGGTGGTGCCGGCGAACGTCGGCGTCAACCCGAGCCTCACGATCACGGCGCTCGCCGAACGGGCGATGAGCTTCGTTGCGCCGGCCGCGCCGGCGCCGGCGCAGGACGACGCGCTCGCAACGTCCGGCGAGGGCGCGGACGCGGACGTCCTCGTGCGGTGATCTGCGACCGCCCCGGTCCGCGTAGCAGCTGGATGCACACCTTCCGCGCTCAAGACGAAATCGACCCTCTAGGCTGGCATGGCTGTGGCCACGGCAGACGAATCCCCGAAGCCCCGGATCGTCCAGCGCCTGGAGGGGCAGCGCGAGCGCCATCGCCAGCGGGGCATCCTCGTGCGGATGCTCTACACGATCGTGGGCTTCACGGTCCTCGCGGTCGGCCTGCTGATGCTCGTCCTCCCGGGGCCGGCGCTGATCGTCATCCCGATCGGCCTCGCGCTCCTGTCGCTGGAGTTCGTCTGGGCGGAGGGTCTTCTCGAGCGCTGCCTCGTGCAGGCCGACAACGCCAAGCGCAAGGCGCAGGAAACGACGACGGTGCAGCGCGTGTGCAGCGCGATCGCCGCTGCGTTCGCCGCCGCCGGCGTCCTGGTCTGGGGCATCCTCGGCGACATCCCGCTGCTGCCCGTCTAGCTTCCTCGGAGGCGAGTGCGGCGCTGCGGCGCGCAGCACGGCTTACCCCGCTCAGAGCGTGATGCTGCCGGCGTGCACCTCGCCTGACCGCGCGGCGCGCAGCGCCGCCGCGGCGACGGCCAGGTCCTGGATGGCCAGGCCCGTGGAGTCGAAGAGGGTGGTGACGTCCGCCCCGCTGCGGCCGGGCGCGTCGCCGGCCAGCACCGCTCCGAGCGCCGTGACCTGCGCGCGCGCCACGCGACCGGCGGCGACCGCGCCGGCCAGCTCTCCGCCGTGCGAGGCCTGCTCCCATTCGTCGCAGAACAGCTCGCAGGCGACGACGGCATCGATGCTCGCCTCCGCCTTGCCCGAGCCGTCGGCGCCCAGCATGTTCAGGTGCTGGCCGGGCCTGAGGTCCTCGCGCTCGACGACGACCGCCGAGCCCGGCGTGATGCAGTTGACGATGTCGCAGGCCAGCGCCGCGGGCAGATCGCCGACGGCCCAGCCGAGCTCGTCGGCCAGCGCGGCGGCGGCCTCGGCGCGCGGATCGAAGCACAGACCGTCCTCGTAGCCGGCGGCCGCCAGGCAGCGGGCCGTCCAGGCGCCGTGCAGGCCGCACCCGACGATGCCCACGCTGCGCGCGCCTCGGCGCGCCAGCGCCAGCGCGGCGACGGCGGCGACCGCGCCGGTGCGCAGCGCGGTGACGGCGCGCGCGTCGAGGATCGCCAGCGGAACGCCGGTGCGCGCGTCCGAGAGGCAGACGACGCCGCTGACCGTCGGCAGCCCCTGCGCGGGGTTGCCGGGAAAGGAGGTGACCCACTTCAGCAGCGCGAGGTCCCCGCCGCGAGCCGGCATCGCACGGAAGTCGCCGTACGGGGGGCTCTCGAGATAGACCTTGGCCGGCATGACCCACGCTCCCGAGTGGTGGCGCAGGAACGCGTCGCGGGTGGCCTCGATCGCCGCCGCGGCCGAGACGGCGGCGAGCACGGTGTCGTGATCGAGCAGCGCGAGGTCGGGCACGTTTCGCAGGCTACTGCGCACCGAGGCCGCGGCCCGCGGATGCCGGGATCGTGGCGCGCCCGAACCGTCCGGCGATTGCACACCGGACCGGTGCACAATAACCCCCTAAATCGGACCGGAATTACCATGTATCATCTCGGCCCTGCCTCTGCCCGCCATCACGGAGCCCTGAGATTCCTATGGAGCCCACCACCGCCGCCGGCCGCCAAGGGACGCTCGAGAACCCTGAGGTTCGCGAGGACATCCCCGGCCGCATCATCCCGATCATCGAGCGCGAGTTCGACGACTTCGACACGGAGTCCCAGCGCTTCCTGCGCGGCGACATCGAGGAGACCGAGTTCATCAAGTTCCGCCTGAAGCAGGGCGTCTACGGCCAGCGCCAGCCCGCCGTGCAGATGATCCGCGTCAAGCTGCCGTTCGGCGGCATCACGCCCGACCAGCTCGACGCCTTCGCCGACGTGATCGAGAAGTACGTGCCGCTCGACAAGGGCCACATCACGACGCGTCAGAACATCCAGCTGCACCACGTCCCGCTGCCCGACGCGGCCGCCGCGATCCGGGAGCTGTCCGACGCCGGGCTGTCGTCGCGCGAGGGCTGCGGCAACACGGTGCGCAACGTCACGGGCGACCCGTGGGCGGGCGTCTGCGACGACGAGGTCTTCGACCTGACGCCGTACGCCGGCGCCTACGTGCGCTACTTCGTGCGCCACCCCACGACGCAGATGATGCCGCGCAAGATCAAGACCGCGTTCGACGGCGCGCCCACCGCCGACCGGTCGCTGACGGGCATCCACGACATCGCCTTCCTCGCCCGCGAGCGCGACGGCGTCCGCGGCGTCGAGGTCCGCGTCGGCGGCGGCACGTCGATCATGCCGCGCATCGCGCCGACCCTGTACGAGTTCGTCGGCCTCGACGACGGCGAGTACCTCAAGGTCGCCGAAGCGTGCTTTCGCATCTTCGACCGCCAGGACTTCCTGCGCGTCAACCGCGCCCGCGCCCGGATCAAGGTCCTCGTCGACAAGGTCGGCATGGACAGGTTCCGCGAGATGGTCGACGAGGAGCTGCAGGGAGACTGGGTCGCCGAGCGCGACTTCGATGTCGCGGGCCTGCGCTTCGACGTCGACGAGGAGGCCCTCGCACCCGACCGGCCGCAGGGATATGCGTCCCCCAACGGCGACGGCAGCGTCTACGAGCGCTTCTGCGCCGGCAACGTCCGGGCACAGCGCCAGCACGGCTTCTCCACGGTGCACGTGAAGGTCACCCGCGGCGACCTGACGCCGCAGCAGCTGCGCGGCATCGGGCAGGTCATGCGCGACTACACGGGCGGCTTCATGCGCACGACCGTGCACCAGAACTTCCTGCTGCGCTGGGTGCGCGACGAGACCGTCTACGAGGTCTGGCGCGCGCTCGACGCGCTCGGCCTGGCCGACGCCGGCCCCGACACGATCACCGACGTCGTGTCGTGCCCCGGCACCGACTCGTGCAAGCTGGGCATCACCGCGTCGATGGGCCTCAACGCCGCCCTGCAGCAGCGCCTCGAGGCGATGCAGATCACCGATCCGCTGACCCGCGCGCTGCACATCAAGATGAGCGGCTGCCCGAACGGCTGCAGCCAGCACCACATCGCGAACATCGGCTTCTACGGCGCGTCGATCAAGGTCGGCGAGCACACGATCCCGGCGTACGTGGCGCACGTGGCGGGCAACTTCGAGGGCGGCGAGATCGTCTACGGCCAGCGCCTGAAGGTGCGCCTGCCGGCCAAGCGCGTGCCCGACGCGGTGGAGCGGTGGCTGCGCTGGTACGAGGCCGAGCGCGAGGAGCAGGAGCCCTTCAACGCCTTCACCGCCCGCGTGGGCACGAAGGCCTTCGAGGACCAGGTCCGCGATCTGGCCCTGCCGGTCGAGTTCGGCGTCGACACGATGGCGACGTTCGTCGACTGGAATCGCAGCGCGCCGTTCAAGGTCGAGCGCGGCGAGGGCGAGTGCGCCGTCTGACGCCCGTCACCGATCTGGCGGGGTCGCTCACCGAGACCCTGCGCCTCGCCGCAGCGCACGAGCGGCTCGTCTTCCTGTGCTCCTTCCAGAAGGAGGAGTCGGTCATCCTCGACGAGCTGACGGCGATCGCGCCGCACGTGCGCGTCGTGACGATCGACACCGGCGCCCTCTTCGCGGAGACGCTCGCCACGTGGCGCGCCTTCGAAGAGCGCTTCGGCGTGCGGATCGAAGGCCAGGAGGCGATCGGCACGGCCCCCTGGACCGGGCCGGAGAACTGCTGCGGCGCGCTGAAGGTCGCCGCGCTGGAGCGCGCGCTCAGCGGCGCCGACGCCTGGATCACGGGCCTGCGGCGCGAGCAGGGACCGACCCGCCTGGGCACGGGCCTCGTCGAGCTCGACGACAAGCGCGCGATCGCGAAGTACAACCCCCTGGCGTTCTGGACCGAGCGCGACCTCTGGCAGCGCATCAACGATCGCGACCTGCCATACAACCCGTTGCACGACGAGGGCTTCTCCTCCATCGGCTGCGCACCGTGCACGCAGCCCGGCGGCAACCGCGAGGGCCGGTGGGCGGGCCTGGAGAAGTCCGAATGCGGACTGCACGTCTAGCCGGAACATACGATGACCTCTCCCACCAGCCTCGTGCCGAGGACCGGCGCGCCGCGTCGCTAGCGCTCGTGGACCCGCTCGTCATCGTCTTCGGCTTCGGCGTCGGCATCCTCATCGGCCTGACCGGGATCGGCGGCGGATCGCTCATGACGCCGCTGCTCGTGCTCTTCGCCGGGATCCCCCCCGTCGTCGCGATCGGCACCGACCTCGCCTACGGCGCCGTGACCAAGACGCTCGGCGGCTGGCGCCACTGGCGCAAGGGCACGGTCGACCTCGGCGTGTCGCTGTGGCTCGCCGTCGGCAGCGTGCCCGGCGCGATCGTCGGCGTCTGGCTGCTCGACGTGCTGCACGAGCGATACGGCAAGAGCTTCGAGCCCACCCTGCTGACGGTGATCGCGGCCGTCCTGATGATCGTCGCCCTGTCGATCCTCGGGCGCGCGCTGTTCATGCCCAAGCTCATCGCGCGCGAGACCCACAGCGTTCACCAGACGACGCGCACGAAGGTGACCGCGGTCGTGATCGGCGCGATCCTCGGGCTCATCCTCGGCGTGACGTCGGTCGGCAGCGGCGCGCTCATCGGCCTGGCGCTGATCCTCGTCTTCCAGCTCACGCCGCATCGCGTCGTCGGCACCGACGTCTTCCACGCGGCGATCCTGCTGTGGGCCGCGGGCGTCGCGCACTGGATCAGCGGCAACGTCGACTTCGCGCTCATGGGAACGATCCTGATCGGCTCGCTGCCGGGGGTCTGGATCGGCGCGCACCTCATCTCCCACGTGTCGGCGACGGCGCTGCGCCCGGCGCTGGGCTGCGTGCTGCTGGCATCCTCGCTCGGGGTGCTCTCCAAGGCGGGCGCCGACGTGCCGGCCTATGTGCTGATCGGCGTTCCGATCAGCGTCGGCGCCGGCGCGTATCTGCTCCAGCGCTCCCGGCGTCCGAAGGAGCTGCCCGAGCCCGATCCGGTGACCACATGACGCGCCGCCTGACCCACCTGCAGGAGCTCGAGTCCGAGGCGATCCACGTGATGCGCGAGGTCGCCGCCGAGCTGGCCAGGCCGGTGCTGCTGTTCAGCGGCGGCAAGGACTCGATCGTGCTGCTGCGCCTGGCCGAGAAGGCGTTTCGGCCCGGCCGCTTCCCCGTTCCCGCTCATGCACGTCGACACGGGCCACAACTTTCCCGAGGTCATCGAGTTTCGCGACCGCCGCGCCGACGAGCTCGGCGAGCGGCTGATCGTCGCCTCCGTGCAGGAGTCGATCGACGCGGGCCGCGTCGCCGAGGAGACGGGGCCGCGCGCCTCGCGCAACCGGCTGCAGACGACGACGCTGCTCGACGCGATCGAGCAGCACGCCTTCGACGCCGCGTTCGGCGGCGCCCGCCGCGACGAGGAGCGCGCACGCGCGAAGGAGCGGATCTTCTCCTTCCGCGACGACTTCGGCGGGTGGGACCCGAAGAACCAGCGGCCCGAGCTGTGGGACATCTACAACGGGCGCATCCGCCGCGGCGAGAGCGTCCGCGTGTTCCCGATCTCCAACTGGACCGAGCTCGACGTCTGGGAGTACCTCGCGCTCGAGGAGCTCGAGGTGCCGTCCATCTACTTCGCGCACGACCGCGAGGTGTTCGCCCGCGACGGGATGCTCTACGCGATGTCCGAGCACGTCGAGCTGCTCGACGGCGAGGCGCCGTTCACCGCCTCGGTGCGCTACCGCACCGTCGGCGACATGAGCTGCACCGGCGCCGTGCGCTCGACGGCCGCCGACCTGGAGACCGTCGTGGCGGAGATCGCGTCGACGCGCATCACCGAGCGCGGCGAGACGCGCGCCGACGACCGCGCCACCGAAGCCGCGATGGAAGACCGCAAGGTCGCCGGGTACTTCTGAGCGCGATGGACTCGCTCGCCTCCGCCGACCTGCTTCGCCTCGCCACCGCCGGCTCCGTCGACGACGGCAAGTCGACGCTCATCGGGCGCCTGCTGCTGGACTCCAAGCAGGTCCTCACCGACCAGCTCGAACACGTCGAGGAGGCATCGCGGCGCCGTGGCGCCGGGATGGTCGACCTGTCGCTGCTCGTCGACGGCCTGCGCGCCGAGCGCGAGCAGGGGATCACGATCGACGTCGCCTACCGGTACTTCGCCACCGGCCGGCGGACGTTCATCATCGCCGACACGCCGGGACACGTGCAGTACACGCGCAACATGGTCACGGGCGCTTCGACGGCCGATCTCGCCGTCATCCTCGTCGACGCGCGCAAGGGCGTGCTCGAGCAGTCCAAGCGCCACGCCTTCATCGCCTGCCTGCTGGGCATCGGGCACCTCGTCGTCGCCGTCAACAAGATGGACCTCGTCGACTACGACGAGGAGGTCTTCGACACGATCGTGCGCGAGTTCTCGGAGTTCGCGCGCGGCCTGCGGGGCGTGCGCGAGATCGTCTACGTGCCGATCAGCGCCAAGCTCGGCGACAACGTCGTCGAGCGCTCCGCGCACATGCCCTGGTACGGCGGCACTCCGCTGCTCGAGCACCTCGAGACGGTCACGGTCGCGGACGCACGCAACGTCGACGACCCGCGCTTTCCCGTGCAATGGGTCATCCGCGACCACGCCGGCGACTACCGCGGCTACGCCGGCAAGCTCGCCGGCGGCGTGCTGCGCAGCGGCGACGAGGTGCTCGTCCTGCCGTCGGGCCAGACGACCCGCATCGCGCGGATCGACACCTTCGACGGCGCGCTGGACGAGGCGGTCACCGGGATGTCGGTGACGCTCCTGCTCGAGGACGAGCTCGACATCTCGCGCGGCGACATCATCTGCCACGCCGACAGGCGACCGCAGCTCGCGCGCGCGCTCGACGCGACGATCTGCTGGATGGCCGAGGCGCCGATGCGCGCCGGCGCCCGCTACGCGATCAAGCACGCGACGCACAGCGCCCGCGTCATCGTCGACGACGTCGTCGACCGCGTCGACGTCCACACGCTCGCGCCCGACGAGAGCGCGAACGAGCTCGGCCTCAACGACATCGGCCGCGTGCGCCTGCGCACCTCCAAGCCGATGGCGTTCGACCCCTACGCGCGCAATCGCTCGACGGGCTCGTTCATCCTCATCGACGAGTCGACGAACGACACCGTCGGTGCTGGCATGATCCTCTGAGTGATCAACCGCCGGCCGAAGCTCGAGATCATCGCTCCGGCGGCCGCCTCGCCCGAGGAGGCCGCGGCGGTCGTGGCCGCACTGGAGCGGTTCATGCGCGACACCGCGCCGCCGCCGGCGCCCGAGCCGCCCGCGGCGCAGCGCTCGGCCTGGGCACGGGCGTCGCTGCTGGAGGCCACGGGCCACGCGGCCGACGAGCCGGTCGCCTGGGCCCGGCGCACCAACCGGGCCTGGCCCTGAGCCGCGGCTCGGCCACCGTATCCTGATCAGCGGGCCGCAGGACGCGGGGCTCCCTTCTCAGCATGTTCTCGAAGATCCTCATTGCCAACCGTGGCGAGATCGCCGTCCGCATCATCCGGGCGCTCGACGAGCTGGGCGTCGCCTCCGTCGCCGTCTACTCCGAGCTCGACCGCGACGCGCCGCACGTCGCGCGCGCCGGCGAGGCCTACCTGCTCGGGCCCGCCGAGGCCGCCAAGAGCTACCTGAACGTCGAGCGGATCCTCGAGGTGGTGCGCGAGTCGGGGGCCGAGGCGGTCCATCCCGGCTACGGCTTCCTCGCCGAGAACGCCGCGTTCGCGCGGGCGTGCGAGGCGGCCGGCGTCGTCTTCGTCGGGCCGCCGGCGAGCGCGATCGACGCGATGGGCTCCAAGACCCGGGCCCGCGAGCTGATGCGGGATGCCGGCGTCCCGATCGTTCCCGGCACGGTCGAGGCCGTGGCCTCGCTGAAGGATGCCCGGCGGATCGCCGAGAAGGAGATCGGCTATCCCGTCGCCGTCAAGGCGGCCGGCGGCGGCGGCGGCAAGGGCTTTCGCGTGGCGTCGAAGCCCGAGGAGCTGCAGGCCGCCTTCGAGGGCGCCGCGCGCGAGGGCGAGAAGTTCTTCTCGGACGCGACGGTGTACCTCGAGCGCTACCTGCCCAACCCGCGCCACGTCGAGGTCCAGGTGCTCGCCGACGGGCACGGCAACACGATCCACCTGGGCGAGCGCGACTGCTCGATCCAGCGCCGCCACCAGAAGCTCATCGAGGAGTCGCCGGCGCCGGAGTGGATCGTCGACGCGGCGCTGCGCGAGCGCATCGGATCGATCGCCGTCGAGGCGGCGGAGGCGGTCGGCTACCGCGGCGCCGGGACCGTCGAGGGGCTGCTGGTGCACTCGGAGGGCGAGCGTGCGAGCGAGTACTTCTTCCTGGAGATGAACACCCGCGTGCAGGTCGAGCACTGCGTGACGGAGATGACGACCGGCATCGACATCGTCAAGGAGGGCATCCGTGTCGCCGCCGGCGAGCCGCTCGCCTACAGCCAGGACGACGTCGTCCTGCGCGGACACGCGATCGAGTGCCGCATCAACGCCGAGGACGCGTCGAAGAAGTTCGCGCCCGCGCCCGGGCGGATCGGCGCGTACGTCGAGCCCAGCGGCCCCGGGATACGGGTGGACTCGGGCGTGCGCGCGGGCAGCGAGATCTCGCCGATGTACGACCCGATGGTCGCCAAGCTCATCGTCTGGGACGCGGATCGCGAGCAGGCCACCGCCCGCATGTTGCGCGCCCTGTCCGAGTACGAGATCGAGGGCCTCAAGACACTGATCCCCTTCCATCGGGCGCTGCTGGCGACCGAGCAGTGGGCGCGCGGCGAGACGTGCCGGGACCTGCTCGAGGACCGCGAGTGGCTCGGCGCGCTGGCGTTCGACAAGCCCAGCTCCGGCGGGGCGGACGATGACGACGGGGAGCCGGTCGAACAGACGTACACCGTCGAGGTGTCCGGGCGCAGGTTCGACGTTCGCGTGATCGGCGCGCCGGCCGCGCACGGCGCAGCGGCGGCCGCCAACGGCGGCGCGGGCGTCGCGAAGCCCAAGCGGGCCGCACGCGAGCGGCGCGCCGAGAGCTCCAGCGGCGTCGACGGCGACACGCTCGCCTCGCCGATGCAGGGCAACGTCTGGAAGATCCCGGTGCGCGCGGGCCAACAGGTCGTCGCCGGCGAGATCGTGACGATCATCGAGGCGATGAAGATGGAGAACGAGATCACGGCGCACAAGGCGGGCGTCATCGCCGAGCTGCCGATCTCCGAAGGTGACGCCGTGCGCAGCGGCGACGTCCTCGCCGTCATCCGCGACGCATGAGCGCGACGGCCCACGCCTGGCCGGCCGGGCCCGACGAGGCCGAGGCCGTCGCCGAGCTGCTCGTCGCGTTCCGTGACCACATGGGTGTCGGCTGGCCGTCGGCGAACGCCTTCCTGGCGTCGGTCGAGCGGCTGATGGAGGACGTCGACACCGACTTCCTGCTCGCTGCGCCCGACGCCGACTCGCCACCCGCCGGAGTGCTGCAGCTGCGCTTTCGCTTCAGCGTGTGGAAGGCGGCGCCGGACGCCTGGATCGAGGACGTCTACGTCGCGCCGAGCGCACGACGCGCCGGCGTGGGCGACGCGCTCGTCACGCGCGCCGTCGAGCGGGCGGCCGAGCGCGGCGCGCGGCGCGTCGAGCTGGACTGCAACGAGGAGAACGCCGCCGCGCTCGCGCTGTACGAGCGCCACGGGTTCTCGGCGCGCTCGAAGGGCGGCTCGGGCCGCGACCTGTTCCTCGGGCGCCCGATCGGCTGACGCGCGGCGGTCCCGGGCGCGCGTACTCAGGTCGTCCGCGCGGGCGGCTCACGCGCGGCGCGCAGCACGAGCAGCACCCCGCCCGCGAGCACCACGAGCGACAGCGCGGCGCCCAGGGCCGCGGGGATGCCGATCACCGGCAGCATCCACCACCACAGCGCGACGATGCGCAGACGCTCGGTCCGGTCGCCGCGGTCGCCGCCGTCCACGAGCGTGTCGGTTCGCTGTCGCGCGCGTCGCGAATCTGGCGCACTGCCGCCGGCCACGTCTCGGCGAGCGCGAACCGGTGCACGTCCCAGGCCTGCGGCCAGACCGCGCGTGCGCGTCCTCGTAGGCCCGCTCGGGATAAGCGACGAGGTTCGGCACCTGGCTTACGAACGCGAGCACGGTCAGGACCAAGGCGACGCGCGTCGCCCGCCGGCCGAGGCCGGCCACGCCGACGCAGGCCAGGGGCAGCAGCGGCACGAGATAGCGCGTGCCCCAGAAGTTGCCGTGCGGCTGGATCATCGCGAACACGAAGACGCCCGCGGCACCGGCGAGGCAGACCGCCGCCATGCGATCCATCGGACGGCCGCAGCAGACCCGCCGATCCCGAGCAGCGCGACCGGCGCGAAGAACAGCAGGCCATGGTTCGGGCTGACGAGCAGGAGCGGCGGCGCCGTCCAGCGAGCTCGACGACCGGGCGTGCGCCCGCCCGGCGCCCCGCCGACGTAGAGCTTGCGGCCTGGCGCCACCGAAGTCCGCGCGCTGCCGAACCGAGACCAGTTATAGGCGAGCACGGCGACGCTGCCGATCGCCGGTCCCGACGACCGCGAGCACGACCGGCCGCCAACGGCGCTCGCGCAGCCTCAGCATGGCACCGGCGAACGGCGCCGCCAGCAGCAGCTGCGGCTTCGTCATCACGACGAGGGCGGCAGCCGATCAGCCCCGTACGCCCAGCGCCCGGCCGCGCCGTTCCGCGGCGTGCGAGCAGCAGCCACGCGCACAGCACCACGCAGGCCGCCCCGACGGCTCGGCCAGCAGCGTCCGCTGATCGTCAGCGCCTCCGTGCCCCCGCGTACGCGAGCGCCGCCAGCACGGCGGCGCGCGGGCTCGCGCCGCGCCGGCGCGCGAGCGCGCGACCAGCATCGCCGCCGCGGCGTCATCGAGCGCCGGCAGGATCATCGCAAGCGCCTCGCCAGCGTAGGTCCGGGGCGTGCCGGCGGAGCCGCCTCGACGAGCCGCGCCACCGACGCGGCCGACGAACGTCGAAAGACGGCCGTCAGCGCGCCGACGGACTCGCGAGCAGGGTCGAACGCCCTGTTGACAGGCTCAGCGCCCGTCCTGGACGGCTGGAAGTTAGCGGCGGCGCGAGGGCCAGCAACACCGCCGCCAGCCCCATGCAGCCGCCACTCAGACGCACGTCTCTGCGCGATCCTCGAGCACTTCGCGCTCGCGCGCGCAGCGCGTCGAGTCCATGCCTCTCAGCGGCGGAGCCAGCGCCAGCCGCGATCCAGCGCACGCAGGCGCCTCCCCGCGAAGCGTGCCAGCCGGCCGAGCCAGTTCACGCCGCACGCACAGCCGCGATCACCGACGTGCCGCGTCGGCGCACGCCTTCGCCTCGCCCACGGCCCAGGCGCCGAATCCGAGCAGCGCGATCGGGGCGGTGCGCACGGCTTCGGCGAGCTCGCCGGCGCGTGACGCCTGGCGCAGGCTGCGCCCGAGCAGCACGGGCGGGACGAGCGGCATCGCGATGGCTCTCGCGAGCGCGTGCTGACGCGACCACCCCGACCCCGTGGCGCGCATCGCCGCGAACGATCGTCCGCGGTCCTCGCGCTCGCGCACGAACCTGCGCAGGCTCGGCTCGGCGACGTGCTCGACCGCAGCGCGAGCCTCGAACGCGACGTCGAGCCCCAGTTCCGCGGCACGCCAGCCGAACTGCGTGTCGGCATGCCAGCGATCGCCGCTGTAACCGCCGATCTGGGTCCATGCCCGGCGCTCGATCGCGTAGTTGGAGCTGGGAATCGCCGTCACGCCCGCCGGTGGGGCGGCGGCCGATGCCCACATCGAGTACTTCGCGCGATGTACACCGCGTGCGCGCCAGCCGGCCGTCGCAGCGGCCCGCGTCGGTCCGAGCACGATGTCCGCGCCGTCGTCGAGCCGCGCGAGCAGGGCGTCAAGCCAGCCGTCGTGCGCACGGCAGTCCGGATCGGTGAACACGAGGCGCGATGCGGGGTCCGCCGCTTCGACGCCGTGCCCACGCGCCTCGTGCGGCCACATGCGCCGCTGCGGTCGCAGCAGCCGCACCGCGGGTGTGCCGGCGACCACCTCGGCCGTGCGTTCGTCGGGCGAGGTGTCGACGACGATGATCTCGCCGACGCCCGCCACCTGGGGCGCCACGCTGGTGAGCGTGGCCTCGATCGTCTCGTGCGACAGATAGGCGGGGATGACGATCGAGACGGCGATCATCCCGCGCCTCGCAGCGAGCTCGACCTCGAGCCTCGCGAAACGGTGTGCGGCCTCCCACCCCCCGGGCCGGGCAGCGCCGCGCACCTCACCGACGGCGGTCGCGAGCAGCGGCAGGATCATCATCGGCGCCGCCCGCGCCACCCGCGGTGCCAGGTCCGGGCGTGCGCGCAGGAGCCTGCCGATGCGCAGCGGCGCCGTCAACGGCACGGCGAGCACGACGTGCAGCAGGCGTCGCCGCCGGCTCCATCCGCGGCTGCGGGAATGACGCTGCGCCGCCACCATGCCGTAGACCGTCAGGATCTTGAGCGCCGGCGCGACCCGCTCGAAGTGCTCGTGGGCGGCGGTGGCGGCGGGCTCGAAGAGCAGCCGGCCGCCGCGTGCACGCAGGACGCGCTGCAGCACCCAGTCGGAGTCCAGCAGGTCGTCGGCCTGGTCACCGAGCGCGAGCAGCGCATCGCGGCTGTAGGCGATGTTGTTGCCGGCCAGCATGGTGGCGCTGCCGGAACCCCGCGCGGGGACGAGCCAGTACCCGTACTCGACCAGCGCCATCGCGCGGGACACGCGGCTGGCCGGGTTGGCGTTGACGAAGCCGTAGCCGATGGCGCTCCAGCCCTCATCCGCGCGGGCGCACAGGGCCGCCGCCCATACGCGCTCGGCGTAGCAGTGGTCCTCGAGGTACGCGACGAGCTCTCCCCGCGCGGCTCGCGCCGCCCGCGCACGAGCGCGGCCGAAGGTCCAGCCGGCCATGGGGAGCACCGTGGCGGGCAGATCGCCGGGCAGTCGCAGCGGGGGCTCCTCGGGCGTCAGGTCGCAGACGAGCAGCTCGGCGTCGCAGTGCGCGGCGCTCGCCGCCGCGGCGTCGACGGCGCGCTGTGCGCGCGCCCGCCGTGTGCCCACCATGATCACGATGCTGAGCCTCACCGTGGATGATCATATTCGCGGCCGAGGGCGCCGAGAGGTCGCTCCGTCGTCGATCCGCGTGCGAGGATGGCGCCGTGACTCGCGTGCGCCGGCCCGCCCCGATCAGCGTGGGGATCGCCGGAAAGGCGCTCGAGTTCGCAGCCCAGGCGGCGCTCGTCGCCGCTGTCGCGCGGGCGCTCGGACCGGCCGACTACGGGACGTTCGCGCTCGTGCTCGCGGTCGTCACGCTGACGTCTGCCGCGACGGCGCTCGGCGGGCCGGGGTTGATGGCGCGCTTCATCGGCGGCGCCTCGCCGCAGGAACGGGCCGGCGTGGCGCGTGCGCTCGCCGTCCGCAGCGCTCGCTTTCGCGCGGGCCTCGTCGCCGCCATCGCACTGTGCGCGATCGTGCTCACGGTGGCGCGCCCGGACGTCTTCCCCACCGCGCTGACCCTGCTGACCGTGCTCGCCCTCGGCGTCGACGCCGCGGCGACGTTCGTCACGCAGCTCGCGCTGGGCCTCGGCCGCCCGACCGTGTGGAGCCTGCGCTTCGCCGTACAGAACGCGACGATCGCGATCGCCGCGCCGCTGGGCTACGTGCTCGGCGGGATCGAGGGAGCCGTGGCCGCGATCGCGCTCGGAGCGGCGGCCCCGCTGGCCTGGGGCGCCGCCGTCATCCGGGCCCCGCTGCGAAGCGCCCCGCGGCACGTCGCGTTCCCGGACGGAGCGGCGCGCTTCGCGGTGCTGCAGGTCGTCGCGGGCGTCGCCACGCAGGTCATGCACCGCGGCCCGATCCCCGTGCTCGTCGTGCTGGCGAGCTCGACCGAAGGCGGTCTTGCCGCGATCGCCCTGGGGGTCGTGCTCGCGGGCACGTACGGGATCTGGCAGATGTCGGCCGTCACGCTGCCGGGCCTCGCCCAGACGCTCAGGTCATCGGGCGCACTGCAGCTCGCCGAGGCCGCCACCCGGCGGCTGGCGGCGCGCGCGACCACGCTGGCGATCCCGGCAGCGCTCCTCGGGGTGCTGATCGCCGAGCCGCTCGTCCGGGCGCTCTTCGGCGCCGGCTACAGGCCCGCGGCGAGGCCGCTCGCGATCGCGCTGGCCAGCCTGCCGATGGCCCCGCACACCGCCGCCATCGCGCAATGCTGTGCGCTGCGCCTGCGCCCGGGGCTGCGGGCCATCACCACGTCCGCGGCGGCCTCGATCTCGCTCGTCATCGTCATCGTCCTCGCGCCCACCGCCGGTCCCGACGCCGCCAGCATCGCGCTCGTCGCCGGAACCGCCGTGGCCGTCGCGAGCGGGGCGTTCGCGCTGCGCGACGCGCTCGGCTGGCGCGGCCCGGCCGCCGGCCTGGGTGCCGCCGCCGCGACGCTCGCGGCGGCGCTCGCCGTCCACTGAAAGGGACGGGCGCTCGGGTACGATCGGCGCGTGGCCGGGGCTTCTCGCGTCTGTGTCGTCGGCGCGGGCGTCGCCGGTCTGACGGCGGCCAAGGCGCTGCGCGACCGCGGGATCGCCGTCGTCTGCTACGAGCGCGCCGACCGGGTCGGGGGGCTCTGGGCGTTCGGAAACGAAGGCGGCAACCCGACCGCGTACCGCTCCCTGCGGATGAACACGTCGCGCGCGCGCACCGCCCTGGACGACCTGGCGCTGGACGGAGACCCCCGGGGTTTCGCGCGCCACGAGGAGTTCGCGGCCTACCTCGACCGCTACGCCGACGTGTTCGCGCTGCGCGAGCACGTCCACCTGCGCACGGCGGTCCAGACCGCCGCTCCCGATCCCGACGGCGGCTGGACCGTGACGACCGCGGGCGGCAGCCGCCAGCACTTCGACGGGCTCGTCGTGGCCAGCGGTCACCATTGGGATCCCCAGCCTCCCGAGCCGCTGCCGGGCAGCTTCGCGGGGCGCATCCTGCATGCGGTCGACTACGTCGATGCCGCGGACGTCGCGGGCCGCGACGTGGTCGTCGTCGGCCTGGGCAACAGCGCGATGGACATCGCGGTCGAGGTCAGCCACACCGCTCGACGGACGATGCTGTCCGCCCGCCGCGGCGTCCACATCCTGCCCAGGCACGTCGCGGGCCGCCCGCTCGACCAGCTCGAGCTGCTGCTTCGCCGCGTCCTCCCCGACGTCCTCGCCGGACCTGCCGTCGGGCTCATCCTGCGGATGCTGCTCGCGCGGCCGGGCAGGCGCCCGGAGGATCACGGCCTCCCGGCGCCGGCGCAGCCGTTCGGCAGGTCTCACCCGACCGTGTCCGACGAGATCTTCGACCGCCTCGACGCGGGCGCCGTCACGCCGCGCGGCGCGCTGGCGAGCCTCGAAGGCGACCGCGTCCGTTTCGCCGACGGTCGCTCCGATCCGGCGGACGTCGTGATCTTCTGCACGGGCTACCGGCCGTCGATCCCGTACCTGCCGCGCCGGCTCCTGCCGACGCGCGAGGGCGCGCCGGCGCTGTTCGGGCACGTCATCGCGCCCGGCGTGCGCGACCTCTGGCTGGCGGGGTTCGTGCAGCCGGTCGGTCCGACGCCGCCCCTGTGCGAGCAGCAGGCGCGTTGGATCGCCGCCCACGCGGCGGCGGTCTACCAGCCGCCGTCGGAGGACGCCATGCGGGCCGAGATCAGCCGCGCCGCCGGGCGGCGCGAGCGGTTCGACGCGTCGCCGCGGCACGCGCTGAATGTCCACTTCTGGCCGTATCTCGGCTGGGTGCGACGCGAGCTCGCGCGTGGTGAGCGGCGGGCCGCCGGGCGCTCCGCGGGCGCGGGCGCGAACCTGGTCGGGTCGCTCAGGCGGCGGGTCCGCGATCGAGGTCGAGCTCGGTCCGCATGACGTCGGTCGCGGCGGCGCCCTCGCCCGCCAGGCAGCCGCACATCAGGCCCGCGGCCCCGGCGACGTGGAAGGCGGCGATCGCCGGAAACAGCACGAGCAGGCCCGGGACGCGTCGCGGGGAGCGGATCACGACCCTGGCCAGGCGCAGGAGGTTGAGGGGCGCGGCCGCGAGCGCGAGCAGCAGCGCGCGCGCCGCGCGCCGCGGGCGCCCGAGCCCCTCATCGGCGGCCATCCGAGCCGCCACGAGGCGCGAGTACGCATAGCTGGCGCGCATGTTGTCGGCCGGCCGGCGCAGGCAGGCGTGGCGCACCACCGCGTCCGCGGCGACGGCGAGCTCGCAACCACTGCGGCGCAGGGCGTCGAACACGAAGGCGTCGAAGTCCAGCCGGCCGCCGAGATCGGGACCGAGCGCGAGCAGGTCGTCGCGCCGGTAGGCCACGTCCTGCCCGGCGAGCGCATGCGATCCGTCGATCGGCGCCGCAGCGGTCCAGCGCGCATAGTCGCTGAGCATCGCCGCGCGTGCGGCGTACGACGCGTCGCGGGTCGGTTCGAACACATAGCCCACGGCCGACACGCGCGGCGCGAACGCGTCGAGGACGGCGCGCGCCCAGCCCGGACGCGGGTGGCAGTGATCGAAGACGTACGCGACGATCGGCGCAGCGGCCGCACGCGCCGCGGCCGCTCGAACCTCGCCGAGCGTCGACCCGGCCTCGATCAGGCGCTGCGCGGCGGCCCCGCTCGCGACCGGCCGCGACCCGGCGGCGGCGTGCGCAACGGGCCGCGCGACGAGGATCTCGAGCCGGTCGCGCGCGGTCTGTGCCTCGAGCGCGGCGAGCAGCCCGGCCAGGCGGTCGGGGTGTGAGCCCGCGACGCAGACCACGGTCAGCTCGGGCGTGCTCACGCGTCCGGCGCCCGCGGGGCGTCGCACTCCAGCCAGATCATGTGCTGCCCCGCGGATCGCTCGCCGAGCAGGTACCCGCAGGCCTGGCCGACCGCCCACCCGGCGCCGATCGCGACCATCGCGGGCAGGCAGGCGAGATCGCCACTCACCGGGCCGGGCGCGCGCCGCAGCGTTCGTACGCCCTCGCGCAACCGCCGGAGCTGGCCGACGGTCAGGCCGCCCGCGGCGAAGAGCACGCGCCGCCGCCGGCCCCAGCCGTTCAGCTGCGCGCGCCGGCCGCTCTGCAGCCATCCGTAACGCAGGTTCGAGTGGCAGGTCTCGGCGACCCTTGCGAAGCTCGCGTAGCGCACGCGGGCCGCCGGCTCCAGCGCGAACGCCAGCCCCCGGCTCGCCAGCTGCGCCTGGAGGTTGAAGTCGGCCTCGAGCAGCTCCGCGAGGTCCGTGGCGGTCGGGTCGATCGCGTTGCGGCGGTAGGAGACGTTGTAGCCCGGGAGCGCGTCCACCGCCTGGGCATCGCGGTACAACCACGGCCCGAACTGCGCGAGCAGGGCGGACCGCGCAACGCGGCTGTCGGGGACGCCGACCGCGAAGCCGTACCCGACGGCCGCCCACGGACCCTCGCGGTAGCGCGCGACGAGCGCGCGCGCCCAGTCCTCCTCGGGGCTGCAGTGATCGAACAGGAACGCGACGATCTCACCGCGCGCCTCGCGCCAGGCGGCCGCGCGGGCACGGCCCAGTCCCGCGCCCGCGGGACATGCGAGGCGGGTCATGCACATGCCGAGTGGCTCGATCGGGTCGTCGTCGGGCCCACCGTCGAGGAGGATCAGCTCGAGCTCGGGCGCGTCGCGCTGGGCCGCCAGCGCGGCGACCAGCCGCCGCGCTCGCGCGCGCTGTGTGCCGACGACGCAGACCACGGAGAGCTCGGGGGCGACCACGGCTTCACACCGTACGCGCCGAAGCGCCCGACGGCGCAGCGCCGCGGGCCGGCGTCGTCATCGCGCCTGCAGCACGACGCGCAATCCGTCGGCGGCGAACAGCCCGTCGGAGCGCAGCACCGGGCGGAGCGCCGCACCCGGCGCCGGCCTCCAGTCCCAGCGCTGGGCGATCCACGCGAGCGCGAGCTTCGTCGTCAGACCCGCCATGCGCCCGGCCCGGGCAGATCCGCGGACCGCTGCCGAACGGCAGGTAGGCGAGCTTCGGCCGCACGGCGCTCATCGCGGATCATCGCGGGGGCCATGCCCTGCCGGGCCGGGCGGCGCAGCATCGCCGCCAGGACGTCGGGGTGATCCTCGCCCGCGCCGCCGCGCGTCGCGCCCCGCGCGTCGCGCCGCGAAAGCGCGACCGCTCGGCGAACGCGTCGTGGCGATCGACGCGGACGTGGCGCACATCAGCCGGCAAGCGCACGATGCACGCCGGTCTGCCCAGCCGCGGCACGAGCACGTCACCGGGCGTCCTGCCGCCAGCTCGACAACGCCTCGGGATCGCGCCGGTAGGCGAGGATGTGGCCGGCGAACCGGTGACCACCAGGCAGAGGCACGGCGGCGGCCGGTGAGCCCACGGGACGATCTATAGCGCACGCCGCATTAGATAGGGTGCGCCGAGCGTGCCCGCCGCCAGCGACTCCAGGCCGATCGCCGTGCTGGGTGCAGGGCCCGCGGGGCTGACCGCCGGCTACGCGCTCGCGCACGACGCCGAGCCGGTCATCGTGCTGGAGGCGGGGTCGCAGGTCGGCGGGCTCGCCCGGACCGTCGAGCGCGACGGCTATCGCTTCGACCTCGGAGGCCACCGCTTCTTCACGAAGTCCGACGAGGTGCAGCGCCTGTGGCACGAGGTGCTCGGCGACGAGCTGCTCGTGCGTGAGCGGCTCTCGCGGATCTTCTGGCGCGGACGCTTCATCAGCTATCCACTGGCGCTCGCCGATGTCGTGCGCAAGGTGGGCCCGGTCGAGCTCGCCCGCTGCTCGGCCTCCTACGCGGCCTCGCTCCTGCGCCGCCGCTCGCCGGTCGCGGAGACGTTCGAGGACTGGGTCTGCGACCGTTTCGGCCGGCGCCTCTACGAGCTCTTCTTCAAGGCCTACACCGAGAAGGTATGGGGCGTTCCGGGGTCGGAGATCCGCGCCGAATGGGCGGCGCAGCGGATTCGCACGCTGTCCTTCTCCCGCGTCGTGCGCGCCGCGCTGCTGAGGGACGGGGGCGAGGTGCACAGCCTGATCGAGCGCTTCCACTACCCGCGCCTCGGGCCGGGTCAGATGTGGGAGGCGATGGCGGACGAGATCGTCGGCGCCGGGGGGCGGCTGCGGCTCGGCTGCGCGGTCGTACGGCTCGAGCTGCAGCACGGACGCCTTGCCGCCGTGGATGCCGGCGGCGAGCGCATCGAGGTCCGGCACGCGATCTCGTCGCTGCCGCTCCGCGACCTCGTCGCGATCACCGACCCGGCGCCGCCACACGCCGTGATCGAGGCTGCGCGCGGGCTGCGCTACCGCGACTTCCTGACCGTCGCGCTGGTCGTCCGCGGTGAGGACCTGTTCCCGGACAACTGGATCTACGTGCACGACCCCGAGGTCGCCGTCGGGCGGATCCAGAACTTCCGCGCCTGGAGCCCGGCGATGGTCCCCGACCCGAGTCGCACCTGCGTGGGCATGGAGTACTTCTGCTTCGAGAACGACGAGCTGTGGAACACGAGCGACGAAGCGCTCGTGAGGCAGGCGACGAACGAGCTGCAGCGCATCGGCCTCGCGCCTGCCGAGCGCGTCGAGAACGGGTACGTCGTCCGGGTTGCGAAGGCCTACCCGATCTACGACGACCGCTACGAGGAGCGCGTGCGCACGGTTCGCGCATGGCTGGAGACGATCCCGAACCTGCAGCAGATCGGCCGCAACGGGCTGCACCGCTACAACAACTCCGACCATTCCATGCTGACCGCGCTGCGCGCGGTCGAGAACCTGCAGCTCGGCGCGAGCCACGACCTGTGGTCCATCAATGCCGATGGCGAGTACCACGAGGAGCAGGCCATGCGTCGGCAGCCGTACCGACGCGCTCCGATCACGCCCACGCTGCACGTGCTGCCGGAGGACCCTGAAGTGGCGCCCGCCGCAGGCCTGGAGTAGCCGGGCCGGCTGCGGCGGCACGGTGCGCCATGACGAGCGACGACGACGACAACCGCCCGACGGCGGCGCGGGACGCGCGCCGGCGCGTCGGCGCCACGGTCATCGTCCCGACCCACGGTCGGCCCGCCGCGCTGGCGCGATGCCTGGCGGCCCTCGCCGCTCAGCAGCCGCCACCGGGCGGCTTCGAGGTCATCGTCGTCATCGACGGGGCGGAGGGGTCCACGGCGGCCGTCGCGGCCGCGGAGGCCTCGTCGTGCGCTCCGCGTGTCGTCCTCCAGAAACGGTTGGGCGCGGGCGCCGCCCGCAATCGCGGCGCGTCGCTGGCGCGGGGGCGCTGGCTGGCATTCACCGACGACGACTGTCGCCCGGCCCCGACGTGGCTGCGTGCGCTCGCCGCGGACGTCGAGCGCGAGCCGGCGGCGATCGTCGGCGGCGCCGTCCGAAACGGTCTTCCCCGTAACCACGCGGCCGCCGCCAGCCAGCTCGTCCAGGACGTCGCCTGGACACACTTCAGCCGGCGCGACGCAGCGGCGCGCTTCTTTCCGTCCAACAACATGGCCCTGACGCGCGTCGCGTTCGAGCGCGTCGACGGGTTCGACGTGGAATGGTTCAAGGCCGGCGCGGCGGTCGATCGCGACCTCTGCGACCGCGCGCTTGGCGCCGGACTGGACCTGCGCTCCGTGCCGTCGGCGCTCGTCGAGCACGACCATGACCTGACGCCGCTCACGCTGTGGCGCCAGCACCATCGCTACGGACGCGGCGCGCTCACGTTTCGCCGGTCGCGGGCGCGGCGTGGCGGGGCGGCGCTCGCGGTCGCGCCCGGCTACTACCTGGCGCTCGCGAGAGCCCCGCGGCGCTCGGCGCGGGGCGTCGATGTCGTGCGCCTGGGCGCGCTCGTGGCGACCACACAGGTCGCCTATGCGGCGGGGTACGCCGCCGAGCTCATTTCCTTCCGGTAGCGCGCGTGCGCCGCCCCCGGCGGATCCGCCGGCGGCTTCGGCGTGGCCCGGCCGGCCGCGGGAACGGCGGCTACGCGCTACGGCAGGCGCCCACCGAGGGCGAGCGAGCTCACCAGCGCGCCGCCGAGCAGCAGCAGCGCGCCGCCGGCGAACAACGCCGTGATCTCCTGCTTCTCGGGCTTCGTGCCGATCTGCGACCCGAGCTTCTCGTAGACCGCATCGAGCTGGTCGGAGTCCTCGGCCCGAAAGGCCTCCCCGCCGGACTCCGAGGCGATCCGCTCGAGCGCCTCGGTGTCGGGCGGGACGTTGAGCGTCCGGCCGCGCAGCGTGATCGTGCCGTCGGGCGTTCCGAGCGCGACCGTGTAGATCGGCACGCGCAGGCGCTTGGACTCGGCGGCGACGATGTCGGCGGCGGCGCCGTCGGTCGCCGATCCGTCCGAGAGCAGGACGAGCGCCGCCGGCGGGCGGCGCTGGTCGGACCCGCGGACCTTGAGATCGTCGAGCGCGGTCCGCAGCCCGGCGCCGGTCGCCGTCCCGGAGATCGGCTGCAGCGTCTCCAGCGCGCCGGAGACCGCCTCGTGGTCGGTCGTCGGGGTCTGCAACGTCTGGGCGACGTCGGAGTACGTCACGAGCCCGACGCGCAGCTCGTCGGGAACCTTGTCGAGGAAGCTCTGCGCGGCCTGTTGCGCGGCCGCCAGCCGGGTCGGGCTGACGTCCGTCGCCGACATCGAGCGCGACACGTCGGTGACGAGCACGACCGACGCCCGCTGGACCGCCACGTCGATCGTGCGCTCGGGACGCGCCAGCGACAGCGCCAGCGCAGCGATCGCAAGCGCGAACAGCGCGAGCGGAAGATGCCGGCGCCACGGCGGCTCCGCACCGGCGACGGCCGCGAGCGTCGAGAGGGCCGTGAAGCGCACGGGATACCGGCGCCGGCGGCGCTGCGCGCTGACGTGGGCGAGCACCGCGAGCGGCACCGCGAACAGGCACAGCAGCGCCAGTGGCGAGGCGAAGCTCACCTGAGCGCCCGCCCGAGCGCCTTGAGCCAGTCGCCGCTCGTCGACAGCACGACGTGCTGCGCGGCCGCCTTGCGGATCTCGGAAGCGACGAGCCCGCGCTCCGCGGCGGCCGCGGCGGCGAAGCGCTCGCGCAGGCCGCGGCGCGAGGTGTCGACCTCGATCAGCCGCCCGCTCTCGGGATCGACGAGCGCCAGGCGCCCGACGGGCTCCAGGCGCTCCTCGCGCGGGTCGCGGATCTCCACCGCGAGGACGCGATGGCGTCCGCCCAGGGCACGCAGCGGCCGGTTCCAGCGCGGCTCGCCGCGAAAGTCCGACACGACGACCACCAGCCCGGGCTGACGCGCGAGCCGGCCCACGCGGTGCAGCACCGGCGCGATGCCGCGATCGGCGGCTCCGTCGACGGCGACGCCCTCGGCCAGCAGCCGCCCCAGCCCGATCTTCGCGTGCGGGCCGCCGCGCGGCGGGAGCACCTTCTCCGGGCCGCCCGCCGTCAGCACCGCGAGCCGGCCGCCATGGCGCGTCGCGGCGCGGCCCACGACATGCGCGACGCCCTCGGCGACGTCGGACTTCAGCCGCTCGGCGGTCCCGAAGGCCATCGACGCCGACAGGTCGAGCACGAGCCAGGTCGTGAGGATGCGCTCCGGGACCTGAAGGCGCACGTGTGCCACCCCCGTCCGCGCGCTCGCCGCCGCGTCGAGCTGACGGACGTCGTCGCCGAGCTGGTAGGGCCGCAGCTGCGCGAGCTCGGTGCCGCTGCCGACGCCCGGCGCCATCCGGTCGCCCGGCAGCACCCCCGCGCCGCGCCGCGCGAGCGCCAGCGACAGCGCATCGACGAGCGCGGCGGGGATCGGGCCCGGCCCCTGGCGCGCAGGCGGTACCCGCAGGGTGGCGGACGAGACGGGCACGTCGCTAGGCGGCGTCGTACTCCGTCGGGGACTCGGCGCGCGCGCCCGACTGCGCTGGGCCGCTGCTCATGGCGGCCAGCAGCCGCTTGAGGATGTCGTCGGCGCTGACGCCGTCAGACAGCGCGTCGTAGGAGAGCACGAGACGATGGCGCAGCACGTCGGCGGCGAGATCGCGGACGTCGTCGACGAGCACGTGGCGCCGGCCGCGCAGCAGCGCGAGCGCCTGTCCCGCCTGGACCATGCCGATCGCGCCGCGCGGGCTGGCGCCGTACTGGATGAGGTGCGACAGGTCGCTCAGCCCGTAACGCTCGGGATGGCGCGTGCCGTCGACGAGCTGCACGGCGTAGGCCACGACCTCGCGGTCGACGAAGATCTCGCGCACCGCGCGCTGGAAGCGCTCGAGCTCGGGCATCGACAGGCGCACCGCGACCTGCTCGGCGGGCCGCAGGGAGCGCCCGACGACGGACGCCTCCTCGCCGAGCGTCGGGTAGTCGACGAGCACCTTGAACAGGAAGCGGTCGATCTGCGCCTCGGGGAGCGGGTAGGTGCCCTCGGACTCGATCGGGTTCTGGGTGGCGAGCACGAGGAACGGATGCGGCACCGGGAAGCTCTCGCTGCCGATCGTGACCTGGTGCTCCTGCATGACCTCCAGCAGCGCCGACTGGACCTTCGCGGGGGCGCGGTTGATCTCGTCAGCCAGCAGGAAGTTGCCGAAGACCGGGCCGAGCTCGGTGTCGAAGCGCCCTGTGTCGGGGCGGTAGATGCGCGTGCCGA
Organism: uncultured Actinomycetes bacterium; assembly: GCA_963746165.1. GTDB lineage: Bacteria > Actinomycetota > Thermoleophilia > Solirubrobacterales > Solirubrobacteraceae > CADCVQ01. Next base: position 417,145 of record CAVVAG010000001.1, on the reverse strand, counting down.
CGAGGTCCGCCGGAACGAGGTCGGGCGTGAACTGGATGCGACGAAAGGTGCCGCCCATGACGTCGGCGAGCGTGCGCACGGTCAGCGTCTTCGCCAGGCCGGGAACGCCCTCGAGGAGGACGTGGCCGCCGGTCAGGAGCGCGACGAGCAGGCGCTCGAGCATCGCGTCCTGTCCGACGATGACGCGCTTGACCTCGTAGAGCACCTCCTCGAGGACCTTGCGCGGCTGGCGCGCCGGATCGTCGCCGGGCTGCGGCGAGGACGGCGGCGAGTCGTAGTTGGAGAAGCTCATGTGTGGATCCTGGGTCCTTTCCTCATTCAGACAAGCCTGCGAAACCAGTGCAGCGACAGCAGCGCGCCGCCGGCGAGCAGCGCGAGCGCGCCGCCGCTGAAGGCCGCCGTGATCTCCCGCTTCTCGTCGCGGTAGCCGATCCGCGAGCCGAGCGAGTCGTAGACGGCGCTGAGATCCTTCGCGGTGTCGGCCGTGTAGGCGCGCCCGCCGGATATGCGCGCGACCTCGCGGCTCTCGACCGGGTCCGGGGGCACGCGCCGGACCACCGTCGTGCCGTCGCTGCGCGTGACGGTGATCGTGCCGATGTCGGTTCCGAGCGTCACGGTGTAGATCGGGATCTTCAGGTCCTTGGCGCGCTCGGCGAGCTGCGCGGGTGGCCGGCCGCGAACGGACTTGCCGTCGGACAACAGGATGATCGCCGACGGCACGCGCCGGCCCTCCTCGTCGGTCTGGCGCGCGAGCACGCCGAGCGAGAGGGCGAGCGCCTCGCCGGTCGCGGTGCCGCCGCTGGGCTGCAGCGCGTTGATCGCGCCCCGCACCGCCGCCCGGTCGGTGGTCGGCGTCTCGGCCAGCGTCGCCGCATGGTTGAAGGCCACGAGCCCGACGCGCACCGAGTCGGGCACCTCGCCGAGGAAGCGCTCGGCCGCGGCGCGCGCGGCGCGCAGGCGACTGGGCGGGACGTCGGTCGCCTGCATCGAGCCCGAGTAGTCCGTCGTGAGCATGATCGATGCCCGCTCGACCGCAACGGCGACGGTCGCCTGCGGCTTGGCCAGTGCGAGGATCAGGATCGTCAGCGCGAGCGCGTAGGCGACGAGCGGCACGTGGCGCCGCCAGCCCGGGGTGCGCGGGGCCACCGAGGCCTGCAGCGCGGGCATGACGAACGCGGCCACGGCCGCCCGGCGCCGGCCCTCGTGGCGCACGTACGCCACGAACGCCAGTGGGACGAGCAGCAGCGCCAGGAGGAAGAGCGGCTGGCCGAAGCTCATGAGGGGTCGGGCGCCACGAAGCTACGGCCCGACGGGCGCCGGGGTCGCTCCCGACGTGCTCTCCGGACGCGTGCCGAGCGTGACCCGCACCGTGCGATCGTCGCCGGCGCGGCGCAGCTCGATCTCGATCTCGTCGCCCGGGCTGCGGCTCTCGATGCCGGCGCTGATGTCCTCTGGCGCGCGGATCGCCTGGCCGCCGACGCGCGTGATCGTGTCGCCGACCTGGAGGTCCCCGTCGTCGGCCGGGCCGCCGGCCACGACGTCGGCGACCTGGGCGCCGGGCCCGGTCGTGCTCGGCGTCGTGGAGATGCCGAGGTAGGCGCGCCTGATCGCCGTGCCGGAGCGCAGGCGCGGCACGACCTGGCGCACCGTGTTGGACGGCACCGCGAAGCCGATGCCGACGCTGCCGCCGCTCGTCGTCGCGATCTGGGAGTTGATGCCGATCACGCGGCCGGCGCCGTCGAGCAGGGGCCCGCCGGAGTTGCCGGGGTTGATCGGCGCGTCGGTCTGGATGACCTTGTCGATCGAGAAGCCGTTGGGCGCCTTGATGTCGCGGCCGACGCCGGAGACGATCCCGACGGTGGCGGTGCGGTCCAGCCCGAGCGGGTAGCCGATCGCGACGGCGAGGTCGCCGACCTGGACGCTGTCGGAGTTCGCCAGGGCCAGCGGCTTGACCCCGCCGGTCTTCGACGGATCGACGCGCAGCACCGCGATGTCCGACGACGCGTCGCTGCCCAGGACCTCGGCGGCGACGCCCGTGCCGTTGTCCTCGAAGCGCACCTCGACGTTGCTCGCGCCGGCGACGACATGCGCGTTCGTGACGATCGTCCCGTCGGAGTCGACGACGAAGCCGGTCCCGCTGGCGGCGCGGGCCACGCCCTCCTGGCTCTTGATGAACACCACGCTCGGGCTGGCGCCGGCGTAGACCTGGCGCACCGTGCGCGACCGCGCGTCGGGCGCCGCGGCGCCGGGCGCCGCCGGCAGGGCGGCGATCGAGCCCGACGTGGCGTCGTCGTCGAGCAGGACCTTGGCGCCGAGGATGCCGGCTCCGAAGAGCAGGCAGGCCAGCAGCGCGCCGAGCACCATGAGCGGCGCGAGGCGGCGCTCGGGGCCGCGCTCGGGGGGCTCGGGCGGGTCGGACGGAAGCTCGGGCGGCGGCTGGACCGCGGTGCGCGGCGCGAGCCACTGCGTGTGCTCGTCCTCTTCGCGCGGATCGGTCCACAGGCGTCCGGACCCGGCGTTCCTGCCGGGGGTCTCGTCGTCGTTCATTGCGTTCAAGGTAGGAGCAGGATGTCAACGATTCGTAAGTTGAGCGCCGTTCTGCGTAAGACCGGCGTAAGACTCGTCTCAAGCTGGCGCGAAGGCCATGAGCTCGACGCGATGGCCCGCCGGGCAGCGGACGAATGCGCGAGGCGAACCCCAGTATTCCCGCCGCGGATGCGGTTCGAAGCCGGCTTCTCGCAGCGCTTGGAGGGTAGCCGCGTGGTCGCCGACCACGACCGCGATGTGGCCTTCGGGCGCGACGACCGGCTCGCGGCTGTGCAGGAGGTGGATCTGCGTGGGCCCGGCCTGCACCCACGTCGAGCGGGCCGCGAGGGCGGGCGGCGCCGCGACGCGCTCGAAGCCGAGCAGCGCCCAGAAGCGCAGGCAGGCGCCGACGTCCTCCTCGCGGATCTCGATCGCGACGTGCTGGATCACGGGCAGATCACGTTCCCGCCCGGCGCGTGCGTCGGACGTTCTCGGCATGGATCGCGCGCTGGGCGGCGCCGCGGCGGGCCATCGGCAGCTCGGCATCGGGCAGCTTGGCGAGGTAGTTGACGTCCTCGCGCAGGATCGCCGCAGCGCGCGCGCCGTCGATCACCTCGCCGTGGCCGGGCACGACGTGCGCGGCAGCGCCGACGAGCGGCTCCAGGCGGTGCAGCGTCGCCAGGTACGCGTCCCGCGAGCCGCCGGGCGAGATCATCGGGACCTCGACCGGCGAGATGTAGTCGCCGGCGACGAGCACCCGCGCCCACTCGATCCACAGCGCCATCCCGTCGGCGGTGTGGCCGTCGGCGGGGTGCAGCTCGAGCTCGGTGTCGCCGATCTCGCAGTGGCCGGGCACCGGCAGCGCCTGCACCTGGCCCAGCGACAGCGGGTCCGGGCGGTCGATGTAGTGCTCGTCGTCGAAGGCGCGCAGCTCGCGCGCGGCGGCGCCCGGCTCGGCGGTCAGACGAGCCGCGGTCGTCTCGGCGACGCCGAGGGCGGCGGTCGGGAAGGCCAGGCGCCCGAGCAGGTGGTCCCAGTCGGCGTGCGTCGCGAGCAGGCCGCTCAGATCGAAGCCCGCGTGCTCGAGCACGGCGGGCAGGATCTCGAGCTCGTCGGGAAGGACCGGCGAGTCGATGACGAAGCACTCCTCGCCGCTGCGCACGATCGTGCATGTCGTCTGCCACATGCGGCTCGTGGCGACGAGCACGTCCCGGTGCAGGCCGACGACGCGCATCCCGGGATGGTCCGAGGCCTCAGAGGCCGATGAGCTTGACCGCTTCGAGGAGGTTCTTGACCTCGGCGGTCGGCTTCTTCTGGCCCGGCTCGAGCGCCTCCTTGCTGCGGTTGACCCAGATCACGGGGATCTTGTTGGCCACGCAGGGGGCGACGTCGTGGTAGTAGCTCGAGGAGACGTGGACCCAGCCCTTCTTGGTCCCCATGCGCCGCGCGCACTCGGTGAAGTGCGCCATGTCGGGCTTGTAGGAGCGCACCTGCTGGGCGGTGACGACGAGATCGAAGTCGTGCGGGATGTGGCGCCGCGTCTGGCCGAGCAGCTTGTCGTCGATGTTCGAGATCAGGCCGCTCTTGTACTTGGCGGTGACCTTCTTGAGCTGCGTGTTGGTCTCCTTGAACGCCGGCCAGCGCTGAACGCTGTCGGGCAGGAAGCCCGAGCGGGAGGGCTCCAGCGGCCAGTCCAGGCGCTTGGAGATCTCGATCGCGGTGCGCCGCAGCACCTCGGCGTAGAGCTCGTAGGAGCCGCCCTCGATCTCGCGCTCGATCTCGTGGAAGTTGCGGATCAGCTCGTCCTTGTCGATCGTGAAGCCGTCGCGCGCGGCCTCCTTCTGAAACGCGTCGTAGACGCCCTGCTCCCAATCGATGAGGGTGCCGTATACATCGAACGTGACCAGCGAGATCTGCTTGGGAAGCGCCATTGGGCCGCCATGATAGGAAGTCGCTGGACCTGACCGTTCAAACAAGGCGCGCGATCGATGTGCCCGCCTCCGCAGGTCAACTATTGTCAGACCGCCGATGGACCTTCTCGAGTACAAGGGCAAGCAGGTTCTGAAGCGCTACGACGTGCCGCTGGCGGCCGGAGCGCCCGCCGCGACCGTCGACGAGGCGGTCGCCGCGGCCCAAGAGGTCGGCCTGCCGGTCGTCGTCAAGGCGCAGGTCAAGATCGGCGGCCGCGGGAAGGCGGGCGGGATCAAGCGCGCCGACTCGATCGAGGCGGTGCGCGAGCACGGCGGCGCCATCCTCGGGATGGACATCCGCGGCCACACCGTGCACGAGCTGTGGATCGAGGAGGCGACCGACATCGCCGCCGAGTACTACGCCGCCGTCATCTTCGACCGCTCTGCGAAGGCGCCGCTCGTGATGCTCTCCACGCAGGGCGGGATGGACATCGAGCAGGTCGCCGCCGAGCAGCCCGAGGCGCTCGCGACCCTGCACGTCGACCCGCTCATCGGCTTTCAGCCCTTCCACGGCCGTCGCCTCGCGTTCGAGGCCGGCGTCGACGCCGACGTCGTGCGTTCCGTCGGCGCGATGCTGGCCACGCTCTACGCCGCCTTCGAGGGCGAGGACGCGACGCTCGTGGAGATCAACCCGCTCATCGTCACGCCCGATCGTCGCGTCGTCGCGCTCGACGCGAAGGTCACGCTCGACGACAACGCCGCCTTCCGCCACCCCGAGCACGCGCTGCTCGACGACACGCGCGACGCCGATCCGCAGGAGCAGATGGCCCGCGAGCGCGGCCTGACCTACGTCAAGCTCGACGGCGACATCGGGATCTTCGGCAACGGCGCCGGCCTCGTCATGTCGACGCTCGACGTCGTCGCCCATGCCGGCGGCGCGCCGGCGAACTTCCTCGACGCCGGCGGCGGCGCCAAGGCCGAGGCGATCGCCGCCTCCGTCGACGTGATCCTCTCCAACCCGAACGTCAGGGCGGTCCTGTTCAACGTCTTCGGCGGGATCACGCGCTGCGACGAGGTCGCGCGCGGGATCATCGACGCCTACGGGATCCTGCGTCCGACGGTGCCGTTCGTCGTCCGCCTGGACGGGACGAACGACGTCGAGGCGCGCAGGCTGCTGGCGGAGGCGAACCTGCCCAACGTCCACGCCGAGGCGACGATGGACGGCGCGGCGGCGCGCGTCGTCGAGCTTGCCCGCGAAGGCGCGTCGTGAGCATCATCGTCGGGGAGGACACACGGCTCGTCGTGTCCGGCCTGACCGGGCGCGAGGGCACCTACCACGCGCTCAACAACCGCCGCTACGGCACGGATGTCGTCGCGGGCGTCACGCCGGGCAAGGGCGGGCAGGACGTCGAGGGCATCCCGGTCTTCGACACGTTCCGCGCCGCGGTCGCCGAGACCGGCGCGAACACCGCGATGATCTTCGTGCCCGCGCGCTTCGCCGCAGACTCGATACTCGAGGCCGAGGACGCGGGGATCGCGACGATCATCGCCATCACCGAGGGCATCCCCGCGCACGACGAGCTGAAGGTCTTCAACGTGCTCAAGCACAACCCCGACGTGCGGCTGGTCGGCCCCAACTGTCCGGGCGTGCTGTCGCCCGGCAAGGCGAACGTCGGGATCATCCCGGCGCAGTTCTTCAAGCCCGGCAACGTCGGCGTCGTCTCGCGCTCGGGCACGCTGACCTACCAGATCGGCAACGAGCTGGCCCGCAGCGGCTTCGGCAACTCGACGATCGTGGGGATCGGCGGCGACCCGGTGCCGGGCTCATCGTTCGTCGACATCATCGCGCTGTTCGAGTCCGATCCCGAGACCGAGCTGATCGTCATGAGCGGCGAGATCGGCGGCTCGGCCGAGGAGGAGGCGGCGGCGTACATCGCCGAGAACGTCTCCAAGCCGGTGGTCGCCTACATCGCCGGGCTGACGGCGCCGCCCGGCAAGACGATGGGCCACGCGGGAGCGATCGTGTCGGGCTCCAGCGGCGGCGGGCAGGCGAAGATCGACGCGCTGGAGGCGGTCGGCGTGCGCGTCGGGCGCACGCCGACGCAGGTCGCCGTCATCGCGATGGAGATCCTCGGGGCCTGAGGTTCGGCGGGTGCGGCTCCTCCGGTGAGGAGACGGGGCTCGACTCGGCCTAGAGGAGCTTGCGCATGTCGCGCCCGTCGGCGGCGCCGCCGAGCGGCTCGAACCCGCGCCGCTCGTACATCCCGCGCGCCGGGTTCTCGAGCTCGACGACGAGGTCGATCGCGGGATACCCCGCCGCCCGCGCGTGCTCGATGCCCCGGTCGAGCAGCTCCCCGCCGACGCCGTGGGCGCGGTGGGCGGGCATGAGCGCGACCAGGAGCTCGGGCACCGGGCGCCCGTCGTACTCGCGGGCCGTCAGGTTCAGCCGGTACCAGCACGCGCCCACCGGCTCGCCGTCGTAGGTGACGACGACGCCGCCGTCACCGGGACGGCCGAGGTCGTCGAAGGCGTAGGGCGGCACGAGCACGGGAGGCGGCATGCCGTCGGCCGTCGGGACGAGCTGCCACGCCACGGTGAGCCGCAGCATCTCCAGCAGGAAGGGCGCGTCGGCGGGCTCGATGTCGCGGTGGGCGTAATGGGTCACGGTCACCATGGTGGCGGGTTGCGCGAAGGACCCCTGGTCCGGACGCTGAGTCCGTCGTGCGAAGCGTCGGCCGTGCTCGTGGGCCGGCGTCCGTCAAACGGCATCGCTGAGGGTGTCAGTTGGTGGGAGCGGGGGCGTTCGGTTCCGGGGCCGGCGTGGTGGAGGGCAGGGAGCGTTCGGTTCCGGGGCCGGCGTGGTGGAGGGGCAGGCGGCGTCTGCATGTGGGGCATGCATCGGGCGACCAGGTGCGTCTTGACCTGATCGAGTGACACTTCGAGCACGCCGCGTGGTCGGCATGTCGATGCTTCATGACATGCATGATCGATCGACACCTGGAGAGGCGGTTGCCCTCAGGGTGTCACTCGTCCATGGCGCGGCGGTGAGCCTCTCGCCCGGCCGGCACAACGGCCGCGAGGACCCCCACCGGCCGACGCTCGGCGCGATCCGCGCCGCGCAAGGGGGCGAGTTCCGGCCGCCTGCGACCTAGAGTGAGCAGATGCCCGCGACGACCGACCTCAGTACCCGTGCCACCGAGCTCCTGCACGAGCTCGCGGGCCCGGACGCGGTGTTTCGCGACCACCAGCTCGAGGCGATCGCCGACCTCGTCGAGGACCGCGCGCGCGTGTTGTGCGTGCAGCGCACCGGCTGGGGCAAGTCGGCCGTCTACTTCATCGCCACGGCCCTGCTGCGATCCGATCCCGCCCACCCCGCCGGCCCGGCGCTGATCGTCTCGCCGCTGCTGGCGCTCATGCGCAACCAGATCGCGGCCGCGCAGCGGCTGGGGATCCGCGCCCACACGGTCAACTCGACCAACCGCGACGCCTGGGACGAGATCTCTGCGTTGCTCGACGCCGACGCCGTCGACCTGCTGCTGATCAGCCCCGAGCGGCTGAACAACCCGCAGTTCCGGGCGCGGATGCTGCCCGTCTTCGCCCAGAGGGTCGGCCTGCTCGTCGTCGACGAGGCGCACTGCATCTCCGACTGGGGTCACGACTTCCGCCCCGACTACCGGCGGATCGCCGACATGCTCGAGCGGCTGCCGGACGGCGTCGGCGTCCTGTGCACCACGGCGACCGCCAACGATCGCGTCGTCGCCGACGTCGAGGAGCAGCTGCGCACCGGCCACAGCGCCGCGCCGCTCGTCGCCTACCGCGGCCCGCTCGGGCGCACGAGCCTGCGCTTCGAGGTCGTCGAGCTGCCGGGTCAGGCCGACCGCCTCGCCTGGCTGGCGACCCACCTCGACGACATGCCGGGATCGGGGATCGTCTACACGCTGACCAAGCGCGACGCCGAGCAGGTCGCGCAATGGCTGACCGCGCACGGCGTCGCCGCCGAGGCCTACACGGGCGAGATCGACACCGACCGGCGGATCGCCGTCGAGGACCGGCTGCTGGCCAACGACCTGAAGTGCGTCGTCGCCACGAGCGCGCTCGGGATGGGCTACGACAAGCCCGACCTCGGCTTCGTCGTGCACTACCAGGCGCCCGGCTCGGTCATCGCCTACTACCAGCAGGTCGGCCGCGCCGGCCGCGCGATCGAGCGCGCCGAGGTCGTCCTGCTGCGCGGCGCCGAGGATCGCCGCATCCAGGACTTCTTCATCGAGCAGGCCTTCCCCCGCCGCGAGCTCGTCGACCGCGTCCTCGAGCATCTCGACGAGGTCGGCGCCGAGGGCGCCTCGACGCCGGAGCTGACGGCGATGGTCAACCTCGGCAGGGGCCGCATCGACGCGATGCTCAAGGTGCTCGACGTCGAGGGCGCCGTCTCGCGCGACGGCAGCCGCTGGGTGCGCGAAAGCGGCAGCGACTGGGCCTACGACGCCGAGCGCTACGAGCACATCACGGCACTGCGCCGCCGCGAGCAGGCGACGATGGCGAGCTTCGGCGCCGACGGGCGCTGCCTCATGCGCGCCCTGCAGGAGGAGCTCGACGACCCCGACCCGCAGGACTGCGGCCGCTGCTCGGTCTGCACGCAGCCACGCTACGACGGCCCGCTGGATCCGGCGCTCGTGCGCGAGGCGATCGACCACCTGCGCTCGCAGCCGCTCAGGCTCGAGACCAAGAAGATGGCGCCCGACCCCGAGGGCCGGATGAAGAAGATCCCGGCCGAGCTCGTGGTCGAGGAGGGCCGCGCGCTCGCGCGCCTCGGCGACGGCGGCTGGGCGCCGGTCGTGCAGGCAGGGCTGCGCGAGGGGCGCTTCTCCGACGAGCTGCTGGACGCCGTCGACCGCCTCGTGCGGGCGTGGAACCCGCCGGTGCGGTGGATCACGACGGTTCCGTCGGCCCGGCGCCCCGGGCCGGTCGACGACCTCGCGCGACGGCTGGCGGCCACGCTCGGCATCCCGTTCGTCGCGCTGCTCGAGCGCACCGGCGAGCGCCCGCCGCAGCGCGAGATGGCCAACGCCGCGCTCCAAGCGGCCAACGTGCGCGGCGCCTTCCGGGTCGTCGCCGGCCCTCCGGCCGACGGCGGCCTCCTGCTCGACGACACCCGCCTGAGCGGCTGGACGCTGGCGATGACCGGCGGGCAGCTGCGCCGGCGCGGCGCGGGGCCGGTCTTCCCGCTCGCGCTCGCGACCGCCTTCTGACGCGAGCAACGCTGCACGGGGCACGGCCCTCAGGCCGCTTGCGGCAGCTCCTCTCCGGCGCTCAGCGGGCTCGCCGTCGACCGCGTCGCCGCGCCGAGGTCGGCCGCCGTCACGTTGCGCGGGTGATGGCAGGCGGCGAGGTGGCCATTCGGGTAGGCCGTCAGCGGCGGCTCGATCTGCCGGCAGATGTCCGTGGCGAACGGGCAGCGCGTGTGGAAGCGACAGCCCGGCGGCGGATCGATCGGGCTCGGCGGCTCGCCCTCGACGACCTGTCGTGGCCGCGCGCGGTTCTCGCGCGGGTCGGCGATCGGGATCGCCCCCAGCAGCGCCACGGTGTACGGATGGATCGGCTTGTCGTAGAGGTCCTCGGCGGGCGACAGCTCGACGATCTTGCCGAGGTACATCACCGCGACGCGATCGCTGACGTGGCGCACGACCGACAGGTCGTGCGCCACGAAGATGTAGGCCACGCCGAGCTCCTCCTGCAGGTCCTCGAGGAGGTTGACGACCTGCGCCTGGATCGAGACGTCCAGCGCGGAGACCGGCTCGTCGAGCATGATGAGGCGCGGCTGCGCCGCAAGCGCGCGGGCGATCCCGATCCGCTGGCGCTGCCCGCCGGAGAACTCGTGCGGAAAGCGGTTGAGGTGCTCGGGGTTCATGCCCACCCGCGCGAGCAGCTCGCGTGCGCGCTCGTCGACCTCCGCGCGCTTCATGCCGCGCAGGCGCAGCGGCACGCCGATGATCTGGCCGACCCGCTTGCGCGGGTTCAGCGACGACTGCGGGTCCTGGAAGACCATCTGCAACTCGCGGCGAAAGTCGCCGAGCTCACGGCGGCCCGCGCCCGTGATGTCCCGCCCGCGATAGCGGATCGCCCCGTTCGTCGCGTCGACGAGACGGGCGAGCGTGCGCACGAGCGTCGACTTGCCACAGCCCGACTCGCCGACGATCCCCAGCGTCTCGCCCTCACGCAGCTCGAAGGAGATGTCGTCGACCGCGTGGACCCGCGCGACGGTGCGCGCGACGAAGAGCCCGCCGCGCACCGGGAAGTGCACGACGAGGTGGTCGACGTCCAGCAGCGCGCCGTTCTGCGTGCTCACGACGTCACGGTCTCCCCGAATACGAGGCCGATGTCGCCGTCGACCTGGCGCAGCTCGCGCTTGCGCTCCGGCGTCAGCCAGCAGCGATCGGTGTGCCCGGTGGCGCCGCCCACCCGGGCCTCCAGCGGTGGCACCTTCGAGCACTCGGCGAACGCGTGCGGGCAGCGCGGCCGGAAGTGGCAGCCCTGCGGGGGTGACAGCAGCGACGGCGGCAGCCCCGGGATCGCCGGCAGCCGCTGCGCGCGGTCGCGGTCGATGCGGGTGATCGATCCCAGCAGCCCCCAGGTGTACGGGTGCTGCGGGTCGTAGAACAGCTCGTCGAGCGTGCCGTGCTCGACGATCCGGCCGGCGTACATCACGACGACGCGGTCGGCGATGTCCGCGACCACGCCGAGATCGTGCGTGACGAGGATGATCCCGGCGCCGGTCTCGTCGCGCAGGTCGCGCAGCACGCGCAGGATCTGCGCCTGGATCGTCACGTCGAGCGCGGTCGTCGGCTCGTCGGCGATTAGCAGCCGCGGCCGGCACGACAGCGCCATCGCGATCATCACGCGCTGGCGCATGCCGCCGGAGAACTCGTGCGGGTAGGAGCGCACGCGCTCGCGGGCGCGCGGGATCCCGACCTGCCCGAGCAGCTCGACGGCGCGATCCATCGCCGCCGCCTTGGTAATCTCGCGGTCGTGGGCGCGGATCTGCTCGATGATCTGGTCGCCGATCCGGGAGACGGGGTCCAGCGAGGACATCGGGTCCTGGAAGATCATCGCGATCTCCGCGCCGCGGATGCGCATGAGCTCCTCGTCGGAGGCCGTCACGAGCTCCGTGCCGTCGAACGTCGCCGTGCCCTCGAAGCGCGCGTTGGGCGAGCGGGTGAGTCCCATCAGGGTCATCGCCGTCACCGACTTGCCCGAGCCGGACTCGCCGACGACCGCGACGACCTCGCCGCGGTCGACCGAAAAGCTCACGCCATCGACCGCCTGGACCGTGCCCTCCTCGGTCCGGAACGCGACGCGCAGCTTGTCGACGTCGAGCAGGCTCACAGCCGGATCCGCGGGTCGAGGACGGCGAAGAGGACGTCGAGCAGCGCGCTCAGGACGACGACCGCGCCGGCGCCGAGCATCGTGATGACGAGCACCGGCGGAACGTCCAGACGCGAGATCGACTCGGCGGCGTACTGACCCACGCCATGCAGGCCGAAGACGGACTCGGTGAGGATCGCGCCGCCACCGACCACCGCGGCGAAGTCCAGCCCGAACAGCGAGATCACCGGGATCAGCGAGTTGCGCAGGACGTGGCGCACCATCACGCGGCGCTCGCTGATGCCCTTCGCGCGCGCGGCGCGCACGAAGTCCTCGTTCATCGTGTCGAGCACCGTTGAGCGCAGCACCCTCGAGTACACGCCGATGAACAGCACCGACAGCGCGAACCAGGGCATGAGCAGGTGTGTGAACCAGCCCCACGGCGAGTCGGTGAGCTTCACGTAGCCGCCGAGCGGAAACAGCGCCAGCTTGTAGCCGAGGTAGTAGAGCATCAGCGCGCCGAGGAAGAAGACCGGCGTCGAGACGCCGACGAGGGACAGCACGGTCAGCGCGCGGTCGAGGAACCTCCCTGCCGACATCGCGCTCAACAGCCCGAACGCGATCCCGAGGAACAGCCAGATGAAGCCGGCCCCGAACGAGAGCGAGAGCGTCGCCGGCAACCCGCGGCGGATCTCGTCGATGACGTTGAGCTCCTGCGTGTAGGACACGACCGAACCCGACAGGATCTTCTGCATCGTCGTGGCGTACTGGACGTAGACAGGCTTGTCGAAGCCCCACTGCTCGCGCACGCCCTGCACCTGCTGGGGCGTGGCGAGCCGACCCGCCATGCGCAGCGCCGGGTCGCCGCTGGGAATCGTCTGGAAGATGAGGAACGTCATCACCGAGATCGCGAACAGCACGAGCACCATCGAGATCAGGCGCTTGAGGACGAAGCGGCCCATCAGCGCTCGACGCGCACCTTGGCGCGCGGGTCGAGGGCGTCACGCACGCCGTCGCCGAAGACGTTGATGCCGAGCACCGTGAACAGGAGCATGAACCCGGGCACGAGCGTGAGGTGGATCGCGCTCGGGATCAGGCGGATGCCATCGCTGATCATCGTGCCCCACGACGGGTTTGGGTCCTGCACCCCGGCGCCGAGGTAGGACAGCCCGGCCTCCAGCAGGATCGCGTTGGCGACGATCAGCGGGATGAAGACGATGATCGTCGAGGCGACGTTCGGCAGCACCTCGCCGATCATGATCCGGACGCTGCCGAGTCCCTGCACGCGCGCGGCGTCCACGAACTCCCGCTCGCGCAGGCCGAGCACCTGTCCGCGGATCGGCTTGGCGACGTACGGGACGTAGACGATGCCGATGATCACCGCCGGCACCCCGAGCGAGTTGCCCTCGAGCTCGAAGAGCCCCAGGTTCAGCCCTCCCACCGCGAGCGCGACGCCGAGGGCGACGCCGAGGATCACGACCGGGAAGGACCAGATCAGGTCGAGCACCCGGCTGAGGATCGCGTCCGTCAAGCCGCGCAGGAAGCCCGCGACCACGCCGATGATCGTCGCCAGCAGCATCGTGATGAGCGCTGCGATCGCCGCGATCTCCAGCGAGTTTCGCCCGCCGTAGAGCAGGCGCACCGCGACGTCGCGGCCGTTGCCGTCGGCGCCGAGGAAGAAGCGGCCGTGCCACGTGGGCCCAATCGGGATTCCGCCCGGCGTGACGACGTCCTTGAGCTCGCCGCCGGAGCGGACCTGATCGGTGAGGTGGTTGGCGTTGGGGCCGGTGTGCGCGATGTGGCTCGCGTAGACCGGCGCCAGCAGGCACAGGGCGACGATGAGCACGAACACGCCGCCGAATACGAGCGCGGCCCGGTTGCGCTTCAGCCGCCGCCACGCGAGCGCGTACGGCCCGATGCCCGGCGGCGCGTCCTCCTCAGGACCTGCAGCCGTGACCGCGGAGGGAAGCTCGCTGCCGGCAGTGTCGGTGGTGGCCACGAGAGGTGGGCCCGCCCCGGGCGATCGCTCGCCCGGGGCGGATCGGCGCTCCGCTTACTTGGGCTCGAGCGTCGACCAGTCGGTGCCGTACAGCGGGTGGAAGACCGCCGCGTCGAAGTTCAGCTTGTTCGAGAAGAACTTCGGGTTCTGCTGCTGGCCGAAGGCGACGATGTATGCCTTCTCGGCCAGGTACTCGTCGAGCTTCTGCCAGCGCTCGGCGACCGTATCGAGCTTGTCCGCGGGAACCGCGTTGAGCTCGGCGAGCTCGCTCTGGATGTGCGGGTCGCTGACCTGGCTGAAGTTCTGGTTGTTGGTCGTCTGGATGGTGTCCTTGTCCACCAACAGGTAGAAGTCGCTCGGGTTGGGGAAGTCCTGGTTCCAGTTCGCATAGCCCGTCTGCGGCTGGAGCTTCAGGTTGCCGATCGTCGGGAAGTACTGCGCGTCGGCGATGATCTTCGTCTTGGCCTTGAAGCCAAGCTGGTTGAGGACGTCGGTGTAGTAGTTCGTGAACTCCTTGCGCGGACTGCGGTTCTGCCCCCAGACGGTGACCGTCGCACCGGCCATGCCGGACTCCTTGAGCCGCGCCTTGGCCTTGGCCATGTCCGGCGCCGCGTTCGGATCGCCGTACGGGCACTCGCTCGTCGGATGGCCGACGATGCCCTCCGGCAGGAAGAAGCACGTGAGCTTGAAGTTGCCGCCGTTCAGGCGCGCGAGCGCCCGGCGATCGACGGCCAGGTTGACGGCCTCACGGGCCTTCTGGTTGTTGAACGGCTTCGTCTGCGTGTTGAGGAAGAAGTAGTACGTCGAGACCGTGTCCTGCTTGGCGAAGCGGTCGCTGGCCTTGGCCTCCACCTGCGCGGCCAGCGACGGCGGCACCTGGTCGCCCCAGTCGAAGACGTCCGCCTCGTTGTTGAGGACCTGCTCGGCCTCGGTCTGCGTGTTCGAAGCGATCTTCACGCTGATGTCCATCTTGCCCTTCGGAACGCCCGGGATGGTCGTATCGGTCCAGGCCGGGTTGCGCACCACCTTGAAGGACCGATTGGGCACGACGTCCTTGAGGATGTAGGGCCCGACGCCGGGCGGCGGGGCGTTGGAGAGGTTCGCCGTCTTCGTCCCGGTCGGCACGAGGCCGGCGGCCGGGAACGCGATCACGTTGAGAAACGCGCCATAGGGCTTCTTCAGGTCGATCGTGATCTTGCCGGTCGCGTCGTCGGCCGTGATGCCGGAGATCGACTTGGACTTGCCGGTGTCGAAGTCCAGCGCGCCCTTGATGTAGTTCGTGAGGAACGACTTGCCGCCCCATTGCGCCTTGATGGCGCGCTGGATCGTGAAGGGGAAATCGCTCGCCTTCACCGCCGAGCCGTCGGAGTACTTCATGCCCTTGCGCAGAGTCAGGGTGTAGGTCTTGCCGCCGTTGGAGACCTTCGGGAAGTCCTCCGCGAGGCCGGGAATGACCTTGCTGCCCTCGACGCCGTTCTTGTGCGCGTACGTGTAGAGGCCGAGATAGCTGAGCCAGTGCACCTCGGCGCCCTGCGTGGTGTACGCCCGCTGCGGGTCGAGGTAGTCGGGCGCCGTGCCCACCAGCACGGTGGCGGTGCCGCCGCTCTTGCCGCCGCTCGTCGACGAGCCGTCGCCGCTGTCGTTGCTGGACGAGCTCCCGCAGGCGCCCAGCGCCACGGCCAGCGCGCCGGCCAGGGCGCTTGCGCCGATGCTCTTGATGGTCCACTGCACGAAGGTCCCTCCTCCTCCTCGAGAAAACGCCTCCGATTCGAGCGAACGCAAGCGTATAGCCGAGCGCAAGTCCCCGCGACGACAAGCAAGCGCCGAAGGCGGCCGGGTAACCTCGAACGCCATGGCCGACACCATCTCCTTCGCGCGCGGCGCGCCCTCGCTGGACATCGTCGATGTCGACGGGCTGCGCGACGCCGCCGCTCGCGCGTTCACCAACGACCCGGGCGGCGCGACCGCCTACGGGACGAGCATCGGATACGTGCCGCTGCGCCGCTGGATCGCCGAGCAGCACGGCGTCGACGAGGCCAACGTCCTGGTCACGAACGGGTCGATGCAGGCGGACGCGTTCCTCTTCGAGACGGTGGTCGGCGACGGCGACGTCGTCGTCGTCGAGAAGCCGACCTACGACCGCACGCTGCTGAACCTCGGCTCCAAGGGCGCCGCGGTGCGGATGGTCGAGCTCGAGACCGACGGCATCGACGTCGGCGAGCTGCGCAGCCTGATCGAGGGCGGCGTCACCCCGAAGCTCGCCCACGTGATCCCGAACTTCCAGAACCCGGCCGGCTACACGCTCTCGCAGCCCAAGCGCGCCGAGCTGCTCGCGCTCGCCGCCGAGCATCGCTTCATGATCTTCGAGGACGACCCGTACAAGCACATCCGCTTCAGCGGCGACGACCTGCCGACGATGCTCTCGATGGACGAGGACGACACCGTCGTGTACGCGTCGTCCTTCTCGAAGACCGTGTGCCCGGGCATCCGCGTCGGCTACCTCGTCGGCCCGCAGGACCTCATCGCGAAGATCGCCAAGCTCGCCACGAACACGTACATCTCGCCGAACATGGTCGCCCAGGCGATCGTCTACGAGTTCTGCGCATCGGGTGCGATCGACGGCGCCATCGCGACCGTGAAGAGCGCCCTCGCCGAGCGCGTCGCGACGCTCGACGCCTCGCTGAAGGCGCACCTGCCCGAGGCGCGCTACACGCTTCCCGAGGGCGGCTACTTCATGTGGGTCGAGCTGCCCGAGGGCACCGACGTCGCGGCGATGTTCGGCGCGGCCGCCGAGCGCGGCGTGCAGTTCGTCAAGGGCACGGACTTCCTGCTCGAGGGCGGCGAGAACACGCTGCGCCTCGCCTACTCGGGCGTGACGAACGACCGGATCGACGAGGGCGTCAAGCGCCTCGCCGACGCGTACCGCTCGCTGGCCGGCGCCGCCGCCGTCGCGTAGCGACGCAGCGGGGCGGTCGCGTCAGGATCGAGCCCGGCTCCCATGGCGGAAGCCCGAGGGCGGTGGTGACACGCCACGCCGGGATGCCGAGCTGTGACGCGCGGGCGATGATCGCAGGGATCTCCTCGGGGCCGTCAGGTGACATGCGCTCGGCCCCGGCCGGCCCGCGAGCCGGCGCCCGCTCGTGCCAGGCCGGACCGTCGGACGGAACGTCGGCAGCCGCCATGCGTGACCTCACCTCCCCTTCGGTCGCGCCGGCGGCCGCACCGACGCCGGCAATCCCAGGTTCTGTCTGACCACTGTCCGCCGACCCGCCCGCGAGGTCAAGGGTGGACCTACTCGTCGCGCATCCCGTCCGGCGAGATGACCTGCACGCCGACCTTCACCTCGGGCGCGCGCTTGGTCCGCGACGGCCGCTGCGGCCGGCGCGTGAAGCGCTTCTGCCACAGGCCGACGAGGCCGACCTTCCAGGCGTAGTAGCCGGTCTTGCCGGGCGTGATCGAGAAGTCCATCACGCGCAGGTGCGCGAGGACGCGCTTGGTCAGGTACATCGTGCGCAGCACGAGGCCGAGGCGCGGATAGAGCTTCTGCGGCTCGGTCGACGCGCGCACGCGGCCCATCAGGCGGTTCCACAGCCACGGCGGCGGGCGCCAGATCGCGATGAGGTACAGCATGATGTTCGCCCAGCGCGGCGGGATCGCGAGATAGCTCTCGTCGATGTCGTCGAGGTCGATCCCGCGCTCCTCCATCGCGGCGGCCAGGCCCGTGTTGGGGATGACCTTCAGCGAGTAGATGAACAGCGTGTACGGGCGGTCCATCAGATACAGCAGCTGCAGCGTCGACTTCACGTCGTCCCGAGTCTCGATCGGGTTGTCCATGATGATGTCGTAGGCCGACGGGATGTGGTACTTGGGCGCGAACGACGCGATGACCTTGCCGGCGTTGAGGATCTTCTCCGGCGGCGTCGGGCGCTTGTAGAAGTCGAGCATGTTCTTCGAGCCCGACTGGATGCCCATCCGCACGCGGTTCATGCCGGCCCACGACAGCAGCTCGAACTTGTCCTGGCGCACGTAGTTGGGGATCACGCCGTAGACGGCGAAGGGGATCTTCAGCTCGTCGTGCCACAGCTCGGCGAACTCCTCGAGCTGGCCGTAGGGGATCGCCATGAAGCTGTCGTCGTGGAAGGAGACCTGGCTGAGGTGCGGGAAGCGCGCCCGCGCGTCCTTGACCTGGTCGACCATGTAGCGCGCGCTGGGGTGACGGATGCGCTTGTACTTCTTGTCGTTGGCGATGAACTTCGTGTTGCCGCAATACGAGCAGTGAAACGGGCAGCCGATCGACCACAGCGTCGTGTAGCCCAGGCCGTCGTTGAGCAGGTAGTCCTCGACGCCCATCTGGACGAAGCCCTGCCCCGGGAGGTAGATCCTCTCCGTCTCGGCCCCGTACTGGGGGAACGGCAGCGCCTCCATCTCGTTGGGCGACATGAGCGGCAGGAAGTGGTTCTTGATGAGCTGGTCGCCGTTGCCGTTGCCCTGACCGTGGCCGTTGGGCTTGAACCAGAAGTTCTTCGTGTTCGTGTAGTCGCGGTCTTCCTTGAAGGCCGCCAGGAACTCCTCGAAGGCGAACTCGCCCTCGCCGGTGCAGATCGCGTTGACGTCGGCGAGGATCGCGTCCTCGGGCTGGATGATCGGGTGGATGCCGCCCCAGATCATGTACACGGACGGGTTGATCTCGCGGATGCGCCCGATCAGCCGGCGCGTCAGGTCGGCGTAGCCGGTCATCGAGGAGAACCCGATGAGGTCCGAGTCGGCCAGGCCCTGCGCCATCTCGTCGACCTGCTCGTCACCGATGACCGCCTTGTCGCCCATCCCGCGCACGGCGGTCTTCACGCTGCGGTAGCGCTCCGTGGAGATGTAGAAGGACTCGGTGCCCGGCTCGAGCTGGGTCACATAGGCCGCCATCTTGCGAAAGCCGCAAGACGTGATGCCGTCCTCCAAGCAGACCATCCGTGTGCGCATGTGCGTCCCGTCTCTCCCGTGCTTACGAGATGTCAGCGTACAACCAGCGTCAGCGCCCGTAGCGCTCGCGCGCCAGCACGAGCTGCTCGGGCAACGCGATGCGCGACGGCGGCGACGGGTCCGCCAGCACGGACACGGTCTCGGCGACCGAGAAGGTGACGGTGCACTCGAGGCCGTCCTCGCACGTCACGGTGACCTCCTCGGGCGAGGTGGCCGTCAGCGTGCCCTTCATCCCCGGCTCGATGCCGGAGTCCTTGAGGTAGTGCAGCAGATCCTCGGCCTCGTTCTCGAAACGCAGGATCGTGACGGTGGCGCCCTCGGAGACGTCGGCGAGCGGAACGCCGTCGATCCGCGTGCCGGCGACGATCGGGTGGCCGTGGGGGCACGTCTTCGCGTTGCCGATCGCGGCGAGCATCCGCTCCTCGAGCACCGGGCTCATCGCGTGCTCGAGGCGCTCGGCCTCCTCGTGGACCTCGTCCCAGGGAATGCCCAGCACGTCGGTGAGGAAGCGCTCGATCAGACGGTGGCGGCGGACGACGCCCTCGGCGTGCTCGAGGCCCGTCTCGGTGAAGCTGATGTGCTTGTCCTGCCCGCGCGTGATGTAGCCGTCGCGCTCGAGGCGGCCGATCATCTCGTGGACGGTCGGCGCAGAGAGCTGCATGGCGCGAGCGACGTTCGCCCCGGTCATCGGCAGCTTCGCCTCCTGCAGCCAGAACAGGGTCTGCAGGTACTCCTCCTCGGCGACTGTGGCGTGCTCGGTGGCCATCGGCCCAGCGATCCTATCGGCCCGTGGCACGGCCACCTAAAGGCCACGGCATTAGAGTCGCGACCCGATGCAGATCCGATCTGGCACGCGCGCGCTCGTGACCGGCGCCTCGCGGGGAATCGGCCGGGCGGTCGCGCAGGCGCTCGCCGAGCGCGGCGCGACCGTGGGCCTCGCCGCGCGCTCGACGACCGACCTCGAGGCGCTCGCACTCGAGCTGCCCGGCGCGCATTACGCGCTGACGTGCGACGTCGCCCTGCCGGTGTCGATCGCGACCGCGGTCGAGGACTTCGCCGCCGCGACCGGGGGACTGGATCTGCTCGTCGCCAACGCGGGAATCGCCTACTACGAGCCGGTTGCCACGCAGAGCCTCGACAAGATCGAGCTGATGACCGAGGTCAACTGGCTCGGGACCGTCTACACGATCCATGCCGCGCTGCCGTACCTGCTCGAGGGCGCAGGCGGGCACATCGTCGTCATGTCGTCCGGAGCCGGACTGCGCGGCTTTCCCGGCGCTGCGGCCTACAGCGCCACGAAGGCCGCGCAGCGGATGTTCTCCGAGGCCCTGCGCCATGAGCTCGCCGGCACCGGCGTGTCGGTCACGACCGTCTACCCGGGCGAGATCCAGACGTCGCTGCACGACCACGAGGGCACGCAGATGCCGCCGTGGTACCGGGGCGGCCCGAACGCCGCCACGTCCAAGGCGCTGGCCACGCGCATCCTCAAGGCCGTCGAGCACGACAGCCGCCACCTGCACTACCGCCCGCTCGTCAAGGGGATGGGCATCCTGCACGGCGTCTCTCCCGGGCTGGCCGACCGCGTGCTGCGGCAGCTGCGCGGCAGCAGCGCGGCACCCCGGCGCTAGGAGCGCCGTCAGGAAGGTCCGACCGTGACCGAGGCCGTCGCGCTCACGCAGACGCGATCGCGCCCGTCGCGCTTGGCGCGGTACAGCGCGCGATCGGCCTCGGCGACGACCTGCTCGGCGCTCGCGCGCGCCCGACCAGGTGGCGACGCCGGCTGACGCCGTCAGTCCCGGCGGCATCTCGGCGCGCAGGCGATCGGCGACGACGATCGCCTCGTCCGCGCCGCAGCCGGCCAGCACGAGGCCGAACTCCTCGCCGCCGATCCGCGCCAGCAGGTCGATGTCGCGCGTCAGCGCGCGCCAGCGCACGCCGATCTCCCGCAGCGCGGCGTCGCCGGAGGGATGTCCGTGCACGTCGTTGAAAGACTTGAAGTAGTCGATGTCGAGCAGGACCACGCTGAGCGGATGCCCGAGACGCTCGGCGCTGCGCAGGGCGCCGGGCAGCCTGTCGTCCCAGGCGCGGCGGTTGGCCATGCCGGTGAGCACGTCGGTGCGGGCGTCGATCGCCAGGCGCCGCACGAGCTCGCGGCGCTCGAGCTCGCTGCCGACGAGCGCCGCGATGTCGGCGAGCGCGGCAAGGTCCTCGACCGGCCAGGCGCGCGGCGCGGAGTCGATCGCGCAGAGGCTCCCGAGGACGTGCCCGGTCGGCGCCACGATCGGAAAGCCGGCGTAGGCGATGACGTCGAGGTCGCCGATCGCGAGGTTCGTGCACAGGACCGGGTCCTCGCGCGCGTCCTCGATCACGAGCGCGACGCCGTTGGCGACGACGTGCTGGCAGAAGGAGTGCGACAGCGGCGTCTGCCGGGCATCGGCCCACGGCTGGGCGATCCCGCACAGGCCCGCGAAGTGCTGGCGGTCGTCGGTGACGACCGAGACGAGCGCCGTGGGCGCGTCGACGACGCGCGCCGCGAGACGGGCGAAGCGATCGAAGATCGGCTCGGGCGCGCCGGCGTGCAGCCCCGCCGTCCCGAGCGCCTTCAGGCGCTCGGCGTTGTGCAGCGCCGCGCCGAGGCGCGCCTCGGAGACGACGGGTGGCTCGGCACGCAGGCTCGGCGGGAGATCGATCGACATCGTCTCCGCGTATCGGCACGGCGGGTGCCGAGGTTGAACGTGCGGCGTCATCCGCGCACGCGGCGGTCGCGCGCCGCGGGCGCCGGCTGCGGCGCGCGCCGCCGCGGCGGCTCCGTGCGCAGCACCTCGGCGAGCGCATCCAGGCGCCGCTCGGCGAACGTCAGGAACTCGCGCGTCGCGGGCGACAGCTGCGCGCCGCGGCGCCAGGTGAAGGCGAACGTCTCGTAGATCGGCTCGGCGAAGGGAACCCAGCCGAGGCTGCGCGGCGCGAGGCGGCGCAGCATCCCGCGCGGCGCGATCGTGTCGCCCAGGCCGCGCGCGGCAAGCTCGAGCGCGACCTCGACGTCCTCCACGTCGATCTGCGGCTCGATCGTCACGCCGGCGCGCTGGGCGAGCTCGCGCAGCTGGCGGCGCGTGGGATCCTGCGTCCCCCAGCTCGCCTCCGACAGGATCAGCGGCGCGGCCGCGAGGCGCGCGACCGTCATCGCGTGGCGCAGGCGCCCGGCGTCGCCGGAGACGTAGAGGATCTCGTCGCGCATCGCCGGATGGATCTCCAGGCCGCGGTCGTCGACGGGCAACACGACGAGGCCGGCCTCGAGCTCGCCGTCGCGGATCGCGGCCACGGTCTCGGAGGAGTTCTGGCCGACGATCCGCACGCGCACCTCGGGATGGCTGCGGCGAAAGTCGTCGACGAGGTCGGTGCCGAGGTACATCCGCGCGGTCCCGAACGTCCCGAACGCGGCGGTGCCGGCGCGCAGCTCGCGCACGGCGCCGACCGACATCCGCGCGGACTCGACGGCGGCGAGCGCCGCCTCCGCGTGCGGGCGCAGCGCGCGAACCGCCTCGGTCGGCACGAGGCCGCGGCCGACGCGCTGAAAGAGCGTGACGCCGAGCTCGGCCTCGAGCCGGCGGACCTGCTCGGAGAGCGAGGGCTGCGCGAGGTGCAGGCTCTCGGCGGCGGCACTGAACGAGCCGTGCTCGATCGCTGCGAGGACGTACTGGAGCTGCTGAAGCGTCATAGGCGTTGCCTTTGGATCATGAAGACAATCAAGGCTACCGCTGGAGCGCACAAACGTCGATCATGGACGCATGCTCACCTTCGCCTCCATCCTCGCGGGCTTCGCGGCGTTCGAGGTGCTCGCCCTGCGCCATGGTGCCGAGTCGCGTCCTGGCTTCGACGAACGCCCCCTGCGTGCCGCCCGCCGCGACATCTGATCCGGGCCGGCGCGCGGGCGTCGCGCTGTGCCTCGTGTCGGCCTGCGGCTTCGGCCTCATGGCGATCTTCGCCAAGGAGGCCTACGCCGCCGGTCTCGGCGTCACGGCGCTGCTCGCCGCGCGCTTCGTGCTGGCCGCATCGCTGCTGTGGACGCTCGTCGCCCTGCGCGCGCGGCGCGGCAGCGGGGCGCGGGCCGGCGTCGCCGCCGCCCGCCCTACCCGCCGCGTCGTCCTCGCCGGCCTCGGCCTCGGCGCGATCGGCTACGCCGCCCAGGCCGGCCTCTTCTTCTCGGCACTGCGCCATATCGACGCCTCGCTGACCTCGCTGCTGCTCTACACCTACCCGGCGCTCGTCTTCTGCGGGGCCGTCGTGCTGCGCCGCGAGCACGTCACGCACTGGAAGGCGTTCTCCCTCCTGCTCGCCAGCGCGGGCGCCGCGCTCGTACTGCTCGGCGGCGGGACCGGCGGCCTGGAGGCGACCGGCGTCGCGCTGGCGCTCGGCGCAGGCGCGACGTACGCGGTGTACATCCTCGTGGCCGAGGGCGTCGTCGGGCGGATCGACGCGTTCGCGCTCGGCGCGCTCGTCGCCACCGGCGCGGCGACGACGTTCATCGGCGCGGGCCTGATCGGCGGCGCGCTGGCCTTCCCCGCCGCCGGCTGGATCTGGATCGGCGCGATCGCCCTGTTCTCGACCGTGCTGCCGATCGTCACCTTCATGCTCGGCATGGAGCGCGTCGGCGCAGCGACGGCGTCGATCCTCTCGACGGTCGAGCCGGTCGTCACCGTCGGTCTCGCGGTCGCGATATACAGCGAGTCGCTCGGCCCGCCGCAGATCCTCGGCGGCGCCCTCGTGCTGGCGGCGGTCGTCGCACTGCAGGCGCGTGGCACGCGCGCGGTGGCCCCGGCGGTAGGTTCTGCGCGTGTCGCTGCCGCTCACGCCGCCGGTCCTGCCCCAGCTCGCACGCCCGCGTGCGAGCCTGCCGGAGGGTGAGGGCTGGGCCTACGAGCCCAAGTGGGACGGCTTTCGCGCGATCGTCTTCGTCGACGGCGACGAGAGCTACATCCAGTCGCGCAACGGCAAGGACCTGTCGCGCTACTTCCCCGAGGTGAGCTTCCCCGCCGGGCGCTACGTGATCGACGGGGAGCTCGTCGCGGCGTCGTTCGGGACGCTCGGCCAGCGCATCCATCCGGCCGCGTCGCGGATCGCGCGGCTGGCCGAGGAGACGCCGGCGCGCTTCGTCGCCTTCGACGTCCTGGCCGTCGACGACGAGGTGCTGCTGGAGTGCTCGTACGAGGAGCGGCGCCGGGTGCTGGAGGGCATCGACGGGATCGAGCTGACCCCCGTCGAGCCGACGGCCGAGGGCGCGCAGCACTGGCTGCACGACGAGGAGGGCGTGATCGCCAAGGAGCTCGCGGCGCCGTACTGCCCCGGCGAGCGGCGCGGCATGGTGAAGATCAAGCGCGTGCGGACGATCGACGCGGTCGTCATGGGCTGGCGGCCGGGCAAGAAGGAGGACACGGTCGGCGCGATCATCCTCGGCCTCTACGACGACGCCGGCCGATTGCGCGAGATCGGCCACTCCAGCGGCTTCACCGCCAAGCGCAAGGCCGAGCTCGTCGAGGAGCTCAAGCCCTACGAGACCGGTGAGCGCGGCAGCGGCGAGGCGTCGCGCTGGACGCACGGGCGCGAGCTCGAGTGGGTCGCGCTGCGGCCGGAGCTCGTCGTCGAGGTGACGTTCGACCACGTCTCCGACGGGCGCATCCGCCACGGCACGAAGGTCCTGCGCTGGCGCGACGACAAGGCGCCCGCGGAGTGCCTGGTCGAGCAGCTCGAGTCCTGATCTCGGCCGGGACGCGTAGCACGCGCGCCTGAGCGGTTGACACATCCGTCCAGAAGGCGAAATGCCTGGGGAGGCTCCCTAGTGCGCGGCGGTCCGCGAGGGCGCACGATGCGCTTCTTCGTCTGAGCACATCCGCATCCCAAGGGTGCTCATGCGATTCGGGGTGGTAGGCAAGTCGTAGTCGACCCCATCGCCGGCTCGGGCTGCGCGCCGGTGGTGGGGTCCTGCGACCGGTTTGCGAGCGCAGGTATGGCGAATCGCGCACGCGGAGCGACACGCATTCGCCACGCGGCTGCATCCTGTAGTCCTTCGTGGCGACATGATCGATCCGCGGCCCGTCCTGATCGCGCCCGACACCGTTCGGCGGCGAGCTGCGCGCGCCCGTCGTCGCCGCCGCGATCGCGCGCGGCCTGGAGCGCGCCGGCGTCGCGCCGCCGCCCGAGCTCTGCCCGGTCAGCAGTGGCGGGCGCGGGACGATCGAGGCGCTGCTGCCCGCGCTCGGGGGCGAGACCGGCGACGGCTTCGCCCTGATCGAGGACGGCGGCACGGCGATCGTCGAGCTGGAGTCCTCGGCACCGCTGACCGCAGCGCGGATGGCGGGCGCGGCAGCCGCCGGCGCGGAGGTGGTCCTGCTGGCTGCTGCGGGTGCCGGGGCCGGCGACGACGGCGCACCCCTGCTCGCGGCGATGGCCGACCACGGCGGCGTGGGCGGGGCCGCGCTCGTGGTGCTCTGCGACGTGCGCGCGCCCGGCGCGCTCGCGCAGCGCCTGCACGAGAAGGCGGGCGCCCGGCTCGTGGCCGGCGTGCCGTTCGTGCTCGAGGCGCTCGACCTCGACGCGCGCATGCGCGCCGCGCGCGCGGTCGTCGTCGGCGAGCGGCGCCTGGAGCGCGCGACGCTGCGCGGCCGCGCCGCCGGCGAGATCGCCACCCGCGCACGGCAATCCGGCGTGCCCTGCCACGCCGTCGCCGCGGCCGACGCGATCGACCGCTTCGACGCGCGGATCCTCGACCTGCAGGCGATCGTCCAGGCGTCGACCGTAGCCGAGCTCGAGGCCGCCGGCGAGGCGCTGGCGGCGTACCTCTGACCGAACCGCGGATCGGCGCCTACCGGTCCGCTGCACGGTCTACGCCGGCCGCCCGGCCGAAGCGCTGGGCGAGCTGCGCGCAGCGCTCGGCGAGCTCGGGCGGCTCGTGGACCTCGAAGTCCACCCCGAGCATGCCGATGCGCATCGCCAGCCAGTCCAGGGAGTCGTCGCTCGTGCGGTACGTGCAGTGCCCGTCGTCGAGCGCCTCGACGGTTCCCCACATGTACGGGCGCTTCTCCAGGTCGGCGGCCGGGGCGTGCAGCGTGACGCGCGCCTGATGTCGCGAGGGCGCGGCGCGCAGGCCCGCGGCGACGAACGCCGCCGGATCGTCCCCCGGCAGCGCGCGCGGCTCGAAGCGACCGCCCGCCGGCGCGGGGCGCTCGAGGCGGTCGATCCGAAACGTCCGCCAGTCCTCACGGTCGCAGTCCCAGGCGACGAGGTACCAGCGCCGGCCGAGGTTCACGAGGCTGTGCGGCTCGACGACGCGGCGGCTCTCCTCGCCCTCGCGGCTGCGGTAGGCGAAGCGCAGGCGCTCGCGGTCGCGGCAGGCGCCGGCGATCGCCGTCAGCGCCTCCGGGTCGACCATCGGCCCGCTCGCGGGGAGCGTCGCGAGCACCGACCCGAGCGCGTTGACGCGCCGGCGCAGGTGCGACGGCAGCACCTGCTCGAGCTTGACGAGCGCGCGGATCGCGGTCTCCTCGATGCCGGTCACCGAGGCCCCGGCGGCGGTCCGCAGGCCGACGGCGATCGCGACCGCCTCGTCGTCGTCGAGCAGCAGCGGAGGCATCGCCGTGCCGGCGTGCAGGCTGTAGCCTCCGGCCGGTCCGGTGACCGCATCCACCGGATAGCCCAGGTCCCGCAGCCGCTCCACGTCGCGGCGGATCGTGCGACCCGACACCCCGAGCCGCTGGGCGAGCTCGTTGCCGGGCCAGTCACGGCGCGTCTGCAGCAGTGACAGCAGCTTCAGGAGGCGGCCCGATGTCTCGGTCATCGTGCTGGGAACTGTGCCAGAAGTTCAGGCCAGAACCTGGCCTAAACCACCCCTATGGTCCCCGCCATGCCGACGAGATTGGAAGAGCCGATGACGGAAGCGAGAACGCCGAGCTCCGATCCGGAGCTCGCGATCAGCGTGCGCGGACTGCGCAAGTCCTTTGGCGACGTGCACGCGCTCGACGGTGTCGACCTCGAGGTCGCGCCGGGCACGGTGCTCGGCCTGCTCGGCCCCAACGGGGCGGGCAAGACCACCGCGGTGCGTGTGATGGCGACGCTGCTGCGGCCCGATGCGGGCGAGGTCTGCGTCGCCGGGCTGGACGTCGTCAAGGACGCGGCCAAGGTGCGCGAGCGTATCGGCCTGGCCGGCCAGTACGCGGCGATCGACGAGAACCTGACGGGCCTGGAGAACCTCGTCATGGTCGGCCGCCTGTACGGGATGAGCCGCGGCGCGGCCACGGTGCGCGGGCGCGAGCTGCTGGAGCGTTTCGATCTCACCGAGGCGGCCACCCGGCCGGCGAAGACCTACTCCGGCGGCATGCGCCGCCGGCTGGACCTCGGCGCCGCCCTCGTCGCCAAGCCGCCGGTCCTCTTTCTCGACGAGCCCACGACCGGCCTGGATCCGCGCAGCCGCCTGGACCTCTGGACGACGATCGAGGAGCTCGTCGGCGAGGGACGCACCGTGCTGCTGACGACGCAGTACCTCGACGAGGCCGATCGCCTCGCCGACCGGATCGCCGTCATCGACCATGGGCGTGTCATCGCCGAGGGTCCTCCCGACGAGCTGAAGGATCGCGTCGGCGGTGAGCGCCTGGAGGTGCGGCTGGCCGAGCGCGCCGATGCGCAGGCGGCGGTGCGCGCGCTCGCCGCGATCTCCGACGAGCCGCCGTACGCCGAGGGCGACACCGTCACGGTGGGCGTGCGCCGGCGCGCCGGCGTCATCGTCGAGGCCGTGCGCCGCCTCGACGAGGCGGGCGTCGGCGTGGACGACATCACGCTGCGCCGCCCGACGCTCGACGACGTGTTCCTGTCGCTCACCGGCCGGGTGACCGAGGGCGGCGACGATCAGCAGAAGGCAGAGGAGGCGGCGGCATGAGCCGGATGGTGACCGACACGATGATCGTCGCGGAGCGCAACCTCGTGCGCCTCACGCGCGCACCCGACCTGTTGCTGGCGTTCACGGTCCAGCCCGTGATGTTCGTGCTGCTGTTCGTCTACGTCTTCGGCGGCGCGATCCTCGTGCCGGACTTCTACGACGGCTACGCGGCGTTCCTGCTGCCGGGGATCATCGTCCAGAACATCGCCTTCGGCGGCTTCGTGACCGCCCTGGGCCTCAACGAGGACCTCAACAAGGGCCTCATCGACCGCTTCCGGTCCCTGCCGATGGCGCGCTCGGCGGTCCTTGCGGGCCGCACGCTCTCCGATGTCGTGACGAACGCCCTGTCGGTGACGGTGCTGCTCGTCACGGGGATCATCATCGGGTTCTCGTTCGACGCCAGCCTGATCGAGATCGTCGGCGGGTTCGCGCTGCTGCTGCTGTTCGGCTACGCGTTCTCGTGGATCTTCGCGCTGCTCGGGCTGATCGTCTCCTCGCCCGAGGCGGCGAACTCGCTCGGCTTCATCGCGGTCTTCCCGCTCACGTTCATCTCGTCCGCGTTCGTGCCGGTCGAATCGATGCCGGCGGGGCTGCAGTGGTTCGCCGAGATCAACCCGTTCACGATCGTCGTCGACGCGATGCGCGCGCTGTGGGTCGGCGCCCCGGCGGGCAACAGCGTGTGGGGCGCGGTCGCGTGGTCGCTCGTGATCATCGCGGTGTTCGCGCCGCTCGCGGTCTCGCGCTACCGGCGCGCCGCGGGCAACTGAGGGGCAACCGAGGATGTGCACGCGCCGATGGTGCGGGCGGTCGTGCCAGGTCCGCCCGCCTGCGGGGAGATGCGGGGCCGGGGCGGGTTATGCACCCGTGAGGGGGCATAGGCCGACCAGCCCTCACGAATGGCGTCGCGCCGGGGCCCACGCCTGAACTGGCGTACGCTCGCGGCCGATGCCCGACGGCCGCCAACGCCCAAGCCTGTCGCTGCCGTCACCCGTCGCCCGGCGGGCGATCGTCGTCGGCGCGGGCTCGTTCGGAACCGCGGTCGCCGTGCTGCTGTCGCGCGGCGGGCTTCGGACCACGCTGCAGACGCGCACCGGCGAGCAGGCGCGCCGCCTGCAGGAGGACCGCGAGAACCTCGTCTACCTGCCGAGCGTCGAGTTTCCCCGTGAGCTGCGCGTCGAGAGCGTCGAGGCGGGCCTGGGGCGCGCCGACTACGTGTTCCTCGGGGTGCCGTCGGACGGCCTCGGCGCCACGATTCGCGGGCTGAAGAAGACCGGGCTGGGCACGCGCACGTCCGTGATCTCGCTGGCCAAGGGGCTCACCCCGCCCGACGGCACCGCGCCCACCGTGCTGCTGCGCGAGCGCTTCGGCGAGGCACGCGTGGCCTGCGTCGGCGGGCCGGCGCACGCACGCGAGATGGTCAGCGAGGGCGCCGCGCTCGTCGCCGCCTCGAGCAACGAAGAGCTCGCGAACACGATCGCGGGCGTCTTCATCCGCGCCGGCGTCGTGTGCGAGCGCTCCAACGACCCGATCGGCGTCGAGCTCGCGGGCGCCGCGAAGAACGCCGCCGGCCTGGCCGCCGGCGCGACCGAGGCGCAGGGGCTCAACGCCGCCGGCGCCGCGGCGGGCCACATCTTCGCCGAGGTCTGGCGCTACGCCGAGTCGCAGGGCGCGCGTCCGGAGTCGATGCTCGGGCTGGCGGGCACCGGGGACCTCGTCGCGACGGTGCTCGCGCCGCAGAGCCGCAACCGCCGCGCCGGCGAGCTGCTCGCGGCCGGCGTCCCGGCCGCCGAGATCCCCGAGCGGATCGGGCAGGCCGTCGAGGCGCTCGAGTCGGTGCCGCTGCTGGCGCGGGCCCTGCGCAACGCGGGCCTCGAGGCGACGGTCACCGACGGCCTCGCCCAGCTCATCTCGGGGGAGCTGCCGCTGGAGGACTGGATCGCGCTCGTGCGCACGACCGTGCCGCCGCCGGCCCGCTGGCGCCGCCGCCCGCCGCCGGGATTCTGGGCTGGGCTGGGGGCGAAGCTGCGCGGCGTCAGCGCTCGGCCAGAGTCGTGACGACGGCGTCGTAGACGCCCGCCCCGTAGGACCCTTCGGCGACGCGCACGTTCGAGCGCCCGGAGCTCGCGCCGTGCAGGGTCGGGTCACGCCGCACCGCGTTGGCGACGAACCAGAACGTGCCGACGCTCGCCGCGGTCTCCATGTCCTCACGGGAGTCGCCGACGGCGATCACGTCCTGCGGGCTGAAGCCGCGAACCTGCATGTGGCGGGCGACGGCGCTCGCCTTCGAGGCCCCCCGCGGGACGAGGTGGTAGGCGCGCACCTCCTCGAGCGCGACGAGATCCGGTGAGCGGCGGTGCACGCCGCCGTTGTCGACGAGCCGCAGTCCGCCGTGGCCGTGCTCGGCGAGCAGCGCGTCGGCCTCGTGCGCGTCGACGAGCCCGCGAAAGAGGTGCGAGACCTCGCGGCCGTGATGCCACGGATCGTGGTACTCCAGGCGGCCCGCGTAGTGCTCGAGCAGCAGCGCGGGCGCGCCGGCCGCCTCGATCTGGTCGTGGATCGTCCCGGCGTCACCGTGGGGCAGGTACTCGCCGGTGAGCCACATCTCCTCGCCGTCGATCACGAGGCACGAGCCCGCCTCGAAGATGTACGCGGGCTGCGCGAACAGGCGCGCGTTCTCCTTCACGGTGGCCTCGCGACGGCCGGACATGAGCACGACCTCGGCGCCGGCGCGATCGCAGGCCTGCAGTGCGCGCACGCCCTGGAGGGTGAACTTCTTGTCGGCGTCGAGCAGCAGCGCGCCGCCCGGTCCGAGCAGGGTGCTGTCGAGGTCGACGTAGAGGCAGCGCACGGGCGACATCGTGGCGCATGCGCTGCCACGCTCCTTCCGCTGCGCCGCAGTCGTGCCCGATCGCCACGTGTACGAGCGGGCGAACTCAGGCACCGCATCTCTATACATGCTCGTCTTGTGGCCCGTTTATTCTATGCTTAGATGGTTCCGGTGCCGCACGAGACTCCCGCCGAGATCCCCACCAGCCTCGACGCCGCGCGGCGCGAACGCGACGACGCGCTGCGAGACGCCGCGCCCCGGGCAGCGAGCTTCGGCGCCGACGCCGGCCGACCCGAGGTCGCGCCCGCGGATGTCGTCGCGCTGCTCAACCGCGTCGGCGAATGCGTGCGCGCGCTGCCATCGTTCGGGCGCACCCGTACGCGCACGGCGGCCGTCGTGGCCAAGCGCACGCTGTCGGCGATCAGCACGTGCAGCCCGTCGGGCCTGGCCGGAGACGACGAGCGGGCGGACCGCGGCCTGCCGGCCAGCTCATACCTGCTCTGCGGCGGCCAGGTCATCCGCCAGCCCGTCGATCACCACCTCGCCGGCGGCATGCCGGACGAGCTGCCCGAGTCGGTCGAGGAGCGGATCGACGACCTCGCTCGCGCCGGCGCGCTGATCGCCGCGGAGATCGACCGCCTGCAGCAGCTCGGCGAGCGCCGCTCCGCCTGACGCCCGTTCAGGCGCGGGTCTCGCGCAGCGCGCCCAGCGCGCTGAGCGGCGGGCGCTCGCGCAGATCGCCATCGCCGCCCGCGTCGGCCCCGAGCAGCCGGCCCTCGCGGCGGAGGCGCTGCGTCACCGCCGCGAGCACCGCCGCCGACATCGGCGCGAGGTCGGCGATCGACTGGTGGCGGTTCTGGCGGACGTCGAGGTCGACCTGTGCGAGGGCGTCGATGCCCGCGGCCGCGTAGACGTCGAGCAGCAGGCCCATCTCGACGGCGTAGCCGGTGCAGAACGCCATCCGCTCGAGCAGCTCGCGGCGCGCGGCGAACTCGCCGGCCAGCGGCTGGCGGACGCCGGCCAGCTCCGGGTAGAACGCCGCCAGCAGCGGGCGCGCGGTCAGCTCGGTGACGCGGCCGCCACCGGTCGGGGCGACGTGCGCGTCGGCGCTCTTGAACGGCCGGCGGTAGAAGCCCTTGACGAACTGCACGCCCTCGACGCACACGAGCGGCCCGATGAGGCCGGTCGCGAAATGCGCGCCGAAGTCCTCCGAGTCGGCGTCGACGAAGCAGACGAGCTCGCCGGTCAGCACGCTCAGCGCGCGCCACATCGCGTCGCCCTTGCCGAGCACGGGCCCGAAGCCGGGCAGCAGCGCCGCGGGACGCACGACCTCGGCTCCCAGCGACATCGCGATCGCGCCGGTCCCGTCGCGCGAGTCGTCGTCGAGCACGAGCACCTGATCGACGACGCCCGCCTCGCGCAGCGCCACCAACGGCGCCACGACCCCGGCGATCGTGGCCGCCTCCTCGCGCGCCGGCACGCACACCGAGACCGTCTGCACCCGCTCGGCGCGCAGACGATCGGCCGGAAAGTCCGCGTGATGGAAGCTGGCCACTGGCAAGGCGCTCGTACTATGGCAGCGGCGTGTCGGTTGCCCCGGAAGCTCACCCATGGAGCGCTCTGCTCGACCTCGGCCGCACCGACGGCCGTCTCGTCCGCGAGGCGTTCGAGGGCGCGCGCGAGGCGGTCGCCGAGCCGCTTGCGCAGGAGCTGCACCCGGCGGTCCGCGCGGCGCTCGAGGGCGCCGGCATCACGTCGCTGTGGTCACACCAGGCGCAGGCGCTGCACGCGGCGTGGGCGGGACCGACGATCGTCACCACCGGCACCGCCTCGGGCAAGTCGCTGTGCTTCAACATGCCGACGCTCGACGTGCTGTGCCGCGACGCGAAGGCGCGCGCGCTGTACCTCTACCCGACGAAGGCGCTCGCCCAGGACCAGGCGCGGGCGATCAACGCGTTCGGCCTGACCAAGCAGGTCCGTCCGGCGATCTACGACGGCGACACGCCGGGCGAGCAGCGCCGGCAGATCCGCCGCCGGGCGAACCTCATCCTCACCAACCCCGACATGCTGCACATGGGGATCCTGCCCCACCACCGCCAGTGGGGCGACTTCCTCTCGAACCTCGCGGTCGTCGTCGTCGACGAGGCGCACGTCTACCGCGGCGTCTTCGGCTCGCACGTCGCCAACGTCCTGCGCCGGCTGCGGCGGATCGCCAACGCGTACGGGACCGAGCCGCGGTTCCTGCTCGCGAGCGCGACGATCGCCAACCCCGTGGAGCTGGCCGGGAAGCTGACCGGCCTGGAGGAGATCACGCTCGTCGATCGCGACGGCGCTCCCGGGGCGCGCCGGGAGATCGCGATGTGGAACCCGCCCCTGACCGACGAGGCGCTCGGCACGCGCGCGTCGTCGCTCGGCGAGGCGGCGGAGATCGTCGGCGAGCTCACACGCCGCGGGGCGCGCACGATCTGCTTCATCAAGTCGCGCAAGGCGGTCGAGCTGGTCGCCCGCATGGTCGGCCTCGCCAACCCGAAGCTCAAGGACCTCGTGGTCCCCTACCGCGCCGGCTACACCGCCCAGCAGCGCCGCGAGCTCGAGGGCCGGCTCATGCGCGGCGAGCTGCTCGCGGTGATCACGACCGATGCGCTCGAGCTGGGGATCGACATCGGCGCGCTCGACGCGGCGGTCGTCGTGACGTTCCCGGGAACCGTGGCGTCGCTGCGCCAGATGTGGGGCCGGGCGGGACGGCGCGGTCGCGGCCTCGCGGTCTACGTCGCCGGCGAGGACGCGCTGGACCAGTTCTTCTGCCGCCACCCCGACGAGTTCCTCGAGCGCCCGGTCGAGGCCGCGATCCTCGACCACGAGAACGAGCCGATCCACCTCGCGCACCTGCTCTGCGCCGCGCACGAGGGGCCGCTGAGCGCCGGCGACGCCGAGACGCTCGGCCCGCGCTGGGAGGCGCACGCGCAGGCGCTGGTCGCCATGGGCGAGCTCGTCGAGCGCGACGGCACGTACCTGCTGCGCCATCCCGAGGACTATCCGGCGGCGCGGGTGTCGCTGCGCTCCGCCTCGCCCGACTCGTTCGCGATCGTCGACACGGTCAACGGCGAGCTGCTGGGCACGGTCGAGTCCGCGCGCGCCCACACGACCGTGCACGACGGCGCGATCTACCTGCACCAGGCGCGCGCGTACATCGTCGACCGCCTGGAGATCGAGACACAGCGCGCGCTCGTCCAGCCGTTCGCGCGGCGACTTCTACACGCAGCCCAAGAAGGAGACGATGACCGAGATCGAGGCGCTGCTCGACCGCCGCGACACGTGCGGCGTGCAGCTCTCCTTCGGTCGCGTGAGCGTCACCGAGCAGGTGCTCGCCTACCAGCGCAAGAAGATCTCCGACCACTCGATCATCGACCTGCAGGGCCTGGATCTGCCGGAGACGACGTTCGGGACGCAGGCGCTGTGGTTCGAGCTGCACGACGACCTGCTCGCCGAGGACTTCCCGCTCGAGGTCCTGCTCGGCTCGCTGCATGCCGCCGAGCACGCGCAGATCGCCGTGCTGCCGCTGCTGGCGATGTGCGACCGCTGGGACATCGGCGGCCTGTCGACGAACCACCACCCGCAGACCGGCCGCCCGACGATCTTCATCTACGACGGCCATCCGGGCGGCGTCGGCATCACGCGCCAGGGCTATCTGCGCTTCGAGACATTGGTGGCGGACGCCCACCGGCTCATCTTCGAATGCGGCTGCGAGCGCGGCTGCCCGTCGTGCGTGCAGTCGCCGAAGTGCGGCAACCTCAACGAGCCGCTGGCGAAGGCGGGGGCTCTGGAGCTGCTGGGCCGGATGCTCGAGCGCTGAGGCCGGCGGCGGCGGCGAGCAGCCGATGATCGCGATGTAGGCACCATCCCACCGGCGTAACGCGGCGGCTGCTCGCAGGACCTCCGGGCACGGATGGCGCCCCGCCACTCACCGGCCACCGGCGTGCCGAACCCAACGCCGCCAAGGAGGAATCATGCTCTGCGCTCACACCGTCCGCCGGCTCAAGCCCGGCACGCTGGACGAGTTCACCGCGGCGTTCATGCCGTCGCCCGAGGAGGCGCCCGACGGATGGGTGCGCTTCCACATGCTCCGCGGCCTCGCCGATCCTGATGAGGTCGTGACGTTCGGCTTCTTCGACGGAACGCCGGAGGAGCTCGAGGGCAGCCAGGACGCAAGCGACTTCGAGGAACGGCGCGCGGCGATCGAGCCCTTCGTCGAGGCCGTGATCGTCAACGGCGTCTACGAGATCGTGCAGTCGCTGGAGCGCCCGGCCGGGGCGTAGCCGGCGGCGCGTGGAGCGCCCGGCCGGGCGTGGCCGTCCGGCCCGGGCAGGGCGCGACGTTGCAGGGCTTGAGGGCGAGGTGGGCGTAGCCGACTCTGCCCTTCATGCGGTTCGTCCTCGCCGCCCTCGCTCTGCTCGCGATGCCCGTGCTCGCGCCGGCAGCCCCTGCGGCGAGCGGTGGTGAGCCTGGCGACGCCGGTCCCTTGCGCAGCGGCGGCGCCGCGTTCGGCGATCCGCTGCCGATCCCCGACGCGCGACCGATCGCATCGCGCCTGACGGCGAGCCCGCGCGAGATCGCCGCAGGCGACGCCACGCCCGTCGTTCGGCTGCGCGTGCGCCAGCGCGGCGTGATGCGGGTGCGCGCGCGGCTCGTCGTCGTGCGGCTGCCGGGCAGCCGGCCGGTGGCGCGCCGGTCACTGGGGCGGGTGCCGACCGGCCGGACGGTGACGGTGCGCCTGCCGTCGTCGCTGAAGCTCCAGACCGGCCGTTACGTCGTGCGCCTGCACGTCAAGGATCCGCGGGGCCGGACGCTGCGGCGCAGCGGTGCACATCCAGGCCGCGTGCGGATCGTCGTGCGGCGACCGAAGGTCGCGCCCGCGCCGCTTCCCGTGCCGCTCGTTCCCGCACCCGCGCCGTCTCCCGGGGGCCCGGGCGTCTTCCCAGTGGCGGGCGCATTCGATCTCGGCGGCGCGGACGCCCGCTTCGGCGCCGGCCGCACGGGCCACGTCCACGAGGGCCAGGACATCGCCGCCGCGGCGGGGACACCGGTCGTCGCCCCGTACGCCGGCACGATCAGCCGCACGAGCTACCAGTCCGCCGGCGCGGGCGAGTACGTCGTCCTGGACGCGGTGGACGGGCGCGACTACTTCTTCGCGCACTGCCTGCGCCGCTCGACCGTGGTCGCGGAGGGAGCGGCCGTCGGCGCCGGCCAGCCACTCTGCCAGGTCGGCGCGACCGGCACGACGAACGACGCGGTCCACCTGCACTTCGAGATCTGGCAGGTCGGCTGGCGCATCCCCGGCGCAACGCCGATCGATCCGCTGCCCGAGCTGCTCGCCTGGTCGGGTCGATAGGCGCCCGCGCCACGGCGTTATCCTCCCCGACCGCGGCGAGATAGCTCAGTTGGTAGAGCACACGACTGAAAATCGTGGTGTCCCCGGTTCGAGTCCGGGTCTCGCCATCCCTGCACACCGTGGGTTTTCTGGCTCACGCGCCTCTCTGCCGCTACGGCTGGCCGGCGTCCCCAATCCCCGCTCATCATGAGTCCCAGAGCGGAGATGCGTACCGGACGGCCGGACTGTTCGCCACTCGGCGAACGGGCTTGTTTCGCGCAGTCCCGCGACTCGAGCGACCCGCCGACCTCGCCGCAGCCGCCGCGCTCGTCCGACTCAGTTCGCACCGGCCGCGGCGCGCAGCACCAGCGATCCGTCGTGCTCGCTGACGCGGACGTCGCGCTTGAGGACGGCGACGGCCGCCGGGCGGCGTGGATCGCCGGGGAGGTCGAGCAACGTCGTGCGGTCGACGAGCGACGGATCGTCCGGCCACGTCAGCAGCGCGGCGAGGTTCGCCCGCCCGCCCACCGCGAAGGTGTCGAAGGGCGTCGCGATGCCGGTGCCGACCGCCTTCGTCACCGCCTCCTTGCGGACCCAGGTCCGAAGGAAGTCGGGCAGGCGCGCGCCGCCCGCGTGGAACGCGACCGCCTCGTCCGCGGTCAGCGTCCTGCGGTACAGCGGGCGATAGTCCGTCGTCGGCTTGAGGCGTTCGACGTCGATGCCCACCGGTCCGGCGCGGCTCACCGCGACGACGACGTGGGGCCCGGAGTGGGCGAGCGAGAAGTGGATGCCGGCGGATGCGTCCGCCAGGAGCGGCTTGCCGTGTTCGCGTGACCCGCAGCGAACGCAGTGGCGCTCGATCGCCACAGCCGAGGGATCCTCGCCGACCAGATCACCGAGCAGCGTCCGCACAAGCGCCCAGGCCACGATCGTGCGCTCGCGGTCCACGACGCGCCGTAGCCGGCCTACGCGTTCGCGCTCCGCCGCCGGCAGCAGCGCGGCGAGGGCCCCATCGGCGGACCCCGCCTCGGCCCACCACACCGCGCACTGCTTCGTCTCCGGCGGGCTCACCCCGACCTACAGGTAGCGGCGCAGCAGGGAGCGCACGTGCCCCAGCAGCGGACCGGGATCGTCGCGGATGTAGAAATGATCGCCGGACAGGAGGCGCAGCTCGACGGGCGACGGAGCATGTCGGTCCCATGCCCGCAGGTCCTGCTCGCTGACGAGCGCGTCGGCGTCGGACCCGAACACGTGGATGGGGCAGGGCAACGGTGCTTCGCCGAGGTCGTGGTGACCGGCGCACAACCGCAGGTCGTCGCGGGTGACGGCGAGCAGCTCGGTCACGCCGCCTGGCCAGTCGAGCAGCTCGGGGGCAAGTCCGCCGATGCCCCTCAGCAGCGCGATCAACGCATCGTCACGATCGTCGACGGCGGGCATCGGGGCCGCCAGGTGCGGCGCCGGATAGGACGACAACAGCAATGCCCGCGGCAGGCTCTCGCCGCGGCCTCTGCGGTGGCATGCCAGCCGGTAGGCGATGAGCGCGCCCATGCTGTGACCGAAGAACACGCACGGCGCGGCGAGCAGCTCGCCGAGCTCGCGCATCGAGGTCCGCGACCAGCGCGCCGAGCTCGGTGAACCGCGGCTCGGCGGCGCGCCCCTCGCGTCCGGGAAGCAGGACCGGGCACACCGCGACGTGGGGGCCAACGGCGCGCTGCCAGCCGCGGTAGAGGGAGGCTCCGCCGCCGGCGTGGTGGAAGCAGACCATCCGCAGCGCCGCCGGTGGCGGCGGTGCGCGGACATACGCGTTGGCGTAGGCGCTGGCGAGCGTGTCCACGCCGTCAGCCCACCGGCTCGCGCAGCGGCTCGAGCTCCTCGGCCAGGACCTTCACGGCGTAGCGGATCTGCTCCTCCGAGTGGCAGGAGGTCACGAAGAAACGCAGCCGGGCCAGTTCCTCGGGCACCGCCGGGTACAGGATCGGGTTGACGTTGACGCCGCGGCGCAGCAGCGCGGTCGAGAGCCTCAAGGTCTTCAGCGAGTCGCTGACGATGCACGGGATGATCGGCGTGCCGCGCGCTGTCACCCGTGTCGACGCCTGCCGCACGCGCCAGCTCGAGGAAGAGCTCCCCGTTGCGCCGCAGCGCCGCGAGCGCCTCGGGGTCGGCGCGCATCTGCCGCAACGCGGCCAGCGCGGCGGCCGCGTTCGCCGGGGTCATGCCGGCGCTGAAGATGAAGCCCGGCGTCGTGTACTTGAGGTACTGGATCAGCTCCCGGCTTCCGGCGACGTAGCCGCCGCAGCTGGCCAGCGACTTCGACAGCGTGCCCGACCACAGCTCGACGTCGGCTCGGTCGACGTCGAAGTGCTCGCCGATCCCACCCCCGGTGGCGCCGAGCACGCCGAGGCTGTGCGCCTCGTCGATCATCAGCAGCGCACGATGGCGCTGCTTGACCTCGATGAGCGCCGGCAGGTCGGCGATGTCGCCGTCCTGGCTGTAGACGCCCTCGATCACGATCAGCGCCCGGCGGTACTGATGGCGGGCGGCAGCGAGGATCTCGTCGAGCGCCGCCGCGTCGTCGTGCGGGAACGGCCGGCGCGTGGCGCCGGAGAGCTTGGCCCCCTCCATGATGCTGTTGTGGGCCAGCGAATCGTGGATCAGCAGGTCCCCGGGGCCGACGATGTGGCCGATGACCGACACGTTCGTGGCGTGCCCGGCGGTCAGCACGATGGCGTCGTCGGTCCCCAGCAGCGCGGCGAGCTCCGCCTCCAGCTGCTGGTGCACCGGCTTCTCACCGGAGAGCAGCCGGCTCGACGACACGGAGCTTCCGTATCGCGCGACGGCGTCCTGCACCGCTGCGGTGACCACCGGATGCCCGGACAGCCCGAGGTAGTTGTAGCTGGAGAAGTTGAGCGTCTCGTTTCCGTCGATGACCGAGGTGTCCCGGGTGACGCCGTCGTTGACGAGGAAGTACGGGTTCTCCAGGCCCAGCGCCGCTGCCCCGCGCAACCGCTCGGAGATCTCGCGCACCTCGGGAAAGTCCTCGATCCGCGACTCCTCGGCGACGGGCGCCGCGGGCTGCGCCCCATCCGCGCCGACCGCGACCGGCGCGTCATCGTCCACGGCCACGGCCACGGGCGCGCCGCCGGCGCGCCCCGTGAGATGCGCGATCAGGTCGCCGATCGTGGCCTCCCAGGTGAACGCGCCGGGATCGAACGTGACGCCCGGCAGGGCCTGCGTGATGCGCCCGGCGAGGTCGGTGACCATGATCGAGTCGAAGCCGAGGTCGCCGGTCAGGGAGTGGGTGTCGCGCAGCGTGTCCTGCGGAAAGCCGCTGACCAGCGCCGCCTGCGCCCGCACCGTCGCAGCGACCTGTGCCGGCGCGACGGTGATCGGCGTGGACGGCGGCTCGGGTCCGCCGGCCGCCGGTGACGTCGCGCGCCTGGCACCGTTGTCGGCGAGCGCGGCGAGCATGGCGTTCTGCTCTCGAAAGAGCGCGATCAGCTGGTCCATCGTGGGATCCTCCCTCGACACGGCGACGGGGCTCGAGGCGGTCTGCGGCGCCGGCGGCGCACCACCCGGTCCCGGCGGGTCGTGCTGCATCCAGAACCGGCGATCGGTGGAGAACGCGTAGCCAGACAACCGCCGCGGGACGCGATGGGCAGGATCGCACAGCACGTCCCAGGCGGGGTCGAGACCGTCGCGGTAGAGCGCCGCGACGACCTCGTCCAGCTCGTCCCCCGTCGCCGCCGGGCCGGGGCACGGCAGCAGTGCCGGGATGGCGCTGCCGGGCTGGATCCCGGAGAGGATCGGCGCGAGGATCCGCCGCGGGCCGACCTCGAGCAGGTGGGTCGGGTCGGCCTGCAGGGCCTCGCCGGCGGCGTCGGCGAATCGCACGGGCGCCGTGATCTGCTCGACCCAGTAGCCGGCGTCCATCGGCTCGTCGAACGCGAGCAGACGGCCGCGCACGGTCGAGTAGATCGCCAGCTCGGGCGCGCGGTAGGCGAACCGCGCGGCCACGTCGCCGAACGCTGCGGCGGCGGGCGCCATCAGCGGCGAGTGGAACGCGTGCGAGACGGCAAGGCGCTTGTTCATCACCTCCCGCGCGCTCAGTTCGCGGCGCACGCGCTCGAGCGCGCTCGCGTCACCGGAGACGACGACCTCGCGCGGTCCGTTGACGGCGGCCAGTCCGAGCGCGGGTTCCCCGGAGATGAGGTCGGCGGCCGCCGCCTCGTCCAGCCCCACCGCGAGCATCCCGCCGCCTGAGGGCAGCTCCTGCATGAGCCGGCCGCGCGCCACGATCAGCGCGGACGCGTCGGCCAGGTCGAGGACGCCGGCGATGACGGCGGCCGCGAACTCCCCGACGCTGTGGCCGAGCATCCAGGCCGGGACGACGCCGACGGTGGCGAGCGCCCTAGCGACGGCGCACTCCAGCGCGAAGATCGCCGGCTGGGCGAACTCCGTGCGGTTGATGGTGTCCTCGTCGGCCTCGAACAGCAGTTCGCGGATCGACCGGCCGAGGTGGGGCGCCATCGCGTCGTCCACCGCGCAGAGCGCGTCGCGGTAGACGGCGGAGGTGTCGTG
Organism: uncultured Actinomycetes bacterium; assembly: GCA_963746165.1. GTDB lineage: Bacteria > Actinomycetota > Thermoleophilia > Solirubrobacterales > Solirubrobacteraceae > CADCVQ01. The sequence continues at coordinate 376,681 of CAVVAG010000001.1, read as the reverse complement.
CAGCGCTCGCGACATACCCGGGTACTGCGATCCCTGGCCGGTGAACAGCCACCCGGCCGAGATCCCGCGGGCGACGCCCGACACGGCGCTCAAGCTCGTCTCGCCGGAGGCGGCCTCGCGCAGCGCGCCGGCCGCCTGGTCGCGGTCGTGGGCGCAGATCGCAAGCCGGTGGCGCCCGGATGCCTTGACCCGGTTGCTCGACCAGGCGAGCTGACCGAACCGTCCCGCGGGACTCGCGGCGAGGTCGCCGGCCAGCCCCGCGGCCGCGCGGCCGAGCCCGTCACGGCTCGCCGATGACACCGTGACGATGGCGCGCGACGGCGTCGCGGCGGCGGCGTCCCGCGTCGCGGTCGCGGGAGCGCTGGCCAGCACCATGTGGGCGTTGGTCCCGCCGATGCCGAAGCTGCTCACCCCGGCGCGCACGAGACCGCCGGGCAGCGCCGTCGGCTCGCCGGCCAGCCGCAGGCCGTTGTCGGCGAGCCGAAGCTGCGGGTTCGCGTCGTGCGCGAAGCGGCTTGGCGGCAGGATGCCGTGGTGCAGGCTGAGCGCCGCCTTGACGAGACCGGCGATGCCGGCCGCGCCCTCGGTATGGCCGATGTTGCCCTTGATGGAGCCGATCGCGCACGGCGCTTGGCGGCGCGAGCCGTGCACGTCACCGAGCGCCTTGACCTCGATCATGTCGCCGAGCACGGTGCCGGTGCCGTGTGCCTCGACGAAGTCGATCTGCCCCGGCTCCACGCCGGCGTCCCGGTACGCGTTGGTGACCACCTGCTTCTGGGCCCAGCGGTTGGGTGCGGTGATCCCGTTGCTGCGGCCATCGGAGTTGACGGCGCCACCCTCGATCACCGCGTAGATCGGCAGGCCGGCGGCCACGGCGTCCGCGAGGCGTCGCAACACGAGCACCGCGACGCCCTCGCCGCGGCCGATGCCGTCCGCGTGCGCGCTGAACGGCTTGCAGCGCCCATCAGGCGCGGAGAGCCCGGCCTGCGTGTAGAAGATGTTCAGCGCAGGCGTCAGGACGAGGTTGACCCCGCCCGCGAGCGCCTGGTCGCACGCGCCGGCGCGCAGCGCGGCGCACGCCTGCTGCACGGCGACCAGCGACGAGGAGCAGGCGGTGTCGACCGCGACGCTCGGACCCTTGAGATCGAGGTGGTAGGAGAGGCGGTTGGCGTTCATGAAGTAGCCGGCGCCCGAGCCGTGATGGGCGGTGATGCGCGCGAAGTCGATGAGGTGGACGCTGCTCCACTCGCTGGCCATCAGGCCGACGTAGACGCCGGTGTTCGAGCCCGCCACCGACCGGGGGTCGATCGTCGCGTCCTCGAGCGCCCGCCACGCCGTCTGCAGCAACAGGCGTTGCTGCGGGTCCATCGCGGCCGCCTCGCTGGGCGCGATCGCGAAGAACTCGTGGTCGAAAGCATCGGCGTCGCTGAGGAAGCCGGCGTTGCGGGTGTTGGACTTGCCGGGCCCACCCGCCGCGTCGTAGAAGTCCGCCACCGGCCAGCGGTCTTCCGGGACCTGGGCGATGCCGTCGCCGCCCGCCAGCAGCAGCTTCCAGAGGGCGTCGAGGTCGGGGGCTTGCGGGAATCGTCCGTCCATTCCCACGATCGCGACCTGCGTCATGCCGTCCTCCTACGCGCCGGCGCTCGCGCGCACGCGTTGCACTGCCGGATCGATCGCCTCGGACACGAGCCCCTCGACGCCGTTGGCCAGGAACGCCGCGAGCATCGACGTGCGCTGCACCTTGCCGCTCGTCGTGCGATGGATGGCGCTGCGCTTGACGAGCACCACGCTGGGCGCGGGCACGTCGAACGCCCGCGCCACCGTCCCCCTGACCAGCGCCGCAAGCTCTGCGGGCGTGGTGCCGTCCAGGGCGCCGGCGTCGACGCCGTGGATCACCACGATGTGCTCCCGGCCGGCGTCGACGTTGAGCACGACCCCCGGCGCCGTGGCCAGCGCCGGGTGGATCCTCGAGACCGCCTCCTCGATGTCCTGCGGGTAGAGGTTGCGCCCGTTGACGATCACCAGGTCCTTCAGCCGCCCGGTGACGTAGAGCTCGCCGTCGACCATCGCGCCGAGGTCGCCGGTGCGCAGGAAGGGCCCCGCGCCGTCGGCGGTATGCGCGTCGAACTTCTCCGCGTTCTCCTCGTCGCGGTTGAGATAGCCGGCCGCGACGCTCGGCCCGCGCAGCCAGATCTCGCCCACCTGGGCACCCGGCCGGACGCGGCGGGTCTCGGGGTCCACGATCTGAAGGTCCACGCCTCGTGGCGGGCCGTTGCTCACCAGCCGGGCCCCGCCATCAGCGTCGAAGGGAAGGACCTCGTGGCGCTCGAGCGCGTCCGGATCGACGTCGAGATAGCGTGGTGGCCGCGCGACCTGGCTGGCGCTGGCCAGCAGCGTCACCTCGGCCATGCCATAGCAGGCGACGAACGCGTCGGGCCGGAATCCCGCGGCTCCGAGCCGCGTGATCACCGCATCGAGGACATGGGGGCGGACCGGCTCGGCGCCGTTGAGCGCCACGCGCAGCGTCGAGAGGTCGAGGCGGGCGAGGTCGTCGTCGGACACCCGGCGCGCGAGCAACTCGTAGGAGAAGTTCGGAGCGACCGTGATCGTCGCGCCGTACCGATCGATCGCCTGCAGCCACCGGATCGGTCGCCGCAGAAACGAGATCGGCGACATGAACACGAGGTCTGCGCCCACGTAGACGGCCGTCAGCAGCTGCCCGACCAGGCCCATGTCGTGGAAATGCGGCAGCCAGCCGGCGCCGATCGTCGTTTCGTCGAGCTCCAGGACCTCGGCGATCACGGCGCAGTTGTGCAGCAGGTTCGCGTGGGTGACCATGACGCCCTTGGGTTCGCTGGTCGAACCCGACGTGTACTGCAGGAAGGCGATGGTCTCCCCGGTCAGCTTCGGCATCTGCCAGTCGCCCGGGTCACCGAGGGGTTCGCCGTCGGTGGCGGCGAACGCGACGCGGTCGGCCAGCCCGCTGTCGGCGGCCCATGTGGTGATCTGGGCAAGAGCGGCCTCGGTCGTGAGCACGATGCCGATGTCGGCGTCGTCGAACATCCCGACCGTCCGCTGCATGCTCTTGGCGTCGTGTGGCAGCGGAGCGGGCACCGCGACCACGCCGGCGTACAGGCAGCCGAGGAACGCAGGCAGGAAGTCGATCCCGTCGGCGTGCAACAGCAGGACCGGGCGGTCGCGCTCGGGGCGGGTGGCGAGCCAGGCGGCGATCGCCCGCGCGTCGCGGTCGAGCTGCTCGTACGTCACGACCTCCGCGACCAGCTCGCGGCCGACCCCGCGGAGGTAGGTGTAGGACCGTGTCCGCGCGTACCGCGCGGCTCGCGCACGAACGTGCGAGACGAAGTCGGCGTGCGCTGTTCCCTCGGTCCTATTGCCCATCCATGCCCACGATCCCGCTCAGGGTCACGCGGCGAGCTCCATGGGCGCCAGTTGTCCCGCGATGAACGCTGCGATGTCGGAGATGGTGGGGTAATCGAACACGAGCGTGGGGTCCGCGTCAATCTGCCAGTGATCCTCGACGTCGCCGCACAGGCCGATCGCCGACGCCGAGTCGATCCCGGTCTCGCACAGCGGCACGGTCGGGTCGACGTCGCGGACGCCGCAGTCGAGGTAAAACGCGACGCGTTCGATGACCCAGCGCTCAATCGAGCGGGCCCGGTGGCTGAGTGAGGTGAAGGAAGAGTTCATGCGAGCCATTCTTGGCTCGCACCGATCCCGCAAACAGAGACCCTAGGGTCCGCCTCGCCCGACCCTCGTCGTCGTCGCGCCGGGCCGCCTCGCGTCTGCTCCTGGCGCGCCGCGCAGACCCGTGAACCATCCGACGGGCAGGACGCGCCATGATCGGCGCCGCCTCCCATCTGAGCGTGCGGGTCCGCGATCTCGGGTACAGAGAGCCAGCGGTCGCATCTCTCTGCTCGAGGGACGGCGACAGTCCCGAAGATCGGCGGCAGTTCGCACTCTCCCTCACGGAGTGCCGGATACCTCCTCACACAAGCGTTGCGGAGGTACCCCCCATGCAGGCCTGTCCCCACTCCCTCGCGGAGGGCCGACGCGGACCCACCAGAGGTCTCGACGCACCCGCGCGCGACCGTCGCGCCCGTGGCGACCGCGAGTTGTTCGCGCGCTACCAGAGGACCGGCAGCCGACGCGATCGCGACGCGATCGTCGAGCGCTTCATGCCGCTCGCCCGGCGCCTGGCGGGTCGCTACAACCGGCGCTCGGACTCGCTGGACGACCTCACCCAGGTGGCGGCGCTCGCGCTCGTCAAGGCCGTCGACCGCTTCGATCCGACGCGTGGGATCGCGTTCTCGTCGTACGCCGTCCCGACGATCGTCGGCGAGATCAAGCGTCACTTCCGCGATCACGGCTGGGCGGTGCGCCCGCCGCGTGCGCTGGCCGAGCGCGCGCTGCGCGTCGAAGGCGCCGCGCGTGAGTTCACCGTCGAGCACCAGCGCGCGCCCACCGTCGCCGAGCTCTGCGCGCAGACCGAGCTGACGGAGGAGGAGGTGCTCGACGCGCTGCACGCCGGACGGGCGGCGAGCGCGAGCTCGCTCGATGCGCCTGCCTCCCGGCAGGACGAGGGACGGACCTCGCTGGGCGACCGGATCGGCGTCGACGACGGCGGCTACGGCGTCGTCGAGCAGCGCGTGCTGCTCGAGGGCCTGCTGCGCGGCGTCAGCCCGCGCGACCGGGAGATCCTCCACATGCGGTACTTCGACGACATGACGCAGGCCGAGATCGGCGAGGTGTTCGGGGTGAGCCAGATGCAGATCTCGCGCCTGGTCCGCAACTCGATCGAGCGCATGCAGGTCATCGCCGGGTCGCACGCCGAGCGCGGCTCGATCACCGCCGGCGCGCCGTAGCCGCGCCGCGGTTCGAGCCCACACCGCCGCACGCCATCTGCTGAGATCGGCGGATGGCGCGCCGCCGCGACGAAGCTGCGAGCGTCGCGACGTGGGAGCGCCACGCCGCGCGCTACGCCCGGCAGGAGCGCTGGGAGACGACGGCGATCGACGCCGCGCTGCGCGTCGCGGCGCCGCGGCCGGACGAGCGACTCGTCGATCTCGCAACGGGCAGCGGTCTCGTGCTCCGCCGGCTGGCCGAGCGCGCAGAGCGCCCGCGTGAGCTGTTGGGCGTCGACGGCTCGGAGGCGATGCTGGCCACGGTCGGCGAGCTGCCGGGCGGCTGGTCGGTGCGCGAGGGCGACGCCCGCCAGGTCCCGCTGCCCGACGGCTGGGCCGACGTCGTGACGTGCGCGTACCTGCTGCAGCTGCTGGACGCCGAAGCCCGCCGCGCCGTGCTCGCAGAGGCGCGGCGGCTGCTCGCGCCGCGTCCGTCGTCGCGCATCGTCCTCGTGACGGTCTGGTCGCCGCGCCCGGTCGTCCGCGACGCGCTGGGTGGGCTGGCGCGAGCGTGCCCGGTCGCCTGCGGCGGGCTGCGCCCGCTCGATCCGAGCGCCGATCTCGCCCGCACCGGCTTCGCGCTCACACGGCGGGTCGCCCTGCCGCGCCACGGGTATCCGTCCCTCGTGCTGGGCGCGAAGACGCGCACCCGGACTTGCTAGCGTGAATGGCACCCGCATTTACGCCTATTTCACGCATTGGAGGATGCACATGGCTCTGACGATCGGCGATACGGCGCCAGACTTCGAGGCTGACACGACCGAGGGCAAGATCTCGTTCCACGACTGGCTCGGTGATTCCTGGGGCGTCCTGTTCTCCCATCCGCGTGACTTCACGCCGGTCTGCTCCACCGAGCTCGGCTACATGGCGTCGATCAAGCCGGAGTTCGACAAGCGCAACACGAAGATCATCGGCCTGTCCGTCGATCCCGTCGGCAACCACGAGAAGTGGTCCGAGGACATCGAGGCGATCACCGGTACGGCCCCGAACTACCCGGTCGTCGGCGACGACGACTTCAAGGTCGCGAAGGCCTACGGCATGCTGCCCGAGGACGTCAGCGGCGACGCCACGTCGCGCACGCCGGCCGACAACCAGACGGTCCGCAACGTCTTCGTCGTCGGGCCGGACAAGAAGATCAAGCTCGTCCTCGTCTATCCGATGACCACCGGGCGCAACTTCGACGAGGTCCTGCGCGTCCTCGACTCGCTGCAGCTGACGGCCAAGCACAAGGTCGCCACGCCGGCGCAGTGGCAGCAGGGCGAGGACGTCATCATCGCCGGCTCGGTCAACGACGAGGCCGCCAAGGAGATCTGGCCCGACGGCTGGGACGCACCGCGCCCGTACATCCGGATCGTGCCGCAGCCCAGCTGAGCGCCGCGCGAACGAGGTTCCGGCCACGCCCCGGGACGTCCACATCTGAACATGACGGCCCCGATAGCCCAGTCGGGGCCGTCGCCGTTTGCGAGGCCATAGAGTGCGGCGGCACGTGCGCCGCCTGCCCTCGTCCCTGAAGCTCGGTCCGCTGATCGCGGTCGGCGTGGCGCTCGTCGCGCTGTGGTTGATACGCCCGATCTGGCACGGCCTGGCGCTGTTCTTCTGGACCGAGCCGATCGTGTGGCTGCCGCCGGTCCTGCTGCTCGCCGCCGGCGTCGTGTTGCTGCGCCGCTCGCAGCGCAGCTGGAGCACGCTCGAGGACCTGCGCACCGGGGTCCGCCCGCCGACCTACCTGTTCGCCTTCCCGGTCATGGCCTTCTTCGCGTTCGTCCTCTTCGCCGGGCTGTCGGGCCCGCTTGTCCAGCGATCGATCGTCAGCAACACGAACTACGACGCGATCCCGGGCCTGCCCGCGGGCGGCCAGGTGCGCCTCGTCCCGCGCGAGGTCGCCGAGGTCAACGCCTCCAGCGCGTTCAACTCGCCGACCGAGACGCTCACGAACTTCCGCATCGTCAACACCGTGGACGGCCTCGTCTGGACGGCGCTGCGCACGCCGCAGGGCGCGTTTCGGATCTTCAGCAAGAAGAGCCAGGGGATCGTCGAGCTCGACGCCCAGCAGACCGCGCGCCAGCTGAAGTACATCGACGCCGAGCTGCAGGTCGCGCCGGGGCTGCAGATCACCGACAACCTGCGCTGGCGCCTGCTCAAGAAGCGCTTCCTCATCCGGCTCGAGGAGCCTGTCGGAATCGAGACTCCGAGCGGCCCGCGGTTGCTGGTGCCCTACCTCGAGTACAAGGGATGGCTCATCCGCCGGCCGGTCCTCGGCGGCGTCTTCGTCGTCGCGCCCAACGGGAAGATCGAGGATCTCGAGCCCGAGGAGGCCGCGCGCCGCCCCGAGCTCGCGCAGACCGGGCGGATCTTCTCCGACACGCAGGCGCGCCGCATCCAGGAGGCCTACCAGTACAAGGGCGGCCTCTGGAACGCCTGGTTCGTGCACGAGAACCAGACCCGGATCAGCGACACCGAGACCAACCGCCAGCCCTACCTCGTCGACTTCGGCGCCGCCGGCCTGGGCAACCAGTGGGTCTCCGTCGCCGAGCCCTACGGCCGCGCGTTCGCGGCGAGCGCGATCTTCCTGACCGACGCCACGACCGGCAAGACGCGGATCTGGCGCGTGCCGCCGCGCACGTCGCTGAGCGGCAACCGGCGCGCCCTGCAGGCCGTGCGCGCCGTCTCGATCCCGGGCATCGACTTCGGCGACGGCGGACCGAACGCGACGGGGTCGGGCAACTTCCGCGTCGTCGAGCCGCGGCCCGTCTTCGTCAAGTCGGGCAACACCGGCCGGCTCGTCTACCTGACGTCGATCATCCCCAAGGAGGCCAACTCGGTCTCCAAGACCGTCATCGTCGACGCCGAGACGAACAAGCTCGTCGCGATCTTCGACAACGACCGCGACCCGCAGGCCGAGGCCAAGACGCTGCGCTACATCCAGACCGGCGCGGTGCCCGACGACGCGGTGGCGCCGGGCGCCGCCGGCAACGAGAGCGGGAACGGGACCGGCGGGACGACGACGCCGCCGAGCACGACCACCACCCCCAGCACATCGGGCGGCGGGACGTCCACCACCCCGAGTGGCGGCGGCGCGTCCGTGGAGCGCCAGCTCGACGACGTCATCCGCCGCCAGCGCGAGCTGCTGCAGGAGATCGAGCGGCTGCGCGACCAGGTCGGCAGGGACGGCTGACGGCGCCCGGCCGGCGCGCGGCTCACGCCTCGCGCCGCGCGGACACGAGGTAGCGGCCCGGTTGTCGGCTGGACGCCGTCGCCCTGCGGCTCCAGGCCCGCGTCACGCAGGTCCTCGCCCAGCTCGCATCGTACGAGCCCTCAGCCATGGCGATCGAGCTCCTCGCGCCAGGCCGGCGCGCGTGCGCCGGCGCCCGGCTCGATCGGCTGGGCGAGCCAGGCGCTGACGACGCGGATCCCGTGCAGCGCGCTCGCCAGCCACGTCTCGCAGCCCGCCAGCTCGGCGAGCCGCGGCGCGCGCCTGCAGATCTCGACGCCACGCTCGCTCGCGATCGCGAGCAGCAGCGCGCGCGTCACACCGGGCAGCACGTGCTCGTCGGGCGTCGTCCAGAGCGCGTCCTCCTCCCACCACAGCAGGCTCGAGAGCGCGCCCTCGAGCAGGGCGCCGTCCGCGTCGCACAGCACGAGCTCGTCGGCGCCGCGCGCGTGCGCCTCGGCGCGCAACCCTCCGAGCAGCTCGAGATCGGGGCCCTTGCGGCGCGGGCATGTCCGCGGGTCGCCGGGCGGGCCGACGATCACGCGCGCCTCGCGGTGCAGCGGCGGCGCGAGCCGGATCCGCACAGCGAGCCCGTGCGCGCTGAGCTCGACGCGCGGAAACCAGCGCCCGTCGACCGGGAGCGCGGCGCGGACCGCGGCGCGGAAGCGCCCGAGTTCCTCGCGATCGACGCCGAGCTCGCGGCAGGAGCCGCCGAAGCGCGTCCAGTGCGCGTTGGCGGCGCGCTCGTAGCCCTCGTCGACGAGCCACGAATCGGCGACGAGCGGCGCCCCCGCCGGCGCAGCGCCCTGCTCGAGCTCGTGCCCGGTCCAGCGCAGGACGGTGTCTAGTCTGTGGCGCACTCTCGTGACGACGTTGCTGATCGACAACTACGACTCGTACACGTTCAACCTGTATCAGCTGATCGCCGCCGTCGCGGGTGAGGAGCCCGTCGTCGTGCGCAACGACGAGATCGAGTGGAGCGCGCTGGCAGCGCACGCGTGGGACCGGATCGTCGTGTCACCCGGTCCCGGCCGCCCCGAGCGCGAGCGCGATCTCGGCGTCGGCCGAGCGGCGCTCGCGCAGGGCGAGATCCCCGTGCTCGGCGTCTGCCTCGGCCACCAGGGGCTCGCGCACGTCCGTGGCGGCAGCGTCGTGCGCGCGAGCGAGATCATCCACGGCCGGATCAGCAGGGTCTTTCATCGCGGCGACAGGCTGTTTGACGGCATCCCGCAGGGCTTCCGCGCCGTCCGCTACCACTCGCTGATCGTCGAGCCGGCGCTGCCGCCCGAGCTCGAGGCGATCGCCTGGGCCGACGACGGCACGCTGATGGCGATCCGCGACCGTCAGCGGCGCGCCTGGGGCGTGCAGTTCCATCCCGAGTCGGTCGGCACCGAGCATGGCGCCCAGCTTGTCGAGAACTTCATCGCGATGACGCCCGCGCGCCGGCGACATCGGGCGAGCGTCGCGACGCCGCTTCGCAGCACGGTCGTGCCGGGCGGGCGCGCGCCGGCGCGCAGCAGGGGCGCGGTCCAGATCGCACAGCGCGTGCTCGACCGCACGACCGACGCCGAGTCGGCCTTCGCGGCGCTGTTCGGCGACCGCGAGCACGCGTTCTGGCTGGATTCCAGCCGCGTCGATCCGGCGCTGTCGCGCTTTTCGTTCCTGGGTGTTGCGGCGGGCGCGCTCGGCGCCGAGGTCCGCTACCGCGTCACGGGTTCGCAGCTGACCGTCACGCGCGCCGGCGAGATGGTCGCGCGCGAGGAGACGCTGTTCGCCTATCTCAGCCGCGAGCTCGCGCGGCTGCACACCGACAGCCCGCAGCTGCCGTTCGACCTCAACGGAGGCTTCGTCGGCTACCTCGGCTACGAGTGCAAGGCCGACTGCGGCGCCGCCGCCGCGCACGAGGCCGAGCTGCCCGACGCCTTCCTGCTGCTCGCCGACCGGCTGCTCGTGATCGACCACGAGCAGCAGCGCACCTATCTGCTCGCGCTCTGCGATGGCAGCGCCGCCGAGCTCGCCGCCGCGCAGGCCTGGCTGCAGCAGACCGCGGCCACGCTCGACGACCTCCCGGCGCTCGACGAGCCCGCCTTGCGCGAGCACGGGGACGCCGCGCTCGAGTTCAGGCTGCGGCGCGGGCGCGAGCACTACCTCGCGAACGTCGAGGCCTGCAAGCGCCTGCTCGAGTCCGGTGAGAGCTACGAGATCTGCTTGACGAACACGCTTGAGCTGCCGGCGCCGCGCGACGCGTGGGAGCTGTACCGCGTCCTGCGGCGCGTGAACCCAGCGCCGTACAGCGCGTACCTGCGGATGCGCGAGGGCGCGATCCTGAGCTCCTCGCCCGAGCGCTTCCTGCGCGTGACGCGTGATAGGACCGTCGAGGCCAAGCCGATCAAGGGGACTGCCGCGCGGGCGCTCGATCGCAGCGCCGATGGCGCCGCACGCGACGCGCTCACGCGCAGCCCGAAGGACCGCGCCGAGCACCTGATGATCGTCGACCTGCTGCGCAACGACCTCGGCCTCGTCTCGCGGATCGGCAGCGTCCACGTCCCGAGGCTGATGGACGTCGAGAGCTACGAGACGGTGCACCAACTCGTCTCGACGGTCCGCGGGCGCCTGCGCGACGACGTCGACATCGTCGACTGCATCCGCGCGACGTTCCCGGGCGGCTCGATGACCGGCGCGCCGAAGCTGCGCACGATGGAGATCATCGACGCGCTCGAGGGGGCGCCGCGCGGCGTCTACTCGGGCGCGCTCGGCTACCTCGCGCTGAACGGCACCGCCGACCTGAGCATCGTCATCCGCACGCTCGTCGCGACCGCGGCGGGAGCCTCGATCGGCTCAGGCGGAGCGGTCGTCATGCTCTCTGACGCCGCCGCCGAGTACGACGAGATGCTGTTGAAGGCGCGGCCGCTGCTGGACGCCGCAGGCCTCGAAGACGCTCGTGGTGGTGACTCGGTGGCGATCGGCCGCGCGAGCGCCGGCGAAGGGCATCGATGAAGAAGGTTGATGGCGAGCGGTCGTTCCGTTGGTCGAGGCTCCTGCCTTTCGGCGTCCTGTCCTGACCTGCGGTGGCGTATCGCGACAAACCGCTGCTGTCGGGCCGCGAGAAACCGTACGCGACCTCTTCGGCGACGTCGCGGCTAGGGGACGACACCAACACACACACCCCCCAGCTACGTCGAGCGGGCGGGAGTCGTCGGAGCAGTTCTCGGCAGCGTCAACCCCCAGAGCAGGGAGCTTCTCATGATCGGATTCATCGTCGCGGGCCTCGTGATCGGCCTGCTCGCACGGCTCGTCCTTCCGGGTCGTCAGAAGATCGGCTGCTGTGGACGCTCGCGCTCGGAGTCGCGGGGTCCGTCATCGGCGGCACGCTCGCGAACGTCGCCGGCAGCGGCGGGATCCTCGAGCTGAACGTCCTCGGGTTCATCGTCGCCGTCGTCGCGGCTGTCGGGCTGCTGGCGATTGCCGAGCGCTTGGGCCTGGCCGCAGGCCGTTCAGGCGGGCGCCTGCAGCGTTGAGCACGACCCGGCACTGCGCGCCCCCCGCGATTGCGAACGTCGGAGCCCACCAGGGGTGCCGCCCGGATCGAGCGCCGCATGGCGACAGGCGAGGAAGCGAGCGCGAACCGATGACGGCGTCTGCGTCTGGCCCCGCTGCGCGAGCAGATGAGCCTGCTGGGGCGGCGGCCGAGCGTGAGTTCCCCGACGCGCGCGACCGACGCGTGGCCGGACTCGGCGACGCCCGTGCGCGATGATCGATGCCAACACGGTGAACGCTGCGACCTCGAACAGCACCGCGCGCTGCGGGTCGGAGGAGTGCAGCACGAACAGCGCGAACAGCATCGACGCGAGGCCCTTGGGTCCGAACCATGCGATGAAGAGCCGCTCGGGACGGGTCATGCCCAGCCCGTAGAAGGAGATGAGCAGTTCGGCGATTCCATAGCTTGCGGCGGCGACACCGAGCATCAGCAACCCCTCGTAGCGAGGGTGAATCGTCTCAGCGCCCAGTCGGCCGACGAGCTTGGCCATGAGCAGGCCCCAGCCCACGCCGATCGCCAGGCCGATTACGGTTTCCAGCGCGAGAGAGCCGCCGGCGCCGGCCAGCGAGCCGCCGCCGTCCGCCGAGCTCGGCGATGACGATGATGGCCTTCGACTCCGGATCGACCTCGAGGACGCCTGTCAGCGACGCCAGCACACCCGCGATGACCGCCAGCACCGTGAGCGACAGCACCGTCCGATGCACGAGCCCCGCCACCATCGCCCCGGCGATCAGCAGCAGCCCGACCAGCGTCAGGGCCTCCTAAAAGCCGATCGTCATGGACGGATCCCCCTGCTCGTGTTGTGGATCGTGATCTCGTTCGGCCGACCGGCGAGGCTAGTAGTGCTCACCGCTGTGCGCCGGTGACCGGGGATATGGGCCGCGGCGCCCGGCCCGGCTCGGCACGTGCAAGCGGAGCCGGGGCCGCTATGTTCGGCGAGATTGCGACGGGGCGGGCTGACCGGATCCGTGCTCCTCGACGAGAGCCTCGCGCAACGCCTGCTCGAACGAGCGTGGCAGGAAGTCGAAGAGCGCCATTCCGGATGGGTCTGTGACGGTCGTGTCCGTGGACAGCCCTTCGATCAGCGGTCTTGCGACCCCCGCGTCCACCGGCGTGATCAGGCCGATCCAGTGCGACGACAGCCAAGGTGTGAGCAGCGGCACCGGAACGCGTGGGCGTCGGCGCAAACCCAACGCATCAGCCATCAGGTCGAGCATCCGGCCGTACGTGAGGATCTCCGCCGACCCGATCTGGATCTCACGGGAACGCGCCTCCGGTAGGCGTGCGCAGTCGATCAGGTAGCGCAGCACATCGCCGATCGCGATCGCCTGCGTGGGCGTGGCCAACCAGGATGGCGCGAGCATCACGGGTAGACGTTTGACCAGCGAGCGCAGGGTTCGGTAGCTCTCGGAGCCGGCACCGACCACCATGCCGGCGCGGAACCACGTCAGCTGTGGTCCCTCGTCGCGCAGGATCTCTCCGACACGGAGTCGGGACCGCAGATGCTGTGATCCGGGCCGATCGCCGAGACCACCGAGGTACACGACTCGGTCGATGCCGCTGTCGGTCGCGAAGCGGGCGAAATTCGAGGCCGCGAGGGCATCGCGCTGCTCATAGTCCGAGCCGCTCCCGCGACCCATCGAGTGAACGAGGTAGTAGGCGGTGGTGTAGCCATCGCCGATCGCGCGCAGAGAGCTCGCGTCGAGCATGTCGCCACGATGCACGGTGACGGCGGGATCGAAAGCGATACGGCTCGGGTCGCGCGCGACGCACGCGACGGATTCGCCGCGCGCGTGAAGCTCGCGCACCAGGCGACTGCCTACGTAACCGGAGGCTCCGGTGACGAGCGTGCGGACCATGCGGACCAGCGAGCATACGCTGTGCACTGCCCGTCGAACGTGGGCTGTTGCGCGAGACGTCCAGCGCGTCGGCGCCGGAGCGACAGCGGCGGCACGCGCGCCAGGCGCGTGCGTGCACTGCGACCGGCCGGGGTGAACACCGTGCGCAGCACTCGGCGCCCACGCGTTCCGAGCGGGTTGCGGATCGGCGCGAAGGTCACCTGGAGATCGCGGCTGATCGTCTTCGCCTGCCGGGAAACCAGGCCTCGGCGAGATAGGCGTACGGACGTCGCCGGGGAGCAGCACGACGGTTGCCAGCGCCTGGCCGCCACGCGTGATCATGCCGATCAGCGATGCGCGCCATCGGCAACCGCGGGGCTGCGCACGCTAGCGTGGATCGGGGCGCCTGTCGATGCGCGGCGCGCCCCCAATAGGCAGTGGTCGTCGCTGTGGTTGTCGTCCACGCCGAGCATGATGCGCTCAAGCATCGCGCTGAGCATCGTGCCGTCGATACCGCAGGACAGATAGCCGCGCGGCGCGTTCTCGAAGATATCCTCACGCTCTCCTCGGGCAGGCTGTCGCCCGAGTCATCTCGCAGCCGATCACCGCGAGGTTCACGCGACCGCGAGGAGACGCAGAGGCCGAGGCCGTGCTCGCAGGCTCCAGCGTCAGCCGATCAGCACGGGCGTCCCGAGCGGCACGCGCTTGTAGAGCGCGATGACGTCGGAGACGTGCATGCGGATGCAGCCGTGCGAGGCGCGCGAGCCGATCGACGCGTCCTCGCCGGTGCCGTGGATGCCGACGCTGCCCGAGACGCCCATCCAGCGCGCCTTGAGCGGGTTCGCGGCGCTGCCGCCGGTGACCGTCGTGCCGGCGAGCTCGCCCGCCCAGGGGCTGTTCGGGACCGACCAGACGGGGTCGACCTGCTTGCTCTGGATCGCGAAGCGCCCGCGCGGCGTCGGGTACTCCGGCTGGCCGACGGCGACCTTGTAGGTCTTCACGATCTTGAAATGCTTGAAGAGGCGCAGCTTGAAGTTCCTCTGGTCGATGGTGATCACCGTCGCCGCGCCGGCGCGCAGCTTCTGCGCCGTCACCTTCGGCTTGGGCGCCAGCAGCCTGGGCTTGAGCACCCGCGTGAGGGTGGGGTTCGTCAGCGTCGCGGCGATGCTCTTGACGAGCTCACGCCGGTTGATGTCGCGGCCGCGTCTGGAGTGCGTGACGCGCACCTTGCGCAGCGAGATGCGCAGCGTGGCGTCGCGCGCGGGGCGGTACAGGCGCTTGTCGACGCCCGCGGCGAACGTCTGGACCGCATCCTTCGCGTAGGCGACGACGAGCGGCACGTCGACGGCTCCGCCGCCGGCCTCGCGACCGGCGTACAGCGCGCGCTTGGCGGTCTGCAGCTCGTCGAACTGCACGGTGGCGTCGGCGGTCTTGAGCGTCCACGTGATGTCGGCCGCCTGCACCGTGACGAGGCCGTTCTCCAGCCGCGCGCCGTGGACCGCGTTGAGGCGGGCGGCGGCCTCGTCGACCGTCAGCCCGGCGAGATCGGTGCCGGCCGCGCTGATGCCCGCGGCGATCCGCTCGCCGGGCAGCGGCGGCTGCGCGGCGGCCGGCACGGCACCGCCGATCAGCGCGAGCGTCGCTGCGGCGCAGACGATGCTGAGGAGGCGTGCCGGCATTGGGCCAATGTACCCGCGGGCGCGGCCCGGTTACGCCACTCGGCGCCTGGGCCGGGGCGTCAGGCGCGGCCGTAGACCGGCACGTGCGCACCGCTGACGACGCCCGAGCCGTCCTCGCACAGGAAGCGCACGACGGCGGCGATCTGCCCGGGCGCAACCCAGCGGCCGTGGTCGGCGTCCGGCATCGAGCGGCGGTTGGCGGGCGTGTCGATGACGCTCGGCAGTATCGCGTTGGCGCGGATCCCGTCCGCGTTGTACTCCGCGTGGAGCGCGTCGACGAACGCCAGGATCGCGGCCTTGGCGACGATGTAGCCCGCGGCGCCCGAGAACGGCCTCAGCGCGGCGCGCGAGGAGACGCAGACGATCGCGCCCCCGCCGGCGGCGAGCATGTGCGGGACGGCCGCATGGCAGGCGAGATAGGCCGGGCGCAGGTTCAGCCGCAGCTGGTCCTCGAAGTCGGCGACCGGCGTCTCGTGGACGCGACCGCCCGCCGCGAAGCCGCCGACGAGGTTGACGACCGCGCGCAGCGGCGCGCCCGCGTCGCGCGCGGCGAGCGTCGTGACCGCGTTCGTCGATGCCTCGTCGGAGAGGTCCGCCGGCTCGAGGACGAGGCGCTCGTGCGCCGGCAGACGGTCGCGCTCGGCCGCGGCGAAGACCGGCACCACGACCCGCCATCCGCCGTGCAGGAAGGCCTCGGTCACGGCGGCGCCCAGCCCGCCTGTCCCGCCGGTGATGAGCGCTGTCGCGGCCATTGCGGCAACACGCTAATGGACGCCGCCGAGGGTCGCGATCGCGGGTCCGTCCGCGTCGCTTGCCACCGTTGTTGGCATGGTCGTACGAGAGCTTCGGGAGGGCGCCGCGGTGGACTGCGTGCTCGTGGTCCGCGCGGTCGACCAGCGTCCCGACCGCGACGGCACCACCGTCCTGCGCCTCGTCCTCGGCGACCGGACCGGCAGCCTGCCGGCGATCGTCCGCGAGGATGTCGCCGCGGTGGCCGAGATCGCGACGCTCGGCGCCGCGGTGCGCGTCATCGGACGGGTGCGGTCCGGCGGGTCGCGCGGCGCGGAGCTCGAGCTGCGCGCGATCAGCGCCGCCGCGCCCGGCAGCTTCGACCTCGCCGAGCTCGTCGACGGGCCGCCGCGCTCGGCCGAGCAGATGGAGCGCGATCTGCGCGAGCTGGTCTGCACGGTCCACGATCGCGACCTGCGCCGCCTGCTCGGCGCGGTGTTCGGCGCGGAGTCGGCGCTGTGGGCGCTCTATCGCAGCGCGCCGGCGGCCAAGCGCTTCCACCAGGCCTACCGCCACGGCCTGCTCGAGCACTCCCTCTCCGTCGCCCAGGCCGTGAGCGCGATCAGCGCGACGTTCACGGAGATCAACCGCGACGTGGCCGTCTGCGGCGCGCTGCTGCACGACATCGGCAAGCTCGAGGCCTACGCGTTCGCCGGCGGCGCGATCGAGATGACCGACGCCGGCAAGCTGCAGGGCGAGATCCCGCTCGGCTACTACCGCGTGCGGCGGCTGATCGACGGCATCGACGGCTTCGACCCGAGCACGGCCGAGGCCGTCCTGCACATCATCCTCAGCCATCACGGCTCGCTCGAGCACGGCAGCCCGATCGTCCCGTGCACGCGCGAGGCCACGCTCGTGCACTTCTGCGACAACCTCGGCGGCCGGCTGGGCTCCTTCGACCGCCTGGAGAAGGAGCTGCCCAGCGGCGAGCGCTGGTCGCGCTTCGACCGCGCGCTCGGCGGCGGGGCGTACTTCGCGACCCCGCCGATGGTCGAGCAGCAGGCGCGCGAAGCGGCCTGAGCTCCGGTTCGGTCGGGCGTCTGTTCGCTGCGGGTTGGTGCGCCTCGCGCTGCGGTCGCGGGGCGTCGGCGAAGGGAGCCCGGGTCGGGTTGTCCATGCACCACATGAACAACCCGACCCGCCCTTCGATCCCCCCGATCGACAGGCCCGGGCGGCGTATGCATGTCCCACATGCATAAGGCGCCCCGAGCCGCGAGGCCACAAACGGCGGCCGCGACGTGCCGCGTCGCCGGTATGCGCCGGCTACGCGCGGTTGTTCGCGGCCGCCCGCCCGCCGAGCGGCGCTCTGCGCAAATCTCCGCAAAAAGCGGGCCGATGCACCCGCGATCGGTTCGACGGCGCGTGAGCGGCCCCTATCGTGTCGCGGATGGCCAAGGACACGGAGAAGCTCATTCGCCAGCTCTCCCTGATCTCGTACCTCATGGCCGAGCGCCGCCCCGTGACCGCGCTGGAGATCCGCCGCGACGTCGAGGGATACAGCGCGATGAACGAGGACGCCTTCGCGCGGCGCTTCTACGCCGACCGCTCCGAGCTCGATTCGCTCGGCATCGCGCTGACCGTCGAACGACCGGTCGACGGCGTGGCCGAGCAGGAGAACTACTCGCTGCGGCCGGAGAGCTTCCACCTGCCGGCGATCGCCTTCTCCGACGCGGAGCTGGCGGGGCTGCAGACCGCGCTGTCGCTGCTCGACGGCGAGTTCGCCTACGCCGAGCCGCTGCGGCTGGCGCTGCAGCAGATCTCGTGGGGCCGCTCGAACCCGATGAACGCGCCGGAGCAGCGCGCGGTCGGTCTCGGCATCAAGGCCTCGGTGGACGGCCACGAGCTCTCCCAGCGGCTGGCGAAGATCGAGACCGCGATCTTCCGCAACAAGACGATCACGTTCGACTACTACACGATGGCCCGCGACGACACGGGCACGCGCAAGGTCGACCCGTACCACCTGCTCTTCAAGGGCGAGTTCTACCTGCTGGGCTACGCCCACGAGCGCAAGGCGCTGCGCGTGTTCCGCCTGTCGCGGATCCGCGGCAAGGTCGCCTACGCGACGAAGGCCGAGCACGACTTCAAGGGCCCGCCGGAGGGCTTCGACCCGCGCCCGTACGCCAACCGCGCGGACTGGCAGTTCGGCGATCCGGTCGGCACCGCCGAGGTCGAGATCTCCGAGCGGATCGCCTGGCAGATCGAGCGCCACTTCGGCCGCTTCGGCGAGGTCCAGCCCGCCGGCACCGGCGGCGACATCGTCTTCGCCACGCCCTACGCCGACCGCCGCCAGCTCACCGCATGGGTGCTGCGCCTGGGCGAGCACGCCCGCGTGCTCGGGCCCCCGGAGCTCGAGCGCGAGCTGGCCGAGCGCGTCGAGCTGCTCCTCGAGCGCCATCAGGGCGCGACCCTCGAGCTGGCCGACGCCGTCGTCGCCGACGAGGAGAGCATCGACGATGCCGCGGCGTCCTCCAACGGCACGCGCCGCAGCGACGCCGCGATCCGGCCCGAGCGCTTCGCCCGCCTCGTGACGCTCGCCTCGATCCTGATCCGCGCCGGCCGCGCCGGCGTCAAGCTCGCCGCGGCCGAGGTCTGCGAGACGATGCAGATCTCCGAGGCCGAGCTGCGCGAGGACATCAACGTCCTCAACGTCGTGAACTTCGGCGGCGGCTCGTACGTGCTCTACGCCGAGATCGACGAGGGCGGCGCGATCGAGGTCGACCCCGAGCCCTACTCCGACAACTTCGCCCGTCCGGCGCGGCTGCTGCCCGTCGAGGCGAAGGCGCTCGTCGCCGCCATCGACCTCATCGGAGAGCACCTGCCGGAGGGCTCGCTGCAGTCCGCGCGCGAGAAGATCGTCGGGGCGCTCGGCGCCGATCCGATGGAGCAGGGGCTGCACGTCGCCGACCAGGGCGGCGACGACTCGCGCGTGGCGCGCGTCGCGTCGGAGGCGATCAACCGCCGCCGGCTGCTGCGGCTGGACTACTACAAGCCCAACGAGGACGAGTACACGACGCGCGTCGTCGAGCCCTACGCGCTCGTCAACGGCCGCGAGGGCTGGTACGTGGCGTCCTTCGACCCCGAGCGCGACGACGTGCGCCACTTCCGCCTGGACCGCATCCGCCATGCCGAGGTCACCGAGACGCCCTACGAGCCGCGCCCGGAGGTCAACCCGGCGGCAGAGCTCGACGGATGGCTGCGCACCGGCGAGGTGCAGGCGTCGCGCATCGCACGCGTCTGGGTCTCACCGGAGCGCGCTCGCTGGGCCCGCGAGCAGCGCCGCGTGGCGCAGGAGCTCGCCGACGGCTCTGTGATCGTCGAATTGCCCTTCAAGGGGACCGACTTCCTCGTCCGCGACGTGCTCGCCGAGGCCGGCGACGCCGCCGTCCTCGAGCCCGCCGAGGCGCGCGAGGCCGTGCTGGCGGCGGTGCAGCGGCTGCGGGCGGCCGCGGTCCGCTGAGGCGACGACCGCGTCGCGCGTGTTTGGATCGAGGCGACTTCGAACAGGATCTCGAACGTTCGTCCAGAAAGCTTGCGCTGGACTCGGAAAAACCCCTTCCGATCGACAGACGTGGGACAATCGCGCCAGCTTCGGGGGGAGTCGGATTTCGAAGGGACTGGAGTGGCTTGGACGACTGGCGATCACCGGGCTGATCGAACACGACGCACTGGATTCCGGGCAGTAGGACCGCGCAACCGGCCTCTGCCCCAACGATAGGAGAGGTATGACTCGCAGGATTCTCGTAGTCCTCGCCACCTTGGCAGGAGTACTCATCGCAGCACCGGCTGCATCCGCGCTTACGAGCACGCCCGTGTGGGAGTGCCGGGGCAGCGCGCTCTTCGCCTCCGTCTCGGGCAACAACCGCGTCGAGCCGATCGTCGCCAACGGCAACATCAACACCGCCAACGGCGTCAGCCCGGACTCGCCGCAGTGCACCGACAGCGAGGCCGGCGCCGGCAACACGCCGACGCAGCTCGGCATCTCGCCGGACTTCCTCGGCGCCGTGACCGGCAAGGCCAGCACGTCGATCGATCCTGACTTCGGGCAGGCCATCGTGCAGAGGGTCGTCGCCGACGGTCGCGTCGAGGACCTCTCCCTCCTGCTCGGCGCCGGCGGCCCGACGCTCGGCGTCGGAGCCGCGAACTCGACGGTCGCAGCCGGCTGCGTCGCGGGCAACATCGCACCGCAGTTCGTCGGCGACAGCCGCGTGGCCGACCTGACCCTGGGCGGGCAGCCGATCCCGCTCGACAACCTCGTCGACGAGCTGACGCAGATCCTCAACCCGCTGCTCGGCGCTCTCGTCGAGATCAAGGTCGACGAGCGCATCCAGACCGCGGACGAGCTGACGATCAACGCCCTGCACATCAAGGTGATCCGCGGTGCCAACCCGCCGCTGATCGACCTCGTCATCGGCCAGGCCAAGGTCGGCACCAACGGCGCCGTCTGCGACCCGACCAAGCAGAACGAGGGCTCCGGCACGCCGATCGGGCAGGTCTGCCCGCCCGGCTCGACGCTGATCGTGGACCGCAACGTGTGCGTCATCACGGCCGGCACGAACGGCTCGAACCTCGGTGAGATCGTCATCGGCCGTCCGTTCCAGGGCCCGAGCGGTGGCACCGTGCTCGCGATCGACGTCGCCCGCAAGCGCTACGGCAACAGCCCGTGCCTGAGCTTCAGCGGCGCGCCGAAGTTCGCGATCGTCGGCACCAACCGCGGGGATCGGATCACCGGCACGAACATCGCCGACCGGATCATCGGCCTCGGTGGCAACGACCGCCTCGACGGTGGCCGCGGCAACGACTGCATCGAGGGTCGCACCGGCGGTGACAACATCTCGGGTGCCCTGGGCAACGACAAGCTCTACGGCAGCTCGGGCAAGGATCACCTCAACGGCGGGCCCGGCACCGACTACATGTCGGCCGGCAGCGGCAACGACACGATCAACGGCGCGTTCGGCCGCGATCGTGCCATCGGCGGCGCGGGTCGCGACTTCATCAACGTCGCGACCGCAGGACCCGCGGCATCGGTGAGCTGTGGCTCGGGCAGCGATGTCGCCCGGATCAACGGCAACGAGCGCAAGCGCGTCAAGGGCTGCGAGCGCGTGGCCGTCTTCACGGGCAACGAGCGCTAGGCCGTAACCGAAGCGCCAAAGCAGCAAGACGTTCACACGAAGATCACGGGCGGGGCTGGTTACAGTCCCGCCCGTGAATCGTCGTGAGCAGATCCGGATGACGACCGCCGAGCTGGCGGCGTTCCTCGACGAGGAGCGAACCGTCATCTGCGCGACGATCGGACAGGACGGCTTCGCGCACCTCATGCCGCTGTGGTACGTGATCCGCGACGCCGACCTCTGGGCGTGGACGTTCGCGAAGTCCCAGAAGGTCCGCAACCTCGAGCGCGACCCGCGCGCCACCCTGCAGGTCGAGGCCGGCAGCGAGTACGCCGAGCTGCGCGGCGCGATGCTGAAATGCGACGTGCGGGTGCATCGCGACAGCGACGACGTGGCGGCGTTCGGTCTGGAGCTGTTCGCGCGCTACCGCTCCTCGGGCTCGGTGGCTCCCGGCGATCTCGACGACGACACCCGGGCGATGGTGCTCGCCCAGGCTCCGAAGCGCGTCGCGCTGCAGTTCCGTGCCCGCGCGATCGCCACGTGGGATCACCGCAAGCTCGCCGCCGGTGTTTACTAGGCATCGGTGAAGGGCCTCATCCTCTCCGGCGGCAAGGGCACGCGCCTGCGCCCGATCACCCACACGAGCGCCAAGCAGCTTGTGCCGGTCGCCAACAAGCCGGTCCTCTTCTACGGCATAGAGGCGATGGCCGCGGCCGGCATCGGCGAGGTCGGGATCATCATCGCGCCGGAGACCGGCGAGGAGATCCGCGCGGCCGTCGGCGACGGCTCGCGCTTCGGCGTCGCGATCACCTACGTCGAGCAGGACGAGCCGCTCGGGCTCGCGCATGCCTCGCTGACCGCCGAGACGTTCCTTGGCGGCGAGCCGTTCGTCATGTACCTCGGCGACAACATCCTGCAGGGCGGCATCACCGACCTCGTCGCCTCGTTTCGCGCCAACGAGCCGGACGCGCTGATCCTGCTCACGCCCGTCGAGGACCCCGAGAACTACGGCGTCGCCGAGCTCGAGGGCGACCGCGTCGTGCGGCTCGTGGAGAAGCCGGCCGAGCCGGCCACGGACCTGGCGCTCGTCGGCGTCTACATGTTCACGGCGGGCATCCACGACGCCGCCCGGGCGATCGAGCCGAGCGCACGCGGCGAGCTCGAGATCACCGACGCGATCCAGTACCTCGTCGACGATGGACGCCGCGTCGAACCGCACATCGTGCGCGGCTGGTGGAAGGACACCGGCCGCCTGGAGGACATGCTCGAGGCCAACCGGCTCGTGCTGGACCGCATCGAGCCGCGCTGCGACGGCGAGCTGATCGATTCCCAGTGCGACGGCCGTGTCGTCATCGAGCCGGGCGCCGTGCTGGAGCGGACGACCGTGCGCGGGCCGGCGATCATCGGCGCCGGCGCGCGCCTGACGGACGCCTACATCGGCCCGTACACGTCGATCGGCGAGGGCTGTGTGATTCGCGCCGCGGAGGTCGAGCACTCGATCCTGCTCGAGGGATCGCGGGTCACGAACCTGGAAGGCCGCATGGAGTCCTCGCTGCTGGGGCGCAACGTCAGGATCGCCCGCGGCGTGCGCCAGCCGCGCGCCTATCGCTTCATGGTCGGCGACAACTCCGAGATCGGGATCCTGTGAAGCTGCTCGTCACGGGCGCGCAGGGGATGCTCGGCCGCGCGGTCGTCGAGTGCGCCACCCGCCTCGGTCACGAGGTCCGCGCCGCGGGCCGCGCGGAGCTCGACGTGACCGACGCCGAGAGCACGCGCCGGGCGCTGCTCGCGTGGCGCCCGCGGGCCGTCGTCAACTGCGCCGCCTACACCGACGTCGACGGCGCCGAGTCGCACCGGCAGGCCGCCGAGCGCGTGAACGCCGGCGGCGCGGGACACGTCGCCGTCGCGGCGGCGGACGTCGGCGCGCGGATCGTGCACGTCTCGACCGACTACGTCTTCGACGGATCCAAGCGCGAGCCCTGGGTGGAGTCCGATCCCGTCGGACCGCTCGGCGTCTACGGCGACACGAAGCTCGCCGGCGAGATCGCCGTGGCCGCGGCGAACCCCGGCCACACGATCGTGCGCACCGCCTGGCTGTTCGGCGCGGGCGGCCGGAACTTCGTCGACACGATGCTCGCGCTCGGCGCGCGGCGCGACGAGGTCTCCGTCGTCACCGACCAGGTCGGATGCCCGACGTGGACCGGGCATCTCGCGGGCGCGCTCGTCGAGCTCGCCGAGCGGCCCGACGAGACCGGCATCGTGCACGTCGCCGGCGCCGGCCAATGCTCCTGGAACGAGTTCGCGCTGGAGATCTTCGAGCGCGCCGGCATCGAGTGCCGCGTGCTGCCGGCGACGAGCGAGCAGTTCGTCCGCCCGGCGCGGAGGCCGGCGTACAGCGTGCTGGGCAGCGAGCGGCGCGATCCGATCATGCTGCCGGACTGGCAGAGCGGCCTGGCCGCGTACCTCGCGACACGGGTGGCCGTGTCGTGAGGCTCCTCGTCTGCGGCGGCGCCGGGTTCATCGGGTCGGCCTTCGTGCGCGTGCGCCTGCGCGACCACGGCGACGAGGTGGTCGTGCTCGACAAGCTCACATATGCCGGCAGGCGCGAGAACCTCGCCGGCCTCGACGTCGAGTTCGTGCACGCCGGGATCGAGGACGCCGACGCGGTCGCCGGCGCGATCGCCGGCGTCGACGCGGTCGTGAACTTCGCCGCCGAGACCCACGTCGACCGCTCGATCGCCGAGCCCGACGCGTTCGTCACGACGCACGCCGTCGGCACGTGGGTGCTGCTCGAAGCCGCGCGCCAAGCGGGCGTGCGCTACCTGCAGGTCTCGACCGACGAGGTCTACGGCTCGATCGAGGAGGGCTCGTTCACCGAGCAGTCGCCGCTCGCGCCGTCCTCGCCGTACAGCGCGACGAAGGCCGGTGCCGACCTGCTCGTGGCGTCGTACTTCCACACGTACGACCTCCCGACCGTGATCTGCCGCGGCTCGAACAACTACGGGCCGCGTCAATACCCCGAGAAGCTCATCCCGCTGATGATCCTCAACGCCCTGCACGGCGACCCGTTGCCGGTCTACGGCGACGGCATGCAGGTGCGCAACTGGCTCTACGTCGAGGACTTCGCGCGCGGCATCGGCCACGTGCTGGCGCACGGCGCCCCCGGTGAGGCCTACAACGTCGGCGGCCCCGACGAGTGCCCCAACCTCGAGGTCGTCCGGCGCATCATCGAGCTGACCGGCGCCTCGCCGGAGCTGCTGACGTACGTCAGGGACCGCCCCGGCCACGACCGGCGCTACTCGCTGGGCTCCGAGAAGGTCCGCGCTCTCGGCTGGGACGCGCAGGTGCGCTTCGCCGAGGGCCTCGACGAGACCGTCGCCTGGTATCAGGCCAACCGCGAGTGGTGGGAGCCGATCCGCTCGGGCGACTACCGGGCCTACTACGCGCGCCAGTACGGGGCCTCGATCAAGGACTGAGCGCGGCGGCGCGGCGCGCCGCGCTACGCCTGCAGCGAGGAGATGCGCCAGGCGGCGCCGGCCTTCTCGAGCTTCAGCGTGTCGGTCCTCTTGCTGTCGCCGCTGCCGGAGGTGACCCTGGCGCTGGCCTTCGTACCGGCGAT
The DNA here is from genome assembly GCA_963746165.1 of uncultured Actinomycetes bacterium. Taxonomy (GTDB): domain Bacteria; phylum Actinomycetota; class Thermoleophilia; order Solirubrobacterales; family Solirubrobacteraceae; genus CADCVQ01. The sequence continues at coordinate 351,977 of CAVVAG010000001.1, read as the reverse complement.
CGTCACGTCGTCGACGCTGAGGTCCAGCGCGTCGGCGTCCTTGAAGGCGTCCTTCACGGCGTCCGCGCAGTTCGTGCCCCGCGCCCGCAGGGTCGAGAGGAGCGTCTCGGCGAACAGCTTCGTGCACACCTCGGTGCTGTCGTCGTCGCGCGCAGCCGACTCGAGCTTCTCCACCGCGGCCGCGACGGCGCGCTCCTCCCCGCTTGAACTCCTTGGCGGAGTCGCGCGGCTCGGCGCCGCAGGCAGCGAGCGTGAACGCCAGGACGCAGACGAGGAGAGCCGGTCTCATCCGGCGGGAGCCTAGCGGTGACCTCCCGGCGGTGATCTGGCCGGCGGCGCCACATGGAGGGGCGACGGCGTATCTACACTGGCTGACGTTGACCCCTGAGCTCGAAGACACGCAGCCGCCGGTCCCCCGTGGGCGCCACGCGCCGCCGCTGGAGGTACGCCTCGAGGTGCAGAAGCATCGTCTCTTCGACGCCGCCGCGATCGTCTTCTCGCGGGTCGGCTACGCCGACGCGAGCGCGGAGGCGATCAGCCGGCAGGCGGGCATGTCGAAGGCGACGTTCTACGAGCACTTCGCCAACAAGGAGGAGTGCCTGATCGCGCTCTTCGAGTACGCGACGGCTTCGCTCGTGGAGGAGCTCGTCGCGGCCTCGCGCGGCGCCGAGCGCAGGTTCGAGGAGCGCCACAGCGCGGGACTGCACGCGATCCTCGCGGCGATCGAGGACGACCCGGCGATGGCGCAGGCGATCCTCGTCGAGACCGTGGGCGCCGGGCCGCGCCTCGCCGAGCTGCGGATCTCCGCGCTCAACGGCTTCGCGCAGGTGATGTACGACCAGACGGTCAAGGCGGCCGAGCGCAGCGGCGGCCCGGCCTACGCCTCGCCCGACGAGGCGTTCGCGATCGTCGGCGCGACGTTCGAGCTCGTCTCGCGCCAGCTGCGCACGGGCCAGCCCGAGCGCGTCACCGACCTGCAGCCGCTCGTGGAGCGGCTCATCCTCGGGCTGCTCATGCAGCCGCCGCACGCTTCTTGAGCGAACGCGACGAGCGACTCTCGCGCCTCGCCCGGCTCGAGGGCGAGATCGTCGACTGCTTCGCGTGCCCCCGGCTGGTGGCGTGGCGCGAGCTCGTGGCGCGCGAGAAGCGTGCGTCCTTCGCGCACCACGAGTACTGGGGGCGCCCGATCCCCGGCTTCGGCGACCCCGACGCGCGCGTGCTGATCCTCGGCTTGGCGCCGGCCGCACACGGCGCCAACCGCACCGGCCGCGTGTTCACGGGCGACCGCTCGGGCGACTTCCTCTTCGCGGCGCTGCACCGCACGGGCTTCGCCAACCAGCCGACGTCCGTGCACGCCGCCGACGGCCTCGCGCTGCGCGACGCGTGGATCACCGCCGCCGTGCGCTGCGCCCCGCCGGCGAACAAGCCGACGCCGCAGGAGCGCGACACGTGCCTGCCCTACGCGCTGCGCGAGCTCGAGCTGCTCGCCGGCGTCGAGGTGATCGTCTGCCTCGGCGCCTTCGCCTGGGACGCGGCATTGCGGCTGCTCGCGGCGGGCGGCGTCGCTGTGCCGCGCCCGCGGCCGCGCTTCGGCCACGGCGCCGAGCTCGCGCTCGAGCCGCCCGCGCCGGTCCTCATCGGCACGTTTCACCCCAGCCAGCAGAACACGTTCACGGGCGTGCTGACCGAGCCGATGCTCGACGCGGTGCTGCTGCGCGCGCGCACGCTGGCCGGCCTCGGTGCAGCGGGATCGTGATCAGCGTGGCGCGAAGCTGTTCGCGACAAGCGGTGGATTCGCGCCATCCCGCGGCGCGGCTGTGCGCTTCGCGTGGGGTGGGGGTCGTGATCGCGCGGTCGAACTGCATCGATGAGGGGTGTGGGTCTGGTGTTTGCCGGCGTTGCGGCCGGGGCCCGTGTGCGATTTGGCAGCGTGGCGCGACGTCCCTGATAGCGAGGGGGTTCGCGCCATCCTAAGCGCGGGCCGCCTGGTCGCGGCGTGCCAATCAGGAAGCGTGGCGCGAAGCTGTTCGTAGCCAACGGTTTCGCGCCACTCTCGGTGCCGAGGCTCGCGTCCGGCGGACGGTGTGGCGTATCAGGATCGCTATGCGAGACAGATTCGCCACACCCCCTTGTCGCGCGTACGCAGGCGGCCACGCGCGCGAGGGGGAGGCCGACCACGCACCCTCAGGGATGCCGTTCGCCAGCGCAACATCCGTCGCAGGGCGCCGCCCCACCGACCCCGGCGCAATCCGACGCGGCGCCACCCGCGCCGCGTATCTAGGACACAGGCAGGCCGCGATCGGGGCTAGCCTGGAGTCGTGGCGCTCGAAGGCTTCACCCCCACCGTCCGCGACTGGTTCGCATCGGCATTCGAGGGGCCGACCGAGGTCCAGACGCAGGCCTGGCCGGCGATCGCAACGGGCGAGCACGTGCTCATCACCGCCCCGACCGGTTCGGGCAAGACGCTGGCCGCGTTTCTCTGGGCGCTGGATCGCCTGAGCAGCACATCGCGGCCGCCCGGCGTGCCGCCCGGCGTGCGCCTCGTCTACGTCTCGCCGCTGAAGGCGCTGGCCTACGACATCGACCGTAACCTGCGCGCCCCGCTGCGCGGGATCGGCGCCGACCTCACGGTCGGCGTGCGCACCGGCGACACCCCGCAGAAGGACCGCGCGGCGATGCGGCGCCACCCGCCGGACATCCTCATCACGACGCCCGAGTCGCTGTACCTCATGCTCTCCAGCGGTGCGCGCGAGATCCTCACCGGCGTCGAGGCGATCATCGTCGACGAGATCCACGCGGTCGCCGCGACGAAGCGCGGCTCGCACCTCGCGCTGACGCTCGAGCGCCTCGCGGCGCTGCAGGACGGCGCCGAGCCGCAGCGGATCGGGCTGTCCGCCACGCAGAACCCGCTGGAGGAGGTCGGGCGCTTCATGGTCGGTCCGCGCCGCACCTGCACGATCGTCGATGCCGGCGTGCGCAAGCCGCTGGACCTGCAGATCCACGTGCCGGTCGAGTCGATGGTCGAGCCGGAGCAGGCGGCGCCCGGGGCAGATCCGTTGGATCCGCTGGAGGCGATCGCCGGCGGCGAGGCCACGCGCCGCTCGATCTGGCCGGCGATCTACCCCGAGATCCTGCGGCTCGTCAAGGCGCACCGCTCGACGATCGTCTTCGTCAACGCGCGCCGCGGCGCCGAACGTCTCGCGCTGCGGCTCAACGAGCTGGCCAACAAGGACCTGCCCGAGGACGCCACCCCGGTCGACATCGCGCGCGCCCACCACGGCTCGCTCGCGCGCGAGGAGCGCCTCGTCGTCGAGGAGATGCTCAAGGCCGGCGAGCTGCCCTGCCTCGTCGCGACGTCGTCGCTGGAGCTCGGCATCGACATGGGCGCCGTCGACCTCGTGCTGCAGGTCGAGTCGCCGAAGTCCGTCGCGCGCGGGCTGCAGCGCATCGGCCGCGCCGGCCACAACGTCGGCGACACCTCCAAGGGCCGCATCTTCCCGAAGTTCCGCGCCGACCTGCTCGAGTGCGCGGTGGTCTGCAAGCTCATGCGCTCGGGCGACATCGAGCCGACGGTCGTTCCGCGCAACGCGCTCGATGTGCTCGCCCAGCAGATCGTCTCGATCGCCGCGTCACAGCCCGACGAGGCGCCGTTCTCGGTCGACGAGCTCTACGCGCTCGTCACGCGCACCCACTCCTACGCCGAGCTGTCGCGCCCGCTGCTGGAGAACGTGCTCGACATGCTCGACGGCCGCTACCCCTCCCAGGAGTTCGCCGAGCTGCGCGCGCGGATCGTCTGGGACCGCGTCGGCGGGACGATCCGCCCGCGCAAGGGCGCCCGCCAGCTGGCGATCACGAACGCCGGCACGATCCCCGACCGCGGCCTGTTCAGCGTCACGCTGCCCGATGGCCGGCGCGTCGGCGAGCTCGACGAGGAGATGGTCTACGAGGCGCGCGCCGGCCAGACGTTCCTGCTCGGCGCCTCGACGTGGCGCATCGAGGAGATCGGCCGCGACCGTGTCATCGTCACCCCCGCCCCGGGCGCGCCTGGAGCGCTGCCGTTCTGGAAGGGCGACAGCGTCGGGCGCCCGAAGGAACTCGGCCAGGCGATCGGCGCGTTCAGCCGCTGGGCCGTCGACCAGGCTCCCGAGACCCTGCAGGCCGACTACGACCTCGACCCGTTCGCGGCGAAGAACCTGCTGGAGTTCCTGCGCGAGCAGCAGTCCGCGACACGCGTCATCCCGTCGGACCGCACGATCGTCGTCGAGCGCTTCCGCGACGAGATCGGCGACTGGCGCCTGTGCGTGCTCTCCCCGTATGGCGGGCGCGTCCATGCCGCGTGGGGCCTCGCCCTGTCGAGACGGATCCGCGAGCGCTACGGCCTGGAATCCGACGCGATCTGGTCCGACGACGGGATCATCGTCCACCTCCCGGATGCCGACGAGCCTCCGGGCGCGGAGCTGGTGATGGTGGAGCCCGACGAGGTGCAGGAGGCCGTCGTCGCCGAGCTCGCGTCGTCCGCCCTGTTCGGCGCGCGCTTTCGCGAGAACGCGGGCCGCGCGCTGCTCATCCCCCGCGCCTACCCGGGCAAGCGCACGCCGCTGTGGCAGCAGCGCCTGAAGTCCCAGTCGCTGCTGGAGGTCGCCAAGCGCTACCCCGACTTCCCGATCATCCTCGAGACCTACCGCGAGTGCCTGCGCGACGTGCTCGATGTGCCCGGCCTCGAGGAGCTGCTGCGCGGCCTGCACTCGCGCGAGCTGTCGCTGGTGGAGGTCGAGACGCCGACCGCGTCGCCGTTTGCCTCCTCGCTGCTGTTCGACTACGTCGCCACGTACATGTACGAGGGCGACGCGCCCAACGCCGAGCGCCGGGCGGCCGCGCTGTCGCTGGACCGCGACCTGCTGCGCGAGCTGCTCGGCCAGGAGGAGCTACGCGAGCTCATCGACCCGGGGGCGCTCGATCAGGTCGAGGCCGACCTGCAGCATCGCTCCGACCGCACCCGCGCCGAGACCCGCGACGCGCTCGCCGACGTGCTGCGCCGCGTCGGCGACCTCACCGTGGAGGAGGTCCACGACAGGGTGCTGGCGGGCATCGACGCCGACGGGATGCTCGCGACGCTGCGCGACGAGCGCCGCGCGATCGTGCTGCGCGTCGGCGGCGAGCCGCGCTGGGTGGCGGCCGACGACGCCGGCCTGTACCGCGACGCGCTCGGCGCCGTGCCGCCGGGCGGGCTGCCCGATGCCTTCACCGGCGATGTGCCCGACGCGCTGGCCAAGCTCGTCGCCCGCTACGCGCGCACCCATGGCCCGTTCACCACCGCGCAGCTGCGCGCGCGCTACGGCGTCGATCCGACCGCGGTGCTCGAGCGCCTCGAGCGCGACGGCGAGATCGTCCGCGGGGAGCTTCATCCGCACGGGCGCCCGGGCGAGCCGGAGTGGTGCGATACCGAGGTCCTGCGCCGCCTGCGCCGCGCCTCGCTGGCCGCGCTGCGCAAGGAGATCGAGCCCGCCGACCAGCGTGCGCTGGCCGCGTTCCTGCCTTCGTGGCAGGGTGTCGATCGCCATCCCGCGGCGGGCGCGGGGATCGACCGGCTGCGCGAGGTGCTCGTGGCGCTGCAGGGGCTCGCCCTGCCCGCCGAGGTGTGGGAGCGCGACGTGCTGCCGCGCCGCGTCGGCGCGTACTCGCCGGCCTGGCTGGATCAGCTGTGCGCGTCCGGCGAGGTCGTCTGGCTCGGCGCCGGCACGCTGGGTCGCACCACCGGGCGCGTCGCGCTGTACTTCCGCGAGGACGCCGACTCGATCGGGCGTGTGGGTGCGCGCGGCGCGGCGCCGCCGCCCGAGGAGCCGGCGCACCAGCTCGTCCGCGAGCGGCTGCTCGCCTCGCCGTGCTTCTTCACCGACCTGCTCGCCGACGTGCCACTCGACCCGGAGGCCGTGCAGGAGGCGCTCTGGGACCTCGTCTGGGCCGGCGAGGTGACCAACGACGCGTTCGCGCCGCTGCGCGCGCCGCGCCTGACGCTGGCTCGCGCCCGTCGCACCGCCCCCCCCGCCCCGGGCGCCACGGCGCCGGCCGGCGCTTCGGCAGCCGCCGCAGCGGCGCGTCCGCGGTCGTGCAGGGCCGCTGGGCGCTGACCGACACGATCTTCCGCCGCGGGGCGGGCGGGGCCGACGTCGGCCAGCGCCGGCGCATGCTCGCCGAGCTGCTGCTCGAGCGCTACGGCATCGTCACGCGCGAGCAGGTCCTGGCCGAAGGGATTCCGGGCGGCTTCTCGAGCCTCTACGACGCGCTCTCGCAGCTCGAGACGCTCGGCGTCTGCCGGCGCGGATACTTCGTCGAGGGTCTCGGCGGCGCGCAGTTCGCGCTGCCCGGCGCGGTCGAGCGGCTGCGCGCGCAGCGCGACGTGGAGGAGGCGGCGCCGCTCGTGCTCGCCGCGACCGACCCCGCGCAGCCCTACGGCGCGGCGCTGCCGTGGCCGCGGCGCGATACCCCGACCACCGGCTTCGCCGGCGGTACCGGGGCACAGGCGAGGGGCGCGCGCAAGCCCGCGCGCGTGCGCGGCGCGTACGTCGTCCTCGCCGGCGCCGAGCCGGTCCTCTACGTCGAGAAGGGCGGCCGCGGGATCGCGACGCTCGTCGACCACTCCGACCCGCGCCTCGTGCCGGCCTTCGCGGCGCTCGCGCAGTTCGTCACCGGTGGCCGCGGGCGCAAGCTCTCGCTGGAGCGCGTCGACGGCGAGCCCGTCGTCGGCTCGGCGCTGGAATCGCTGCTGATCGAGGTCGGCTTCCGCGCCGGGCCGAGCAAGCTCACGCTGAGCGCGTAGGGCGCGGACTCAGGCCTGCGGGCGGTAGTTGAGGTAGACGACGCCGTTGTCGTAGGTGTCCGTGGACGCCACCGACAGCTTCGCGGGAGCATCGCCGTCGGCGAACAGGCGCGGGCCCGAGCCGAGGGTGAGCGGGTAGACGAACAGGTGCAGATCGTCGATGAGGCCGTCCGCGAGCATCGCCCGGACGAGCGTGCCGCTGCCGCTGACGTACAGGTCGCCCTCGGACTCGTCCTTGAGCTTGGCGATCACGTCGGGGTCGTAGGCTCCGATGAGCTCGGAGTTGCGCCACGTCGCCTCGGTCAGCGTCCCCGACACGACGTACTTCGTGGTGTCGTTGAAGAACGGCGCGCCCGGGTCCTGCTCGGCGGTCCGGTTCGACCACGCGGGCTCGAACATCTCGTACGTGGTGCGGCCGAGCAGGATGCCGCTACAGCGACCGCAGACCTCGCCGAGCAGCTCGCCCATCTTCGGGTCAAAGCCGTACTGAAACGTCCACGACGGGTTGTCGAAGACGCCGTCGAGGCTCATGAACTCGTGAACGGCGATGGCTCCCATGACGCACCCTCCGTGTCGATGTTTTGCTCCTAGACGCCGAGATCGCGATGAACTCATCGGTGAGCCTGCCCGGCGCGCGCGGACGGCGCAATGAGGACAGCTCCTGACCGCAATGCCTGGCACCCTCGAGGGAGCTCACCCCCACCCCAAGGAGGCGTTGCATGATCAGCAAGCTCGACTTCGTCGGCATCCCGTCGCAGGACTGGGCCCGTTCACGGGCGTTCTACGTCGACACGCTCGGCCTGCGCCCCGACGAGCGCTCAGAGGCGGAGTTCTGGGTGGGCGAGACGTGCTTCGGCATCTGGGAGCCGGCGAAGTTCGGCATGCCGTTCGCGCCGCAGAAGAACGCCCACCCGGCGCTGCACGTCGAGGATGTCGACGCCGCGCGCGCCGACCTCGAGGCCAAGGGCGTGGAGTTCGCCGGCGACACGCTCGACACCGGCGTCTGCAAGATGGCGTTCTTCAACGACCCCGACGGCAACGACCTCATGCTCCACAGCCGCTACGCGCCGCCCCGCGACTGATCGGCGCGACGGACCCGGCCCGTCAGCCGAGGTCGGAGGCCTGCGCCGCCGCGGCCTCGATCTTCCCGAGCCACTCGTCGAGCGCGTCCTCGCCGAGCAGCTCGGCGGTCAGGCGGGCGGGCAGCTTGAGGAACATCCGCTGCGCCGGCCAGGTGCGCACTGGCTCCGCCGGGCCGAGCAGGATCACGCGGTGGCCGTCGACGACCGGGATGTCGGCGGGCATGCCCTCGTTCCAGATCCACGTCCCGGCGTAGTCGCGGTCGGTCGCCTCGGGCAGCTCGCCGCCGGGCCGCAGCGCCGCGTACGTGTAGAGGTTCCAGACGCCGGTGACCGTCTCGTCGATCTGCTGCGGGCCGCTGCCGCGCGCGACCGCGACCGCCGCCTTGGAGACGCGCGGCTCGTCGCGCGGGAACTCGTCCATGAGCAGGGTGTTGAGCTGGAAGTTCTCCACGATGCCGCTCATCCGCCCGACGATCCCGGTGCGCGTGCCCGGCTCGATCGCGACATAGGGCTCCTCGTCGAGGACCGTGAGCATCGCCCGCAGCCACCCCGCCGCCTCGTGGACCTCCTCGATGCCCTCGGCGACGGGCGCGAGCTCGGCGGCCTCCGCGCGCGCCTGGGGGTCGACGGACAGCAGCGCGATGGCGCCCGGCCAGATCTCGTGCAGGCGCTGCCAGGCCTCCAGCGCGGCGGGATGACGGCCGGCGGCCTCGTTGAGCGCATGGGCGCGCTGGTCGGCCAGCCACTCGTCGATCGCGTCGTCGTTGACGTCGAGGTCCTCGTCGGGCTCGCCGACGGCGGCCTCGGCCTCCTCGGCGAGGCTCGCGCAGGCGGGCAGGGTCGTCTGCAGGGCGCCGAGCATGGCGGCGCGCGCGGGCTCCGGGTCGTGGCCGGACTCGATCATCGCGCCGACGACCCGCGAGGCCACTCCGGCGGGCTCGGGGTCCAGCGAGTTCAGGCCGGACGCCAGCAGCGCCAGCGCCTCGCGCGACTCGCCGGCCGTCGCGCGGCCCATCGTCTGGCCGAAGGTCTCGATGAGCCGCTCGGCGCGGCCGTCGGTCCAGGTGTTGCTGCCGAGCGCGGCGAGCAGGTCGCGCGCGGTGGGGACGAGGTCGGAAGGCACGGGCGAGACAGTAGAAGACTTGCTCGCGCGACGGCGATACTGGAGTGAGGATGGCTCCCGTTGCGCCCGCCCGCCACCTGCTGCGCGCCAAGGACCTCGCGGACGCGCGCTACTTCGACGCGATCGGCGTGGACGACATGGCGAAGGCGGCCGGCCTCTCGCGCGCGCACTTCAGCCGCGAGTTCCGCAAGGCGTTCGGCGAGACGCCGCGCGCCTACCTGCTCACGCGCCGACTGGAGCGGGCCGCGTCGATGCTGCGCACGACCGATCGCTCGGTCTCGGACATCTGCCTCTCGGTCGGCCTTGTGAGCCAGGGGTCGTTCACGACGAGCTTCACGCGCACGTACGGCGTCTCGCCGACGGCCTACCGCGAGCGCCATCCGCCGGCCGCCGACCTCGCTCGCGTGCCCGCCTGCCTCGTGCGCTTCTACGGGCGCCCGCAACGCCGCACGTTTCGAGAAGACAGCGAGCCCGCGCCGGATTAGCGTGCTGCTCATCAAGTTCCCGCCCGATGGGCGACTACCGAAGGAGACAATCCGATGATCAGGATCGCCAACGCACAGCTCTGGGTCCACGACCAGGACGAGGCGCTCGCCTTCTACACCGAGAAGCTCGGCATGGAGGTCCGCGCCGACGTGACGCTGCCCGGGATGGGCGACTTCCGCTGGCTCACCGTCGGCCCTCCCGGCCAGGACGACATCGCGATCACGCTCATGGCGATTCCCGGTCCGCCGATGATGGACGACGCCACCGCCGGCCAGCTGCGCGAGCTCGTCGGCAAGGGCTTCGCGGGCACGGTCTTCCTGCTCACCGACGACGTGCAGGCCTCCTACGAGGAGCTCCGGGCGCGCGGCGTCGAGTTCTCCGAGACGCCGGAGGAGCGTCCCTACGGCATCGACTCGGGCTTCCACGACCCGTCGGGCAACAGCTTCCGGCTCACGCAGGTGCGCCAGAACGGGTCCGAGGAGCCGGTCGGCGCGTCGGCCGACGCTGCGGGGTGAGCGTTCGCGGGGAGGGGGCGGCCGCGCCGGCCATTCGGGTGGTCGGGTCGGCTGCTCAGGGCAGCTTCTTTCCCGGGTTGAAGAGACCCTTCGGGTCGAGCGCCGCCTTGATCGGCGTTGTGAGCGGCGACGGCGGCGGGCGGCCACTGGCGTGAGAGCTGGCCGGCCTTGAGCAGGCCGATGCCGTGCTCTGCGGTGACCGTGCCGCCGAGGCGCAGCGCGAGATCGAAGAGCTCCCGCGCGGCCTCGCCCGCACGCGTCCGCTGCGCCGCGTCGCCCGGGTCGAGCAGGAAGGTCGCGTGGACGTTGCCGTCGCCGGCGTGCCCCCACGAGCAGGCTTCGAGGTCGTGGCGCGCGCCGATGCGGACCGTCTCGGCGACCGCTTCGGCGAGGCGGTCGACGGGAACGGCGATGTCCTCGGAGAGCTTCGCGCCGCGCGCAGCGGTGACGGCGATCGAGACGCCGTCGCGCCAGCGCCAGATCGCGCGCGCCGACGGCGGGGCGTGCACGCATCGCGCCCGGCGCGAGCGCCTCGTGCAGCTCGTCGCGCACGCGCGCGGCCTCCGCACGTGCGCCGTCCGCCTCGGCGACCACGACGAAGCCGTCGAGAGCCGCCGTCGGGGTAGGCGGCCCCCGCGGCGCGGATCGCGCCCTCGTCGAAGAACTCGAGCGCCGCCGGCACGACGCCGCTCGCCAGCACACGCAGGATCGCGTCGCAGCCGGCCGCCGCGTCCGGGTAGGCGGCGACGAGCGCCAGCCGCGCCTCGGGCGCCGGCACGAAGCGCAGCCAGGCGGCGGTGACGATGCCGAGCGTCCCCTCCGATCCGGTCAGCAGCGCGCGCAGGTCGTAGCCCGCGACGTCCTTGCGCGTCGCGCCGCCGACGCGCACGAGCTCGCCCGGTGCGAGCACCGCCTCCAGGCCGGTCACCCAGTCGCCGGTCACGCCGTACTTGAACGCGTGCGGGCCGCCGGCGTTCGTCGCGATCGTGCCGCCGAGCTGGGACTGCTCGGGCGCGCCGGGGTCCGGCGCGAACAGCAGCCCGTTCTCGCGCGCGAGGCGGGCGATCGTCGCGGTCGTCACGCCGGCCTCGGCCTCCATGCGCCACAGCTGCGGCTCGAACGAGCGCACGGCGCGCAGCCGCTCGAGCGAGACGGCGATCGTCTCGCGCGCCGCGCGTCGACCACCGCCGCGCCGCCGGCCAGCCCGCTGCGCCCGCCGACGGGCACCATCGCGACGTCGTGGGCGTAGCACCAGGCGACGACCGCGGCGACCTGCTGCGCGTCGCCGGGGCGCACGAGCGTGGCGGGACGCCCGCGACGGCGACGTCGCCGACGCGCACGTCGCGCTCGACGTGGGCCGCGCCGACGATCCGCCCGAGCGCGTCGATTGGCGCTCTCCACGCGTTCTAGATTGAACGAACCCATGCCCGAGGGCGACACGATCCACTACGCGGCCCGTCGCATCCGCCCGCTCGTCGAGGGCCGGATCCCCGAGATCGCACACCCCAACCCGCGCCTGCGCGCGGAGCGCTGGCCCGAGAAGCTCGCCGGGCGCGCCGTCAGCCGCGTCGACGCGCACGGCAAGCACCTCTTCGTGCACTTCGAGGGTGACCTGGCGATCCACTCGCACCTGCGCATGACCGGATCGTGGGGCGCCTACCGCGACGGCCAGCGCTGGCGCCGCGCGCACCGGCGCGCGTGGCTCGTGCTGCGCACGGATGCGGGCGAGGTCGTGCAGTTCGACGGGCCGGTGCTCGAGCTGCTGACCGAGGCGCGCACGCGCTTCGACCGGCGCCTGGCGATGCTCGGCCCGGACATCCTCGCGGCCGAGCTCGACGAGCCGGCGTTCCTGCGGCGCCTGCGCGCCGACGACCCGACCCGCGCGATCGGCGACGCGCTGCTCGACCAGCGCACGATCGCCGGCATCGGCAACCTCTGGAAGTGCGAGGGGTGCTTCGGCGCGCAGGTCGATCCCTGGCGGCCGGCGAGCGGCGTCAGCGACGACGAGGCGCTGGCGATCGTCCGCTTCACGCGCCCGCGCATGCAGCAGTCCGCGCTGGACGGGATGCAGGATGCGCACCGTGTCGTCTACGGCCGGGCCGGCCGCCCCTGCCCGCGCTGCGGCGCTCCGATCCGCAGCCGCGGCCAGGGCGACGACAACCGCCTGACGTACTGGTGCGCGGGGTGCCAGTCGTGAGCGTCCCGGCGCAGCGGGCGCCCGGCCCCGGCGCGCTGCGCCGCGTCGGCCACAAGGGCGCCGACCACATCGCGCCGGGCAACACGTTTGACTCCTTCGCCGCCGCGCTCGCACACGGCGTCGACATGATCGAGTTCGACGTCCTGCCCGAGCACCCCGACGGCAGCGGCGAGCTGCTGCTCGCCCACGACTGGGAGGACGCCGCAGGGCGCCGCGCCCACACGCTCGACGAGGGGCTCGCGCACTTCGCGGGCGCCGTGTACGACGGCATCGAGCTCATCGTCGACATGAAGACCGACGGCTACGAGGAGCGCGTCGCCGCCGCGCTGCGCGACCACGGCCTCGGCGAGCGCGTGCTCGTCTCGACGATGGAGAACGCCTCGCTGAAGGTCCTGCGCGAGCGCCACCCCGAGCTGCGCCTCGGCTGGTCGCTGCCGCGGATGCGCCGCAACCCGCTCGCCAACCCCGTCACGATGCTGCCCGCGGTGGCCGTCCTGACGTACGTCCGGCGCGCACTGCCGGGCGTCGTCGCCAACCGCATCCGCCGCGGCGAGATCGATGCGCTGATGGCGCACTACCGGCTCGTCACGCCGCGGCTGGCCGACGCCGTCCGCGGCGCAGGCGGCGAGCTCTACGCCTGGACGGTCGACGACGCCGCGCGCATCGCCGAGCTCGAGCGCTGCGGCGTCACCGGCGTCATCTCCAACGACCCGCGGCTGTTCGGGCAGTCCTAGTCAGCCGAGATCGTGCACGTCGACGCCGAGTAGCCCACAGGATCGTCGCCGGTGTTCGAACGGTGCCCCTTGCGCGTCAGCGCGCTGCGCCCGGCGCACGACCTGGCCCTTCAGGCGCCACTGGAAGAAGACCCGGCCGCGCAGGAGCACCGGCTGCCCGGCCACCGGCTCGATCCGCAGCGACCGGCCGAACTGGCGCGCCTTGCGACCCTTGCCGATCGAGAGGTAGCCCGAATCGCCGCCGGCCGCGACGCGGTACCAGCGCCTGTCAGCGCGCGAGAAGTACTGCACGACGAAGCGCATGTAGCGCTCCTCCTGGCCGCTGCGCAGGGCCGGCATCGAGGCGCGGATGCCGATCGTGTCCGGTGCGGCGGCGGTGTCGCAGACGTTGACCGTCGCCCACGGATCGCGTGTGTCGTCGGCCGGAGCGGCCGACGCGACATCGATCGGCGCCACGGCGACGGCCAGCAGCGTGATGATCACCCCGCGGCGTCGTAGTAGTCGCATGAGCGCAGCTCTTGCCATGGCAACACCATCAAACACCTCGACCGAGACCTTCGATGCGCTGTACCGCGAATGCGCGCGGGACATGTACGCGTACGTGCGCACGCTGCTCGGCGACGACGCCTCCGCCGAGGACGTCACGGCGCTGGCCTTCGAGCGCGCCTACCGGCGCCGGGCGACGTTCGACGACCGCCGTGGCAGCCGTCGCGGATGGCTCTTCGGCATCGCGCGCAACGCCGCGCTGGACGAGCTGCGCCGGCGCAAGCGCTCGGCGCCGATGCTCGGGGACCTGCCCGACCAGAGTGCGCGTGCGCCCGAGGAGGAGGCCGAGCTCGCCGTCCGGCGCACCACCGTTCGCGTCGCGGTCGCGGCGCTCGACCCGCGCGAACGCGAGCTCGTCGCCCTGAAGTTCCACGGCGGGCTGTCCAACGCCGAGCTCGCCGCCGTGCTCGGCACCAGTGAATCCAATGCCGGAACCCGAGTGCATCGGGCCGTCAGCAAGCTGAGGGAGGCCTGCAATGCGCCATCGTGATCCCCTGACCGACGAGCAGCGCGAGGAGCTCGACGCGCTGGACCGCGCGCTCAGCGGCGAGCCCGTGCCGTTCGAGCTGCGCGAGCTCGGGGAGCTGGTGCGCGACGTCCGCGCCACCGCCCCCGAGATGTCGCCGGCCTTCGCCGCGCGCCTCGAGCACGAGCTGCAGGAGGGCTTCCCCGCCTCCCGGGAACCCGTGCCGGCGACCGTGCGCCGTCCGTTGGCCGGCCGGCGCTGGCTGCTGCTGCCCGCCGCCGGCTCGCTCGCAGCGGTGCTCGTCGCGCTCGTCGTCGTGCTCGGCGGCGGCGGAGACGAAGGGACGCCGGTTGCGAACGACCTCGGCTCGGGCGGCAGCGAGGCGGCGATCCCCGCCGATGGCGACGCGGCCGGCTCGGCCGCTGCGGGCCCTGCCGCCGACTCGGGCGCCGAGAGCAGCGCCGGCTCGGGCGACAGCGCGGCAGACCGGCCGTCGCGGAGCAGCGCGGCTCCGGACCCGGCCGCAACCGCGGCGCCGAGCACGGCGGTCGCACCGTCGCCCCCCGCGGGCGCGATCGCGCCGGCGCCGGTACGCAGGGTGCAGCGCGGCGCCGTCCTTGCGCTGCGCACGCCCAGCGACGAGTTCGCGCGGACGACCGACGCCGTGATCGCGACCGTCGGCCGCTTCGGCGGCATCGTCGCCACGTCGCAGATCGGCGACAGCGACGCCGCCGGCGGCGAGGCGATGTTCGACCTGCGCGTCCCGACCGAGCGTCTCGACCAGGCGCTGGCGGCGCTCTCCAAGCTCGGCCACGTCACCGAGCGCACCCAGAGCCTGCAGGACATCACGTCGCGCTTCACGTCGGCGCAGGAGCGGCTGACGGACGCCCGCGCCGAGCGCCGCGGCCTCCTGCGCGCGCTCGCCCGCGCGACGACGCAGAACCAGGTCGCGAGCATCAAGGCCCAGCTGCGCAACGTCTCGAGCCGGATCGCGGGCGCGAAGGGCGAGCTGTCCTCGCTGCGCCGCCGCGCCGACCTGTCGCAGGTGGCCGTCACCGTCCGGGGCGATGGCGAGGGCGGCGCCGCGACCGGCGGCGGCAGCTGGACGCCCGGCGACGCGGCCGGCGACGCGCTGCGCGTGCTGGAGATCCTGGCCGGGATCGCGCTGGTCGGGCTGGCGGTGCTCGCGCCGCTGGCGCTGCTCACGGGCGCTGTCGTGCTCGCCGTCCGCGGTGGTCGCCGGCGGCGCCGCGAGGCCGCGCTGGATCCGGCCTGAACCCGCGGCGGGGCGCGCGGATCCGGGCCGCGCGCCCCTCCCGCGCCGCACACCGTCGCCCGCCTCGTGTGCTATTGCTCACACAATGCAGACGCGCGCGGAAGAGGCGGCCGAGCTGCTCGCGCACGTGCGCGTGTTCGAGACGCTCGGCGCCAAGGAGCTCGCCCAGGTCGCAGCTGTGACGGTTCCGCGGACGTTCGACGCCGGTCACGTGATCTTCCGCGAGGGCGACCAGAGCGACACGTGCTACGTCGTGCGAAACGGCCACGCCCGGGCGATTCGCGAGCACGGCGACGGGCGCACCCTGACGCTGGCGCACTTCGGTCCGGGCGACATCTTCGGGGAGCTGGCGATGTTCGACGACGAGCGCCGCTCGGCGACCGTCGAGACGCTCGACGACGTCGAGGCGATCGCCGTGCTCGGCAAGGACATGCGCCGCCTGCTGCGCGAGCACCCCGGGCTCGCGCTGAAGCTCGTCATCTCGCTCGGCCGCCGGCTGCGCGAGGCCAACGAGCGGATCGCGCGCCAGTCCTTTCAGACCGTGCAGAGCCGCGTCGCCGGGGTCCTGGGGCAGCTCGTCGTCCAGGCACAGGCCGAGGGCGCCGAGTCGCGAGACGTCCTCGTGACGATCACCCAGGCCGACATCGCCCAGCTCGCCGGGTCGTCGCGCGAGTCGGCCAGCCGGTTTCTCGCGGTGCTGGAGCGCGCCGGCATCGTCACCCAGGGCCGCGGGCGCGTGACGGTCCACGAGCCGGCGGCGCTGGGGCGCTACGTCTACTAGTCCGATGGCGGCGACCGAGTTCTCAGCCGGAGGCGTCGTCGTCAACGAGGCCAACGAGATCGTCGTGATCGTCCCCACGCGCCGCTCGGCCGACGGGTCGAAGGTGCTGGCCCTGCCCAAGGGCCATCCCGACGGCAGCGAATCGCCGGTGCAGGCGGCCCTCCGCGAGGTGCGCGAGGAGGCCGGCGTGGAGGCGGAGGTCGTCGGCTCGCTGGGCGAGGTGCGCTACTGGTACCAGCGCGGCGGGCGGCGGATCGCGAAGGTCGTCGAGTTCTTCCTGCTGCGCTACGTCTCCGGCGACGTCGGCGATCACGACCACGAGGTCGAGCACGCCCGCTGGATTCCGGCGGCGCAGGCGGTCAGGACGCTGACCTACGCCGGCGAGCGCGACATGGTGCGCGAGGCGCTGGCACGTCTGGAGCAGGACCAGCCGGGCGGACGCCTGTAGTCTGCCGGGTCGTGCAGGTTCTCAACTTCTACTCGACGATCTTCGCCGACCAGCTCAAGCGCGGCCGCAAGACGGCGACCATCCGCCTCGGCGACAAGTCCCACAAGTACCGCAAGAACCAGGCTGTGCTCGTGACGATCGGCTACCAGCACTCCCCCCGCGAGAAGGTCTTCCTCGCCGTGATCGACAGCGTCGAGGTCAAGCGCGTCAAGGAGCTCTCGCCGCGCGACATCGAGCACGACAATCCTGAGTTTCGCCGCACCGAGGAGATGGTCAACTTCCTCGAGCAGATCTACGGGCGCGACGTCACGCTCGAGGACACCGTGACCGTCGTGCGCTTCAGCCAGATCATCGAGAACCCCCCGTCGATGACCGAGCGCATGCACGGCATCGGCGGCGCCCAGAACTAAGGCGACTCGGCCGGCGGCCAGACGGTCGCGGCGACGGGCCTCTCGCCCGGGGGCGGGACGAGCGCCGCCTCCGGCGCGGACGGCTGCGGGCCGCGCTCCTCGGCCGGGCCCAGACGTGACGCGGCGACGATCGCCAGCGCACCCGCGAGCGCCAGCCATGGGCCCCACTGCATCTGCACGATGTCGCCGCCGGGGCCCGGCTTGTCGAGCATCGCCAGCAGGGTCGCCGCCGCCGCGGCGCCGCCGGCCAGCGCGCTCACGTCGAGGCGGCCGAGCAGCGCCGCGAACGCGGCGCCCAGAGCGCAGCACAGCAGCACGATGTCGGTCTTCTCGAAGACGTCCCAGGCGTTGGCGACGATGCGGTCGGGCAGCACCGAGAGCACGCCCCGGGCGAACTCGCCCAGCACTCCCGGCAGCTGGCGGCTGCCCTGTGCCATCGCGTCGCGCGTCGCGTCGCCGAGGTCGATCGCGTACCACGGCGCGAACAGCGCACCCACCAGGACGGCCGCCGCGAGGAGGACGACGGTGCTGCGGGTGTCGCGCATGGCAGCCTCCTCGGATCGGTCGCGCTCGAGCTTGAGCCGGCACGGCCTAACCCGGACGTAAAGATCCTGTTGGCACTCTTCCACCGAGAGTGCCAGTTGCGCTAGAGTCGCATGCACGTTGGCACTCTGCTCATGCGAGTGCCAAACCAAGTCGAGAACTTTGGAGGGTCACCACATGAAGCTCAAGCCCCTTGGCGACAGGCTCATCGTGCGGGCGATCGAGGAAGAGGAGACCACGTCGAGTGGACTCGTCCTTCCCGACACCGCGAAGGAAAAGCCGCAGAAGGGCATGGTCATCGCAGTCGGCGACGGCAAGTTCGACGACGACGGCGACAAGCGCATCCCGCTTGACGTGGCCGAGGGCGACGAAGTCCTCTACTCGAAGTACGGCGGCACCGAGATCAAGGTCGACGGCGAAGAGCTCCTCGTGCTCCGCGAGTCCGACGTTCTCGCCAAGATCCTCTAGTAAGGAGAACCAGAACTTATGCCTCATAAGGAACTGCTGTACGACGTCGACGCACGCAACGCCCTGCAGAGCGGCGTCGACGCGGTAGCCAACGCCGTCAAGGTCACGCTCGGTCCCAAGGGCCGCTACGTCGTCCTCGACAAGAAGTTCGGCGCCCCCACGATCACGAACGACGGCGTGACCATCGCTCGTGAGATCGAGGTCGAGGACGTCTTCCAGAACCAGGGCGCACAGCTCGTCCGCGAGGTCGCCACGGCGACCAACGACGTCGCCGGCGACGGCACGACGACCGCGACCGTGCTCGCCCAGCAGATCGTCCGCTCGGGCCTGAAGAACGTCACGGCCGGCGCCAACCCGCTCGCGCTCAAGCGCGGCATCGAGCGTGCCGTCGAGGACGTCGTCGCGAACATCGCGCGTCAGTCCAAGGACGTCTCCGGCAAGGACCAGATCGCCCGCGTGGCGACGATCTCCGCCGGCGACGAGGAGATCGGCGACGTCATCGCCGACGCCATCGAGAAGGTCGGCAAGGACGGCGTCGTCAACGTCGAAGAGGGCCAGACCTTCGGCATGGACCTCGAGTTCACCGAGGGCATGCTCTTCGACAAGGGCTACATCTCCCCGTACATGGTCACCGACCAGGAGCGCATGGAGGCCGTCCTCGACGACCCCTACCTCCTGATCGCCAACCAGAAGATCACATCGGTCCGCGACGTGCTGCCGGTCCTCGAGGCCGTCATCCAGTCGGGCAAGCCGCTGCTGATCATCTCCGAGGACGTCGAGGGCGAGGCCCTCGCCACGCTCGTGGTCAACAAGCTGCGCGGCACGTTCACGGGCGTCGCCGTCAAGGCCCCCGGCTTCGGCGACCGCCGCAAGCGGATGCTCGAGGACATCGCGATCCTGACCAACGGTGAGGTCATCACCGAGGAGATGGGTCTGAAGCTCGAGAACACCACGATCTCGCAGCTCGGCCGCGCACGCCGCGTCGTCGTCGGCAAGGACGCGACGACGATCGTCGACGGTGCGGGCGATCCCGCCGCCATCAAGGGCCGGATCAACCAGCTCAAGGCCGAGATCGAGACGACCGACTCCGACTTCGACCGCGAGAAGCTCCAGGAGCGCCTCGCCAAGCTGTCGGGCGGCGTCGCCGTCGTCAAGGTCGGCGCAGCCACCGAGACGGAGATGAAGGAGAAGAAGCACCGTGTCGAGGACGCCCTCCAGGCGACCCGCGCGGCGCTCGAGGAGGGCATCGTCCCCGGCGGCGGCGTCGCACTGCTGCAGGCCGAGGGCGCCATCGACCTCGACACCTACGTCGACGACGAGAAGACCGGCGCGAAGATCGTGCTGCGCGCGCTCGAGGAGCCGCTGCGTCAGATCGCGCACAACGCCGGCCTCGAGGGCTCGGTCGTCATCAACGACGTCCGCAAGGCGAAGAAGGGCTGGGGCCTGAACGCCGCCACGAACGAGATCGAGGATCTCGTCGCGGCCGGCATCATCGACCCCGCCATGGTCACGCGCTCGGCGCTGCAGAACGCCGCCTCGATCGCGAAGAACATCCTCACCACCGAGGCGATCGTCTGCGAGATCGAGGGCAAGGAGATGTCCATCCCCGGCATGGGCGGCGACGGCGGAATGGGCGGCATGATGTAGCCAGCCTCCCGGCTCCCTCGGAGCCGAGAGCAGGCGTCGCCTCCCGGCCCACGAGCCGGGAGGCAGCATGAGAGGGAGGGCCCGGCACCGCGCCGGGCCCTTCGTCGTTTCTGGAGAGCGGCGGGGAGCGATACGGTTGCGCGCGGGCATGCGTCGAGCGCCGATCACCCCGCGATGCGCCGCCCGCCGCCTGGCGCCGGTGCTCGCGCTGCTCGCCGTCGGCGCATCCGCACCCGCCCCCGCCGACGCAGCAAGCTGGCGCCTGGAGCCGATCGCCGACTCGGCGAACGTCGCCGAGCTGCACGACCTGGCCTTCGACGCGCAGGGCCGCGGGCTGCTGAGCTGGAACGGCGCACAGCGCGAGCACGAGCCGCCGGTCTTCGGCGGGCTCGCCACGCGCGACGCCGCCGGCGACTGGCAGCGGCCGACGGACCTGCGCGGGATCCAGCCCGCGACGATGCAGGTCCACCTCGTCGGCGGGGTGAACGCGCTGCTTGTCGCCCGCGAGGCGCGGTCGGCGACGAGCAAGCGCCGTCTGATCATCGCCGAAGGTCAATCCGACGGCGGCTTCGACACGTTCTCGGCGCTCAGCGACTTCGCCGTCGAGTTCTGGTCCGACGCCAACGCGCGCGGAGACGTCATCGTCGCCTGGACCGGGGAGCGCTCGCCGTTTCTGCGCGTGGCCGGCCGCCGCGCGGGCGGGCGCTTCTCGCCGGTGCGCGACCTCGCCGTCGGCCGCACGGCCGCGGTCGCGATCAACGAGCGCGGCGACAGCGCGCTCGTCTGGCGCGCCGGCACCCGCCTCGCCGGCCGCGTCCGGCCCGCCGGCGGACAGTGGAGCCGCACCGTGCGCTTCGGCTCGGTGGGCGTGATCCAGGGGCTGCGCCTGTCGGCCGTCATGGCGCGCAACGGCCGCGTCGTCGTCACCTGGGGCAGCCCCGGGCGCCCCTGCGGCGTCGCCGTGCGCGACGCCGACGGGACGTGGCACAACCGCACGCTCGAGCGCCGCTGCGGTCCGACCGGCGCGGCGACGCGCGCGGCGCCGGTCATCCCGATCGCCGACAGCAGCGGCGCGACCTACGTCGCCTGGACGGGGCCCACGCGCACCGGCCGGCGCGCCGTGAAGTTCGCGCGTGTCGGCCCTGGGGCCTCGAGGGCCGCCCTCCTGCTCTCGCGCCAGCGCAGCGCGGTCCTCGACAGCGCGGCCACCGACGCCCGCGGCTCGCTCGTGATCACCTACACCGCGCCGCAGCCGACCGCGGCGCGCCCGCTGCTGTACGCGACGTTCGCCGCGCTGCGCCGCCGCGGCGGCGCGTTCGGCCGCGCCGACCGGCTGACCCCCGCCGACGTGTTCGCCGCGCAGGGCAGCCGCGCCGCGTTCCAGCCCCTGACCGGCGAGCCGGTCGTGGCGGTGCCGTTCCTCGTCGGTCGCACGGTCGCGGTGGCTGCTGCCGTCGGGCCTGCCGCGCAGTGACCGCGCCCGAGCTCATGCTGCGGCCGGCGGACGAGCTGGCGGCGCTCGTGCGCGCCGGCGAGCTGTCCGCCGGCGAGCTCACCGACGCCTCGCTGGAGCGGATCGACGCGCTGCGCCGGCAGGTCAATCCGTTCGTCGACGTCGACCACGACGGCGCGCGCGCGGCGGCCGCGGCGATCGCTCCCGGTGACCCGCGCCCGTTCGCGGGCGTGCCGATCGCGATCAAGAACAACCGCGCGGTCGCCGGCCTGCGGCTGACCACCGGCGCGGCGCTCTCGGGCGACTTCCGCCCGCAGCGTGACCACAACGTCACGCGGCGCCTGCGCGCCGCGGGCTTCGTCATCGTCGGAACGACGACGCTGCCGGAGTGGGGGATCCTGCCGGTGACCGAGGGCCGGCGCTTCGGGCCGACCCGCAACCCGTGGGACCTCGACCGCACGCCCGGCGGCTCGTCCGGCGGGTCGGCGGCCGCCGTCGCCGCGGGGATGGTGCCGCTCGCGCACGGCAACGACGGCGGCGGCTCGCTGCGGATCCCGGCCGCCTGCTGCGGGCTCGTCGGCCTCAAGCCGCAGCGGGGGCGGATCTCGCTGGCGCCCGACGTGGGCGAGCAGTTCCTCGTCGTCGACGGCGCCCTGACGCGCACGGTTCGCGAGACCGCGCTGCTGCTCGACGTCATGGCCGGAAGCGAGCTGGGCGACGCGTCGTGGGCCCCGCCGCCGCCCGAGCCGTTCGCCGTCAGCGCAGCCCGCGAGCCGCGACGGCTGCGGATCGGCGTGACGACGCGCATGCCGCTGCTGGAGGCCGACCTGCACCCCGACTGCGCGCGCGCAGCGCACGATGGCGCGCTTCTCCTCGAGCGCCTGGGCCACGAGGTCGAGGAGGTTTGGCCGCCGTGGCACCAGCCAGGCCTGCTCGAGCTGTTCACGCACGCCTTCGGCCCCGCGGTCTGCGCCTCGATGGCGTCGGCGGGCCTGCTCCACGGCCGTGTGCCTCGCGAGGAGGACATGGAGCCGCTGAGCTGGGCGCTGTGGACGACGTGCAACCAGATCACGTCGGTGCAGGCCGCGGTCGCCGGGTACCGGCTGCAGGCGCTCGGGCGCGCGATCACGACATGGGCGGCGCCCTACGACGCGCTGCTGACGCCCGCGCTCGCCCAGCCGCCGCTGCCGATCGGCGAGCTCGACCCCTGCGGGCCGGACCCCCTGGGCACCTTCGAGCGCTCGGGCCACTTCACGCCCTACTCCGCGATCAGCAACGTCACCGGCTCTCCGGCGATCTCGCTGCCGCTCTACCAGCACGCCGACGGTCTGCCGCTCGCCGTGCAGCTCATCGGCCGCCCGGCGCAGGAGGGCGCGTTGCTCGCGCTCGCGGCGCAGATCGAGGCGGCGGCGCCGTGGGCGCAACGCGCGGCCCCGCTCGCGCGAGCCTGACTCAGGGCCCCAGCACCTCGCCGATCGCGCGTGGCGTCACGCCCAGCGACTGCGCATCGGCGGTGCCGCGCGGCGAGGTCATCGAGACCTCGAGCAGCTCGGCCTCGTCCCACGTGGCCGGTGCGCGCGACTTCATGAGCGTCTCCACGAGGCGCAGGGCGCGGCTGGCGATCGGCGTCGGGACGCTGACGAGCCGCCGCTCGCGGCCGGCTGCGCGCAGCGCGATCTCGGCGATCTCGCGGTAGGAGAGCGTCTGCGGCCCGGCGAGCTCGAAGCGCCGTCGCCCGTCGGCCGCCGCGGTCCCTGCCAGCGCGGCGGCGATCGCATCGGCCACGTCGTCGGCCCAGATCGGCTGGTAGCGAGCCTGCCCGCGCCCGCTCACCGGCACCGCGGGCAGGACCATCGCCAAGCGCTCGAGCAGCGTGAGGAACGGGTCGCCGGGCGCGTAGTACAGCGACGGCGCGAAGACCGTATGGCGCACGCCGGAGGCGAGCACCGCGCGCTCGGCAAGCGCCTTGGAGCGCAGGTAGCGCGTGCGGTCGTGGCTGACGGCCCCCAGCGCGCTGGCGAAGACGAAGTGCTCGACGCCCGCGCGCTCGGCGGCCTGGACCATGCGCCACGTCGCGATCCCGTTGAGCTCCTCGATCGAACCGTTGGGCTGGTCGCGGATCGCCCCGGCGAGATGCACGACGGTCCGCACGCCGCGCATCGCGTTGCGAAACGACGGCGGATCGGCGAGATCGCCGAGCGCGATCTGCACCCGGACGCGATCGGCCCCGAGCCGCCGCGGATCGCGCACGAGGCAGCGCACGGGCTCCCCGTCGGCGGTCAGGCGGCGCAGCAGCGGACGCCCGATGAGGCCCGTGGCGCCCGTCAGCAGCAGCATGCGCCCAGGGGTCGGCAGGTCACGCCTGGATACTATGTCCGGCCGGTCCGACCTCAGACGACAGCGAAGGAAACGACTGCTTCATGGCCTACGTGATCGCGGAGCCCTGCATCGGCACGAAGGACAACTCGTGTGTCGAGGTGTGCCCCGTCGACTGCATCCATCCCACCACCGACGAGCCTGACTACGACAAGGTCGAGATGCTCTACATCGACCCCGACGAGTGCATCGACTGCGACGCCTGCGTCGAGGCGTGTCCGGTGGATGCGTGCTTCGCCGAGGACCAGCTCCCCGAGGAGTGGCAGAACTTCACGCAGATCAACGCCGACTACTTCAAGTCGAGCGGCTGACCGCCGCACGGCGCCGGGCCCCACCCGGTCAGAACGGGAGCGCGCCTAAATAGCTGTAATCCGATCGGCAATCGGTACTATTTGGTCCTCGTCCGACCGATAGGAGACCGCATGTCCGTCCTAGACGAAGTGCTCGCCGCGAACGATGCCTACGCGTCCGACTTCGGCGAGAAGGGCAGCCTGGCCCTGCCCCCCGCCCGCGGCTTCGCGATCCTCACGTGCATGGACGCTCGCCTTGACCCGGCCAAGTACGCGGGCTTGAGCGAGGGCGACGCCCACGTCATCCGCAATGCCGGCGGCCGCGCGAGCGACGACGCGATCCGCTCGCTCGTCATCTCCCACAAGCTGCTCGGCACCGCCGAGTGGTTCGTCATCCACCACACGAACTGCGGCATGGAGTTCTTCACCAACGAGGTCATGGGCGATCTGCTCGAGTCCAGCCTCGAGACCGCCGCGCTCGGCGACGAGGGCTTCTACGACGTCGGCCAGGGCCCCGGCTCCCCCGAGGGCAGGAACATCGACTGGCTGACGATCTCCGACCAGTCGCAGGCCGTCGTCGACGACGTCGAGACGATCCGCAACCACCCGCTCGTCGAGGGCACGATCCCGATCTACGGCTACGTCTACCACGTCGAGACGGGCAAGCTCGTCGAGGTTCCCGCGGCGACCGAGGCCGGTCGCGCGACCGCCACGGCCGACAACGCGGCCTAGCGAGGAGCGCTTCCCGGCGCCGGGCTCAGCCTGCCATCGGCAGGCTGATGCCCGTCGGAGGCGGCCCGCCCGGGGATGACAACACCGGCAGCTCGATCGGCGCCATCGCGACGATCCCGCGGGCCGCATGGCGGATCGCCTGCGCGGCCGGGTCGTCGGGATCGGTGAAGACCAGGGGGGTCCCGTCGTCGGCCTGCTCGCGCAGCGGCATCGTCAGCGGCACCTTGCCCAGCAGCGGCACGTCGAGCTCGTCGGCCAGGGCCTGACCGCCGCCCTCGCCGAAGATCTGGAAGCGCTCGCCCGACGGCGTCGTGAAGCCGGCCATGTTCTCGACGATGCCGGCGATCTCCAGCGAGACCTTCCCGGCCATCTGGGCGGCACGGCGCGCGACCCGCTGGGCGGTCGGCTGCGGCGTCGTGACGATGATGAACTGTGCCTGCGGCAGCAGCTGGGCGAGCGTCATCGAGACGTCGCCGGTGCCGGGCGGAAGGTCCACGAGCAGGTAGTCCAGCTCGCCCCAGGCGACGTCCTCGAGGAACTGGGTCAGGGCCTTGTGCAGCATCGGCCCGCGCCACACGACCGCAGCGTCCTCCTCGACGAAGAAGCCGATCGACATCACCTTCACGCCGTGCGCCTGCAGCGGGAGGATCTTGCGCTCGGGCGAGACCGGTGGGCGCTCGCTGCCGAGGCCGAACATGCGCGGGATCGAGTAGCCCCAGACGTCCGCGTCGAGGATGCCGACGGACTTGCCGTCGAGCGTGAGCGCCGCGGCGAGGTTCGAGGTGAGCGTCGACTTGCCGACGCCGCCCTTGCCCGAGCCGATGCACAGGACGTTCCTGACCTGGGCCAGCGCGCCGGCGGGCATCGAGCCGCGCCCGAGCGTCTTCTGCAGCGCCGACTTCTCCGTGTCGGAGAGCACGTCGAAGGCGACCGTGACCGTGGCGACCCCCGGAAGGGCGGCGACCTCGCGGGTGACGGCCTCGGTGAAGCTGCTGCGGATCGGGCAGCCGGCGGTGGTCAGCGAGACCGTGACGTGGACGTCGCCGCTCGCCGCGATGTCGATCGAGCGGACCATGCCGAGCTCGACGATCGAGCGGCGCAGCTCGGGGTCGATGACGCGCTCGAGGGCGGTGCGGATCTCGTCTTGGGTCGCCATCTCGTCCAGTCTAGGAAACCGCTCGCCCGGCCCGGCGCGCCGGCCCGGGGGCGTCCCATTAAACACCGACGCCGCGCCCCGGAAGGTGGGCACGGCGTCGGCTGGGGGAGGAACTACAGTGCTGCGATCTGTGAGGGAAGGGGGTGGCTACACCCGCGCGGCGATGCGCTCCTGGACGGAGGTCGCGGTCTTCGTCGCGGCGGTGCGGCTGGTCTCGTAGGCGTTCTCGATCCGAGCGCCGACGAGCTCGACGTTCTTCTTGACGGGCTCGGTGACGCCCCTGAGCTCCTGGTCGACGCGCTTGAGCTCCTTCTCGAGGCGGGCGCGGCGCTGGCGCAGCTCGCGCTCGACGCGCGTGCGCGTCTTCTTGGCGTCGCGCTCGATGCCCTTGACGGCGCTCGAGCCGCGGCGCTCGAAGCGGCGCAGCTCCTGCCTGGCCTTCGTGCGGCTGCCGTAGGAGGAGCGCAGATCATCGAACGTCGATACGACCTCCTCACGGGCGATCAGCGCCGCTCCGACCGGCACGAGGACGATCGTCTCGGCGACGGCGGCGGCGCGTGAGAGCGGCGTCTGGATCTCGTTCTTCGCGTCGGCCGCCGTCCTGGCGGCGTTGGTGCGGCCGCGTGCGGCGGTGGCCTTGGCCTTGCGCGCGGTGGTGCTGCGAGCCGCGGCGCCGCGATTGGCGGCGCGCGTGCCCGCGGCCTTCGTCGCAGCCGTCGAGCGCTTCGTGGCGTTCGTCTTGCGGGTGGCCGCGGCCTTCACGCCGGCGGTCTCGCGCGTGGTCTGGCTCGGGGTCTTGCGGGCGCTGGACCCGCTCGTGCTGGTCTTGCGGGCGCTGGCGGTGGTCTCGGCCATCTCTGCCTCCCAACGAGGACTAAGGATATTAGGTCTAAGCTTGTTCGAACAGCATAGCAGAAGCGAACACGCGTTTGTACCCCTCGGTCCGAGGGCGGTTACGGGCGAACACGGGTTCCGCTGCGAGGCAGCGAGATGGGAGCCGGGCGGGCGGCCGCCCCCCGACCACGCGGCGCCGCCGCTCGCGCTCCTCGGTCCGTCAGGACTGCACGTCGAGGTCGAACGTCCCGTCGGAGCACCCGCCCAGGTTCCGGAAGAACCCGAGCACGGGGTCACGTCCGGTGTACGCGCCCGCGAGCGGGCTGCGGCCCCGGGATGTGCCAGGTGATCTCGTCCGAGAACAGGGCCAGGACCGCGGGGATGTCGCCCGCGGCGAAGGCCTCTGTCGTTCGTCAGCCGAATCCGGAATTGCGACCGGTTCATCCGAGACCCGTCACGAACTCCCGGGATCGCGGGTGCGGCGGTGAGTCCCGCATGGCGTCCCGCTGCGGGAATGCAATTCGGACGGGTCAGACGGGACGGCGGCGAGGCCGCGCCCTGTGCTCGAGCGCCGGCGCGCGCGTCATCCGCTGACGGACCGTCTCCGAGACCCGCTGGAGCATCCACGGTCGGTGTGCCGAATATGTATCGCTCCGCGTGCATGCTTCGACACACCATGGCCCCGACCCGAGCTGCGACCGGTACTGACGCGCTGAGTGCGGATACCGCACCGGGCGCGTGACAGGCGACGGGCCGCTGTTGTCCGTGGACGGGTCGGTGTGGCGAATGGTTCGCGGCCGGCGCGCACCATCCGCCACACCGTCGCTGCACGCGCAGGCATCGCGCCCCGCCTCTGTGCCGCTGAACGTTCGGATATGAGACCCGGCCGCCGCGTCGGTCACGCCCGTTTCGCGTCCCGATGGAAAGACCGGCTATCGGCCGCGAGAGCGCCGCAACCAGGCGAAAGCAACAGTCCGGCGCTTCGGCGACGAGCGTCAATCAGCGGGTTCCACCGACCCGGCCAGGGCGTTCGCCGCTTGCCGACGTAGTCGTCTGCCCGCGCGCGACGGTTAAGCCAACCTCAGCTGTGCAGCTTCAAAGACACGAGAGCGCATCTCCGTTACCGCCTCGAGCAGGCCGCTCGACTGCAGCGCCTCGCGATGCTCCGGCTCTGCCTGATACGCGTCTCGCGCCTCGGCGGATTCCCAGAACGTCGCCACGACAACACCGCTCTCGGTCGGCGCGACGATCCGGGCGAGTATGGCGGACGTCGGACGGCGAGCTTCGAGGTCGGCTGCCGCCGCAAGCACAGCCTCGGTCGAGCCGTCCATCTCCAGAATGACCAACACGCCCATGGAAAAACCTCCCCGTTCAAGACCGGTGCGCCCGACCGTAACCGTCAAGACGCAGCTACGACAACCCGTGCGGTCTCCGACCCCTGCCACGCGTCGATGGGATGCCTGTTGCCGAGGTCGCCCCGTGAACGCAGACACGCCGAGCCCAGGCCAGGGCGCCCACGACGGATAGGGGAACTTCTCATCGACGTAAAAGCGGTAGCGCCGCGGCAGCAGCGTTCCGTTCAGAACTGGTCAGTCGTATGCGTCGCCGAGACCGAGATCTTCGCCGGCCCAGTACGGCTCGCCGGAGCTCTGCGCAAGTCGCTCCAAGAAGTCGGTGAAGCTCAGCGCGACGACGGGCATCGAGCCCGCCACGCCGAACCGATCCCAGAATCCGTCGTAGACACGTCCGAGGCGACGCGGATCCAGATCGATCACGGCTCGCAGCGCGGTGCTCGAGTCATCGTCCTCGGCGATCACGAACCAGTCAGCTGACCGATCATCGTCGTATCGCTCCCGAAGGATTGCTTCTTGCGCTGGCACCACCCGCGCGCCGACCGCGACGTCCGCATGAGTCACGATTCCGCCGCAACGCCCCAGAAACCGCGCCAGGTCGTGCGGAGCGGCCGCTAACGACGGCTCCCCGCCGCGCGTCAAGACCTGCCAGCCCCGAGCTCGCTCAGCGAACGACAGGAACTCATCGACCGTCACCGGCGGGACTGTACGCGCGCGGCGCGGGCGTCCGGTAGTACGACGAACCTTTTTGCTACCTGCAGGGGCTGATCGGGCCACCTCTCATCGCGCTGCTCTTCCTCCCGCCTTTCGGCAGCGGACGGTGTGGGTTGCCGCAGGTGGCGACCTCGTCGCGATCCTGATCATGCTGGCGCTCCACATCGCGTTCGCGATCGCCCTTTCGACAGACGAGTCGTGCCTCGGTTGCGATCGCGACATCGAACCCCTCCAGCGGACGTGGCGCAACCGACATACGAGCAAGGCTCCGCTGCTGCTTTGAGCAGAGCAGTAGAGCGAGGCGGCCCGACTCGTCCGGCTGAGGTTCGTCAGCGGGACGCCGGCACGTCTCGTTAGGGGGCCGGCGTGTGGCGCACGCCGATCGTGCGGCGCCGACTGCGGATCTCGGACCGGGCGCGCCAGAAACCGCCGCGCGTGAGGTCGCCGCCAGACGCTGGCGCATCGGTGTGGCGATCAACTCGCGCTGGACACGAACCATTCGCCACACCGCGTCCGACGAGCAACGGGACCGTGCCCCGCTGCCTGTCCCCGCTGAGCGTCCAGGCCCGCCACCGAGCGGGCGATGTGATCCCGAACTGCGGCAGTGATTCGGATCTACGGAGCGGGGCCGGCCCGGCCGTGCGCAACGATGACCGGACCGATCGTTCGGGATTGGCGTGACGGCGGACAGCCTCGTATCCGCTGCGAATGACATCGGCGTTGGAATTGACACGGTCCTTTCGCGACCGGGATCGCGAGCCTGGACCCGCGCGCCGCCGGAGGTCGAACCGGCCTCGCCTCGATTGCGCGGCCTGTGATCAGGCGGCGGCCGGCGCGCCGGTGCGGCGCATCCACGCCTCGGGATCCTGGAGCTCGGCCACGGTCGGCAGCTGCTCCGGGCCGTCGAACACGCGGTGCAGGCCGGCAGGCCCGACGGCGCCGGCGACCGTGTCGCAGAAGCGCTTGCCGACCTCGTACTGGCGCAGCTTCGCCTCGAGGCCGATGAGTCGCTCGAGGATCGCCAGCAGCGGGGAGCGCTCCTGACGGCGGCGGTCCAGCGCGCTGCGCAGCGCGTCGAGGTCGGGCAGCGCCGCGGCGCCGACGACGTCCATGACGTGCTCGGCGTGACCCTCGACGACGCCCATGACCCCCTGCACGCGGTCGAGCAGCTCACGTCGCGTGCCGGAACCGAGCGCCCCGACGAGCCCGTCCTTGCGTACCGCGTCGACGAGCCCCTTGACGTCGTCGAGCGACGGCAGCTTCAGCAGCGCCCGGGCGATCGACCTTCACGTCCAGCGAGGCGAGCAGCTCGTTCAGCAGCCCGGCGAGGTACGGGCGCAGCCACGGCACGCCCGCGAACTGCACGGCATGGGTGACCTCGTGGAACGCGATCCACGTGAGCAGCTGCTCGGGATCGGCGTCCAGGCGGCGGGCCGCCAGCGCGATGTTCGGCTCGACGAAGAGCAGCCGGGCGACGGCGTCGGGATCGACGAGCGCGAACTCGTACTGGCCGAGCACGCGCTGGGAGAGGTAGCCGGTCAGCGCGCCGGCCTCGACGGACAGCAGCACCCCCGCGGCGCTGCGCGTGGCGCCGCCGAGCAGGCCGCCGCCCGCGAGCTTCTCGCCGACGGGGTCGAGCATGGCGCCCATCGAGCTGACGTTCGCCGCGATCCAGTCGGGGCGCTGCACGGACTCGGGCGCCGGCAGCGGCGCGGCCGGTCGCAGGCCGGTGTAGCGCACGACGCGCGCCTCGGCGTCGGCGCAGATCGCCGCGAGGTCGCCGGGCAGGGGGTCGAGGGGCGTCGCGGCGTCGGCGCCACGGGCGGGCTTCGCGCGCGCGACGGAGTTCGCGATTCGCTGGGTCAGGGCACGATCGAGCACCCGTCCCTCATTGCGAACGCGGTGGGCGGGACGCGCCGGGCGGGCGGCGGCTCGAGCGCTATCCCAGCGCGGCGATCAGCTGCGCGAGCGACTGCGGCGTGCGCGCGCGACCACGCGCGCGTGCGGCTCGATGTCCAGCGGCGCGCCGAGCGGATCGTCGAAGCCGGGAAACGCGACGAGGGCGCCGGCCTCGCGCACGATCAGCTGCGCCGCCGCGACGTCGACGGACCGCGTCGGGCGCAGCGTGAACATCCCGTCGACGCGCGTCGGCGCGAGCTGGCACAGCGAGATCGCGATCGAGCCCATCGCCCGCAGGCGGTTGACGATCTCACCGAGCGCGTCGATCCTCGGCGCGAGCAGGCGCGGGTCGGCGGACTCGAAGGTGACGATCTCCAGGCGATCGTCGTCGCCCGTGCGGCGCTCGTCCGGCGGCGACTCGATGCGCCGCCCGTCGAGCCAGGCGCCCTCGCCGCGCAGCGCGTACCACTCCTCGCCCGGGCCGAAGTCGTAGACGAAGCCGAAGTGCACGTCGGCCATCGTGGGCCCGTCGGCCACCGCGATGGAGAGGGCGAAGTGCGTCATGCCGCGCTTGGCGTTGAGGGAGCCGTCGAGCGGATCGATGACGACGCGCACGTCGCCACCGCCGTAGTCGATGACCCCGCGCTCCTCGCTGATGGCGGTGAAGCGCGCGCCCTCGGCATGCAGCGCGTCGAGCTGGGCGAACACGGCGTCCTCGGCCTCGGAGTCGATGACGAGCGTGAGGTCACCGCCCTCGCCCGTGTCGCCGGTCTCGACGACGCGCTCGCGGCTCGTCGGGTGCTCCGCGAACACGTCGCGCAGCCCCTCCACGGCCCGCCGGCACGCCCCCAGCCAGTCGGGGCCGGGGGTGGTCGGGGGCGACGACATCGACGGCATACTAGGCAGGTGCCGGACCTCACCTCAGATCAGGAGCGCGCGGTCACCCACGCCGGCGGGCCGCTGCTCGTGCTCGGCGGCGCGGGCAGCGGCAAGACGACGGTGCTGGCCCGGCGCTTCGCCTGGCTCGTCGCGCACGAGCGCGTGGCCGCGGAGTCGATCCTCGTGCTGACCCCGTCGGCCTCCGGTGCCTCCGCGCTGCGTCGCGCGGTCGAGGACATGCTGGAGCATCCCTACGAGGAGCTCGCGATCCACACCGTGCGCGAGCTGTGCGCGCGGCTGCTGCGCGAGGAGACCGCCGAGGCCGGCGTCGACCCCTTCTTCGCGCCGGTCACGCGCGCGGACCGGCTCGCGCTGCTGCTGGACCGCATGGACGACCTGCATCTGCGCCGCCACGATATCGGCGGCCGGCCGGCCGTGCTGCTCGCCGACGTCATCGAT
The DNA here is from genome assembly GCA_963746165.1 of uncultured Actinomycetes bacterium. Classification (GTDB taxonomy): domain Bacteria; phylum Actinomycetota; class Thermoleophilia; order Solirubrobacterales; family Solirubrobacteraceae; genus CADCVQ01. The sequence goes on along the minus strand of CAVVAG010000001.1, from coordinate 320,294 downwards.
CGCATCGACCGCCTGAAGGACGGCCTCGTCACCGCCGCCGACTACGCCGCCTGGGCTCGCGCGCTGCCGGAGGGCGACGACGCCGAGCGCGCCCGCGCGGCGCGCGAGGTCGAGTTCGCGCAGTTGTACGTCGATCACGATCGTCTGCTCGCCGAGGCCGGCGCCCTCGATGCCGGCGAGCTCGTGCTGCGCGCCGTCGCGCTCCTGCGCGAGCGCCCGCACGTGCGGGCGCGGGTCGCGGAGCGCCTGCGCCACGTGCTCGTCGACGAGTACGCCGACCTCGGTTTCGCCGCCGCCCTGCTCGTGGAGCTGCTCGGCGCCGAGCACGAGCGGCTCACCGTCTGCGCCGACGACGACGGCGCCGCGCACCGGATGCGCGCGGCCGCGGCGAAGAACGTGCGCGACTTCGAACAGGCCCATCCCGACGCGCAGGTCATCCGGCTGGAGGTGTCGCAGCGCTGTCCGCAGCCGGTGCTCGACGCCGCGCTCGCGGTCGTGGAGCCGATCGCCGACCGGCTCGCCACCCCGCTGCGCGCCGCCGCCGGCTCCGCTTCCGGGGGCGGGACGGGGTCGAGCCGGGAATCACCCGAAGGGCCGGATCGGCCCCGTCCCGCCCCCGATCGGCGATCACCCGAAGGCCCGGATCGGCACCATCCCACCCCCGTTCGCTTCTGGCGCGCCGCCGACGAGCGCGCGCAGGCGCAGGCCGTCGCGGCCGAGGTCGAGCGGCTCGTGCGGGGCGGCGTCGCGCCGGAGCGCGTGGGCGTCGTCGTGCGCTCCCCGCGCGACGAGGGCCGCCAGGTCACGCTGGCGTTCGAGGAGCGCGCGATCGCGCTGCGCGCCGTCGGCGAGGCCGACGTCTTCGCCCAGGCCGAGGTGCGCGACGTGCTCGCCTGGCTGCGCCTGCTGGCGGACCCGGCCGATGCGGGCGCCGTCGTCCGGGCCCTCGCGCGGCCCCCGGTCGCGCTGCGCTCGGTCGACATCGCGCGCTGCGTGCAGATCGCGCGGCGGCGCAAGCTCGACATGGTCTCCGCGCTGCGGGCCGCGACGGAGTCGCCGCAGCTTCCGCCCGAGGCACGCGAGCACATCCACACGTTCCTGCGCCTGTACCGCGATGCCGCCGGCTCGCTGGACAGCGCACGCCCCGACCTGTTCGTGCACCGTCTCGTCGACCGCCTCGGGCTGCGCCGCCAGCAGGTGTTCTCCGCCCAGGCCGACGTCGTCGAGCGGCTCGTCAACCTCGCGCGCCTCGGCGAGCTCGCGAGCTCCTACGCGCAGCGCGCGCCGCAGGCGACGCCGCGCGACTTCGCCCGCTATGCCGCGGCCGTCGCCGACGCCGGCCTGCGCGAGGGGGACGGCGCCGGCCCGCCGCCGGCCGGCGCGGTCCAGCTCATGGCGCTCGACGCGACCGCAGGGCGTGATCTGGACTGGGTCTTCGTCCTCGGTCTGACGGCCGCGCGGATGCCGGGGCCGCGCCTGCGCGCGGGCGAGATGGTGCCCGACGAGCTGCTGAAGGAGACGCTCGGCCCCGACGACCGCGCGGCTCACGTCGCGTCGATGCGCAGGCTGCTGCACGTCGCGATGACGCGCGCCGGGCGCGGCCTGGTGCTCGCGTATCCGTCGCTGTCGGCCGGCGGCGTCGCGCAGCCGCCGTCGCCGTTCGCCGAGGAGGCGCGCGCCGCCCTCGGCGCGGAGTGGGAGGTGCTCGAGGAGGAGCTGTTCGGCCCGGAGGAGGCGCTGCACGCGACGTTCCAGGCGCTGCGCGACGAGCTGCTCAAGGACGTGGCGCGCGTCGGCAAGGGCCTCGGCGAGCTGCGCTTCGACACCGACCTCGACGTCACGCACGCCGTCGCGCGCTACCTCGAGCTCGTCAAGCTGGCGGCGCTCATCGAGCGCCCCGAGGGGCAGTCGGTGGCCGACGCGCTGGGGCCGGTCAACCAGCGCCTGAGCACCGAGCTCTCGCCGCTGCAGCGCGAGGTGCTCGCGACGTCGCCGCTGGACGCGCTGCTGCTCGACGCCGAGCGCGACGACCGCGCGCGAGCGGCGGCGCGCGCGGCACGCACCGAGCCCTCGCTCGAGGCGTTCCTGCCGCGCCGGGGGGAGGGCCTGGCGCTGTCGGCGTCGGACATCGAGACCTACCGCTCCTGTCCGCTGCGCTACAAGTTCGCGCGCGTGCTGCGCGTGCCGCAGGAGCCGACGCTCAACCAGCGCTTCGGGATCCTCGTCCACCAGGTCCTCGAGCGCTACCACCAGATGCCGTCCCCACCCGCGCAGCCGCTCGACGAGCTGCTGGGCCTGCTCGACTGGGGCTGGCGGCGCGGCGGCTTCGGCGACTCCGACGAGGAGCGCCAGCTGCGCGGCAAGGCCGGCACGGCGCTGCGGCGCTACCACCGGCGTGTCACCGACGAGCCGGTGCAGCCGGTCTGGTTCGAGCGCGCCTTCTCCTTCCGGATGGGCGCCCACACGCTGCGCGGGCGCGTCGACCGCGTCGACCGCCTGGACGACGGCGGCTACGAGCTCATCGACTACAAGACCGGCCGGCCGCGCTCGGCGGCGGCGCTGCGCGAGGACGTGCAGCTCTCGCTCTACGCCGTCGGCGCGCGCGAGGCCTGGCAGCTGGACGCGACGCAGCAGGCATACCTCTACGTGCTCGACGACGAGAAGGTCCGCGTCCCGAGCGCGGAGATCGACGCGGGCTGGATCGCCGACACCGTCGAGGAGGTCGCCGGCGGGATCCTCGCCCAGGACTTCGAGCCGACACCCTCCTATACCGTCTGCTCGATGTGCGACTACCGGATCGCCTGTCCGGCGGCAGAGCGATGAAGGGCATCCGCCGCGCCATGCGGTCGTCTTCACCGACGACCCCGACGGCAGCCGCGCCTTCTACGAGGACTTCCTCGGCTTCGCCGTGGCGATGGAGCAGCCGGGATTTCTCATGCTCAAGTCGCCAACCGTGGCGACGACGCAGGTGATCCTCGCGTGGCGGACCCGAACCTGATGGACCCGCAGGTGCATCACATCGGCGTCTCGACCGAGGTCACCGACGTCGACGCCGCGCACGCCGATGCGCTCGCCCGCGGGCTGGAGATCGTCTATCCGCTCACCGACGAGCCGGGGGCATCGCCGCTTCTTCGTGCGTGAGCCGAGCGGGACGGTGGTCAACGTGACCGGCCACATCGCCGACCTCGGCGAGCCGGGGCCTGGCTAGACCTTCTGCATCGGGACGTGCGGCGCGGGCGGAAGCTCGACGCCGATGGGGTCGCCGGGGCGGACCTCGCCGCCGGCGAGGACGACGCCCATGATCCCCGACTTCATGACGAGGCGCCGTCCGCGTCGCGGTCGAGCGTCGCCTTCATGAGGCCGGGCTGGATGCCGTCGAGCTGCGCGCAGGGGTTGCGCAGGCCGGTGACCTCGACGACCGCCTCGCTGCCCAGGCGCAGTTTCGTGCCCACGGGCAGGCCGAGCAGGTCGACCCCGGACGTCGTGATGTTCTCGCCCATCTGACCGGGCCGCACGCCGGGGAAGCCCTGCGCGGCGAGCTCGTCGTGCAGCTCGGAGTGGATGAGGTGCACCTGGCGCAGGTTGGGCCTGGTCGGGTCGCGGCGCACGTGCGAGCGGTGCTTGACGGTGACGCCGCGGTGCGCGTCACCCTCGACGCCGAGACCCTCGAGCAGGATGATGGCGCCCGCGTTGGGCTTGGTCATCGTGTGCGTCGCGCTGACGCTGACGGCCGTGACGACGCCGGCGGCGGCGGGCTGCTCGCTCATCGGGCGCGCCCCTCAGCGGTCGGGCGGGCCCTGCTGGCGCAGGAAGCGCTGGAACTCGCTGGCGATCGCGTCGCCGGAGGGAAGGTCGCCGGGACCGAGCGGCGACGTGTCGCGCTCGGCGGCCTGCTCGAGGCGCTCGACGAAGGCCTGCACGTCCGGATCGGACTGGACGGCGAGGCCGACCTGGCGCTCGTACTCCTCGGTGGCGGTCTCGAGATCGGTCGCGTCGACCGTGACGGCGACGAGGCTCTCGATCTTGCGCACGAGCGCGAGCGCGGCCTTCGGGTTGGGCGCCGCGGCGACGTAGTGCGGCACCGCGGCCCACAGGCTCGCGGCGGGCAGCCCGCCCTCCATGCATGCGGTGTGCAGGACGCCGACGATGCCGGTCGGGCCCTCGTAGGTCGTCTCCTTGACGGCGAGCTTCTCCATCAGCGCCGCGTCGGAGCCCAGCCCGGTGATCGACACCGGGTGGGTGTGCGGGACGTCGGCCAGCAGCGCGCCCATCGTGACGACGAGCTGCGTGCCGAGGGCCTCGGCGAGGTCGACGAGGTTCTGGCAGAAGGTCTTCCAGCGCATCGAGGGCTCGGGGCCCTGGACGAGGATGAGGTCGCGCTGCGCGCGCGGCACCCGTGCGGAGAAGATCTCGATGCCCGGCCAGGTGATCTCGCGCCGGCGCTCGTCGGTGTAGCCGATGTGCGGGCGCGTGGACTGAAAGTCGTAGAACTCCTCGGGGTCCAGGCGCGCGAAGCGCTCGGCGCCGAGCGACTCGCCGATGAACGTCAGGGCGGCCGAGGCGGCGTCGCCGGCGTCGTTCCAACCGCTGAACGCGACGATCATCGCGGGCGCTCGCAGGCCGTCGGGACGGCTCTCCCAGATCAGGGGCTGCATCCGATCCAAGGTACATCATGGGGAAGTGGTCGCCCCCGTGTCTGCCTGCCGTGTCCGGATGGACGATCAGCCGTGACGATCGCCGCGCTGCGCGCCGGCCAGGAGGTCGAAGGCGTCTTCGCGTGCACGCGCAAGGATCGCCTGATGTCGCGCTCCGGCACGCCGTACCTCGCCGTCGAGCTGCGCGATCGGACGGGCGCCGTGCAGGGCCGCGCGTTTCGCGACGCCGACGTGCTCGCGGGCCGCTTCGAGCGCGGCGACCTCGTGCGCGTGGCGGGCCGCGTGGAGCGCTTCCGCGACGAGCTGCAGGTCGATCTGCGCTCGATCGGCCGTGCGCCCGAGGGCGAGGCCGATCCCGCCGCGTTCCTGCCGGTGGCCTATCGCGACCTCGACGAGCTCGACGGCTTCCTCGAGCATCTCGCGCGCGAGGTCCACGACCCCGGGCTGAAGGCGCTGCTGGGCGTGCTGCTCGGCGATGACGCGCTGCGCGCGGACTGGCGCCGCGCGCCGTGCACGCGCAACGGCCACCACGCCTACCTCGGCGGCCTGCTGGAGCACACGGTGGCGGTCGGCACGCTCGTGCAGGAGACCTGCGTCCTGCACCCGCGCCTGGACAGCGACCTGCTGATGACCGCAGCGCTCGTGCACGACCTCGGCCGCACGCGCGAGTTCACCTACAGCGCCGAGATCGGCCTGACCGAGGCCGGCCGCCTGCTCGGCCACATCGAGCTCGGGCTGATGCTGGTGCGCGAGCGCGGCGCGCGCGTTCCCGCGCTGTCCGAGGAGCGCCGCATCGCGCTGGAGCACTGCGTCCTGTGCCACCACGGGCCCGAGCCCGCGCCCGGCCGGCGCTTCGGCTCACCGGAGGCGCTCGCGCTGCATCGGCTCAACGCGCTCGACGCCTCGATCAAGGGCGCGCTCGAGCACGGTCTCCCGTAGCCACGGCGCCGTCGCTCAGAGCGCGCCGCACCAACCGCCACACGACGAACAGCAGGAACAGCCCGAACCCCACCTCCAGCGCACGCTGCGCCACGAGGTTGGCGATCACCGCGCCGCCGACCGCGCCGCCGACGGCGACCACGCCCAGCAGCACCCCCGTGCGCACGTCGACGTTGCCGTGCGAACGCTGGCGCACGGCGCCGACAAGCGCCACCGGGATGATCGCCAGCAGCGACGTCGCCTCGGCGTCGAGCTGGCTCAACCCCAGCCCGATCGTCAACGCCGGCACGAACAGCGCGCCGCCCCCCACGCCGAGCAGCCCCGCGACGACGCCCGCCGCCAGCCCGATGACGATCGCCTCGATCACAGGCCGAGCAGCAGGTGGACGGCCACGACCGACAGCAGGCCGGCGAAGATCAGCGTGATCGCCCGCGACGAGATCCGCTGCTGCAGCTCCGTCCCGATCACCACGCCCACCACCGCCGGCACCCCGATGAGCAGCCCCTCGCGCAGGTGCACGTTGCCGTAGGCCCCGTGGACGGCCGTCGCGGCGGCCGCGATGATCACGATCGCGGCGAGCGAGGTGCCGGTGGCGAGGCGCTCGCCGAAGCCGCACCACAGGACGAGCAGCGGCACGATGAGGACGCCGCCGCCGACCCCGAAGAGCCCGCTGAACAGCCCCGCCACCGTCCCGATCGCCGCCAGCCTGAGCGTTCGGCGGCCCGCCATGCGCGCCATACTAGGGGCCATGTCCGCCGCCGCCACCGCCGAGGCGCTCGCCCCGCTGCGCGCCGATCCGGCGCGTGCGGCGATCCTCCTCGACATCGACGGGACGCTCGCGCCGATCGTGCGCCACGCCGACGACGCCGCCGTGCCGGAGGCGACGCGCATCCAGCTCATCACGGTCGCCAAGCGCTACGCGATCGTCGGCTGCATCAGCGGGCGGCGCTCGACGACGGCGCGCCGGATGGTCTCGCTCGGCTCGATCGCCTACGCCGGCAACCACGGCTCGGAGATGCTGGCCCCCGGCTCGACCGCGGTCGAGATGGATCCGGAGGTCGCCACCCACAAGCGCCATGTGCGCGACTTCGCGGCCGCCGCGTACACGCCCGAGGTTCAGCGCCTGCGCGTGCGCAGCGAGGACAAGGACTCGATCATGGCCTTCCACTGGCGGGGCGCCCCCGACGAGGACGCCGCCGCGAGCGCGGTGCGCGCGATCGCGCAGCGAGCCGAGGCCGACGGGCTGTGGATCCACTGGGGCCGCAAGGTGCTGGAGGTGCGCCCGCCGATCGAGATCAACAAGGGCCGTGGCGTGCGGCTGCTGCTGGAGGGCCACGATCTCGCCGCGGGCCTGTACGTGGGCGACGACATGACCGACCTCGACGCGTTCGCCGGCCTGCGCGACCTCGTCGAGGAGGGCAGCCTCGGCGCCGCGATCTGCGTCGGCGTGCGCTCCGACGAGACGCCCGCGGCGCTCGAGCAGGGCGCCGACCTGCTCGTCGACGGGCCGGCCGGCGTGGTTGAGCTGCTGCGCGCCCTGGCGACGTAGTAGGCCATCGATGCGCTTCGTCGACTTCCTCCGCGCGGCGGTCCTGCTCTGTGGCGGCTCCGCGACGGTGCTGGCGACGATCACGGTGCTCGGCGCGAGCTCCGAGGACGACTCGGTGCTCGCCGGCTTCGTCATCGGCTGGTGGATCGCGGCGTCGATGATCGGCATGTGGCTCGGCCGCCGGGCCGAGACGAACTCGCCGATCGCGCGCCTCCTGGCGGCGGCGAAGTCGACGAACTCCCTGCCCGAGCAGCGCCCGAGCAGCCTGCTGCTCAACCGCATGTGGCCGCTGCTCGCGTCGACGATCATCGCCCTCGGCCTCGGGCTCGTCGCGCCGCAGATTCCCGCGATCGCGTGCGGCTTCGCGATCATCGGCGCGCTCGCGTGGCGGCGCCAGGAGGCCGCCGTGACGGCGATCGAGGAGCGCGACGGCGTCGCCTTCTACGTCGAGCCGACCTCGCCGCTGAAGCCGATCAAGCTCATCCGCGCGCCTGGGTTCCGGCGCGACATGGTGTCGGTCAACGGCGCCGCGCGCTGACGGCGGGGTGTCCGGCCACGCCCACATGACGCCCGACGAGTTCCGTCGCCACGGGCACGAGGTCGTCGAGTGGGTGGCGGGCTACATGGAGCGGGTGAAGGATCTGCCGATCGCCTCCGCGGTGAAGCCGGGCGAGATCCGGGCGCGCCTGCCGGACGCGGCACCCGAGGACCCGGAGCCGTTCTCCGCCCTGATGCGCGATCTCGACGAGATCGTCCTGCCCGGCATCACGCACTGGCAGGCGCCGGGCTGGTTTGCCTACTTCCCGGCCAACACGTCGCCGCCGTCGATCCTCGCCGAGCTGGTCGCCGCCGGTCTGGGCGCGCAGGGGATGCTGTGGGCGACGAGCCCCGCCGTGACCGAGATCGAGGCGCACGTCCTCGACTGGCTCGTCGACCTCCTCGGTCTGCCGCAGCACTTCAAGACCGCCGTCGGCCCCGGCGGCGGCGTCATCCAGATGAGCGCGTCGGACGCGACGCATCTCGTGCACGTCGTCGCCCGCGAGCGGGCCGTCGGCGCCGGCGCGGCGATCGACCGACTGGTCGCCTACGGCTCGTCGCAGGCGCACTCGTCGGTGGAGCGCGGCGCGCGCGTGGCCGGCTTCGGCCACGTGCGCCTCGTCGACGTCGACGAGCGCTTCGCGCTGCGCGCCGGCGCCCTGCGCGACGCGATCGCGCAGGACCTCGCCGACGGGCTCGTGCCGACGATCGTCACGAGCGCCGTCGGCACGACCGGCACCGGCGCGGTGGATCCCGTCGCCGCCGTCGCCGACATCGCGGCCGATCGGGGGCTCTGGCATCACGTCGATGCGGCGTGGGCCGGGTCCGCGATGCTCTGCGAGGAGCAGCGGCCCCGCCAAGCCGGTGCCGAGCGCGCCGACAGCTACACGTTCAACCCGCACAAGTGGCTCTTCACGAACTTCGACTGCAACGTGCTGTGGGTGGCCGATCGCGCCCCGCTCATCGCCTCGCTGTCGATCCTGCCGCCCTATCTGCGCAATCCCGCCAGCGAGTCCGGTGCGGTCATCGACTATCGCGACTGGCACGTGCCGCTGGGCCGCCGCTTCCGGGCGCTGAAGCTGTGGTGGGTGCTGCGCAGCTACGGCGCGGCCGGGCTGCGCGCGCACCTGCGCGAGCACATCGCGCTGGCGGCGGAGCTCGGGCGGCGCGTCGACGAGCACCCGCGCCTCGAGCGCGTCGCGCCGGTCTCGTTCGCCCTCGTCTGCTTTCGCCATGCCGACGGCAACGACGCCACGGACGCGCTGGCCGCCGCGATCAACGCCCGGCCGGACCTCCACGTCACGCCGTCGGCCATCGGCGACGCGCGCTTCGTGCGCGTCGCCATCGGCCAGACGGGCACGACCCGCGACGACGTCGACCGGCTCTGGAAGGTCATCCTGGGCGCCGCCGGACCGTGACGCCGGCGGTCGACGTCCTGCTCGTCTCGCTCGGCTCGACGGGCGGGCTGCGCGCTGCCGACGAGGCCCTCGCCGGCGCGCTGCGACGCGCGGGCGCCCAGGTCGAGATCGCCACGGCGCGCGCCCCGCGCGAGCTGCGCACGCTGGCGCTGACCGATCTCGCGTGGGCGCGCGCCGCGCGCGTCGCGGCCCGCGCGGGGATCGCGCAGCACGCGCCCCGCGCGGTCGTCTACTCGACCACCACCGCGGCGCTGCTGTGGCCGCGGCCCGGCGCGATCCGCTTCGACGCGCCGGCCGCCGCCAACCGGCCCGGGCGCCACGGCGTCTGGCAGCGCCCGCTGGAGGCCCGCCGTTTGGCGGCGGCGCCGCTGCTGCTGCCGTGGGACGCCGGCTCGCTGGCCGAGACGCCGTCCGCCCACGCCGATGCGCTCGTGATCCCGGTCGCCGTCGAGTCGTCGCGCGCGGCCGGCGAAACCCGCGACATCGCCGCGATCACGTACGCCGCCAACCCCGGGAAGAAGGGCCTGGACCGCGTGCTGGCGGCATGGGCACAGGCCCGCCGGGACGACGAGCAGCTCGTCGTCGCCGGCGCCGACCTGCGCCTGGGCGACGCCCCCGGCGTGCGCGTCGCCGGCCGCCTCGCGCCGTTGGCGTACCGCGCCCTGCTGCGGCGCGCCCGCGTCTTCGTCACCGCGCCGCGGCGCGAGGACTACGGCATCGCCCAGCTCGAGGCGCTCGCCGACGGGTGCCGGCTCGTGACGACCGCGGCTCCCGGCCCCTACGCGGCGCTCCCGCTCGCCCGGGCGCTCGACCCGCGCCTCGTCACCGACGACGCGGGCCTCGCCGGCGCCCTGCGCTGCGCGCTCGACGCGCCCGCGCCCGGCTACGCGCAGCGCGCGGCGACCGCGCTACGGCCGTTCTCCCCCGCCGCCGTCGACGCGGTCGTCCGCGACGAGCTGCTGCCGCGCCTGCTGGGCGGGCGGGGCTAGATGGTTGATTGCGAATTGCCGTGCCTGCGGGGACAGGTCAGGGCGGATGCCGGGCGCCGCACGGATGCGAAGCAGGTACCGGTAGTACCTACGAGCATGCGGGTGGCGATCCGGCGCCGATCCTGGCCTGTCATCCGCGGGTGCGTGAATTCGGAAATCAATCATCTAGGCGCCGGCCGCGCCGGCGCCCGCCGCGGCGCCGCCGGCTGCGGAGCTCGCGTCCTCGGCCAGAGCCCGCACGACGAACGCCGCGAACAGCAGCAGGCCCGAATCGATCGTGGTGTCGTCGACGTCGACCCGCACGGGACGCTTGCCCCAGCCCTTGCCCTCCAGCAGCGCCAGGCGGCGGTCGCCATCGAGGAGCGCGTAGCGCTCGCGCCACATGCTGTCCGGCTTGAGCACGTACCCCTGGCCTTCCCAGCGCAGCTCCCCGCCGCGCTTGAGCGAGCGGCCCTCGAACGTCCCGACCACGCGGCCCGCCGGGTCGGTCGCCTCGATGACGGACCTGAAGATCCCGCGCCGCGCGAGCCCCCATCTGCGCTCGCCGGCCTCCGCGGTCGCCCAGCGCGACGCCCAGCCACCCAGCCGCAGCGTCCCGAACCCGGCGAGCTCGTAGAGGCGGCGGTCGCCCGGGCTGCGTGTCAGCGCGTACTCGGTCATGGCGATGACGATAGAGCCCGCGTCGTCTGAGATCGTGCCTGCATGCCGGTCGCATCGCTACCCCCGACGAGGCTCGCCGATGCGGTCGGCGCCGCCGGCCGCGGATTCAGGTCGACGCGCGCGCGACGCGCTTGCGCAGCGCCGCGAACTGCTCCCACGGCCGCGTGTTCGCCACGTGCTCGGCCGTCAGCCAGGCGCGCCGCGCCGTCGCGATCCCCCAGCGCACGTGCTCGAGGCGGTCGGCGCCGTGGGCGTCGGAGTCGACGAGCAGCAGCACCCCGTTCTCGGCCGCCGCCCGCGCGTTGACGTCGTCGAGGTCGCGCCGGTCGGGCGCGGAGTTGATCTCGAGCATCGTGCCGGTGCGCGCGGCCGCCGCGATGACGTCGTCGAGGTCCAGCGCGTACGGCTGGCGCGACGTGATCTTGCGCCCGGTGGGATGTCCGATCGCGTCGATCCACGGATGCTCCATCGCCGCCACCATCCGCTTCGTCATCTCGGCGGCGGGCATCCCGAACGACGTGTGGACCGAGCCGACGACCCAGTCCAGCCGCGCGAGCAGCTCGTCGTCGTAGTCCGGCGAGCCGTCCGGCAGGATGTTCGTCTCGGTGCCGGCGAGGATCCGGATGCCCTCGACGCGCTCGTTGGCCTCGGCGATCCGCTCGATCTGGCGCTCGAGCTCGTCGGGCGTGACGTGGTTGCCGAAGCCGTGCGTCGCCGAGTGATCGGTGATCGCGACGTACTCGTAGCCGCGAGCCAGTGCCGCGCGCGCCATCTCGTCGATCGTGTTGCGCCCGTCGGAGGCGATCGTGTGCATGTGCAGGTCGCCGCGCAGGTCCTCGACGCGGACGAGCTTCGGCGCGACGAAGCCGGGTGACAGCTCCCCGCGGTTCTCGCGCAGCTCGGGCTCGGGGTAGGCGAGGCCGAGCCGCTCGTAGACGGCCTCCTCGGTCGCGCACAGCAGCGTCTCGCCGCTCTCGTCGTCGAGGATCCCGTACTCGCTGACGTGCAGCCCGCGGCGCACGGCGGCCTCGCGCAGCGCGACGTTGTGCGCGGCCGAGCCGGTGAAGTGCTGCAGCAGGTTGCCGAAGTTCTCCGGCGACACGACGCGCAGGTCGACCGGCAGGCCCGTGTGCGTGCGCCCGCGCGCCGCGTTCTCGTTCGGCGCCGCGGCCGACTCGATGAGGTCGAGCTCGCCGAGCGCCCGGGCCAGCGCTCCCGGGTCGCTGGCGGTGGCGATGATGTCGAGGTCTCTGACCGCATCCACCTGGCGGCGGGCGGAGCCGGCGAGCTCGACGCGCTCGGCCGCGGGATGCTCGCGCAGCGCGGCGACGATCTGCTCGCCGATCGTCAGCGCGCGGTGCAGCAGGACGCGCTGGGCCGGGCGGTCGCCGATGCCCGCCGCCAGCGACGAGAGCACCGACGCCTCGAACTTCGCTCCGAAGCCCTTGACGTTGCGCAGGCCCTGGCTCTCGGCGGCCGCGCGCAGGGCGTCGAGCGAGTCGATCCCGAGCTCGTCGAACAGCCTCCGCGCGCGCTTGGGCCCGAGGCCGGGCAGGCGCGTCATGTCCAGCAGGCCGGCCGGGTACTTCGCGCGCAGCTTGACCGCCGCCGGGATGTCGCCGGTCTGCAGCAGCGCGAGGATCTTCTCCTCGAGCGTCTTTCCGATGCCCGGCAGCGAGGTGACGGTCCCGCTGCGCGTGAGTGCCGCCACGGACACCGTCGCCTCGCGCGCGGCCTTCGCGGCCGCACGGTAGGCGAGCACGCGATGGACGATCGCGCCGTCGAGCTCGTAGAGGTCGGCCAGCTCGTCGAACGCGGCCGCGATCTGGAGGTTCGAAGGGTCCGATGACATCGGGCACATAGGCTAGTCGCGCCGATGCCCGCCGCCGCCTGGCTCATCCTGCCCACGTACGACGAGGCCGAGAACATCGCGGCGATCGTCGCGGCCGCCCGCGACGTGCTCGGGGCCGCCGTCCCCGGCGACTTCCGGATCCTCGTCGTCGACGACGGCTCGCCCGACGGCACCGGCGACATCGCCGACCGCCTCGCCGCCGAGCACGACGATGTCGCGGTGCTGCACCGCACCGTCCGCGAGGGCCTCGGCCCGGCCTACCTCGCCGGCTTCGCGCGCGCACTCGAGGGCGGCGCGCAGCTCATCCTGGAGATGGACTCGGACTTCTCGCACGACCCGGCCGACCTCGCGCGGCTGCTGGCCGCGATCGAGGACGCCGACGTCGCGCTCGGCTCGCGCTACGTGGCGGGCGGCGGGGTGACCGACTGGGGTCGCGTGCGCCGCTTCGTCAGCCGCGGCGGCTCGTGGTACGCCCGCAGGGTGCTCGGCCTGCAGGTGCGCGACCTGACCGGCGGGTTCAAGTGCTTTCGCCGCGAGGTGCTCGAGGCGATCGACCTGCCGACCGTGCGCTCGCGCGGCTACGCCTTCCAGGTCGAGCTCACCCACCGCGCGATCCATGCCGGCTTCCGGGTCGTCGAGCTGCCGATCGTCTTTCGCGACCGCCGGCTCGGGCGCTCGAAGATGTCGTGGCGGATCGCGGGCGAGGCGGCGTGGCTCGTGCCGCAGCTGCGCCTGGCTCGCACATCCGGCCAGCGCCGCGGCCGCTGATCGCGCCGCGACGCGGCGGGCGCCGATGCGGGATCGGTGCGGACCTCCGACCTCGTGCTCGTCCGCGGCATGGCCGACACCCGTGCCACGCTCGGCGAATGGAACGAGCGGCCCGGCCCGGTCGTGGGGCGCTGGCTCGCGGGCTCCTTCGCGATCACCGTCGTCCTGCTGATCTGCGTCTGGGTGATCGCGAAGGTCTCGACCCCCGATCCCAGCATGCCGTTCCTGGGACTGGGCGAGGGGGCCGACGCCGGGCTGGTGCTGCAGGTCATCACACGCAACGCGCTCGTGCTGGCGCTGCATGCGATGGCGTGCGTGGCGGGCTTCATCGCCGGCAGCTCCCTGCCACTGGAGGCGCAGCAGCGCAGCGGCGCCTGGCGCTGGATCCACGAGAAGGCGGGCCCGCTGGCGATCCTCTTCGTGATCGCGGCCACGGCGTTCTCGCTCATCACCCAGGCCATCGTGCTCGGCGCCGGCGCCGCCTCGCTGTCGGCGAGGCTCGACATCGGGCCGGGCCTGCTGCTGATCGGCCTGCTGCCACACGCGCTGCCCGAGCTCGTCGCGCTGTTCCTCCCGCTCGCGGCCTGGATGATCGCCAGCCGCCGGAACGACTGGCACGAGCTGCTCGCGGCGACCGTCGTCACCGTGCTGCTCGCGGCGCCGGTGATCGTCGCCGCGGCGTTCGTCGAGGTCTACGTCAGCCCGGGCCTGCTGCGCTGGCTGGCCGGGTAAGGCCTCCTCGACCCGACAGGCGGCTCTGTCGCTTCATTTTGTATAGTGGGTCGCAGCAGCTACGACTCAAGGAGACCACCAATGGCCGGTTCGATCATCGAAGTCACCGACGACAGCTTCCAGGCCGAGGTCATGGAGTCCGAGACGCCGATCCTCGTCGACTTCTGGGCGCCGTGGTGCGGCCCCTGCCGCGCGATCGCTCCCCTGCTCGAGGAGATCGCCGAGAGCCGTGACGACGTGCGCTTCGTCAAGCTCAACGTCGACGAGAACCAGATGACGGCCGCCGAGTACGGGATCCTGTCGATCCCGACGCTGATCCTCTTCAACAACGGCGCCGAGGCCAAGCGCCTGCGTCCGACGCGCAACAAGAGCCAGCTCGAGCAGCAGCTCGAGCTCGAGCCCGCCGCCTAGTCTCGCCGGGCGCCGGCGCGCGCGACCGCGATCCGCAGGTCCCGGCCCTCGATGCTCGCGCACTCGCCGGTGCCGGTGCCGTTGCCGGCGTAGTCCACGCTGACGGCGAGCACCTCGCCGGTGAGGTACGCCTCGTGCGCGCGCGCCGCCTCGAGCAGCGCCTCGTCGCCGTCGAGCCCGAGCTCGATGCGGTCGGAGATGTCCAGGCCGGCGTCGCGGCGCGCGAGCTGGACGGCGTGGACGACCTCGCGGGCGAGGCCCTCGCGGCGCAGGTCCTCGTCGATCGAGAGCTCCAGCGCGACGGCGTGCGAGCCCTCGCGCTCGAGCTGGTAGTCCTGCAGCGGGGCCAGCGCGACGAGCAGGTCGTCGGGGCCGAGGGTGTGGTCGTGGCCGTCGATGAAGACGCCGATCTGACGCCCCTCGCGCAGCGACACCGCGACGTGGTCGGGATCCAGGGCGGCGATCGCCTCGGCGACCTGCGGCATCGCCTTGCCGAAGCGCGGCCCGAGCGTGCGGTAGTTGGGCTTGAGCGTGTAGGAGCCCAGCTCGTCGGCCTCGTCGACGAAGCGCAGGACCTTGACGTTGAGCTCCTCGCGCACGATCTCGCCCAGGCGCTCGATCGCCTCGCGCTCGCGGCCGGCCGCGACGACGACGACCTCGTGCAGCGGCTGGCGCACCTTGATCTTCGCCGCGCCGCGCGCCGCGAGGCCGAGGCGCACGGTCTCGCGGGCGATCGCCATCGCCGACTCGAGCGGCTCGTCGCGCTGACCGGCGACGGGCCAGTCGGTCAGGTGGACGCTGGGCTCTGAGCCGTCGAGGTTGTCGTAGATCTCGTCGGCGACGAACGGGGTGAACGGCGCCAGCAGCTGGCTGACCGTGACCAGGCACGCGCGCAGCGTCTCGATCGCGACCTCGTCGCCCTCCCAGAAGCGCGGCCGCGAACGGCGCACGTACCAGTTGGAGAGGTCGTCGACGAAATCCGTGATCGCGCGGCCACCGGTGGTCGCGTCGTAGTTCTCGAGGCGATCGGTGACGATCTCGACCGTCGCGCTCAGGCGCGAGCGGATCCAGCGGTCGAGGTCGGTCTGCTGCCCGGCGCCCGTCTCCGCGGGCGCGTACATCGTCGCGACGCGGTAGGTGTTCCAGAGCTGGCGCAGGAACAGGCGCACCCCCTCGCCGATCGCCTCGGGCGAGAAGAGGTAGCCGTCCCAGGGCTGCTTGGAGGTGAAGAAGTACCAGCGCAGGGCATCGGCGCCGAAGCGGTCGATGACCTCCCAGGGCCCGACGACGTTGCCCTTGGACTTCGACATCTTCTGTCCGTCGGCGTCGAGGAGCAGACCCAGGCAGACGACGTTGCGGTAGGGGACCCGCGGGCCTCGCAGCAGCGTCGAGACGCCCAGCAGCGAGTAGAACCAGCCGCGCGTCTGGTCGAGCGCCTCGCAGATGAAGTCGGCGGGGTAGACCGCCTCGAGCGCGGCGGCGTCGCCGGCGAGCTGGCGGCGCTGGGCGAACGGCATCGCGCCCGAGTCAAACCACACGTCGATGACCTCGGGCACGCGCGTCGCGACGTCGCCGCACTCGTCGCAGGCAAACGTCACCTCGTCGCAGAACGGGCGGTGCGGGTCCTCCAGCCGCACGCCGGAGCGCTCCTCGAGCTCGTCGAAGGAGCCGATGACCGTGACGTGGTCGTTCGCGCAGCGCCAGACCGGCAGCGGCGTGCCCCAGTAGCGCTCGCGCGACAGCGCCCAGTCGACGTTGTTCTCCAGCCAGCGCCCGAAGCGGCCGTGCTTGATGTGCTCCGGATGCCATTCGATCTGCTCGTTGGCGGCCAGCAGCTCGTCGCGGATCGTCGACGTGGCGATGTACCACGACGGCTTGGCGTAGTACAGCAGCGGCGTGTTGCAGCGCCAGCAGTGCGGATAGGAGTGCTCGTAGCGCTCGGCGCGCAGCAGCCGCCCGCGCGTCTGGAGGTCGGCGACGAGATCGGCGTCGGCGTCCTTGACGAAGCGCCCCGCGTAGCGGCCGATGCGCTCGTCGTAGGTGCCGTCGAGCCGCACGGGGTTGACGACGTTCAGGCCGTACTGCCGGCCGAGGCGGAAGTCGTCCTCGCCGAAGGCGATCGCGGTGTGGACGAGGCCGGTGCCGTCGTCGGCGGTCACGAAGTCGGCGAGCAGCACCGTGTGGCCGCGCTCGCCGTAGACGTCCGCGGACAGGTAGCCGAACGGCGGCTCGTAGCGCACGCCGTCGATCGCCGCGCCCGGGAAGCGCTCGAGGATCTGCACGTTGGCGGGGTCGCCGAGCACCTTCTCGACGAGCGCCTCGGCGAGCACGACCGGCGCCTCGAGCGTGCCGGTCTTCGCGCGCACGTAGGTGAGCTCGGGATCGACCGCGACGGCGGCGTTGGAGACGAGCGTCCAGGGCGTCGTCGTCCAGATCAGCAGCTCGTCGCCGGCCTGCAGCGGGCCGCCGTCCTGCCCGACCTTGAAGCGCACGTAGACCGACGGGTCCTCGACGTCCTGGTAGCCCTGCGCGACCTCGTGGCTCGACAGCGCGGTGCCGCAGCGCGGGCAGTAGGGCACGACCTTGTGGCCCTCGTAGAGCATCCCTCTGTCGGCGATCTGCTTCAGCGACGACCAGACCGACTCGATGTACGTCGAGTCCAGCGTGCGGTAGGCGCGGTCGAGGTCCAGCCAGAAGCCGATCCGCTCGGTCAGGGCGTTCCAGTCCTCGAGGAACGCGAACACCGACTCGCGGCACTTCGCGTTGAACTCGGCGATGCCGTACTGCTCGATCTCCTCCTTGCGGGTGATCCCGAGCTGCTTCTCGACGGCGATCTCGACCGGCAGGCCGTGGCAGTCCCAGCCGCCGCGGCGCTCGACGAGACGCCCGCGCATCGTGCGATAGCGCGGGAAGATGTCCTTGAAGGCGCGGCTGAGGACGTGGTGCACGCCCGGCGGCCCGTTGGCCGTCGGCGGGCCCTCCCAGAAGACCCACGGCTCGGCGCCCTCGCGGCGGCGCACGGACTCGGCGAAGACATCGCGCTCGCGCCAGCGCTCGAGCACCTCCTGCTCGAGGTCGGGGAACGACACCTGCGCGTCGACGGGGCGCTTGGCCATGAGCGTCTCAGTGTAGGTAGAAGCAGCGCCACGCCCCGCGCTCGCCGGAGGTCCGCAGAGGCGCAGTCGTCAGTCTGCTCCGGCGGCGGACCAGCGACCATGGGGCAGGCTCCCGTCCGCGGGTACGGCTGACCGCCCCGTCAGGCGGCGAGCTTGCGACAGATCGAGGCGAGGCTGCGCTTCTCGGCCTCGTCGAGCACCGCGAAGGCCTGCGCGACGCGCTCGCTGTGCTCGGGGAACAGCCGGTCGACGATCTCGGCGCCGCGCGCCGTGATCGCCACGCTCGCCGCGCGGCGGTCCGTGGCCAGGCGGCGGCGGTGCACGAGACCGCGGCCCTCGAGCGTGGTGACCACCTCGGTGGCGTTGGCCTTCGAGGTCCGCAGCCGCGCCCGCAGCGCGCGCAGCTCGAGCTCGCCCCCCGCGGTCGTCAGGATCACGAGCACCGAGAAGCCGGTCGCCGACAGCCCCTCGCGCTCGAGGTCGGCGCTCAGGCGGCGACGGACCGACGCCTCGGCGCGCAGCAGCGAATCCAGAGCGCGATGCGCGAGCGGGTCGCCGGGCACGAGGGTCATCCTGGCGCCGGACCGTAGCGGGCGCGGCGGACGCTGCCGAGGCGGGTCATGACACGTCGCGGTCAGGCTCGCCCGCGCGCCGGCGGGCGCGTCACCGCCGCGCCGGTGATCGCCCAGCGACCGCCGCCGAAGCGCCAGCCGAGCGTGACGAGGCGCGCGCCGACGAGCGCCAGCAGCCCGGCCCAGACCCCGGTCACGCCCCAGTCCAGCGCGAGCGCGAGCAGGGCGATCGGGACGTAGACGCAGGCGCCCGCGAAGAGCATCGAGCCCGCGAGGTAGCGCGTGTCGCCCGCCCCGATGAGGATCCCGTCGAGCGCGAAGACGACCGCGGCCGCCGGCTGCATGAGCGCGAGCATCGTCCAGATGGCGCGGGCGCGCTCGATCACCGCCGGGTCGCTCGTGAACGCCTGCGGCAGCACGCGGGCGAGCACCAGCAGCAGCGCGCCGAAGAGGCATCCCGTGACGAGCCCCCACAGCAGCGCCCGCAGCCCGACCCGGCGCGCGGTGACGGCATCGCCGCGGCCGAGCGCGCGGCCGACGAGCACCTGCGCCGCGATCGCGATCGCGTCCAGGACGAGCGCGAGGAACACGAACAGCCCCATCGCGATCTGGTGCGCAGCGAGCGAGGCCTCCCCGATGCGGGCGATCACGGCGCTGGCCGTGGCGAAGGCGACGAGCAGCGCGGCGGAGCGTACGAAGAGCTCGCCGGAGATGCGCAGGAGCGGCGCCAGCAGCGCGCGCCGCGGCCGGCGCGACCGTGGGGCGGCGCGGGCGCCGTCCGGCGGGCGCAGCAGCAGCCACGCGAACGCGCCGCCCATGCCGGCCTGCGCGATGACCGTTCCGATGGCAGAGCCGTCGAGGCCCAGGTCGAGGCCGTAGACGAACCACAGCTCGAGGACGAGGTTGACGATCTGGGCGGCGACGACGATCAGCAGCGGCGTGCGCAGATCCTCGATGCCGCGCAGGTAGCCCTGGCCGGCGAGCGCGATCAACGCGAACGGCAGGCCGAGCGCGCTCAGGCGCAGGTAGCGCTCGGCGAGGTCCGCCGCCTCGCCGCCGTTGCCGAACAGTGCCACGAGCGGGTCCGCCAATGCCAGGCAGACGAGCGCCAGCGCCAGGCCGATCGCGGTGGCCAGCCAGAGCGACTGCGCCGCGAGCTCGCCGGCACGGGCGGCGTCGCCGGCGCCGTGCAGCCGCGCCACCTGCGCGGTCGTGCCGTACGTCAGGAACACGCACAGCGAGACGAGCGTCGTGAGCACCGTCGCGGCGATCGCGAGCGCCGCGAGCTGGACCGTCCCCAGGTGCCCGACGATCGCGGTGTCGACGAGCAGGTACAGCGGCTCGGCGGCGAGCGCGCCGAGCGCAGGGATCGCGAGCCGGCGGATGTCGCGATCGTGAGGTGATCTCGGCACGGGCCGGACTCTACGATCCGCCCGTGCGACCTCTGCGTATCGCGACCCTCGCCGCCGCCCTCGCCGCGGCGGTCCTGCTCGCCGGCTGCGGCAAGCGGGAGCCCGAGCCGGTGCCGACGAGCTGCGTCGGCGAGGGGTCGGTGCTGCTCACGGCGCTGGCGCGGGCACCGCGCGCCGTGGCGTTGCCGGACGGCACGCGCCTGTCGCGCTGTGTCAGCACCGCGCGATCGGATGGCGACCTGCAGTCGCTGGGCATCTCGCTGGGCCGTGTGGCCGACGCGCTGCGCGCGCGTGCGGCGACCGACGCCGGCGCCGCGCTGCAGCTCGGCTACCTCGCCGGCGCCGTACGCGCCGGCGCCCGCCGTGCGTCGAACGGGATCGCCGACCAGCTCGCGCGGCGCATGACGCAGCTCGGCACGCTCGATCTCGGCGCGAGCCCGGCGTCCGCGATGGCGCTGGCCCGCGGCGCGCGAGCCGGCGAGAGCAGCGGATGAAGCTGCGCCTCTATCACCACCGCGACGGCACGCGGATCGCCTATCGCGAGGCGGGCGTCGGTCCGAGCCTGTGCCTCGTGCACAGCGCGGGCCTGTCGCATCGTGAGTTCGTCCCGGTGGTCGAGCACCTCGCCGACCGCTTTCGCCTCGTGCTGCCCGACCTGCCGGCCCACGGCGACTCCGAGGACCGCCCGCGCCACCCGTACACGACGGACTGGCTGGCCGAGGTCATGGCCGCGTTCTGTCGCGAGACGTGCGGTGCCCATCCGGTCGTGGGCGGCCACGGCGCCGGCGCGGAGATCCTGCTGCGCGCGGTGTCGACCGGGCAGCTGCAGCCGGCTCGGATCGTGCTCATGCCCAACCGGCTGCACTGCCCGCCGCGTCGCTCGCGCCTGGCCGTGCCGCTGCGCGCGCTCGCCCCCGCGGCCTCTCTGCCGGGGCTCGACCGGGTGGCGTCGCACGCGGTCCGGCTCGCCTATCGGCCCGAGCACGGGATGAAGCTCACCGCGCGTGGCAATCCCGCGGCGCGCGACCTCGTGCGCCACGCCACGGCGGACGTCGGGGGCAACGCCAACGTCGCGCGTTCGTGGTCGCGCTGGGTGCGGCGCTGGCCGCCGGGCGCACAGACCGACCTGCTCGATGCCTATCTGCGCATCGCGACCCCCGTGCTGCTGCTCTGGGCCGACCGCGACCACTACCACCCGCTCGCGGGGGCAGAGCAGGCGCTGGACCTGCTGCCCGACGCACAGCTGCGCGTGCTGCCGGGCACCGGCTTTCTCATCGCCTACGACGATCCGGTCGGCGTCGCGCGGGAGCTGACGGCGTTCTGTCTGTGACTACGGCCCGCCGATGCGGCCGGGTGGCCAGTACGTCACGACCGCGCGCCCGATGATCTGATCGCGGGAGACGGGCCCCCAGTAGCGGCTGTCGTCGGAGTTGCCGCGGTTGTCGCCCATGAGGAAGTAGTGGTCGGCGGGGATCGCGATCGCGGCCAGGTTGCACTCGGGGCCGCCGCCGCAGGGGGTCGCGAACGGCTCCTTCGCAGGACGGCCGTTGCGGATGACGTGCCCGTCGCGGACGGCGATGCGATCGCCGGGCATCCCTACGACGCGTTTGACGAACGCCTTGCGGCCCTTCCCCGGGACGGCTCTCGAGCACGATCGGCCGCTGCCCGTGCCGCTCGGGTCGGACGGGCCCTCACCGGCGACGCCGCACTGGTTGCCGTCGGACTCCGCCGTCGGCGGCGGCACGAAGACCGTGATCTCGCCGAGCTTCGGATCACCGCCGATGCGGTGCGAGAAGCGATCGACCAACAGGCGCTGACCCACGACGAGCGTCGGCGACATCGACTCCGAGGGGATGACGTAGGGCTTGACGGCGAACGCCTGGATGGCGATCGCGAAGAACAGCGCCGCCGCGACGATCGCAACGAGCTCGCCGAAGGAGCGCATGCGGGCGCCGGTCACGTGCCGAACCTAGCCGGGGCGATGAAGAACGAGCTAAAACGCGCCGCCGCCGCGCGGTCCTCAGGCGGCGCTGCCGCGGGCCATCCGGCGCAGGTCCATCGCCTCGTCGTACGTCGCCTCGTCGACGCCGTGCTCGAGCGCGACCTCGCGCAGCATCCGGCCCGAGGTGGCCGCCTCCTTGACGATCGCCGCGCCCTTGTCGTAGCCGATGTAGGGGTTCAGCGCGGTCGCCGCGGCCAGCGTCGACTCCGACGAGCGCCGGCAGCCGTCGAGGTTGGCCTCGATGCCTGAGACGCACCTGTCGGCGAACAGGCGGCTGGAGGTCGACAGGAGGTGGATCGACTGCAGCAGGTTGCGCGCGATGAGCGGGATGCGCACGTTGAGCTCGAAGTTGCCCTGCATGCCGCCGATCGTGATCGCGGTGTCGTTGCCGATCACCTGGGCACCGACCTGCAGCACGACCTCCGGGAGCACCGGGTTGACCTTGCCCGGCATGATCGAGGAGCCCTTCTGCAGCTCGGGCAGGAAGATCTCGCCGATGCCCGCGCGCGGGCCCGAGCCCATCAGCGCGAGGTCCATCGCGATCTTCGTCAGCGACACGGCGACGACCTTCAGGGCGCCCGACAGCTCCACGAGCGCGTCGCGGTTGGCCTGCGCCTCGAAGGGATCCTCCGGCGCGGCGATCTCGAGGCCGCTGGATTCCTGCAGCCGCGCCCGGATGCGCTGGGCGAACTCGGGATGCGTGTTCAGGCCGTTGCCCACGGCGGTGCCGCCGAGCGGGATCTGCGCGACCTGCGGCAGCGCGTTGCGCACGCGCCGCGCCCCGAGGCGCAGCTGGGCGGCGTAGCCGGCGAACTCCTGGCCCAGCGTGACCGGCACGGCGTCCATGAGGTGCGTGCGGCCGGACTTCACGACGTCCTCGAACTCCGCGGCCTTCGCGGCGAGCGCGGCCTCGAGGTGCTCCAGGGCGGGGAGCAGGGTGTTCGTCGCCTCGTCGAGCGCGGCGAGGTGGACCGCGCTGGGGAAGACGTCGTTGGAGGACTGGCCCATGTTCACGTGGTCGTTGGGGTGGGCGCCCTCGCCGGCGAGGTTCGCGATGACCTCGTTGGCGTTCATGTTCGTCGAGGTCCCCGACCCGGTCTGGAAGACGTCGATCGGGAACTGGCCGTCGTGCCTGCCGGCGGCGATCTCGTCGGCGGCGGCGCCGATCCGCTCGGCGAGGTCTGCGTCGAGCTTGCCGAGGTCCGCGTTGACGCGCGCGGCGGCGCCCTTGATCGCGGCCAGCCAGCGCACGACGCTGACCGGCACGCGCTCACCGGAGACGGGGAAGTTCTCGACCGCCTTGGCCGTCTCGCCGCCCCACAACTGCTGGTCAGCCACGCTCATGTGTGCGCCCTCTTCCGCGTCGTCGGTCACCGTGCCGACAACGCTAGCGGGATGGGCGGGTGCGGTGTCAGCCGCCGTCGGCGGCGGCCTGCGCGGCGAACCGGCCGCCGACGGCCTTCACGGACGGCTTGGCCTTGTTGCGCACGTCGAACAGGCCCTTCTGATTGAGGCCGCGGACGAGCACGATGTCGGGGACCTCCCGCCGGATCGACCCGCCGTAGAAGGTCGGGTTGACCGCGAAGTCGCGCAGGTTCCAGACGAGCGCGCCGGCGAGGTTGGGGATGCTCCCGTACGTCGTGAGGTGCAGGTCGAGCAGATGCGCCTGGAACGCGTAGCCGCCCGGCTCGGTCGTGTCGTTGCGGCCGTTGCCCTCGGCCCCGAACTCCGTGACGGCGATCACCTTGTCCGGAAAGACGTTGCGCAGGCGCTGCAGGCGGGCGCGGATGAGGTCGCGCAGCTCCGAGGCCGGGGCGTGCGTGGCCTCGTACCAGCCGATGTAGTTCGTCCAGCCGATCATGTCGATGTTCTCGTAGATCCGCGACGTCTTCTTCGGCGGGTGGGCGCCCCAGATGTCCAGCGCGATCGGTCGGCCGGGATCGACGCGCTTGAGCTCCTGCGCCATCGCGGCGATGTAGGGGATCTGCCCCTCCGGGTGGCCGTTGCCCGCCACCTCGTTGGCGAGGTTCCAGGTGATGATCGACGGGTGCAGCTGCGCCTGGCGGTACGTCGTGCGCACGCGGTTCTTGGCGACCTTGATGCGTTCCTCCCCGCGTGAGGTCCAGGCGCCGGGGGCATCGGTCGGGCCGACGCCCTGCCAGACCATGATCCCGGCGGCGTCGAGGCGCTCGAGCAGGCCCGGGTCCAGCGGATGCTGGGAGCGGGTCGCGTTGGCGCCGATCGACTTGAGCTGCGACACCATCCGATCCTGGTCGACCGGGCGCAGGCCGTCGCCGCGACCGAAGACGTCCTCGTGGATCGAGGCCCCGCGCAGCTTGATCGCCACGCCGTTGAGCTTCAGGGCGGCGTTGTCGGCGCGGACGTCGCGCAGGCCCACCCGCGCACGGTACGTCGCCTCGCCCGGCACCTCGACCGCGAGGTCCCAGAGGTTGGGCGCGCCCGGCGACCAGAGCGCGGGATCGTCGACCTTCACCGACGTCCGCAGCACCTCGGTGCCCTCCTTGGCGAGCGCCTGGGCCGGGAACTGGAAGGCGATCCTGCGGTCGCCGTGCGAGAGCGTGCCGCGCGCGCCGAGCTGCCGCGGCTCGCCGTTGTTGTGCAGGTGCACCTGCAGGTCGACGAGCGCCGCGCCGGCGACGAGCCGCGTCTGCATCATCGGATAGGACAGCTCGCTGTTGCCGATCCGGCGGATGCTCACCCCGCGGTTGATCCCGCCGAAGTTGAACCACAGCCGGTGCCAGCCGTCGCGCTTCATCGCGGTGGGCCCGCGCCAGTCGGCGCGCACCACGAGGCTGTGCCTCGTGCCCGCCTTCAGCGGCACGCGCGCCTCGAAGGGCAGGTACTCGCCCTTGTGCCGGGCCACCTCCCTGCCGTCGAGGAAGACGCGTGCGCGGTGGTTGACCGATTCGAAGCGCAACGCGTAGAGGCCGTCGACCGGCACGTCGATCCTCGTGCGGTACCACCCGACCGTGCCGCGGTAGATCGGGATGCCGCGCCTGCCCGTGATCTTCGTCGCGTCCGGCACGTAGGGGACGCGCACGAGCTCGCCGCCGAACCGCCCCGCCTGGAAGCCCTTGTCGAGACCGCTGTCCTCGGCGTCGCGGCGAAACCGCCACAACCCGCTGAGCTGTGCACGCTGGCCGGGCCCGGCGTAGATCGCGGGCTCGGCGCCGTGGGGCGCGAGCACGACCGGCGGCGCGGGAGTGGCGTCGGACTCCGCGGAGGCGACCATCAGCAGGACACCTGCGAGCACGGCGACGCTCACGCAGAGACCGCCGATCACCGCCCGCATCCCCACCTTCGTCACTGGACCCCGTTCATCGTTTACTCAACATCCTGTGGCGGCTGTGCGCGCGATCAGCGCGTGCAGGCGCGAACGTCCGTCCCGCTCCGAGCACGACAACCCGGCAGAATGTACCGTCCCGCACCCCCGCGCACGCTACCCGCCGGGGCTTGGGCGCCGGGTTCGTGCAGAGCGCGGCCCGCCGGTTCGACGCGATCGGCGACGATCTCGCCCGGGGCGACCCGGCCGAGCCCGCCGGTCCGAAACCCGGTGCGTTATCTGCGCAGGCGCACGCGGTCCCCGGGCTGCAATGCCGCTGCGTCGAGCCTGGGGTTGAGCTGCTGCAGGCGCAGCAGCGGGTGCCCGGTCTTGGCGGCGATCGAGGCGAACGTCTCGCCGGCGCACACCGTATGCGAACGCGGGCCGAGCGGCCTGGGCGCGGGCGGAGGCACCTTCAGGCGCAGCTTGAGCCGCTGGCCGGCGACGATCGCGCCGGGGTCGACGCGCGGGTTGAACGTCTCGAGCTGCGCGACCGTCAGGCCGGTGCTCTGCGCGATCGACCCGAACGAGTCCCCCGTGTGCACCTTCCAGTAGACGGGCAGCCTGTCGAGCCTCTGCGCGCGCGCCCGCTCGCCCGTCGCGGCGGCATCGGGGCCGCTGTCAGTCCTGCAACATCGCGCACTCGAGGCGGCTTCCGCGGACGGCGTGTGCCTTCAACCTGGCGCGATCGCCACGTACTTCGTCTCGAGGTACTCCTCGATGCCCTCCGGACCCCCCTCGCGGCCGGTCCCCGACTGCTTGACGCCGCCGAACGGCGCGCCGGCGTTCGAGACGATGCCCTGGTTGAGCCCGACCATGCCCGTCTCGAGGCGCTCGCAGACGCGCAGCGCGCGCTCGAGGCCGCCGGTGTAGAGGTAGGCGACGAGGCCGAACTCGGTGTCGTTGGCGGCCGCGACCGCCTCGTCCTCGGTGCGGAAGGTCGCGATCGGCGCGACCGGGCCGAAGATCTCCTCCTTGAGCAGGCGCGCGTCGGCGGGCACGTCGGCCAGCACCGTCGGCTTGTAGAAGTGACCCGGGCCGTCGACGCGCTCGCCCCCGCAGAGCACGCGCGCGCCCTTGCCGACGGCATCGTCGACGAGCTCGGCGACCTTCGCCAGCTGATCCTCGTCGATCAACGGGCCGACCTCGACGCCCGCCCCCGTGCCGGGGCCGATCCGCATCGCGCCGAGCTTCTCCGCGAGCTTGTCGGCGAACGCAGCCGCGATCGGCTCCGCGACGTGAAAGCGGTTCGCCGCCGTGCACGCCTCGCCGATGTTGCGCATCTTGGCGATCACCGCGCCCTCGACGGCCTCGTCGACGTCGGCGTCCTCGAAGACGACGAACGGCGCGTTGCCGCCGAGCTCCATCGAGACCTTCAGAACCTGCTCGGCGGACTGCTCGATGAGCCTGCGCCCGACCTCGGTCGACCCGGTGAAGGACAGCTTGCGGGCGCGCGGGTCGCGGATGACGGGTTCCATCACCGAGCCGCTCGAGCTCGCCGTGACGACGTTCAGCACGCCGGCGGGCAACCCGGCCTCCTCGAGGATCTGCGCGAGCATGAGCATCGACAGCGGCGTCAGCTTCGCGGGCTTGACGACCATCGTGCAGCCGGCGGCGATCGCCGGCCCGATCTTGCGGGTGCCCATCGCCAGCGGGAAGTTCCAGGGCGTGATGAACACGCACGGCCCGACGGGCTGCTTCATCGTCAGCAGCCGCCCGCCGGACGGGCCCGCCTCGTGCATCGTGAAGCGGCCGTCGATGCGGACCGCCTCCTCGGCGTACCAGCGCAGGAAGCTCGCGCCGTAGGCGACCTCGGCCTCGGACTCGGCCAGCGGCTTGCCCATCTCGAGCGTCATGAGCAGCGCGAGGTCGCCGCTGCGCTCGGTGATGAGCTCGTAGGCGCGGCGCAGGATGTCGGCGCGCTCGCGCGGCGCGCTTTCGCGCCAGTCCCCGCGCCAGGCGTCGTCGGCGGCGCCGAGGGCGTCGAGCGCGTCCTGCGTGGTCGCATCGGCCACGCGCGCGATCTCCTCGCCGGTCGCCGGGTCCTCGACGGCGATCGTCTCGCCCTCTGCGCCGTCGCGCCACCGCCCGCCGATGTAGAGCTGCTTGGGGACGGCGTCCAGGACGGCGCGCTGCTCGGCCGGGCGGGTGCGGTCGGAGGCCCGGCTGCTCACGTGCGGGTCACCGTCTCCTGCCCGAGCTCCTGGGAGATCGCGATGTCGATCGAGTAGTCGATCGGCAGCACGATCAGCGAGGGCACGTCGAGCGTCAGCGCGTGGCGCAGGCGCCGGCCGAAGTCCGCCGCGGAGTCACAGCGCCAGCCCGGCATGCCGAAGGACTCGGCGAGCCGCACGAAGTCCGGATTGCCGAAGTCCGTGCCGAAGTGCTCGCCGCCGAAGCGCCCGCGCTGCTTCCAGGCGATCGAGCCGTAGGCGCCGTCCTCCCAGACCACCGTGACGAACGCGGCGCCCAGCCGGGTCGCGGTCTCGAGCTCCTGGCAGTTCATGAGAAAGCCGCCGTCGCCGCAGACCGCGACGACGCGCCGCTCGGGATGCACGAGCTTGGCGGCGATCGCCCCGGGCAGCGCGAAGCCCATGCCGGCCAGGCCGTTGGCGATCAGCACGGTGTTCGGCTCGTGGGCGCCGAACATGCGCGCGATCCAGAGCTTGTGCAGGCCGACGTCGGAGATGAGCATGTCGCTCGCGCCGAGCGCCTCGCGCAGCTCCCACAGGGCGCGCGGCGGGCGCACCGGGAACGCGTCGTCCTCGCGGCCGGCCTCGAGGCGCCCGAGGACGACGTCGCGCAGCCGCGAGGGCGTCTGCGACGAGCGCTCAGCGCCGGCGCCGGCGCGGTTCCCGCAGGCGCCCGCCAGCGTCGTGAGCACGTGCGCGATGTCGCCGAGCAGCTCGACGGCGGGCGTGTAGTAGGCGTCGATCTCGGCGGCGACGGAGTCGACGACCACGATCTCCTTGTCGCGCCGCGGGTTCCAGTGCTCGGGCGCGTGCTCGACGAGGTCGTAGCCGACGGCGATCACGACGTCGGCGTCCCGGAAGCCCGCCAGCTCGTAGTCGCGCTCCTGCAGCCCGACGGTGCCGAGCGCGTGATCGTCGGTGTGATCCACCGCGCCCTTGCCCATGAACGTCTCGGCGACCGGAACGCCGGTCACGCGCGTGAACTGGCGCAGCGCCGGCGCCGCCCGTCCGCGCAGGACCCCGCTTCCGGCCAGCACGACCGGATGGCGCGCCTCGCAGACGATCTGCGCGGCGCGCTCGAGCTCGTGCGCGCCGGGCTCCGGCAGCGGCGGCGAGCGACGCGGCAGCGGGACGGCGTCGAGCGGCTGGGCCATGACGTCCTCGGGGAGCTCGAGGTGCGTGGGACCGGGCTTCTCGGACTCGGCGACGCGGAAGGCCTTGCGCACGACCTCGGGGATGATCTCCGGCTGCGCGACGCGCGCGTTCCACTTCGCGATCGGGCGCATGACCTCGACGAGGTCGATGTACTGGTGTGACTCCTTGTGCATCCACTCGACCGCGCGCTGGCCGGTGATCGCGACGAGCGGGGCACGGTCCAGGAACGCGTCGGCAACCGCGGTCACGAGGTTCAGCGCACCGGGTCCGAGCGTGCCGAGGCAGACGCCGGCGCGACCGGTGAGGCGGCCGTGCATGTCGGCCATGTAGGCCCCGGCCTGCTCGTGGCGCACCGGCACGAACTCGATCGACGAGTGGTGCAGCGAGTGGTTGAGGTCCAGCGTCTCCTCGCCCGGTATGCCGAAGACGTGGCGCACGCCCTCGGATTCCAGGCAGCGCACGAAGACGTCCGAGGCACGCGAGCCGGTCATGTTCGGATCGATGGCCCCATAGGCTGCAGACGCACGCATGCGAGGTACCCGCCACCACTCGACCCGACGCAACTCGTGGCGCCGCCGCGTGTCGGGACGGCAGATGCGTCGGTCGCTCCTGCCCACCTCCATCACCGCGCTCATGGCGATCCTGCTGGCCGGCGCGGCCACGCCGGCGGCGCAGGGCGCGTCGCGCGTCGTCATCCGCGGCGCGGGCTTCGGCCACGGCATCGGGATGAGCCAGTACGGCGCCTACGGCTTCGCCGAGAAGGGCTCCGACCACGGCGACATCCTGCGCCATTACTACTCGGGAGCACAGGTCGGCAAGCTCGAGGGCGGCGGCGAGGTGCGCGTGCTGCTGAAGACCGCCAGCCGGATCGTCTTCGGGTCCGCGACCCGGGTCGCGGGCGGCCGCAGGCTCGAGCCGTCGCAGCGGTACGTCGCCACCCGCGGGCTCAGCGGAGCCGTCCTCCTGCGCAGCTCCAGCGGGCGCGAGATCGGCACGTACAGGTCACCGCTCGCCGTCGAGGGAGCGGCCGGCGGCCTGCGCGTGTTCGGCAAGAGCGCCAACGCCGCCGTCGACGGGCGCTACCGCGGCAACCTCGAGGTCCGCGCTTCCTCGCTCGGCGGCGTCTCGGCGATCAACGCGATCGACATCGACAGCTACGTCCGCGGCGTCGTCGCCGGCGAGATGCCCTCGCACTGGCCCCAGGAGGCGTTGCGGGCACAGGCCGTCGCGGCGCGCACGTACGCGCTGGCGACGAGCAAGGACGGCGACGGCTTCGACCAATACGCCGACACGCGCTCGCAGGTCTACAACGGGATCTCCGGTGAGACGGCGGCGACGGACCAGGCCGTGGCGGCGACCGCGGGCGAGATCGTCGCCTTCGAGGGCAAGCCGATCGTCACGTACTACTTCTCGACGTCCGGAGGACGCACCGAGAACATCGAGAACGTCTTCATCGGCGCGGCGCCCGCGCCGTACCTCGTGTCGGTCGACGACCCCTACGACGACGTCTCGCCGCGCCACACCTGGGTGCGGCGGATGAGCCTCGGCTCGGCCCAGCGCAGGCTCGGATCGCTCGTCAAGGGGTCCTTGCAGCGCATCCGGGTGCTCAAGCGCGGCAACTCGCCGCGCGTCGTCTCCGCGCAGGTCGTCGGCACTGGCGGGCGCAGGTCCGTCAGCGGGCCGGAGCTGCGGCGCAGGCTCGGCCTCTACGACACCTGGGCACGCTTCACGGTGATCACCGCGAACGTCACGCGCGGCGACGGCAACACGCCCTCCTCGGCGCCGGCGACGGCGGCGCCTGCACCCGCGACGCCCGCCGCCCCCGCGACCGGCGGCATCGCCCCGTCGGCGCGCGCGGCCGCACTCGACGCCCGCGTCGCCACCGCGTTCGCCGGGACGCTGCGCGGCCGCGTCGCGCCGGCGCCCGCGGGCAGCCGGGTCGCCGTCCAGCGCTGGAGCGGCTCGCGCTGGATCACGCGCTTCGACGCGCCGGTGCGGGGCGGCGGGCGCTACAGCGCGCCGCTGGGCACACCGGGCCTGTACCGCGTGCTGTACGCGGGCGAGGCCGGCCCAGCGGTGCGCGTGGGCTGAGCGGCGAGCGCCCGGCTACGCGCCGGTGTAGACCCGCGTGAGCTGCTCGGCGACGCACACGGGCTTCAGCGCGCCCTCGCTCTCGAACGTGAGCTTCATCGTGATCTGCGCGCCGCCGAGGACGTCCTCGACCCCGGTGAGCGTCGCGCGCATCCGGACGCGGTTGCCGACCGGCAGCGGCGCCGGGAAGCGGACCTTGTTGAGGCCGTAGTTGACGGCGAAGGCGAAGCCCTCGAAGGCGACGATCTGCTTGGCGAAGCGGGGATGCAGCGAGAGCGTGTAGTAGCCGTGGGCGATCGTGCCGCCGAACGGCGTCTGCGTCGCGCGCTCGGGATCGGTGTGGATCCACTGGTCGTCGCCGGTGACCTCCGCGAAGCGGTCGATGTCCGCCTGCGTGACCTCGTGCCACTCGCTGATGCCGAGCTCCTCGCCCACCTGCGCGCGCATCTCCTCCAGGCCGTTGATCGTGAGCATGGCGCCAGCTTAGTGGCGCGCGAAACCATCGAGATGGCTGATTCCACGACCGCCATCAACCATCTAGCCTCCATGCCCGTGCCCGCCCCGCTGCTCGCCGTCGACGCGCCGTCGCTGCTGTACCGGGCGTTCTTCGCACTGCCGCAGAGCATCACCGACGACGACGGCCATCCGGTCAACGCGCTGCTCGGCATGGCCAACCTCGTCCTCTTCGTCGTCGAGCGCCATGCGCCGCGGGCCGTCGTGCTGTGCTGGGGCGCCGAGGCGGCCGACTACCGCACGGCGGCGTTCCCCGCCTACCACGCCGACCGCCCGCCGATGCCGCCCGAGCTCGAGCGCCAATGGCGCGACGCCCCCGCGTTCTTCGCCGCGTTCGGCTGGCGCAGCGAGTCCGTCGCCGACCTCGAGGCCGACGACCTGCTCGGCTCGCTCGCGCAGATCGAGGCGGCCGCCGGCGGCGCGGCCCTGCTGTTCACCGGCGACCGGGACATGTTCCAGTGCGTCAACGACAGCGTCACGGTCCTGTTCCCGCGCGGCGGAAAGGACGGCCCGGAGGTGGTCGACGCGCCCGGCGTGCGCGAGCGCTACGGCATCGAGCCCGAGCAGGTGCCCGACTTCATCGCCCTGCGCGGCGACCCGTCGGACGGCCTGCCCGGCGCCAAGGGCATCGGCGCCAAGGGCGCCCGCGACCTGCTGCGCGCCCACGGGACACTCGAAGGCGTCGTCGCCGCCGCGTCGAAGCCCGGCGTCATGACGCCCCGCCAGGCCGGCGCGCTGACCGCCGATCCGGAGTTGCTGCGGGCCTTCCGCGACATCGCGACGCTGCGCTTCGTCGACCTCGAGCGCCCGCGCGACGCTGCACTGGACGGCCCCGGCGCCGCGACCGCCGCGCGCGCACGCGGTATGAACCGCCTTGCCGAACGGCTCGGCGCTTGAGCACGCCAAATGAACGTTCCGCCGCCGGTTTCAGGCATCATGTCCACGCAGTGCGACTCCTCTGCGCCCTCGTGGCGGCGGTCGTGCTGGCGCTCGTGCTGCCGCACGCGGCGCCGGCCGCCGACCCGCCTGATCCCGTTCTGCTCGGCCAGGGCTGGAACTTCACGCACGATCCGGCCGACGAGGGCCTGACCGACAACTGGCAGGGCGGCGCCCGCGGCACGGGCTGGGAGCCCGTGACGATCCCGCACGTCGCCGAGGCCAGCACCGACGCCTCGGTGTTCCTCGGATCGGTTGGCTGGTACCGCCTGCGCTTCACCGGACCGGCCACCCCGGCCGGGCTCGGCTGGGCGCTGCGCTTCGAGGCGGTGCGGCGGGTCGCGCGGGTCTGGCTCAACGGCCAGGAGCTCACGAGGACGCCGCACACCGATCCGTACACGCCGTTCGAGCTGCCCGCCACGGGGCTGCGCCCGGGCGAGCCGAACATGCTGGTCGTGCGCGTCGATCACCGCCGCAACCCCCTGCTGCGCGAGGGCTGGTGGAACTGGGGCGGCATCACCCGCCAGGTCTCGCTGGTCGCGCGCGGCCCGGTCGTCATGCACGACGCGGGCCTGCTGCCGCGCCGGGTCTGCCTCGAAGGCGCGTGCGCCTGGAACGTGCTCGTCGACGGGTGGCTCGAGAATCGCAGCGACGCGGTGCAGACGCCGGCCGTCACCGTCCGCTTGAAGTCACCGGACGGCGACGTCTCCGAGGGCAGCGCCACGCCGCGCGCGCTGCGCCCCGGCGAACGTGTGCGCCTGCGCTTCGCGGTGCCGATCAAGGGCGAAGCCAAGGTCTGGTCGCCCGAGCATCCCGACCGGTATGCGGGCACGATCGCGACGCGCTCCGGCGCGCAGGTCGTCCAGGTCGACCGGCGCGACATCGGGCTGCGCACCGTCGACGTCAGCGACGGGATGCTGCGCCTCAACGGCCGCGTGCTCGACCTGCGCGGGGCCTCGATCCAGGAGGACGTCCCCGGGCGGGGCCCGGCGATGACCGATGCCGACATCGACAACACGGTCGACGAGCTCAAGGCGCTCGGCGTGAACGTCACGCGCGCGCACTACCTGCTCGACCCGCGCCTGCTCGAGCGCTTCGACGAGGAGGGCATCCTCGTCTGGAGCCAGGCCCCCGTCTACCACCGCGACGACCTGCTCAAGACGCCCGGGCAGCGCTCCCACGAGCTCGACGTCCTGCGCAACACGATCCTCGCCGCCCGCAGCCATCCGTCGGTCATCACCCACTCCGTCGCCAACGAGCTGACGACGAAGCCCGACGAGCAGCGCTACTCGCGCGTCTGGATGACGAACGCCGCCGCGCTCGCGCGCGACCTCGACCCGACGCTGCCGGTCTCGCTGGACATCCTGTCCTATCCGAACATCCCGCGCCAGACGACCTACGACGCCTACGACATGCTCGGCATCAACTCGTACTACGGCTGGTACCGGGGCAAGCCCGAGCAGTCCGTGGCGGACATCGACGATCTCGCGCCGTATCTGCGCGCGATGCGCGAGAAGTACCCGGGGACGGCGCTCGTGGTCACGGAGTTCGGCGCCGAGGCGAGCGAGCCCGGTCCCGCCGACGTCAAGCAGACCTACGCCTTTCAGACGCAGTACCTCGAGCGCAACCTGGACATCATCGACCGGCTCGGCTTCATGGGCGGAGCGATCTACTGGACGGCCCGGGAGTTCGCGGTCAAGCCGCACTGGGACGGCGGCGCCCAGATCCCCGCGCACAGGCGCGACGCGTTTCACCGCAAGGGCCTGATCTCCTACGACGGAAAGATCAAGCCGGCGTTCAACGCGGCAAAGGACGCCTTCGAGGCCACGCCGCTGTACCGCGACGACCCGGCCGCAGTGGCGCGCGCCGAGCTCTCCGGCGGTGGCTCGTTCTTCATGCGTGCGCTGCTGTTCATCGGCGTGTTCGGACTCGTCGGCGCCCTGATGGCGCTCGACGCCTGGTGCCTGCGCGACATCTGGCGCGCCTGGCGCCCGCGCGGCGAGGGGCAGGTCGTCGAGCTGCCCACGCGGCGCGTCGCCTGACGCATCGGCGCGCCCGTCGGCGGGCAGACCGCGGTGCATGAGCCCAGACACCGATGACCACAGCCCCGCGCGGGCGGCCGACGACGCCGACGCGTCGGCCGAGATGGAAGACCACCTCGAGCAGCTCGACAAGCACATCGACGACGCTGCCAAGAAGGCCGGCGCCGGGCGCCCGCAGGGCGATCCGCGCGACGGCGACCCGCTCGACGACGTCGCGGGCGGCGGAAGCGACCACGGCGAGCACGTCGACGACCCCGAGGAGTCCCCGATCATGGGCCCGGAGTGACGGACGCGGCGTGGACGCGCGCGCCGGGCGCGCTATGGTCAAGCGCGTCAGACAGCGACGGCGACCGGAGGGCTGAGACATTCTCAGTTGGAACGTCCCCCTGCCACACAAGCCTGATCTTCTGATGGCCGAGGTCCGCGATAGCGGGCCTCCGCCTCATTAAGGGGTCATCGCTCCCCGTAGATGTGGTGTAGGTCCAGGGCGTTTCCGGCCGGGTCGAGGAAGATCGCCTGGTGGCAGGTGCCGCTGTCGATCATCTCGCTGACGAACGTCACGCCCTGCTCCTTGAGGTGATCGCGCGCTGCGGCGACGTCGTCGACCTGGAAGGCGATCGGCAGGCTGTGCGGCCGAAACTCCTGCCCGAACGCGGTCGGGTCCATGACGGCGATCGTCAGCGAGCCGGCCTGGAACTCCATCCCCGGCATGGTGCCCCACTGCTTGCCCTGCGGCAGTCCGAGCACGTTGGCGTAGAAGTCGACGGAGGCGTCGAAGTCGTTCGTCGGCACGGTGACGAAGTCGACCCCGGTGATGAAGGATCCGTCCGTGGTGCTCATCGCAGGCGCAGCACTTCGCCGACGCCGGCCTGCGAGCTCTTGTTCGTCACGTAGATCTCTCCCCTGCGTCCGATCGCGATCCCGTAGGGCTCGACGAGCCCATCGCTCGCGATGCTCGTGCGCGTTCCGTTGCGCGCGATCTTGATCACCTCGCCGGTCGGATCGCCCGACAGCAGCCCGTTTCGGGCGATCTGGACGACGTAGAGGCCGCCGGCACGGTCGAAGGCGAGGTCGGTGACGTTCGTCAGGCCGCTCGCGTAGACCGTCGGCGCCGAGCCCGGGACGACGCGGTAGATGCTGGCCCCGCCGACGGGGAACGGGAAGCCGGTCAGCTGAGAGACGTACAGCGCCCCGTCGGGTCCCTTGGCCACGGCGGTGGGCACCGCCTGCGCGGGGATCTGCGTTCCGGGGGGCAGGCCGAGGAACGGCGGGGCGTCCACGAACCGGCTGGGGAAGACCGCCAGCGTCGAGGCCCGGCCGTTGGAGCGGACCCGCAGCAGGTCGTTGCCGCCCGCGTCGACCGCCGCGTAGGCACCATTGTGCTCGCGCAGGGACGTCGGGTTGGAGTCCAGCCCTTCCGATCCCGGCTGGGCAGAGTCCGGATCGTGGTCCTTCTCGTACTCGACGAGGTCGGCGATCTGCGACGTGCGCCGCGGGGTGAACCTGAAGATCCTGCCGAGCCCGGCACCCGCGGGCCCGAGGCTCGCACGGTCGGCGGGGCTGCCGCCCAGGCCGGTGATGAACGAGCCGAAGCCGAGCAGCCTGGCGTCCACGTCCTGCGGGCCGCTCGCGCCGCCGCCGTCCTCGCCGGCGACCGACGGCAGGTTGCGCACGATGCGCTGCCTGTGCCGGCCGGCGATGATCGTGATCGCGCCGGTCTGGCCAAGGCATTGCCGACCGTC
Organism: uncultured Actinomycetes bacterium; assembly: GCA_963746165.1. Classification (GTDB taxonomy): domain Bacteria; phylum Actinomycetota; class Thermoleophilia; order Solirubrobacterales; family Solirubrobacteraceae; genus CADCVQ01. The sequence goes on along the minus strand of CAVVAG010000001.1, from coordinate 284,668 downwards.
CTCGCCACCGAAGCACGGCCCGCTGCCTCCGCGCCCGGCTTCGGCGACGTAGATGAGGCCGACGGGGTCGATGTCGATCCCGCGCGGGTTGTCGAGGCCGCCGGCCACGACCCGTGGAGCGGCGGCGGCACTCGCCGCGCCCGACGCTGAGGCGATCGATACGGCGAGGAGGGTGAAGGCGCTGAGAAGCGGATGGCGTCGCATGGGCGCCACGGTAACGGCGCCGGGGACGGCCACGCAAGTCCAAACCGGCCCTTGCGATCTCGCCGCAGGGCGGCGCTCAGGGCGTGAACTTCACGGTCAGCACGTCGCCGTCGCGCATCGCGTAGTCGCGGCCCTCCAGGCGCAGCGTGCCGCGGTCGCGGGCGCCCGCGTAGCCGCCGGCCTCGGTGAGGGCATCCCAGCCGACGACCTCGGCGCGCACGAAGCCCTTCTGGATGTCGGAGTGGATCTGGCCGGCGGCGTGCCATGCGGTCAGGCCGCGCCGCAGGTGCCAGGACTGCGCCGGCTTGTCCTCGCCGGCGGTGAAGAACGCGATCAGGTCCAGCAGCGAGAAGGCGCCGCCGACGACCCGCTGCAGGCTCGACTCCGCGATCCCGAGGTCGGCGCGCATGGCGGCCGCGTCCTCGTCGTCGAGCTCGCGCAGCTCGGCCTCGATGCGGCTGGAGACGGCGACGGCAACGGCGCCCTGGGCGGCGGCGTGCTCGGCGATCTGCGGCGGAACCTCGTCTGAGCCCTCGTCGACGTTGGCGACGAACAGGACCGGCTTGGCCGTCAGCGGGCCGAGGTCGCGCAGCGCGTGCGGCGCGTCGTCGGGCGCAGGCACGGTACGGGCCGGCCGGCCGGCGTGCAGGGCATCGACGAGCTCGCGCAGCCAGGCCTCCTCGGCGACCGCGGCGCGCTCGCCGCCGCGCGCGTCGCGCACGACGCGGGCATGGCGGCGCTCGGCCTGCTCGAGGTCGGCGAAGATCAGCTCGGTCTCGATCGTCTCGATGTCGGCCATCGGGTCGACGCGGCCTTCGGGATGGATGATCGAGTCGTCGTGGTGTGCGCGCACGACGTGGACGATCGCGTCGGTCTCGCGGATGTTCGCCAGGAAGCGGTTGCCCAGGCCCTCGCCGGAGTGCGCGCCCGCGACGAGCCCGGCGATGTCGTGGAAGTCGATCGTGTCCCAGACGATGTTCGAGGCACCCACGGTCTTCGCCACCGCGTCGAGGCGCTCGTCCTCGACGGCGACGACGGCGACGTTCGGCTCGATCGTCGTGAACGGGTAGTTCGCGGCATCGGCGCCGGCCTGCGTCAGCGCGTTGAACAGCGACGACTTGCCCGCGTTGGGCATCCCCACGATGCCGACCTTCATCGCGGCCGTCCGATGGCGCCGACGAGCGTCCCGAGCAGCGCGCCGGCGGCGATGTCCGACGGGTAGTGCACGCCGAGGTAGACGCGCGACAGCGCCATCGCGGTCGCGCCGGCGTACAGCGGCTGCGACGGCAGCAGCGAGGAGAACGCGCGTGCGGCGGCGAACGACGAGGAGGCGTGGGCGGAGGGGAAGCTCAGCGAGGTCGGCGTCGAGATGAGCGCCGGCAGCTTCTCGAGCTGCGGCCGCTTGCGGCGCACGACGGTCTTCAGCAACGTGTTGAGCGCGTAGGCGACGAGCACGGAGCGCGTCGCGCGCAGCCAGTCCTTGCGGTGGCGGCGATCCAGCGCGGCCGCTGCCACGCCGAGGACGAGCCAGATCGCGGCGTGCTCCCCGAGGCGCGAGAAGCGCCGGATCGGCAGCTCGAGGGTGGGATCGTGGCCGTTCTCGCGCAGCAGGCGATAGAGCCGCACGTCGACGTTCGCGATCGCGCGGGCGAGCGGCCCGGCGCGCAGGCGGGCTCGCAGCGAGCGACGTGCCGCGGGATCGGCGGCGGGCGGCACGGAGGCGCAGAGCACCGGATGACCTTAGCCACGCGCGCGCAGCGCCCGCGCGGCCACCGTCGGTCCGGCGTCGTGACGGTGCCGGTCGCGTGGCGTGGCCACCGGGAGCGGCAGGCCGCAGGATGGAGCTCCGTCCGGCGCAGCGCCCCACCCCTACGACGAGAGGACGACCATGAGCGAGCAGCGCAGCACCCCCGCCAACCTGTGGTCGCGCTGGCGCCAGCACCGTCGCGCCAGGCGCCAGGCGGCGATCGAACGCGAGGAGCACCAGCCCGACCGCCTGGACCCGACGACACGTGCCTATACGGATGCGGACAACCACGCGCGGCGATGGACGTCGTTTCTCGGTGGCGGCGGTGGTGGTGTGTGACGGCACGTGGGGCGTCGGGCAGGCCGGGCGCGGCCGCATCGGACCGACCTCCGCGGTGTTCTGAGCGGACTTGGTCCGTCTGCTGTCGCTGGGGCTGTGCCTGGGCCTCACCCTCGACGCGGCCCGCCAGCGCTCCTGGAGCTGTCTCACGGCCCGGCCGCGCCTGCGCCGGATCTACTACGCGGAGCCCTACGCCGGCGGCAACCTTCTCGCATTAGCCGCGCCGCGACTCGAACGACCGTCCACATTCCGGTCGACAGCGCGTCGGCGACGCACGCATCGGGCAGACTGCCGAGGTGCGGCTGGCCCTCATCGCCAATCCCCATTCGGGGACAGCCCCCGACCCGGCCGAGCTCGAGGCGCTGCTGGCCCAGGACGGCGCTGCCGTCTCCTGCGTCTCGATCGAGCGGATCGCCGACAAGGACGGCGGCGATCTCGTCGACGGCGCGCTCGAGGCGCTGACCGAGGCGGGCCGACCCGACCGCCTCGTCGTCGCGGGCGGTGACGGCTCGGTCGGCCCGGCCGCACTCTGCGCCGTCGAGCTCGGCGTCCCGCTGGCGGTCATCGCGGTGGGCACCGCCAACGACTTCGCTCGCGCGAAGGACCTGCCGCTCGATCTCGACGAGGCCGGCGCGCTCGCCCGCGACCCGGCCGCCTCGATCGCACCGGCCGAGCTGGGGATGGCCGGCAACCGTCCGTTCGTCAACGCCGCCGCGGCCGGGCTGTCGGTCGCCGCCGCGCATGAGGCGAAGCCGCACAAGTCGCGACTCGGGGTGCTCGCCTACGCGCTCGGCGCGCTGAAGGCCGGCGTCACGGCCAAGCCGCTGCGCTGCACGGTCGTCTGCGACGGCCAGCGGCGCGCCGCCGGCCCCGCGTGGCAGGTGGTCGTCGCCGTCACCGGGGCCTTCGGCGGCGGCAGCGAGATCGGCGGCACGCGCGCCGGCGACGGGCGACTGGACGTCGCGGTCGTCCCGGCCGGCTCGCGCATCGGCCTCGTCCGCCGCGCGTACGGCATGCGCGCCGGCCGTCTCACTGCGCAACACGACGTCACCCACGAGCGCGGCGCCACGATCGAGCTCGAGATCGAGGGCGACCGCGGCTTCAACGTCGACGGCGAGACCTGCCGTTGCGAGCCCGCCACGTTCCGATCGCACGAGGGCTTCGACCTGGTGATCGGCTCGTGAACCGCCGCTGGCCGACGGCGATCGCGCTTGTCCTGGTCGCCCGCTACGCCGCGGACTCGCTGCGCCACCGGCGCGAGCAGGGCCAGGGCTACGAGCTGCGCGGCGAGTCGATCGAGGTCGGCACCGACGAGTTCCTGCGTGCGACCGAGGCCATCACGATGGCGCCGATCGCGCATGGCAACGACGTGGAGCTGCTCGTCAACGGCGACCGGATCTTCCCCGCGATGATCGAGACGATGGGCAACGCGAGGCGGTCGCTGAACTTCCTCTCCTACCTGTACTGGAGCGGCGATATCGCCTGCGACATCGCGGAGGCGCTGTGCGCGGCCGCCGGCCGCGGCGTCGAGGTCAACGTCCTGCTCGACGCCGTCGGCAGCGCGAAGATGGACCGTAGCCTCGTGCGCAACATGGACGAGGCGGGCGTCACGTTTGCGTACTTCCGCCCGCCGAAGCCCTACGCGATCCGCCGGGTGAACAACCGCACGCATCGCAAGCTGCTCATCGCCGACGGCGAGGTCGGCATGACCGGCGGCGTGGGCATCGCCGATCAGTGGACCGGCGACGCGCAGGATCCCGACCACTGGCGCGACACGCACGTGCGCGTCCGCGGGCCGGTCGTGCGCGGCCTGCAGGGTGCCTTCGCCGAGAACTGGCTCGAGGCGACAGGCGACGTCCTCGTGGGCCCGGACTACCTGCCCGAGCTCGAACCGGTCGCGGAGGGCGGGGCGATGCAGGTCGTGCGCTCCACCGCGGAGGTCGGCGACACGAACGTCGAGGCGCTGTACTTCCTGGCGATCGCGTGTGCGCGCAAGACGCTGCATCTGACGTCGGCCTACTTCGCGCCGCGGCCGGCGTTCATCGAGGCGCTGACGGACGCCGCAGCCCGCGGCGTCGACGTGCGCGTCCTCGTCCCGGGCCCGCACACCGACAAGGACTTCGTCCGCCAGGCGGGACATTCGGTGTATCAGCAGCTGCTCGAGGGCGGCGTGCGGATCTATGAGTTCTGCCCGACCATGATCCACGCCAAGACGCTGACGATTGACGGCACCTGGTCCTCGGTCGGCTCGGTGAACTTCGACAACCGGTCGTTTCAGCTGCAGGACGAGGTGACGCTGTGCGTGTGCTCGCGCGAGTTCGCCGGCGAGCTCGACGAGCAGTTCGCCCGCGACCTGGAGCGCTCGGCGGAGATCGAGGCCCGCCGCTGGAACGGCCGCCCGCTCTACGCGCGCGCGAGCGAGGCGGCCGTCCGCCTCGCCCGCCGCGAGCTGTAGACACACCGGCCGCGATCGCGGCGATCCCGGCATGGCGCGCTGCCGAGCTGCGGCTCGGCTTACGCCCGATCGTGCTCCTCGGCCTGGCGGCGGTGCTCGGCGGCGTCCGCCCGCTCGGAGTAGTGCGCGTCCAGCCAGGCGACGATCTCGTCGGCCTCGCCCGTGATCGCGGTGCCGTCCTCGAGCAGGAGCGCCGGGATCTCGTCGGTGCCGACCTTGCGGCGCATCTCCTCGCGGTCGATGCGCTCCGCGGGGACCGGGACCGCGGCGAACATCACGCCCAGCTCGGTGAAGCGCTGGCGCACCCGGCTCGAGAACGGGCACCACTCAGCCTGGTAGAGCGTGAGCATCCCGAGGGCGTTCCCCTATGTGGCGGAGCCGAATCCCACCTTGTGCTCGTCGCGCGCCGTCCGCACGTAGACGACCTCGCTGAGGTTCAGCCGGATGGTGCCGTCGTCGACCGTGAGGTCGTGCCACTCGCCGCCGGCCACCGCCTGCAGCAGTCCGTCGAGCGCGTCGTCCTCGATGCGCACACCGAGCGACTCGGTGCCGTTGACGAAGCCGATCGTCACACGCTGCAGCGCCATCAGTGCACCTCCGCCGGCTGGACGATCTCGGTCAGCAGCCCGCCCGCGGTGGCCGGGTGCAGGAAGGCGACACGGGAGTTGCGGATGCCGATCCGCGGCGTCTCGTCGATGAGCCGCAGGCCTGATGCCTTGAGCGAGGCGAGCGCGGCCTCGATGTCATCGACCTGGTAGGCGACGTGGTGCATGCCTGGACCCTTCTTCGCGAGGAACTTTCCGACGGGGGTGTCGGGGCCCGTCGCCGCGAGCAGCTCGACGTGGTTCTCGCCGACGTCGAGCAGGACGGCCTCGACGCCCTGCTCGGCGACGGTCTCGCGGTGGACGAGCTTCATGCCGTAGTCGCGCTCGTAGAGCTCGAGCGCCGCGTCGAGGTCCTCGACCGCGACGCCGATGTGATCGACGCGGTTGAACATGCGGCCATCCTATTGGGGCCGGCCTGATCGCCGACGTGCCGACGCGCGCGTCAGTCGCGCTCGACGCGCTCGCAGCGGCGCACGCGGTCGTGGCGATCGACGACCGCGGTGTCGCGCCCCGGTCCGCAGTCGACGACGTCGCGTGCGCCGTCGACCGACACGAGCCGGTCGCGACCGGCGCCGCCGCGCAGCGTGTCGCGGTCGAACCCGCCGGTGAGACGGTCGTCGCCCGCTCCGCCGTCGAGCCTGTCGCGCCCGCGGCCGCCCTCCAGCGTGTCCTCGCCGGCGTCGCCGAGCAGCAGGTCGTCGCCCGTGCGCCCGTGCAGCAGATCGTCGCCGGCGCCACCGCTCGCGGCGTCGTCGCCGGTCTCGCCCTCGACGTGATCGGGGCCTGGGGAGCCTGCGATCACGTCGTCGCCCCCGCGGCCCAGGATGAGCATGCCGGTCGCAGCGGCGGTGGTTCCGGCGATGAGGGTCATCCCGTGCAGGAACGCAAACGGAGACGACGAGTCGAATCGATCGTCGCGGCTCGTCAGCACGAAGCGGTAGCGGGCGACGTCGCGGGCAGCGGTCGAGCCGCCCCCGGCGCCCGCGCCCTCGCCGGTGCGGCGGCCCGCGTTCGCCCAGCCCAGCGTGATGTCCGTGAAGGGGGCGCGGTTGGGATCGGTCGTGTCGTCGGTGACGATGAGCTCGCAGTTGTTGATCGAGCCGCGGCGCGCGCCCCGGTACTGATCCAGCGCGACCGGCGTGGGGTGGCTGGCGAAGTCGGGGGTCGCGTGGATCGTGTCGATGCCGGGCCCGCAGTCGACGTCGTCGTAGCCGCTGCGGTAGAGGTGGTCGTCGCCGGGCCCGAGGTCGACCTGGTCGTATTTCAGGCCGCTGACGACGATGTCGTCGCCGTCGCCGCCGCGCAGCACGTCGACGCTGTCGCCGCCCGAGAGGCGGTCGTTGCCAGGGCCGCCGTCGAGGATGTCGCGGCCGGCGCCGCCGCGCAGGATGTCGTCGCCCGCGCCGCCGCGCACGGAGCGGTCGTCGCCGCGGTTGGCGTCGACGTAGTCGTCGCCCGTGCCACCGTCGAGCAGCACGTCGCTGCCGAAGCCGGCCTCGACGATGAAGTCGTCGCCGCCGTCGCCGCGGACGGTGTCGTCGCCGTCGCCGCCGTCGAGACGGTCGTCGCCCGGACCGCCGTCGAGGCGGTCGTTGCCGCTGCCGCCGTTCATCGCGTCGGCGCCCGCGCCGCCGGCGAGGCGATCGCCGCCCGAGTCGCCGCGCAGGCGGTCGGCGCCGCCGAGCCCGAAGATCCGGTCGCGTCCGAAGCCGCCGGAGAGGCGGTCGGCGGACGCCCCGCCGCGCAGCACGTCGGGGCCTCGCGTCCCGCCGGGCGCCTTCGCCGCGGCGGACGCCGACGCGGCGCACAGGACGCACAGCAACAGGCACACGGTGAGGTCGCGGGAGGGGCGCACGAGGGCCCTATCGGCGGCGGGCGCCGGGCACGTGAGCGCCCGTCAGTCGTCGCCGGACGCCTCGGGCGGCAGCGCGGAGCTGCGTGCGGTCGCCGGAGCGTCGCCGTCCTTCTGGGACGACACCGCTGCAACGACGCGCAGGCCGTGGCCCGGGTGGCGCTCCATGCGCGGAACGCCACGCATGATCCGGGCGATGTCGTCGCGTTCGAGCACCTCGTGCTCGAGCAGCGCCAGGGCGAACTCCTCGAGCTTCTCGCGCTGGGCGGTCAGCAGCTCGGTCGCAGCGCGAGACGCCTCGTAGGCGAGCTCCTGCTGCTCCTCGTCGCGGATGCGGCGAAACTGCTCTGAGTCGGTGGAGCCGTTGGGAACCGCGCGCAGCGCGGCGCCGGCGGTCCCCATCGCATAGTCGTAGACCATCGCGCGTGCGACCTCCGAGACGCGCTTGAGGTCGTCGGACGCGCCGGTCGTCACCGCGCCGAAGACGATCTGCTCGGCCACGCGGCCACCGAGCAGCACAGTCATGTGGTCGATGAGCTCCTCGCGCGTCTTGAGGTAGCGGTCCTCGTCGGGCAGGTTGAGCGTGTAGCCCAGCGCCTTGCCGCGCGGGACGATCGAGATCTTGTGGACCGTCTCGACGCCGGGCAGCAGCTCCGCGCAGAGCGCGTGGCCGGCCTCGTGGAACGCGACGACGCGCTTCTCGTGGGCGTTGAGGACGCGGCGCGACTCCACCCCCGCCACGACGCGCTCGAACGCCTGCTCGAAGTCATCGCCGGCGAGCTGGTTGCCGGCCCGGCGAGCGCAGCGGATCGCCGCCTCGTTGCAGAGATTCGCCAGATCGGCGCCGGTCAGGCCGCTCGTCCGCGCGGCGACCATGCTCAGGTCGACGTCCGGGCCCAGCGGCTTGCCGCGGGTGTGGACGCCGAGGATCCGCTCGCGGCCGTCGATGTCGGGCGGAGAGACGAACACCTGGCGGTCGAAGCGGCCCGGCCGCAGCAGCGCGGGGTCGAGCTTCTCGAGCAGGTTCGAGGCCGCCATGACCACGACGTCGCCGGTCGAGTTGAAGCCGTCCATCTCGACGAGCAGCTGGTTGAGCGTCTGCTCGCGCTCGCTGGAGTTGTCCGAGCCGCGGCGACCGCCCACGGCATCGAGCTCGTCGATGAAGATGATCGCGGGCGCGTGCTTGCGCGCCTCGCGGAAGAGCCGCCGGATGCGCGAGGCCCCGAGGCCCGCGAACATCTCGACGAAGGACGCCGCCGACTGCGAGAAGAACTGCGCGCCGGACTCGTGCGCGACGGCCTTGGCCAGCAGCGTCTTGCCGGTGCCGGGGGGTCCGTGCAGCAGGACGCCGGCCGGCACGCGCGCGCCCAGGGCGCGGAAGCGCTTGGGGTCGCGCAGGAACTCGACGACCTCGCGCAGCTCGTCCTTGGCCTCGTCGACGCCGGCGATGTCCTCCCAGCCGATCGAGGACTTCACCTCGGGCTTGATCTGCACCGGCTTCGTGCGCGGCATCAGCTTCAGCGTCCGCCACAGGAAGAAGACGATGAGGAACATGAAGAGGATCATGAAAACCCCGGACCACTCGGTCCCGAAGTCCTTCACGGTCTCCGTCCAGCTCTGGTTCATCGTCCCCGCTATCGGCAGGAGGGTGAGCGACCTTCAGTCCCGGTGGACGGGTGTCGCCTCGACGCGGAGGATCTCGGCGAGCGCGGCGCGCCCCACCTCGAGCTGAGGCTCGCTCGGCTCGCGGGTGCCGAGCAGGCGCTGCAGCTCGTGCCCCGGCTTGCGCAGGATCCGCGTCATCGGGCTGCCCGCGTGGCGCTCGGACCAGACGAAGATCTCGACGGCGATCCCGAGCGACGCGACGCCGAGCGCGAACTGCGCGGCCGGCCCCGGCTTGTCGATGGCGCGCCGCAGCAGCGCGCCGCCCGCGAGGTTGGAGGCCAGCAGCGGCGCCATGAGGTGCGAGCCGCAGCGGTCGTGCTCCTTGGCGGCATCGGCGGCATCGGCGTCGTCGTTCTCGTATGCGGCGATCGCCTTGTGCTCGACGCCGTGGTACTCGGCGAGCTCCCCGCCGCGCAGCGCGACGAAGCTGGGCGCGAGCGACACGGCGCCCAGCAGGATCTCCGCCCCGGCGCCCGACCTCAGACGGCCGCGCAGCAGGCGCCCGCCTGCCGCGGCGCCGAACATCGCGCCCAGGACCTTGGCGTCCTGGAAGGGCAGCTTGGCCTCGGGCAGCGCGCGCTTGACGAGCGGGATGACGATCATCGCCTCGCCGAGGCGTACGACGCCGCGGACCCCGGCCAGCTTCTCGACGCCGTGCAGCCGCGGCTTGCGGCCCGAGGCGACGCCGATCGTGCCGTCGCGACGGCGCACCGCCGCCGACCAGTGCGTCGGGCCGTGGACGAGCAGGCCGTTGCGCAGCGCCATCCCGCCGAGCCGCAGCTTGGCCGCGGCGTCGTCGTGCTGAGGCTGCGACATGAATCCCTTCGCTGGTTCAGGCACCGAGCAGCTCCTTGCAGATGTCGCGGAAGAACGAGGCGGCGAAGCCGAGGTCGCGCACGTCGATGCGCTCGTCGGCCGCGTGGATGAGCGGCATCGCCTCGTGCAGGCTCATGTGGCGATGCGGGAAGAAGCCGTACGCGACGCAGTCGGGGAAGGCCTCGCGCCAGGTGCGCGAGTCGGTGAAGCCGGGCAGCATCGTCGGCACCGTGCGGGCGCCGGGGTCGTTGGCGGCGATCCAGCCCTCGATCGCGTCCATCAGCGGCGACTGCACCGGCGAGGCGTTGCCGATCACCCGCTCGGTGAACTCCAGGCGGTAGCCGTCGTCGCCCAGGACCTCGCGGATGCGCTGCAGCGCGTGCTCCTCGCCGAGGCCCGGCGGAACGCGGCAGTCGACGCGCAGCTCCGCGCTGGCCGGGATGACGTTGATCTTCTCCGAGGCCCAGATCCGGGTCGGCGCCAGCGTCACGCCGAGCAGCGGCTCGACGAGCAGCGCAAGGCCGGCGTCGCGGGCACGCAGCTGCTCGAGCGCCGATTCGCCACCGCCCGCCTCGCCGTCGGGTGCGATGCCGAGCCCCTCGAGCAGCGCGATCGTTCCCTCCGTGAGGTCGAGGCCGGGCTGGCGCTCGGCCATCCGCGTCAGCAGCGGCGCCATCCTCAGCAGCGCGTTGACGCCGATCTTCGGGACCGAGGCGTGGCCGGCGACGCCGTCGGTGATGACCCGAAAGCGAAAGACGCCCTTCTCGGCGACGCAGACGCCGTAGTGGCGCGCGCCGTCGTACATGAAGTGCGATCCGCCGCCCTCGTTGAGCAGGTAGTCGGCGCGCACCTTCTCGGGGTGGTGCTCGCAGATCCACATCGCGCCGAGCTCGCCGCCGACCTCCTCGTCGACGACCACGACGACGAGCAGGTCGCCCCGCGCGGGACGCCAGCCTTCGCGCGCGAGCGACAGCGCGGCGGCGACCTCGGCGGCCGTCTGGGACTTCATGTCCAGCGCGCCGCGGCCCCACACGAAGCCGTCGGCGAGATCGCCCGACCAGGGGTCGTGCGTCCAGTCCGCGGGCGTCGCGAGCACCGTGTCGACGTGCGACAGCAGGCACAGCACCGGCCCGTCGCCGTCCCCGCGCAGGCGCGCGACGAGGTTCGGCCGCTCGGGCTCGGCCCCCAGCAGGTCGACCTCGAAGCCGGCGGCGCGCAGGTCGGCGGCGAGGCCCTCCTGCAGGACGCGCTCGTTGCCTGGCGGGTTGACGGTGTTGCAGCGGATGAGCCGCTGCAAGAGCTGCGTCGTCTCCTGCTGGAGATCTGCGGACACGGTCGGGCCCATGGTATTGCGGAGCGCCGCTGGGGCGGGCCGACGGCTAGGTCTGGGCCGGCTCGAGGCCGGCGCCGCGCAGGCACGCCTGGACGTGGCGGCCGCCGACCTGATGGCAGCGCGCGCGCAGCGCCTCGGGCGTCGTCTCGATCGAGCCGAGGACCGAGCCGACGCCCTCGTAGCAGTGCGCCCGGTAGCGCGACGGCGCCCGCGCGCAGAACCGGCCGGCCCGGGCTCCGCCCGCGTCCGAGCTCGTGATGTCGCGCGACACCCCGTAGAGGCACTCGCGCTGATGCGCGGTCGCCAGGCGGCAGTTCGCCAGCGCCTTGCCCGCGTCCTGGCCCGCCAGCCCGGAGACGTCGCGGCCGAAGGACTCGTAGCACGTGCTCACCCAGGCCGGCTCGCTCTTCATGCACGCCTCGCCGGCCTTCTTGAGGTCGTAGCCGTTGAGGTGCAGCGCGTTGGAGGTGACGAGCAGGTAGCAGTAGAGCTTGTGACGCTCGGCCACCGCGTTGCAGGGATAGATCGGGTCGTTCTTGCGCAGGTACTTCGAGGTCACGCCGTAGGAGGACGTGAAGTTCTCCATGAACACGCCGCCGCTGCAGGAGACGCGATCGAAGCCGGTCTTCAGGCCGTCGCACGTCTTCAGCGAGCCGGGCAGGTCATAGCCGGTGTAGATCATCAGGCCGTGCCCGAGGCCGTGGATGCACTGGTAGGCGAGGAAGCGCTGGACGTTGATCTTCGCGTCGTCGCAGAGCTGGCGCGCGACGACCGCGAGCTTGTCCTCGGGCTGGCCGAGGAACGCGCGCTCGACGATCCCGTGGTAGTAGCCAGACCAGCAGACCGGCGAGCCCGCGATGAACGCCTCGGCGACCTGGTCCTTGAAGCGCTTGAGCGCCGCCGAGCCCATGCGGTGGGCGATCCGGTGACAGTCCGAGGCGACCGTGGTGTTCGTGCCCATCATCTGCTGCAGCCGGTCGAGCGCCGGCTTGGGCCCGTCGTGGAAGACGAGGTTTCCGAAGGACTGCTCGAAGCACTCCGTGTCGGCGTCGGTGCAGTCGGCCAGCTGCTTGTCGTCGGGGGCGAACGGCTTGACGACGGGCTTGCCCGAGGCCTTGCCGGCCCCGACGAACGCCGCGAGGTCCGCCTTCTCCTTCTCGCTGAGCTTGTCGGCGAAGCTCGGCATGATCCCGCCGGGCTTGCTCAGCTGGGCCATCACGCGGGTCGGGCTCGCGCCGACGGTGTCGAGATCGGGCCCGATCGTGCCCCTGGAGTTCGCCGCGGTGAAGGTGTGACAGCCGGCGCAGCCCTCGGAGGTGAACAGCTGCTTGCCCGCGACCGGATCGCCGTTGCCGGCCGCCTCGTCGGCGCCGCCGCAGGAGACGAGCCCGACCGCCGCGAGGAGCACGAGCGCCGAGCCGATCAGGATGCGGCCGAGCTTCATCGGGATCGACGATAGCCGTGGCGGGGCGCGTGGTGTCGCGCTTGACGAGCGCGGCACCCGTGCGAGCGCGGCCGGGCGCGTCCTCAAGCGCGGACTTGTATGCCGTGTGGTGCGCGACCGGGCGTCGCCGACGCGGTCGCGATACTTGGTGGCGTGTCCGACCAGCTCTTCGACCTGGGCGACGAGCCGCCGCGCACGGCGACGCCGGTGCCGGTCGACGACGCGCCGCTGGCGGTGCGCATGCGCCCGCGCACGATCGACGAGCTCGTCGGCCAGGCCCACCTGCTCGGCACGCCCGAGGCGCCGACCACCCTGCGCCGCGCGATCGCCGAGGGACGGCCGCACTCGATGGTCCTCTACGGCCCGCCCGGCACCGGCAAGACGACGCTGGCGCGGATCGTCGCCGGCTCGGCGAACGCCGCGTTCGAGGAGCTCAGCGCCGTCCAGGCCGGGCGCGCCGAGGTGCGCGGCGTCATCGACCGCGCCGCGCACCGGCGCAGCGCGCGGGGCGAGCCGACGGTGTTCTTCCTCGACGAGATCCACCGCTTCAACAAGGCCCAGCAGGACGCGCTGCTGCCGGCCGTCGAGGAGGGCCTCGTCACGCTCATCGGGGCGACGACCGAGAACCCGTACTTCGAGGTCAACTCGGCGCTGCTGAGCCGCACCCAGGTCTACGAGCTGCACGAGCTCACCGCCGCCGAGATCGAGACGCTGCTGCGCCGCGCTCTGGAGCGCGGCGAGTGCGCGGCCGCCGTGCCCGACGACGCGCTCGAGTTCCTCGCCGCGCGCGCGGGCGGTGACGCCCGGACGGCCCTGGCCGCGCTCGAGCTGGCGTGCGCGACGGCGGCCAGCGCGGGCGAGTCCGCCGTCACGCTGGACGGCGCGCAGGAGGCGCTGCAGCGCAAGGCGATCCGCTTCGATCGCGCCGGCGACCAGCACTACGACTACATCTCGGCCTGGATCAAGGCGACGCGAGCGTCCGATCCCGACGCCGCCCTGTACTACCTCGCGGTGATGCTCGAAGGCGGCGAGGACGCGCGCTTCCTGGTGCGGCGGATGGTGATCTTCGCCTCCGAGGACATCGGCAACGCCGACCCGCAGGCGCTCGTGGTGGCGACGGCCGCGGCCGCGGCCGTCGAGCACGTCGGCATGCCCGAGGCCGTGCACGCGCTCTCGCAGGCGACGATCTACCTCGCGCTGGCGCCGAAGTCCAAAGCGGCGACGATCTCGATCGGGCGGGCCGTGCGGCACGTGCGCGAGCACGGCGCGGCCGCGCCGCCGCCGCAGATCCGCTCGCACCCGGTCGACTACGACAGCCCGCACGACCATCCCGGTCACGTGTCGCCGCAGGAGGTCGCGCCCGACGAGGTCGTCGGCGAGCGCTTCTACCTCCCCGACGAGATGGAGGCCGAGCTGCTGGCGCGAAATGAGGACATACGGCGCCGGCGAGGACGCGCGTGAGCAGGACTCGCGCGAACCTGGGCGTCGCTGCCGCCGATCTCCGGATCGAGTCGGTCAGCCCGATCGACGGCCGGCGCCTGGGCAGCGTCGCCGCGACTGCCCCCGAAGACGTCGCCGCCTCGGTGGCCGTCGCCGCCGAGGTCCAGCAGCTGTGGGCCCAGCTGCGCGCCGCCGACCGTGCGCGCTACCTCGCGCGCGCCGCGCAGGCCGTCATCGACGAGTGGGACGAGCTCGTGCGGATCATCGTCGCCGAGCAGGGCCGGCCCGTCGCCGAGGCGCAGACGATGGAGCTGCTGCCGGCGGTCGAGACGCTGCTGTGGCTCGCCGAGCACGGGCCGCGCATCCTCGGCCCCGAGCGCGTCGGGCTGTCGCGCTCGCTGCAGATCGTCAAGCGCGCCCGGCTGACCTTCGAGCCGCTCGGCGTCGTCGCGGTCCTGACGCCGGGCGCCGAGCCGTTCGCCACGCCGCTCGGAGACGTCGCGATCGCGCTCATGGGGGGCAACGGCGTCGTCCTTCACCCGTCGCCGCTGGCGGCGCTCGCCGGCGAGCGGATCGCCCGCGCCTTCGCGCGCGCAGGACTGCCCGAGGGGCTGCTGCAGGTCGTCCACGGCGACGCGGAGACGGCGCGCGCGCTCGTATCGGCGCCGGACATCGCGCACGTGCGCTTCACGGGCTCGTCGCAGGCCGGGCGCGACGTCGGGGAGGCCTGCGCGCAGGGGCTCAAGCGCGCGACGATCGAGGTCGGCGGCAAGGACCCGATGCTCGTCCTCGCCGACGCGAATCTGCCGCGCGCGGTCGGCGGCGCGGTCTGGGGCGCCTTCGCCAACGCGGGACAGTCGGGCGGCAGCCTCGCGCGCGCCTACGTCATGCGCGAGCGCTACGACCGCTTCCTCGCGGGCGTGGTCGTGCGGGCGCGGGCGCTGCACGTCGGTCATCCCGGCAGGCCGACGACCGAGGTCGGGCCGCTGCTGGCGCGCGACCGGCTCGAGCGCCTCGTGCAGTTCATCGACGAGGCGGTGGCGGCCGGCGCGACCCTGCACTGCGGCGGCCCGGTGAGCGTCGACGGGCACAGCGGCGCGTTCTTCGCCCCGGCCGTCCTGACGGGCGTTCCCGCCGGCGCGCGGCTGCTGCACGAGGACGCGCCGGGGCCGTGGATCGCCGTGCAGGCCGTCGACAGCGAGCAGGAGGGCATCGTCCTGTGCAACGGCGGCACCGGCGGCGGCCTCGGAGCGTCGGTGTGGACGGCAGATCAGTACAAGGGCAAGCGGATCGCGCACGAGATCCGCGCGGGGATGGTGTGGATGAACGACCACGTCGTCTCGCGAACCGAGCCGCAGCTGCCGTGGGGCGCCGTCCACGGCGCCGGCATCGGGCGGGCGCGCGGCGACGGCGCCCTGCGCGCGATGGTCGAGCCGAAGCTCGTCACGTGGGATCCGCCGAGCGGGCGGATCGCGTGGTGGCAGCCCTACGACAGCTCGCTCGTGGCGGCGTGGCGCGCGCTCGCGCGGCTGCGCTCGGCACGCGACTCGGACCGCGAGCGCGGCTGGCGCAACGGCACGCTGCCGCTGGCGCGGGTCGCCGGGCGGACCCTGCGGACCGTGCGGCGGCGATGACGGACGTCCGCGAGATCCCAGCCGGCGAGACCGCGCTCGCGTTCGCGGCGATGCAGGCGCTGCGGACGCACCTCACCGACGAGTCGGAGTTCGCCCGCCGTGTCGACGAGCTGCAGCGCCCCCAGGGCTACCGCCTCGTGGCGGTCGTCGAGGACGACGGCGCGGTCAGCGCCGTGGCCGGCTTCCGCGTGCTCGACATGCTCGCCTACGGCCGCGTGCTCTACATCGACGACCTCTGCACCCTTCCGTCGGCGCGCCGCCGCGGGCACGGGCGCGCGCTCGTGCGGTGGTGTGCCGCGGAGGGAACCCGCGCAGGCTGCCGGCAGTTGCACCTGGACTCGCGTGTCGGCTCCGAACGCCAGGACGCCCACCGGCTGTACTTCAACTGCGGGATGCGGATCAGCTCGCACCATTTCGTATGCGATCTCTAGCCGGCCCTGAGTGCCACGCCGACGACGGCTCCCCAGCAGGTACCGTGCCCGCGCGACGGGCATGTGCCGTTCGTGACCGCAACGACGGGCTCAGGCGGCGAGCACGAAGGAGAGAAAGAAGCCCGCCGCGCACGCGAACGCGGTGAACGGCTTGCCGCGCTCGAAGGCCTCGGGCATGAGGGTGTCCGCCAGCGAGGCGAGGACCGCGCCGCCGGCGAAGCCGAGCGCCACCGAGAGCGTCGCGTCGCTCATCGGGTCGGCCAGCACCCGCCCGGCGACGACCGCCGCCGCGAGCAGCGCGGCGCAGATCAGCCATGTGCTGACGACCGTGCGTACGTGCTGGCCTCCGGCACGCATGGCGACCGCGCCGACGAGCGCCTCGGGCAGATTCGAGGCGAAGATCGCGACGAGCAACGCCAGCGAGGCGTCGTCGACGAGCGACACGCCGAGCGCGAGGTTCTCCGGAACGCCATCGAGCGTGACCGCCGCCAGCAGCGCAAATCCCACCGTGCGCTGCGCGCCGGCGGCCGTTCTCGCCGTCGCGCCCTCGCTCTGTGCCGCGCCCTCCTCCATGACCTCGCTCTGCTTCGGCCCCGCCTTGCCCGTGACGCGCCGGTCCAGCCACGTGTCGGCGATGACGAACGCGGCGGCGCCCGCCAGCAGCGCCAGCCCCGACCGTGCGGCGCCACCGAGGTGATAGGCCTCCTCGAAGAGCTCGAACGCGAGCGCGGAGATGAGCGCACCGCTTGCGAAGGCCAGCAGCACGCCGGTGACCTCGCGCGGCGGATCCCACAACGACCCGATGACCGCGCCGATCACGAGCGCGCTGGAGGCGGCGAGGCCGAAGAGGATCGCGGTCAGCACGGGAGCGCTTGTGCCCGCCCCGCCCCCCGGGGAACCCTCGTGGCCGATCCAGCCGACCGCGGCCTTCGAGAAATCGCCATCTCGCCCTGCGGAAAGGCCATCAACGCTGCCTCCGCTTGCCTGGCTGGCGCCCGTTCACGCCCGGCAGCGACGTCAGGGCTCCCGCCTACGCGCGCGCGCTCGACACGAACCGCAGCCGCCCGGGCGCCAGCGGCACGAGCACGCGCTTGGCGTACTCGGCGCCGCCGCGCAGCATGAGCGCGCGCAGCGGATCCCAGGTGAGGCCGAACTGGCGGCGCAGCCGCGGCGGCAGCAGCCCGACGGTGATGAAGTTCACGACCTCGAGCACCGGCCGCTTCGTCAACGGGACCGGTGGGCGCATGACGATCTGCAGGGCGAGCTCGCGCGCGGCCGACGTCACGAAGAGGTCCTCGCCGTGGAGCATGCGGCGCATGTAGGCGTCGAACGCGCGGATGTCCGCGGGCATCTCGTCGTCGGCCAAGCCGAAGAGGCCGCCGACGACGCGGTAGTCCTGCCAGTACGCGTCGCGCTCGGCGTGCGACAGCGACTGCACGTACGTGTCGTAGAAGACGAGCGCCGAGTCGACGAGCGTGGCGAGCACCCAGAGCAGCAGCTCGGGGTCGTCGGCGGCGAACGGCGTGCCGGCGGGGAAGCGCCCGGCGGGACGCTCGAGCTCGCCGCGCACCTTGGCGTGCATCGCGCGCACCCGGCGCGTCGCGCGGTCGGCTTCGGCGCGCGAGCCGAAGCCGATCGTGTTCATGACCTGCGCCGTGCGGCGCAGGCGCTCGTAGGGCTCGTCGAGCGCGCCGCTGTGGGCGAAGAAGCCCTCGAAGGCGACCGGATGCGCGGCCTGCATGAGCAGGGCGCGCGGCCCGGACACCGCGACCGCGAACTCGCGGTGCACGCGGCGCAGCATCGAGGTGTCGTCGAAGTAGGAGTCCATCGTTAACGCTCCTGAAACCGTAGAGCCCTTCCAGGGCAGTACGGCGCATTACCCTTGATCGGATGCCAGCACAGGCCTATGCCGGGAAGGACTGCGTCTGCCAGTTGCGCAAGGGCGTCTGCGACCAGTCCTGCGTCCAGGGGATGCTCGACACCCCGTTCTACATCGCCTGCCTGAAGCTCTCGGGCCGGCGCTGCGTCGTCGTCGGCGGCGGCGAGATCGGCCTCGAGAAGACCGAGGGGCTGCTCGCCTGCGACGCCGACGTCGTCCTCATCGCCCCGCAAGCCGTCGCCGAGCTGCGCACGCTCGCCGGCGAGGGCTCGATCGCCTGGGAGCAGCGCGAGTACGCCGGCCCGGATGACCTCGAGGGCGTCTTCATGGTCATCGCCTGCACCGACGACACCGACATCAACATCCGCGTCTTCGACGACGCCGAGCGGCGCGCGATGCTCGTGAACATCGTCGACGTGCCGCCGCTGTGCAACTTCATCCTGCCCGCGATCGTGCGCACGGGCCCGCTCGCGATCGCCATCTCGACGGCCGGCGCCTCGCCGGCGCTGGCCAAGCGGATGAAGCGCGAGGTGTCCGAGCTGTTCGGCGAGGAGTACGCGCGCCTGGCGATCATGCTCAACGACGCGCGCGGCTGGGCGAAGGGCACGCTGCCGACCTACCAGGACCGCAAGGCCTTCTTCGAGTCGATCGTCAACGGCGAGCCCGACCCGATCGCGCTGCTGCGCGCCGGTGACGAGCGCGCCGTGCTCGACCTCATCGCCGCCGCGCAGCGCACGCACGCGGCGTAGGCGCCGGGAGCCGCTGAGCCCGCGGCGCGCTGATCGACCATCTGAGTAGCGTCCTGCCCGTGGCCGACACCGACCCCGCCATCGCGCTGCGCGGCGCCGGCCGCCGCTACGGTGAGCGCGCCGCCCTGCGCGATGTCACGCTCGAGCTCGAGGCCGGCCGCACGCTCGTCGTGTTCGGTCCCAACGGCGCGGGCAAGACGACCCTGCTGCGGATGCTCGCGACGCTGCTGCGCCCACACGCCGGCGAGGTGCGCGTGCTGGGCCACGAGCTGCCGGCCGGCGGCTACGCGATCCGCGGGCGCATCGGCTTCCTCGGCCACGACGCGATGCTCTACCGCGAGCTCAGCGGGCGCGAGAACCTGCGCTTCTACGCGCGGCTGTACGGCGTGTCGCCGACACGCGCCGACGCGGTCCTCAACGCCGTCGGGATGGCGGGGCGCGGAGACGACCCCGTCGCCGAGCTCTCGCGCGGGATGGTGCAGCGCCTGGCGATCGCGCGCGCGGTGCTGCACGAGCCCGAGCTGCTGCTGCTCGACGAGCCGCTGGCGAACCTCGATCCCGCCGCCGCGGCCCAGGTCGCGCCGCTGATCGGGCCGGCGAGCGGTGCGACGCGCGTCGTCACGAGCCATGACCCCGCGGGCGGGCTGCAGGGCGCGGACGTCGCGCTGGGGCTGAAGGCGGCGCGCGTCGCGTTCCTCGCGCCGGCCGGCGAGATCCGCCCCGACCAGATCGGGGCGCTGTACGGATGAGGTCGACGGTCGCGGCGCTGCTGGCGAAAGAGCTCACGCTGGAGTGGCGCACGCGCGAATCCGTGCCCGCGATGGTGCTCTTCAGCATCGCCACGTACGTCGTCTTCCATTTCGGCCTCGACCGCGATCGCGTCGCCGGCGACCTCGCGTCCGGGGTGCTCGTCGTCACGCTGCTGTTCGCCGCGATCCTCGGCGTCAACCGCCTGTTCGTCGCCGAGCACGAGCAGGGCGGCTTCGACGGCTTCCTGCTGGCGCCGGTCGACCGGACGGCGATGCTCGTCGCCAAGGCCGTCGCGCTGTTCGGCTTCCTGTGCGTCGTGGAGGTCTTCGCGCTGCCGGCCTTCGCGCTGCTGCTCCTCGGCCCGCCGCTGACGCAGGCGCTCGCGCCGCTCGTGCTCGTGCTGCTGCTCGCCAACGCCGGGATCGCCGTGATCGGCACGCTCGTCGCGGGGCTGGCGATCCAGACGCGGGCCCGCGACCTCATCGTGCCGCTGCTGGCGCTGCCCCTCCTCGTGCCGGTCGTGCTGGCCGCCGCGCGCAGCGCCACGCCGCTGCTGCAGGACGGCGGCGCGGGCGCGCTGCCCGGTAACTGGATGGCAATACTCGCCATCTATGATCTGCTCTTCGCGCTGATCGCCTACGCGGTCTTCGACTTCCTGTTGGAGGACTGAGCAATCGTCTACGGCAAGGGCCTGCGCGCCCTCTCATTCGCAACGGCACTCGTTCTCACGGGCGCGTTCGCGATGGTGTTCTTCTACGCGCCGCTGGACGCCGACCAGGGCTTCGTGCAGAAGATCTTCTACGTCCACGTGCCGATGGCGATCGTCGCCCTGTGCGGCTTCGTCGGCGGCGGGGTCTGCGCGATCATGTACCTGCGAACGCGCGAGACGAAGTGGGACATGCGCTCCTACGTGACGATCCACATCTCCGTGATCCTCGCCGTCGGCGTGCTCGTCACGGGCTCGATCTGGGCGCGCGCCTCGTGGGGGCACTGGTGGGTCTGGGACGAGCCGATGCTCGTGTCGTTCCTCATCGTCTTCCTGCTCTACGCGACGTACTGGCCGCTGCGCTTCTCGCTGGAGGACAAGGAGAAGCAGGCGCGCTACGCGGCGGTCTTCGCGATCGTCGCGGGCGCCTTCGTGCCGCTGAACTTCACGGCCGTGCGGATGGCCCAGCAGTACGTCCACCCCGAGACGCTCGCCACGACGACCGGCGGGATGCCCGGCAAGTTCGCGATCACCTTCCTCGTCGCCCTCGCCGGCATGACCCTGCTGTTCTTCACGCTGATCAAGTACGAGATGGCGTCCAAGCACGCCACCTTCCGCCTGCGCTCGCTGCGACGCAGGCTCGCCGGCGACGACGACGAGCTCACGCTCACCGGCCGCAGCGCCGCCCCCCAGCTCAGTGTCCGTCTCGTGACAGCTGCGCGAAACACCGGGATGCCGGCGCCGGCTGGCAAGGACGCAGGACCGAAGGTGTGCCTCTGGCACATCGAGTGTCCGAGGACGCAGCTAGACGGTGATCGGCGCCCGGAGTTTCGGGCTGACTGTTACGAGATGGGCCTCATGCTCCCCGCCCTGCCACTCGACGAGGCCGGCAAGTACGTCGCGGGCGCCTACCTGGCGTTCCTGCTGCTGATCCTCATCTACGTCGCGATCATGGCCTCGAAGCTCTCGAAGATCGAGCAGGAGGTCGTGGAGATCGCCGAGATCGTGGAGCGCAGGGAATCCGACACGGCGGAGGCCCACGCCGCCCCGCCACCGCCACCGCCGCCGGCCGCGCCGCGCGCGAAGAAGGAGCCCGTGAAATGACCGCCGAGCTCATCACGCTCGGCATCTCGCACAAGACCGCGCCGGTCCAGCTGCGCGAGCGCCTCGCGTTCACCCAGGCCGCCGTGTCCGACTTCCTGCACGACGTCGCCGAGCACCCCGAGGTGCACGAGGCGGTCGTCATCTCCACGTGCAACCGCACCGAGCTGTCGCTCGTCGTCGGCGACCCGGTGGCGGCGGAGAGCGCGGTCCTCGGGATGCTCGCCCAGCGCGCCCATGTGCGCCCGACCGAGCTCGCCGAGCGGATCTACTCGCCCCGCAACTGCGACGCCGCGCGCCAGCTGTTTCGCGTCACCGCCGGCCTGGAGTCGATGATCGTCGGCGAGGCGGAGATCCAGGGCCAGGTCAAGCGCGCCTACGAGGTGGCGCTCGCGTCGGGCACGACTGGTCCGCTGACCAACCGCCTCTTCACCGCCGCGCTGCAGACCGGCAAGCGCGTGCGCTCGGAGACCTCGATCGGCCTCGGCCGCGCGTCGATGTCGTCGGTCGCCGTCGAGCTCGCCCACGCGCTCATGGGCGAGCGGACCGATCCGCGCGCGGTCATCATCGGGGCCGGCGAGACCAGCGAGCTGACCGCGCGGGCCTTCGCCGATCACGGCGTCTGCACGATCTTCGTCGCCAACCGCCACGCCGACCGCGCCCGTTCGCTCGCCGACCGCTTCGGCGGCGAGGTCGTGGCGCTCGACGACCTGCCCGAGCAGCTCAGGCACGCCGACGTCGTCGTGGCCTCGACCGCGTCGCCGCACCCGATCGTCGGCCAGGAGGAGCTCGAGCTCGTCATGCGCGCGCGCCACGGCCGCCCGCTGCTGCTCATCGACCTCGCCGTGCCGCGCGACATCGACCCCGCCTGCGCCGATCTGGACGGCGTGACGCTGTTCGACATGGACGACCTGCAGGCGCGCGTCGCCCACACGATCTCCGTTCGCGAGGCCGAGGCGCTGCGCGCCGAGGCGATCGTCGAGGAGGAGATCAAGCGCTTCGCGAGCTGGCTGGGAACCCTCGCCGTGCAGCCCACGATCCGCGCGCTGCGCGAGTACGGCGACGCGATCGTCGAGCAGGTCCTGGCCGAGAACGAGGCGCGCTGGGAGGACGCCTCCGAGCGCGACGTCGCGCGCGCCGAGGCGATCGCCCGCTCGGTGATGAACCGGCTGCTGCACGAGCCGACGCTGCGCCTGCGCACGATGACCGAGGGTCGCTCGCACGGGCGCCTGCAGATCATGCGCGAGCTGTTCGGCCTCGAGGGCGCGCCGGAGGGCGACGAGGGCCACGGCGACGCCGGCATGGATTCCGCGGTCCGAGGCGGCAACGTGCGGCCGCTACCGCGCCGCGCCTCGTCGTAGTGCTCCCGGGCCCGGGCTGATGCGCGTCGGGACGCGCGGGAGCGCGCTCGCGCTCGCGCAGGCGGGAACCGTCGCTGCGCTGCTCGGTCCCGACGTCGAGCTCGTCACGGTGACGACGACGGGCGACGCGTCCCGCGGACGCGGCGTCGTCAACGACAAGGAACGCTGGGTCAAGGAGCTCGAGCTCGCGCTGCTGGCGGGCGAGATCGATCTCGCGATCCACAGCGCCAAGGACGTGCCGAGCACGCTGCCCGACGGCCTCGAGCTCGTCGGCGCGCCGGCCCGCGGCAACCCCTTCGACGCGCTGGTCGGGGCGAACTCGCTGGCGTCGCTGGCGCCGGGGGCACGCGTCGGGACGGCATCGCTGCGCCGCGCCGCGCAGCTGCTCGCGCTGCGCGAGGATCTCGAGGTGATCGTCCTGCGCGGCAACGTCGACACACGCCTCCGGCGCCTCGCCGGCGGCGACGCCGATGCGCTCGTGCTCGCCGCCGCCGGCTTGCAGCGCCTCGGCCGCGGCGACGAGGTCGGCTGCGTGCTCGACGACCTCGTCCCGGCCCCCGGGCAGGGCACGCTCGTGCTCGAGGCGCGCGCCGGCGACCCGCGTGCAACCGCCGCAGCGCACGCGATCACCGACGCGGCGACGTGGGACGCGCTGCTCGCCGAGCGCGCCTGCGTCGCGCGGCTGGATGCGAGCTGCAACACGCCGCTGGGCGTGCACGCGTGCGTCGCCGGCGACGGATCGATCGTCATCCGGACCTTCGCGGGGCTGCCCGACGGATCGTCCTGGCTGCGCGACGAGACGCCGCGCTGCGCAACGCCCGCCGAAGCGGGCGCGCTGGCCGCCGAGCGGCTGCTCTCCGCCGGCGGCGCCGAGCTGCTGGCACGTGCTGAGGAGGTCGCGGCGCCGTGACCGTCTTCCTCGTCGGGGCCGGCCCCGGCGACGCGGGCCTGATGACCGTGCGCTCGCGCGAATTGATCGCGAGCGCCGACGTGATCCTCTACGACCGCCTGATCCCCGACGGCGCGCTCGACGGCGCGCGCACCGACGCGCAGCTGATCGACGTCGGCAAGGTGGGCGGCGGCGACCAGGTCCCGCAGGAGGCGACGAACGAGCTGCTGCTCGAGCACGGGACAGCGGGGCGCGCGGTCGTGCGCCTCAAGGGCGGCGATCCCTTCGTCTTCGGCCGCGGCGGCGAGGAGGCCCAGCTGCTGCGCGCCGCCGGGATCGACGTCGAGGTCGTGCCGGGCGTCACGGCGGGCGTCGCCGCGCCCGCGTACGCCGGGATCCCCGTGACACAGCGCGGGATGGCGGCGGCCGTCGCCTTCGTGACGGGGCACGAGGACCCGGGCAAGGACGACGCGCAGGTCGACTGGCCCGCGCTGGCGGCCTTTCCCGGGACGCTCGTCTTCTACATGGGCGTGCGCAGGCTCGACCGGATCGCGCAGCGCCTCGTCGCCGGCGGGCGGCCCGCGAGCGAGCCGGTCGCGATCGTCGAGCGCGGGACGTTCGCCGACCAGCGCACGGTGACGGGGACGCTCGCCGACATCGCCGCGTGTGCCTCGCAGGCGGGCGTGCGCGCACCGGCGATCACGGTGGTCGGCTCCGTGGCCGCGCTGCACGAGGAGCTCGCCTGGTTCGCCGCCGGACCGCTGCTGGGGTTGAGCGTCGCCGTCACCCGGGCGCGTGCGCAGGCGAGTGCGCTGGCCGCTCGGCTCGTGGCGCTCGGCGCTCACGTGGTCGAGGCGCCGACGATCCGCGTCGAGAAGCTGGACGCCGTGCTGCCGCCCGACCTCTCCGCGTACGACCTGCTCTGCGTGACGAGCCCCAACGGAGCGCGCCGGCTGCTCGAGGTGGCCGGTGACGCGCGGGCGCTCGCGGGACCGGTCATCGCCGCCATCGGCCCGGGCACGGCCGACGCCCTGCGCGCCGGCGGGATCGTTGCCGACATCGTGCCGCCGCGGGCGATCGCGGAGTCGCTCGTCGAGGCGCTCGCCGATCGACCGGTGAGGCGCGCGCTCATCGCCCGCGCTGCCGAGGCGCGCGAGGTCCTGCCCGACGCGCTGCGCGCGCGGGGCGCCGAGGTCGGCATCCTCGCGCTCTATCGAACCGCGCCCGAGTCGCTGTCGGCGGCGGCGCTCGAGTCCGCGCTCGGGGCCGACTACGTCACGTTCACCTCGGCCTCGTCGGTGCGCTTCTTCCTCGAGGCGGCGGGCGAGCCGACCGACGGCCAGCGCATCGTCTCGATCGGCCCGATCACCAGCGATGCGCTGCGCGAGCATGGCCTGACGGCCGACGTGGAGGCCGCCGAGCACACGCCGGACGGACTGATCGCCGCGCTGCTGGAGGACGTCGCGGCGCGCAGCTGAACGCCGGCCGCCGAGCGCCCTCGCGCTTCAGCCCGCGGTGTCGATGTCGCCCTCGGGGAAGCCGGGCAGCTTGCGATCGGCCTCCTCGCCGTCGGGCGGAACGCCGAGGGGCAGGTCCTGGTCGCGCTCCTCCTCCGGCATGCCGCTCACCGGCTCGGGCTCCTCCTCCGTCTCGCCGCTCACGCCGCCATCCCCGCTTCCCGCAGCCACAGCGCGATCTCCTCGGGTGGGCTCTCGCCGTACTCGGCGCGTGCCGCGAGACGCAGCAGGTCCGCGTCGTCGTCGGTCAGCTCGTCGCGGCGAAACGCGATGTAGGTCGCGACGGCGGCGGCCATCTGCACGCCTCCGCCCGGCATCGAGCCCTGCACGCGCTCGGCGGTCTCGAAGAACTCGCGGTCGCGCCCCTCGAGCGCGGTCACGGGCTCGTCGCTGTCCTCGTAGGCGAGCAGGAAGTCGGTCACGAGATCATCGCCGCCGTCGGGGTCGATGATCGCGACCGAGCGGCGCACGACCTCGCTGACGGAGGGCGTCTGGGTATGGGATCCGGGGCGCATGGCGGTGCGGGTACCCGGTCGCCGGGCCATACACTCGATCGGCGCATGACGGTCGTGACGTTCCTCAGCGACTACGGCCTCGACGACGACTTCGTCGGCGTCTGCCACGGGGTGATCGCGCGGATCGCGCCGGCCGTGCGGGTCATCGACGTCACGCACGGGATCGCGCGCCACGACGTGCGCGGCGGCGCGCTCGTCCTGCGCCGCGCGCTGCAGTACATGCCGCCCGGCGTGCACCTGGCGGTCGTCGATCCCGGCGTCGGATCGGACCGCCGCGCCGTGGCGCTGCGCTGCGGCGACGGCGACCGGCTCCTCGTCGGTCCCGACAACGGGTTGCTGTGGCTGGCGGCACAGCGCTTCGGCGGGGTCGCCGAAGCGGCCGACATCAGCCGGTCGCCACTGCGGCTGGAGCCCGTGGCGGCCTCGTTCCACGGCCGCGACGTCTTCGCGCCGGTGACGGCGCACCTGGCGGCCGGCGCCGCGCTCACACAGGTTGGCGAGCCGCTGGACCCGGCGGGACTGGCCACGCTCGAGCTGCCCCGCGCGCGGGTCACCGGTGACGGGGTGCTGGCCCACGTGCTGCACGCCGACGGCTACGGCAACGTCGTGCTCGACGCGCAGCCCGAGGATCTCGCCGCGGCCGGCGTGCGGCGCGGGGCGTCGGTCACGGTCGTGCGCCGGCGCGCGCACTACGCGACGACGTTCTCCGACGTCCTCCCCGGCGAGCTGCTGCTCTACGAGGACGGCTACCGCGCTCTGTCGCTCGCGGTGAACCGCGGGTCGGCCGTGACCGCGCTCGGGCTCGCGATCGACGACGAGATCCTGATCGCGCCGGTGGCGTCCTGACCGCCCGGCTGGGAGCACCGCGGCTGCACCACCGCGTCACGGGCTCGACGAGCACGGTCGCGCGCGCGCTCGCGTCGGCCGGCGCCCCGCACGGGACGCTCGTGACGGCCGGCGAGCAGCGCGCGGGGCGGGGGCGCCAGGGCCGCACGTGGAGCGCACCACCGGGCCGCGCGCTGCTCATGTCGCTCGTGCTGCGCGACTGGCCGCCGCTCGTGCCGATGGTCGGCGCGCTCGCCGTCGCCGACGTCGCCGCGACGCGCGTGACGGGCGCGGCGGCGATCACGATCAAGTGGCCCAACGACGTCCTGCTCGACGGCCGCAAGCTCGCCGGCGTGCTCGGTGAGACCCGGCCGCAGGAGGGCTGGGCCGTGCTCGGCATCGGGCTCAACGTCGCGGTGCGCGTCGCGGATCTCCCGCACGAGCTGCACGACCGCGCGGCCTCACTGGGCCTCGAGCCCGGCGCGATCGAGCCCGCCCTCGGCGCGCTCCTGCGCGCGCTCGAGCTGCGACTCACCCAGCCCACCGCGCGAACGCTGGACGACCTGCGCCGCCGCGACGCGCTGCTCGGCCGTCGCGTGCGCTGGGCCGAGGGCGACGGGGTCGCCTGCGGCATCGACGACGACGGCCGCCTGCTCGTGGACGACGCGGCCGCCGGCCGGATCGCGCTCACCGCCGGCGAGGTGCACCTGCTCGGCGAGGGGCGATAGCAGCATTTTCACTCGAATCGATAGCGCCAACGCTGAAGCGCTGACCGACGAGGACCTGCCCTTCTGGATGATCCAACTTGTTGGTGAAGCCGACGGCCCCGAAGCCGCGCTCGCCGTGTTGCGTCCGCCAAGCCCTTCGAGCCATCCCAGAGGGGTCGGGCACGAGCCTGCGTCCCCTCTCAAGCGGCGGGATTCCCTGTACCTCAAATCACTCGTCGATGCAGCTGGCGAGCCTGTGCTCGATCTCCTGCGAGACCTTGCCGGAGGCGGCACCCTCGCGGCAGACCTGACACCGAGCTTCGCGCCGTCCTCGCGCGCCCGCCCGACGATCCGCAACCGAAACCGCTCTATCTCGCGCAGAGCAGCACTCACGACGCGGCGCGGTGTCGCGGCGACAGGAGTCCCCTGAACGTTCCCTTGCGGACGTCTCGTGCGAGAGAACCGTGCTGTGCAAATCGGCGTCTTGCTCCACCGGCGAGTACGGTGCGGCGGTGCTGATCGCCGTCTTGTTGTTTTCTGAGACGACGGTCGCCAAGCTCGCGGCCCACGCGATTGCGCCGTCGTGCTCGACCCCCGAGCCGGTCGATCCGGGCGCTTGGCATGTGCGCACCGCGTGGGAGGCGAGTGCTTCGCAGGTCAGCCGCTACCGCCGAGATCGATAGATGAGCATGATGTAGCGATGCACGTCGACGAGATCACCTCCGACGAGCTCGACGCCCTGCTCGACACCGTCGAAACGTTGCGCGTCGACCGCCCGGCCGAGGGCACCGAGGTGCGGTTGTATGTTGCCGTCGACGCCGACACGTTGCACGAGCTTGAGCAGCGCGCCGCCGCTAATGGGACCGACCTCAGCGCCGCGGCGGCCGACGCGTTGCGAGCCGGTGCCCACGCGGCCTGACGGGCCCGCGAGCAGCGAATGGTCCTCAGTCGGATCAGGCCTGACGCAAATTCCGCGACCATCGCCAGCACGTTGAAGAGCAACCGTCCCACCGGGTCGGTCGGGTCGTGCCCCGAGCCGCCGATGCTGAGCTTGACCTCGCGCGTGGTGAGATCCTCAAGGATTTCGCGCGCGTCAGGCAGCGACCGCGCGAGACGGTCGAGCTCGTGACGACCAGCGTGTCGCCGCTGCGATACGCCGCCAGTGCCTCGCGCAGCCCGGACGATCGCGGTTGGTCCCCGTCAGGCCGTGATCGACAGGTGCGGTCGACCGGCACGCCGAGCGCCGCGAGCACCTCCGCTGCGCGGTGAGGTCCTGATCCTGGGTTGAGACACGGGCGTAACCGACCAGCAGCGCGGACGTGAGCTTCTCCTCGGACGTGCCCGGGCATGGAGCTTTGCGTGCGGATTGTGCGCGGCACTCGCGGTTGCCGCGCGGCGGCTCGTTCTTCGCCAACCGGCTGGCACGTCCTGATCTGCCCTGGATGGTTCAGCGTGCCGATTGAGGTTCCCCTGGGGGGTCAACGATCACCGGATGGCTCAGCCGCCGGCCATAGCCGCGCGCCTACCAGGGCTGCCCGATCACGCAAGCCGCGGGAACCGGGCGCAGGTCCTTGACCAGCACGTGGCTCACGGAGAACCTGGCCAGCCGGAGCTTCTCGCTCAGCCGGTCCGCCAGGTCGCGAGCTCGGCCGGGCTCCGTGTGTCGAGCGTCCCAGAAGAGATAGACCGCTCCATCGGGGGCCAGATGCCGCCGGACGATCCCCAGCGCGTCCTCCGGCGCAAGCCAGAAGGGCGCGACGTTGAAGGCGAAGACCTTGTCGAATCGCTCGTCTGCGAAGTCCGCCTTCTCGAGCGCCGCCGTCTTCAGCACCGCCGTGCCTCTCGCGATGTGCTCGCGATTCCTGCGCGTCGCCATCTCGATCATCTTCTGCGAGCGATCGATCGCGGTGATCCGTCCGCTGGTCAGCCGCTCACAGACCAGGGATACGGCCACGCCGTGTCCGCAGCCGACCTCCAGCACGCGACCGGCCGGGTCGAGCGCCAGGGTGTCCACCGCCCACACGAAACGTTCCGAAGGCCTGCTCGCCATGCCCTACGTCCTGCCCTCCCCGAACAAGGGCCGCACGTCGGTGATGAGTCGGTGCGGCCAGCCGCCCCGCACGACCACGACAAGCGGCCGACCACGCACGGTCGTTACCACGATGCTACGCCTCTCATCGGCCAGCGGTACGCATTCCCCTACGCGACGGTCGGGGAGCTGAATGAGGGTTCCATGTCGAGAAGCGCTGACCGGCTGCGCTCATCAGACAGAGGCCCGCCCACCCACGAGCGGCGCGGCCCGCGACACGAGGAGACCACCATGGCGAGGTATCTGCTGGACGACGAGGACATGCCGCACGACCTGGCCGGAGGCCGTTCATGACCGTCCTGCGCCTGGAGCACATCGGCATCGTCGTCGACGACCTCGCGGCGGCGACCGCGTTCTTCGTCGCGCTCGGGCTGGAACTGGAGGGCGAGGCGTCCGTCGAAGGCGGCTCGGTGGACCGCATCAACGGGCTCGAGGGCGTGCGCGCGGATGTCGTCATCCTGCGGACTCCGGATGGCAACGCCAAGGTCGAGCTGGCCACGTACCGCTCGCCCTCATACGAGGGCGGCGACGGCGGTCCGCCGCCGGCCAACGCCCCGGGCATCCGCCACATCCTCTTCGTCGTCGACGACGTCGAGGCATCCCTCGCCGGCCTGCAAGCGCACGGCGGCGAGCTGGTCGGCGAGCTGGTGAACTACGAGAACAGCTACTGGCTGTGCTACGTGCGCGGCCCGGCCGGGATCATCGTCGAGCTGGCGCAGAAGATCGGCTGATGGGGTGTCCCGTTGGTCGGTCAGCAGCACGGCCCGACCGAGAGATCCCGAGGGCGACCGCCGGGTGCGTCACTCGGCGAGTGCCGCGTACGCCGGCAGCACGCGGCCCTCGATGAACTCGAGGCCGGCGCCGCCGCCCGTGCAGACGTGCGTCACGCGGTCGGCGAGGCCAAAGCGATTGATCGCGGCGACGAGATCGCCGCCGCCGACGACGGTCGTCGCGTCGGTGCGCGCGATCGCCTCGGCGATCGCGCGTGTGCCGGCCGCGAACGGCTCGAGCTCAAACGCACCAAATGGGCCGTTCCAGAACACGGTGCCGGCGCGCTGGATCACGTCGGCGTAGGCCGCGCGCGTCCGCGGCCCGATGTCGAGCCCCATCCAGCCCGCCTCGATGCCGGCGGCGTCGACCACACGCCGTGTCGCGTCCGCCGCGAAGCGGTCGCCGACGACGAAATCGAGCGGACGGTGCAGTCGGCCGCCCGTGTGCGCGAGCACGCGCCGCGCGACAGCCACGCCATCGGCGTCGCACAACGAGTCGCCCACGCCATGCCCCTGCGCGGCGAGGAACGGATAGCTCATCGCGCCACCGATCAGAACCGTGTCGGCAAGCTCGAGAAACCGCTCGATGACGCCGATCTTGTCGGTCACCTTCGCCCCTCCGAGCACCGCCACGAGCGGCCGCGCCGGGGACCGCAGGACCGATTGCAGCATCGCGATCTCGCGCTCGAACAGCCGCCCTGCCGCGGAGCGCGCGACGTGGTGTGAGACCCCCACCGTCGAGGCGTTGACGCGATGTGCGCTGCCGAAGGCATCGTTGACATAGGCATCGGCAAGCGCGCCGAGCCGCGCCGCGAGCGCCGGATCGTTGTCGGTCTCCCCGCGCTCGAAGCGAATGTTCTCGAGCATCACGACATCGCCGTCCATGACGTGCTCGAGGTCGGGTGCGAACGCGACGTCCTCGCCGAGCAACTGCGCAAGCCGCGCGGCCACCGGCCGCAGCGACAGCGACGGCTCGCGATCGCGCGGCCGGCCGAGGTGGGCGACGAGCAGCACGCGCGCGCCGCGCTCGCGCAGCGCCACGATCGTCGGCAGGGTGAGACGTAGGCGGGTGTCGTCGGCAACCTCGCCGTCGGCGCGCATGGGCACGTTGAACTCGGCGCGGACGAGGACGCGAGCGCCGGTGAGGTCGCCGAGATCCTCGAGCGTTCGCAGGCGCCCCGCGCCACGTGCGGCAAGCTCCTCGTCGCGGCTCATGCCGCGAGCACATTCATAGCGTTCGCACCGCATCGAGAGAGTAACGCCGTTGGGTCCATCACCCGCCGGCGGCGAACCACGACATCGTTGTTTCCGTTGCCGTGCGCAGGGGCTGACGGCGGACCCGTTGCGGTCGAGGTCTACGCTTGACCGGATGTCGCGCCGACCCCTCACCCTGCTCGCGCTCGCAGCCATGAGCGCCGGCACGGCGGTTGCCGTCTGGCTCGTGGCACTCAACATCCCGCGCGGCCGCGGGCTCGACGCGAGCGCGATGCAGTCCTTCACGGGGGTCGCGCAGCCGCCGGTGCAGCCGCAGATCAACGGCGTCGCGCACCTCGCCGATCCGGTGCCCCTGCTCCTCGGGGCCATCCTGCTCGTCGTGGTCGCGCTGCTGCGGTCGCGACCGCTCATGGCGCTGCTCGTCCCGGTGATCCTCGTCGGCGCCAACCTGACGACCCAGCTGCTCAAGCCCGCCCTCGCGGACCTGCGGGTGATCGACCTTGCCGGCGTCGAGATGGTGTATCCCGGCTCGTGGCCGAGCGGACACGCGACCGCCGCGATGTCGCTGGCGCTGTGCTGCGTGCTCGTCGCCGGACCCGAGCTGCGCGCGCTCACGGCGCTGCTCGGGGCGGGCTACGCGATCGCCGTCGGCTACGCGCTCGTCGCGCTGGGCTGGCACCTTCCCAGCGACGTCCTCGGCGGCTTCCTCGTCGCCGCGACCTTCACGCTGCTCGGCGCGGCGGTGCTGGCCGCGCTCGAGGCGCGCCGGCCGCAGCGCGCTCGCGCGACGCAGGCGCCGGCCCTCGCCCCGATCCCTGTGGCGGCGCTGGCCGTACTGGCGACGGCGTCGGTCGGGCTGGTCGGAGCGATGGCGGTCATCCGCTCACCCGGGATGGCGATCAGCGCCCTCGAGCACCCGGCCGCGATCGCGGCCGCGCTGGGCATCGCCGCGCTCGGCGTCGTGCTGACGGCCGGGCTGGCCGCCGCGCTGCGGCACTGACCGCTAGGCGGCGGACTCGACGTCGTCGTCGTGCGCGCCGGACTGCGGCGCGTCGTCGTCGCCGTGCTTCTTCTTCGCGGGCGCGCGGCGGACCGCGGCGCGGCGCGGCGCCGCCGCCTTCGCCTTGGGCGCCGCCTTCGGCTTCGGCTTCGGCTTCGGCTTCGGCTTGTCTCGGGGGCGTCGGCTGGGTCGTGAGCAGAAGCAGCAGCGGCGATCTTCTTCCTCGCGGGCGCGCGGCGGGCGGCGGGCGCGCCCTCGGCCACGGCCGCAGCGGACTCCGCGACGGGCTCGGCCGTCTTGGCCGGCGACCGGCGCCGTGGCGCCGCCTTCGCCTTGGCCGGCGCCGTCTCGGCGACGGCAGCGCTCGCAGCGAGCGACTCGCCCTCCGCGGCAGCCTTCTTCGCGGGCGTCCGGCGCCGCGGGGCGGCCTTCGGCTTCGCCGGGGTCTCGCCGTCCGCCGGGACGTCGGGCTTCGGCCCGCGTGCGGCGGCCAGCGCAGCAGCGGCGTCGGCGATCGCGGAGACCGCCGTCTCGTCGTCGACCTTCGGCTCGGGACGCCGGCGGCCGCGCGCGCGGCGAGGCGTCGGCGGCGATCCCTGCTCACGGCCGACGGGCTGCAGCTCGCCGTCGGAGGAGTTGCCGTCGTCGCTGCCGGCGGCGGTGTCGGACTGCTCGGACGGGGACTGGGCGCGGTCCGGATCGGCGTTGCGGGCGCGGCCGTTGCGCGAGCGGCGTGACCGGCGCCGGGAGGATCCCGAACGACCGTCGCCGCCGCCGCCCTCGCCCTCGCGCGGCTCCTGCCCGGAGATCTCGTCGGGCGCACCCTTCTGCCCGGCCATCACGCTGATGGCGCCGTCCTCCCCGCCCTCCCCGGCCCCCTTCTTGCGCCGGCGCCGGTTGCCCCGCCGGCCACGGCTCTTGGGGAAGTTGCGCAGCAGCTCGCGCGACAGCGCGCTCGGCTTGCGCGCCAGGCGCGTGCGGGCGCCGCGCAGGATCTCCTCGGCCTCGGGCGAGTGGGCGATCGCCGCTGCGAGGATCGCCGCCGACAGGCGGCGGTCCTGCTTGCGGGCGGCGTGCACGAGGCGGCGGGCGTTGCGCGCATGGGCCGCACCGGACGAGTTCACCAGAAGGCCCAGCAGCCGCTTGGTCTCCGGCCAGCGCTGCACCGCGTATTCCTCGTGCACCTCGCGCGTGTAGGAGGCCAGCCGCCAGATCCAGGCGTTGGCCTGGTCGCGGCGGCCGATGCGCTTCTCGGCCAGCGCGAGCAGCATGACCTTCGTGCCTTCGCGGCGCTCCTCGCGCGTCCAGGTGCCGATGACGTCGATCGCGGTGTCGAAGGCCTCGCCGTCGCGCAGCGCGGCGATCTCCTGCAGGGCGCGCACGCGCAGCTGCGGGTTCTGGTTGCGCTGCACGGCGGTCAGCAGGAATGCCCGCTTGAACTCGCCGCCGCGGTCGAAGTGCAGCATCGCGCGGGCGCGCCGCCAGCCGCTGGGCGCGACGCGGGCGCCGGCCAGCGCGGCCCACTGGATCTGCTCGCCGTAGGGCAGGTGCTCGACGGCGATGCGCCACAGCTCGCGCTCGAAGACGTCGATCCGGCGGTCCTCGTCGGCGGTGACGGGCAGCACGCGCCGCTCGACGCGCACGCGCCGGCCGCGGCCGCGGCGCACGGGACCGACGACGATGGCGCCGCCGCGGTAGACGTCGCGATCGAGCAGGGAGTGCAGCGTGACGACGGGATCGTCGTTCTTCGTGTCCGGCGCGACGAAGTCGACGACGAGCCCGGCCTCCTTGCCCGGATGGCGGCGGGTGACGCGGCCCACGCGCTGCTGGTAGATGCGCTTGGAGGCGGTCGGGGCGAGGTGCATGCAGACGGTCGCGCGCGGTGAGTTCCAGCCCTCGGCGAGCAGCTGCGCGTTGACGAGCACGTCGATGTCGCCGCGCTCGTAGCTGGCGAGGATCTCTGCGAGCTCGCGCTTCTTCGTCTCACCGGAGACCGCCATCGCCTTCATGCCCTGGTCGCGGAACGCCTGCGCGACGTTGTAGGCGTGGCGCACGCCGGCCGCGTACACGACGCCCGGGACGCCGTTGAAGCGCACCTTGTAGAGATCGGCGACCGCGTAGTTGAAGGGCGCCTGGTCGAGCAGCTCGGCGAGCATCTCCTGGTCGAACTCGACGTCGACCTCACCCCGGCGCAGCGGAACCTTGGCGATCGTCCGCACGCCCGGCCCCGGCGGGATGCGCACGCAGCGCAGCGGCGAGATGACGCCCCGCCGGGCGGCCTGTGCGAGGTCGAAGCGCGAGGTCTGCGTCGGGAAGAGGTCGGTGACGTGGCGGGCGATCAGCGCGCCCGTCGCGGTCATGCCGATGAAGACGGGGCCGGTCCACGCGCGGATCGCCGCGCTCGTCTTCTCGCCCAGCGCGGTGTGGGCCTCGTCGCAGATGACGATCGAGTACGCCGAGGAGATCTGGCCGGCGTTGCGCACGAACCACTGGTAGGTCTCGACCGTGACGGGGCCGTTCGCGGCGTCCTGGCCCTTGAGCAGGGCAGGCGTCACGCGCTTGGCGTAGCCACGCTCCTTGAGCTCGCCGTGGAACTGGTCGACGAGGTTGCGGCGGTGGGTGAGGATGAGGATGCCGCCGGTGCGCGACGCGTCGACGAAGCCCATCGCGGCCACCGTCTTGCCGGCGCCCGTGGCGTGCTCGAACCAGAAGCGCTTGTGGGCGTTGGGATCGTCGGGCGCCTCGTCGAGCTGGTCCTCGTCGATGGCGAACTCGTCGCCGCCCGCGGCGTCCTCCTCCGCTTCGGTCCCCTGCTCGTCGTCGTCCTCGTCGTCGCCGATGTCGATGTCGATGTCCAGCGGCGAGAGGTCCTCGGGCTCGTCGTCGTCGTCCTCGTCGTCGTCGGGCTCGTCATCCTCGTCGTCGTCCTCTGCTGCCGCGGGCGTGGCGAAATCGCTGTCGTCGGGCTCGTCGTCGTCGACGGCGAGCACCGGCGCGGCGGCGGGCGCCGGCGCGGCGGCGCCGTTGCGCTGCGCCTCGGCGAGCAGCGCCGTCAGCGTGCCGGACAGCGCGTCGACCTGATGCGGGTTCAGCGACGTGCCGTCGGCAAGCTTGGGCTCGTCCTCGGAGAGCACCCGCTCGAGGCCCAGCATGAGCGAGTAGCGCCGCCGCCAGCTCGTCGAGGGAACCTTCTCGCCCGCGTCGATCTCCAGCAGCGCGGCGTCGAGCGCGCGGCGCCGGGCGGTTCCGGGCGCGAGGGCATCCTCCGTGGCTTCACCTGCGTGCACGAAGGTCTCGCGCGTGAACTTCTCCGCGCGCTTGATGTCGGAGGACTTGGGAACGGACGTGGCAACGAGGGCCACTGGCGTGGGATCAGCCAAGATCGGCTTCCTGCTCGTAACGTGAGGTGGATCGCGCTCGCAATCCGTCGCGATCCAGACAACCGAGACCGGCTCGGGGGGGGCGGGGTGAGGCGTCTCCGGCGGAGACGGGCCCTCCACCCGCGTCACCGCGCAGGATAGCGAACGCGGTGGATGTGACATACCCGATCCCGCGGTCTGCGACCCTTCGTCGCCTGATGCGCAGGGTGTTACTCGCACTGGGAGCCGTGGTGCTCGTGATCGCCGTGGTCATCGGCGCCAATCAGGCCGGTGACACGGACTCCGCCGCAGGCGGCCCGCCGAAGGCCCTGACGCGGGCAGAGGTGTCCAGGCCGCTGGCCGAGCGGGCGCCCGCCCCCCTCGCCGCGCTGCACGCGCGGGTCAACGACCTGCAGCCCGGCGGCGAGCGGGCGCTCCAGGCGCATCTTCGCGAGCTGCGCGGGCATCCGGTCGTCGTGAACCTGTGGGCGTCCTGGTGTGACCCGTGCCGCTTCGAGCTGCCGTTCTTCCAGCGCCAGGCGGTCAAGCGCGGCGCCCGCGTCGCGTTTCTCGGAGTGAACTCCGGCGACAGCCGCGACGCCGCGCGCGAGCTGAGCGCGCGCTATCCGATGCCCTATCCGTCGATCGAGGATCCGCGCCAGGCGCTCACCGGCGAGTACGGCGCGGTGGGTCTGCCCGCGACCGCGTTCTATGACGCGCGCGGCAAGCGCGTGCTCGTCCACCAGGGCCGCTACAGCTCGGAGGCCCAGCTGGCCGCCGAGATCGACCGCTACGCGCTCGGCCGCGACCCGGGCTGAGCGGCGGTGCACGAGGTTCGCATCGATCCGCTGTCGGGCCTGCGCGGGATCGTTGCCACCGGGAGCCGCCCTTCCTCAGACGTTCCCCTCCTGACCGCCGATCCACCCCCGCCGCCGCCTGACGCGCAGCCGGCGCTGTACTCCGCGCGCTCCGCCCGCGGAGCCCATGAGCTCATCGACAACGGGCCCGACGGCACGGCGTCGCTCGGCGCGATGGGAAGCGAGGAGCTGCAGGCCGCTGTCGCGGTGTGGCGCGAGCGCATGCGCGCCCACGCCGGCGCCGCGTACGTGCACGTCTGCGTCGACGAGCCGCCTGCGCCGGGCGCGCCGCCGCGCTCGCAGGCGCAGCTCTATGCCCTGGACTTCGTCCCGGCGGCGGTGGCGCGCGAGCGTGAGCGCTTCAGCGCGCACGCGCAGCGGACGATGGGCGCGAACCTGCTCGAGGACCTCGTGCAGGAGGAGGTCCGCCGCCGCGAGCGGATCGTCGCGATCGACGACGAGGCCGTGCTGTTCTGCCCGTACGCGTCCAGCGCCCCGTACGCGCTCATGCTCGTCCCGCGCCGGGGACGCGAGCGCTTCGAGGACGACGGCCCGACCGGCGCCGCGCTGCTGCACGACGGCCTGTCGCGCCTGGCCCGTCATTTCGGTGAGAGCCCGCCGCTGAGCCTCTGGGTGCGCACCGCGCCGCGTGACGCCGAGCGCTTCTGCTGGCGGATCGACGTCGTGCCGCGCACGACGCCGGCGCCGGGCCTCGAGCTCGGCATCGGGCTGCACCGAAACGACGTCGCACCCGAGCTGGCGGCCGCCGAGCTGCGCGGCGCGTAGTCGTGCCCGCCCTGGCGCTGGCGATCGCCGCCTCGGTGGCGGCGGGCGTATGGGCGCAGCACCGCTACGGCGAGGGCGCGCTTGCGCTGACGCGGCGGCTGTTGGACGCGATGCTCTGGGTCGCGCTGCCGCTGATCACGTTCTTCGTCCTCGTGCGCGCGGAGCTGACGGCGAGCGCCGGGATCGGCCTGCTGCTGGCCTACGCCATGCTCGCGATCGTCGGGCTCGCCGCCTGGGCGCTCGCGACGCGGGTGCTGCGCCTCGAGCCGCGGATGGCGGCGATGGTCGTCATCGCCGCGATCATGGCCAACACGGGCTACT
The DNA here is from genome assembly GCA_963746165.1 of uncultured Actinomycetes bacterium. Taxonomy (GTDB): domain Bacteria; phylum Actinomycetota; class Thermoleophilia; order Solirubrobacterales; family Solirubrobacteraceae; genus CADCVQ01. The sequence continues at coordinate 247,307 of CAVVAG010000001.1, read as the reverse complement.
TCGGCGCCCCGGTCGTCGCGACCCTGCTCGGCCACGACGAGCTCGGCGCCGCCGTCACCTTCGACGCGCTCGTCGGCATGCCGGTGTTTCTTCGTCGCCGCGTTCGGCGTCGCGGCGATGGTCACCACCCGTGGCCAGCCGCCGGCGCTGCGGCTGCGCACCTACGTCCTGCGCAACCCGCCGCTCATCGCGGTGGCGGCCGCGCTCGTCGCGCCCGACGCGCTGGCCCCCGACGTGCTCGTCGACGTCGCCAAGGTCGCGGTCGTGGCGCTCGCGCCGATCGGATTCTTCGTCGTCGGCGTGCGGCTGGCGGTCGAGCGGATCGGGTTTCCGCCGCCGTTGAGCGCCCCGGTCGCGGTGGTCGTGGGGCTGCGGATCGTCGTAGCGCCGCTGCTGATGCTCGGCCTCGCCGCCGTGGTCGCCGACGTGCCTGACGCCTACCTGCTCCAGGCCGCGATGCCGGTCGGCGTCAACACGCTCGTCGTCGCGCACGCCTACGACCTCGACCACGCCATCGCCGCCGCGGCGCTGGCCTGGTCGACCACGATCGCGCTCGCCGCCGCGCTCGTGGCCGCGGCCGTGACGTGAGATGGCATGATCGCTGCGTGCCGCCCACCGAGCTCGTCCGCGAGCACCCGCTCGTCGAGCAGATCCTCGCCGACCACCGCGATCGCGCCGGCGGCGACGACGCGGCGTGGGCGGGCTACACCGGGCACGTCTACCGCGTGCTGAACTTCGCCCGCGCGTTGACGCCCCAGACCGCGGACCGCGACGACAAGCTGGCGATCGCCGGTGCCTTCCACGATCTCGAGGCGTTCAGCTCGCTGGACTACCTCGGGCCGTCGATCCGCGCCCAGGACGCCTGGCTGCGTGAGACCGGCCGCACCGCCTGGGCCGACGAGCTCGCCCTCATCGTCGCCGAGCATCACCGGATCACGCGCTACCGCGGTGCGCACGCGCCGCTCGTGGAGGCCTTCCGCCGCGCCGACCTCGTCGACGTCAGCCAGGGGCTCGTCCGCGGCGGCCTGCCGCGCCCCTACGTGCGCGAGGTGCGCGCGGCCTTCGACGTCGGCAACTTCTTCAAGAAGGTCGTGCCGCTCGCGGTCGCCAAGCGGCTCGTCACCCGTCCGTGGGACCCGATGCCGCACCTGCGCGCGCGGCGCGGGCTGGCCGAAGCAGGGCACGAGGGTGCCGACGGCTGACGCCTTGAGCGTGGCAGGATGGCGCGCATGGCACGAATCGGACTTCTGACAGGCGGCGGCGACTGCCCCGGCCTCAATCCCGTCATCCGCGGAATCGTCCGCAAGGGAATCGACCACTACGGGCACGAGATCTTCGGCTTTCGCAAGGGCTGGAAGGGCGTGCTCGACAACGACGCGATCGAGCTCACGCGCGAGAACACGAGCGGCATCCTGCACAAGGGCGGCACGATCCTCGGCACCTCGCGCACGAACGTCTACAAGACCGAGAACGGCGAGGAGCGCGTGCTGGCGTCGCTGAAGGAGCGCGGCATCGACGTGCTGATCCCGATCGGCGGCGACGACACGCTCGGCGTGGCGCGCAAGCTGTGGGCGGCGGGCTTCCCGACGGTCGGCGTGCCCAAGACGATCGACAACGACCTCAACGCGACGGACTTCACGTTCGGCTTTCAGACCGCGGTGCAGATCGCGACCGAGGCGATCGACCGCCTGCACTCGACCGCCGAGTCGCACGATCGCGTGATCGTCTGCGAGGTCATGGGCCGCGACGCGGGCTGGATCGCCTGCTGGTGCGGGATGGCCGGCGGCGCCGACGTCATCCTCGTGCCCGAGCGCCCATTCGACCTCGACGAGGTCTGCAACCACATCACGCACCGTCACGAGACGACCGGCAAGACGTTCTCGATCGTCGTCGTCGCCGAGGGCGCCACGCCGGCCGAGGGCGGCGAGGCCGCGACGGCCGCCGACACGGTGGACTCCTTCGGCCATGCCCGGCTCGGCGGGATCGCCCACCAGCTCGAGAAGCAGATCGAGGACAAGACGGGCTTCGAGAGCCGCGCCACCGTGCTCGGCCACATCCAGCGCGGCGGCTCGCCGGTCGCCTTCGACCGCGTCCTGGGCACCCGCTTCGGGGTCGCGGCGATCGACGCCGCGTCCAACGGCGACTTCGGCAGGATGGTCGCGCTGCACGGCACCGACATCGAGCTCGTCGCGCTCGAGGACGCGCTCAGCGAGCCCAAGCTGCTCGACCCGAAGCTCTTCGAGACCGCCCAGGTCTTCTTCGGCTGAAGCGGCGAAGCCTCCGCCCGCCGCCGTGCGCGCGCTCGTCCAACGCGTCTCCCGCGCCGAGGTGCGCGTCGACGGGCAGCTGGTCGCACGGATCGGCCCCGGGCTGCTCGTGCTGCTCGGGGTCACGCACGACGACGACGAGGCGCGCGCCGACCGGCTCGCCGACAAGGTCCGCGCGCTGCGCGTGTTCCCCGACGCCGAGGGACGGATGAACGAGCCGCTCGGCGAGCGCGAGGTGCTGTGCGTCAGCCAGTTCACGCTCTATGGCGATACGCGCAAGGGCAACCGGCCGTCGTACGTCGCGGCCGCGCCCGGCCCCGTCGCCGAGCCGCTGTACGAGCGCTTCCGCGCGCGGCTGGGCGCACAGGGCGGGGTCTTCGGCGCCGACATGGCCGTCGAGCTCGTCAACGACGGACCGGTCACGCTGCTGCTCGAGGGGTGAGCGGGCCGCCCGCGTCGCGGCCGTAGACTGCGCGCCATGCCCGTCGAGCCTCGCTTCGTTCCGCGCTTCGTCGCCGAGCCCCCGCAGGAACCGCTTCCCTACGGTCGCTGGGCGGGGACGCTCGAGCGCCACTTCCTCGGCGCCTGCGACGCCATCGACACCGAGGACGAGGACCTCGGCGATCCCGGCGAGATCGCGTTCTACCCCGACCGCACCTGGCACGGCAGGACATACGTCCCGGCCACGGCGCGGACGTCGAAGGGCTTTGAGCTCTTCGGCTACGTCTCCTTCCGCACCGCGACCGAGGATCGGGAGCCGACCGAGTTCGACGCCGTCGCCGACTTCACCGAGGACACGGCGGAGGCCAACCCCGACTGGGAGCTCGACCTCTGCGACGAGGTCGTCGGCGCGTGGCGCGGCGAGGGTGGCAAGGTCGCGCACATGACGCTCGTCTGGGGCCGGCCGCTCGTGACCGACGGGGCGATCGTCACCGCCGAGCTCGCAGACCTGACCGTCGACCAGTGCGAGCTCATCATGGAGCGCTTCACGCTGCTGGCGCCCGACGCCTACCGCGGCGACACGCTCGAGGCCAAGCTCTACGACGCCAAGGGCAAGGAGATCGCGCGCGAGTCGCTCTACGAGGACGACGGCGAGGACGTCGACGAGGACCCGGAGGAGGACGAGGCCTGAGCATGGAGCTCGAGCACGCGATCCGCACGCGGCGAACGCACAAGGCCTACGCGCCCGACGCCGTGGACCGAGAGACCCTCGACGAGCTCTTCGAGCTGGCCCGCTGGGCGCCGAACCACAAGCTCACGAACCCCTGGCGCTTCCGCGTCCTCGGCCCTGGCGCGCTGGAGCGCCTCAAGGCGGCGTCGGACGATCCGATCGCCGCCGCCAAGCTCGACCGCGCGCCGACGCTCGTGCTCGTCTCGGCGACGCAGTCCGGCGATCCGGTCATGGACGAGGAGGACGTGCTCGCCGCCGGCGCCGCGGCCTATGTCGTGCTGCTCGCCGCGCACGGGCGCGGCCTGGCCGGCTACTGGCGCACGCCGGGAGTCCTGCACGGCACGGCGGGTCGCGCCGCGCTGGAGATCCCCGACGACGAGCACGTGCTCGGGCTGTTGCACCTCGGTCACCCGCGCCAGGAGCCGCGCGTGCCCGAGCGGGCGCCGCTCGAGGCCGTCGTGACCTACCTGGACTGAGCCGGCCCCGTCAGGACCGCGGCCGGCGCCCGTCGTTAAGCGCGCGCGATCCTCCTCGGCCGGAGGTACCCTCCGAGGCGGCGCCCGCGCCGCGCCCCAGTAGCTCAGTGGACAGAGCGACCGCCTCCTAAGCGGTAGGCCGCAGGTTCGACTCCTGCCTGGGGCACTGGCGAACGGAGCGGGCCGCGTCGTCAGCGGCGGGCTTCGGTCAGGCCGCTGAGCGCGCGGAGGGCCTTGATGTCGGTGGCCACCCGCGCAGCGACACCGATGTGCTCGGCGCTGCCGCGCAGCAGCACCGCGACCGACGTGATGTGCTCGCGCGGGCGGGGCAGGCTGATGCGCTGCGTCGGGCCGCTGATCCGGCGGGTGACGCGGAGCAGCGCGTCGGTCCCGTGCAGCAGGCTGATGCGCGCCTTGCGCGCCTCCCGGCTGAGCAGGTTCACGCGCAGGTGCACGCGCGTGCGGGTCACGCGCTCGACGATCACCTTCAGCGAGGCGGCCGGATCGATGCCGGGCGTCGAGAAGTCCCAGGACAGCGCGTAGGGCTGCTCGCTCTTCGTGCCGTCGTCGGCGACGGCGAGGACGCTGCCGGTCACCGAGACGACGTACGTCGTGCCGGTGCGCAGCGGCCGGCGCGGGATCAGGAGGATCCCCCCGCGCAGCATGCTGCCGCGGGTCTGCACCGTCAGGTCGACGGGCGGACGGCCCGCCGCCGCCACCGACGCCGCCGTCACTCCGACGGACTCCGTGCGCGCCCACGGCCCGTTGAACTGGATCGAGATGTTCGTGCCGACCGGTCCGAGCGTGTCCGAGCGCCGCACGACGTTGCACGGATTGGGTTCCTCCTGACACCAGAACGTCGTCGCGACCTCGCGCTGTCCGGCGACCGGGTAGGTGTAGGCGGTGAGCGCGGGCGTGCGCCGGCCGGAGTCCAACGCCGCCGCCTGCATGCAGCTGAGGCCGAACTCGCTCCAGAAGCCCGTCCTGTCCAGACGCGGGTCCAGGAGCGCCATCCGGTGATACGGCGCGGGCTCCCACGCGCTGATGCCGGCACCGGGGCCCTGCTCGCCGAAGGCGAGCACGCTCGAGCGCGCGGCGAGGTCGCCCTCTTTCGTGTATCCGGCTGCCGACGGCGTCTCGCCGTGCCAGCGGTGCGTCTGGTTGAGGCTGAAGTACTTCGCGTGCTTCGCGCAGCCGCGCGAGAGCCGCTCGTCGTGGACGACGCGGTCGAGTCCGAGACGCGTGCGCCAGGCGTTCAGCAGCGCGACCGCATCGGCGGGCGCAGTCGACGAGGCGGCGTGGGCGGGCGCGGCGGAAGGCGCGAGGACCGGCGGCGCGAGCAGCGCCAGGAGGGCCAGCAGGACGGACGCGACCACCATCGATCCACGCGACACCAGCTCCCCGTACACCGGCCCGACTCTAAACCCGAGCGCCGGGCGGCGGGAGATTTTCCCCAGGAGGTCACGACCGCCGCCGAAGCTCGCCACGGCCGATGCGCTCGGCCATGGTCCGGGTCGAACAGGCCGAAGCCCGTCCGCGCCCACAGCGAATCGGTCTCGAACCACGCGGCGCCGTCGTCGAGCAGCGCCTCGGGCGGGCGGCCGGCGCGCAGGGCGGCGCGGCAGGGCGCGCAGGCCGGCACGGACAGGCCCCGCTCCCACGCCACGCGCTTCGTCGAGCCGGGATGGCGCGGATCGAAGAAGCACAGCGGCACGGGGGCGGGCACAGGGCGCCCGGCCGCGAGCGCCTCGGCGGCGGCCAGCGCACGGGTCCCGTCCTCGACGAGGACCAGCGCACCGACGAGGTCGGCCATGGGCGGCTCTGCCGCGAGGACGCGGCGGGCGGCGGCGTAGGTGTCGAGCGCGTGTTGCTGGCGCTCGGCGGCGGCGTCGCTCGACGGCGCGCCGGCGCGATCCGCTCGCTCGGCGAACGCGATCAGGCGCTCCTCGATCTGCGTGCGCAACTCCCCCGCCTGAGCCGTGTGGGCGTGGCGGAAGACCCGCGCCGGGATCAGCGGCTCGTCGTCTGGCGCGGGCCGGGCATGGCGGCCCCGGCGGCGGCGGTGCAGCAGCGCGCCGCCGCCGAGCACCAGCCAGCCCCGCGACGACGGCGAGCAGCCAGCCGCCGCCGGCGCCATCGTCCTCGCCGCCGTCGCTCGCAGGGGTGGCAGGGAGGACCGCCCGTTGAGCGCGCGCAGACGGGCCTCGGTGCGCGCCGCGCGGGCGGACAGGTTCGGATCGCGCAGCACCTCGACGAAGCGCAGGATCTTCGTGATCTGCGGCTCGTTGTAGTTCGCCGACTCGAAGTTGGCGACGGTGCCGGCCTGGTTGAGGTCGGGATCGCTCTCGTCGACGCCGAACGCGGCCGTGGTGAGCACGCGTTCGCCGACGGTGACGTAGACGCCGTCGCGGCCGAGACGACCGTGGACGACGTCGAGCAGCCGGCCGGGGTCTCCGCCGTAGCGGTCCCCCGCCGTCAGCGGCACGACCATGGCCCAGATCGGATGCGGGGCGGCCTGGATCGCGCCCAGCACCGCGCGCCGCTGCGCCGGCGACACCGCCTCCGCCAGAGCGGGGTCGACGAACAGCGGGCTGCGGCGCAGCTGCGCTGCGATGTCCTTGGGCAGCGTCGCGGCGACGGCGGTCGCGGTGGTCGCCGCGGCGGCCACCACGAGCAGGCCGAGGACGACCGCGAGCCGGGTGCGCGCCCGCGTCATCGCCGCCCTCTCCGGCGCCGGCGCCCGGCGTTCCGTGCCGCCGCGGCGTTCAGCCGGCGCGCGCGCAGGCGCGCCACGGCGCCGGCGACCAGGCCGAGGCAAGCCACCGACGACGGCCGCGCCGAGGGCGACGTCGGCGGTCGTCTCCTCATCCCCGGATCGGAAGCGCTGACCGTAGGGCCGCAACGGCCTCAGCAGGTCCTCCTCGGTCGTGCGACCGGCCGGCGCGGCCACGACCCCCGCGACGAGCCGCTCGACGCGCCCGATCACCTCCGCCGCCCGCAGACGCCGGTCGGTGGGTGGCCCGTCCAGTCCGTAGGCCAGCGTGACCCTGCGCGGGACGCCGTACGCGCGCGACGAGAGGTAGCCGTACTGATCGATCACGAGGTACACCCCCGGGCGGCGCAGCCGCCGGTGCAGCGCGACCACGACACGATGCGCGTCGCCGCCGGACTCATCGGCCTCGAACGTCGGCACGAGCGCGACGTGGAAGTCGACCGGGCTGGCCCGCAGCGTGCGCACGAGCCGCGCCTTCTGAGCATCGCCGAAGAACCATGACAGCTCCGTGTCGATCGCCAGCGGCCGCTCGCGCAACTGCGCGGCGAGGACGTCGAGCCGGTCCGCGGCGGCCGCCGGCGACGCCGGGCCGATCAGCGCCAGAAGGCCGGCGACGAGCAGCAGCAGGATCCTCATCGGCGCGCCTCGCCCGCGAGCACGCGCGCCGGCAGGCTGTCGTCGATCGCGCCGAAGCCGGTCCGCGCCCAGAGCGTGTCGTGCTCGAAGTACGCGCGCCCACGATCCTGCACGGCCGAGGGCGCCTGGCCTCGCGCGATCCGCCGCGCGCAGGAGCGACACGCCGGGAGGTCCGTCTCCTCCCCATCCAGGCGCCAGCGCGTGCGCCTCGTGTCCGCGCCGTGGCGCGGATCGAAGAAGCCGACGGCGAGTCGGTGCAGGCGCTGCCGGTCGTCGCCGCCGGCCTCGGCGCGACCGGGGCCGGGTTCGTCGTCGTCGGCTGGCCCTGGCTCCCGGGGCTGCGCCGGCGCCGCCTCGCGAGCCAGGGGCGAAACGTCGCAGCACGGCGGCGAACCCGTGAGACCGCTCGACGCGCGAGCGCTGCGCGATCAGGCCCACGGAGCGCTCAGCGCGCTCTCGCGGGGTCGACGCCGAACGCCTGCGCGTACGCGGTCGAGCCGAGGTCGACCACGAGGTAGATCCCGTCGCGCTCGAGCTGGTCGTGGAGGAGATCGGGCAGCGCGCGCAACGTGGCAAGCCCCGGCTCCTCCGCGAAGGACGGTGCGATGACGACGAAGGCCGGGAAGTCCGCGGCGGCCACCGCCCGGCGCAGCTCGGCGACCTCCGCGGGGGGCACCGAGCGCGAGGTGGCGCCGCTGACGAACACGGGATCGGCGCGCAGTGCCTCGACGATCGCGTCGACCCGGTCCTCCGCCCGCGCCGGCGCGACGCCGATCCCGAGGCCGACCGCCAGCGCCACCATCGGCAGGATGATGCGAGCCCGGGCCACGCCGCAATGATCGCGCGAGATCCGCCCCCGCCGGCTGCCCGCCTATCCGCCGCGGACTCGGCGCCATCGCACCCATGCGGGCTGCGACACTCGCGCGACGATGGACGGCAAGCGCAAGCTCGTCACGCGGATGCAGGTCAAGCTGCTCAACCCGCCGGTCCGCGCGCTCGCCGCGCGCGGTCTCGCCCCCGGCGTCGCGCTGCTGGAGACGACCGGGCGCAAGAGCGGCGAGCCACGACGCACGCCGGTCAGCTTCGGCCTCGAGCGCGGCACCGACACGTTCTGGATCGTGGCCGAGATGGGCCACCAGGCGGCCTACGTGCGCAACATCGCGGCCGATCCGCGCGTGCGGATCCGCCTGCGCCGCGGCTGGCGCGCCGGGACCGCGCACATCGTCGACGCCGACGACGCGCGGGCGCGGCTGCGCACGCTCTCACGGCTCAACGCCGCGGGCGTGCGCGCGATGGGGACGGCGCTGCTCGTCATCCGGGTCGACCTCGACCCGTGACGGCGGTCGGGACGGCCGGGTCGGTCATCCGCGGTCGGGGCGCTCGGGATAGACGTCGTCGATCGTGACGAGCGCGACGTACGGCGCGCCTGCCGCCGCCTCGATCCGGTCGCCGCCGCCGGCGAGCCGGTCGAGCACGCTGACGACGCCGCAGATCTCGTGGCCGGCCTCCTGCAACGCCTCGATCGCGGCGATCGTCGAGCCGCCGGTGCTGACGACGTCCTCCACGACGAGGCAGCGGTCGCCGGCGGCGAGCAGCGGCCCTTCGATGCGGCGCGAGAGCCCGTGCGCCTTGGCCTCCTTGCGCACGAAGAAGCCCTTGACGTCGGCCCCTCCGGCCAGCGCGGCGCACGTCACGGCGTCGGCGCCCATCGTCATCCCGCCGACGGCGGTCGCATCCCACTCGCGGGCCCGCTCGGCGAGCAGCTCGCCGAGCGCGAGGAAGCCCGCGGGCAGGAGGATCGCGCGCTTGGCGTCGACGTAGTACTGCGCCTTCAGACCGCTGGTGAGCGTCACCTCGCCGAGCACCAGCGCGTGCTCGCGCAGCGCCTCGATCAAACGTCCATGAGCGTTCATCGCTCGCGTACCTTAGAGCGGTGCTCGAACGCCCCCTTCGCTACCTGGCCATCGCCCTCAGCCTGATCGTCGCGACCGGCTTCACGCTGTTCGCGCTGGAGGACATGGACCGTGCGTCGGCCGCCACGGAGCATCGCATCGCGAGCTCGATGGTCGCCAGCCCGACCCCCGCCGGCGAGCGCGAGCGCGAGCGCCGCCACGGCGATGTGCGCGAGCTGATCGACGATGCCAACGACGTGCTGCTGGCGCCGTTCGCCGGCCTCACCGACAACGACAAGAGCCGCTGGATGCAGCGCGGGATCCCGGCACTGCTCGGGCTGCTCGTCTACGGCTTCGGCCTCGGCTACCTCGCGCGCTTTGCGACCGCCCGCGGCGGCTCGCCGCGCCGCACGCGCACGGCATAGCCGGGCGCAGGCGCGGGCTCCCTACCGGTACACGTCGACCGGCGTGCCGATCTCGATCCAGTCGAACACGCTGCGCGCGTCGGGGATGGGCAGCCGGAAGCAGCCGTGGCTGGCGGGGAAGATCGGCACCGACGGGTAGCCGTGGGTGGCGTAGCCGGCGATGAAATAGGCCGAGTCGACCATGCCCTTGGCGTTGACGCCCGGCGTCTTGAGATAGACCTTGAACGAGCCGAGCACCGTCGGCGTGCTCGGTGCGCCCGACGACGTGTGGTAGATCCGCTGCGCGCGGCCGTCGTCGATGAGCGCGATGACCTGGCGCGAGAGGTCGCCCTCGATGTGGCGCCCGTGCTCGGGGAAGCGAACCTTGAACGCGCCCTTGCCGCGCGCGAGCGCGCGCATGACCTCGACCGAGGCGTTCGTCGTGCGCGCCATGCCGGTCACCTTGCGGAAGGCGAGCACGGCGCGCGCCGTGCGCCCGTCATAGGCGCCGGGCGAGCCGACGACGTAGCCCAGGGCACCGAGGCGGCGCTGCAGCGCCCGGATCGAGGCGCGCCCGCTGCGCGGGACCACCCGCCGCGGCAGCACGTCGACGGTCGTCGCGCGCGCCGCCATCCCGCCGAGCTGCGCCGTCGGGTCGTGCGCGGCGCGGATGCTGAGCGGGCCGGGCGAGACGGCCTTGTAGGAGAGCGCGAAGACGCCGCTGCCGTTCGGTCCCGGACGCAGCGCGGCCCGCTTGGCGCCGCGCTTGCGCCCGCGCTCGTAGAAGCGGACGTTGACGACCTCGCCGGCGACGAATGCCGTGGTGGTGCCGCGCACGACGACGCGCGACCCGGTCAGCGTCGTCGCGCGCAGCCCGCCGACCCGCTCGAGCTTCAGCGCGAGCTGCGCCTCGACGGGGGCCGGCGCGGGCTGGCCGGCAACCGGCGGGGCGGGCGGCGACTGCGCGTGCGCCACGGCCGGCTGGAGCGCGACCAGCAGCGCGGCGAGCGGTACGAGAGCGCGACGCATCGCGCGCACTATGCCATGCGGCGCGGTCCGCAGGACGGTCTTCAGGCAGGTTCGGGCGCGGGGGCGCTGCCCGGCTGGCGCCGGCGATCGCCGATGACCCGCGCGAGCAGCCGCGCGCACAGCAGCGACGCGATCGTGGACCCGACCATCATCGCGACGATGACGCCGGCGCTGTAGTCGAGGTTCGCGCCGAGCGCGATCGAGTTGTTGAGCGCGTGCAGCGCGATCGCCGGGTACAGCGAGCCGGTCAGCTCGTAGAGCAGGCACAGGCCGGTGCCGAAGACCGCGAGCGGCACGAGGTAGCCGATCGGCGCCGAGCCCGCGTGGATGAGCCCGAAGACCGCGCCCGTCAGGATCGCGGCGAGGACCGGCCCGCGCCAGTTGCGCAGCGACCCGAAGAAGAACCCGCGGAAGAACAGCTCCTCGCCCAGCGGGGCGATCACCGTGACGAGCACGATCACCGCCAGCGCGTTGACGAGCGGCCCGTTGGCGCCGAGCTCGTCGGGCAGCGTCTGCTGCTCGTCGAGGTCGAGCGCGACGGCCCAGATCCCGCTGAGCACGAAGAACCCGATCCAGACCGCGACGAGCAGCCGCACGCTGCGCCACCACGGCGCCGGGCGCAGGCCGAAGTCCGCGGCGGCAGGCCGCCCGCCGCTGAGGAGGGCGAAGAAGTACGCGGCGCCGACGAGCGCGACGTTCTGCCCGACGGTCAGGCCGATGTTGATGCCCGCCGGCGGGTCGTCCGTCGACGCGCCGAGCGTGCCCGCGACGATGAGGACGATGAGCCCGAGCACGATCGTCGTCCCGTAGCCCGTCGCGAAGCCGGCGATCGACAGCCAGGCCGGCCAGCCGTTGCGACCGGACTGCTCGTGCGGCTCGAGCGGCTGCGGCCCGGTCGGCGCGGGGGACGGCTGCGCCGACGCCGACGCCGACGCCGGCGGCAGCGGCAGGTCGGGCTGGAACTGCGGCGGGACGTTGGACACGGTGGACCCAGGTTACGCGGCCAGGCGCGCCAGCCCGGCCAGCGAGTCGAGCACCGCGACGCCCTCGGGAACCGCCCCGCAGCGACGCCCCCGCGCGATCAGCACCGCATCCAGGCCGGCCGCGCGCGCGCCCGCCACGTCGAGCTCGAGCGAGTCGCCGGCGTGCAGCGCCCGCGCCCGGCCGTCGCCATCCGCCAGCGCCAGCGCACGACGAAAGATCGCCGGGTCCGGCTTGCGGGCCCCCGCCTCCGCCGAGCTGATCGCCCCGTCGACGAGGGCGGCGAGGCCGGTCGTGCGCAGCATCTCGTGCAGCGACACGTCCCAGTTGGACACGACCACGAGACGGTGGCCCGCGGCGCGCAGCTCGGCCAGCGCGGCGGCCACGTCGGCGAACGGCCGGAAGCGCAGCGCGACGAGCAGCGCGTCGACCATCGCGGCGGGGGCGATCGCGCGCACGTCGGCGCCCGCGCGCTCGAGGCCGGCGCGCAGCGCCTCGGCGCAGCATCCGCGCAGCCGCGCGAGCGACGCCGCGTCGACGCCCTCGTCGTGGCGCGCGCGGTAGAAGGCGATCTCCTCGGCGAGCCCCGCCCGCGCCTGACCGGCGTCGACGGTGGCGCCACGCGCCGCCAGCGCGGCGACCAGGCGCGGCACGGGATCCTCGAGCTCGACGAGCGTGCCGAACGCGTCGAGCGTGATCGGGCGCGCCACTACGCCACCCAGTGCCAGGTCGCGAAGATCCCCGTGTAGATCGCCAGGCCGAGCGCGAACGACGCCAGCACGAGCCGCTCACGAGCGGCACGGCCCGTCATCCACACCGCAAGCCAGATCGCCAGCGGGAACAGCACCGCGACGAACCGCGGCAGCGACATGAGCGGCTGCGGTGCGACCGGGTAGGACAGCGGCAGCGCGAGCGCCGCCACGACGTAGGCCCCGTAGGCGGCCGGCAGCCGGCGCAGCACGCCGGCGGTCGCGAGGAGCGCGAGCACGAGCCAGGCGAACAGCTCGATGTTGTGGCGCGCGCCGAGGAACGGGTCTCCACCCCACGCGCTGAAGTACGCCGGCTCGCGCGCGCCCGACAGCAGCTGGCGCGCCCCCTGCCACGCGGCGACCAGGCCGTCCCAGGCGCCGGCGAACGGTCCCGCGAACGAGCGAAACCAGACCTCCTGCGCGTCGAACGGGGCAAGCGGGTCGTGGCCGCCGAGCGCGAGCAGGCCGCAGTACAGCGCCAGGCCGAGCGGGACGAGCGCCAGCCACAGCGCGTCGGCCCGCAGCGGGCGGCGCGCGCGCAGGCTCGGCCGCGCGACGTCCCAGAGGTAGATCATCGCCAGCGGGACGAGCAGCAGGACGCCGGCGCTGCGCGTCGTCGCAGCGAGCATGCCCAGCAGCCCGGCCCACATCCAGCGCTCGCGCCGCGCCGCGTAGACCGCGCCGATCGACAGCGCGAGGAACAGCGATTCGCTGTAGACCGCGGAGAAGAAGAACGACATCGGAAACATCGCTGTGACGAGCACGGCGTTGCGCGCCACGGCGCGCTCGTGGTCCATCGCGACGAGCCGATGCAGGAGCACGAGGGCGACGCCGAGCAGCGCCGTCGAGAGCAGCGCGCCGCCGATCAGAGCCGAGCCCAGCGGTGCTCCGGCGATCCTCACGAGCAGCGGATAGAGCGGAAAGAACGCCTCTCGAGCGCCGTCGCCGTACCCGCTGTCGGCGATCGCCAGGTACCAGACCGAGTCCCACCGTCCCAGTGGCGCGACGAGCAGGTCCCCGGTGGCGCCGAACGGAGACGTCAGGCCGGCGGGGTCGAAGTCGCCGGCGCGATCGGAGAGCCCGAAGATCGCGACGGCCGTCACCGCGGCCGCCAGGACGAGCAGGCGCGAGAGCCACAGTGCTCGCCATGCGTCGACGAGCGCGCCGTCGTCGGCCGCAGCGGCGGCCGCGGTGACGCGAGCGGGCACGACGCGCGACAGCATCCGCGCATCTTGGCAAGCGCCGTGCACGAGCAGGACCGGCCCCGGAGGTGCCCGAAGACCCACTCCACTAGAATCGACCGTCGCGCGGCCGCCCCTCCCTGGCGCGCGCGATCACCCCGATGTCCGCTCGTCGCGAACGCCAGCGTCGACGCCGCCGCAGAGGCGGAGCCGCGCGCGTCATCATCATCACGGTCTCCGTCCTGGTGGCCGTGACGATCATCGGCGCGCTCAGCGCCGTCGGCTACGTCGTCGGCATCGCCAACTCGGCGCCGGACCTCAAGTCGCTCAAGCTGCAGGCCCCCGGCCGCTACTCGACGGTCTACGCGTCCGACGGCACCACCGAGCTGGGCAAGATCTCCAACGACGTCCTCAGCGATCCGATCCGCAGCGATCAGATGCCGCAGGACATCCGCAACGCGACGGTCGCGATCGAGGACCAGCGCTTCTACCGCCACCGCGGCGTCGACTTCGAGGGCATCGTGCGCGCGGCGTTCAAGAACGCGAACTCGGGCAAGGCGATCCAGGGCGGATCGACGCTGACGATGCAGCTCATCCGCACGCTCTACACCGGCGACAACGATCGCTCGCTGAAGCGCAAGGTGCGCGAGGCCAAGCTCGCCGAGGAGCTCGAGAACGCCCACCCGGGCCGCTCGGGCAAGAAGTGGATCCTCACGCGCTACCTCAACTCGGTGCCCTACGGGACGAACGACGGCAAGCAGGCGATCGGCATCCAGGCCGCGTCGCGCGCGTACTTCGACAAGCCGGCCGACGAGCTCACGCTCGCCGAGTCCGCGCTGCTGGCGGGGCTGCCCCAGGCGCCCAGCCAGTACAACCCGTTCAAGGCGCCGGGCGCGGCGACGGCGCGCCGCAACGAGGTGCTGCGCAAGATGGCCGAGCTCGGCTACATCTCCGACAGCGACGCGCAGGTGGCGATCGGCGAGCCGCTGGAGCTGCACAAGAACTCGTTCTTCAAGCAGAAGCGAGAGAGCTTCTTCTTCGACTACGTCACCGACGAGCTGCTCAAGAAGTACGGCCAGCGCGACGTGCGCGCCGGCGGCCTGCGGATCCGCACGACGATCGACCTCAAGCTGCAGCAGAAGGCCCGCGCGGCGATCAAGCGGAGCCTGAACTTCGATGGCGCGCCCTCGTCGGCGATCGTCAGCATCGATCCGCGCAACGGCTACATCCGCGCGATGGCCTCGTCGGCGAAGTACACGAACTCGCAGTTCAACCTCGCCGCCGACGGCAAGCGCCAGCCGGGCTCGTCGTTCAAGATCATGGCGCTCGCGGCCGCGGTCCGCGAGGGCCTGAACCCGGCGACGACGAGCTTCCAGTCGGCGCCGCTGAAGCTCGCGCCGCAGTACGGCGACGTGCTGATCAACTGCTATGGCGGCAAGTGCTCGGGCGGCTCGAAGAACCTCATCGCCGGCACGCTGTCCTCCGACAACGGCGTGTACATCCGCCTCGCGCTGGCGCTCGGCCCGAAGAAGGTCGCCAAGGCGGCCAAGGACCTGGGCATCACCTCCGACCTCGACGGCTATCCGTCCGAGACGCTGGGCGGCCTGGAGAAGTGCTGCTCGCCGCTGGAGATGGCCAACGCCTACGCGACGATCGTCGACGGCGGCTGGCGCAACACGCCCAAGGCGATCACCGAGGTGCGCTTCCCGGACGGCAAGACCGACGACCTCTCCGCACCCGAGCGCACGAAGGTCTTCGACTCCGCCGCGATGTTCGAGATCGTGAAGATCCTCGAGATGAACATCAGCCGGCCCGGCACCGGCGGGCGGGCGAAGACCGGCTGTCCCATGGGCGGCAAGACCGGCACGACCGACAAGAACTCCGACGCGTGGTTCGTCGGCTTCTCGCCGCGCCTGGCGACGTCGACGTGGGTCGGATTCCCGAAGGGACGCATCCCGATGGGCCCGCTCTTCCACGGCGCCAACGTCGACGGCGGCACGTTCCCGGCCGAGATCTGGGGCCACTACATGAAGGCCGCGGCCGGCAAGTTCTGCGGCAAGTTCACGCCGCCGAAGGAGAAGTTCAAGACCAGGCGCTTCAAGCCCGAGAACGGCCAGCGGGTCGGACAGGGCGGGCGGGTGCCCGTCGTGCCGGTGACCGACGAGGCGCTCGAGCAGGCCAAGCGCGACCTCAGGGAGGCGCTCGCGCGCGAGAAGGCCAACCGGCGCCAGATCAAGCCGGGACCCGGCACGCCGCAGACCGGCGCCGGCGGCAACGGCTACGACCCCGGGACGTACGTCCCGGACAACTCGTCTCCGGCCCAGCCGGAGGTCACCGATCCCGACCCGCAGTCCAACGAGGGACAGGCCACGCCGACGGACAACGGCGCGGCGACCCCGCCCTAGACGTCCGGTGTGGGTGCGCTACCGTAGCGGCGCAGATGGCCAAAGAGGAAAAAGTCGAGTTCGAGGGCGAGGTCGTCGAGGCGCTGCCGAACGCGATGTTCCGCGTGAAGCTCGACAACGATCACATGGTGCTCGGGCACGTGGCGGGCAAGATGCGCCGCTTCCGGATCCGCATCCTCCCGGGAGACCGGGTGCGCGTCGAGTTGTCGCCGTACGACCTCGACCGCGCGCGCATCGTCTACCGCCACCGCTGAGGGCCGTTGGGGGGCAACCCTGACGGACGAGCTCGACCTCATCGCCGACCTCCGCGCGCGCTTCGCGCCACCGCCGGAGCGCGTGCTCGTCGGATCGGGCGACGACGCCGCCGTCGTGCGCGCGCGCGCGCTGTCGGTCACGTCGACCGATGCGATGGTCGACGGCGTCCACTTCCGGCTGGGCGACACCGCGAGCGCGGCCGACGCCGGTCACCGGGCGCTCGCCGGCGCGCTGTCGGATCTCGCCGCGATGGGCGCGGATGCCGGCGAGGCGTACGTCGTGCTCGGGCTGCCGCCCGGCTTCGCCCGGGATGACGCGCTGGCGCTCGGCGACGCGATGGCCGAGCTCGCCGCGCGCTGCGACGTCGCGCTGATCGGCGGCGACGTCATCTCGGCGCCCGTCCTGACGCTCGCGATCACCGTCGTCGGCTGGGCCGACGACCTCGCCCAGCTCGTGCGCCGCAGCGGCGCGCGCCCGGGCGATCTCGTCGGCGTGACCGGCACGCTCGGCGCATCGGGAGCCGGACTGGCGATCCTCGACGCCCGCGCGAGCGGGCCGCCCGCGCTGGTCGCGCGCCACCGCCGACCCGAGCCTCGGCTGGCCGAGGGCGCCGCGCTCGCGCGCGCCGGCGCGCACGCGATGATCGATCTGTCCGACGGGCTGGCGTCGGACGCCGGCCATGTGGCGCGCGCGAGCGACGTCACGCTGCAGATCGACCTCGATGCCCTGCCGCTGGCCGACGGCGTGGCCGACGTCGCCCGGCAGCTCGATCGCCCGGCCTGGGAGCTGGGCGCCGCGGCCGGCGAGGACTACGAGCTGCTCGTGTGCATCGCGCCCGGCGACCGTGACCGGGCCGCGTCCGCAACCCCGTTGACCTGGATCGGCGAGGTCCGGGCCGGACCGCCCGAGGTCGTGCTGCTGTCCGCGGGCGTCGCGCGGGCGGCGTCGGGCTTCCAGCACCGCCTGTGACTCAGCGCATGGCGCAGCATCGCCGCCGCGACGAGTCCGGGGTCCACGGCGTAGTCCGCGCGCGCAACGCGCAGCTTGAGCTCTTGCAATCGCATCCCATCGGCGCTATCGAGCGGCTCCGGATCGTGCTTGAGCGCGATGGTGGCCGCCTGCGCGATCGTTGTCAGATCCGCGCAGCGCCGCGGGCCTGCGCGGCGACCAGCCGCGCGAAGACGATGTAGCGCTTCGCCGCGCTGTAGAGCGGATGGCAGGCCGACAGCACGAGCCGGTCGTAGCTCACGCGGCGGATGACCTCCAGCGCCGTCGGCTTGACGATCTGCGTCTTCTCGACCTCGTACGTGAAGGTGCCGTAGCGCATCTCCACGACGATCTCGTCGCCGCGCTTGATCTTGTCGATCCTGCGAAACGGCGCGCCGTAGGTGGTGCGGTGGCCGGCGATCGCGGTCGTCCCGGGGGCGCCCGGGAACGGGACGTCGTCGTAGATCCCCGGTCCCTTGCGCAACGACGCCGGATCGCTGCCGTTGACGATGACGTAGTTGGCGTCGATGCGATCGATCTTCAAGCGCCCGGCGGCCTTGCCGCGGCCGAGGTCCGAGCGCAGCCTGCGGGCGAGGAAGGCCATCCGCCGCTTCTCGGTCGCGAGCTTCTGCAGCGCCGCGAGGTCGAGGCTGCTGGGCTTGGCGAGCTCGAGGTCGCGCAGCTCGTCGCTCAGGCTCCCCTGCAGGATCTTCGCGTAGACCGCTGAGACCGGCTCCTGCCAGACGAGCGTCAGCCCCGCGTCGGCCAGCATCAGCGCGCCGGAGATGATCAGGACCGTCGAGAGGCCGCGCAGCGCACGCCGAGTCGGCGTCATCGGCGCAACGCCGACTCGGTGCCGCCCAGCGATCCCGGCCCCGCGTAGCTGCGCGGTCCGCGCACCGTGATCGGCGCCTCGCCCGCGGCGGCGGGCGCCTCGCCGGCGGCGGCGGCGAGGACGGCGCTGACCGCGCAGCCCGCGACGAGGCTCCACAGCAGCAGGCTTCCCGCCGAGATGTGGCCGCCGGCCGCCAGCAGCAGCAGCTCCCACGCGCCGTCGAGCGCGCCGAGGCCCAGCGATCGCGCCAGGCCGATCAGGACGAGGGCGATCGGCAGTACGCCGAGCCCGGCGACGAGCAGCCGCAGCGAGCGCGGCATGCGCAGATCGGGCGCGAGGACGAAGAGCCAGACGTGCAGTGCGGGGATGAGCAGGGCGGCAGCGTAGGGGTTGGCGATCCACATGGCGCACGCGACCACGGTCGCGACCAGCACGATGATGACGCCTGAGGCCTGATCGCAGCGCACCGGCGCGTCGGCGCCCAGCAACCGCAGCACCGCCGGACGCAGCCAGACCCAGCCGAGCGCGAAGACGAACACGATCGCCAGCAGCGCCGCGAGCCGTGCGGGCAGCGCGTCGGGCGACACCGGCGCGCCGGTCACGGCCCCGAGCAGCCCGACCGCCGCCAGCGCCTTGCTCGCCAGCGCGACCAGGACGAAGGGCACGGCGTTGCCGAGCGTCCAGCGCAGCCGGACGCCGATCGGCGCGCCCTTGCGCAGCAGCGCCGCGAACGCATCCACCGCCGTGATGAGGACGGTCAGCAGCAGCGCGCCGATGAACAGCCGCACCGCCCACACGGGCAGGATCTTGCGGCTGGTGAGCAGGTCGCGGCTGGAGCCCTCGGCGATGATCGGGCGCGCGGCGGGGGCCGCGTCGAGCACGGTCACCGTGCGCAGCGCGGCGCGGCCGAAGGCCTGCAGCCGCTCGCGCGAGATCGCCGCGTTGGCGGGCGGCGGGCGGTCGCCGCCGATCGACAGCAGCACCGCCGGCAGCCCGGCCGCCAGCAGCGGCCCCTGCTCGCCGAACGTGGCCGGCATGGCGAAGCGCGCGAACTGGCTCAGCGCGCGCGGCGCCCCCGAGCCCGAGCCGGTCTCGACCTTCACCGCCTCCTGGACCGTCGCGCGCAGGCGCTGCGGCGTCGCGCCGAGGCCATTGGACCAGCCCGTCACGAGCGGCGCGCGGACGGTCCGCGAGGCGAGGTCGCCGAGCACGAGGACGGCGCCGACGGAGCCCCCGCGCGCGCGCAACTCGTCGACGAGCTGCGACGCGCCGGCGGCGCCGCCGCTGCCGCCGCTCGTCGAGACGAGCGTGATCGTGCGCCGCGTCTGGCGCGGCGCGCCGAAGATCCGCGCGAGCTCGAGCAGCGCGGCCGTGCCCGACAGCTCGGCCTCCGCGCGCGTGCCCGCGGCATCGCGGTGGGCCACGACGACGACGCGCTCGTCGATCGTCCCCACCCGCTCGGCGATGACCGTGCGCAGCGTCTTGCGCCCGTCGATCGTGTCGCCGTCGTGCGTGGCCGTGCGCACGCGAAAGCCCGGCGCCTGCTCCATCTGGCGCGCGATCGTCGCCGCCAGGCGGTTGTCGGCTGCGGAGCCCGGCCGCCGATCGGGGAAGCGATCGGACAGGCCCTTGACGCCGCCGCCGTCGCCGTAAGCGCGGTCGAACGCGCGCTTTCCCTGAAACGCGTCGGGAGCGATCGCGGTGCGCAGGGGCTGCGGACGGTTCTCGAGCGAGAACGCGAGCAGCACGAACGCGAACAGCACCGGGATGAGCGCGGCGCGGTAGATGCGCGGGTCGATCATCAGCGTTGTCACACTATTGGGGATGGTGGATCGTGCTCCTCGCATCCTTCTCGTCGATGACGAGCACGCAATCCAGACGCTGCTCTCCTATCCGCTGCGCAAAGACGGCTACGACGTGGTGCAGGCGACCGACGGCCGCGCCGCGCTCGCGCGCTTCTCGGAGGGCACGTACGACCTCGTCGTGCTGGACCTCATGCTGCCCAAGCTCGACGGCCTGGAGGTCTGCCGCCGCATCCGCGCGCGCAGCACGGTGCCGATCATCATGCTGACCGCGCGCGCCGAGGAGATCGACAAGGTCGTCGGGCTGGAGATCGGCGCCGACGACTACATCACCAAGCCGTTCTCGATGCGCGAGTTCCGCAGCCGCGTGAAGGCCGCGCTGCGGCGGGCCGAGATGCAGCCGCACGACCCGGCCGGCGGGCACGACGGCCGCAGCGGGCCGCTCGAGGTCGCCGGCCTGCGGATCGACTTCGACAAGCGGTCCGTGACGGTCCGCGGCGAGCCGGCACAGACGACGTTCGTGGAGTTCGAGATCCTGGCCGCGCTGGCGATGGCGCCCGGCCGCGTCTTCACGCGCGAGATGCTGCTCACGCGGATCTGGGGCGACGCCGCCTATCGCGACCCGCGCACGATCGACGTGCACATCCGCCATCTGCGCGAGAAGCTCGAGCTCGACGCCAAGAACCCGGAGTACCTCTTCACGGTGCGCGGCGTCGGCTATCGCTTCCGCGACGACGCGCAGCGGTGAGCACGCTGGTGGCGCGCCTCGTGCGGCCGCGCTCGCTGCGCGCGCAGCTGACGATCCTCTCCGTCTCGGTCACGCTCGTCGCGCTGCTCGCCGTCCTGTTCTACGTCACGCCGCAGCTGGAGTCCTCGCTGCGCGACCAGAAGCTGCGCGCCCTGACCGAGACCGCCCGCGCCTTCACGCCGCAGATCGCCGACGTGCTGCGCTCCAACGCCGACGACAGCGCCATCGACACCATCGTCTCGAGCGTCAGCGACCGCACGAACGCGCGGGTCACGCTGCTGCTCGTCAACGACGGCACCGAGGGCCTGCAGCTGGCGATCTTCTCGGACTCCTACACCGACAACCGCATCATCGATCTCGACCAGGAGATCGCCGGCCTCGCGGCGCGCACCGGCCGCGTGGCCAGCGGCGTCGGCTCCTCCGGCGCCGGCGAGCTGGGACAGGTGGCCGTGCCGATCCGCGACGAGGGCACGGTGAGCCGCGTCGCGCTGTTCTCCGCCCCGATGGCCGACGTCCAGGGCAACGTCGCGCTGATCCGTCGCGAGATCCTCATCGCCGGCGCGCTCGGGCTCGCGCTCGCGGTCCTGGGCGGCTTCCTCGTCTCGCGCTCCATGGCGCGCCGCGTTCGGGTGCTCGAACGGGGGGCCGGGCAGGTCGCGGCCGGCGACTTCACCGCGGTCTTCCCGGCCGGCAAGGACGACGAGCTCGGTCAGCTCGCGCGCGCGCTGGACGACATGCAACACCAGCTCGCCCGCCTGGAGAGCGCGCGCCGGCGGTTCATCGCGACCGCGTCGCACGAGCTGCGCACGCCGATCTTCTCGATCGGCGGCTTCCTGGAGCTCATGGAGGACGAGGACCTCGACGACGAGACGCGGCGCCAGTTCGTCGCCACGGTGCGCGAGCAGGTCGACCGGTTGGGCAAGCTCGCGACCGAGCTGCTCGACCTCTCGCGGCTGGAGGCGGGCTCGCTGGAGCTGCGGCCGGAGCGCACGGACATCGGCGCGCTCACACGGGCCGTCAGCGCCGAGTTCGCCCCCGCCCTGGACAAGCACGAGTCGACGCTCGACGTGCGCCTGGGCGGCGAGCGGATCGATGCCGTCTGCGATCCTGAGCGCGTGGCGCAGGTCCTGCGGATCCTCATCGACAATGCGCTGACACACACGCCAACGGGTACAGGGGTCGTCGTGTCCGCGGTGCGCGACAACGGATCGGTTCGCCTCGCCGTCAGCGACGACGGGCCCGGGATCAGCCGCGACGCCGCCGAGCGCGTCTTCGAGCCGTTCTTCACGTCCGACGACGAGCAGGGCTCCGGCCTCGGCCTGGCGATCGCGCGCGAGCTCGCCGAGCGGATGGCGGGCTCGCTGGAGGTCGACCCCAAGCCGGGCCGCACGACGTTCTCGCTGGAGCTGCCGGCGTGAGGCGCCGATGGCCGTTCGTGCTGGCGGCGCTGGCGGCGCTCGTCATGGCCGGCTGCGGCGGCGGCGGCGGCGATGACGACGCCGACGGAGGAGGCGGCGGCGGCTCGGCGACAGCCGACAGCGACGCCCCCGCCACCGGCGTCGACCGCACCACCACCGTCGAGGTCGTGCGCGGCGCGGGCGACGACGACGACTTCGACCCCGTGCGGATCTACGAGCGCGACGCGCCGGGCGTCGTCACGATCCGCAGCGTGCTGGCCGGCGCGACGTCCGCGGGCGGGCCCGAGCAGTCGGGGCTCGGATCGGGCTTCGTCGTCAGCGGCAGCGGCGAGGTCGCGACGAACGCCCATGTCGTGACCGAAGGCGAGGGCCGGGCGATCCGCAAGGCCAAGGAGGTCTACGTCGTCTTCGCCGACGGCAACCAGGTGGAGGCGCGGATCGTCGGCTTCGACGCCAACGCCGACGTCGCGCTGCTGAAGCTCGACCCCGCCGGCCTGCGCCTGCGCCCGCTGCGCCTCGGCACGGCACGCGACCTGCGGGTCGGCTCACCTGTTGCGGCGATCGGCTCACCGTTCGGCGAGCCGCAGTCGCTCTCGGTCGGCGTCGTGTCGGCGACCGACCGCTCGATCACCTCGCTCACCGGCTTTGAGATCTCCGGCGCGATCCAGACCGACGCCGCGATCAACCGCGGCAACTCGGGCGGGCCGCTCGTCAACGCCAAGGGCGACGTCCTGGGGATCAACTCGCAGATCCAGACCTCGTCCGGCGGCGGTGAGGGCGTCGGCTACGCGGTGCCGGCGGACATCGTCCGGCGTACGCTGACCCAGCTGCGCAAGGACGGCTCGGTCGACTACGCCTACCTCGGCGTGTCCACCGCGCGGATCTACCCGCAGCTCGCGCGCCGCTTCCGCCTGCCGGTGACGAACGGCGCGTGGGTGCAGGAGGTCGTGCCCGATGGCCCGGCCGACAAGGCGGGGCTGCGCGCCGGCAGCGACGAGCGGCGCTTCCAGGCGCAGCCGATCATCGTGGGCGGCGACATCATCAGCGCCGTCGACGGCGAGAAGCTGCCCGACCACGACGCGCTCGGCGTAGCGCTCCTGGCGTACAAGCCCGGCGACCTGATCACGCTGCGCGTCTACCGCGCCGGCAAGGCGCGCGACGTGCGCGTGCGCCTCGGCGCGCGCCCGCGGCAGACCGGCAACGCGAACCGGGACCTGCCCTGATGGGGACCTCTTTCTCCAACGGGAAGGCCGACCGCCAGGCCCCGCTCGTGCTCGTCTCCAACCGCGGCCCGGTGACGTTCGACGTCGACGGCTCGTTCACGCGCGGCACCGGCGGCCTGGTGACCGCGCTCACCGGCCTGGCGACGCACCGCGACGCCGTCTGGATCGCGTCGGCGATGACCGAGGGCGACGTGCGCACCTCGCGCGAGCGCGACGGCCAGTCGTTCGTCGTCGACACGCCGAGCGGCGAGTTCCACGTGCGTCTGGTGGTCTCCGACCCCGAGGCCTACGACCGCTTCTACAACGTCGTCGCCAATCCGATGCTGTGGTTCATCCAGCACTACCTGTGGGATCTGTCCAACGCGCCGGACATCCGCGAGAACGAGGTGCAGGCCTTCGACACGGGCTACAAGGCCGTCAACGACGATCTCGCCCAGGCCGTCATCGGGCAGATCGAGGGCGAGGAGAACCCGGTCGTGATGGTCCACGACTACCACCTCTACACGCTGCCGGCGGTCGTCCGGGCGGCGCGCCCGGACGTCTTCCTGCACCACTTCATCCACATCCCGTGGACGCAGCCCGACGCGTGGCGCGTGCTGCCCAAGCGCATCCGCAACGAGATCTACGACGGCGTGCTCTCCAACGACATCGTCGGCTTCCACACGCGCTCGTACCGCTGGAACTTCCTGCAGTGCTGCCGCGACCTCATGGACTACGACGTCGACTTCGAGCGTGGCGTCGTGCACGTCGACGACCGCGAGGTGTGGGTGCGCCACTACCCGCTGCCGATCGACTACAGGGCGACCCGCAAGGTCGCCGCCGGGGAACGGACGAAGGAGTTCGAGCGCGAGATCGAGCGCCGCCGGCGCGACCACATCATCCTGCGCGTCGACCGCTCGGACCTCTCCAAGAACGTGCTGCGCGGCTTCAGCGCGTTTGACCAGTTCCTCGACGAGCACCCCGAGTTCATCGAGAACGTGACGTTCATCGCCCAGCTCATGCCGTCGCGGATGGACGTGCCGGAGTACCAGGAGTACCTCGAGCGCATCGAGGCGCTCGTGGCGATCGTCAACCATCGCCACGGAACGCCGGACTGGATGCCGATCCAGCTCAAGCTCCGCGACGATCTCGAGGAGGCGGTGGCCGCGTACAAGCACTACGACGTGATGATCGTCAACGCGATGTTCGACGGGATGAACCTCGTGGCCAAGGAGGGTCCGCTGGTCAACGAGCGTAACGGCGTGTCGATCCTGTCGGAGAACACCGGCGCCCATGAGGAGCTCGGCGAATGGGCGTTGAGCGTCAACCCGTTCGACATCAAGGAGACCGCGGACTCGATCTTCCGGGCGCTGACGATGAGCGGCGAGGAGCGTGAGCGGCGGGCGCGGGGGCTGAAGGGCGCGGTCACGGCGCGGGATCCGGGCGACTGGATCGACGAGCAGCTGGCTGACATCAGGGCCAAGAACTCGGCGATGGCCGAGCGGTAGCTCGCCGTGGTCCCGGTGGGGCCCGGGGAGAGGCCGGAGGGGGCCGCTCCGGCCCTTCGGGTGATTCCCGGCTCGACCCCCTCCGGCCTCTCCCCTCCTGTCAGCCGAACTCAAAGGCGAACTCGGGGGCGCCGGCCGTCGGATCGTCGCGTGGTGGCGCCGGCCGTGCTCGCGGTTTGGGCGGGGCGGGGCGGGGCGGCGCTCGGTGGGGGGTAGAGCGGGGTGGCTGACGCTGCGTCGGCGGGCGCGGGACGGGCGCTGTGCGCGGGCGGCGTGGGCGGGACGGCCTCGTGGTCTTGTGGTGCCGGCGGGCAGGCGGGCGATGGGTGCGGGGGCGAGTGGGCGCCGGCGGTCGCGCCGTTGGCGGCGCCGCGGCGGCGGGGGTTGGCGTGGGTGGTGGAGCGAGAGCCTCGGCGGGTGGCGGGGCGACGGGCGTGAGCGGGACCGCTCGGGCGGGTGGGAGCTCGGGGTCGGGCGCGCGGAGGTGGGGCCAGGCGACGATGAGGAGGGCGAGCATGAGCAGGGCGACGGCTCGGGCGACGTTGCCCCAGCGCACGCGCGCGTGCAGCGGCAGCGGTCCGTCGGGGTCCATGTCCTCTCAAGGCGCCGGGCCGCCGCGTCTCGTCCCCCCGCGGCACGCCCGCGGCCGGCGGCTCTCGCTATCCTTGCCGCCGCATGCCCGCACATGATCCCCTGTACGACCTCGTTCTCATGCTCGACAGCGCGGCCCCCGACGAGCAGCGTCAGCGGGTGCTGACGGGCGTCGAGGCCACCATCGCCTCCGGCGGGGAGATCGTCAACACGCAGGCCTGGGGCGTTCGGCAGATGGCGTACGAGATCCGCCACAAGACCGACACCGAGTACCACCTGCTCCAGTTCCACGGCACGCGCGAGGTGCTCGAGAGCCTGCAGCGCACGCTGAAGATCGCCGACGGCGTCATGCGCTTTCGCATCATCAAGCTCGCGCCGGGCACCCCGGCACCCCCGGCGAACCGCCCCGAGCCGCGCCCCACGGGCATCGGCGAGCCGGTCGCAGCAGAGGCCCCCGCGCCCGCCGCGGAACCGGCCGACGCCCTCGCGTAGGTCGAGCCCACCGCCGATCGCGTAGGACGGGTACGTCGCCGGGAGGCAGACGCCTGCGGCCGCCGGCACGGCGCAGCAGCGACTGGACCCAGGGCGGCCGCGGGTGAATGCCGGACGGCGAAACGCGGATGTGCACGTCTCTGTGACAAAAGCGCGGAGAGAGCGGCGTGAGCGGTTGTACGCCCGATGCCGGCCCTAGACTGCCTCGCACGTTGGTTCGTCCCCGAAGGAGATCTGCATGAGCGGTTTTGACATCAACAGCGTGACCGTCTCCGGGAACCTCACCCGCGAGCCCGAGCTGCGCAACCTGCCCAACGGCGGCCAGTCGGTCTGCTCGCTGCGCATCGCGCACAACGACCGCTACAAGGACGCCTCCGGAAACTGGGCCGACCGCGCCTCGTACTTCGACGTCTCCGTCTGGGGCGGCCTCGGCGAGTGGATGGCCAGCAACCTCAGCAAGGGCCAGAAGGTCGTCGTCTCGGGGCGCCTGAAGTGGCGGGAATGGGGCGAGGAGGGCAACAAGCGCCAAGCGGTCGACATCTCCGCCGACAGCGTGGTCCCGGTCGTGCGCGACGGCTCTCGCGGCCAGGGCGGCGGGCAGTCCAACGGCTTCACGCCGCGGTCGGACGTCCCCGCCAACACCGACGACTTCCAGACCGTTCCCAGCGGCGCCGGCAGCCGCAACGTCGCCGACGACGACATCCCGTTCTAGCCTGACCCAGCGCGGTTCTGAAGCCGCGCCGCAACGGTCGCGCTGCGACCTCGAGGTGGTGTCACGGCCCAGTCACCGGCGCCGGGTGATCTTGCGCTAGCGTCAGGCGTCGTGGACGAGCGCGCGCTGCAGTTCGAGGGGTTCGATCCCCGCGACGAAGGACTGCGCGAAGCGCTGACGTCGACCGGCAACGGCTACTTCTGCACGCGCGGAACCGCCGAGTGGGAGGACGCCGACGACGTCCACTACCCGGGCACCTACGCGCACGGCCTGTACAACCGCGAGACCACGATCATGGGCGGGCGGCCGGTCCTCAACGAGGACCTCGTCAACCTCCCCAACTGGCTCGTCCTCA
Organism: uncultured Actinomycetes bacterium; assembly: GCA_963746165.1. Lineage (GTDB taxonomy): Bacteria > Actinomycetota > Thermoleophilia > Solirubrobacterales > Solirubrobacteraceae > CADCVQ01. The sequence goes on along the minus strand of CAVVAG010000001.1, from coordinate 220,438 downwards.
AGCTGCGCATCGAGGGCGAGGAGGCGATCCGCGTGGGCAACGTCGAGCTGCTCGAGTACCGCCACGAGTACGACATCGGCACCGCGATGGTCATCCGCGCCCTGCGATTTCGCGATCGCGGCGGGCGCGAGACGACGCTGCGCAGCCGCCGCTTCATGAGCATGGCCCACTCCCATCAGGCCGCGATCGAGTGGACGCTGACCGCGGAGAACTGGTCCGGGCGCGCCGAGGTGGTCACCGCCCTCGACGGCCGGGTCACCAACACCGGCGTCGCGCGCTACGGCGATCTCGAGGGACGCCACCTCGACGCCGTCTCGCCGCGCACGTTCGGGCCCGAGGTCATCGCGCTGCACGTCGTCACGCGCCAGTCGAACATCTACGTCGCGCAGGCCGCCCGCACGCGGGTCTTTCGCGACGCCGAGCAGCTCGACGTCGAGCGATCCCTGTTTCAGGCGGAGGACTACATCCAGCAGGTGATCGGCTTCGACGTGCGCCAGGGCGAGCCGATCCGCATCGAGAAGCTCGTCTCCCTGTACACCTCACGCGACCGCGCGATCTACGAGCCGCTGACGAACGCCGGCAAGTCCGTCGGCCGCTATCCGGACTTCGCCGAGGCGCTGCAGCGCCACACCCGCGCGTGGGACGAGCTGTGGCGCTCCAGCGACGTCGTGCTGCCGGGCGACGACCGCGTGCAGCACCTGCTGCGGCTGCACATCTCCCACATCCTGCAGGTCTGCTCGCTGCACACGACCAACCACGACGCGGGCGTCCCCGCCCGCGGCCTGAACGGCGAGGCCTACCGCGGCCACGTCTTCTGGGACGAGCTCTACGTGTTCCGGTACCTGACCTCGCGCCTGCCGGAGATCACGCGCGAGCTGCTCATGTACCGCTACCGGCGCCTGGGCGAGGCGCGCGCAGCGGCCCGCGAGGCCGGCTACAAGGGCGCGATGTTCCCCTGGCAGAGCGGCAGCGACGGCAGCGAGGAGACGCAGGTCGTGCACCTCAACCCGCTCTCGGGCCAGTGGGATCCGGACCTCAGCCACCGCCAGCGCCACGTCAACGCCGCGATCTTCTACAACGTCTGGCACTACCACCAGGCGACCGACGACCTCGACTTCCTGCGCGACCACGGCGCGGAGATCATGCTCGAGATCGCGCGCTTCTGGAGCTCGATCGCCCACTACAACCCCGAACGCGACCGCTTCGAGATCCACGGCGTCATGGGACCCGACGAGTTCCACGAGAAGTACCCCCGCGCGCAGGAGAGCGGCCTGCGCAACAACGCCTACACGAACGTCATGGTCGCCTGGATCTGCGAGCAGGCGCAGGTCGTGCTCGGGCTGTTGACCGAGCGGCGGCGCGACACGCTGCGCGCGAAGCTCGGCCTCGCCGACGAGGAGATCGCGACGTGGCGCGAGATGAGCCACAAGATGTACGTGCCGTTTCACGGCGACGGCATCATCAGCCAGTTCGAGGGCTATGACGAGCTCGAGGAGCTCGACTGGGAGGCCTACCGCGCCAAGCACGGCAACATCCAGCGCCTGGACCGGATCCTGCGTGCCGAGGGCGATGACCCCGACGCCTACAAGCTCGCCAAGCAGGCCGACACCGTGCTGCTGTTCTTCCTGTTCTCGCCTGACGAGATCAGCCGGCTGTTCGCGCGCCTCGGCTACGAGTGGGACGGCGAGAGCGCGCGGCGCTGCATCGACTACTACGACGAGCGCACGTCGCACGGGTCGACGCTGAGCTACATCGCGCACGCCGGCGTCCTGGCGCCGATCGACCCCGACCACTCGTGGGAGCGCTTCCTCGTCGCGCTCGAGAGCGACGTCGGCGACGTGCAGGGCGGCACGACGAAGGAGGGCATCCACCTCGGCGTGATGGCGGGGACCATCGACCTCGTCCAGCGCGCCTACACCGGCGCGGAGATCCGCGACGGGATCCTCTTCTTCGCGCCCACGCTCACCGACCGGCTCAACGGGCTGTCGTTTCCGATGCAGGTGCGGGGAACGCCGATCCGCGTGACGATCCGCGACGGCGAGCTGACCGTCGTCATCACCGGCGGCTTCAGCCGCGCGATCAGGGTCGGCATCGGCGAGGACGTGCGCGAGGTCGGGGCGGGCGAGCGCTGCACGTTCGCGCTCGCGCCGCAGCAGACGCCGGCGCCGGTCGGACATGGCAGTGACACCGGAGGGGGAACATGACCGCGCAGGACGGCTTTCGCGCCGCGATCTTCGACGTCGACGGCGTGCTCGTCGACTCGCCCCACGAGGCCGCCTGGCGCGATGCCTTCCAGGAGCTCATGGAAGGCCCGTGGGCCGACATCCGCGAGGAGACGAGCTGGACGCCGGACGCCTTCACGGCGAAGGTCTACCAGGAGGTCCTCTCGGGCAAGCCGCGGATGGCGGGCGCGATGGGCGCGCTGGAGTACTTCGGGGTCCCGGATCCCCAGGAACGGGTCGCCGAGTACGCCGACCGCAAGCAGGAGATGGTCGTCGAGCTCATCGAGGCCGGCAGGTTCTCCGCGTATCCCGACGCGCTGCGCTTCGTGATCGCCGTCAAGGAGGCCGGGATGAAGGTCGCGGCGGCGTCGTCGTCGAAGAACGCCGGGCTGTTCCTGCGCCAGATCCGCCTTGACACGTTCGCCGAGCAGGAGGGCCTCTCGCCCGACTGGATGACGGACGGCCTGACGCTGCTGGACGCCTTCGACGTCGACATCTCCGGCCGTGAGTTCGAGCAGGGCAAGCCGCACCCGGAGATCTTCCTCACCGCCGCGCGGGAGCTGGGGGTCGACCCGGGGCACGCGTTCGTCATCGAGGACGCCGAGTCTGGCATCCGGGCGGCCAAGGCCGGCGCCTTCGCCGCGCTCGGCGTCGCGCGCCACGACGACGAGGCGCTGCTGGCCGGCGCGCACGCCGACATCGTCGTCGAGTCGCTCGACGAGGTCGCGCTGGACGGGCTCTGCGCGGGCCGCCTCGAGGCCCGCACGGGCTGACCGCGGGTCGCCGCGCACAGCGCAATCCGCGGACGTTGCGCCGCGTTTGTCACAATGACGGGCCGCGCGCCTCGCCGTGCGCGCTCTCAGCAAGCGACTTAAGGACTTTCGTCAGTGGCAAAGCAGCGCAACCGTGGCAAGCCCACGCGCCGACGTGACAAGAAGGGCGGCCCCGGCACCGGCCGGCGCAAGCCGTGTCCGTACTGCAAGGACAAGGTCGAGCAGGTCGACTACAAGGACACCGCCGTCCTTCGCAAGTTCATCTCCGAGAAGGGGAAGATCCGCTCGCGGCGGATCACGGGCGCGTGCCGGCGTCACCAGAGCCAGATCGCCCGCGCCGTCAAGCGCGCCCGCGAGCTGGCGCTGCTGCCCTACGTCAACGAGGGCGGCCGTGACGACACCGAGCGCGAGGGCGGGCGCGGCGGACGCCGCGGGCGCGACTAGGCGCATGCCTTCAGCGATCCTCATGCAGGACGTCGAGCACCTCGGCGAGCGGGGCGCCGTCGTCGACGTCTCCAAGGGTTACCTGCGCAACTACCTCATGCCGCGCAAGCTCGCCCAGCCGGCCACGAAGGGCGCGCTCGACGAGGCCCGCCGGCGCGCGGAGCACACCGACCGCGCAACGCAGGCGGTGGTCGCCAAGGCCAAGGACGACGCCGAGGTCCTCAGCCGCACCGTGCTGACGATCAGCCAGCAGGCCGGCGACGACGGGCGCCTCTTCGGGTCGGTGACCAACCAGGACATCGCCGACGCGATCGAGGAAGCGCGCGGCGTGAAGGTCGACCGCCGCAAGATCCACCTCGACGAGCCGATCAAGAACGTCGGCACCTACGTCGTCGTCGTCGAGGTCGCCGAGGGCGTCACCGCCTCGGTCAAGACGATGGTCGTCGAGCGCACCTAGACCTCCTGCTGCCGCTCGCCGCCCTCGCCGACACGATCTGGAGCATCGTCGGCGTGGCCGGCGGCATCGCCGGCGTCGGCCTGCTGCTGTGGGCCTCGCGCACCGGACCCGGCGACCGCGAGGCGGAGGACGCGGCGCGCGACTTCTACACCGAGCACGGACGCTGGCCCGACGAGCCGGCCTGAGCCGACGGCCTCGTTGCGTCCGGCCCGCGTGCGAACATGTGTTCGTAGACGACATGCGTGCTTCGGACCCGAAACATCTTCCCGCACGGAGCGGCAACAACGCGCTGCCGCCCCCACCGGACGTCCGAGGGCGACCTAGGCTGCTCACCTCGTGAGCACGCATCCCGACCCCTCGCCGCGGCCGCCGGCGACCATCGCCACCGGCGTTGCGCCACCGCACTCGCTCGAGGCCGAGCAGTCGGTGCTGGGCGGCATCCTGCTGTCCGACCGGGCGATGTACGGCCTCGTCATCGAGGAGGGCCTGAAGGCCGAGGACTTCTACCGCGATCGCCACCGGCTCATCTACGAGTCGATGCTCATGCTCTACCGAGAGAGCGAGCCGATCGACGTCCTCACCGTCAGCGAGCACCTGCGCTCGACGGGCAAGCTCGAGCAGGCCGGCGGCAAGGCGGCGATCGACGAGCTGACCGGTGGCGTGCCGGGGCTCGGCGGGATCCGCCGCTACGCGCAGATCGTGCGCGAGCACGCGCTCATGCGCCGGCTTCTGAGCACGACGTACGAGATCCAGGCGTCGGTGCTCAACCACGCCGCGGCGCCGCGCGACCTCGTCGAGCAGGCCGAGCGGGCGATGCTCGAGGTCGCCCACGACGACCGTCAGAAGGACTTCCGCACGATCGACGAGATCCTCGACGACGAGCTGCGCAAGATGGAGAAGCTCTCGCGCGAGGGCACGTCGCTGACCGGCACGCCGTCGGGCTTCCGCGACCTCGACGAGATCACCGGCGGCTTTCAGCCCGGCAACCTGATCGTGATCGCGGCACGGCCGGCGATGGGGAAATCTGCGCTCGTCACGAACATCGCCGAGAACGCCGCGATCGACCACGGTCGCCCCGTCGCGCTGTTCAGCCTCGAGATGTCCGAGACGGAGCTCGCACAGCGCTTCGTGGCCTCCCAGGGCCGCATCAAGGGCGACGAGCTGCGCAAGGGCCGCGTGCCCGACAGCAAGTGGCCGAAGATCCTGCAGGCGTCGGCGAAGCTCGCGGCGGCGCCGCTGTACATCGACGACTCCTCCGACGTGGGGATCATCGAGATCCGGGCCAAGGCGCGGCGGCTGCACCAGCAGCAGCCCCTGGGCCTGATCATCATCGACTACCTGCAGCTCATGCGGCCCGACGGCCGCGTCGAGTCGCGCGTGCAGCAGGTCGGCGAGATGAGCCGTGGGCTGAAGATCCTCGCCCGCGAGCTGCACGTTCCGGTGATCGCGCTGTCGCAGCTCTCGCGCGCGGTCGAGACGCGCGGGCAGTCGATCGACTCCAAGCGCCCGCTGCTGTCGGACCTGCGCGAGTCGGGATCGATCGAGCAGGACGCCGACCTCGTCGCGTTCATCTTCCGCGAGGAGTACTACGACAAGGAGACCGAGCGGGCGGGGATCGCGGACATCATCATCGCCAAGCACCGCAACGGGGCGATCGGCGAGGTCGAGCTGACGTTCGCGAAGGAGTATCCGAAGTTCCTCAACTACACGTCGCCGGATCGCTACGCGTGAGGGGCCGGCTCACTCGTCTGCCGGCCCGGTCCGCGTTGCGCCCAGGACCTCCATACGACGACCGCTGCGACGACGATCAGCGGCGCGGCCTCGAGCACTCCGAGCGCCCAGTGTCCTGCGTGTGCGATGACGATCATGGCGGTGGTCGCCCGGCGGGGCCGGAGACGCTCCTGGCGTCCCCGGCCCGCATGGGCAATGGGTCAGGCCGTGGCCGTACGCCGCGACGCGCCGCCGGTGGCCGGGCTGGCCACGCCGATCGCGATGCCGCTGACCGCGATCAGCAGGTGCAGCAGGTTGTCGGCGGTGTTGATCGGGATGATCGACAGCAGGTAGCCGCCGTCGCCGACGATGAAGCCGAGGGCCGTCACGAGCAGGTAGACGACGCCGTAGCCGATGGCGAACAGCCGCGCGTTGGCGGCCGTCCTCGCCATGACCAGGCCGACGACGCCGGACAGCAGGTGGACCACGTTGTGCCAGCCGTTGATGTCGAACGCGATCAGCGTGCCGCGCTGCGCGTCGTCGCCGATGCCGAAGCTCGGCTCGACGACGAAGCCGAGGATGCCGACGAGCACGAGCACCGCGCCGAGCGCCAGCGCGTAGATCTGTGCGAGGGTCTTGCCTTCCATTGCGAACTCCTGAAGTCGGGGGATGAACGTCCTGGGGATCAGTGCGCGTCACCCCCGTTGTGCGGATTAATCGCGTTCACCCGCCGCGACTTCACTCCCGAACCGGCCGCCCGGCTCATGCGCGCGGCGGCCGCTCCCGCTCTCGCTCGACGTTCGCCGCGCGCCGCTCGGCGCCGCGGTGGCGCAGCACGATCACCAGCGCGATCGCCACCGGAGCGACCTCCAGCCACCCAAGCGTCCAGCCGTCCACCATCGCCAACCTCCCCAAGCAGTCGTCACGCCCCGTCGAGGGCTCTGCGAGCAAAGCCAGGCCCGCGGATCAATCCGGCTGCACCCGCCGCTGCGTGACCTACGCTCTCGGACGCGCCCATGAGCACCGCCCGCCTACCGCTGCCCGTCGCCGAGGACCGCTGCCCGTTCGACCTCTGCGACGGCAGCGGCTTCGTCGTCGACGAGGCGTCCAACGACGCCAGCGACTGCCGCTGCCGCGCCCAGCGCGTGAGCCGGGCGCGGGCCAAGACGCTGAGCGGCGTGATCCCGCGCAGGTACCGCGGCGTCTCGTTCGACCGCCCGCCCGTGACCGAGATCGCCGGCCCGGTGACCGGCGCCGTGCGCCGCTTCGTCAACCGCATCGACGAGAACCTCGACGCCGGCCGCGGCCTGTGGTTCTTCGGCTCCGTCGGGACCGGCAAGACGACACTCGCCATGCTCGTCTCGCGCCAGGCCCTCGAGGCCGGCCGCAGCGTCGCGATCTACTCGCTGCCGCGGCTGCTGGCCGAGATCCGCACGACGTTCGACGACGACCGCGGCAACTCCTACGTCGACCTGCTCGACCGCCTGACCGCCGTCGACCTGCTGCACATCGACGACGTCGGCGCGGAGAAGACGAGCGCCTGGGTGCTCGAGCAGCTCTACGCGATCGTCAACGCCCGCTACGAGGACCAGCGCTCGGTGATCATCACGACGAACCTCGAGCGTGAGGATCTCGCCGAGCAGATCAACGAGCGCACGGTGTCTCGCCTGGAGGAGATGTGCGAGGTCCTGCCGCTGTGGGGCGCCGACGCGCGCCAGCAGCGTCACGACGCCCGCTCCGCCTAGCGGATCACCGGGCGTTCACGGGCCGAGGACGGGACGCGCACTAGAATCGCCCGCGCATGCCAGGCATCTGCATCGTCGGCGCCCAGTGGGGCGATGAAGGCAAGGGCAAGGTCGTCGACCTCGTCGCCGAGCGCGCTGACGCGATCGTGCGCTTCCAGGGCGGCAACAACGCCGGTCACACGATCATCCGCGACGGCGAGGTCTTCAAGTTCCACCTCATACCGTCCGGGATCCTCTATCCGGGCAAGCGCTGCATCATCGGCAACGGCGTCGTCATCGACCCCGCCGTCCTGACCGACGAGCTCGACGCGCTGCGCACCCGCAGGATCGACACGAGCGGCCTGCGCATCAGCGCCAACGCGCACGTGATCATGCCCTACCACCTGCTGCTCGACACGGCGGGCGAGACGAAGCTCGGCAAGCTGCAGATCGGCACGACGCGGCGCGGGATCGGCCCGGCCTACGCCGACAAGGCCGCCCGCCTGGGCATCCGCATGCAGGACCTCCTCGACGAGAAGATCCTCAAGAAGAAGATCACCGCGGCGATCGACCCCAAGCGCCTCAGCCTGCGCCCCTACGCCAAGGACCCGGCGCTCGACCTGCAGTCGATGACCGAGGCCTACCTGACCTACGGCCACCGCCTCGAGCGCCACATCGCCGACACCGCGCGGATCGTCTGGGACGCCCTCGACGCCGACAAGCTCGTCATCTACGAGGGTGCGCAGGGCGCGCTGCTGGACATCGACCACGGCACGTATCCGTTCGTCACGTCGTCCAACCCGATCGCCGGCGCGGCCTGCGTCGGCGCCGGCGTCGGCCCGAAGGACATCCACGAGGTATGGGGGATCGCCAAGGCCTACGTCACGCGCGTCGGCTCGGGTCCGTTTCCGACCGAGCTGCACGACGAGGTCGGCGAGGAGATCCGCACCCGCGGCGGCGAGTTCGGCACGACGACCGGCCGCGCCCGGCGCACCGGCTGGCTGGACATCCCCGCCCTGCGCTACGCCGCGCGCATCAACGGCCTGACCGCGCTGTCGATCACGAAGCTCGACGTGCTCACCGGCTTCGAGAAGATCAAGGTCTGCACGGCCTACAGCGGCCTCGACGGAGCGCACTTCACGGATTTCCCCTACCACCAGTCGGTGCTGCACCACTCCCGCGGCGAGTACATCGAGCTCGACGGCTGGAGCGAGGACATCACCGAGGCCCGTACGCCGTCGGATCTCCCGCAGGCCGCGCGCGACTACCTGGACTTCATCGCAGAGCAGATCAAGGTGCCGATCGTGCTCGTGGGCGTCGGCCCCGGCCGCGAGCAGGTCATCTGGATGCAGGGCGAGCGACTGCTCGCGGCGGCCTGACCGCGCCCGCGCGGCCAAGCGGCGGCGGTCACTCGGCCCAGCGTTCGAGCAGGTCCTCGTCGGGAACGTCGCGGACCAGTCGCGCCGGCACGCCCATGACCACCTTGCGGGGCGGCACGTCGGCCGTCACCACCGCGCCGGCGGCGACGAAGGCCTCCTCGCCGATCTCGACGCCGGGCACGAGCACGGCGCCGCCGCCGATCCGGCAGGCACGGCGCAGCGTCGCCCCGCGCAGGGGCATGCCCCTGGGGTGGCGCGCCATCGTGTCGTCGTTGGTCGTCATCGCGCAGGGCCCGAAGAAGACGTCGTCCTCGATGACGCTGTAGGCCGTCACGTAGGCCTGCGACTGGATCCGCACGCGGGCGCCGATCGTGACGTCGTTGTCGATGCCGCTCGCGCGCCCGACGACGCTGTCGGCCCCGATCGTCGTGCGCTCGCGCACGAAGGCCTGGTCGGCGATGATCGAGCCCGCCCCGACGCGGGCGCCGGCGAAGACGATCGCCTGCGTGCCGATCACCGCGCCGGCCTCGATGACGAGGGCCGCGGGCGCCTCGCGTGGCGCCGTCGAGCGCCGGCCGAGCTGCGGCGGCTTGCCCAGCGCGGCACCGTCGCCGACGACGACGCCGTCGCCGATCACGACGCCGTCGTGCACGACGACGTAGGCGCCGAAGCTCACGCCGGCGCCGACCTGGGCGCTGGGGCTGATGACGAGTCCGGGGGCGTCGATCATGCGCAGCTCAGCGTAGTCAGGGCGGCGACGACCCGGTCGGCGGCGTGGCCGTCGCCGTAGAGCTGGGGGCGCTGCGCCGGCGGGTCGCGCTCGAGGGCGGCACGCGCGGCAGCGGCGTCGAGGTCGACGAGCACGTTCCACCCGGCCGCCACGGTCTCGACCCATTCGGTGCTGTCGCGCAGCGTCACGCACGGCACGCCCGCGAGATAGGCCTCCTTCTGCACGCCTCCGGAGTCCGTCAGCACCGCGCGTGCGCGGTGCAGCAGCGCGGCGAAGGCGAGCGGCCCGAGCGGCGGCAGGAGCGTCACGGCCGCCTCCAGCCGGGCCAGCAGCCCGGCCGACTCGAGGCGCGCACGGGTGCGCGGGTGAAGCGGGAGCACGACCGCCGGCTCGACGCCGACCAGCAGCTCGACGAGGCGCTCGAGGCGCGCCGGGTGGTCGACGGTGCCGGCACGATGCGCGGTCACGAGGATGTACTCGCCCGCCTCGACGCCGGCGTCCTGCAGCGCATGGTCGTCGGCTCGGGCGCGGGGCGCCAGCAGCCGCGCGACGTCGACCATGACGTCGCCGACCACCCGCACCGCCGCCGCCGGGATCCCCTCGCGGGCGAGGTTGTCCGCGGCGTTGCGGGAGGGGACCAGCAGGAGGTCCGAGACGTGGTCGGTCACGACACGGTTGAGCTCCTCGGGCATCGCGCGGTCGAACGAGCGCATGCCGGCCTCGACGTGCGCGACTGCAATCCGCGCCTGGGCCGCGGCGAGCGCGCCGGCGAGCGTCGAGTTCGTGTCGCCGTAGACGAGCACGGCGTCGGGCCGCTCCTCGCCCAGCAGGTCGCCGAGCGCGCCGAGCATGCGCGCGGTCTGGTCGGCGTTCGAGCCGCCGCCCAGCCCCAGCTCGATGTCCGGCGCGGGCATGTCGAGCTCGCGCACGAAGATCGCCGACAGCTCGTCGTCGTAGTGCTGGCCGGTGTGCACGAGCAGCTCCTCGTGATGTGCGCGCAACGGGCCGGAGACGGCCGCGGCCTTGACGAACTGCGGCCGGTTGCCGATGACCGTGACGATCTTCACGCGGCGGGCGCGCGCGCGAGAAGGCCTTCGATGTGCTCGCGCACCGCCGCGGCGGCGGCGGTCGAGACCGGCCCCGGCGCCTTCGCCAGCGCGATGTCGTCGATCGCGTGGACGGGGTGCACCTCGCGCAGCGACGACGCCAGGAACGCCTCGCTCGCGCCGCCGAGGTCGTCGAGCGTCGTGACGCGCTCGCTCGCATCGGTGACGGCCATCAGCGCGCGGCGCGTGATCGAGTCCAGTATCCGGTCGCTCAGCGGCGGCGTGCACAGCCTGCTCTCGAGCACGTAGAAGAACGACGTCGTGGGGCCTTCGAGCACGCGCCCGTGCGGCGAGACGAGCAGCGCCTCGTCGGCACCCTGCTCGCGGGCCAGGCGGGTCGCGAGCATGTTCGCCGCATAGGAGAGCGACTTGACGCCGTCGAGCACGCGCGTCGGCGAGTACGTGACCGTCTGCAGCGCGATCGTCTCGGGGCGCTCGGGCAGGGTCTCGAGCATCCCGATCCGCCGCCCGCCGCGCGTGACGACAAGACGCAGCATCGCATCGCCGGGATCGCCGGCGGCGATCAGCGCGGTGGCGTCGGCGCGCACCGCGTCGCTGTCGAACGGCAGGCGCAGGGCGCCGGCGCTGCGCGCCATGCGGTCGAGGTGCTCCGCCAGCGCGAACGGCCGGCCGCCGTAGATGCGCGTGACCTCGAAGACGCCGTCGCCGCGCAGCAGGCCGTCGTCGGTGACGGAGATCTGCGCGTCGGCGACGGCCATGACCGTGCCGTCGAGAATCGCGAGGGTGGGAGGCATGCGCTAGAGCGTACGAGGGTGAGCGCCGGCCGTGTCCTGCCAGTCCGGCTCAGGACGCCCCGACCCGCGCCCGCAGCGGCGCGAGGTCGGGTGTGTCGGCCGGGAGGTCGAGCTGCTCGAGCCACCTGCCGGCCGAGGGGCCGAGCTTGCCGAAGACGTCGAACGCGCTGCCGGCGATCGCACGGTAGATCGCCCGCTGCAGACGTGGTTGCTCGCACAGCCCGGCGAAGAGCTCATCCTTGAGAGCCCAGGGCACGGGCCCGGCCACGTCGAGGACGCGCGTGATGCGCCGCTCCCAGCGCTCGCCCTCGCCCGCCGTCGTCGCCTGGTGCCATGCCTCCTCGACGGTCGCGGCGTCCTCGAAGAAGTCGACCCACAGCGAGTACGCGACGGGGTCGGCGAGCCGGTCGTCGGGGTCCTCGAGCGCCGCGCGGTAGGCGCGCCACAACCGCTCCCTGTCCTCCGGCGAGAACTCGCCGTAGAAGCCGTGCAGCTGCACCGTGTTGGCGTAGCAGGGCATCGCGCGATACAGCGCGAGGCCCATCCGCAGGCGCTCGCCCAGCGACGCGCCGGCGTCCCACCACGCGTCGCCGAACTCGCCGGGCACGGTCTCCAGGCTTCCGGGAAACGAGCGCGCGCCGCCGCAGCGCCCGGTTCCCGCCGCCGTCCCCCAGGCCCATGCGCACGCGGCGGCGTAGCGCTCCGCGCCGACCTGCGCGACGAGCTTCTCGAAGAGCACCACGCGGAGGATAGGTCCCGGCGCACGTTGCCGCGCTCGGGCGCCGCGGGGATGCCCGCCCGAAGAAACACGTCACGAATTCGGGCTCCGCGGCTCATAGGAGTGACGGGCAGCGACGGCGGTGCCCACGGCCGTCCCTGCGTTTCTTCCCCGTGGCGCAGCGGACGGTCGTGGTGCATCACCGATCCACCCGGCCCGCCCGTCAGCCCGGTGCCGGCGCCGCCGGCGGCGGCGGCGACAGCGGTGTCGGCGGCGCCTGGCGCTGCTCTCGCAGATCACGCGCGTACGCCAGCGCCGTCGCCGCGACGGTGACGATCGGGACCGAGATGAACACGCCGATGATGCCCGCGGTGATGCCGCCGATCGCCAGCGCCAGGATGACGGCGATCGGATGGATGTGGATCGTGCGACCCATGATCAGCGGATACAGCAGGTGTCCCTCGACCTGCTGGACTGCGACCACGAGCGCGAGCACGATCAGCGCGGTGACCACCCCGCCGTCGACGAGCGCGATCAGGACCGCCGCCAGGCCGGCGCTGAACGCGCCGATCAGCGGCACGAACGCCGCCAGGAACGTCAGCAGCATGAGCGGTATGACGAGCGGTACGCCGAGGATCGCCAGGCCCGTCCCGATCATCGCCGCGTCCGCCGCGCCGACGAGCACGAGCCCGCGCACGTAGTTGGTCAGCGCCGCGTAGGAGCGGCGCGCGAGCTCGTCGAGATGGGCCGCCTGGCGCCCGCCGAACGTGTCGACGACCCAGCGCCAGATGCTCGGGCCGTCCTTGAGGAAGAAGAACACCAGCAGCAGCGTGATGATCAGCCCCGTGATCACCTCGCCGGCCACGACGGCGCCGTGCACCACGCCCCCGGTCAGCGCGCCGCTGGAGTCGCTGAGCTGATCGCCGGCGTTGTCGATGTAGCGATCGATGTCGCCCTGGCTGAGGTTGAAGGGCGGCTCGGCCAGCGCGTCGCCCGCCTCGCGGATGCCCTCCTGCACGCTGTCGGCGAGATCTGATACCTGGCGCGCGACCGCCGCCCCGGCCATCGTCAGCGCGGTCGCCAGCAGCGCGATCGCGCCGAGCAGCACGGTCAGCGCCGCGGCGCCGTCGGAGAACCGGCGGCGCGCGAGCCAGCGCGTCGGCGGGCGCAGGATCGTGCTGAGGAGCACCGCGACGATGACCGGCAGCACGACGATGCGCAGGTAGGCGAGCACGTACGCGGTGACGGCGATCGCCGCCCCGACCGCGAGCAGCCGCCACGCGATCGACGCGCCGGAGCGCAGCCAGCGCGGAACGGGATCGCCGGTGGCGGGCACGGCCGGAGCGGCGACGGGTGTCGCCGGAGCCGGGGCCGGATCGGCCGCGGCGGGCGGATCGTCGCGGGACGGCGTCGGGCCCCCTGCGGCCGCCTCGGTGCCGGTGGCACTGGAACCCGGCTTCGCCGGGCGCTGCGGGTCGGCCGTCATCGAGCGCGAGTCTATGGCGAGCGCTCAGCGACCGGCGCGGCGGCTGGGCCGATTTCGGGAATGGTGCGCCAGGCCCTATCGCCCGCCATCGCAGGCGGGTCCTGGCCGCCCCGTCGAACTCGACATCCACCGCCGCGCCGGACCCAGCTCGTGATCCCTCGGGACGGGGTCATCACACGGCTGGCACGTCGGCCGAGACGGACCCTGTCTTCGAGGCTCCGCGTCGGCGCGGCCTGCATCATCCTCGTCCGCGATCCGCAGTGGCCCTCGGCCCTCCGAGCGCGGCTGGCGCCAACGGGTCAGCAGTGCAGCTGCTCGCGAATCGTTGCGATGCTCCTGACCTTGCGCAGCGTGACTTTGCGGTGGTACGTGGTTTGGTCGTCGTCGGACCCGATCGAGACCGTGACGGTGTACCTGTTGCCGATCTTGAGCCGTTTGATCACGGTCGAGGACACGAGTGCCGCGTAGCAGTGCTTGTTGCTGCCGAGCCTGCCGAGGGATGTGCTGGAGCCGAGCACGCCCGCCCGGCCTCGGAGCCCGTCGTTCGTTCGCTGAGTCTCCAACGGTCGGTCGGTGGTGAACGCGATCGCGAACGGGTCGCCGAGTCCGGCGCTCTTTGCGTGCGCGTCGTAGTAGAGGCGAACGCTTTTCAGCTTCGGCTTCGGCGTCGCGGTCGACGAGACCGCCTGTGCACAGGGCGTGCATAGGGCTGCGGCCGTTATGGCGACGAGCGCTAGCTTGGCTGTTGGCATCATCGTCCTTTCGTGACGGGTGGGTGCTCCACTAACTCGCGAGCGGGCGCGAAGTCGCACGTTGTCGGACAACGTTTCAGTAGAACAGGTCGCCGTTGTAGACGACATACCCGTAGACGTCGCCCTGTCGTGTGTGGGCGGTGCCGACGGCGTAGACGGCATTGGGATTGGTCGTCTTGTGGGCGTAACGCTCGACGTACATGTGGTCGGTCCTGTAGAGGACGCCGATGACGTGTGACAGGTCGGACTGACGCACGAGCGCCGACGTCGCCTTGACTGTGCGGTCGCCGGTGGCGGCGAGCGCGCTCATCATGCCGGCGGGCACGAGTCCCGGCCCCAGCGGGATCGGCGTCGCCGGTGCTGGTGTCACGGCGGCCGGCGCCGCGGCGCCGACGGCTGCGACGCCGACCGCGAGCGAAACGGCGACTGCTGCAGCGCAGTACTGCGCGGTCGCGCGGGATCGCTGCTTGAGGTGGTTGCGCATGGCGATCACCGGCATGTGTATGCGAGCTTGAAGTAGCCGTAGACGGCGGCCCCGCCGCCAGGTCGGCCGTAGCCCAGCGCCCATCCCGCGGGGATGTTCGGCTGACTGTTGTGGGTGGCGTAGACGTGAAGTGGATTGCCGTTGGTGACTCTGCCCATTTCGTTTCCTCCGTCGCTGGCTCGATCGCGTATCGCCATGCCTGTACCGGGCAGGTTGCACGCCGTGGCGTCATAGCCCGTCTGCCCCAATGCGACTGCCTGAGCCCGAACCTGAGCCAGCATCTGCGCCTGGGTCGCATCCGGCGCAAATACCATCGTCCCCCGCCCCGGTGTCGACAGTTCCGCGGTGCCGTCCTGTGTCGCAGTTGCCACCGCAGCCGCTGGGACGAGCGCCGTGGCCGCCACGTAGTGGTATGACCAGATGTCTGCAAACTCGCATATTTCTCCGATGAGATGTGAGGACCGTGACTCCACGGTGTTGACGCTCGCTTTCATGGAACGATGTTCGGTCCCTATGAACAGTGAGGACTCGACGACCCACGCGCGACACCACGCCTGCTGCGCGTCGGCCCCCTGAACGCCCCGCCCGGACTTCGAGCGCGCCGTTGGGCTCCTTCAGCCCCCGGCCACGTTTTTGCAAAACAGTGACAGTGCAGCTCGGCCATCCTCTTCCGTCACGGCCCGACGATCAGTACGTGCGCGCTCAGTCACCGCCTGACGATCAGTACGTGCGCGCGTCGATGTCCTCGTCGACCTCGCGGCGCCGGGCGGCGCGCCGGGCGGGCGCCCGCGTGCAGGGCAGGTAGCTCGCGGGGACCCGCGGGTGCCCCGCTGCCACGTATGGCAGGTCGAGAGACGCCGTTCAACGTCCGCGTCTACACACGGCGCTCGCTGCACGCCGCCCACCGATCGCGGACCTTGCACGGCAAGATCTCGCCGGACTGCTGTCGAGCGGTGCCGAGGCGCGATGCGTCCGGCTCGGCGGCTTCGCCCGATCGCATCCCGGACGACCTCCCGCAACGGCCCCGGATGCCCCCGCCAGGAATCGAACCTGGAACCTTCGGATTAAGAGTTTGCCTATTTGCAGGGCTTTTCCCCATGTTTGCTGGGGTTTGGGCCAGGTATCGCCGGGTCTTGAGGGGTTGTATTTGCCGAGTTCGGGACACGGATCGGGACACGGTTCCCAGATCCACGCTTCAGGCTCCTGCCCCGGCGTTCGCCGCTGGCGTTGTGGAGCGGGATGGCGTGCGCTTTTAGGCGCAGTCGTAGCAGCGCCTGCCGCGCTGGTGGTTTCGATCTTCTCGTGCTTTCCGACGTAGAGGTCAACGAATCGTTTGTCTCAAGTTGCGATCCGGATGCATCCCGCCCTGGGCATTTCCACTAGTCGTAGTGCGCCTTCACCTTCGAGTCGTCGATGGCCTGGCCGATCGCAGCAGGAGCTACCAGCCGCGACCGTCATGGGGCTGTTGTTCTGCATCGCCGCGAGCGTCGACGGCCCGCAACGCCGCCGTCTGGGCTTGCGCGCGGACTCAGGGCGAGGTCGGACTGAAGGTAGTCCCGGTCGCGCTTGCAGTGGAGCTGCGCCGACGCCGCTCGCGGCCTCGCGATCGGCCAGGCTCGCCATCCCGACGGCCGACCAGCGCGCGTGGAAGGTGTCCTCCCGCTCTCGATCGCCGAGCCGGCGAGCGCCTCAGGGCCAGCAGGGCGGCGCAGCGGCGGCGCGGGGGGCGGCACGGCGACGTCGTCGGCGGTGACCGCGAGCCCGCCGAGCAGGCGGACGACCAGCATCGGTCCGTCCCGGCCATCCACGCCAGCTAGTCCGCGAGCCCCATCAGGCGCGCCTCCCGCGCGACACCGGCGCACGGGGAGGCGTCCGCCGCAGCGAGCGCGGGCCCGGCGTCGACCGACTCCCCCGCGTCGCGCAGCGCCCACGCCCGGTACAGCTCGACGCGCACCCGGTGGGCGAGGAGGTCGTTGCGCTCACAGGTCTCCTCGGCGGCATCGAGGTAGGCGTGAGCTCGGGCGTAGTCGCCGAGCACGACGCAGAGCTGCGCGAGGGCGATGTCGATCGGCCACAGCGCGGTGAACACGCTCCACGCGGTGCGCCCGCTCACCGGCTCGAGCAGCTCGCGGATACGGGCCGCCGCGTCGGCGTCACGCAGCCAGCTTGCGGCGTCGGCGAGCATCACCATACCGGGGTGCCAGTGGGCGGTCCGGGGCAGGGTCGCAAAATCCATCTCGGTGAAGTGCCGCAGTTGCCGGCGGCCCACGTCCACTTCTCCCAGGCGCGCTTGGAGCATGGCGAGTGCGGCGCGGTGCATGGGGAACCCGCCCGTGCGCTCGACCAGCGGCTTCAGCGTCGCAACACCACGCTCCCACAGCCCCCGCTCGATGAGCCCGGTGAGGCCCGCCCCGACGAAGGCGGGCGGGTTGGCCCCGATGCGGCGCGCGAGCGCGGAGCAGTCGTCGCCGAGTCGCTCAGCGTCGTCGATGCGCCCGGCCAGTGCGGCCAGAGTGGCCGCGGCCGCCGGCGTGAAGACGCTGAGGAAGGGGGTGCCGAGCTCCTCGGCGACCCGATCGCAGCGGTCAAGTGCGTGACGGGCACCCGCGAGGTCGCCGGACTCGAGAAGGTCCTGACCCAGCATCCGCAGCGCCTGCGTGAGGACGACCGGGTTGTGCAGGCGCTCGCCCAGGTCGCGGGCCTCCTGAGCCCAGTCCAGGCGCTGCTCGAGGTTCAGGGGGTCAAAACAGGCCCAGTGGGCACTGATCAGCACCTGACCGAGCACATTGCCGTCCCCGGACCCGCGAGCGGCGGCCAGCGCCTCGGCGCCGAGCTCGCTCGCCTGCTTCTTGTCGGCCATAAGGGTGGCGGCCGCGATCATCGCCATCAGCCGCGCGCGTCTCGCTGCGGCGCTGGCCGGGAGCCGCTCGAGCGCGTCGCTTGCCACCTGGACGACGTCGTTGCCGCCGGCGCCCGAGGTCGCCCAGCCCTGCTCGCTGAGGGCGAGCGCGGCGCGGGTCAACAGGTCGGCGTCTTCGAGCCGCCGAGCGGTCGCCGCGGCGTCGAGCAGCACCGCCTTGTGGCCCGGGCCTCCCGCCCGGTGCAGCGCCTCGCCCCGGTCGATCGCAAGTTCGCAGAGCTCGCGGTCGGTCAGGCCGGGCAGCTGCGCGGCGATCCGAGCAGCCTGTTCGAAGTGGACGGCGGCATCGGCGAAGGCGAAGCGCTCGCGGGCGAGTTCACCGGCGCGCCGCGCGTAGGTGAACGCGTCCTCGCGGTCGCCGAGGTCGGCCGCCGCGTAGAAGTGTCGGGCGAGGTCCGCTACCGGGGCGCCCACACTGCGCAGGACGGTGCCGGCGGCGTGGTGCAGACGCATCCGCCGCCCCGCGGGGATCGCCTCATAGCGAACTTCGCGCACCACGGCATGGGTGAAGGCGAAGCGACCGGGGGCGCCGGGAACCGGCACGACGGTCCCGAGCGCGGAGGCGCGGTCGAGCGCATCGAGGACTTCCGGCAGCGGCCGGTCGAGCACCTGCGCGCAGGTGCGCGCCTCGAACTCGGCGCCGAGCACGGCCGCCGCGTCGAGCATCGCTCCGTCCTCTTTTGGGAGGCGCGCGAACCGGGACGCGACGAGGTCGCGTACGGTGGGACTCACGGGAACCGTCAGCAGCAGGCCGTCGGCCGGCAGCTCGCGAACGATCTCGCGCATGAAGAGCGGGCTGCCACGGGTCGCCCCGTGGAGCATGCGCGCCGTGCGCGCGACATCCATCGCCACGTGGCCGGCGGTGGCCCGGAGGAACGCCACCACGTGGGGCTCGGTGAGTCCGCGCAGGCCGATCCGCCGCACCGCCGGGTGACGGCCGAGGTCGGACAGGAAGTTTGACAGCGCGCTGGTCATGTCCGGGGGGACGTCCCGGCTGGTGACCGCCAGCAGGATCGATCCGGTCGCGGTCCGGACGATGTGCGCGAGCAGGGCGAGCGTCCCCGAATCTGCCCAGTGGATGTCCTCGATCACGATGAGGGCGCGCGGCCGCGCTGCGCGCCCGAGGTAGTCACCGACGGCGCCGAACAGCCGCAGCTGCTCGCCCGCGGAGCTCTCGCCGGACACGTGTGCGGCCGGGCCGAACCGGTCGCGCAGGTCGGGAACGATGCGCGAGAGCTCGCCGGCGCTCGTGCCGAGCCGGCGCCCCCCGGCGTCGTGGTCGAGCCCGCGCAGGTCGAGGGAGATCGCGTCGACGAATGGCCCGTACGGAGGGCGCGGGCTCTCCCGACAGGCGCCGTAGAGCACGGGTGCGCCGGCGATCGCGACCTGCTGTGCCAGCTCGGCGATGAGGCGGCTCTTGCCGATCCCGGCCTCGCCGGTGAGCAGGCACACGCGTAGAAGACCATCCGCGACGGCCTCCCACGCCGCCTCCAGCTCAAGCAGCTCGTCCCCGCGCCCGACCAGCGGGCCGGCACCCGCCGCCAAGGCGAGCGGCCCGGGGAGCGCCGGGCGCTCGGCCGGCGACGGTTTCGGGAGCGACTCAGCGCCGCCGTCGCGGATTTCGTCGGCGAGGCCGCGGGTGGCGGCCGAGGGCACCATGCGCAGCTCGCTGCGGAGGCGCTCACGGTGCTGTTCGAAGACCGCCAGGGCGGCGGCGCGGTCGTCGGTGAGCGCGAGCCGGCGCATGAGCGAGCGCGCGTGTTCTTCGGAGAGCGGGTCCAGCGCGACGAGGCGGCGGGTGTGTTCGACTGCGGCGCCGGGGTCGCCGCGGTTCTCGGCATCGGCGGCGAGCTGTTCGATCACGTGGGCGAGCCGTCGGGTGTGCTCTTCGCGGGCTTCGTACACCCACTCCTGGTCGAGCTCGGGCAGCAGCTCGCCGGCGGCGCCGATCGCCAGCGCGTCCTCGAGGCGGCCGTCGGCCATGGCGGCGGCGAAGTCGTGCACGTCGATGGCGACGTCGGGGCTGAGGCCGATCTCGTCGCGGGTGGCGATCAGGCTGCCGTCGGCGTGGGGGCCGAGCGCGGCACGCAGGTCCAGCAGCGCCGAGCGCAGGCTCTGGCGGGCGCTCTCGTCCAGCACGTCGGGCCACAGGCGCGCGGCGACGCGATTGCGCGGCTGCATCCCGGGATGCAGCGCCAGCCACGCCAGGAGCGCCGCGCAGCGGCCGCGCGGGGGCTCTACGGTGACCTCGTCGTCGGTGACCGTGAGCCCGCCGAGCAGGCGGACGACCAGCATCGGCCGAGCCTACACCGCGTCCGCTTCGTCGCCTAGCACCCGCTCGGCCTCGTCGAGCCAGTCGAGCAGCAGCTCGCACCAGCGGCGGCCGAACCAGTTGACCACGCCGAGGTTCGCGCTGCGATGCGGAAACGCCTCCGCGCGCTCTTCCATCGTGGCGACGTCGGCCAGGACGCGCTCGACCTCGGGACGCATGCCGCGCAGGCTCTCGAGCACCGCCTGTGAGCCCGCGATGTCGGCGCACATGACCCGGACGAGGGCCTCGTTCTGGAGACGCGGGAACGACGCCGGCTGCGGCATCCACTCGCGCAGCGCGTGGCGCCCCTTGTCGGTCAGTGAGTACACCTTGCGTGGCCGCGTGCGGCCGGGCTCCTCGCGCACCGTCAGATAGCCGAGGCGCGCCAGCCGTTTGGGCTCGGCGTAGATCTGGCTCGGGGCCATGGCGTAGTAGACGTTCCCGCGGCGCATGATCTGCACCAGGTCGTGGGCCCCTTCCCCCGTTCGCCGACGAGGCCGAGCACCACGTAGGACGCCGTGGTCAGATTGGCCGCTTTGGGCGAAGACTCCGATTCGGAGCTTGACGAAGGCTCCGGATGAGAGTTTACTGCTGAAGACTCCATATCGGAGTTTTAGCAGACCGAGCGGAAGGGAGCAGGAGAATGACGAGAGCGTTTTCAGAGCAGATCGTTGCGCGAGAGCCGCTGGGTTCGGCGGGCGCGTCGGGCAACACGCTCGAGCGCGTGACCCTGCGCGACGGTCGCCGGCTCGTCCACAAGGAGGTGTCGCCGGAGTGGGACTGGATCTCCCGGGCGACGCGCGACGACGGCCGCGTGGTGCGAATGTGGGAGAGCGGGCTGTTCGACCGGTTCCCCTCGTCGATTGACCCCACGATCGTCGCCGCCGATTATTCCGGCGACCGCTGGAGCATCCTCATGCACGACGTCTCGGCGCTGCTCGTGCCCGGCGACCGCCGGCTCGATCGCGACGAGGTGCGCCGGGTCCTGGCAGCCATGGCCGACCTGCACCTCACGTTCTGGGGCGAGCGCTTCGACGCGCTCTGCGGCCTCGAGGACCGCTACCACCTGCTCTCGCCCTCCACGGGACGGCGGGAGCAGGAGCGCGGCGAGCGCGCGGGGCCGCTGATCATGCGCTGCTGGGAGCTCTTCCAGGAGAAGGTCCCCGCCGAGATCGCCGACGCGATCCTGGCCATGGCCGAGCGGCCCGCGCTGCTGGCCGGTCTGCTCGACACCTGCGAGCCGACCCTCATCCACGGCGACGTCCGGCTGAACAACCTCGGCCTCGCCGACGACCGCGTGGTCGTGGTGGACTGGGGCGAGCGGACGGGAAGCGCGCCGGCGCCGGTCGAGCTCGCGTCGTTTCTGATCTTCGACGGCAAGCGCTTCGACGTGCCCCGCGACGACGTGCTCGCCGACTTCCGCAGCCTGTACGGCGACCGCTTCGACGAGAAGGCGATGGAGCTCGCCCTCATCGGCGGCTTCGTCCAGCTCGGTTGCCACTTCATGTTGCCGATCGCGCTCGCGGGCGAGGACCGGGTGCCCGCCGGGCAGGCGCGCGCCGAGGCGAGCGCCGAGCTCGAATGGTGGACGCCGCGGGTCGCCGCTGCGCTGGAGAGGTGGTCGCCGGTATGAGCTCGATCTCGCACGCCAGCCACACGCTGACCCTGCGACTGCTCGGCGGCCTGGAGGTCGACGTCGACGGCGCGAGGCTGAGCGTCCCGGCAGGGCGCTGTGGATCACTGCTCGTGTGGCTCGCAATGAATCCGGGGATGCAGCCACGTTCGCGGGTCGCCGCGAGGCTGTGGCCGGACGTGCTCGACGAGTGCGCCCGTGCCAGCCTACGCAACGCGCTGCTCGACCTGCGGCGAATGCTGGGCCCGCACGCCGACGGCTATCTGCACGGCACCCGAGACGACGTCGGGCTGGGGCCGACCGAGCAGGTCTGGGTCGACGTCCACGCGTTCGCGTCGGCGGTGGCCGAAGGAGACCTCGAGCACGCGCTCGCGCTGGCGCAGGGCGAGTTGCTCCCGGGGTGGGAGCACGAGTGGATCTACGACGCGCGCGACGCTTACGAGCAGCAGGTCGCCGGCGTCGTCGAGCAGCTTGCCGCAGCCGCGGAGCAGCGCGGAGACCTGCCCGCCGCGATCGAGTACACGCGCCGGCTGCTGGCCATGGATCCGCTCGCCGAGGAGTACGCGCGCCTGCTCATCCGGCGGCTGGCAGCCGGGGATGACCGGCCGGCGGCGCTTGCCGTCTACCACCGTCACCGCGAGCGGTTGCGGACCCAGATGGGGCTAGCGCCGTCGGCCGCCACGCGGGCGATCGTCGAACAGATCCGCGCCGGCGACGTGCGCGTCGCCGCTCCTCCGCGCGCCGTCCACCGGCAACGGCGCCCGTGCCCGGCCTCGCCGCGGTCCTTGCGCTGGTGGTGATCCCGGCGGCGCTCGAAGTTTGACGCGCCGCTGACGGGCGCTTGACGGCGACTGCGGATGCTCCTCATCAACCAGTCCAACCCCAGTTCCCAGGAGGAACACCCATGGCCATCAGCGAGAACGCCCTCGACGAAGGGCGACTGCAGGAGTTCGTGGGGCGCTTCGCCGGAGACCTCGGCGCCGCGCTCCACCAGACCACCGTCCTCATCGGCGACAAGCTCGGCCTGTACGCCGCGATGAGCGACGGCGAGCCCGTCACGCCGGACGAGCTCGCCACGCGGACGGGCACCGACGAGCGCTACGTCCGCGAGTGGCTGTGCGCCCAAGCGGCCAGTGGCTACGTCGAGTACGACGCCGAGCAGCGACGCGTTTCTTCGCTCACGCCGGAGCAGGCGGCCTGCCTGGCCGACCCGGAGCAGCCCGACGTTCCTTCCCGGCGCCTTCTACATCGCGGCGTCGTGCGTGCGCGACGAGCCGAGATCACCGAGCGCTTTCCGCACCGGCGAGGGCGTCGGCTGGCACGAGCACGACCGCGACCTCTTCTACGGGACCGAGCGGTTCTTCCGGCCCGGGTACGTCGCGAACCTCGTGCCGTCGTGGCTGCCCGCGCTCGACGGCGTCGAGGAGAAGCTGCTGGCCGGCGCGCGCGTCGCCGACATCGGCTGCGGGCACGGCGCGTCGACGATCCTGATGGCCAAGGCGTACCCGCGCTCGACGTTCGTGGGCTTCGACTACCACGACGACGTCGATCGAGGCCGCGCGCGCCGCGCCGCCGAGCGCGCCGGGGTCGGCGACCGCGTGCGCTTCGAGGTCGCCAGCGCCAAGGACTTCCCGGGGGAGGGCTACGACCTCGTCTGCGTGTTCGACGCCCTGCACGACATGGGCGATCCCGTCGGCGCCGCCGCGCACGTGCTGAGCTGCCTCGCCGCCGGACGGCACCTGGCTGATCGTGGAGCCGATCGCGGGCGACCGCACCGAGGACAACCTCAACCCGGTCGGCCGGATCTTCTACTCGGCCTCGACGATGATCTGCACGCCCGCCTCGCGCGCGCAGGAGGTCGGGCTGGCCTCGGCGCGCAGGCCGGCGAGGCGCGGCTGCGCGCCGTCGTCACCGACGCCGGCTTCACGCGCTTCCGGCGCGCGACGGAGACTCCCTTCAACCTCGTCCTGGAGGCACGGCCGTGACCTGCCGCGTGCGCCGGATCATCTGCGTCCTGATCGGGGCGGTGCTGTGGACGCGCGAGTCCAGCCAGCGCGGAGAATCCCGTCGTCGGCTGGAACGACGTCGCCGCGAGGACGGTCCTCGCGGACGCGAAGACCGCGACGCCCTCGGCCTCCTCACTCTACGTCGCCATGGTGCAAGCGGCGGTCTACAACGCCGCGATGGCGATCGAGAACACCCACCAGCCGTACCGCTCGTCGGTGGCCGCTCCGCGCGGCGCATCACTGGACGCCGCGATCGCCGCGGCCGCTCGCGGCGTGCTCAGTGCCTACTTCGGTGACGGCGCGGCGAGCGACCACGGGGGAATCTCGCAGCAGGCGTCCATCGACGCGGCCTACCAGGCGGCGCTGGATGCCATCCCGCCGGGCCAGTCCAAGGAGGACGGCGTCGCGACCGGCCGCAGCGCAGCCGCCGAGATGATCGCGCTGCGGGCGGGCGACGGCCGCTTCGCCCTCGTCAGCGAGCCGCCGGACGGAGACGCGCCCGGGCAATGGCGGCGCACAAGCGGCCCCGCGTCGGTCACGCCGTGGACCGCGCAGGTGCGCCCGTTCCTCGTCAAGTCGCCGGACCAGTTCCGGCCCGACGGTCCGAACGCACTGACGAGCAGCGATTACGCGGAGCAGTGGGACGAGGTACGGCGCCTCGGTGCGGCGACGGGATCCGAGCGATCGCCGCAGCAGACCGAGATTGCCCGCTTCTGGACCGAGAACACGCTCGGGCAGTACAACCGCGCGTTGCGGCGCCTGTCCCGCACAGCGCGGGCTGTCCGCTGGCCAGGCCGCCCGCTTGTTCGCGATGACCTCGCTGACCGCGGCCGACGGGATGATCACCTGCTGGAACACCAAGCGCCACTACCTGTTCTGGCGACCGATCACCGCGATCCGGGAGGCGGATGCTGACGGCAACGCGGCCACCACCGCGGCTCCCGGACTGGGCGCCGCTCTCGACGACCGCCAACCACCCGGAGTACACGGAGCGGTCATGCGTGTCTGACCGGTGCCGTCACCCGAGCGCTGCAGGGCTTCCTGGGGGACGGAGCGCGTCGAGATGACCATGGACTCGACGGCATCCGGCACCATTGCGCACCACTTCGCCACCATCGGTGAGCTCCGGCGCGAGGTGGAGAACGCCCGGATCTACGGCGGCGACCACTTCCGCGTGGGCGGGACCGACGGCACGAAGGCCGGCGACCACGTCGCCAAATGGGCGCTCAAGCGGTTCTTCCTGGCCAGGTGAGCCAGCCGCAGTATTAGGGGAGAACGAGGCGCGGCCGCCGCGGCCGCGCCTCGAATGCCGAGTCAGGCCAGTGGTCGAAGCGCTCGAGCTCGACCTCAGTGGTCTGCGGCGGCCCTCGCCCGCTCGCCGAGCGCCTCGCTGATCCGCGCTGCAGGCGCTCCTGCGTGCGTGCCTCCCTTATCGCCAGCTCGCCGGGTCGCCCGGCGAGGCTGCGCGCGAGCTCGAGCCGCGCCTTCGCGCAACCGCGCGGGACACGCTGGAGCAGCAGTTCCTGGTCCCGAATTTCGCCTCCAGGGTCATAACCCACGGCTATCACGCGGGCGCATCCCAGGTGTCGATGTTTGTCAGTCGGTGCTGCCGGCCGGAATGATCCAGTCGCAGCGCTGCCCGGTCACTGATGCGATGAGGTCGAAATCGGCGTCGTAGTGAACCACGGTCAGGTCATGTTCTTCGGCGGCTGCCGCCACGAGCAGGTCTGGGATCTTTCGTCCGCGCTGGCTCTCCTTTGCCAGCAGTCGCTGGACCTGAAGTGCGCGGCGGATGTGGGCGCTGGTGGTCTCGATCGCTTCGAACGCGTCCAGCGCACCGATGAGGCGATCCCATTCGGCTTCGTTGCGCGCGGAGTAGCCGATCTCGAGGTCGCAGATCGTTGGTCGTGCCAGCGCACCGGCGACCGCGAGTCGCTCGATCGCGGCTCGCACCTCCGAGTTGCGGAGGCGCTTGAGGGCGCTGGTATCGACGAGATGTGTCAGCGCCATGCGTCGGCGCGATCGCGAAGATCAGCAGCGCCGAGGGTGTCGAGCGCTGCAGTAACGCGGGGCCGGCGCTGCTCGGTGGCGAGCCGCAGCGCTTGGTTGACGGTGTCCTTGATCGTCAAGGTGCCCAGCTCAGCGCGAGCCGCGCTCAGCGCATCCTCGTCCAGATCAATCAGGTGCTTCGACATGCTAGGGAGCATATACCGCGGCGGCCCTGTATATCCAGCGTCCTCGTGGCGCGACGGCCGTGACTGATATATGCCGCTCGCCTTGCGTCTCGTCAACGCCGGAGCCACCCGCAGCCTCCGAGGTCTGCTGAATGACGGCATCGAGGCTCCGCATGCTCAGCGAGTCGAGCCCATGGACGCAGCGTTGCGTCGTGACGAGGCGACGCGACGTCGGCGCGGTCGGTGATGTAGATCACGCCGTCGAGCGGCGCGTCTCGTCTTCGCTGAGCTGCGCGTACATCCAGCAGATCCCGCGCAGCCTGGCGGCGGTCTTCGGTTGTAGCTCGACCTCGATCGCGACGGGGCCGCTGAGGGTGTGCACGCCGAGATCGGGGCGGTGCGTCCTGCGCACGGTTCCGCGGTGGTCTTGGTAGCGCAGGTCGAAGCGCCAGAAGTCGTCGTCGAGGATCTCGCGCTCGCTGACCCACTCGCGGCCGCGCAGGTGCAGCCAGGCGCTGACCCAGGCGCATGCGCTGGCGTGCGCCCAGCCTGTCGGAGACAGCGAGCGCAGCGCGCGTCGGGCGGGGTGGCCGGCCTCCAGCGCTCCTTTGCGCGTGACCATGACGAGGGCGCCGTCGCCGCGTCGCATCGGGCGTGCGCTGTACGAGCCCGGCGGCTTCGAGGCGGCTGACGTGGTCGCGCGCGACGCGCTCGCTGCAGCCCATCACCAGCTGCAGCGGCAGGCTCGGCGACGCGCCCACTCGGGCCAACCACTCCAGCGCGCGCAGCGAACTCTGTCCAGGAGCGACGCCCGTGAACGTCATCGCGCGTCCTCGCCCCCAGCTCAGAGCCAGAGGCCAAAGTGCGGCTGTCGATCGCGCACGCGATCAGTCCACAGCACGCCTCTCACGACGACGACCTCTTCCCCGGTCGTCGTCCTTGCCGCTTGCTGTTCCTCGATCCTCTGGTTGTCCCGACAGCACCCGATCTGACATGAGACTGCTCTCGCCGGCCCCGGGTTCCCCCTGCTCATGCTCAGCCATCCCGAAGGCCTAGTTGACCACCCGACATCCCAACATCGTGGAGGGCGGGTGGTCAAGTAGGCGGCCGGGCACCATGGCGTGCATTTGCAGGGAGACCCGGGGCCGGGGCCTCCTCGCAGAGGAGGCCTATGCGGAGGCCTTCGCGGAGGCCGTTCAGCCATCGCGATCGCGGCCGGTAGCGAAGCGCGCTCATACCTCTTAATCGAAGAAGGGCGCCTAAGAGGGGCAGCGCATGCCGGAGCTACTCGCCGCGCCGTAGCGGTGCCAAGCCTCCGTCGGCCGACGAGCCAGCCTTTGCCTGGTCAGCTTGGAGCTGTGCGCTCGACGATCGGCTGCGTCCGGAACACCTCCGCGACGAGCGCGGCGTCGTCGTCGCGCGGCGCGTAGTGCAGGTACTTCATCGTCGTCTGCACGTCGGCGTGGCCCATCCACTCCTGCACGCGGCGGATGTCGGCCTTGGCGATCATCCGCGTCCCGAACGTGTGGCGCAGGTCGTGGAAGCGCAGCGGCCGCAGACCGGCGCGCTGCAGCGCGTCGACGTAGCGGCGGCGCAGCGCCGAGCCGTCCACGTGGCCGCCGACGGTGCCGACGAAGACCAGGTCGTCGTCGCCGGTCCAGCGCTCGCGCTGCCCAAGCCCGGCCAGCGCGGTCGCGACGTCCGGCGCCATCGGCACCGAGCGCACCTTGCCGGACTTCGGCGTCGTGACCTGCCCGTCCGAGTAGCTGGCCCGCACGCGGATCGCCTGACCCGACGAAGTCGACGTCGCGCCAGCGCAGCGCGAGCAGCTCGCCCCGCCGCAGCCCGGTGAACGCCGCGGTGAGGTAGATCGCTGCGTCCTGCGCGTCGCCGGCCGCGCGCACCAGCGCCAGCACCTCCTCCGGCGAGAAGACCTCGATGTCGCCGCTCGAGCGCTGGCGGTACTTCTCGATCCCCGCCACCGGGTTGATCGGCAGCTTCCAGACCGTCTTCGCGCGCCGGAAGATGCCGTGCAGAACGACGAGCAGCTTGTTCTTCGTGCGAGACGAGAGGTGCGGACCGAGCGAGGCTCGCCACTCCTCGATCATCGCCGGCGTGATGTCCTCGATCCGCTCGGTGCCGAAGCGCGGCAACAGATGCGCGTCGATGATCGAGCGGTAGTCGCGCAGCGTCGACGGCTTGCAGCGCGCTCGTCGGCGACGTAGCGCAGGTACTCCGCAGCCGCGTCGGCGAACGTCGCGCCCGTGCGGACCATCCCCGGCAGCGAGCCGCGACGCGCCTGGTCGAGCACGTCGCGCAGCCACGCCTCCGCCAGCCGCTTCGTCACGTAGCCCGCGGGCGGGCGGCCGCGCTCGGTCCACGCGGCCCGATCTTGCGCTGCACCTGGCGGCCGTCAGGCAGCCGGTACTTCGCGTACCAGACCGGTCCACGCGCTCGGTCGAGGCGAAAGACGTGGCCCGACGGAGGCTGAACAGGAGGCATGCCCCGCAGATCCTACGCCGATCTCGGGACATATTCGGGACATATTTGCCCAACGGCCCGATCGCCCAAGAAACACGAAAGCCCTGCATTTGCAGGGCCTTTCTGATCGCCCCCGCCAGGAATCGAACCTGGAACCTTCGGATTAAGAGTCCGCTGCTCTGCCAGTTGAGCTACAGGGGCTGGGGTCGCAGATCCTAGCGACGGTCGCTACCCGGTCGTCGTCGTCGCCTGGGAGGCCTGCTGGGCGGCCTGGGCCGCGACCGACTGCTTGTAGGTCTGCAGCGCCGAGCGCAGCTCCTGGCGCTCGGCGGCGGGCACGAGGTCGACCGCGCGCGTCGAGGCGAGGTCGCCGAGGCGGTTGTCGCCGGCCTGATAGGCGAGCGCCGCGAGCTGCTGATAGAGGTTCGAGCTGGGCGGCTTCTCGGCGGCCGTCACGAGCTGCTTGGCGCGCACGGCCTTGGGCAGCTCGCCGAGGCCCTGGTAGGCCTGCACCATGAGGTTCGCGGCGCGCAGATTGGGCTGCTTGGGATCGAGCGCGAGATGGCGTTCCCAGGCCTCGGCGGCCAGGCCGAGCCGGCGCTTGCCGTCGTCGGTGTAGGTGCCGTCCTGGCTGACGCCGTTGACGCCGGCGCGCTGGAAGCGCGCGATCGCGAGCGCGGCCCACGCCTCGGCGTTCTTCGGGTTCGCGCGCACCTTCACGAGCTGCGCGTTGATGCGCTTGTCGATCGACTCGGCCGCGCTGCCGCCGGACTGGGCGTCGTCGGTGAACGCGTCGACGAGCCCGCCGCTCTGGTCGCTGCCGATGCCGAACAGCACGAGGCCGCCGCCCATGAGGAGGGCGAGGCTCAGGTAGATCACTTGCACGGTGCGGCGCCGGCCACGTCCGCGCAGGTCGAACAACATCGGGCGATCAGTCCTTCCGGTCGGGTTCCCCCAGCTTAGTCAGATCCCGCGGCAGGCCATCCGGGCCGGCGCCGTCCTCGCGCTCGTCCTCGTCGTCCTCGTCATCCTCGTCGAGGAGCTGCGGCGCGTCGTCGCTCGGGCCGTCGTCGTCGGGGTCGTCGTCCTCATCGGCATCGTCGTCCTCGTCCTCCCAGCGGCCGGCGCCGTCCGAGGGCGGCTTGACGCGCTCCAGCCACCGCGCGAGCAGGATGCTCAGCTCGAAGAGGATGATCAGCGGCGCCATCGCGAGCGTCATCGTGAAGGGATCGGGCGTGGGCGTGGCGACGGCCGCGAGCACCGCGATGCCGAGGATCACGTAGCCGCGGTTCTTCGCCAGCTGCTTGGGCGTGAAGATCCCCAGGCGCGTGACCGCCAGCACGCCGACCGGTATCTGAAAGAGCAGCCCGACGCCCGCCACGAAGAGGACCGCGAACTTGAAGTAGTCCTTGGCCTGCAACAGGATGTCGAACGAGTCGTCGTTGAAGTTCTGTAAGAACTCGACCGCCCGCGTGAGCACGACGAAGTAGCCGAACGCGGCGCCCATGATGAACAGGACGGGCACCATGAGCATGAGCGGCAGCGCCACCTTGCGCTCGCCCGGGCTGAAGGCCGGTAACACGAACGCGTAGGCCTGGAAGAGCAGCATCGGCATCGCGATCAGCAGCGAGGCGTAGAACGCGATCGTGATCGTCGCCGTGAACGGCTCGGTGACGCCGAGCGTGACGAGGTTGCGCTGCGTGTTGGTCGGCCGCGCGTCGGCCGCCTCGGCGAACTGCCGGCTGGCCGCCGCCAGCAGCGCGGCGCTGCTCGTGATCGAACTGCGCTGCGAAGCCGTCAGGTTCTCGTCGCCCTTCAGGGCCTCGAACGTCTTCGCCGCCGAGCTGAGCGCCGGAGCGAGGACGTTGAACGCCTGCCCGGTCTGGATCTGAAAACGGGCGGACTGCTCGAGCGGGTCCTTGCTCGCCGAGCTGGGGTCCTGCAGGTTCTGCGTCTCGCGCACCGGCTTGGTGACGATGTCGAGGATCGCGTCGTTCTGCCAGAAGCAGAAGCTGAAGGCGGCGACGAGCGTGAAGGCCGAGATCAGCAGCCGCTTGCGCAGCTCCGTCAGGTGGTCGACGAGGGTGAGCTTGTCCTCATGGCCGATCGGCCGCAGTCCGGTGGTCGGCATGCGGCGAGGGGTCTAGGAGTGCGTCGGGCGCACAGCGTCGTCCGAGTCCTCGGCGCGCGCTGCGGTGATCTTCGGCGATTCGTCCTCGTCGTCCTTGTTGCTGCCGGTGATGGAGTCCTTGAACTCCCTCATGCCCGAGCCGAGCGAGCGGCCGAGGTCCGGGAGGCGCTTTGGTCCGAAGACGACGAGCGCGATCACAAGCACGATGAGCATTTCTGGCAGGCCGATGCCAAGAGGCATGATGGCTCCTCGATTCGGGTCAATGCAGGGTACCGCGCGAGCTGGCTCGCGGACGTTCTTCGGAATCGCATGAGAGACGGTTCAAGTTCCGTCGCGGCGTGCCGATGAGTGCGTCATGCAGGAGTTCGAACACAGCCCGTCGCCGGATCACAAGCGATATGTGCGCAAGGTGACGCTGCCCTCCGGTAAGACCATCGAGGTCATCTCCTTCGACGATGCTCTCGCGCCCGCGCAGACCGATCTGCACGTGTGCCCGCAATGTGACTCGCAGCTCGTGTATCCCGTGACCTGGGAAGAGGCCGAGCGCTCGCAGTGGGAGGTCAGCCTGCGTTGCCCGAACTGCGAGTGGACCCTCACCGACACGTTCGGCGAGGCGCTCATCCAGCGCTTCGACGAGACGCTCGACCAGGGCACCGAGGCGCTCGTCGCCGACCTGCGCACGCTCTCGCGCGCGAACATGGAAGACGACGTCGAGCGCTTCGTCGCGGCGCTGAACGCCGAGTACGTGCTGCCCGAGGACTTCTAGGCCGGCGCCCGGTCCGGCGCCGGGACCGCTACGCCCTGCGCTCGGCGACGGAGCTCGCAACCAGGGTCAGCGCCTCGCGCTGACCGTCCTCGAGCGCGAGCGGCGCGAGGCGCCCCGTCGCCGCACGCACCATCTCCAGCGCCCGCGCCTGCGCGTCCTCGAGCGCCCCGGTCGCGGCGATGCGGTCACACAGCGCCTCGGCCTGCTCGGGGGTGACGATCGCGCGCATGGCGACCGCCGCGAGCGCGGGATCGCGCTCACGGGCGAGGATCAGAGGCAGCGTGACCGTGCCGTCGAGCAGGTCGGTGCCGCGATGCTTGCCGGTCACGGAGGCGGGGCCGGCCACGTCGATCACGTCGTCGAGCAGCTGAAACGCGATCCCGATGTCGCGCCCGAACTCGCCCAGCGCCGCGACCTGCGCCGCCGGCGCGTCGGCGGCCAGCGCGCCGAGCCGGCAGGAGGCCTCGAAGAGGCGCGCGGTCTTCAGCTCGCAGCGCAGCAGGTAGCGCTCCAGCGCGACGGCGGGGTTCCAGGCGTCCTGGCGCTGCAGCAGCTCGCCCTCGGCGAGGGCCGAGGTCGCGCGCGACAGCGCCCGCACGGCCTCGAGCGAGCCTGCCGCGGCCAGCTCCGCGAACGCGCGCGAGAACAGCAGGTCGCCGGTCGCGACGGCGCGTGCGCGGCCGCCCTGCGCCCACACCGTCGGCACCCCGCGGCGCAGCGACGCGCTGTCGAGGACGTCGTCGTGCACGAGCGTCGCGCTGTGGATGAGCTCGACGGCCGCCGCGGCGGCGACGAGCTGCGGCCGCCGCGCGGCACGCGGCCCGGCGGCGAGGATGACGAGCAGCGGGCGCAGCCGCTTGCCGCCGGCGGCGATGGTCTGGCCGGCGTGATGTCCGAGCACCGGTCCGTGGCCCGCGGCGAGCTCGGCAAGGCGCTGCTCGACGTGGCCGAGGAGCAGCGGGACATGCGCGCCCGCCGCGCGGACGATGGCCTGGACGGGCGTGGCGGCCGCAGTCACCGCTTCGTGCCGACGTGCAGGGCGATGATGCCCCCCGCCGTCAGGATGTAGCGCACGTCGAGGCCGCAGAGGTCCATCCGCGCCGCGAGCTCCGCCGGCGCCGGGAAGCGCTTGACCGAGTTGGGCAGGTACTCGTAGGCCTGCGGGTCGCCGGCGAGCTTGCCGATCAGAGGCACGACGCGATCGAACCACAGGCGGTAGAAGCCCGACAGGGGCGGGCGCGTGGGCGTCGTGATCTCCAGCACGACGACGGTCCCGCCGGGGCGCACGACGCGCGCCATCTCGGCCAGCCCGCGGTCCAGGTCGGAGAAGTTGCGCGCGCCGAAGCCGACGGTCGCGGTCGCGAACTCGCCGTCGGCGTAGGGCAGCTCCATCGCGTTGGCCCACTCGACCGTCACGGGCGCCGCGGCGCTTGCGGCCTTGGCCCGCGCGCGGGTGAGCATCTCCTCCGAGAAGTCCGACGCGACGACCGAGCCGCCGGGCGCGACCCGGCCGGCGAGCTCGAGCGCGAGGTCGCCGGTTCCGGTCGCGACGTCGAGCGCACGGTCACCGGGGCCGACGCGGGCAAGGTCGACGGCCCGGCGGCGCCACGTGTGGTGCAGCCCGGCCGTCATGACCGAGTTCATGACGTCGTAGAAGCCGGCGATGCGGTCGAACATCGCCCGCACCTGCGGCTCCTCCAGCGTCCCCTTGTCCGTCACCGGCGTAGCGCGCTACTCGGCCTTCTTCAGCTGCGCAAGGAACTCCACGAGGTCGTCTCGCTTCTTGGGCGGCAGGTCCGTGTAGGCCGGCATCGGCGCCGTCGGGTTGACGAGCGTGCGGGCGATCGCCTGGCGCGCGAGGCGCGCGCCGATCGTCGACAGGTTCGGTCCCAGCGTGCCACCGTTGTGGCCGATCTTGTGACACGCCAGGCAGCCCGACTGCGCGACCACCTGCTTGCCCGACTCCCACGTGCGCACGTTCGCCGCGCCCTGCGCGACCACGGCCTCGGGCGCCTCCATGTCGATCTGGTTCGGCGAGCCGGCGTTGGCGCCCTCGTAGGTGAGGAAGGCCATCGCCGCGATCGTGAAGAAGGCCGCGGCCATCGCGATCGGCCGGCGCTCGGGACGCCGCTCCGGGCCGCGGTCGTAGAACGGCAGCAGGAACAGCAGGATCATGCAGATCGTCGGCACGCCGATCGCGGCCAGCGGCGTCAGCGACGGCGGCTTGATGACGCGCAGGACCTCGAAGAGGAAGAAGAAGTACCACTCCGGCCGCGGCGTGTAGGTCGTCGTCGTCGGGTCGACCTTCGGGCCCAGCTCGGCGCCGAGGACGAGCGACATCATGATGATCGAGATCATCACGACGACCGCCATCAGCGAGTCCTTCGCGACGGCGTAGGGGAAGAACGGCTTGCCCTGCGCCTTCAGGATCGAGTACTCGCGGAGGTAGGCCTCCTTCTCGCGGGTGTTCATGTCTCGCCCATGTGGGTGATCATGTCTCGTCCTTGCGCAGCTCGGGGTCGATGTCGGCCCGGATCCACGGCGGCGCGGTGGTGCCCAGCCGCGCGACGAGGTACAGGTGCGCGCCGATCATCGCGGCGATCGCTCCGGGCAGCACGAGCATGTGCAGCGCGTAGAAGCGCGCCAGCGTGGTGACCCCGAACTCGGGGCCGGCTCTCAGGAAGTCGTTGAGGTACGGACCGACGAGCGGGCCCGTGCCGTTGATGGCCACGCCGACCGTCGTCGCCCAGAACGAGCGCTGGTCGAAGGGCAGCAGGTAGCCGGTGAACGACATGAACAGCGTCAGGATGAGCAGCACGACGCCGATCACCCAGTTCAGCTCACGCGGGTACTTGTAGGCGCCCCAGAAGAACGTGCGGGCCATGTGCAGGAAGACGAGGATCACCATGACCGTCGAGCCCCACTTGTGCATCCCGCGCACGAACTCGCCGAGGAAGACCTCGTTGGTGAGGTGGCGCATCGACTCGTAAGCGCGCGTGGCCGAGGGGTCGTAGTACATCGCGAGGATCACGCCCGTCACGGCCTGGGAGAGGAAGGCGAACAGCGTCGCCGAGCCCAGCGTGTAGAACCAGTTGGTCCCCTTGGGGATCTTGCGGAACATCAGCCAGCGCGCGCCGCCCGACATCGAGGTGCGCTCGTCGACCCAGTCGACGACGGAGATGCCCTTCTCGGCGGCCTTGTCCTTCATGCCGGCGGACGCGTGGCCGTTGTCCTCGCTGGGCCCCTTGGGCTTGGGCCGCAGCGCGCGCGGGAGCGGTGGCTTGAGATTGGCCATCTAGGTCCCCGGGATCTTCCTGACGCTGGGGCGCGCGGGATAGAGGTACTGCCCGATGCCGTCGAGCGGCATCCCGGGATCGCGCGGCGAGAAGCGCTTGAGCTCGGAGTTGACGCTGAAGCGCGGGCCGATCTCGAGGTTGCCGTTGCGCACGCGCGTGTAGAAGCGGTCCAGCGGGCGCACCGGCGGGCCGCCGGCGACCTTGCCCTGGAAGTCGTAGACGCCGCCGTGGCACGGGCAGATGAAGCGCTCGGAGGCCTCGACGAAGCGCACCGGGCAGCCGAGGTGCATGCAGCGCGTCGAGATCGCGATGTACTCGTTGTACTCGTCGCGCTCCTCGTCGTCGAGGTCGGTGTTGTACTTGCGGATGTAGACGGTCGACTTGCCGACGTCGCCGATGGCGCGCACGAGCGTGAGCGTCCGCGGGATGTACGTGTCGTCGGCGAAGTCGGCGATCGGCCCGACGGACTCCCAGTGCGTCTCGTGCTTCTCGAAGACCGGGCCGACGGCGAGGCCGACGGCTGGCAGCGTGAAGGCGGCGGCGGCGATCCCGCCCGCGGCATGGACCGTGCCGGTCATGAACCGCCGGCGGTTGACGGTCTCGCCCTCGAACGCACCGGGGATCTGCGCCTCGGCGGTCGTCTTGGGCTTCTTGGGTTCCTTGCGCTCTCGTGACACGGGCACCGAAATCTACTGCCCCGGCGACTCTGGCGATGCGCCATGAGCCGTGCTGTGGCCGTTGTTACAAAGATGTCTCAAAGTCCGGTCCTCGCCGCCGCAGCGTGCAGCGCGTCGGCAGCGCCCGGATCGCCCGCGCGCGCAAGCGCCTTCGCGTCGGCCGTCGCCTCGTCCGCCCCCCAACCGATCGATACCGCACCGGCCTGCCACGCGGCGAGCGCCAGCTCGCCGTCGGCCGCGGTATAGGCCTGAGCGCTCAGGGCGATGATGTCGGCGAGCTCGGCGATCGCGGTGAGGTCGCCGATCGCCGCCAGCCGCGCGAGGCCGAGCGCGTAGAGCCGGTCGCCGGCGAGCAGCGCGAGGTCGGGGTCGGCGATGTGCACGACGCGTGGCCGGCCGTAGTGCAGCAGGCAGCCCTCGAGCACCGCGCTGACGGCGAGCTCGACCTCGTCGCGGTGGTCGGCCACCCGGGGCCCGACGCCGCGAGCGCCACCGGATCGGGGCCGCCGTCGGGGACATAGCCGGCGGGGGCGACGCTCATGACGTCGGCGAGCGGGCTTCCGCTCTCCCGCACGGCCGCGCGAAGGCGCTCGACCGCATCGGTGTGGGCGTCGCCGCTCATCGCTCGATGTCCGCGAAGGCGGCGGCGGCCGCGGCGATCGTGCGCTCGATGTGCTCGGGCGTGTGCGCGAGCGACGGAAACCACGCCTCGAACTGCGATGCGGGCGCGTACACGCCGCGTGCCAGCAGGCCGCGGCACCAGCTCGCGTAGGCGTCGCGATCGCACGCCTGGGCGCCCGCGTAGTCGGTCACCGGCTCCGCGCTGAAGAACAGCGTGAGCAAGCCGGTGGTGCTGACGATCTGGACGTCGTCGTAGCCCGCCGTGGCCGCGGCCTCCGCGAGGCCGTCGGCGAGCGCATGCGTCGTCGCCGCGAGGTTCGCGTAGGGCTGCTCGCCGTCGAGCAGCGCGAGCGTCGCGAGGCCGGCGGCGACGGCCAGCGGGTTGCCCGACAGCGTGCCGGCCTGGTAGACGTCGCCGGCCGGCGCGATGCGCTCCATGAGCGTGCGCGAGGCGCCGTAGGCCGCCGCCGGCAGGCCGCCGCCGATGACCTTGCCCATGACCGTAATGTCCGGGATGACGCCGGCGAGCTCCTGGGCGCCGCCGCGCGCGACGCGAAAGCCCGAGATGACCTCGTCGAAGATCAGCAGCGCCCCGGTCTCGTCGGCGCGTTCGCGCAGCAGCTCGAGGAAGCCCTCGGCGGGCGGGACGAGGCCCATGTTCGCCGGAAACGGCTCGGCGAGGATCGCGGCGAGCTCGTGCTCCTGCGTCGCGGCGACGACCGCCTCGGCGTCGTTCCAGGGGACCACGATCGTGCCCGCCGCGACCTCGGCCGGCACGCCGGGCGAGGCCGGGATGCCCTGGGTGGCGAGGCCGCTGCCGGCGTCGGCGAGCAGGCCGTCGACGTGGCCGTGGTAGGCGCCCGCGAACTTCAGCAGCTTCGTCCGGCCGGTCGCCGCGCGGGCGAGGCGGATGGCGCTCATCGACGCCTCGGTGCCCGACGACGTCATGCGCAGCATCTCGACGCCGGGCATGCGCCGGCCGACCTCCTCGGCGAGGTCGACCTCGCCCGCGGTCGGGGCGCCGAAGCTCGTGCCCCGCTGCGCGGCGTCGGTGACCGCCGCCACGATCGCCGGGTGGGCGTGCCCGGCGATGAGCGGGCCCCACGAGCAGACCCAGTCGATGTACGGGTTCTCGTCGACGTCGAAGATCTCGCCGCCCGAGCCGCGCTGCATGAACAGCGGGTCGCGGCCGATCGACCGCATCGCGCGGACGGGCGAGTTGACGCCGCCGGGCATGAGGTTCAGGGCGCGCGCGTACAGCTCAGCCGAGCGCCTGTCTCGCAGCGAGACGGTCACACGCCGCCGTGCTGCGCTTCCCAGTTCTTGAAGTCGTCCGTGAAGTACAGAAGACGGATCTTCTTGAACTCGGTCGACGAGTAGAGCGTCGCGCGCTCGGTGATTGCAAACTCGCCGGCGATCGCGTCGAGGATCGCGTCGCACTCCTCCTTCGAGCGTCCGTGAGCCATGGTGAAGACCGAGTAGGGCCAGTCCTCGTACGTCGGGCGCTGGTAGCAGTGCGAGATGCCGCGGAAGGACGCCATCCGGGGCCCGAGCTCCTCGATCTTCTCATCCGGGACCTTCCAGACGCCCATGCCGTTGGCGCTGAAGCCCGCGCGGCGATGGAAGAGGATCGCGGCGACGCGGCGCAGGATGCCGCGCTCGTTCATGCCGGCCATGTGCTCGAGCAGCGCGGGCACGGGCATGCCCAGCTCGGCAGCCGCGGGCGCGTAGGGCTCGGCGATGACCGGCATGTCGCCCTGCGTCGCGCGGATGACGGCGACGTCGAGCTCGTCGTAGTCGACGCCCTCGAGGTCGACGGGCTGCTCGGCGACGCCCTCGGTGGCGAGCGACTGCGTCGTGCCCTCCATCTCGAGGTCCATGCGGATCTTGAACAGCTTGAGCGTCGGCAGCTGGCGGATCGACTCGGCGCCGGTGAGCTCCTGCAGCAGGTCGAGCGTGCCCTGCAGCCCGAGCTCCGAATCGCCCTCGACGGCGAGCGTGAACCACATGTTGAAGTCGTGGTTGCGCAGGTAGTTGTGGCTGACGCCCGGGTGCGAGTTGATGATCTTCGCGGCGCGCCAGGGGTGCTCGGGGTCGACCTTCGCGGCGACGAGCATCGAGCCGTAGCCGAGCGCGCGGGTGTCGTAGATCGGCGTGACCTGGCGGATGATGCGGTCGTCGAGCAGGCGCTGCACGCGGGCCATGACCTCGGCCTCGGTGATCTCGGCGAGCTGCGCGACGGCCGCATACGGGCGCGGCTGCAGCGGGAACCTGCCCTGCATGAGGTTCAGGACCTTGCGATCGACGTCGTCGATCGGCGCAGCGGTGCCGTCCTTGCGCGATCGGGCTTTGTCGTTTCGCCCTCCGGACCTCGCAAGCTCGGTCCTTCGGTCGACGTTTCCTGGTGTCACAGCCACTTGCAAGCGTCCTTCGCGTGGTAGGTGATGACGATGTCGGCGCCCGCGCGGCGAATCGACGTGAGGGTCTCGAGCACCGCGGCGCGCTCGTCGAGCGCACCCGCCGCGGCGGCGGCTTTGATCATGGCGTACTCGCCGCTGACGTTGTAGGCGGCGACGGGCAGGCTGGTCGCCTCCTTGACGCGCCGGATGACGTCGAGATAGGCGAGCGCGGGCTTGACCATCACGACGTCGGCGCCCTCCTGGACGTCGAGCAGCGCCTCGCGCACGGCCTCGTCGCCGTTGGCCGGATCCATCTGGTAGGCGCGCCGGTCGCCGAAGGCGGGGGTCGAGCCGGCCGCTTCGCGGAACGGGCCGTAGAACGCGGAGGCGAACTTCGCGCTGTAGGCGACGATCGGCGTGTCGGGAAAGCCGTCCTCGTCGAGCGCCGCGCGGACCGCGCCGATGCGCCCGTCCATCATGTCGCTGGGCGCGACGACGTCCGCGCCGGCGCGCGCGTGCGAGACGGCGGTGCGCGCGATGAGCTCGACGCTGGGGTCGTTGTCGACGGCGCCGTCGGCGCGCAGCAGGCCGCAGTGGCCGTGGTCGGTGTACTCGCAGAGGCAGACGTCGGTCATGACGACAAGGCCCGGGTGGGCGTCCTTGATCGCGCGCGTGGCGAGCTGGACGATCCCCTCGTCGTCGTAGGCGCCGCTGCCCTCGGCGTCCTTGTGCTCGGGGATCCCGAACAGCAGGACGGCGGGCAGGCCCAGCGCGGCGGCCTCGCCGGCCTCCTGCACCGCGGCGGAGATCGACAGGCGGTCGATCCCGGGAAGGCTGGCGATCGGCGTGCGTCCGGCGTTCGGCCCCGCCTCGACGAAGAGCGGCAGGACCATGTCGGCGGCGCTCAGGCGCGTCTCGCGGACGAGGTCGCGCAGCACGGGCGTCGCGCGCAGCCGCCGCAGGCGGGTCGCGGGAAAGGGCATGGACAGAGGGTACCTCCGCTTTGCGGCGATCTCGTTACACCCGGCACGGGCCATACTTGGCGGCGATGAGCAATCCCGATCGATGCGAAGGACTGGCGCACGGAGGGCGTCCGCGTCGTGCGCTCCGACGAGCTGGATCCGAACACGCCGCAGACACCCGGGATGAGCCGCGCCGCCGCGATCACGACCGCTCGCGCCGGCGCCGAGAGGCTGTGGGCCGGCACCGTCGACATCGAGCCCGACGCGAAGACCGGGCCCCACCACCATGGCGAGGTCGAGAGCATCATCTACGTCGTCAGCGGCCGGGCGCGCATGCGCTGGGGCGAGCGGCTGCAGTACGTCGCCGACGCGGCGCCCGGGGACTTCATCTTCGTGCCGCCCTACGTGCCCCACCAGGAGATCAACGCCCTCGCCGAGACGCCGCTGTCCTGCGTCGTCGTGCGCTCCGGCCAGGAACCGGTCGTCGTCAACCTCGACCTGCCCGACGTCGCCGACGAGCCCGAGCGCGTGCACTGGGTCGACGACATGCACTCCTAGCCGCGGCCGGTCGGCACCTTCTCGGTTGCAGGCTCGGCCTCCGCCGGAGGCTCCTCCGGCGGCGGCTCGGGCGGCGGCTCGGGCCGGGCGCGAGGACGAGCGGCGACGTGGTCCCCCACGGCTCGAAGACGAGGTGGCGGCGCAGGTAGACGACCGTCTCGCGCAGCACCGCGGCGATCGGCAGCGCCACCAACGCCCCGACGAAGCCGTAGATCTGGCCGCCGAGCAGCAGCGCGAGGATCACGAGCAGCGGGTTCAGGCGCAGCGCGCGCCCGAAGACGTTCGGCGCGACGACGTGGCCTTCGAGCTGCTGCAGGGCGACGAAGAGCAGGACGACCCATACCGCCGTCAGCGGGTCCTGCACGAGCGCGACGAGCACCGGCGGCAGCGCGCCGAGCACCGGCCCCACGTACGGCACGAGCTCCATGACGCCGAAGAACAGGCCGAACGCGAAGGCGTAGGTGCGCCCGTCGGGGAAGATCCCGAGCACGCCGAAGAGCCACAGCGCGACCCCCGCCGAGACGCCCATGATCGTGCTGAACAGCAGCTGCCCGCGCACGTAGCCCGACACCGCGCGCTGCACGCGCGTCGGGTAGTCGTCTTGCGGGGTGCCGTCGCCCGGCGGCATGACGGAGCGCACGAGGTCCCCGATCCGCGGCGCGTAGATGAGCATGTAGATCGAGATGACGATCACGAGGATCACGTAGAACGACAGCTCGACGAGCAGGCGCAGCAGCTCGCCGGTGAAGGAGACGATCTCGCCCGAGCCGGTGACGATCTGGTCCTGCAGGCTGGCGAGGGCGCTGTCGCTCTCGCCCTTGATCTGCACGTCGATGCCCTTGTCGTCGAAGAAGTCCTGGACGTCGTCGAGCAGCAGGCTCGTGTTGTCGACGAGCCCGGGGACGTCGTTGGCGAACGACGTCGCCTGGTCGGAGATCGGGCCCGCCAGGAGGAACCCCAGGAACGGCAGGGTCGTGAAGATCGCGAGGTAGACGGCGATGACCGCCGCCGTGCGCGGGATGTGACCGCGCTGCACGAGCGCGACGAGCGG
The DNA here is from genome assembly GCA_963746165.1 of uncultured Actinomycetes bacterium. GTDB lineage: Bacteria > Actinomycetota > Thermoleophilia > Solirubrobacterales > Solirubrobacteraceae > CADCVQ01. Next base: position 179,712 of record CAVVAG010000001.1, on the reverse strand, counting down.
GTTGAGGATCAGCGCGATCACCGCCGCGACGATGAACAGCAGCAGCACATGACCGGCCGCGTGGGCCAGCGCGTAGAGCGCGAGCACCGCGAGCGGCAGCATCACGAGCTGCACCCAGCGTGCGACGACGACGGGCGTGCCCGGAGGCGGCGTCAGGCCCGGCGGGGGCGCGGGCGGGGTGTCGGTGGGGTGGTCGGGCATCCCCTGCGTCAGAGTATGTCCCGTGCCAGAGACAGTCGCGAGCATCCTCTTCATCGGCGACGTCGTCGGCTCGCTCGGCAGGCACACGCTGCTGAACCTGCTGCCGGCGCTGCGCGAGCGCCACGATCCGACCTTCGTCGTCGTCAACGGCGAGAACGCCGCGGGCGGCCTCGGCATCACGCCGAAGATCGCCGACGAGCTGTTCGCGGCCGGGGTCGACGTCATCACGCTGGGCAACCACGCCTATCACCGCAAGGAGATCTTCCCGTACCTCGATGCGCACGAGGCGATCCTGCGGCCCTACAACTACCTGCGCAGCCAGCCCGGCCATGGGGTGTGCGTCGTGCAGAGCGCGGGCGGGGTCCGGCTCGGCGTGGTGAACCTGAGCGGCAACCTGTTCCTGCGCGCGGGACGACCGGCCTTCGTCGACGTCGACGTCGCGCTCGGCGAGCTCGGCGGCCGTTGCGACCACGTGCTCGTCGACTTCCACGCCGAGGCGACGAGCGAGAAGGTCGCGCTCGGGCTGGTACCTCGACGGCCGCGTGAGCGCGGTCGTCGGCACGCACACCCACGTTCCGACCGCTGACGCCCGCGTGCTCACCGACGGCACCGCGTACATCACCGACGTCGGCATGACCGGTCCGCGCGGCGGGGTCATCGGCGTGCGCAAGGAGCAGTCGATCCGCGGCTTCGTCACCCACATGAACGAGCGCTACGAGACCTCCGAGGACGACCCCTGGCTGATGGGCGTGCTCGTGCGCTGCTCGGAGGCGATGAAGGCGGACTCGATCGAGCAGGTGCTGCTGCCGGCGGCGTGAAGCGACCGCGTGCGGCCGGCGGCGATGGGGCTACTCGTCCGCGGGCTCGAACTGGATCCCGCGGTCGCCGTCGACCGGCTTGCGGTGGTCGACGACCCCCATGCGGATGGCGAACGGGATGCCGTACGGGAACGCCTCGCAGCGCATCCCGACGCCCGGGTTGGGGTGCCGATGGCGGCACAGATGGCAGATGCCGCCCGTCGGGAGCGGCTTCTTCTCGATCGGCGCGTCGGCGGCCACCGTCGCAATGTAACGACGAGCGGCCGCCGCACGGCCACGCCGCGGGCCGGCTAGGGGCGCCGCCCCAGTCCGGCGCGCTGTCCAGCGGGGGGTCCGGGTGACGGGCGTCAGCCCGCTGCCGTCGATCCCGATCCGGAACACGTCGGCCTGACCGTTGATGCCGTTCATGCCGAGGGTGATCGACGTGCCGTCGGGCGAGAACGACGCGGAGTAGACCTTCGTCCTGCGCGTGCCGTGCGTGATCTGCCGCAGCCCGGTCCCGTCGGGATGGATCGTGAAGATGTTCGAGTTCAGGAAGTTCTCGGTCTCCGGGCTGCGGAAGAGGATCTGGCTGCCGTCGGGCGACCAGTCGGGCCCGTCGCCGGCACGCAGCTTCCACGCCGTGAGGCGCCGCCGGCCGCTGCCGTCGGCGTTGATGACGAACAGCGCCTGGCCGCCCCTGGGCCTCGCGGTGAAGTTGTGTCGCACGAAGACGAGCCGACGGCCGTCGGGCGACCACTGCGGGTCGCCGTCCTCCGCGGTGCGCAGCTTGGGCAGCGAGATGCGGCGCAGCCCCGTCCCGTCGACGCGCATCGAGTAGATCCCGGCGTGGTCGATCTGGTCGTCACGGATGTGCCCGAAGGCGCGCACGAACGCGATCCTCCTGCTGTCGGGCGACACCGCCGGATAGGAGACGTCGGCGCACTTCGGCGGGCCCTGGTCGGGCTTGCAGCCGGGCAGGCGCGTCAGGCCCGTGCCGTCCGGGCGCACGGTGAGCAGCCGGCAGGCGAGGGCGCAGCGCTGGAAGGCGACGAAGCTGCCGTCCGGCGCGTAGTCGGGGTAATCGTCGCCGCTCCTGCCGGTGGGCGAGGTGAGCTGGCGCTCGCCGCTTCCGTCGGGCGCGATCGTGAAGATCGCGCCCTTCGAGCGGTCCGGGCCCAGGTACCGGCGAAACGCGATCTCCCCGTTCTGACCGGTCGTCGTCGCGAGCGCGGTGGCCCCCCCGCAGACGCCGAGCAGCGCGACCACGGCGGCCGTGGCGAGGGGATGGCGGAGGGTCGGCCTGAGCATCACGGCTCCAATCGCTGGGGTGGTGGGGCCGCGGCGGCGCCGCGGGTGGGCGGTGACGCGACCCTCCCATCGATGGGCGCCGGCGACAACCGTGCTAGCGCTGAGCTTCGCGGGGGCCGGCCCGAGCGGCGATCACCGCTGGCAGGCCGGGCACCAGTACGTGGTGCGCCCGCCGACCGTGGCGCGCTCGAGGGCGTGGCCGTCGCGCGGACAGGCGCCGTCGCGGTCGCGGACCTCGACGAAGCTCCCGGTGTGGACCCCGCCCCGGCGGATCGCCGAGCGCGTCGCCGCGCGCAGCTCGCGCCGCAGGCGGTCGAGATCCTCGTCGGACAGGTCCGCCGTCATCCGCGTCGGCGCGATCTGCGCCTGCCACAGTGCCTGGTCGGCGAGCAGGTTCCCGACGCCCGAGATCGCGCCCTGGTGCAGCAGGCGCGCCTTGACCGGCGTGTTGCCGGAGCCGACGAGCCGGCGAAAGTCCTCGCGGCCGACGTCCGCCGCGTCCGGTCCGACGTGGCTGAGGTCGGGGTTCAGCACCGCCCTGCCGAGACGGCGCTTGTCGCGCAGCGCAAAGCGCGGTGCCGTCGGCGAACCGCACCGTGAACCGGTCCCAGAGCGGCTTGTCGGCCGCAGGCTCGAGCGCGATGTGGCCGGCCATCCCGAGATGGAGCCCGAGCGTCGGCCCGTCATGCGTCTCGAGCCACAGGAACTTGCCGCGGCGATGCGCGCTGACGAACTCGTGCCCCACGAGCGCGGACGCGAGCTCGCCGGGCTGATGCGGACGGCAGACGTAGGCGTCGCTGTCGTCGACCGCGGCGATCTCGCGGTTGAGCACGGCCTCGAGCGTCTGGCGGGCGCGCTCGGCCTCAGGAAGCTCGGGCATCGGGTCGCTCGTTCGCATGGAGGTGCTCGGCGATGAGCCGGTTGACGATCTCGGGCTGCTGCACGGACGCGAGGTGAGCGGCGTCGGCGACGAGCTCGAGGCGCGCGCCGGGGATCGCGTCGGCGATGAGCCGCTGATGCTCCGGCGCCGCAGCGGGATCCTCGGCGCCGGCGATCACGAGCGTCGGCGCCGTCACGCGTGGCAGCTCGGGCCGCAGGTCCATCCGCTCGATCGCGCCGCAGCAGGCGGCGTAGCCGCCGGGCGGCTGTGCGACGAGCATGTCGCGCAGCCGGCGGCGCACCTGCGGATGCTCCCGCGCGAAGCCCGGCGTCAGCCAGCGATCGACGATCGTGTCCGCGACGGGCTCCGCGCTGCCGGCGGCGCGCACGGCGCGGGCGCGCTCCTGCCATGCCGACGCCGGCGGCAGGTGAGCGGCCGTGCACATGAGCACGAGGCGGTCGATGCGGCGCGGCGCGTCGATGGCGAGCCGCATGCCCACCATCGCCCCGATCGACAGCCCGCAGTAGTGGGCGCGCTCGACGCCGAGCCGATCCATCAGCGCGACGACGTCGCTCGCGAGGTCGGCGATCTCGTAGGGACCCGGCGGGACGGGCGAGCGGCCGTGGCCGCGATGGTCGAAGCGCACCACGCGCAGGCGCTCGGCCAGCGCCGGCACCTGCGGGTCCCACACCTCGAGGTTCGTGCCGAGCGAGCTGCCCAGCAGCACGACGGGCCCGTCGCCGGGCCCCTCGATCGCGTGGTGCAGGGCGACGCTCACCGGCGGTGGGCGGTGAGCGCCCGCATCGCTACAGCGGCAGCCTGCCGCGGCCGCGACGACCGGCCGAGGCGCTGCGACCGGCGGCCTTCGAGCCGGACGAGAACGGCTTGGACAGCAGACGACCCAGCGGGCCGGGCGCCTTCGAGCCGGCGCGGCTTCCGAGGCCGAACGCGCGGTGCGCACCGCGCTCGGGGCCGTGCGACAGCCGCGGCGCGACGAACGCGAGGACGAGCAGGACGATGCATATGGCGACGATCGCTGCGATGAGCACGACGAGGACCTCCCTGTTTCGAACGGTGCGTACCGACCCGGTACCCGGCGAAGGTCCGCGACAGCCGCAGCTGGACGATCAGGCGCGCTCGAGGAACGCGTTGCAGCGCGCGGGCTCGCCGCTCTCGTAGCCGGTCAGCAGCGCGTCGCGTCGCTCCTGCGGCGTGCCGTGGTGGCGCGCGTTGCCGACGTCGAAGTCGCCGACCGCCAGGGCCGCGCTCGTCGCCTCCTCGATGTCGCCGGGCTCGAGCAGGCCCTGCTCGTAGACCGCGTGCGCCCAGCTGCCCGCGAGGCAGTCGGCCTGCAGCTCGAAGGGCTTGGCCGTCGGGGCGACGGCGTTGTCGAACACCCCGAGCTCCTGCTGGAGGTTGTGCGCGTACTCGTGCGCGAGGACGTACGCGACCGCGAAGTCGCCCGCGGCGCGGCCGAACCCCGCCCGCTCGCCGGGCAGCCCGCGCAGCACGCCGTTGTAGAGGTCGGCGGCAAACCGCTGGGCGACGTAGATCGTGTCGTCCGCCGGGCAGTAGAACGCGGCGGAGTCGTCGGCGACGGTGCCGCAGGCGTTGAGCTGCACGCCGCCCGGCGGGATCGCGCTGAAGCCGACGCGCGGCTCAGGCAGGTCCGAGGCGGCGAAGGTGCGCGTCCAGTACGTGTCGATGCTCGTCAGGACGCGCTGCATGAACGCGTCGATCGTGTCGGGCTCGGTGCTGCCCCGCGAGCGCACCGCGGGGCTGGTGGTCTCGGCCTGCGGCACCACGCGCTCGAGGTCGCCGAGCACCTCCTCGATGCGCCTGCCGAAGCGCTCGCGGCGTTCCTCGAACTCCCGTCGCGCGTCGGCCACGCGCTCGGCGAAGCGCTCCTCGACGCGGTCGCGCGCACTCTGGAAGTCCTCGCTCCCGCACCCGCCGAGCGCAAGGGTCAGAGCGGTCAGCGCGAGGGCGACGAGAGCGGGCGGGCGGGTCATCGCAGCGCATCATTCCCACTTGGCGCGTCGATCATCGCGGGATCCTCGCCGGACGCTCGCGCCAGCGACGCCGCCAGCACGACGAGGGCGGCGAGCAGCAGCGCGTTGCGCGCGGCCACGATCAACACGACGCCGGCCTTCTCGTTGATGAGGTCGAAGTAGCGGCTGGGGAACTCGACGTGCGTCAGCACGATCGCGGTCGTCACGAGCAGCGCGACGGCCCGCTGGCCCCACACCCACGCGAGCGCGGCGAACGGGGCCAGCCAGATGACGTACTGCGGCGAGAAGACCTTGCCGAGCGTGATGAAGGCCAGCAGGGCGGCGAAGCCGCACAGGATCATGTGGCGCGGGTGCGGCCGGCGCGCCGCGAGCAGCACGATCGCCGCCAGCGCCGACACGAGCAGCACGGCGAACAGCGCCTCGACGGCGTCGGCATGGCCGCCGTCCAGGCCGTTTGACTTGAAGCGGTCGGGCCGCAGGTTCGTCCCCGTGACCTCGGAGCCGCCGAGGGCGAACAGCACGCTCGCCGGCGTCGACTCGATCTGCACGGGCCGGTCGAGGTGAAACCGAAACGAGTCGACGTATCCGGCGCCGGACAGCGGCAGCGAGATCGCAACGAGGACCGCCGTGAAGATCGCGCCGCCGCGCAGCGCCGCCCGCCACTCCCCGCGCCCCGTCAGCCACACCAGCGCCGCGACCGCCAGCAGCCCCGGGAAGAGCTTCGTCATCGTGCCCAGCCCGAGCAGCACGAACCCGAGGTCGCGGCGCTCGCGGGCGAGCGCGAGCAGGCCGCCGAGCGTGATCGCGATCGGCAGCGGATCGAAGTGCGTGCGCACGGACGCGCCGATCAGCACCGGCGTGAGCACGAGCAGCCAGGCCACGGTCAGACGGTCGCGGCGGTCACCGCCGCAGAGGCGCGCCGCGAGCTGCTGGCCCGCGACGAGGCACAGCGCCATGAGCACCCCGAAGGTCCGCGCGATCGCGTCCGGGTCACGCCCGAAGATGCCCGCCAGCCACAGCACGATCGCCGCCAGCGGCGGGTACTCGAAGCCGAAGTCGCGGTACGGAAGCCGTCCGTCGTGGAGGAGGATCGCGTACTGCTGGTAGACGTAGAGATCGTTGACGGTGACGTCCGAGAACGGCCCGGTCGTGGTGGCGATCGCGAAGACCGCCAGCAGGGCGAGGCCGGCGATCGCGAGGTGCGCCCGCTCGGTCATCGCGGGCGGGCGCGCAACGGCGAGACCGCGACCGCCGGCCCCAGCCGCCCGAGCAGCGCGATCATCACCAGGCCGAAGAACCAGGGGATGTACAGGTAGAACCAGTGCGTCACGGCGAGCTGCAGGGCGAGCAGGATCGCGGCGGCGCACGCGGCCAGCCCGACGAGGTCGCGCCGCCGCGGGACGAGCGCGAGCGCCAGGGCGAGCAACGCCGCCGCCACCTGCACCACGCGCTGCGCGACGTCCAGCCACTCCACGTCGGGGTCGTACAGGCCCCAGATCGAGAACGGCGAGCCGCGCTGCGCCTGGAAGGCGATCGTGTGATCCCAGAACGTGCGCCACTCGAGGTTGCCGGCCATCGGCAGGAACGCCAGCGACGCGGCGATCCCGAAGCCGGCGGCGAACAGCAGCAGCCGGCGCGGGCGCAGGCCGCCGTGCGCCGCGAACAGCGGCGCGAGCGCCAGCGGCGCGAACTTCGTCAGCGCCGCGAGCGCGACGAACGCGCCGCGCGCCGGCGCGCTGCCCGCCGCCCATACCGCGGCGAGGACCAGCACCGCCACCAGCGTGTCGTTGGCGTTGGACATGAGCGCGTAGAGCGTGAAGGGGTACGTCACCCACGCGTAGGCGAGCAGGATCCCGAGATCCGGCCCCCGCACGCGCCGGCCGACGAGGAACATCAGCAGGCAGGCGAGCAGGTCGAAGGCGAGCGCCGCGCCGTGCGCGGCCGGCAGGTCGTCCCAGCGCCCGCTCCACGACATCGCCTGCTCGAACGGCACGTAGGCGAGATAGACGACGGGGCCGTACGTGTCGCCCATCGCGTTGTCGCTCGGGAAGGCGCCGTACAGCGGCGCGCCGTCGACGATCCGGTCGGCGCCGATCACGCCCGCGTACCCGACGTCGATGACGTTGGAGCTCGTGACGTTGAGGGCGACGCGGAAGCCGACGAGGAAGATCACCGCGACCGCCAGCCACGCCACCGGCACGAGCAGGCGCAGCGGCTGCGCCGGGGCCGTGTCCCGCCCGCGGCGCAGGCCGATCCACAGCATCCGCGCGAGCAGGTAGGCGAGCAGCGGATACATCAGCGGCACCGCCACGTCGATCCGCGCCGCGTTGAAGAAGGCCGTCGACGCCGAGAGCGCGCTCAACGCGAGCAGGTCGAGGTGGAGCATCCGCCACGGGCGGCGCAGGAACGGCACGACGAACAGCAGCGCCATCGGGATCCACACCCATGGCGCGTTGACGATGCGCCCGAACGCGCCGGGGTAGCCGCGCGCCATCGACCACGCGACGTGATAGTCCGTCCACGCCTCGATCACGCGCCCGCTGCGGTCGTCGATCAGCACCTGCGCGATCTCCTTGCGCGGCGCGCCGGGCGGCGTGCGCGCGAAGTAGGAGACCTGCCAGCGGTCGACCCCCTTGAGGAAGACCTCGCGCGTCGAGCGCGGCCACTCGCGGCGCTCGCGGCGCACCTTCTCGATCCGGTCCGCCGTGGCGCCGACGCGGTCGGCGGTCTGGCGGCGGCCGACGGGCGGGACGTCGGCCCGCGCAGGGCGCGTGAGCGCGTTCGGGCTCACGGGCCGGCCGGGCAGCCCCAGCAGCGGCCCGCCCGACGACGAGCCGCCGATCGACTGCGCGGACGCCGGCCCGGCGCCGGCGATGACCAGCGCGAGGCAGATCAGCAGCCCGGCACCGGCCGCGCCGCGCGATCGGCGGCGCCCGCCGCGCTCAGTCATCTAGATGGTTGATTCCCGGTCGTGGAATCTCAACCATCTAGGCCTTGAAGCTCCAGAGCTTGTTGCCGATGAAGTTCAGCGGGGTCGCGCTGGCGATCGCGATCGCCTGCCCGGGGACCTCGGCCACGCCGAGACCGTCGACGAGCGCGTAGAGCACGACGAGGTTGAAGGCGAACGCCGCGAGCGACACGACGCAGAAGCGGGCCGCCTGAAAGCCCGCGTGCACCTCGCTGGCGCGGAACGTCCAGAGCCGGTTCCAGGCGAAGTTGTTGCTCAGGGCGACGACGAAGGCCGCCGTCGCGGCAATCCCCTTCTCGGCCTCGGCACCATGCACGAGCGCCGCGAAGACGGCGAGGTTGATGACGTATCCGCTCGCGCCGACGGTGCCGAAGCGGACGAGCTGCGCCCAGTTGGCGGGCTTGCGCAGCGCGGCGCGCGCGCGGGCTCTGCCGCGCAGGCGAGGTGGCTCGATCGTGGTGTCGGCCACGGCCTCGTCGGCGGGCATGCGAGGAAGGTTACGCAGCACCGAAGTGGCCGACGACCATCGGAGCGACGTCGCTGATCGACCAGTTGCCGTCCGCGCGCGCGGCGGGAACGTCGACGCCGCAGAACAGCAGCGCCCCGAGCGAGTCGACGCGGTGCAGCGAGCCGTGGCTGCCGCCGCGCACGTGCGCGCGGTTGCCCCAGTCCGGGAACTCGTAGGCGGGCTCGGCAGAGAGCAGGACGTCGCCGGACGTCGGGCAGCGCATCGCGGCCCACACCCGCGCGAGCGCGTCGGGGTAGTGCTCGCAGTGCAGGACGCCGTCCTCGCGGTGCGCCAGCAGCGTGTCGAGCTCGCCGGCGACCGACCAGCGCCGGCCGCGCACGTCGGCGACGTCGTCGCCCGGCGCGAACGACAGCTCGCCGCGCTCCCCGCCGATGCGCACCCGCGCGCGGTCGGCGTCCCACCACATCACGAGGTCGACGCCCTCGATCGCCCGCGCCGTCGAGACGACCCGCGGCAGCGCGCTCTCCGGCGACTGCATCAGCACGTAGATCATCGCCGAGCGCTGGGCCGGGCACAGCGCGATCTCGGCGTGGCGGGCGCCCGCGCCCGAGGGCGGCAGCACGCGCCAGTCGGCGAACGGGCCGGTGAGGTCGATCACCCGCTCGATGTGCGAGTGCGAGTGGTCGGCCATGACGATCATCGCGTGCTCGTCGAGGAACGCGTCGACCCCGCCGCCGGCCTCCATGACGCGCCACAGCTCGGCGTCGGCGGTGGCGATCGACTGGATCTGCGCGTGCGGGCCGTTCTTGTGGGAGTGCGCGTCGTTGTCGGGCAGCGACAGCAGCAGGAAGTCGAACAGGTCGTGCTCGACGAGGTAGGAGCCGACGCAGCCGGCGTGCTGGTCGCGCATCCCCGGGATGCCCATCCGCGACCAGCAGGTCGTCCTCTGGCTGGCGAAGATGTCGGCGTAGAACAGCTCGCGCGGCCCGAGCGTCGTGCGCTTGTTGAACAGCTGCGAGGCCGCCCGCGTGAGCGCGAAGTCGCGCGAGATCTCGTGCGTGTGGCGGCCGCGGTAGATGAGGTAGCTCGTGCACGCCGTGCGCACCGCGCCCGTGTCGTCGAGCGTCTCGAAGATCGTCGGCACGTCAGGCGACAGGTGCGTCGCGTTCATGTTGAAGATCGTGTCGACGAGCTGGTTGTTGAGGCCGAACTTGCGCGAGGCGGCGAAGGACGAGCCGTACTCGACGTAGCGCTGCTCGGCGCGCGAGTACCAGTTCATCGAGGGGATCTCGTGCTCGTCCTGCAGCCTGCCCGTGGCGATCGCGCCCGCGCACACGGGCGTGACCGACGGGAACGCGGCGACGCAGTCGGGCACGTACTGCCCGCGGTCGGCGATCGCCTTCAGCGCCGGCGCGCTGCCGGACTTCATCGCACGCTCGACCATCGTCGGCTTCATGCCGTCGATGACGGTCAGGATCAGCTTGGGGGGCTTCGCCACGAACCTACCGCTACCGCAGGATGCGCAGCCCGGCGTACTTCTCGCCCTCACGGCGCTTGCCGCCACGCAGCATGAAGGCCAAGAAGCCCAGCGCGACGACCGAGACCGGCGCGACGACCACCGACAGGGCGGCGAGGAGGACCGCGGTCCCCTCGAGGTAGACCGGCAGGGCGCCGCGCGCCTCGTCGTCCAGGCGCGCGCGGACGCGGCTGATGAGCGAGCGCGTGGCGGCCATCGCGAGCGCGGCGCACAGCCCGCCGGCCAGCAGGCCTGGCCACCAGACGTCGGTGTTGTCGGCCAGGGTCGCGGCGAACAGCAGCGCGCCGAGGCCGATGCCGACGCCCTGCAGCGCGGATTCGATCGGCGCCTCGGCAAACCTGCGACGTTGCGCGATGACCACCGCGATGAGCACGAGCACGATGCCCAGCAGCCAGCCGGGCTGCTCGAGGAACGCAAACGGCGTCCCCTCGTAGTCGATCCCGAGGTCCGCGGTCGCGAGCGCTCCGGCGACGAGCGCCGGCAGGAACGGCCGGATGCCGGCCGCGCCGGACAGGCCGGCGCCTTGGAGAATGTCGATCAGCAGCTGCAACGCGTCCGGTACCGTGGAGGGCGCATGACGATAGACGACAGGGACGCGCGGACCCCTGGCGAACCTCGATCGATGACGTCTACCGCGGTCCCCCGTCAGACGTCACGCGATCTCGAGCGCTACGCCGGCCTGTTCGCCGCACGCACGAAGGTCATGAAGTCGTCGGCGATGCGCGATCTCATGGCGCTCACCGAGCGCAGCGACATCATCTCGCTCGCCGGCGGGCTGCCCGACACGTCGTCGTTTCCCGCGGCATCGTTCGCCGCGATCATGAGCTCTGTCGCAGTCGACTCCACCGCACGGTCGCTGCAGTACGGGCCGACGGAGGGCCTGGCCGTGCTCAAGAGCTGCATCGCCGAGGTGATGGCCGAGGAGGGCACCGTCATCGACGCCGACGACGTGCTCGTCACGAGCGGCGGCCAGCAGGTGATCGACCTCGTCTGCAAGACGCTCATCGACCCCGGCGACGTGATCATCGCCGAGGCCCCGACCTACCCCGGCGCCGTGCCGACGTTCTGCTCCTACCAGGCCGAGGTCGTCCAGATCAGCCTCGACGAGGACGGCATGCGCATCGACGAGCTCGAGGCGACGCTCGACCGCCTCGCCGGCGAGGGCCGCCGGCCGAAGTTCATCTACACGGTGCCGACGTTCCAGAACCCCGGCGGCACGACGATGTCGCTGCCGCGCCGGCGCCGGCTCGTCGAGGTGGTGCGCGAACGCGAGCTGCTGGTCCTCGAGGACAACCCCTATGGCCTGCTGCGCTACGAGGGCGACCCGCTGCCGACCCTGTACTCGCTGGAGGGCGGCGACTTCGTCATCTACCTCGGCACGTTCTCGAAGATCCTCTCCCCCGGCGTGCGGCTGGGATGGAGCGTCGGCCCGCGGCCGGTCCTGGAGAAGATGAACATCGGCAAGCAGGCGTCGGACCTGTGCTCGTCGTCGCTGACGCAGCTCTTCGTCGCCGCCTACTTCGAGAGCGGGCGCTGGCAGGACTACGTGCACTCGCTCAAGGAGATCTACCGCCGCCGTCGCGACGTCATGCTCGATTCGCTCGCCGAGTGCCTCGGGCCGGAGTCGTCGTGGACGCACCCGCAGGGCGGCCTCTTCATCTGGGTCACGCTGCCCGAGTACATCGACACGACGGACCTGCTGGCGCGCGCGCTCGACGAGCACGTCGCGTTCGTGCCCGGGCGCTCGGCGTTTCTCGACGGCCGCGGCGCCAACGCGATGCGGCTGAACTTCTCGGGCGTCGGCGAGGCGGAGATCCGCGAGGGCGTGCGCCGCATCGGCGAGGTCGTGCGCGAGCAGGTCGAGCTCTACGGCACGCTGACGGGCTCGCACCGCGTCGTCGCGCGGCCCGCCGAGCCGGTGCCCGGCGAGCTCGATTCCGAGCTGGCCGACGTGCTGCACCTGCCCGCGCCCGAGCGCCGCCGCGGGGGCGGGCGCGGTCTCCGCGAGGGATGACGCGCGTCGCCGTCCTGAAGGGCGGCCGCTCGCTCGAGCGCCAGGTCTCCCTGAAGTCCGGCGCGCGCGTGCAGGACGCGCTCGAGCGCCTCGGCCATGACGTGACCGGCATCGACGTCGGCCACGACCTCGTCGCGCGCCTGCGCGACGTCGCGCCGGAGGTCGCGTTCGTCGCGCTGCACGGGCGCGACGGCGAGGACGGGACCGTGCAGGAGCTGCTCGAGGCGCTGGGCATCCCCTACACGGGCAGCGGCGTGTCGGCCTGCATCCGCTGCGCCGACAAGGTCCTCGCCAAGCACCACATGCTCGACGCCGGGATCCCGACGCCGGACTTCTTCGCGTTCAACGAGACCGCGTTCAAGGAGCTCGGCGCCGCCGACGCGCTGCCGGCGATCGAGGAGCGCCTCGGGTTTCCGATCGTGGTCAAGCCGGCCGGTCAGGGATCCGCGCTGGGGATCAAGTTCGCCGCCTCGGCGACCGACGTGCCCGGCGCGCTCGTGGCCGCGTTCTCCTATGGCGACAAGGTCCTGCTCGAGCGCCACATCCCGGGGCGCGACCTCGCGGTGTCGCTGCTGGACCGCGAGGTCCTGCCGGTCGTGGAGGCCGTCCCGCGAGAGCAGAACTTCTACGACTTCGAGGCACGCTACGAGATCGGGCGCACGGACTTCGTCTGCCCGGCCGACCTGCCCGAGGAGATCACGGCCCGCGCGCAGCAGCTCGCGCTGGACGTGTGGGACGTGCTCGGCTGCCGCGGCTTCGCCCGGGTCGATCTCATGTACTGCGAGGACAGCGGCGAGCTGGCCGTGCTCGAGGCCAACGCGATCCCCGGGATGACCGAGACGTCGCTGCTGCCGATGGCCGCTGACGAGGCGGGCATCGGGTTCGACGCGCTCATCGGGCGCATCGTGCTGCTGGCCCACCTGTAAGGCGTCTCGCCGTCCGGTCGGCGACGTTGCTCCGGCGGCTCGCGGCGCTACTCCTCGCCGGCGAAGTCCTCCGGCGAGACCTGGTCGAGGAAGTCCTTGAACTTCTCGACGACCTCCTCCGTGTCCTCGACGTCGTGCTCGAACTCGATCGCCGACTCGGCGATGACCTCCTCGGCAGCGAAGATCGGCGCACCGGAGCGGACGGCCAGCGCAAGCGCGTCGCTGGGACGCGAGTCGATCTCCATCTCCTTGCCGTCGACGGCCAGCGTGATCGAGGCGAAGAACGTGTTGTCGCGCAGCTCGGTGACCGCGACCTGGGTGCAGCGGACGTCGAGCTCGCCCAGCATGTCGCAGAGCAGATCGTGCGTCATCGGGCGCGGCGTGCTCGCTCCCTGGAGCTTCATGAGGATCGCCGCAGCCTCCGGGTGGCCGATCCAGATCGGGAGGAACTTGTTGCTGTCAACGGTCTTCAGCAGCACGATCGGCTGCTTGCCGACCATGTCGAAGCTGACGCCGTAGATGACCATCTCCTGCATGGATGGAGCATAGCTGCGGGCTGCGAGGTGTCCGCGCTCTGGCGAACGGCGCCGCGGCCACTCAGGCCGTCAGCACGAGCGGTGCGCCGTCGCGGACGACGATCGTGTGCTCGGTGTGCGCCGAGAGCGATCCGTCGACGGTGCTGATCGTCCAGCCGTCGCGGTGCATCCAGACCTCCGGGCCGCCGGCGGCGACGAGCGGCTCGATCGTGACGACCAGGCCGTCGCTCAGGGGCTGCGTGAGCTCGGGGTCGAAGATGTTCGGGACGTCGGGCGGCTCGTGGATGCGCCGGCCGATGCCGTGCCCCATGAGCCCGTCGCAGACCGAGAAGCCGCGCTCGTGGACGAGCCGCTGGACGGCTGCGCCGACCGCGTTCAGCGCGACGCCGGTGCGGACGACCTTCAGCGCCGCGTCCAGCGCCTGCTCGGAGGCGCGCACGAGCTTGAGCGCCTGCGGGCGTGCGTCGCCGACGACGATCGTGCGACAGGCGTCGGCGTAGAAGCCATCCAGCTCGGCGGTGACGTCGAGCTTGACGAGATCCCCGCGCCGCAGGCGCCGGCGGCCGGGGATGCCGTGCACCGCTTCGTCGTTGACGCTGATGCACGTCGTGCCGGGAAAGCCGTAGTCCAGCTGGGGCCCGGAGCGTGCGCCGGCACGATCGAACTCGCGCTTGGCGATCGCGTCGAGCTCACGCGTCGTGACGCCCGGGCGCACGCCGCGGCGCATGGCGCGGATCGTCTGCGCGACGACCTGGCCGGCCGCGCGGAGGCCGCGAAGCTCCTCTGGCGTGTCGACGGACATCGTCTGCTCAGGGTAGCCCTGGTCTCGGAGGCGGGGGCGACCGGCGTTCCGCCGCCGACCGCCCGGCCGGATGCAGGCGGTCAGTCCTGCTCGTGGTGGGGAGCTTCTGGCGCGGGTCGCGCCGGTCGCGCGGGTCGCCGGGGACCGGGCCTGCCGGGCCCGACACGCACCGTCCGGCTCGCGGCCAGCGTCGTCGCGGCGTCCGGCAGCGTGTAGTGGACGCGTGCGCGCAGGCGGCGCTTCGGATGCAGCGTGAACGTCGCTGCGGAGTCCTTGCCCAGTTTGGCCTGCTGCACGGGCCACCAGCCGAAGCGCTCGGGCAGGTACATCTGCAGCACGACGCGGCCACCGCGCGACGGCGGTGTGACCTTCACGCTCAGGCGCACGCGCCCGTGCGTCGCTCGCCGCACGGTCAGCGCGACGTGCCGGTCCAGGACGAGCAGGCGCACCGGCGCGCTCGTGACGGCTCCCGTGACAGCGCGATAGCTCGCCGTCGTCGTCGGCGTGAGCCGCAGCCCGAACCGCCCCTCGTCGTCGACCTCCGCCGCGCCGATGGGCGCGAACCCGGAGCCGCTGTCGGCCTCGATCGAGACCGGCGTGCCGGCGGGCAGCGCCGCCCGTCCCGACAGCGGGAACGCCCGGTTGGGAGCCGCCGCCTGCCCGGGGGCCTCCAGCAGGAGGTCGTGCACCGCGACGACGCCGCGGATCAGGGGATGCAGGATGCAGTGATACGGCGCCTCGCCGGCGACGCCGAAGCGATGGAC
Source organism: uncultured Actinomycetes bacterium (assembly GCA_963746165.1). Classification (GTDB taxonomy): domain Bacteria; phylum Actinomycetota; class Thermoleophilia; order Solirubrobacterales; family Solirubrobacteraceae; genus CADCVQ01. The sequence continues at coordinate 164,495 of CAVVAG010000001.1, read as the reverse complement.
GTACGTCGTCGAGGATCCCATCCGCCCGGAGTCGAAGCTCTCGTCGTCGGCGGTGACGGTGTGCGTACGCGCGCTTCCGTTCGTCCAGCGCACCGCGTCGCCCGCGAGGACGTCCAGGCGGACGGGCCGCACCGAGTCAAAGCCGATGGCGGCCAGGTGCAGCTCCGCCGACGCCGACGCGGGATAGGCGGCGTCGGCGTCGGCATGCGCGTCGCCGGGATGCTGCGACGACGCCGGCGTCGCGAGGCCGGCGACGAGCAGCAGCGCGAGGGCGACCGCGAAGGCGAGCCGCGTCATCGGGCGCCCACGCGGTACGTGCCGATCATCCCGGCCGCCATGTGCTGCTCGACGTGACAGTGATACAGCCACACCCCTGGATCGCGCTCGCGCCAGCGGAAGCGAAACGACTCGGCGGGACCGACCGTGTGCGTGTCACGTGCGACGGCGCCGTTCTCGAGCCAGCGATGGCCGTGCACATGGAACGTGTGGTGCTCGTCGCCCATCGCCATGACGTCCCACTGCACGAGCTCGCCGACGCGCGACCGGAAGACCGGCGTGTTGCCCACGAACGCGCGCCCGTCGATCGTCTGGAAGTTGCCCATCGCGGCGAACACGACGACGAACTCCTTGTCCGGAAGCGCCTCGTGGCGGCCGCGGATCGAGAGCATGCCGTACATCCCGCCCGCGATCGACTCGTGCATCGAGCTGGAGTGGTCGTGGTAGGGCCAGACGCCTGCGGACTGCCCGCCAGCGGTGAGGCGGTACGTCCACGTCTTGCCGGGCAGGACGTTGCCGTCGGGCCCCGAGATCCCCGGCACGAACGCGCCGTCGGAGCTGGGCTTGTACTCGACGCCGTGGAAGTGCATCGAGTGCCCGTTCATTCGCGTGAAGTCCATGTTCTTGAAGTGGATGACGAGCCGGTCGCCGACCCGGGCGCGGATCAGCGGCCCCGGGATGAGGTTCTGGTTGCCTGACATCGGCGAGTTCGCAAGCGGCCGGCGCCACCCGCGCGAGTAGCGGCGGTAGACGGTCGTGGACAGCACGGTCTGGCCCGGGTCCAGGCGTGCGCCGGTGATGTTGTCGCGCTGGTTGGGCGCCATGTTCCACACCACGGGAGTGGCGGCGACCCAGTATTCGCGTGTCGCGGCTCCGGCGGCCGGCGCGGCGGCAAGTGCCGCCGCGCCGGTCAGCAGGAGGATCGTGAGCCGTATCGGCGGGCTCACCTGGCCGTGATCGTGCCTCGCATGAACGGATGGATCAGGCAGTAGAACGTGTACGTCCCTGCCGCTGCGACGCGGACCTGACTGCTGCTGCCCAGAGGCGTCGCGGCGATGCTGTCCAGCGCACCGGAGTTCCAGAAGCCGTTGCCGTGCAGCGCGGGCGTCAACGCAGCGGGGGCCGGCGGCAGGTCACTGGGATACAGCGCCCGTTGATCGGTCTTGGGACTCTCCAGCGATGCGGTCAGGACGCCGAGGTAGGACTTCGGCTGCCTCTCCGGATTGCCGGGGCCCGCTGTCGCGGTGTGGACCTCGGTGTCGCCCTTCGCCATCCGGAACGTCACGGTCGTACCGACCGCCACGGTGAGCTTGCTCGGGCTGAAGGCGGACAGGCTGACGCCGCCGGGACCGGCCAGGCCGAGGTTCACGGTGTTGGCCGGTGCCTTGACGTTCTTGAAGCGCTTGGCGACGGTGATCGCCCTGGCGCCCTGCAGCCGCACGCGACGAGCGTCGGCCGCGGCCGACGGAACACGCACGCTCTTGGCGGAAACCCGCACCGTGCCCCTCATGCCGGGGTGGATGTCACAGACGTAGCGGAACAGGCCGGCCTTCGTGAAGCGCACGACCATCGGCTTGGGCCTGTCCGAGATGGGCGCGCCGCTCTGGATCTCCTTCGTTCCGTCGGTCACGACGGTCTTCCCGAGGCTGCCGCCGGGCGCGAAGATCTGCGGGTTGGCCGACAGCTCCGGCAGGCCGTTGAAGAAGAAGGGGGCGCCGGCCTCGTCGTTGATGCCGGCGATCGTCTGGCCGGTCGGGATGAACGGCGCCGAGGGCTTGCCCGTGCTGCCCGGGAAGTGCACGTTGTGGAACCCGTTGGGCACGAAGCGAACGCGGTCTCCCACGTGCACCGCCACCGAACTCGGGAAAAACGCGTTCGCGTCAGAGGAGTACGTCCTCTGCAACGTCTTCGCGGTGGCCGGCGGCGTCCCCATCGACACCGACTTCACCGCCGCCTGCGTCACGCTCGGCGCAACGAGCGCAACGACCGCCGCCCCACCCAGCATCCATCCGACTCTCAACGTCATCGTTCCACGGCTCCCCGCTTGGCGCGGGCATGTGGAGGCGCAGATCGCGTGACGCCACTGCGATCCTCCTCCGCCCGCAGATGGTCGTCACAAACCCACGCCCGTCCCGCGTCGCTGCGTTCATCCGGCCGTCCTTGATCTGCGTGGGACTTCGTATCGCGCGTCAATGCGCTGCGAGCCTATGCCGAGATGCCCCGGAATTGCAAGTGTGCGCGACCCAAGACATCCGCGGGCGAGGCCGGGCCGTCGCGGGAGCCCGCTCGTGGCACGTGACGACGGCGCGTCGGCGGGGTCAGACGCCCGAGAAATCCGCCCTGCTCGGGATCTCCGCCGGCGGGCGCCCGATCACGATCGCGATCTGCTTCTGGTCGGTCAGCCGGATGGCTCGCGGATCTTGCGTGTAGGGCTTGCCGTCCACGTGGAACGAGCGCTCCTCGTCGCCGCAGAACGGCCCGACGCACGATTCGGTCAGGCGCACTCCCCATTGGACGAAGAACTCGCCGAGCGTGTTCGCGCTCGCGCTCTGGGCTTCGGTGTGGATCACGCCCGACGTGTCGTGCGTGTGCAGCGGTGAGATGCACGGCCGACGACACAGCTCGATGCCACCGTAGGTCGTCGACCCGTCGAATTCCTCGGTGCTCATCACCTCCGGGTCGCGGATGTCGATGCCGATCCCGGCCGGCACCGTGACCGGCTTGCCGTCGACGAAGACGTCCAGGTGCGCGTGGACGTGGTTGTTGAGGAACTCCTTGCGCTCGGGCTTCAGCCCCGCGAGAACGGCACGGGCGAGGGGATCCTTGGGCGCCGGCCAGTCGACGACCCGGGCGGGTTTCGGCTCCGGCTCTGACTCGGAGCCCAGCACGACCACCGCGATCACGCCAACCGTTGCCACGGCCGCCACGGCTATCGCGTAACGCAACCTCCCCGACACGTCGCGAGTATACGCGGACGCACGCCCGAAATGGGGCGCAGCTCGCACGTCCGAGTGGGCGATCCAGGATTCGAACCTGGGACCTCTTCCTTATCAGAGCAGCCACCGATCTGACGGTTCACGACAGTCCAGGCGTCTGCCCTGAACCCGTTAGTTCCACTCGGTGCGGCGAAACGAGGGTTGCTCGATTGGACGCGGTGGGACGGCGAAATGTTGGGGGAAATGTTGGGAGGTCTGAGGCAGGCTGGGTTTCACGGATACCTCGAATACGCACGACCCGATGCAGGCTGCAGGGTCAGCGGGATGGAAAGCAGCCGTCGAGCAGCACCTCACGCGTTCGCGGGCCACGTTTGATTGATCGCCCCCCGCGCCGCGTCCCGGCATCAGGGACACACCGCAACGGCGATCCCGGACCGTCGCGTCTGATCGCCACTCCGCGTCACGCAATCGGATGCTCTTTTGGGCGCCGCACCGCGGGCCCAGATGTTTACCGCTACAGGGTGTTGTCCGTCGGCACCCGCGAGGCCGTGCTTGTTTCGCCGCTACGAGTTAGACGACGGCTCGCTCTGCCACGATTGCCGCGAAGTAGCCGGTCAGGTATCGCGTCGGCAGGCGATCCAGTACGTCGATGCTCGCCGCGACCCGCAGGAAGCGGGCATGCGCCGACGGCGAGTCCGAGACACAGCGCGCCGCCACGACAGCCGGCAGTCGCGGGCAGTGCATCAGGGCCTTGCTCGTCCTCGGTCGCAGCCCCGCGGCGCGCACGAGCCGCTCGAGCCTGCGCGGGCCGATCGTCGGTCCGGTCTCGTAGGCGACCAGGCGGGCCCGCTGCAGCGCGCCGCCGGGCAGCGCATTGCGCAGCGCCACGACGGGGTTGGCGCGGTTGTCGACGGTCAGCACGAGCGTGCCGCTGGGTACGAGCACCCGAGCGATCTCGCCGATCGCGGTCGCGATCTCTTCGACAGTGTCGAGATGGTCGAGCGTCGAGAGCGACACGACGAGGTCGAACGTCTCGTCGGCGAACGGGAGCTCGCGGACATCCGCGATCCGAGCCTCGAGCTGGGGGTGATGGCGACGCGCCTGCGCGACGATCTGCGCCGACACGTCGACGCCGGACACCGTTTCGGCCACGCCCGCGAGCAGCGGCACGATGCCCGTCGTCACCGCCTCGTCGAAGAGGTCGGTCTTCAGCGCGTGGCGGAAGCGGCGGCCCGAGATTGCGCCAGCCACGAAAGCGCTGTTGACGGCATCGCTGTGCAGCCGCCAGAGCCGCGGCTCACTTGACTGGCACGGCTCGTCCGCCACGGACGCAAGACAGTACCAGCCGTCTTGGATCGACCAGCCCGGATTTCGATACGCTGGCCCCTTGTGGGCTGCGGGGCAGCGTATCGTCGATACCGCCCGCGTCTCGGGCCTTCGCTGGACGGCCTCGCTCATCGCCGACCGCGTCGTCCCCGTCGGGGTTCTCGGCCTATGGGCCGACGTCGTCGTCGCTCCAGAGCTGCTCGCTCGGCAGCTGCGAGCGATCTTCGTCGCCTGGGGGATGTCTGAGGCGCATATGCGCGTGACCGTCGAGCACGTGCTCTATGCGGACCGTCACGGGGTCGACTCCCATGGCTGCGGAATGCTCAAGGCCTACGACGTCGGGCTGCGAGCGGGCTGGTTGACGGCCACCCCGACGATCGAGACCGTGCGCGAGACCGATGCCACCGCGCTGCTCGACGGCGGCGCCGGGATCGGCCACGCCGCCGCCGATGCAGCGATGCGGCTGGCGATCGAGAAGGCGCTCGCGACCGGCGTCGCCGGTGTCGCGGTGCGCAACTCCGGCCATTTCGGTGCGGCCGGAAGCTATGCCAGACTCGCATCAGACGCAGGCCTGATCGGGCTTGCGACGACGAACACGCGCGAGCCGGCCGTCGTTCCGGCGTTCGGCGCCGACGCGATGCTGGGTACGAACCCAATCGCCCTCGCCGCCCCGGCCGCTCGCAATCCGCCGTTCCTGCTCGACATGGCCACGAGCACAGCCGCGCTGGGCAAGCTCGTCGTCGCCTGGCGCAAGGGCCGGCGGATCCCACGCGGCTGGGCGGTCGATTCGCGCGGGCGGCCGGTGCGCAACGGGCGCGCGGCGGCGCTTGGTAGGCGGCTGACGCCGCTCGGAGCGACGCCGCAGATGGGCAGCCACAAGGGCTACGGGCTTGCCACGGCTGTCGAGATCCTCTCCGCGGTGCTGCCCGGCGACGGCGTCGGGCACTTCTTCCTCGCGCTCGATCCCGCGCGATTTCGCGCCGCGGGCGAGTTCGAGGCCGGCGTCGACGCCCTCCTCGACGCGCTGCGCGCCTCCCGGCCCCTGGATGCCGTCCACGCCGGTCCGCGTTGCGGGCGATCCCGAGCGCATGATCGCGGAGCGGCGCGATCGGACCGGGATCCCGCTGGCGCGCGCCGTCGTCGAGGATCTGCGAGCGGTCGCGCGCGCAGCCGATGCCGCCTGGGTGCTCGACGCGTGATCGCTCGGAAGCTGTACGGCAACGCGCTGATCGCGGTCATGCTGCGTGGCCAGCGTGCGCTGCCGTTCGCCCCGCGCGAGGAGGTCGAGGCGGCGCGCGATCGTCGCGTACGGCGGATCGTCGCCTTTGCGGCCGAGCAGGTCCCGTTCTATCGCGACTGGTTCGCTCGCGAGGGTGCCGACCCGCGCGAGTTCACGACCGCGCCTGACCTCGAGCGGCTGCCGCTGCTCGATCGCGACGAGGTCCGCGCGGAACCGCACCGCTTCATGGCGGCTGGCCACAGCGCGCTGCGCGTGTTGACGAGCGGCTCAACCGGCGCGCCGCTCGAGGTCCACCACGACCACCGCTCGCTGCTGGGGAACATCGCGTGGGGCGAGCGCGAGCGACAGCCGCTGATCGAGGCGTGCGGCACCTTCCGCCCGAAGGAGATCTACGTCGGCAACGAGACCTCCGTGATGAAGGACGTGACCGCGTTCTACGCAGCGAACACGCGCCTTCCCATGCGTCCGCGGCGGCGCTTCGTCTCGGTCCGCGAGCAGGCGCAGACGCTTGCCGAGATCGTCAATCGCGAGCGCCCCGACATCCTCGTCGGCTACGGCGGCTGGATTCACCTGTTCTTTCAGACCGTGGCCGCGCGCGGCATCGCGCTGCAGCCGCCGAAGCTCGTCATGTACATGGCCGAGGCGCTCCCGCCCGGTGGCCGTGAGCTGATCGAAGGGACCTTCGGCGTGCCGGTGATGTCGCGCTACAGCGCGGCCGAGGCATTCAAGGTCGGCTTCTACTGCGAGCATCGGACCGGTTTTCACCTTCACGAGGACCTCTCTCACGTCCGCGTGCTAGAGAGCGGCCGGCTCGTGATCAGCAACCTCGTCAACCGGGGCAGCGTGCTGCTCAACTACCCGATCGGGATCTGGGCTCCATCTCCGCTGAGCCGTGTCCCTGCGGCCGGACCTTCCGGCTGCTCTCCGAACTCGAGGGCCGTGTCGAGGACATCCTGGCGCTGGCGGATGGGCGGTTCGTGCACCCGCGCGCCGTCTGGCAGGTCTTTCGGGAGCTTCCCGACGTGCTGCAGTACCGGCTCGTACAAGAGGAACGGCAGCGCTTCACGCTGGAGCTTGCGACGCTCGACGAGCCTGCCTACGAGCGCGCGCGACAGCGCGCAGAGCCGCAGCTCCGGCGGCTACTCGCCCCGGCGCCGCAGATCGCGTTCAGCCGCCGCGCCGAGCTGCGCCGCGAAGGCGACGGAAAGTTCCGCGCGGTCGCGTCGCGCGTGCCGCGCGGCTAGCGGTTCCCCACCACTGCGCGAGGAACGGCAGCGGGTCGGACGCCGACCACAACGCCTCGATGCGTGGGCGGCCGCGATAGGGCGCCAAGAACTGCGACACGCCGATCCGATCCTGCCGCGAGAAGACCGCGTGCAGCACGTCGGCGTGGAGGTTGAACCAGACGCCCGGCCAGTTGTTCGGGCTCGATCGCGTCGGCCGCCCCAGCACATGGTCCGCCCACGCCAGCGCGCCGTGGTCGAGGCCCGCGCGCCTGAGCAGACCGCCGTAGACCACTGAGCGACCGTTGACCTCCATGAACCGCATGCGCCCGTCGCGGGCGTCGCGCTTGAACTCCACGCTCGCCATCCCACGCAGCCCGATGCGCCGCAGGATCGCGACGCTCGCCTCGTGTAGCCCCGGCGGCGTCCGCACGACCTCGGCGATCCGCGCCACACCAAATCCAGGCGGACTCTGACGCAGCTTGCGGACCGTGACGCCGTCCGCAGGTTCGCCGGCGCCGTCCATGTACGTGCAGTGCGCAAAGATCTCGCTGTCTGCTCCCGGGATCAGGTCGAGCACGTGGCCCGGGATGCCGGCGGCGGCCATGCGGGCGACGTGATCCGACAGCTCGGAACGGCTCCTCGCGACGAACAGCTTGGTACCGAAGCGCGTCGCGAACCGCGGGGCGGCGAGGGGCTTCACGACGACTGGGTAGTGAAGATCCTGCGCAGCCGTGGCGGCCGTGGCCTCACCCGTGGCAGACCGGCACGTCAGCGCCAACGTCGACCGCGGCATCGAGCATGCGCTGCTTGTCCAGCAGCACGCCGACGACGTCGAGCGGCGGGACCACCAACCGGTAGTGCGACCCGAGCCGCTCGCGGTACATCGCGAGCGCCGCCATGGCCTCGTCGCTCGTGGGAAACACGGCGCGCCCCGCCCAGTCGCGCGCGCGTCGCTCGAGCAGATCCACGAGCCGTTCGGGCTCCTGCTCCAGATGACGGCACGACGTCGTGGCTCGAAACGTGGCGCGAGTGTTGGGCAACATCGAACGGCCGGGTGCCGATGACGGCGACGTCGATGCCACGGTCGGCGAGCGAGCGCACGAGCCCGAGGGCGTTGACGAAGCCGCCGACGACGACCGCGCCGGACATCAGCCCGAGCTGCGGCGCGTCACGAAGGCGCGCGCCATCCTGCGCGGATCGAGCAGGATGCTCGCCGTGTGTCGTGGTGAGGCACGAAAGGCACGCGTCAGGCCGGGCACGATCGCCCGGCGCGGACCGCTGACAACCGACATTCGCACGTGCCCGAGCCACATGTCAGCGTGACCCGCCGGATGCGCGGCGAGCAGCTTGCCGTGCTTGGCGGCGAGTCGCAGCAGACCCTGCTCGAGCGCCTCGGCGTTGCGCGACACCCGCGGGCCGCGGTCACGCGTGATGCGATACGTGACCGTTGGCACGCCTTCGATCGAGCAGACGGGATTCAGGCGCCAGAAGAGGTCGGTCATCTCGCGCGTACGAAGCGTCTCGTCGAAGCCGCCGAGCTCGCGCAGCAGATCGCGGTCCACCAGCAGCGTGTTCTTCGTCATGTGCGAACGGCCGGCAGGCGGCGGCGCCAGCGAGAAATACTCGCCTCGAGGATGGCTTGGCGGCAGGCGGCGGTCCACGACCCGGTCACCGATCACCATCTCGATCCCGGACACGACGGCGACTGGCGGCGGCAACTGCGACCGTGCGATCGCGCCCAGCGAGATCTCGGCCATCTGAGGAAGCAGCATGTTGTCATCGTCGAGGAACGTCACCCAGCGACCTTCGGCGGCCGCAAGGCCCGTGTTGCGTGCCGCAGCGACCCCGCCCGAAACGGCTCGCCGCAGGACACGGACGGCGCTGCGGCGCTGCAGCGCGACTGGAACCACCGACCCATCGTCGACGACGACCACCTCCACACTGACATTGGTCTGGGCCAGTGCGCTGGCGACCGCGCGCTCGACGATAACGCCGCGGTCGCGTGTCGGGATGACGACCGTGAGATCGGGCCGGCCCTGCGTCGGCATTCGCGCGAGTCTAATCGCGGACGACGCATGACGCCGCCGACCTCGGGATGCATCCAGAACCACTGCGCAAGAGGGTGCGCCAGCACGAGGCCGACAGGGGTAAGCGTCGTCGGCTTGGTCAGCGAAGGCGGGCGAGTTGGCCGGGTGCGCCTGCGGCGTGGCCTCAGGCGGTTGCGAGCGCAAGTTCGTGCGTTGCTGGAGCTTGATCAGGTTGTGGTAACGGTGATGAGGCGCCGATGTCGGTCGCAGGACGCGACGCATGAAGGCGTAGCGTCCGCCGTCCCAGTCTGCGCGTGATGCCAGTAGCCGGCATCGGCGACGACAACTTCCAGCGGCTCGCTGACTCAGAAAGCGACCGATTCGCGCTGCGTGGCGGTGATCATCGGCTCGAGGTGCCCAAAGTTCTCGAGTCGCCCATCATCTCGGCGGCGATCACGATCTGCGGTCCGAAGATGCGTCGACCCGCGGTGACCAGGGTCCGAAGCGCGTCCCGCTCAGCAGTGGCCTAACCCAGAAGGCGTCGGAGGAACGGCGTGACGGCGACATCGAAGCCAACATGCCGCAGCCAACCCGCCAGCGTGCGTCCTCAGCTTGAGCGCGGCCTCGAAGCCGCGTGTCGTCGTCGGACAGGCGCACCATGATCTGCCTTGTCAGGTACGCCGGCCCAGCGAGTCGATCGTCGTCATGGCCGTTTGTAGCAGGTACCGACTCACGTGAAAAGCCACTATTTGCAGCGCGTTTCCTAGCTTTAGGCTCACCGGTGATCACGCGCGGAGGCTACCTGTGACAGCGCCCAGGGTCGGTACGTCCTAGCGAGCTGCAACGGCCGTCAGCAGAGGCGAAACCATCTTGAGGCGCGCCCTTGGCGTAGGCCCGCAGCATCGTTGCGAAGCGCGGGAACACATGAGCGCGGCAAGGCCTCCGGCTCTGCAGCGGGCGGAGAGCACGTGGCAGCTCGTTCGCTTGTCGGCCTTCGCGACAACTGTCTTCTTCGCGCCGGCCCCCCGAATCTTGCCGTGACATCGGTCGCGTGAATTGTTCGAGCGAGGCTTGGCACGGGCGACACGGCCACGGCGGCGTCTCTAAGCCCGGTTTCTGCGTGATGTGCCGACCGTGACCTTGCGGCGCGAGGCAAGCCGATGCTCGCGAGCATCCTGCCCACGGCCTTGAGCGAGCCCGTCACTGGCGACGGGACCGCATCGCATTGGCGCGAAGGGTAGACATCAGACCTCATGCTGTGCGGGTGCCCGAGCATCCGTTCCAAATCCCGTTTCCACCCGCCAAGAGCAAAGGCATGGGCGGGTCGCTAAGGCATCGCAAGGGCCCGCCGGAACCGGCCATTCCCAGATGGGCGATCCAGGATTCGAACCTGGGACCTCTTCCTTATCAGAGAAGCGCTCTAACCGACTGAGCTAATCGCCCGGACGGCGCCGGAGTTTAGCGGTCCTGAAACGCAGCTCGCTCAGGCCGCCGCGCGCCGCCGCAGGCGGCGAGCGAGGTCGAGCGCCTCCTCGGCGTCGTCGAAGCTGAGCTCGACCCGGTAGCGGTCGCCACGCGGCTTGACCGTCACCTCGACCCCGAGGGCGCCGGTCAGCGCGCCGGCGATCTTCTCGGCCGCGGCCTGCTGGTCGGGATGCGCCGTCCGCCCTCCGCGCGCCGACGTCGGGGGCGACGCGGCGCGACGCGTTGGCCTCGCGGGCGCGTCCCTCGAGCGTGCGGACCGACCAACCGTCGGCCACCGCGGTGCGGGCGAGGCGTCGCCGGTCGGCGTGGTCGCCGGCCAGCAGCAGCGCGCGCCCATGACCCTCGGAGAGGTCACCGCGCTCGAGCGTCTCGAGCACCTCGTCGGGCAGGTCGAGCAGGCGCAGAAGGTTCGTCACGGCGACACGGCTGCGGCCCACGCGCAGCCCGACGGACTCGCGGGTGAGCCCGAGCTCCTCGACGAGGGCGGCGCAGGCGCGCGCCTCCTCGACCGGGTTGAGGTCCTCGCGCGCCATGTTCTCGACCAGCGCCGCCTCGAGCGACTCCGCGTCGTCACGCGCACGGACGAGCGCCGGGATCGTCTCGAGTCCCGCGAGCCGGGCGGCGCGCCACCGCCGCTCGCCCGCCACGAGCTCGTACGTGCCGCCGGCCACCGGCCGGATGAGCACCGGCTGGAGCACCCCACGCTCGCGCAGGGAGCTCGAGAGCGCGAGCAGCGCGTCCTCGTCGAATGAGCGGCGCGGCTGCCTGGGATTGGGGACGATGAGCTCGACCGGCACGTCGCGAAGGTCATCGCTCGTCGGCGGGGGCGTGCTGGAGACGCGAAGGATCTCCGCCAGGCCGCGGCCCATGCCGCGCGAAGGCGCGGTCACGCCGAGCCGTCCGATCTCGGTTGCGAACGCGTGGGCGAGGAGCGCCACCTCGTCATGTTCCAGCTCCGGCCCGCACGACCTCCTTGGCGAACTCGAAGTACGCGTCCGCGCCGACGCAGTGCGGGTCGTGGTGGGTGACGGGGCGCCCGTAGCTCGGCGCCTCGCCCACCCGGACGTTGCGCGGGATGACGGTCTCGAAGACGAGCGCCGGGAAGTGGGCGCGCACCTCGCGCTCGACGTCGCGCGCCAGCCGCGTGCGTCCGTCGTGCATCGTCAGCAGCATGCCGGCGATCGTCAGCCGCGGGTTGAGCTCGCGCTGGATCAGCGCCAGCGTGTCGAGCAGGCCCGCGAGGCCCTCGAGCGCGAAGTACTCGGTCTGGACCGGCACGATCACGCCGTCCGCCGCGACGAGCGCGTTGACCGTCAGCGGGCCGAGCGACGGCGGACAGTCGAGGATCACGTACTCGAAGTCGTCGCGCGCGCCCGCGAGCGCCTCGCGCAGGCGGGTCTCGGAGCCCGCCTCGCGCGGCAGCTCCGTGTTGGCCGCCGCGAGGTCGGGGTGCGCCGGAACGATCCTCAGGTTGTCGATCGCCGTGTCCGCGAGGGCGCCGGCGAGCGTGCAGCGGCCGGCCAGCACGTCGTAGATGTTCGGCTCCGTGTCCTTCGCGATGCCGAGCCCGAGCGTCGCGTTGGCCTGCGGGTCGATGTCGACGAGCAGGGTCGCGAAGCCCGCTTCCGCGATACATGCCGCGACGTTGACCGCGGTCGTCGTCTTGCCGACGCCGCCCTTCTGGTTGGCGATCGCGTAGACGGTTCCCATCGCTAGAAGGCCGATTCCGCGGGCGGGGCCGTCAGCTGTGCGTCGATCGCGGCCATGCACCTACGGTAGCGCCGAAAACGGTCGGAGCGGTGACCGTTCGGCGTCGAAGGATCGTCGGTGGCGCTCAGGTGGAGGCTCGTAACGGCCGTTTGCTGGCCATTCCCGGGCGGCGGGGGTAGCGGTTCGGGGTCGAAGCAACCTTAACGTACAGGTGCAGATGCAGATGTTCGGCCCCGTCCCATGGCTCGACGGGGCGAACCTCGGCGACCTCCAGGCCGGTCTCGGCGGCGGCGGCCGCGCCGTCGCGCTCCTCGGCGGCGTCGCGGCGCCCCTTCCACGCGACGAACGCGCCGCCGGGTGCCAGCAGCGGCGCGGCGTACTCGACGAGCACCGGCAGCGCCGCCACCGCGCGCGCGGTCACGACGTCGCGGCTGACCAGCCCTTCCGGCCACGACTCGGCGCGCGCGTCGACGATCTCCACGTTCGCCAGGCCCATCGCCTCGGCGGCGCGTGAGAGAAAGCGGGACTTGCGGCCGCTGGCCTCCACGAGCGCCACGGCGGCGGCGGGCAGGGCGGCGGCGAGCACGAGGCCGGGAAAGCCGGCACCGGAGCCGAGATCCGCGATCCGGCGCGCGGTGCGCACCCGCTCGAGCTCGAGCGCGACGAGCGCGTCCGCGACATGGAGGTCGACGGCGGCGGCGGGATCGCGCAGGGCCGTGGGCGCGCTCGGATCCTCCTGCAGGATCTTCAGCAGACGCGCGAGCGCATCGACCGCGGCCGGCTGCAGGTCATGGCGAGCCGCCAGCGCCGCGAGGCGCTGCCGGACCGTCATGATGCGCTGCGCGCCCGCACGCGCGCGATGTACGGGCCGTAGCGCTCGTGGAGGTCGGCCAGGCGGCCGGCGGCGTGGGCGTCGAGCTCGGCGACGACGAGCTCGTCGAGCAACGGGAGGACGTCCTCGACGAGCGCCGGCCCGCGCGCGACCCACTGGAAGTACGAGCGATCCCCGTGGTGGTAGGGCCCGTAGAGCTTCGTGCGAGGGAAGCGCGCGACGAGCCAGCGCATGAGCGACTCGTGGCGAACGTGCTTGCGCAGCATGATGTGCGGCTGCTTGCCGTCGCCCCCGAAGGAGCCCTCGCTCATGAGGATCCCCGCGACGAGACCGCGCTCGAGCTCGCTCAACATCCCACGGAGTGTTTCACCGGGGAGAAAAACGTGAAACGCCGGCGGCGGCGGCGGCCTGGTCGGCAGCGGCGGCTACGTGGGGTTGAGCGGAGCGACGACGAGATGCCGGTCGGGTTCGTCGCCCTCGGAGTACGTCTGCACCGAGCCGTGCTCGCGCAGGTACTCGTGCACGAGACGCCGCTCGCTCGCCGTCATCGCGTCGAGCGCCACCGGGCGGCCCTGACGCAGCGCGTCCTCGGCGGCGTGGTCGGCCTGGCGGCGCAGGATCATCTCGCGGCGCTCGCGGTAGCCCTCGGCGTCGACGGCGATCCGCCGGCCGTGCTGGGCCCGCGCCCCGCATACACGCTGCGCGAGATGCTGCACCGCGTCGATCGTCTGGCCGTGGCGGCCGATGAACAGCCCGAGCTCCTCGCCGTGCACGATGCCGGTCACCGTCTCGCCGTCATCGGTGATCTCGACCGTCGCATCCAGGCCCAGCGCCTCGACCACGCGCTCGAGCAGGTCCTGGACGGCCGCGCCGGGATCCTCGGCCATCACCGTCGACGTCCCGAGCGCTTCTTCTTCTTGCGCGGCGACGGCGGCGGCGGACCGCTCGGCTTGCGGGAGGCCGCCGGGGTCGCCGGCGCCGGAGCGGACTTCGCGCCCATCGCGCCGCTCGTGAGTCTGGAGAACATCGTCTCCTTCGGCCCCCCGCCGGGTTCGTCGTCATCACCGTCCAGCTTCACCGGCATGATCGGGCCGAGCTTCTGCGGATGCATGTAGCCCTGGCCCACCGTCCAGAGGTTCGTCGTGATCCAGTACACCAGCAGTCCCGCGGGGAACTCGTAGAGCAGGATGAAGATCGCGAAGACGAGCGGCAGCCCGTACATGAGCATCTGCTGGTTGCGATCCGGGGTCGATCGGCGTCAGCAGCGTGGAGAGCAGCTGCGAGCCGACGTAGAGGATCATCAGGGTCGGCCAGGACCCAACCGGTCGCGCCGGCGGTCAGGTCGGGGACGAAGAGAAACTGCTCGGCGCCGGTCGGATTGGGGATCTGCCCGCAGGGCGGCAGCTTGCCATCGGCGCCCGCGACGACCCCGGGGGCGTTGCCGCAGATCTCGAAGCGCAGGTCGCTCTGCAGCAGGTAGTACAGGCCGATGAAAAACGGGAACTGAGCCAGCAGCGGCAGGCACGAGGCGAACGGATTGATCTTGTTCGACGCGTAGAACTTCATGATCTCCTGCTGCTGGCGCTGCTTGTCGTCCTTGTACTTCGCCTGCAGCTTCTTCAGCTCGGGCGCCACCGAGGCCATCGCGCGCATCGACTTGAACTGCTTGACGGTCAGCGGCGCCATCGCCGCGCGGACGAGCACGGTGAGCAGCACGATCGCGACGCCCCAGCCCACACCCAGCGTGTCGTGGATGAAGACGAGGATCGGCTTCAGCACGTCGACGATGATCTGCACGGGCGCGATGAGGGCGAGGAGGCTCATGAGATCAGCGAGGGGGAGAGGGCGGCGAGAACAGGTGCTGGGCGTCGACCGGGTCGTAGCCCCCGTGACTGAAGGGGTTGCAGCGCAGCACGCGCCACGAGGCCAGCACCAGGCCGCGAAGTATGCCGAACTCCTGCAGCGCTCCGAGCGCGTAGGCCGAGCAGGTCGGTTCGTACTTGCAGCGCCGCGGCAGCGCGGGCGAGATCACGCGGCGGTAGGCGAGGATCGGCGCCTGCACGACGCGCACCGCCGCCTTCATGCCGCGCCCGCCCGCTCGAGCAGCTCGCGCAACGCTGCGCGCACGCCGTCGAGGCCCTCGCGCCGGGCCAGGTCCAGCGCCGACGGGCGCGCGACGACGACCACGTCGTGGCCGGCCGGGACCGCATGCGACTCGGCGTCGAACGCCTCGCGCAGCAGCCGCTTGACGAGGTTGCGGTCGACGGCGCCGCCGACCTTGCGCGACACCGACAGCCCGAGCCGTGCCACCTCCTCTGTCGACCCACGCGGGAAGGCGTAGACCACGAGGTGGCGATTGCCGTGCGAGCGGCCCTGGCGATAGGCGCGCTCGAACTCGGCGCTGCGCGACAGGCGGCCGCGGCGGGCGCGCGCGCGAGTGGGAACGCGTGGCATCGGCTCATCCACGGTCAGCAGCCTAGTGCTCCGCAACGCCGGGCCCGCGGGCCGCGGCGATCAGACCGTGAGCTTCTTGCGGCCCTTGGCGCGGCGGCGCTTGAGGACCAGCCGCCCCGACTTCGTCTGCATCCGCTGACGAAAACCGTGGGTGCGTGCGCGCTTGCGCTTCTTGGGCTGGTAGGTGCGCTTCATGAGAGGACTCGCCGTCGCCGACGGCGGCCGATGCTAGCGAACACGGCGCGAGATGCCGGCGCCGGGCGGTTTTTCCCGCGCTGAGCGGCCTCCCTCGCAGACGCCTCCGGAACGCCCGCGGGGCGTTGGTATATTCGCCGCCGCCGGGCCGCTCTCAGGGCCCTCCGCCGTTCCCGCTGGAGCCCCCTCCGAAGGAGTCGATCACGCCTGGCTTGACCCCGCAGCTGGCCCGCGACTGGGCGCTGATCCAGACGCAGCTGCGCCAGGCCGTGCCCGACTCGACGTTCGAGATCTGGCTCGCGCCGCTGCGCCCACGGGCGCTGGTGGGCGAGACCCTGGTGCTCTGCGCACCGGACGAGATCCGCTCCTGGGTCGCCGACCGCTTCGCCCGCGTCCTGCAGACCTGCGCGGCGGCGGTCCTCGGGCCCGAGACGACCGTCGACGTCGTCGCGCCGGACGCCGTCGTCGCGCTCGAGCCGCAGGCGGCCGGCGCGCGCGCCGCTCCGTCATCCCGCGCGGGCGAGCGCGAGGAGGACGCCGCGTTTCACCCGAAGTTCACGTTCGACCAGTTCGTCATCGGCGACTCCAACCGCTTCGCCCACGCGGCGGCGCTCGCCGTCGCCGAGATGCCCGGGCAGGCCTACAACCCGCTCTTTCTCTACGGCCCGCCGGGGCAGGGCAAGACGCACCTGCTGCACGCCATCGGCCACTACGTGCGCGCGCACGGAGGCGGCCTGCGCGTCCGCTCGACAACCGCCGAGCGCTTCACGAACGAGTTCATCGCCGCCGTCCAGGCGCAGGGCACCGAGGACTTCAAGGCGCGCTTTCGCGACACCGACGTCCTGCTGATCGACGACGTCCAGTTCCTCCAGCGCAAGGTCAAGACGGAGGAGGAGTTCTTTCACACCTTCAACGCGCTCTACGAGACCGGCAGCCAGCTCGTCCTCACGTGCGACCGGCTGCCGGCCGACATGGCCGCGCTCGAGGCGCGCCTGCTCGAGCGCTTCCAGGCCGGCCTCGTCGCCGAGCTCGAGCCGCCGGACTTCGCGACCCGCCTCGCGATCCTGCGAAAGCGCGTCCAGCACGATGGCATCGAGCTGACCGGCGACGGCGCGCTGCACGCGATCGCGCACCGCATCACCGCCAACGCCCGCGCACTCGAGGGCGCCCTGATCCGCGTCGTCGCCTATCACTCGCTCACCGGCCGGCCGATCGATGCGCCGCTCGCGGACGAGGTCCTCAGCGGCCTGTATCCCGCGCCGCGTGCGAGCGCGCGCAGCGAGACGCCCACGATCGAACGCGTGCAGGAGCTCACGTGCGCGGCCCTCCAGGTCAGCCGCGAAGAGCTGCTCTCCAGCGGGCGCAACAGCCGCGTCGCATGGGCGCGCCAGGTCGCCATGTACCTCGCCCGCCGGCACACCGGCGCCTCGCTGCCCGCGATCGGCGAGCGGTTCGGAGGACGCAACCACACCACGGTCATGTACGCGTGCCGCAAGGCCGGCGAGCGCCTGGCGGCCGACCCCGCCGCGCAGGCGCTTGTGCACGATCTCGAACGGCGCCTGGCCCGGCCCCGCGATGACCGCGACAACTGACACACTCTGCACAGCCACCGCACCGCCGCCCGCGTCGCGATCGCCCGCATCTTGCGTCGATCCGGCCTGTTATGAACATCTCCCCACGCCTTATGACTCCCATCTTCTGTAAGCGGCTCTCCTCGTGAAGTTCTCGACGACGTGCGCAGACCTCCTCGCCCAGCTCGGCGTGGTGTCGCGGGTTGCCTCGACACGCTCCGCCGTGCAGGCCCTCAGCGGCGTCCAGCTCAGCGCCCTCTCGAGCGCCGCCGAGCTGCGCGCGACGGATATGGAGGTGGGGCTGCGCGTTCCGCTCAAGGCCGAGGTGGAGCGCGAGGGCACGGTCGTGCTGCCCGCTCGCCTGATGCTCGACGTCGCCCGCTCGCTGCCGGGCAAGGAGGCGACGTTCGAGCTGCGGCCCGCCGAGCAGGACGTCGAGGTCGTCTCGGGTGCCGCGACGTTCCACATCCGCACGCTGCGCGCCGAGGACTTCCCGCCGCTGCCCGAGCCGGGCGGCGAGAACGTCGTGGAGGTGCCGGCCAAGGCCTTCGTCGAGACGATCAATCGGGTCGCGCGATCGGCCTCGCGGGACGAGACCCGGCCGATCCTCACCGGCATCCTCGTGTCCGCCACGGGCGACGAGCTGCGCATGGTCGCGACGGACTCCTACCGGCTCAGCGTCAAGGAGACCAAGCTCGAGGCGCCGCTGGAGGGCGGCTTCGAGGCCAACGTCCCCGCTCGCGCGCTGCAGGAGCTCGCCCGCATCGCCCAGGGGGCGGGCGGGACCGAGTTCGACACGCTGACCGTCTCGGTGCGTTCGAACCAGATCGTCTTCGAGATCGGCGGCGACGTCCTGTCGTCGCGCCTCATCGATGGTCAGTTCCCGAACTACCGCCAGCTGCTGCCCGACGCCTTCGAGCACGAGCTGACGCTGACGTCGGGCGAGCTGACCGAGGTCGTGCGCCGCGTGAGCCTCATGGCGCAGAAGAACGCGCCGCTGCGCCTGCAGTTCGCCGAGGGCGAGCTGACGGTATCCGCGCAGACGCCCGACGTCGGCGAGGCACGCGAGATGCTGCCGGTTGCGTTCGCCGGCGAATCATTCGAGATCGGCTTCAACCCGGAGTTCCTGCGCGACGGCCTCGAGAGCGCCGACGGCGGCGACCTCGTGCTCAAGCTCATCAGCCCGTTGCGGCCGGGCCTGATCGAGTCCGCCGACGGCAGCGGGTTTCTGTACCTGATCATGCCGATCAGGCTGAACGTGTAATCGGCTCCCACCCACCACCACCCGCCGCCCGGCATGCTCGTCACCCGCCTGCGCCTGCGCGACTTTCGTAGCTACGAGCGCACCGACGTCGAGCTCGGGGCGGGCCTGACGGTCGTCCACGGGCGCAACGGCGCCGGCAAGACGAACCTCCTCGAGGCGCTGTACTTCGGCTGCACCGGGCGCTCGTGCCGGACCTCCAACGAGCGCGAGGTCGTGCGCTTCGACGCGACGACCACCCGCGTCGAGGTCGACCTGCGCGACGCCGAGGGGCGCGAGCACGCGCTGGCGGTCGGCTTCACGCCCGGCGACAAGCGGCTGCAGGCCGACGGGGTTCCCGTCGAGCGCCTCGTCGACGTCGAGATGCGCCCGCTGGTCTGCGTCTTCATGCCCGATCGCCTCGAGCTCGTGAAGGGCCCTCCCGCGCTGCGCCGGTCACACGTCGACCAGGTCATCGCCGCAAGCCGGCCGGTGCGCAGCGAGACGAGGCGCGCCTACGCGCGGGCGCTGGCGCAGCGCAACGCGCTGCTGGCGGCGATCCGCAGCGGACGCTCGTCGCGCGGCTCGCTGCCCGCCTGGGACGCCGAGCTGGCTCGCCACGGGATCGCCCTGCGCGACGATCGCGCCGCGGTCGTCGATCTGCTCGCGCCGCGATTCGCGGCTCTGGCCGAGGGGCTCGGGCTCGGCACGCGTGCGGAGCTGCGCTACCGGCCACGGACGCGGGCGGCGGACGCCGGCCAGCTGGCGGCCGAGCTCGCCGAGCGCGTGGAGTCCGACCTCGAGCGCGGCTTCACCGGCCACGGCCCGCATCGCGACGATGTCGCGCTGCTGCGCGGCGGCCGCGAGCTGCGCGCCTACGGCTCCCAGGGCGAGCAGCGCCTGGCGCTGCTGGCGCTGCTCCTGGCCGAGCGCGCGGCGCTCGCGGAGGCCCGTGACACCCTGCCCCTCATGCTGCTCGACGACGTGATGAGCGAGCTCGACCCCGACCGCCGGGCGATGCTTGCCGACCTGCTGCGCGACGGGGGCCAGAGCGTGATCACGACCACGGACCTCGCGCACGTTCCCGGCGGCGAGGCGGCGAACGTCACGCGGCTTGCCGTCGCCGGCGGCGCCGTGGCGCAGGACGCGGCGGCCGCGGCGTGAGGCGCCGGGCGCCGCGGCCGATCGGCAACGCGCTCGAGGCGCTCACGCGGCGCCTCGCTCCCGCGACGCTGCTGGCCGACGTCCAGCGCGTCTGGGAGCAGGCCGCCGGAACCGTCATCGGGCAGGCCGCGCAGCCGGTCTCGGAGCGTGAGGGGACCGTCACGGTGCTGTGCTCGTCGGCGGTCTGGATGCAGGAGATCGACCTGATGGGACCGGTCCTGGTCGACGCCCTGAACGACGCTCTGGGGGCCGAACGGGTGCGCGCGGTGCGCTGCGTGGCGACCGCCGGGCGGCGCCGCTGAACACGCCGACCGGGCACCGGATGCGAAGCCGGAGGGCAGCGCCTCGCGCAGGCCGCTCGACGGTGGCTCTGGACGCGCCAGAATTGCTGCATTTTGCAGGACTTTCGTTGCACTCCGCGATCGGAGTTTGTGACGGCCTTGTGCTATCCTTATGGCAACTTGCTGCATCGGCCCCGGCGCGTCTTCGCATGACGTGGTTCCGGGGCTTCTTCACGTATTCGGAGGTCTGGTGGCGAAGGACGACAAGAAGCTCGACGGCCGTACCGCCGCGGGCTCATATGACGCACAGGACATCACCGTCCTCGAGGGCCTCGAGGCCGTCCGCAAGCGGCCCGGCATGTACATCGGGTCGACCGGCGTGCGCGGCCTCCATCACCTCGTCTACGAAGTCGTCGACAACTCCGTCGACGAGGCGCTCGCCGGGCACTGCACCCGCGTCGACGTCACGATCCACCCCGACAACTCCGTCACGGAGTCCGACGACGGCCGCGGCATCCCCGTCGGCACGATGGCCAAGGAGGGGCGTTCGGCCCTCGAGGT
Organism: uncultured Actinomycetes bacterium; assembly: GCA_963746165.1. Classification (GTDB taxonomy): domain Bacteria; phylum Actinomycetota; class Thermoleophilia; order Solirubrobacterales; family Solirubrobacteraceae; genus CADCVQ01. Next base: position 143,971 of record CAVVAG010000001.1, on the reverse strand, counting down.
CGTCCTCACCGTCCTGCACGCCGGCGGCAAGTTCGGCGACGGCGGCGGCTACAAGGTCTCCGGCGGTTTGCACGGCGTCGGCCTGTCGGTCGTCAACGCGTTGTCGGAACTGCTGCAGGTCGAGGTGCGCCGCGAGGGCCACGTCTGGCGCCAGACCTACGAACGCGGCGCGCCGCAGGCCCCGATCGCCAAGGGCGAGGCGTCCGACGAGACCGGCACGTCGATCACCTTCCGGCCCGACGGCGAGATCTTCGAGACGACCGACCTCGACTTCGCCACGCTCGAACAGCGGCTGCGCGAGACGGCCTTCCTGACGCGCGGCCTGCGAATCTCGATCGTCGACGAGCGCGGCGAGGGCGCGCAGAAGTCGTTCAAGTACGACGGCGGCATCGAGGACTTCGTCCGTTACCAGAACAAGAACAAGGAGTCGATCGGCCGCAAGGTCGTCTACTTCGAGGGCGAGAGCGACGAGGGCGCCGTCGAGGTCGCGATGCAGTGGAACACGACCTACCAGGAGTCGGTGCTCTCGTTCGCCAACAACATCAACACGCACGAGGGCGGCTCGCACCTCACCGGCTTTCGCTCCGCGCTGACGACGGTCCTCAACCGCTACGCCCGCTCGCGCGGCCTGCTCAAGGAGAAGGACGACGCGCTGACCGGCGAGGACGTCCGCGAAGGCCTCACGGCCGTCATCTCCGCCAAGCTCACCGACCCGCAGTTCGAGGGCCAGACGAAGACCAAGCTCGGCAACCCGGGCATGGAGCGCTTCGTGCGCTCGATCGTCTACGAGCGGCTGACGGAGTTCCTCGAGGAGAACCCCACCGAGGGCAACGCGATCATCCGCAAGGCCGTCTCGGCGGCGCAGGCGCGCGCCGCGGCGCGCAAGGCGCGCGACCTCACGCGGCGCAAGTCGGCGCTGGAGAACTCCACCCTGCCCGGCAAGCTCGCCGACTGCTCGGTGAAGGACCCGTCGCTCGCCGAGATCTTCATCGTCGAGGGCGACTCCGCCGGCGGCTCGGCCAAGCAGGGCCGCGACCGCAACACCCAGGCGGTGCTGCCGCTGCGCGGCAAGATCCTCAACGTCGAGAAGAGCCGCATCGACAAGGTCCTCAAGAACCTCGAGATCCAGGCGCTGATCACGGCGATCGGCACCGGCATCCGCGACGAGTTCGACATCGAGAAGGCGCGCTACCACAAGATCATCCTCATGACGGACGCCGACGTCGACGGCGCGCACATCCGCACCCTCGCGCTGACGCTGCTGTATCGCGAGATGCCCCAGCTCATCGAGGCCGGCTACGTCTACATCGCCAAGCCGCCGCTGTACAAGCTCAAGCAGGGCTCCAGCGAGCGCTACGTCGAGAAGGACTCCGAGCTCGAGCAGATCCTGCTCTCCGACAAGCTCGAGAAGGCGCTCGTGTTCGACCGCCACGGCACGCAGTTCAAGCTCACCGAGCCGCGCTGGCAGCGCTTCTCGCGCCTGCTCAAGCAGTACGAGGGCTGGTCGTCGACGCTGCGCGCCGAGTACGGCTCGGACACCGTGATCTTCCTCGAGGAGTCCGGCGTGCTCGACGAGCAGATCGACACGGGCGCGGGAGCGCTCGAGCTCATCGAGCGCTCGCAGATCGCCGACGCGCCGTACGAGACGTCGCTCGTCAGCCAGGACGAGGCGAACATCGTCGTCCGCGCGGTCGAGAACAAGACCGGGCTCGCCCGCGAGCTCGTCCTCCCGCGCCGCCTGTTCGACGCGCAGGACCTGAAGAACTTCACCCGCGTGCACGGTCAGCTCCGCGAGCTGGCGGGCCAGGCCCCGTTCACCGTCAAGCTCGGTGACGCCACCGACGACGCGGCGTCCTTCCACGCGCTGCGCGAGGCGGTCCTGCACGTCGCGCAGAAGGGCATCACCCTGCAGCGCTTCAAGGGCCTCGGCGAGATGAACGCCGCGCAGCTGCGCGACACCACGATGGACCCGGCGACCCGCACCCTCGCCCAGGTCGGGATCGAGGACGCCGCCCAGGCGGACCTCATCTTCTCGACGCTGATGGGTGACATGGTCGAGCCGCGACGGCAGTTCATCGAGGACAACGCCCGCCTCGTCGCCAACCTGGACGTCTGAGTGGTCCGTCTCATGCCAGCTCACCGACGCAGGACGGAGCACTAGCCCATGTCATCGATCGACATCCTCGGCGGCGGCAACGTCGAACCGCGCGCGCTCGAGGACGAGATGCGCTCCGCGTACCTCGACTACGCGATGTCGGTCATCGTCGGGCGCGCGCTGCCCGACGTGCGCGACGGCCTGAAGCCCGTCCATCGCCGCGTGCTGTTCTCCATGTCGGAGAACGGCCTGGGACCGACGCGGCCCTACCGCAAGTGCGCGTCGATCGTCGGCGACGTGATGGGCAACTACCACCCGCACGGCGACTCGGCGATCTACGACGCCCTCGTGCGCCTCGCGCAGGAGTTCTCGATGCGCTACGAGCTCATCGACGGGCAGGGCAACTTCGGCTCGATCGACGACGACCCGCCGGCCGCGATGCGCTACACCGAGGCGCGCCTGGACCGCATGGCGATGGAGATGCTGCGCGACCTCGACGCCGACACCGTCGACTTCGTCCCCAACTACGACGGCCGCAAGCAGGAGCCGGTCGTGCTGCCGGCGCGCTTCCCGAACCTGCTCGTCAACGGCTCGTCGGGGATCGCCGTCGGCATGGCGACGAACATCCCGCCGCACAACCTGCGCGAGGTCGTCGCCGCGGTCGTCGCCTACATCGACGACCCGGCGCTGGACAAGATGGACCGCGGATCGGCCGCCGCCGCGCTCATGGCGCACATGCCGGGCCCCGACTTCCCGACCGGCGGCATCATCCTCGGGCGCCAGGGCATCCTCGACGCCTACGAGACCGGCCGCGGCCGCGTGCGCGTGCGCGGCAAGGCGCATACCGAGGACATCGGGCGCGGGCGCGAGGCGCTGATCGTCACCGAGCTGCCCTACGCCGTCAAGAAGGGCGGCGACAACGGCCTCGTGATGAAGCTCGCCGAGCTCGTGCGCGAGAAGAAGATCACCGGCGTCGCCGATCTGGAGGACCACTCCTCCGAGCGCGGCGGGATGCGCGTCGTGATCACGCTCAAGCGCGACGAGATCCCGGAGGTCGTCCTCAACCAGCTCTACAAGCACACCGCGCTGCAGACGACGTTCGGCGTGAACATGGTCGCCCTGGTCGAGGGCGTGCCGCGGACGCTCTCGCTGCAGGAGGTCATCCGCCACTACGTCCACCACCAGCGCGAGGTCATCGTCCGGCGCACGCAGCACGAGCTGCGCGTCCTCGAGCGCCGGGTGCACGTCCTCAAGGGCCTGCTCATCGCGCTCGACAACCTCGACGCGGTCATCGAGCTCATCCGCGCCTCGCGCGACCGCGAGACCGCGCGCAACGAGCTCGTCTCACGCTTTGCCCTGACCGAGATCCAGGCGTCGGCGATCCTCGACCTGCGCCTGTCGCAGCTGACGGCGCTCGAGGCCGGCGCGATCAAGACCGAGCACGACGACAAGGTCGAGCGCATCGGCGAGCTGCGCGAGATCCTCGGCTCGGAGGCGCGCGTCTACGCGATCATCCGCGAGGAGCTCGAGGAGATCGCCGACCGCTTCGGCGACGAGCGGCGCACGCTGATCACCGACTCCGAGGACGAGATCGGCATCGAGGACCTGATCCCCGAGCAGCAGATGGTCATCACGATCACGAAGTCGGGCTACATCAAGTCGCTGCCGCTGACGACCTACCGCGCCCAGCAGCGCGGCGGTCGTGGCGTGACCGGGATGGACATGAAGGACGGCGACTACATCGAGCACCTCTTCGTGACGTCGTCGCACGACTACCTGCTGTTCTTCTCCAACCGCGGCAAGGTCTACCGGTCCAAGGTCTACGAGCTGCCGGAGGCCTCGCGGACGGCGAAGGGCCGGGCGCTGGTCAACGTGCTGCCGCTGCGCGAGGGCGAGCGGATCCAGTCGGTGCTCTCCACGCGCGACTTCACCGAGGGCCGCTACGTCGTCTTCGCGACCAAGCGCGGCATCATCAAGAAGACGGAGCTTCTGGCCTACAACACCCCGATCAAGGCCGACGGGATCATCGCGATCAACATCCGCGACGACGACGAGCTCGTCAGCGTGCGGCGCACGAGCGGCGACGACGACATCCTCATGGTCTCGCGCAAGGGCCAGGCCGTGCGCTTCAACGAGTCCGACGCGCGGGCGATGGGCCGCGACACCTCCGGCGTGCGCGGGATGAACGTCGACCAGCCCGACAACGAGGTGCTCGTGATGGACGTCGCGCGCGACGACCAGGAGCTGCTCGTCGTCACCGAGAACGGCTACGGCAAGCGGACGTCGATCGCGGAGTACCGCAAGACCAAGCGCGGCGCGATGGGCGTCGGCACGATCAAGCTCACCGACGCCAAGGGCGCGCTGGCCGGCGCGATCGTGGTGCGCGAGCACGACGAGCTCGTCTTCATCTCGCAGAGCGGGATGGTGCAGCGCACCGCCGTGCGCGGGATCAGCCGCTACGGCCGCCTCGCGCAGGGCGTGCGGCTGATGAACATGAAGGAGGACGACCTCGTCTCGGCGGTCGCGCTGATCGTCGAGGGCTCGGCGGTCGCGCCGGCCTCGGATCTGGACGCCGACGTCACGATCGAGGTCGATCCGACGACCGGCGGCGCGACGATCGGCGTGGCTCCGGAGGACGCCGGCGAGGACGACAGCGGGGTGCAACCCGGCGGCACCGCGGGCGAGGACGAAGGCGACGGCGCCAGCTGATCGAAGAGCGCGCCGTACGTCGGCGGGGTCCGCTACGCTTTTCTCACCAGAGAAAGGAGGTGGTCCGAATCAGCTCAAGTTCTTGCGGGACCCTGGAGGTGCCCGGCCGCTAGGCCGGACAGGCTGGCTCCGCCCAGCGAATCCAAACCGGGCCACCCCCGTGCAGGACGCCGGACTGGTCCCACCGGCAAGCAGAACATCCTGCTCGGGTCTCAAGTCCAGTTGGTTGTTGGCGAAGGGCGCCGCTGTTGCGGCGCCCTTCGTCGTCGTAGGGCCGGCGTCGGTCGTGCCCCGGGGGTGTGGGGTCCGGGGCTTCCGGCCCCGGAACACACGTCGCGTGGTTGGGGTTGTGGGCGTTTGCGTTCCCCACTGATGTTCCTGGGCCGGAACCCCGGACCGCACACCCCCGGGATCGGCGTTGGCGTTGCGACTCGGGCGCCGCGTTGGCTTTGGGAGCGAGCGAGGAGGTGTCGGCGTCTGATGTCGGGGTCCGCCGGTGCGGCGGGTCGTGGCGATGTTCCAGCAGCGAACGCGCCGTTTGGGCGGCGGATGTTGCGGCAAGCCTGACGACCATGAAGACGACGCTTCGCATCGGCGAGACCGAGGTCCCGCGAGTCGGCCTCGGCACGAATCGCCTCCGGGACACCGACGACCACGCGGCGTTCATCCGCGCGGCCATCGACGCCGGCATCCGGCACATCGACACGGCGCACCTGTACTCGGGTGGGCAGAGCGAGGCCGCGATCGGCGCCGCGTTTGGCCTCCGGCCGGCCTGCGGACTGTGCACCGCTCACCGACGACGCTGCCGATCCCCGGGACGCTGTCGATCGAGCACGTGCGCGAGAACCTCGCTGCGCTCGAGCTCGAGCTCGACGAGGACGACCTCACCGTGCTCGGGGCCCTGCACCAAGCGGCGTGAAGGCCAGGCAGGCCCGCGCTATCCGCGAGCGGGTCCGGCGGGTCTCAGGCGGCTTCGGGGAGCCACTGGCGCCACGCCGACGGGATCGTCGGGCTGGCGACGTGGATGAAGACCTGTGGGTGCGGCACGCGCGGCGGCTGGCGCGGGTGCATGCCGACCTTCGCCGGCAGCGAGTCGCCCTTGCGGCGGTTGCACGGCGCGCACGAGGCGACGATGTTGTCCCATGTCGAGCCGCCGCCCTTGGAGCGCGGGATGACGTGGTCGACGGTGAGGTTCGCGCGCGCGCCGCAGTACTGGCACGTCCAGCCGTCGCGGGCGAAGACGGCGCGGCGCGTGATCTTGCGCCGGTGCGTGTCGCGCGGGACCCTGACGAAGGTCACGAGGCGGATCACGACCGGTCGCGGGAGCGTTGCGTGCTCGGAGCGCAGCTCGTAGCTCGAGTGCTCGATGATCTCCGCCTTCTCCTTGAGCAGCAGGACGGCGGCGCGGCGCACGGTGCACACGTTGACCGGTTCGTACGTGGCGTTCAGGACGAGCACACGGCCAGACTCACGTCCGCGCCGCCGGTGCTCCGGATGCGGCGCGAACCCCCCTGGGCCTGGTGGCGTGGACTGGGTCGCCATGACTCGCGGGAAAGTCTAATCACGCGAGGCGGCGTGAGCGCACAGAGCGCTATTGCGGCGAGCCCGCCGCGGGATACGAGCCGAGGATTCGAACCTGCTCGCAGTGCTTGCGCAGGCCGTCGACGGCTTCGGCGACCGACGGCTCACCGGCGCTGCCCTCGCAGTCGACGAAGAAGCGGTAGTGGCCAAGGCGCATGCGCAGGGGCCGCGATTCGATCTTCGTGAGGTTCACGCCGCGGAAGGCGAACTCCGACAGGCAGCGCACGAGCCATCCCGGGCTGTCGTCGCCCGAGCCCCAGAAGGCGAGCGACGTCTTCGCCGGCGTGCCGTCGGCCGGGATCTGCGCCTCGGCGCGGCGCGCGAGAAAGACGAAGCGGGTGGCGTTGCCGGGCTCGTCCTCGACGTCCTGCGCCAGCACGGTCGCCCCGTACAGCTGCGCGGCGCGCAGGGTGCCGATCGCCGCCCACGGCTCGTCGCGCCCGACCACGATGCGCGCCGCCTCCGCGGTCGACGAGGCTGCCTCGATCACGGCGTTGGGAACGCGTTCGCGCAGGAAGCGCGCGCACTGCGAGATCGCCTGCGGGTGCGACAGCACGCGCTCGATCGCCTCGAGCGCCAGCGGCGCGCCGGCGATGAGGTGCTGCGACACCGCCAGCACGTGCTCGCCGACGACGGCGACGTCGTGATCGTCGGCCAGCGTGTCGAGCGTCACCCCGATCGGGCCTTCGAGCGAGTTCTCGATCGGCACGATCGCACGGTCGACGCTGCCGTCGTGCACGGCGAGGATCGTGTCGCGCACCGTCGCCAGGCCCACGAGCTCGGCGTCGGCGCCGTCGAGCGCCGCCCGCGCGGCCTCCTCGGAGAAGGTGCCGGCGGGACCGAGGTAGCCCAGTCGCATCAGGGTTCCCTGGGCCATCACGAGGCCAGCGCGATGCGCAGCGCTTCCTCCTCCTCGGGAGACAGCTTCAGCTCGCCCTTGCCCTCGGAGATCTGCTTGGCGTACAGCCGCGCCTGGTCGCGGTGGTGGATCGAGGAGAGCACGACGCCGTTGCGCGAGCTGTCGAGCAGCGCGATCGAGGTCGACTGGCGACCGGACATCTCGTTGTAGGCGTCGTAGCGGATCAGGCCGCAGTGCGAGATCGCGCCGTCCAGGCGCGCCTCGGCGACGGCGACGCGGGCGTCGAGCCGCTCGGCCACCTCGGTGACGTAGCCGTGCAGCGCGCGAAAGCTCGCGTCCAGCGCAGCCGCGTGCGTGACGAGGTCGACGTCGCGCTCGCCCAGCACGACGCGCTGATCGGCGCGCAGACGCCGCAGCTGGCGGTACATGACGACGGTCAGGCAGAGCGCGACGACGGCCACGGCGGCGGCCGTCAGCGCGACGATGCCCACCGTGGAGCTCAGCTCGTCACCCATGCCGGCCAACGGTAGCGCGGGTCAGCGGCGCCGGAAGATCGCCGCGAACGTCATGCGGTTGTTCTCGGTGTTCTTCTCGCCGTTGACCGGGAGGACTTCGGCGATGATCTCGATCGCCCGGTTGATCGGCGGCGACTCGCCGAGCTTGACCGCCACCGTCGTCTCGGTCCCCGCCGCGGTCTGGTCGATGACCTGCTCGGCGCGCACAGGGTCGCCCGCGCCGGTGATGCGGATGCGCACGCGCACGTCCTGCTCGGGGTTCTCGCCCTGGTTTGCCACCTTCACGTTGAACGTCGGATTCGCGGAGGCCGTCAGCGCGTTGGGGTTGCCGGGCACGAGCGTGACGTCGCCGACGCTGACCGCGATCAGGCCGTGGCCGTGCGAACCGGGAAGGGCTTCGGTCGCCGCGCCGTCGCCGGCGCCGCGGCCGGCCTGGGAGTCGATCCGCCGGGCCACGGTGGACGGCTGCATCCAGCCGAGGTTCTGCAGGAAGCTCGAGCTCTGGATGACCTGCCCGCCGATGTCGTTCTCGTCGAGCACCTGCTTGATGAGCGCCGCGGTGCGGCGGTTGTAGACGACGTCGGCAGCGTCGAAGGCGCGCATCTCGCCGGCGATCCCGCGTACGGCGGGCACCGCCGTGGCGGAGTCCGTCGACAGCGCCGCCGGGATCTTCTGGGCGACCTTGCCGATCGCCTCGTGGACGAGCGACAGCGACAGGAGCAGGTTGACGTGCGCGGGGCGCATGTCGCCGGGGACGTCGAGGCCCTCGGCGCGGTCGGTCAGCGCCTGCGCGCGGGTGCGCAGCTGGTTGATCTCGGACTGCACGTCGGGTGAGGCGGACGCGGACGCGTCGCCGGTCGCGGTGGCCCCGCTGAGCACGCCGTAGAAGTCGTCGGCGTTCGTGTCCGCGGCCTGGACGACGGCCGACACGTCGCGGTTGTAGTCCTTCAGCGCCTGCTCCTGGCGGCCGTTCAGGCAGCCCTTGATGCCGAAGACGAGCAGCAGCACCACGAGCAGGCCGATGCCGGCCGCCGCGGCGCGGCGGACCATGAGCTGCTGCGGATCCGAGGGCGGGCCGATCGCGGCCGGCCCCGGACTGCGGGGCCGCACGCGCGTGCGAGGCTCGTCATCGTCGAAGAAGGACAGGGTCGCTCCTTGCGGAAGCTGGCGGAACGTCAGTATGACCACGCGGCGCGCGCGGGGTTTCCCCTGCAACTTTCCCCCCAATGCACGGTTTCCTGCCCACGCATGCAAGGAGCCGAGGACGGGCAGGCGAAGAGGGAGTCGGTGTTTCACGCCCATGGCCCCGCGACCAGTTCGTCCGCCACCGCAGGCCAGCTCGTGCTCGACCGCTACCGGCTCGGCGCGCGTCTCGGCGCGGGCGGGATGGGCGTCGTCTACCGCGCCCGCGACGAGCACCTCGAGCGCGACGTGGCGGTCAAGCGGATCGCGATCGGCCACGACCCGGATGGCCGTGGCGAGCGCGAGGCCCTCGCCGCGGCGCGGCTGTCGCACGCCGGGATCGTCGCGCTCTTCGAGTCCGGTCGCGACGACGACGCCGTCTACCTCGTCTCCGAGCTCGTCGAGGGGCCGACGCTGGCCGCCCTGCTCCGCGACGGTGCCTTGTCAGACCGCGACGTGCTGCGGATCGGCGCGACGCTGTGCGCCGCGCTGGCTCACGCCCACAAGCGCGGCGTGATCCATCGCGACGTCAAGCCGTCGAACATCATGTGCCCGGCCGCCGAGCAGGACGGATCGGCGTTCGGCAGCGCCAAGCTCACGGACTTCGGGATCGCGCGGATGGCCGACCACGACGTGCTCACGCGCACCGGCGACATCATCGGCACGCTGGCGTACATGGCGCCCGAGCAGGCGCGCGGCGAGAAGATCACGGGTTCTGCGGACGTATACGCGCTCGGCGTGGTCCTCTACGAGGCGCTGGCGGGCGTCAACCCGATCCGCGCCGGCAACCCGGCCGCCACCGCCCGCCGCGTCGGGATGCGCCTGCCCGCGCTGCACCGCGTCCGCCGCGACCTGCCCGTGGAGCTGTGCCGCGCGATCGACGCCGCCGTCGCGGTCGAGCCGCAGGCGCGCACGACGCTGCCCGCGCTGCGCCGCGCGCTCGAGGCGTTCGCCGGCGCCGTCGGCGACGTCGCCGGCCCGATTGCCGGAAGCGCGCTGGACACGATCGCCCGGCCCGCGGTCACCCGGACGCGCACGCGACTGCAGCAGCGCGCCGACCGGCGCAGGGATCACGACGATCACGGCGCCGACCCGCCGCCGCGCCCGCGCGGCCGGCCCGCTCGCTCGGGGTTCGCCGAACACGGCTCCCCCGCTGCGGTGGCGCGTCGCGACGACGAGGACACCGATCCCCAGGCCCGCGCCCGGCCGCGCCTCGGGCCGCGCCCGCGCCTGGTCGCCGCGGCGACGGCGGCCGCGCTGGCGGGCGCGGCGCTGGCTCGAGCCGGCCCGGCGCCGCCGCTCGAGCCCGCCGCCGGCGCCGCGCTCGCGTTCGGCGCGGTCGTCCTGCTGCCGCGGATCGGCTGGCTGCTCGGCGCCGCGGCCGTGCTGGCCTGGCTCGCCGTGCCCACGGCGGGGCTTGCGTTGCTCGGGGCCTGCGCCGTCGCGCCGGTTCCCCTCCTGCTCGCCCGCCGCGCGCCGACCTGGTCGCTGCCCGCGGCCGCGCCGCTGCTCGGGGCGATCGGGCTCGCCGGCGCGTGGCCGGCGATGGCCGGGCAGGCCGCGCGCTGGCAGGCGCGCGCCGCGCTGGGGGCCCTCGGCGGGTGGTGGGTCGGCGTGGCCGAGACGCTGACGGACGATCGTCTCGTGCTGGGCGCGCCGCGCGAGGTGCTCGGTCGCGCGGCCTGGGAGGGCTCGGCGTTCGAGGCCTCCCAGCACGCGCTGTGGCCGCTGGTGGCGGGCGGCGGGCTCGGCCTGGCGGCGCTGTGGGCGCTCGGCGCCGTGCTGCTGCCGGTGCTCGTGCGCGGGCGGTCGGCGGCGCTCGACCTCGTCGGCGTCGCCGCGTGGGCGGGCGCGCTCGCGGCCGCGACCCAGGCGCTGTCGGATGCACTCGTGCTCGAGGCGCCACGCGGCCTCGTCGCCGGCGCGCTCGCCGGCGCCGTCATCGCCGTCGCCGCGCGCGCCGCTCGCGGACGCGCGTGAGCCCGGACGGACATTGCGGGTAGGTGCCTGGCCGTAGCATGAGCGCATCGCATGAGCGTCCTCCGCAACCTCGAAGCCAAGCTCACCGACATCGTCGAGGGGACGTTCGGGCGCGTCTTCAAGTCGGAGGTGCGGCCCGTGGAGGTCGCGCGCAAGCTCGCCCGCGAGATGGACGAGCACAAGACGGAGTCGCTGTCGCGGACGTACGTGCCCAACGAGTACATCGTCTACCTCTCGGCAGAGGACCGCTCGCGCCTGGAGGGCGTCGAGGACTCGCTGATCGACGAGCTCAGCGCCTATCTGCTCGAGCACGCGCGGCGCGAGCGCCTCGCGCTGCTCTCGCGCCCGCAGATCGAGTTTCGCACCGACGAGCGGCTGTCGCTGGGCGAGTTCGGCATCCAGACGCGGCTCGTGCGTCCGCCCGAGGAGTCCTCGGGCGCCCAGGAGGAGCCGCCGGCCGCGCACGGCAACACCATGATCTACTCGACCGCGGGCCGGATCCGCGAGGAGGTCGAGCAGGTGCAGGGCACGCGGGCGCCCACGCGCGCGCTGCTGGTCGCGGAGGGACGGCGCCACGTCGTGCCCCCCGGCGGTGCGCTCATCGGGCGCAGCCGCGAGTGCGACGTCGTCCTCGCCGACGCCAACGTGTCGCGCCGCCATGCCGAGCTCCGGCCGGGCGCCGGGGGCACGTGGACGATCGCCGACCTGGGCTCGACGAACGGCGTGCTCGTCAACGGCCACCGCATCAGCGGCGCCGAGCCGCTGCACCCCGGCGACCGGATCGCGCTGGGCACGGCGGACATCGGCTTCGAGGTCGAATAGTCCGCTCGCATCGTCCGGTTGCGCCGGACCGGACACGGCGCGCCGCTGGGCGCGCCGACCACTAGGCTCAAGCCCACATGCTCGAACCGGTCTCCGTCGGCCTGAAGTTCGCGTTCCTCGCGGTGCTCTACCTCTTCTTGCTGTGGGTGTCACGCAGCGCGCTGAAGGACCTGCGCCGCGGGGCCTTCGGTGGTACCGGGGGCCCGCGCGCTGCCGTCGCGCCCCAGGACGAGACCGGGATGCACTCCGCCACCAGCCTCGGTGCGCTGGACGGCAACGCCGACGTCTCGCCGCGCCTCGTCGTGGCGTCCGTGCCCGGTCTCGCCCGGGGCATGTCCTACGACGTGGCCGACGGCGCCGTGCTCGGCCGCGGCGACGTCGAGATCCAGCTCGAGGACCCGTTCGCATCGTCGCAGCACGCGCGCCTCACGCGCCAGGGCGCGATCCTCGTCATCGAGGACCTGGGCTCCACGAACGGCACCTACCTCAACGACGAGCTGCTGCGCGGGCCGCAGCCGCTGCACGCCGGCGATCGCGTCCGCATCGGCGACTCCACGTTCACCTACGAGAGCTAGCGCCTGTGCTCCGCGTCGCCTCCGACCACTTCTCGCACTCCGACACGGGCCGCGCGCGGCGCGCCAACGAGGACGCGTACTTCGCCCGCGCGCCGGTCTTCGTCGTGGCCGACGGGATGGGCGGCGCGCAGGCCGGCGAGGTCGCGTCGCGGGTGGCGATCGAGGCCTTCGAACGAGGTCTCGACGACGGCGCCGACGCCAGCGGCGAGGAGCTGCTCGCCGTGCGCATCCAGGAAGCCAATGGGCGCATCCACGAGATGTCCCAGGAGGCGATGAGCCGCGCCGGCATGGGCACGACGATCACGGCCGCGCACGTCGGCGAGCACGATGTCGCGATCGCGCACGTCGGCGACTCGCGCGCCTACCGGCTGCGCGGAAGCGAGTTCCTGCGCCTGACCGAGGACCATTCGCTCGTCGAGGAGATGCGCCGCCGGGGCCAGCTCACCGCGGAGGAGGCCGACGAGCACCCGCAGCGCTCGATCATCACCCGCGCCCTCGGACCGGAGCCCGACGTCCTCGTCGACACCCGCTCGTGGCGCGGGCAGGCCGGCGATGTCTTCCTGCTGTGCAGCGACGGCCTGACCTCGATGGTGGCCGAGTCGGACGTGGCCGGCATCGTGCGCGCGGCGAAGACGCTGCCCGACGCCGGGCACGCGCTCATCGACGCCGCCAACGAGGCCGGCGGGCGCGACAACATCACGGTGGTCCTGTTTCGGCTCGAGGAGGTCGGCAACGGGGAGGACGCGGCGGGCGACCACCCGACGTCGGCGGGCGGCGTGACGCAGCGCGTGAGCGCGACGGAGGTGCGCGCGGCGGTCGCGGGCGCGCCGGCGACCGGGTCCTCCGCTCCGTCCGCTGCGCCCCGCCCGCCCGCGGCTGCTCCCGCGGCCGCCGATCTGACCGTGGCCGTCGCGGCCACGGCGCCCCCGGCGGCGCCCGCGCCACCGGCCGCCGCGCCGAAGACGCGGCGCCTTCGCCCCAACGCGGCCGAGGCGCCGGGGCCGCACCCGAAGCGCGAGCGACGCGGCCGCTCCCTGAAGGTCTTCGCGATCGTCGCCCTCATCTTCGTCCCGGTCGCGTTCGGCGCCTACAGCGCCAACGCCGCCGTCTACTTCGTCGGCACGAACGACGAGGGGTTCGTCACGCTCTACCGGGGGCTGCCCTACTCGCTCCCCGCCGGCGTCGATCTCTTCAAGGTCAACTACGTCTCGGGCGTCCCGCTCCAGACGCTGCCCGCGAACCGCCGCAAGCAGCTCGTCGACCACACGCTGCGCTCCCACGACGACGCGTCCGACCTCGTCCGCGAGCTCGAGCGCGGGCGCATCGCCTCGTGATCGGCCCGTGAGCGCCCGCAACCGAGAGCTCTTCGCGCTGATCCCGGCGTCGCTGCTCCTGACGGCCGGTTTCGCCGCGGTCTTCATCCAGCGCGACGACCTGCTGTCGGATCTGTCGCTGACGTACGGCCTCATCTTCCTCGCGCTGTGCCTCGCCGCGCACCTCGTGCTGCGCATGACGCTGCCCGACGCGGACCCCTATCTGTTCCCGCTCGTCGCGGTGCTCGCCTGCTTCGGCCTCGTCGTGCTCTATCGCCTCGACGAGGACCTCGCACGCGAGCAGGCGCAGTGGTTCGTCGTCGGCCTGATCGTCTTCACCGCGACGATATTCGCGCTGCGCCACGACCATCGCGTGCTCGAGCGCTACCGCTACGTCATCGCGCTCGGCGGCATCCTGCTGCTGCTGCTGCCGCGGCTGGGCGACCCCGTCAACGGCGCGTACCTCTCGTTCAACATGGGGCCGATCTCCTTTCAGCCCGCGGAGCTGGCGAAGATCGCGATCGTCATCTTCCTCGCCTCCTACCTGCGCGACACGCGCCAGGTGCTCGTGGTCGGCGCCCGCCGCTTCGCCGGGATCACGTTTCCGCCGCTCAAGCACCTCGGCCCGCTGCTGGCGGTCTGGGGCACGGCGATGGTGCTGCTGTTCGTCATCCAGGACCTCGGCTCGTCGCTCATGTTCTTCGGCGGATTCCTCGCGCTCGTCTACGTCGCCACGAACCGGATCTCGTTCGTCCTGATCGGCCTGGCGCTGTTCGCCCTCGGCGCGCGCGTGCTCTACGCCATCCGGCCGACGATCGAGCACCGCGTGGACGCGTGGCTGCACCCGTTCGACCCCGACCTCTACGGCCAGCAGGTCGGCGGCAGCTACCAGATCGCGCAGTCGATCTTCACGCAGGCCGACGGGGGCTTCTTCGGCGAGGGCTTCGGGCGGGCGCTCATCCGCCTGGGCGACGGCCCGCCGCTGCTGCCCGCCGCGCACACGGACTTCATCTACGCGGCGATCACGGCCGAGCTGGGATTGGTCGGCGCGGTCGCCGTCCTGCTCGTCTACCTGCTGATCGTCGAGCGCGGGTTCAAGACCGCGATGATCGCGACGGACTCGTTCTCCAAGCTCCTGGCGACCGGGCTGACGGCCGTGCTGGCGCTGCAGGTCTTCGTCATCGTCGGCGGGGTCACGAAGCTCATCCCGCTCACCGGCGTGACGTTGCCGTTCATCTCCTACGGCGGCTCGTCGATCGTCGCGAACTTCATCCTGCTGGCGCTGCTGCTGCTCGTCTCCGACCGCGCGCGAAGAGAGGCCGTCTCGTGACCGCCCGCTGGAGCCGTCGGCGATGAACGCGCCCATCCTCAAGCTCTTCGGGCTCGTGCTCGTGCTGTTCGGCGCGCTCGCCGCGATGACGAGCTACAACAGCGTCATCAAGGCCGAGGACTACCGCGACAACGCGCTCAACAAGCGCCCGCAGATCGAGCAGGCGCTCGTCAAGCGGGGGGTCATCCGTGCCCGCGACGGGTCGCTGCTGGCGCGCTCGGTCAAGGGCGACGACGACATCTACCGCCGTCGCTACCCGCCCGGGGCGCTGCGCTTCTCGCACGCGCTCGGCTACGACTACGCGCTGACGATCGGGCGCGCCGGCCTGGAGCGCTCGCGCAACGACGAGCTGGCGGGCGAGAAGGACGAGGTCACCTCGATCGTCGACGACCTCAGCGGCAAGCGCCAGGTCGGCGACAACGTCATCACGAACCTCGATCCGCAGGCCCAGCAGCTCGCGCTCACCGCGCTCGGCGGCCGGCGCGGGTCGGTCGTGGCCATCGAGCCGGCCACGGGCAAGGTGCGCGTGATGGCCAGCTCGCCGGCCTACGACCCCAACGCGCTGAAGGACGCCGACGTCTTCAGGCGGCTCAACCGCCAGGACAACTCGCCGCTGTTCAACCGCGCCACCCAGGCCGGCTACGTCCCCGGATCGACGATGAAGGTGGTGACCGCCGCCGCCGCGCTCGACAGCGGCCAGTTCACCCCCGAGTCGACGGTGGTCGGCAAGTCACCGATCAACGTTTCGGGTGTACCGCTGAAGAACTTCTCCGACGCGCAGTTCGGGGCGATCACCTTGACGACGGCACTCACCAACTCGGTCAACACGGTCTGGGCGCAGGTCGCCGAGAAGCTCGGCCAGGACACGTACGCCAAGTACATGGATCGCTTCGGCTTCGGCGACGACCCGCCGATGGACTACCCCGAGGCCCAGATGACGCCGAGCGGGGTCTTCGACGTCAAGAAGGACGAGTTCCTCGACGTCGACTCCGACGCGGTCGACATCGGCCGCGTCGCGATCGGCCAGGAGCGGCTGCGCGTGACGCCGCTGCAGATGGCCACGGTCGCCGCGACCGTCGCCAACGGCGGGATGCGGATGGAGCCCCACCTCACGAGCCGGATCGTCGACCCCGACGGGCGCACGGTGACGCGCATCGAGCCCGAGGAGGCCGAGCGCGTCATGTCGGAGCAGTCCGCCGCCCAGCTGACGCAGATGATGGCCAACGTCGTGCGCGAGGGCACCGGCACCGCGGCCGCGCTGTCGGGCATCGAGGTCGCCGGCAAGACCGGCACCGCCGAGCTGAACATCCCGCAGCGCCTCAACCAGCCGTGGTTCATCGGCTTCGCCCCGCGCTCGCAGCCGAAGATCGCCATCGCCGTGACGCTCGAGAACCTCGTCGGCGCCCAGGGCGGCACGGTCGCCGCCCCGATCGCCAAGCAGGTCATGGAGTCCCTCCTGCGATGAGACAGCTTCAGGACGGTGCGGTCATCGACGAGCGCTACGAGATCAGCGCCCATCTCGGCTCGGGCGGGATGGCCGAGGTCTACTGCGCGAGGGACATGCAGCTCGGGCGCAACGTCGCGCTGAAGGTGCTGCACGAGCGCTTCGCCGCCGACGAGGAGTTCGTGGAGCGCTTCAAGCGCGAGGCGTCCTCGGCGGCCGGCCTCGCGCACCAGCACGTCGTTGGCGTCTACGACCGCGGCGAGTGGGAGGGCACGTCCTACATCGCGATGGAGTTCGTGTCGGGCAAGACGCTCAAGCAGCTCGTGCAGGAGGAGGGCCCCTTGACCGCGCAGCGCGCGGTCGACCTCACCGTGCAGATCCTGCGCGCGGCGCGCTTCGCGCACCGCCGCGGGATCATCCACCGCGACTTCAAGCCGCAGAACGTCATCGTCGACGACGAGGGCCGCGCGAAGGTCACGGACTTCGGCATCGCCCGCGCCGGCGCATCGGACATGACGCAGACCGGGTCCATCCTCGGCACCGCGCAGTACCTCTCGCCCGAGCAGGCGCAGGGGCACGCGGTCGGAGCGCGCTCGGACCTCTACTCGATCGGGATCATCCTCTACGAGCTGCTCACCGGCCGGGTGCCGTTCGAGGCGGAGTCGGCGGTGACGATCGCGCTCAAGCAGGTCTCCGAGGCGCCGGTCCCGCCGAGCCGGATCAACCCGCGCGTCACGCCCGAGCTCGAATCCGTCGTGCTCCGCGCGCTCGCCAAGGAGCCGCGCGACCGCTTCGCCGACGCCGACGAGTTCATCGCCGCGCTCGAGGCCGCCGCGTCGCGGATCCCGTCGTCGCGCGCGATCGCCGCCGCGGAGGCCGCGGCCGCCGCACTGCCCGCCGCCGCGGTGACGGGCGCGGGCGGCGTCATGGCCCCGCCGCCGCCGGTCGTCCCGCCGCCGCCTGCGGGCGCCGATGGCGCGAACCCGTCGACCGGCGTCTATCCGGTCTCCGAGGAGCGCCGCGAGTTCGTCCGGCCGCCCGGGCCGCTGCCTCCCAGCAGCGGCGGACCGGGACGCAGGCGCTGGCCCTGGATCGTCGCCGGCGGCCTGGTGGCGCTGGGTCTCGTCGTGCTGCTCGCCTCGGTCCTGTCGCCCAAGAGCGTGACGGTGCCCAACGTCGTCGGCGCCTCGATCTCCACCGCGACGAATCGGCTGCAGGGGGAGGGCTTCGAGGTCGTCTCGGTGACCGACAACTCCGACAAGCCCCGCAACAGGGTCATCGGGCAGGACCCCGGCGGCGGCACCATCGCCGACGAGGGCTCCCGCGTGACGATCACGGTCTCGGAGGGACCCTCGATCGTCGACGTCCCCAACGTCGTGGGCCGAGGACGACAGCTGGCGCGGCGGACCCTGACCGACGCCGGCTTCAAGGTCAGCGAGCAGCGCGCCGCCTCGGACACCGTGCGCCCCAACCTCGTCATCTCGCAGGATCCGTCCGGCGGCTCGCTGAAGGAGTCCGGCCAGCAGGTCACGATCGTGGTCTCGACGGGCGCGGAGCGGGTGGCGGTGCCCAGCGTCATCGGCAAGAAGCTCGACGAGGCGCGCGCGACGCTCGAGGACTTCAGGGTGACGGTCACCGAGAAGGAGGACGACGAGGCCGAGCCCGGCACGGTGATCGAGCAGGATCCGGCCGGCGGCCGGCTCGCTCGCGACGCGACGGTCCGGCTGACGGTGGCGATCGAGCCCAAGCAGATCGCGGTGCCCAACGTGGTCGGCCGGTCGCAGAACAGCGCCACCAAGACGCTCTCCGGGCGCGGGTTCGAGGTCGTCGCCGAGGACGTGACGGTCGACTCCTCCGCCCAGGACGGGTTGGTGCAGGAGCAGTCACCGTCCTCCGATGGCGAGAAGGTCGACCGCGGCTCGACGGTGACGATCAGCGTGGGCCGTTTCGAGCCCGCGGTCGATCCCGAGCCCAGCTCGCCGACCACGACGACCACCACCCCCTCCACGACGACGACCACACCGGCCCCGTAGTGGCCGCCCCGATGCGCGTCGCGGTGCTGTCCGGCGGGCGCTCGTCGGAGCACGACGTCTCGCTGGCCGGCGGCGCGAGCGTCGCGGCCGGCCTGCGGGAGGCAGGTCACGAGGTCCTCGAGGTGCGCCTCGAGCGCGACGGCACGTGGCAGCACGACGGGCAGGAGCTCGCGCTCTCGCCCGGCCGCGGGCTGCTCGGGGCCGACGTGGCGTTCCCGGTGCTGCACGGCCCGTTCGGCGAGGACGGGACGGTCCAGGGGCTGCTCGAGCTGCTCGACGTCCCCTACGTCGGCTCCGGGGTGCTGGCCTCCGCCGTGTGCCTGGACAAGATCGTCGCCAAGGAGCTCATGGCGCGCGCGGGGATCGACCAGGTCGCCTACGCCGGGGTCCGCGCGGCCCGCTGGGCGCGCGCGCGCGAGGCGGTGCTCGCCGAGCTTGCCGAGCTGGGCCTGCCGGTCTTCGTCAAGCCGGCGCGGCTGGGGTCCTCGGTCGGCATCGGCAAGGTCGTCGAGGCGCAGGAGCTCGGCGCCGCGCTCGACGCGGCGTTCCTGCACGACCCGACCGTCATCGTCGAGGCGATGAGCGCGGGGGCCGAGGTGGAGTGCTCCGTGCTCGGTTCGACGCGCGCGGCCGAGGCGTCCGAGCCCGGCGAGATCGTCATCGAGTCCGACTGGTACGACTTCGCCGCCAAGTACGAGCCCGGCGGGATGCAGCTGCGCGTGCCGGCCGGCATCTCGCGCGCGGCGCGCGACGAGCTGCGCGCGACCGCGGTCGCGGCGTTCGCGCACTTCGGCTGCTCGGGCCTCGCGCGCGCGGACTTCTTCGTCGAGGGCGAGCGGGTGCTCCTCAACGAGCTCAACACGATGCCCGGCTTCACGCCGACGAGCGTCTACGCGAAGCTCTGGGAGGCCAGCGGGCTGCCCTACGACAAGCTCGTCGAGCGGTTGTGCGCGCTGGCGGTCGAGCGCTTCGCCGACGAGCGCGCCTATCGCTTCTAGCGAAACAGCCGGATCTCGGAGATCTCGACGGACTCCGTCTCCGGCGCGAGCTTCGTGATCCAGACGAGGTAGCGCCCGTAGCGGTTGCCGGCCGTGTCGAGGTCGATCTGCTCGCGGCCGTCGATCTCGACGGACTCCGAGCTCACCCGCGTCCAGCCGCCGGGCGGCGCGGTGTTCGGCCGGCCGGTGGCGGCGACCCAGATCGAGGCCTCGAAGCCGGGCGTCGGCGTGCGGATCTCCAGGCGCTGCGCGGCGACGCCGCCCCCCGGCGAGGCGTCGATGATCACGCCGACGCCGTCCTTGCCGAGCTGACCGGCGTCGTAGTTCTCCGTCGACCAGGTCGTCGAGGCGTCGCCGTCGACGAGGGCACTCGTCTCACGCGGGTGCTCGCCGTCGCTGCCGAGCGGGTCGAAGTCCGACGCCGCGCGCTGGCCGAGCGACACCGCCGTCAGGCCGCGCGGCGTCGGGGCGACGTTCTCGCGCTCGCCGGTGCCGCGCTCGGCCCGGGTGCTGAGATAGCCGAGCACGCCGGCGGCGGCGAGCACGAGCGCGAGCAGCCCTCCCAGCAGCGCCTTGCGTGAGCTGCGCACGCGCAACGGGACGCGCTTCTGGGCCGAGGGGGGCAGGCTGCGCAGCACGGTCGTGGCCTCGCCGGTGACGTGGCCGGTGCGGGCCGTCTCGGTCGCCAGCACGTCCTCGAGGTCGGCGATCATCGCCTGGGCGTCGGCGTAGCGGCGCTCGAGGTCCTTGGCGGTCGCGCGGTCGAGTACCGCGGCGAGGGTCGCGGAGACCTCCGGCCGGCGCTGCTGGATGTCCGGCAGGTCCTCGCGGACGTGCTTCATCGCGACGGCGATCTGGTTCTCCCCCTTGAAGGGCACGTCCCCGGTCAGCATCTCGAAGAGCACGATGCCCAGCGAGTAGAGGTCGGTCTGGCCCGTGACCGGACGCCCCAGCGCCTGCTCGGGCGAGACGTAGTCCGTCGTGCCCAGCACGCGGCCGTCGGCGGTCAGGCCCTCCTGGTGCAGGGTCCGGGCGATGCCGAAGTCCGTGACCTTCGCCGCGCCCTCCTCGTCGATGAGGACGTTCTGCGGCTTGACGTCGCGATGGACGATGTGGCGCTCGTGCGCGGCGCCGAGCGCCCGCGCGATCTCGATCGCGTAGGCGATCGACTCGCCGATCGACAGCCGCGTGTTGCGGCGGATGCGCTGCTTGAGCGTCTCGCCCTCGACGTACTCGAAGACGATGTACGGCGTCGGGAAGTCTGGGTCGCCCTCCTCGCCGGCGTCGATGACCCCGACGATGTGGGGGTGGTTGAGCTGCGCGACGGCGCGCGCCTCGCGGCGGAAGCGCTCGAGCTGGTCGGAGTCGCCGGCGATCTCGCGGTGCATGAGCTTGATCGCCACCTGGCGCTCGAGCACCGTGTCGAAGGCGCGGTACACGGTCGACATGCCGCCGATCCCGACCTGTGCGTCGAGGCGGTAGCGGTGTGAGAGCAGTGTGCCGACCGGTGAGGCCATCGTCCTATTGTGCAGTCGCGCGCGGGCGACGCATGTCAGCTCCTACCCCCGTTCGATCTGCCCGGCACGATCGGTGACCGTGCCGATCCGCGCCGACCCCGGATGGTGCGCCGCCAGCACGGCGGTGACCGCGTCAGCGTCGGCCTCGGCGACGACCGCGACGAAGCCGCAGCCCATGTTGAAGACCGCCCACATCTCGGCGTCCTGCACGGAGCCGCGGCGGGCGATGAGATCGAAGACCGGCGGGACCGGCAGCGGGCTCTCGATGCGAAAGCCGACGCCGTCGCTGAGGCGCAGCAGGTTGTCCAGGCCGCCGCCGGTGATGTGCGCGAGGCCGTGGACGCGGTCGGGCGCGCCGCCGGCCAGCAGCTCGAGGATCGCGCGGACGTAGATGACGGTCGGCTCGAGCAGCGCGTCGGCGACGGTGGCGCCGCCGAGCTGCGGCGGCGTGTCCTCGAGCGCGAGGCCGCCTTCTTCGAGCAGGGCGCG
Organism: uncultured Actinomycetes bacterium; assembly: GCA_963746165.1. Classification (GTDB taxonomy): domain Bacteria; phylum Actinomycetota; class Thermoleophilia; order Solirubrobacterales; family Solirubrobacteraceae; genus CADCVQ01. Next base: position 122,529 of record CAVVAG010000001.1, on the reverse strand, counting down.
GCGCGCCAGCGTGTAGCCGTTGGAGTGCAGGCCGCTGGAGGGCAGGCCGACGACCGCGTCGCCGGGGCTCACCGCGTCGCCCGTGACGAGCGCGTCGGGGGCGACCGTGCCGAAGGCCGCGCCGCAGAGGTCGAAGCCGTGCGGGCTCGGATGGCCGCGGATGAGCTCGGGCAGCACCGCGAGCTCGCCGCCGGGGATCTCGATGCCGGCGGCCTCGGCGCCCATCTTCAGGCCCTGCGCGATCTGCGCGAGCGCGGCCGGGTCGGGCTGCTCGACGGCGAGGTAGTCGAGCATCGCGATCGGCTCGGCGCCGACGCAGATGAGGTCGTTGACGTTCATCGCGACGCAGTCGATGCCGACCGTGTCGAGGCGACCGGTCTGCTCGGCGACGACGAGCTTGGAGCCGACGCCGTCGGTGCACAACGCGATCGCCAGGTCCTCCGAGACGCGCAGCACGCTGGCGTAATGACCGGAGCCCAGCAGCGAGCGGCTCGGCCGCCCCGGCTCGATCGTGCGCAGCACGTCGACGAGGGCGCGCACGCCTGCGTCGCTGGAGGCGATCGAGACTCCGGCGGCGGCGTAGGCGTCCTCGGGCATCGGGTGCGAACCTAGCGCAGGGGTCGGCGCAGGCGCGCGAGCACCAGGCCGGCCAGCCCGACCCGGTACACGGCGTAGGGCAGCAGCGAGCGGTCGCGCTCCTCGACCTGGCGGATGACCCGCACGCAGGCCAGCGTCGTGGCGAACGACGCGAGGATCCCGACGGCGAAGGCCCGTGCGGTGCCCGCGGGCAGGCCGCGCCTGGCCAGGCGCGTTCCCTTCAGCACCGTTGCGCCCAGGATGATCGGCAGCGCGCAGTGGCGCGACAGGACGCTCGCGTCCTCGCGCGCGAAGCCGCGGGCGCGCGCGGCGGCGAGCGTCGCGCCGTTGCGCGACACGCCCGGCATGAGGGCGCAGGCCTGCGCGACGCCCAGGCAGAGCGCGTCCGTCGCGCCCGCCTGCTCGCGGCGGCGTGACCCGTTGCCGCGGGCGTCGGCCAGCGCCATCGCCGCGGCGCCGGCGACGAGCCCGAGCGCGACCGTGCCGGGCGTGCCGAGGCGCTGCTCGATCGGGCGCTCCAGGACGTAGCCGACGACCGCCGGCGGCGCGAAGCTCAGGACCACGAGCTGCACGCGCCGGCGGTCCAGCGCGCGCGCCGCCTCGCCGACCTCGTCGCGCAGGCCGACGAGCAGCGCCGCCGCGGTGCCGGCGTGCAGCGCGACCTCGAAGGCCTTGCGCAGCTCGCCGTCCAGGCGGCTGTAGGGCCACCCGCACAACCACGGGACCACCGCGACGTGACCCGAGGAGGAGATCGGCAGCAGCTCGGCGGGACCGTGCAGCAGGCCGAGCGCGAGCGCGTCGCGCGTGCGCAGGCGCGTGTCGTCAGCGGATGCTGGCATCGGCCGCCGGCTCGGCCGGTCCGATGTCGGCGTCGTCGCCGCCGCCGCGGCGCCACTTCACGAACAGGTAGACGGCGCCCACGACGATGCACACCGCGACGAAGTAGTCGAAGTAGTGCAGCGAGTCCTTCCAGTCGACCCAGTTCTCGCCGACCTGCTGGCCGATGAACGTCAGCATGAAGACCCACGGCACGCAGCCCAGGAACGTCAGCACCGAGAAGCGGATGAACGGCATCCGCGCGACACCCGCGGGCAGCGAGATGAACGTGCGGACGATCGGCAGCATCCGCGTGAAGAAGACGGTCGCGTCCCCGTGGCGCTCGAACCAGCGGTCCGCCACGACGAGGTGGTGGGGCTTGATGAAGACCCGGTGGCCGTGCTTCTCGATGAGGTCGACGCGGCCGTAGTAGCCGACGCCGTACGCCACCCACGAGCCGGCGAGGTTCGCGAACGAGCCGACCAGGGTCACCGCGATCAGGCTGTACTCGCCCTCGGAGACGTTGAAGCCGGCGAACAGCATCGTCGCCTCGCTGGGAATCGGGATGCACGCGCTCTCGAGCAGCATGAGGATGAAGACGCCCGGAAGGCCGAGGTCGGCGACGACGTTGGTCGCGAACTCGACGATCGGGTCCGTCAGTGAGGCGACGACGAACACGTGGCGCGCAGGCTATCGACCGGCGGCGCCGGAGGTGTGCGGGTCCTGTGGAGGTCGTGCGCCGGGCCGGCGAGCGGATAGCCTCGGCGCGCGAATGCGCGTCTGGGTCGACCTCACGAACAGCCCGCACGTGCTGGTCCTGCGCCCGATCGTCGCCGCGCTGCGCGCGCAGGGCCACGACGTCGAGATCACCGCGCGCGACTTCGCGCAGACGCTGGGACTGCTCGAGCGCTTCGGGATCGACCACACCGAGGTCGGCCGCCATCGCGGCGGCAAGCTCGCGGCGAAGGGGGTCGGCCTCGTATCGCGCTCGGCGGCGCTCGCGCGCTGGGCCCGCCGCCGGCGCTTCGACCTCGCGCTCGGCCACGGCTCCAACGACGTCACGATCGCCGCGCGGCTGCTGCGGATCCCCTGCTCGACGATGTTCGACTACGAGTGGGCGACCGTCCAGCACTCGGTCAACTGCCGCCTCGCGCACACCGTCGTCGTGCCGGACGCCATCCCGCCCGAGCGCCTGGCGCGCTACGGCGCGACGCCGCGCAGGATCGCCGCGTACGCGGGCCTGAAGGAGGAGTACTACCTCGCCGACTTCGTGCCCGACGGCGCCGTGCTCGCCGAACTGGGGCTGAACCCCGCCGAGCCGATCGCCGTCGTCCGCACCCCACCGGCGGTGTCGCTCTATCACCGCTTCGAGAACGACGTGCTCGGCGACATGCTCGACCGCCTGCGCGGCACGCAGACGGTGGTCCTGCCGAGGACCCCGCAACAGCGTCACGAGCTGCGCGGCAGCGGCTTCGTCGTGCCCGAGCAGGCCATCGACGCGCAGTCCCTGATCGCCTACGCCGACCTCGTCGTGTCGGCCGGCGGCACGATGAACCGCGAGGCGGTCGCGCTCGGCACCCCCGTGTGGACGACGTTCCAGGGACGCCTCGGGGCGGTCGACGAGCGGCTCATCGCCGAGGGGCGCCTGCGGGTGCTCGAGCGCGCCGGGGACGTCGTGTTGGCCAAGCGGGCCGCCGGCGAGCGAGCGGGCGATCGTGTGCGGCGCGATCCGAGCGTGCTGGCCGCGCTGCTCGCGCGGCCGGTCGCCGCCGCGTAGCCCGGCCCTGCGAGCGCACGTTGGTGCGTTTGGCGCGCGGCCCGTACAATCGCAGGCGATGCGCCGACGGCTCCGTTCGGCGACGATTCCCCTCCACCGCCATTCGCTCCCCCAGGTCGCGGTCGACGGGGCATTGGTCGCGCTCGCGTACTGGCTGGCCTACCGGCTGCGCTTCGACGGCCCGGCGGGCGTGCCGTGGCCCTACGACGAGCTGCTCGACAACACGATCGTGCCCGTCGTCGTCGGCTCGGTCGCCATCTTCGCCGCCTTCGGCCTGTACGGGAAGTGGTGGCGCTACGTCTCGCAGCGCGACTACAGCGCGATCGTCCAGGCGGTCGTCGTGGCGGCGCTGGCGCTGCTGCTGTACATCGTGCTCGTCAAGCCGGTGACGCGCGGGGCCGGCTTCGGCGAGACGACCGTCACGCTGCCCTCGAGCGTGCTCGCGCTGCACGGGCTGCTCATGCTGACCTTCGTCGGCGGTGCGCGCTTCGCCGCGCGCACGATCTACGAGCGCCCGCTGCGCGGCTTCCGGGCCAGCAAGGACGCCCGCGGCCTGCTCATCGTCGGCGCCGGCGACGGCGGGCGCCTCGTCCTGCGCGAGATCCTTCGCAACCCCGAGCTGGGCCTCAAGCCCGTCGGCTTCGTCGACGACGACCCGCTCAAGCGCCGGCTGCGGATCGACGGCGTGCGCGTGCTCGGCACGACGAAGGAGCTCGGGCGGATCCTCGACGAGGTCGAGCCCGACGAGGTCACGATCGCGATCCCCTCCGCGCCGGGCATCCTGCGGGCGAACGTCGTGCGCTGCTGTCGCGAGCGCGGGATCCCGGTGCGCACGCTGCCGACGGTCTTCGAGCTGCTGCAGAGCGGCACCGCCGCGGTGCGCCAGGTGCGCGAGGTGCAGATCGAGGACATCCTCGGCCGCGAGCCGGTGCTCATGGAGCTCGATCGCGTCGGCGCCTACCTCAGCTCGGAGGTCGTGCTCGTCACCGGCGCGGGCGGCTCGATCGGCAAGGAGCTCTCGCGCCAGATCGCCCGCGTCGTGCCGCGGCGGCTGATCCTGCTCGACCACGCCGAGGACAACCTCTTTCAGATCCAGCGCGAGCTCGAGGACGACCGCCACGTGCACCCCTCGACGCTCGACGTCGTGCTCGCCGACTGCAAGGAGGAGGAGCGGATGCGGGAGGTCTTCGACCTCTACCGCCCGACCGTCGTCTTCCACGCCGCGGCCTACAAGCACGTCGGGCTGATGGAGTCCAACCCCGTCGAGGCGGTGCGCAACAACGCGATCGCCACGCGCCTGATGGCGCGGATCTCGGGGCAGACGACGGTCAAGACGTTCGTGCTCGTCTCGACCGACAAGGCCGTCGATCCCTCGACGGTGATGGGCGCCTCCAAGGCGCTCGCCGAGTTCGCGCTGGAGGCCGAGCAGGCGCGCTTCCCCGGCACGGGCTTCTGTGCGGTGCGCTTCGGCAACGTGCTCGGCTCGTCGGGCTCCGTCGTGCCGATCTTCCGCCGTCAGATCGCGCTCGGCGGGCCGGTCACCGTGACCGACGAGCGGATGACGCGCTACTTCATGACGATCCCCGAGGCGGTGCAGCTGATCATCCGCTCCGGTGGCCTGGGCAAGGGCGGCGCGGGCGGCGAGATCTACGTGCTGGAGATGGGCGAGCCGGTCCGGATCCTCGACCTCGCCCGGACGATGATCGAGCTCTCCGGCCTGGATCCGGACCGCGACATCGCCGTCGAGGTCGTCGGCCGGCGACCCGGCGAGAAGCTCCACGAGGAGCTCTTCAACCCCTACGAGCGCCCGCAGCCCACGCCGGCCGAGAAGATCCTGCGCGCGGAGCGGATCCCGCGCGCCCCGCAGGTCGTCGACGAGATGTTCGACCAGATCGGTCTGCTGGTCCTGGAGGGCGATGCGGCCGGGCTGGCTGCGAAGGTGTCGGAGCTGTCTGCGATTCCCGAGGCCGGGCCGACTAGGATTTCGGCCCCGGAGCCTGAAGCTGCTGCTGTGATCTCTGTTCTTCCTCCAAGCCCGAGCGAGGGCGCGCACCCGTGAGCGCGCTGATCGTCGCCGCCACGGGCAGCGCCCTCGTCGAGCAGATCGGCTCCTACGCCGGGCTGGCGTCGATGCTCGGCCTCGCCGTCATGGCGCTGCTGTACTTCTCGCAGGCGCGTGAGGTCCGGCGGCTGCGCGAGTGGGCCGGCCGCGAGCCCGAGCGCGCCGCCGAGCTCGCCCAGCGCGTCCAGGGCGGCGAGCCGCGCCGCGTCGTCGCCCAGCCGATCCAGCCCACGACGCCGGCCGCCCAGCAGCAGCAGGCGACCGCCGCGTTGTACGCCAGCGTGGGCGCGACGCCGCCCGGGACCGTGACGCCCGCGGTCCCGCCGGCGGGCTCGCTCGCCCGTCCGGCGGCGACGCCGGCGGCGGGCCTGCTGCCCGCCCCCGGCGCCGTTCCCGCGCCGGCAGGCCCGGGCGCTGCGGATCCGTCTGCGACCCCGGGCCTCGCCGCCGCGGCCGCCGGTGCCGCTGCCGCCGCGGCGGGCGCGTCCGCCACGCCGCCGCTGCCGCCTGCCGCGCCCTCGGCGCCGGGTGCGCCGGCGCCGACGGCGAGCCCGGCCCCGGGTCTCGGCGGTGCCGCCGCGCCGACCGCGACACCTCCCGGCGGGCCGTCGCCATGAGCGCCGCCGCCCCGCGCACGAGCGCAGCGCAGCGCAGCGCCTCGCTCTCGGCGTACGCCAACGGCTCCACCGGGCAGGACACGCGCGAGTCCGCCGCCGCCCGCCCCGAGGCGCTCCTGTCCGACGACGACGACGACGACGAGGGCGGGCTCTCGCGGGGGCGCATCGCCGCCTACGCCGGGGGCGGTGTCGCCGCAGTCATCGTCGCGGTCGTGCTCGTGCTGGTCCTGACCGGCGGCGACGACACCCAGCCGCCCAACGACTTCGGAAACACCCCCGCCCGCGATTCCGATGGCGCCGGCGCCTCCTCCAGCGCAGCGGGATCGGGACTCGGGCTCGGCATCCGCGGCGTCGCGCCTGACGGCGGCCGCGCGCCGCGCGACGAAGGTCGCCGTCCTCAACGGGACGACGCAGGCCGGCCTCGGGCGCAACGTCGGCGACAAGATCGAGAAGCAGCGCTTCACGATCGCGAGCGTCGGCACCAACGCCGACCAGCAGATCCCGGCGACGATCGTCTCCTACACCGCCGGCAACGAGACCGCCGCAAAGGCCGTCGCCAAGCTCGTCGGCGTCGGCACGAGCTCCGTGCAGCCCGCCGACGCCAACGCGTCCGCAGCCGCCGACGCCGACGTCGTCGTGACGGTCGGCCTCGACCTGAGCGGCTAGGTGGCTCGTCCCGTGACAGCCACCGCACCCGGCGTCGATCACCGCCTGGCTGCGTCCTCGGACGCTCGATGTGCCAGAGGCACACCTTCGGTCCTGCGTCCTTGCCAGACGGCGCCGACATCCCGGGGTTGCGGGCGTCTGTCGCGGGACGAAGCCTGTCGATCGCAATGGCGGGGGGCAACGAGGTCCTGCTCGTGCGTCACGGGGAGACCGACGAGAACGCGAGCGCGCGCTTCCAGGGCCGGATCGACACGCGCCTCAACGCGCGCGGGCGTGAGCAGTCCCGTGCGCTCGCCGAGGCCGTCCGCGGCGAGGGCCTGCTCGCGCTGTACTCGAGCCCGCTGCTGCGTGCGCAGGAGACCGCGCGCATCGTCGGGGAGGCGATCGGCCTCGAGCCGATCCTCGACGAGCGGCTCGTCGAGGCGGATGCCGGGGCCTGGTCGGGGCGCCTGATCGCGGACATCCTCGAGGTGAGCGCGAGGGGTATGCGCGCTGGCGCGCCGCGGATCCCAGCTTTCGCTTTCCCGACGGCGAGTCGGTCGCCGAGCAGGCGCAGCGGATCGCCGCCGCGCTCGCCGACGTCGCCGCCGGGCCGCTGCCGGCGCTCGTCGTGACGCACGGCGGGACGATCCGCGCGGTCGCGGGGCTCGAGCCGCCGCCGGGGGGGTCGGTCGCCAACTGCGCACTGATCCGGCTGACCGTGGCGAGCGCCGCGCCGAGCTCGACTCCGTGACGACGACGGCGAGGATCGCGTTCGCGCTGCTCGTCGGCGCGACGTTCGCCGCGTTCCTCGTCGCCCAGGAGCTCAAGACCACGCCGCCCAACGTCCAGGACGTGCGCGCCACGGCGGTCTTCTCGCCCAACCGGGATGGGCGCAAGGACCGCATGTACATGAGCTTCTTCCTCAAGCAGACCGACGACGTGACGGCGACCGTGCTCAACCGCGCGGGCGACGAGATCCGGGTGCTGGCCGAGCGCCGGCTGCGCGCCGGCCGGCGGATGCGATTGGCCTGGGACGGCAGGGACGCCCGCAGGCGCATCGTGCCCGACGGCGTCTACCGCGTCCGCCTGAACCTGCGCCGTCAGGGCCGCGCGGTGCTCATCCCACGCAACATCGACAAGGACACGACGCCGCCGGAGGTCGTCGTCACGGCGATCGGCCCCGAGAACAGGGTCGTCGGCCCGGAGCTCCTGCCGCGCAGCGACGGCGAGCCGGCGACCGTCCACTTCCAGGCGCCGAACCGCACGCGCAGCCGCAAGCAGATCCTCGTCTTCCGGACCGACGTGCGCCCGGCGCGCGCGGTCTTCGCCGACCCCGTCGATCTCGCCGACGACGACACGAGCTGGACGTGGGACGGCACCGCCCGCGGGCGGCCGGTCGCGGCGGGCACGTACGCGGTCGTCGTGCGCGGCCGCGATGCGGCGGGAAACATCGGTTCGTCGGCGCCCGTGCCGCCGACCTTCGAGTACGGCCGCCCGCTGCCCGGCCGCGGCGGCATCACGGTGCGCTACCTGCGGGCACAGTCCTCGGCGGTGCCCGTCAAGGCGCGCGAGCGGGCGGCGGTCGCCGTCGAGACGGCGGGCGAGCGCTTTCGGTGGCAGGTGCGGCGGGTGGGCAACCGCGGCAACCGCGGCCACGGCAGCGGCACGCGGACGCGCATCGTGCGCTTCGGCGCGCCCGGCGGCAAGTCCGGCCTCTACCTCTTCGAGGTGCGCACGCGCACGCGCCGGACGACAGCGCCGGTCGTGGTCACCGGCCGGCAGGCCCGCGACGTCCTCGTCGTCCTGCCGTGGACGACGTGGCAGGGCCTCAACCCCGCCGACGACGACGGCGACGGCCGCCCCGACACGCTCTCGGCCGGCCTGCCGGTGCGGCTCGGTCGCCCGTTCGTCAAGGACGGAATCCCGCCCCAGATCCGCAGCCACGAGGCGCTGCTGCTCGCGCAGCTGGACCGCAGGGGCCGCCGCTACGACCTCACCACCGATGTCGCGCTGGCGCGCGGCGAGGGGCCGAAGCTCGGCGATCACCGCGGCGTGATCCTCGCGGGCGACACGCGCTGGCTCGACACCCGCGCCGCCCGCCGGCTGCGCGCGTTCGTGCGTGACGGCGGCCGCCTGCTGTCGGTCGGCACGCGCTCGCTGCAGCGCAGCGTCAGCTTCACGCCCGGCGGCCGCGCGATCTCGCCGACGCTGCCGACCTCTCGCGACCTGTTCGGCGCCCGCCTGGGGCCCGTCGCCCGTGAGCCGGTCACGCTCGTCAACTCGGCCGACCGCATCGACCTGTTCTCCGGCACCACGGGCCTGTTCGGCGGCCTCGGCGCCTACGAGCCGACGATCGACGTTCGCGGCGGGGCAGGCGCGGTCCTGGCCGCCGCCGCCACGCAGGACACCGATCGTTCGGTCATCGTGGCCTCCCGCTTCGGCAAGGGGATCGTCATCCGCCCCGGCCTGCCGGAGTTCTCGGCCGGCGTGCGCGAGAACGCCGAGCTGTCCGAGCTGCTGGACCGGACCTGGACGCTGCTGCGGACCCGATGATCGTCGCCGTCACCACCCTCGGAGATGCCGCCCAGACGGCCGGCGTGGTCGTCGCCGCGCTGCTGGGCGCGGCGGCGCTGCTCGCCCGCGCGCCACGCGCCCGGGCCGCCGCGATGCTCGGCGCGCTCGCGCTGACACCCGTGCTGCTCGTCGCGAACATCTGGTCGACACCGCAGTTCGAGCCGCTGCGCGAGCGGGCCGGGCTGGCGCTCGCCGCCGGCGTCGGCGGACTCGTCGTGCTCGGCATCGGGGCGTTGCTGATCCACCGCCGGCCCGAGCTGCTCGCGCTCGGCGCTGCCGCGGCGCTGCCGTTCCGGATCCCGATCGAGTCCGGCGGCGACACCGCGAACCTGCTCGTGCCGTTGTACGTCGTCATCGCGGCGGGGGTGCTCGCCTACGCGCTGCCGCGTCTGCGCGCGCCGCACGGCCTGGAGGACATGGAGCGCGAGGACGATCGCGAGGTGCGCCACGAGCGCGGCCTGCTGGAGTGGCTGCTGGCGGCGGCGATCGTCCTCTACGCGGTGCAGGCGACGTACTCCGGCGACTTCGACGGCGCGCTGATCCAGACGATCTTCTTCTACGTCCCGTTCGCCCTGCTGTACGCGCTGCTCGTGCGCATCCGCTGGACGCCGCAGCTCGCGGGCCGCTGTCTCGTCGTGCTGCTCGTGCTCGCGGCGGCGTTCGTCGCGATCGGATTCGTCGAGTACGGCAAGCGCGAGCTCCTGCTCAACCCGAGGGTCATCAGCTCAAACCAGTTCGAGTCCTACTTCCGCGTCAACTCGCTGTTCTTCGACCCGAACATCTACGGGCGCTTCCTCGTGACCGTGATGCTGGGCATCGTCGCGCTCCTGGTGTGGAGCCGCCGCCCGGCGCTCGTCGCAGGCTGCGCGGCAGCGCTCGCGCTGCTGTGGGCGGGGCTCGTGCTGACGCTGTCGCAGTCGTCGTTCACCGCGCTGCTCGTCGGCCTGACGGTGATCGGCGGGCTGCGCTGGGGCGGACGCCGGGCGGCGGCGATCGTCGCCGCGTTCGCCGCGCTCGCGCTCGTCGTGGTGCTCGCGGCGCCCCGCCAGGTCGGGATCGAGGGGTCGGCCGACAACGTCTCCAGCGGCCGCTGGTCGCTCGTGAAGGGCGGCGTCGAGCTGGCCTCCGAGCGACCCGTCGCCGGCTGGGGCTCGGCCTCGTTCAAGACCGAATACCGCAAGCGCCAGGGCGCTTCCAACGAGCGCGCCTCGGCCGCTTCGCACACGATCCCGATCACGGTCGCCGCGGAGCAGGGCGTCGGCGCGCTCGCGCTCTATCTCGCGCTCGTCGGCACGGGCATCGCGACGCTGCTGCGCGGCGCGCGGCGCTCGATCGCCCGCGCGGCGGTGGCGGCGGCGTTCGTGGCGCTCGTCGTGCACACCCTGCTCTACGCCGCCTTCCTCGAGGATCCGCTGGCGTGGGCGCTGCTGGCGCTCGGCGCGGCGCTGGCGCCCGCCCCGGCCTTGCCCTCCGAGCCGTGAGAGGGCGCGCGGCCCTCGCGGCCCTGGCGCTCGCCGCGGTCGTGGCCTGGGCGCTCGTCCCGACGTATCCGGACTACGACGCCTACCACCACCTGCTCTGGGGCCGCGACCTCCTGCACGGGATGACCCCCGGCTTCGAGGACCCCTTCGCGCCCACGCCGCACCCCCTGTACCTGGGACTCGGGGCGCTGCTGTCGCTCCTCGGCGACCACGCCGACCGGCTGCTCGTGCTCGTCACCGTGCTGAGCCTCGTCGCGCTCGTCGGCGGCGCCTTCACCCTGGCAAACGCGCTCTTCGGCCTCGCGCCGGCCTACCTCGGCGCGTTCTTCGTGGCGTCGAGCTTCGCGTTCCTGCTCTACGCCGTGCGCGCGTTCGTCGACGTGCCGTTCCTCGCGCTCGTGATCTGGGCCGCGGCGCTCGAGGCGCGGCGTCCGCGCCGCGGGCTGTTGCCGATGGCGCTGCTGGCGGCGGCCGGGCTCCTGCGGCCCGAGGCGTGGGTGCTGGCAGGGGTGTACTGGCTCTGGTGTCTGCCCGGGCGCTCGACGAGCGCGCGAGCGCGCCTGCTCGCGCTCGCCGCCGTCGCGCCGATCGGGTGGTGCCTCGTCGACCTCGCGGTCACCGGCGACCCGCTGTTCAGCCTGACGAACACGCAGGCGCTGTCGGACTCGCTGGAGCGCGAGCGCGGCCTGGCGAACGTGCCGTCGACGTTCGTGACGTTCCTCGCCGACCTCGCGCGACCGCCGGTCGCGGTGGCCGGCGTCGTCGGGCTCTTCCTCGCACTGCGGCGCTTCGGCCCGCGGCCGCTGGCGATCCCGCTCGCGCTGGTCGGCGCCGGCGCGCTGACGTTCGTGGCGATCGGCGTCGCCGGGCTGTCGCTGATCCCGCGCTACCTGACCGTGCCCGCGGTCGCGCTGTGCGTCCTGGCGGGCTATGCGGTGATGGGCTTCGCCTCCCTCGAGCCGGGCGCGACGCGCACCCGCTGGCGCCGAGCGGCGGGCGGCGCGCTCGTGGTGGGCATCGCGTTCGTGGTCGTCAAGGCGGGCAGCTTCGGCGCGCTGCGCTCGGAGCTTCGCTTCATCGAGCGCACGCATGACGAGGTCGCCGCGCTGGTCGCGCGGCCCGTCGTGCGCGACCGCGCCTGCCCGGGCGTGCTGACGTTCCCGACGTACCGGCTCGTCCCGGATGCCCGCTGGCGGCTTCACGCCGGCGCCGACGAGGTCCGCACCCGTGCAGGGGCCGACGGCCATGTCCGCTCGCCGGGCGCCGTGGCGGTGTACATCGCCGGCGACGAGAAGTTCGAGCGCCGCTTCGGGCGCGCGGACGGCGTGTCGCGTGCGACGAACCGCCCGCCGACCGGGGCGCCGGCACTGCGGAGCGGACCGTTCGCGGTGTATGACGTGTGCCGGGGGCGTCCGCGCTAGGGTCCGCGGCGATGGAGAGATCGATCCTCATCCGGCCCCTGCTGGTCCTCCTGACGTTCCTCATCATCTTCGCGCTGGTGCTCATGGCGCTCTTCGGCGTATTCGGCGGCGTCGACGCTGACGACAGCGCGGGCGGCGGCGGCGAGTCCGCCCGGGAGCAGCCCGAATCCGAGCCCGACCGCGAGTCCAGCGAGGGCAATCTCTCGGCCGCCGACCTCAAGGTCGGCGACTGCATCACCGATGCCAACTCGCGCACCGGCGACGTCACGACCTTCGAGGCCGTGAAGTGCGACGAGCCGCACGACGGCGAGGTCTACACCCTCATCAGGCTCGAGGGCGACGACGACGCGAAGGTGCCCAGCGAGGCCTTCATCAACGGCAAGGGCCAGCGCGGCTGCCGCGCGCGGCTGCGCCGTCAGGCCACGCCACGGGCCTTCCGCGACAAGCAGCTCGGCTTCAAGTTCGTGTACCCCACGCCCGACAGCTGGGCCGAGGGCGACCGCGAGATCACCTGCGTGGCGACGTTCGAGACGGCGCGCAGCGAGAAGCTCGCGCAACGCAGGCAGTAGCCGCCGCCCGGCCTGCGGCGGGGACGGCCTACGCCAGGCCGAGCGCCCGCAGGCGCTCCCACAGCGGCGCGTTGACCGCCTCGGCGGTCTGTGCGAGCGCCCAGGCGCGCAGCTCGGCGTCGGGCCGCATCCGGGCGCCCGCGTGCGCGCGCAGCGCGGCGACGTACGCGTCGGCGTCCGCGGCGGTCGTCACGGCGCGGTCCCACGTGTGCACGCCCGCGAGCTCCGGTGAGACCGTGCGCCGCCCCAGGCGCGCGTACTTGAGGATGCGGTAGGGCAGCGCCGCGTCGTTGAAGGGCTCGACCCGGAAGGGCAGGATGCCGACGTCGGCGCAGAGGATCAGCCGCGCGGCCTCCTCGTCGTCGCGGCGCCCGAGCCAGACGAGGTTGGGCGCCGAGCGACACCAGGCGAAGTCGGCGTCGTCCTTGCACTCGTTTTCGTGCCACGCGCCGACGAGCAGCAGCACGAGCTCGGGCATCTGCGCCGCGACGGCGCGCAGCAGCGTCCAGTCGGTGCGCCAGCCGAGGTGGCCGAGCGAGACCGCGATGACCGCGGCTCCCGGCTCCGGCGCGGGGAAGGAGTCCGCCGCCAGGCCGACGAGCTGCGCCTCGCGCCCGGCCTCGCGCTCGAGCTCGGCGAGCTTGCCCGACACGACGAACGTCAGCGCCGAGCGCTGCGCCGCCTGCTCGTGCAGTCCGGCGAGCCGCCGGCGCATCGCCGGCGAGGCGTCGTAGGCCATCTCGTAGCGGTCCCAGCGCCCGTACCAGAGCTCCGCGTCGGGCGTGCCGGCGAGCAGCGCGCGCGCGAGTGGCCACTGGACGGGGTGGAAGATCGCGACCGCGCGCAGCTCGCCGTTCAGCGTGCGCAGCAGGCGCCGCGCCGTGCGGCGCGCGATCTGATCGCGCAGCGGGCCGGGCAGCCGCGCGACCGCGCCGTAGGGGATCCGCGGTGGATCGGCGGCCACGACGCCGTCGGCGCGCAGGAGGTCGCGGGCCTGGTCGGCGAGGATGAACCCCTCCAGCGGGCGCGGCAGCAGCAGGAGGGCGCGAGGCGGTTCCGGCACGCGCTGACAGTAGCGTCACCGGCTATGCGCAGCCTCTTCACGCGGCTGCTGGCGGGGGGCGCGGCCTATCAGGCGTCGAGCGTGCTGTCGGCGGTCCTGGCGCTCGTCACGCTGCCGCTCTACACCCGCGCGCTGACGCGGGCGGACTTCGGCATCGCCGAGACGCTGCTGACGTTCATCATCCTCGCGTCGATCCTGCTGCGCTTCGGCCTCGGCGAGGCGTTCGTGCGCTTCTATTTCCAGACGCCCGAGGCCGAGCGCGACCGGCTCGCTCGCACGACGACGGCCACGGTCCTGCTCGTCACGACGGTCGTGGCGCTGCTCGCCGCCGCCCTCGCCGGCCCGCTGAGCGAGCTCCTGCTCGGCTTCGAGGACGCGGGCCTCATGCGGATCGCCGTGCTCGGGCTGTGGTCGTTCACGAACCTCGAGATCGCCTACGCGCTGCTGCGCGTCGAGGAGCGCCGCCGGGCGTACGTCGTGGCGTCGCTGTGCAACGTGCTGCTGACGGTGGCGCTGACGGTCACCCTCGTCGTCGCGCTGGACGGCGGCGCGCGCGGCTACCTCGCCGGCAACTACGTCGCATCGGCGGTCGTGCTGCTCGGGCTGTGGTGGCTGCTGCGCGGGCGCATCGGGCTGCGGACGGGCGGGGATCGGGTCCGCCTCGGCCCGCTGCTGGCCTTCGGGGTCCCGACGGTCCCGGCCGACGCGACGGTCTTCGCGCTCAACGTCGTCGACCGCGCGTACATCCTGCGCACGCAGAGCGCGGCGGCGGCCGGCCTGTTCGCGCTGTCGGTGAAGCTCGCCACCGCGGTCATCCTCGCCGTGCGCGGCTTCCAGCTCGCCTGGCCGCCGCTGGCCTATTCGATCCGCGACGACGAGGAGGCCGGCCGCTTCTACGCCGCGGTGGCGACGTGGTACGTCGTCGTCACCGGCTACGTCGTCGCCGGGCTGACGCTGCTCGGCCGCTGGGTCGTGCGGCTGCTCGCCGCGCCGGACTACTTCGCGGCGCACGAGGCGCTGCCGTGGGTGGCGCTCGGCTGGGCGATGTACGGCCTCTTTCTCGTGCTCGTGACGATCGGCGGGCGCGCCGGCGTCACGACGCGCACCTTTCCCGCGGCGCTCGCCGGCGTCGTGGTGAACGTCGTCGTGCTGATCGCGCTCGTCGAGCCGCTGGGGATCGCCGGTGCGGGGATCGCCCTCGTCGCCGCGTACGCGGTGATGCTCGTCGTGCTGCACCTGCTCACGCGCGGGCTGTTCGCCGTGCCGTTCGACTGGCGGCGCCTCGGCCATGCCGTCGTCCTGCTGGCAGGGGTCGCCGTCGCGGGCGAGCTGCTGCTGCCGCAGTCCGGCCTCGACGGCTTCGCCCTGCGCGCGCTGGCGTGCGCCGCGCTGCCGCTGCTGTTCTGGCTCACGCGGTTCGCGCGGCCACAGGAGCTCGCGGCGCTGCGCGGGCTGCGGCTGCGGCTGCGCCGGCGGCCGGCGAGCTAGCAGCCGAGCAGCTTGCGCACGCCCGTGCAGGCGGGCGCCGGCGCGGCGGGAGGCGGCGCGGCGGGGGCGGTGGTCGTCGCCGTGTCCGCCGGCGGCGGCGCCGGGTCGGCGGGATCGCCGTCGGACGGCGCCGGCGCCGGCGCCTTGCCGGCGGGCGCGCGACGGCGCGCGTCGTCGCGCCGGGCGTCGCGCTCGGCCTGGACGCGGGCCTGCTCGGCCTCGCGCGCCACCTCGCGCTCCTTGCCGGAGCGCTTCTTCTTGTGCTTCTTCTTCTTCTTTCTCTCCTCCGCGAGCAGCTGCTCGCGGATCGCCGCGCCGTAGGCGCCCTCGAACTCCTCCACGAGCCCGGCGTCCGGCTCGCAGTTCGCGCAGAAGCCGTCGCGCTGCCAGGCCGCCGCGCGCGCGAGCACCTGGCTGGCATACGTCACGCCGTAGAGGTCGTGCCCGTAGTACGCGTAGGCCGCAGACCACTCCGAACCGCCCAGCCCGGGGCCCGCGCCGGCCGCTCTGAGCAGCGAGCCGGCGGCCATGATCGCGTCGAAGTCGTCGTAGATGGACGGGTGGTGGGCCGTGCGGTGCGGGTAGCGCTTGGGTCGGTTGCCGGCCAGGAACGCGTTGCGGTAGGTCTCCCAGGTGCTGACCGGCCCGTTCGTGACGTTGAACTGCATCGGCCCGGCGCAGCAGCCGAAGGCGTTGAGCCCGTGGTACGTGGTGTCGGCGGTCGAGAACGCCGTCTCCTGGCGGTGGATCGAGGCGATCAGCCGCCAGTTGACGCCGTAGGCGCGCTCGGCCTCGCGGTACAGCGCCAGGAACTCGGAGGCGCGGCCCGGCGCCACCCGCTTGTGCGTGATCCGGCGGTAGTAGGCGGGCCCGCTGCGCCGGGGGCCCCTGGCGGCGGCGGCCGCGATCTCCTCGGCGGACACGTTGACGAGCTCGACCGCGCTCTGGCCGGGCACCGGCGCGACCGTGACGAGCACCGACAGGCGGCTGGCGGTCAGCTCCGACGACGGCGAGTTCGCGCCCATCCCCAGCGAGGCGACGAGGACGATGGCGCCGGCCACCAGCGGGCGGACCGGTCGCAACGAGGGCATCGGACGCCGCGGCCGCCGCACACGCGGCCGGGCCGCCGCGGCGCCGGGTCTGCGCAAGCGCCGGAGCCGGCCGACGACCGCCATCGGGGCGCGCAGGAGCCCGCGCCCGAGCACGGGCAGGAGACGAGCCGGAAGCCGCATCGGCCGCGCAGCTTGCCAGAGACGCGCGCCCGATGACGCGGTCGCACCGCCATGACCGGCGCACGACGTCCGCGCCGCCGCCTACCTTCCTGGCCGTGCCCGCGACGATCGAGCTGTGGACCGACGGCGCCTGCTCGGGCAATCCCGGGCCGGGCGGCTGGGCGGCGATCCTCGTCGCGCGCGACGCCGCCGGCGCGGTCACGAGACAGGTCGAGCTGTCCGGCGGCGATCCCGCGACGACGAACAACCGCATGGAGCTGCAGGCGGTCATCAGCGGCCTGCGGGCGCTCGAGCGCCCGACGCAGCTGACCGTCCACATCGACAGCTCCTACGTCATGGACGCGATCGTCAAGGCCTGGCACGTCGGCTGGGTCAAGCGCGACTGGAAGACCGCCGCCAAGCGGCCCGTCAAGAACCGTGAGCTCTGGGAGCAGCTGCTGGCGCTCGTCGCGCGCCACGAGATCACGTGGCACAAGGTCAAGGGCCACGCGGGGGTCGCGCTCAACGAGCGCTGCGACGAGCTCGCCGTCGGCGGCCTGCCAGGTGGCGCGCCGCGTGCCGGCGAGGCCGCTCAGCGCCGGCGCATGACCGTCAGCGCGACGAGGCGCGAGACGACGACGGTCAGATAGGCCACCCCCGCGATCATCTCGAACATCACGAGGCTGCGGGCGGACGGTTTCACCGGCACCACGTCGCTCAATCCCGTGCTCGACAGCGTCGTGAAGCTCATGAACAGCAGCTCCATCCAGCTGCGATCCGCGCTCGGGTTCACGGCCGCGGTGAAGCTGCCGGGCTCGATCGCCTGACAGACCGTGTAGGTGTAGGCGAACGCCCACGCCAGCAGCGTGAAGGTCGCCCCGATCGCAAACAGCTCGTCGCGCGTGACGTCCTGGTCGGAGAGCATGTAGGCGAGCATCGCGCCGGCCGCGTAGAAGTACAGAACCGCTTCGAACGCCGAGGAATACGGCAGCAGGGCGTCGCTGCGCGTGACCGCCTGGATGATCAGCAGCACGGTGGCGGGCACCCCGAGCAGCACGGTGACCCAGTTGAGCCCGGGCGTGCTGCGCACGGCGAGCACGACGAGGCCGAGGATTGCGATGCCGAAGACGCTGAACAGCGAGCGCCCGACGTCGTTGCCGATCATGAACGGATAGGCCAGGACCGCCGCGAGCTGAGCGGCGAGCAGGAGCCCGGACGGTTCTCGCCTGGCGAGGGCCAGCACGCCGGGAACGTAGCTTCCGCGGCGGTCGGCTCAGGTGGGCGCGGCCGGCGGTGCTACCGGGCGCAGGGTCGCCACGTGCGCATGGCGTCCTGCGTCTGCTCGGGCGAGAGCGCCTCGCGGTCGAGCGGGGTGGGCCCGTCGCGCCGCGTGCGCAGTCCGTCGGTGATGATCCCCAGGTACCGCCGCCAGGATTCGGGATCGGCCTCGCGCGTGCACTCGCTCAGCGAGCCGAGCATGAGCTGCAGCAGCGGCATGTCGGTCGGCTCGACGTCGTCGCGCAGGCTGCCGTCGGCCTGGGCGCGCGCGACGAGCTTCGAGACGAGCGGGAACATGAGCCGGCGTGCCCGTGCGACGCGCTCGCGCCCGTGCGCGCCGGACAGGGCGACCTCCTTGAAGCCACGGTCGCAGGCATGTTGGGCGGTCGCCGTCTCGAGGAAGCGCACGAGGCCGGTCCACGGATCGGCGTCGAGCAGCGCGGCCTCGGCCTCGGCGGCGATCTCGTTCATCCGCGCCTCGAAGAGCGCGTCGATGAGCTGCTCCTTGTCGGGGAAGCGGCGGTAGATCGTGCCCACGCCGACGCCGGCGCGGCGGGCGATCTCGTCGAGCGTGACCGACAGCCCGTCCTCGGCGAAGGCGGCGCTCGCGGCCTCGAGGATGCGCTGGCGGTTGCGCTCCGCGTCGCGGCGGAGGGGGCGCTCTGGGTTGGCGGGCGTTACGGCCATGGTGAATCTTTCACAGAAGTGGAGATCAGCTCTCCACTTGTGGTACGGTGCCGCCACCACGAAGTTGAGATCCATCCTCCACTTGGAGCTTAGCACTCCAGTTAGCCGAAGGGCGAGGTTCCGCATGCCAGATCCGCAGACAAATCCGCACCACGAACGCCGCTGGCTGATCCTGTTCGTCATCGCGATCGCGCAGCTCATGGTCGTCCTCGACGCGACGGTCGTGAACATCGCGCTGCCGTCCGCGCAGCAGGCCCTCGAGTTCAGCAACGACCAGCGCCAGTGGGTCATCACCGCGTACGCTCTGGCCTTCGGCAGCCTGCTGCTGCTCGGCGGG
Organism: uncultured Actinomycetes bacterium; assembly: GCA_963746165.1. Taxonomy (GTDB): domain Bacteria; phylum Actinomycetota; class Thermoleophilia; order Solirubrobacterales; family Solirubrobacteraceae; genus CADCVQ01. The sequence goes on along the minus strand of CAVVAG010000001.1, from coordinate 103,903 downwards.
CGCATCGGTGATCTGTTCGGCCGCAAGCGGGCGTTCGTGATCGGCCTGGGGGGCTTCGCCGGCGCCAGCGCGCTCGGCGGGTTCGCCCAGAGCTTCGAGGTCCTCGTCGCCGCCCGCGCGCTGCAGGGCGTCTTCGGCGCGCTGCTCGCGCCCGCCGCGCTGTCGATCCTCACCACCGTCTTCACCGACCCGCAGGAGCGCGGCAAGGCGTTCGGCATCTTCGGCGCGGTCGCCGTCGGCGGCGCCGCCATCGGGCTGATCCTCGGCGGCGTCCTGACGCAGTACCTCAACTGGCGCTGGTGCCTGTACGTCAACCTGCTCTTCGCGGTCCCCGCGGCGGTGGCGGCGATGACGCTTCTGCACAACGAGATCCCCGAGCAGCGCGCCCGGATCGACATCCCCGGCACGCTGACGGCGACGTCGGGCCTGTTCGCGGTCGTCTACGGCCTGGCGAACTCCGAGACGAGCGGCTGGGCCGACCCGACGACGATCGTGATGCTCGTCGCCAGCGTCGTCCTGCTGAGCGCGTTCGTGGTCATCCAGACGCGCAGCGCCAACCCGCTGCTGCCGCTGCGGGTCGTGCTCGACCGCGACCGCGGCGGCTCGTTCCTGGCGATGCTGCTGACGGGCGCGGGGATGTTCGCCGTGTTCCTGTTCCTCACGTACTACCTGCAGCAGAACCTCGCCTTCTCGCCGATCGAGAGCGGCCTGGCGTTCCTGCCGATGACGTTGACGATCGTGATCGCCGCCACCGGCGCGTCGACGAAGCTGCTGCCGAAGATCGGCCCCCGCCCGCTCATCTCCGGCGGGATGCTGCTCGCGAGCCTCGGGATGGTGAGCCTCACGAGGATCGGCGTCGACACCGCGTACGTCAGCCACGTGCTCCCCGGCATCCTCGTCATGGGCGCCGGCATGGGCATGGTCTTCGCCTCGGCGATGGCCACCGCGACCTTCGGGGTGCAGGCCAGCGACGCCGGCGTCGCCTCGGCGATGGTCAACACGACGCAGCAGATCGGCGGCTCGATCGGCACCGCGCTGCTCAGCACGCTCGCCGCCTCGGCGGTCACGAGCTCGCTGGCGGAGGCGGTCGGCCGGCCGGACGCAGCGCTCGCGGCCCAGGCCGCGGTGCACGGCTACACGACCGCGTTCTGGTGGGCGGCGGCGATCTTCGCCACCGGCGGCGTGATCTGCGGCGCCCTGCTGACCCGCCGCAGCATCGAGGTTGCCGCCGACGTCCCGGCGGGCGAGCCGGCCTTCGCGCACGGCTGACCCCCCGAAGCCGCCGGCCCCGGCCCGCTCGCGACCGAGTTCGTGAGCGGGCCGTGCCGCGTCTTCCGCGATCGGTACCTCCGGGACGAACCCTGGACAGCCCGTGTCGACCGCGAAGTACGCTCAGGGGCATGGAATCGACAAGCGCAGGTGAGCTCGTGACGCTGGCCGGCGACGGCCCGGCGCTCGACGGCATCGTCTTCGACACCCCGAGTGCGACGAAGGTCGTCGTGGCCGTCGTCGACCGCGGACGCGGGCCGGTCTTTCGCACCGTGCACCCGCGAACGCTGAGCCAACGCGCCGTCGCGGGCACCGACGACCGCGCGCTGCGCCTGCTCATCCGCCGTACCCCGTCCCCTTCACGTGGCGGCGCCCGTGGCGGCTCCGGCGCCGGCCAGGGCCGCTCCGGCCACGCGCGCGCCGCGAAGCACCGCACGACCGGCAAGTAGCGGACGGCGGTTGCCGGTGATCGAAGCGGCGACCGGGAGGGGACGGCCGTGATCGACCCCGGCCGATTCGCGCGCGCCGGATGGTCGCCGCTGCCGTTCGAGCGGTGGCGCGCGACCTGCGACACGCTGCACGCGCACACGCAGGTGCTCGGCAAGCTCGCCGTCGTGCTCGCCGCGCCCGAGCCGCAGCTGCAGCACGCCGCCCTGCGTCTCACGGCGCGCGGCTGGGAGACCCCCGTCCTGCCGGCGCCTGATGGCTCCGGCGCGCTCGTCGTGACGCTCGACCTGCGCGCGCACGAGGCCGTCGCCGAGCACAGCGACGGTCGCTCGCGGCGCGTGGCGCTGGCGCCGGACCGGCCGGTCGGCGAGGTCACGCGCGAGCTGCTGGCGGCGGTCGGCGCGCTCGTCGGGCCGGTGGCGATCGACCCTACGCCGCAGGAGGTCTCGTGGAGCGTCGCGCTCGACGCCGACGACGAGCACCGCACGTACGACCCGGCGCACGTCGAGGCGTACTTCGTCGTCGCGACGCAGGCAGCGCTGGTGCTCGCCGCGTTCCGCGCCCCGTATCGCGGCCGCAGCACGCCGGTCAACGCCTGGTGGGGCTCGTTCGACCTTGCGGTCAACCTGTTCTCCGGCGAGCCCGCAGTCCCGCCGGCGGACGACTTCATCATGCGCAACGCGATGGATGCCCAGGAGGTCGCCGTCGGCTGGTGGCCCGGCGACGCGCGCTACCCGAAGGCCGCGTTCTACGCGTACGCGCACCCGATGCCGGAGGGCTACTCGGACGCGACGCTGGCGCCGGACGCGGCGCGCTGGGAGGCCGGCCTCGGCGAGTTCGTCCTGGACTGGGACGACGTCTGCGCGAGTGCCGACCCGTTCGGCGACGCCCTCGCGTTCGCGCGCTCGGCGTTTCGCCACTCGTGCGCGGTGTGCCGGTGGGATCCCGCGCTCGCCGCGAGCGCCGAGGGCAGGCCGCCGCCGGTCCGCTGACCGCGCCGCCTCGAGAGCGGAGGTGAACCCTGACGCGCATCCTCGTGACGGTCGTCCTGCCCCCGCAGCGCGGACGGGCGCCGGCGTTGTCGAGGGGGCGCTGGAGGGCCACGCCGCCGTCCTGCTGATCTCTTCGTGCGCCGCACGCTCGAGGCCGAGGCCGGGATCGCGCTCTGGGCGGAGACCGTCGCGCAGGCGCACCTCGTCGCCCGCCGCCTGGCCACGAGCACCGAAGCGGTCGCCTGGCTGGATGCGATGGCCTACCGACAGCTCGCGCGCCACCGCGCCGGCCGGCCCGACGGTCGCGGCCTGCACCGGCTCGGGCTCGCAGCGCCGGAGCCCGCTGCGCGCGAGATCCTCGACATCGACCTCCTGGCGGGCCTGCCCGAGCTGCGCGTGCTCGCCGAGCGCGCGCTCGCGACGCTGACCGATCGCAGCCGCGAGATCGTGCGCCTGCGCGTGGTCGAGCGCCGCCCGGCCGCCGTGGTCGCCGCCCGTATGGGCATCAGCGAGCACGACGTGCGCTCGCTGGTCAGCCGCAGCCTGCGCGTCGCCGCGCAGGCGCCGGCCCCCGCCCCCACCGCAGGCGACCACGACACCCTGCCGGCGCTGCGCGCGTGGCTGCGGGCCACACCAGAACTGCGGGTGCGCGCCGGGCGCATCTGAAACCGGGCGGTGCCCGTGCGTCGACGCACCACCAGCAGCGGCGCATCGGCGGCGACCACGGCCAAGGGCAGATCCGCCGTCGTCTCGCTCGGCAAGCTCGGCCGCGTCGAGTAGCGCGGCCATCCGCCTGGCCGCGGATGGGCACGTGCCGCCCGCCGCGGCGCCTCAGCGCGCTGCAGCCGCCTGCGGTCGCGTCAGCGCGACCTCCTCGGGCGCTCCGACGAGCTGACCTCCGGCGCAGCCCTTGGCCGACACCGCCCGGCGCGGGTTGACGATCCCCGCGAGGCCGAGCAGGCCGCCGAGGGCGACGAGCCCGGTGGCGATGCCCATGCCGGAGTGAAAGGCGTGCACGGACGCGTCCTGCACGGCGCTCGCCACGGCACGCGCCTCGCCGGCGGGGAGGCCGGCGGTGTCGGCTCGTGCCAGCGCACGCTCGCGCGCCTCGGCGACCGAACGCTGCGCCGGCGCCGAGAGCGCGCGGTCGCGCAGCGCTCCGCCGTCGAGCGACGACGTGAACGTCGCCGCCACGACCGCGCCGAGCGCCGCGACGCCGAGCAGCCCGGCCACGCGCGCCACCGCGTTGTTGATCCCCGAGGCGATCCCGGCGTTGTGCTCGTCGGCGTCGGCGAGCACGGTCATCGTCAGCGGCGCGACGGTCATCGACAGGCCAAGCGAGAAGACGAGCAGGCCGGGCAGCACGTCGACGGCGTAGTCGACGGTTGCCGGCATGCGGACGAACCACGCCAGCCCGGCCGCGGCGACGAGCGGGCCGAGACCCATCGGCAGGCGCGGGCCGATGCGGTCCGACAGCGCGCCGAAGCGCTTGGAGAGCACGAACATCACGAGCGTCGTCGGCAGCGTGGCGAGGCCGGCCTGCAGCGCGTCGTAGCCCGCGACCTGCTGGAGGAAGAGCACGAGGAAGAAGAACGTGATCGACAGCCCTCCGTACATCGCGAGCGTCTGCAGGTTGCCGACGGCGAAGTTGCGCCGCTCGAACAGCCCGAGCGGCAGCATCGGGTCCGCGCTGCGGCGCTCGTGGGCGAAGAACAGGCCGAGCACGGCGACGCCGCCGAGGATCGGCCCCAGCACCTGCGCCGACGCCCAGCCCGCCTCCGGCTGGCGGATCAGCCCGTAGACCGGCCCGGCCAGGCCGACCGCGCACAGCGCCGCGCCGAGCCAGTCGATGCGGCGCCGTTCGCCGCCCCGCTCCGGCGCGGGGATCGCGATCGCGACGATCGCCAGCGTGGCGAGGACGAACGGCACGTTGACGGCGAAGATCCAGCGCCACGACGCCGCGTCGATCAGCCACCCGCCGGCGAACGGGCCGATCACCGTGGCGATCCCCGCCCACGCCGTCCAGGAGCCGATCGCCGCGCCGCGCTCCTCGGGCGGGAACGCCGCGACGATGACCGCAAGCGCGCTCGGCGCGAGCAGCGCGCCGAAGACCCCCTGCAGCACGCGCGCCGCGACGAGCACCTCGATGCTCGGCGCCAGCGCGCACAGCAGCGACGCGACGCCGAAGCCGGCGACGCCGATCGAGAACACCCGCCGCTCGCCGAGCACGTCGCCGAGCGACCCGCCGATGAGGATGAGCGCGCCGAGCGCCAGCAGGTAGCCGTTGAGCACCCACTGCTGGCCGGCCAGGCCACCGCCGAGCTCCTGCTCGATCGCCGGCAGCGCGACGCTCACGACCGTCGCGTCGAGCCCGGCCACGAACGAGCCCATGATCGCGGCCAGCAGCACGAGCCGCTTGGGCGCGATCCGCCGCATGGGTCAGGGGCAGCCCATCGGCGACGGCGGGATCGCCGGCGCGCCGACGACGCCGGGGATCCGCAGCGCGACCTCGTCGACGAAGCACCACGACCAGTCCTCGCCGGGCTGGATCGAGCGGATCAACGGGTGGCCGGTGGCAGCGGCGTGCGCGCTGGCATGCCGGTTGGGGGAGTCGTCGCAGCAGCCGACGTGGCCGCAGGTCAGGCAGATCCGCAGGTGACACCACGGGTCGCCGGTCTGCAGGCATTCCACGCAGCCTTCGCAGGACGCGGGCAGCTCGGTCACCTTCACCGAGTCGAGATGGGTGCAGCGGGCCATGGCGCCTCCGGGGTCGAGGATCAGGTGGGGGTCAGCGGGAGCGTCACGCGGAAGGTCGTCGCGCCGGGCCGCGAGTCGACGCCGAGCTCGCCGTCGTGGCGCTCGACGACGATCTGCCGGGCGGTTGCCAGCCCCAGGCCGGTGCCCGCGCCGACGTCCTTCGTCGTGAAGAACGGGTCGAAGATCCGGTCGCGCACATCGTCGGGCACGCCGGGCCCGTCGTCGGTGAGCTCGACGATCGCGTACCCGTCCTCGGCGCGCGTGCGGATCGTGATCGTGCCCGCGTCGCCCAGCGCGCCGATCGCGTTGTCGAGCAGGTTCGTCCACACCTGGTTGAGCTCGGAGCCGTGGACGGTCATCCTCGGCAACGTGCGGTCGTAGTCGCGCTCGACGCTGATCGCGGTGTGCTTGAGCTTGTGGTTGAGCACCGTGAGCGTCGTCTCCAGGCCCTCGTGCAGGTCGACCTCGACGAGGCCGCCGCGGTCCATGTAGGCGTAGCTCTTCACGGCGCTGACGAGCGCCGAGATGCGGTCGGTCGACTCGCACAGCTCGGTCGAGACGCGCCCGATCGTCAGCGTCGCGGCGACCCAGTGCAGCGCCGCCCCCGTCGCCTTGCCCGCGTGTGCCGCGACACGGTCCAGCCACTCCTGGTCGACGCCGGCCGCCGCGAGCGGCTCGGCCAGCCGCCACGGCTCGGGGAGGCCGAGGCCCTCGAGCAGGCCGAGCAGCGCGTCCTCGGCGTCCGACGCGTCGAGCGTGTCCAGGGCGGTGGCGCCGGCGGCTCGCTCCAGCGCCTCCTGCTGCAGCCCGACGAGCACCTCGGCGTCGGCGCGCTCGACGCCGGACTTCACGAACTTCACGAGCGTCGACTGCACGATGCCGACCTCTTCGCGCAGCTGTGACGCCGCGCGCCGCGCGGCGGCGGCCGGGTTGTTGAGCTCGTGCGCGAGCCCTGCCGCCATCGTCCCCAGCGATGCCAGCCGCTCGCGGCTCTGCTCGATCCCCGTGAGGCGCTGCATCACCGGGGCGATGCGCCGGATCACCGTCTGGTGGACGGCCTGCTGGGAGAAGACGAGCCGCAGGAACTCCGCGGAGGGGACGATCGCCATGCGGCATGACGTCTCGGCGACGATGCGCACCGGCAGCGGGTCTTCGGTCAGCACCGAGATCGCTCCGATCCACGTCGGCGCGACCTGGCGGCCGACCGGCTCGGGCCGGCCGCGACCGGTCATGTGGGTGGCGGCGGTGCCCTCGAGCAGGAGGATCAGGCCGGGCACGTTGTCCTGCTCCTCGACGATCAGGTCGCCCGGCGCCATCTCCTGCGGCCGGGCGACGGCGAGCCACTCGGCCAGCTGCTCGTCGTCGATGCCGTCGAACAGGTCGACGCGGCGCAGCTCGGCGAGCGTGACCGGCGCGCCGCTCTCGCTCATCCCTCGACGAGGTACTGGTGGATGAGCGAGACCGCCATCGCGCCCTCGCCGACGGCGCTGGCGACGCGCTTGATCGAGCGCGCCCGCACGTCGCCCGCGACGAACACGCCCGGCACGCTCGTCTCGAGCAGGAACGGGTCGCGCGGCAACGGCCAGGCCGTGCCGTGCACGTCGGCGCCGGCGAGGATGAAGCCGTGCTCGTCGCGCGCGACGACGTCCGCGAGCCAGTCGGTGTGCGGCGAAGCGCCGATGAAGACGAAGCAGGCGTCGACGTCCTCGGCGTACTCCCCCTCGGGGCCGGCGATCCGCAGCCGCCGCAGGCGCCCGTCCTCGCCCTCCGCCGCGATCGCCGAGCTGCCCGTGCGCACCGCGACGTTGGGCAGCGCCGCGAGCTGCTCGACGAGGTAGTGCGACATCGAGGCCTCCAAGGACGGCCCGCGGATGAGCATCGTCACCTGGTCGGCGTAGCCGCTGAAGTGCACGGCCGCCTGGCCGGCGGAGTTCGCGCCGCCGATGACGACGACGTGCTGCTGTGCGCACGAGCGCGCCTCGGTCATCGCGGCGCCGTAGTAGACGCCGGCGCCGGTCAGCTCGACGAAGCCGGGCGCGGTCATCTGGCGGTAGGAGACGCCCGACGCGATCAGCACGCAGTTCGCGCTCAGGACGCCCCCGCCGGACAGCTCGACGAACCGGCCTGCGCCCTCGGCGCGCAGCCCGACGGCGTCCTGGACGGTCAGCAGCTCCGCCCCCAGGCGGCGCGCCTGGTCGGTGGCGCGGCGCGCGAGGTCCGAGCCGCTCAGGCCCGCCGGGAAGCCGAGGTAGTTCTCGATCAGGCTGGACTGGCCGGCCTGCCCGCCGGGCGCCTCGCGCTCGACCATGACGGTCCGCAGTCCCTCCGACGCGCCGTAGACCGCGGCGCCCAGGCCGGCCGGGCCGCCGCCCACGACGACGAGGTCGTAGTGGTCCTGCGCCGGCGTGCCGGCGACGCCGAGCCGCTCGGCGAGCTCGAGCACGGTCGGGCGCTCGAGGATCGTGCCGTCCTCGAGCAGCGCGACCGGCAGCCCGTCCGCGGACACGCCCGCGATCTTCAGCAGCTCGCGCGCCTCGCCGTCGCGCTCGATGTCCAGCCAGCGCGCCGGGACCCGGTTGCGCGCCAGGAAGTCGCGCAGGTCGTGGGTGTCCTTCGAGAAGCGGTGGCCGACGATCCGCACGCCGCCGGCCTCGAGCGCCGCGCCGGACTCCCACGTCGTGAGCAGATCCTCGACGACGGGGAAGAGCTGCTCCTCGGGCGGGTCCCACGGCTTGAGCAGGTAGTAGTCCAGCGCGACCTCGTTGATCGCGGCGATCGCGGCCTCGGTGTCGGCGTAGGCGGTCAGCAGGACGCGCTTGGCGTCGGGCACGAGCTTGCGCGCCTCGACGAGGTACTCCGTTCCGGCCATCGACGGCATGCGCTGGTCGGCGACGAGCATCGCGACCTGGTCGCCGCGCGCGAGCAGCTGGCGCAGCAGGTCCAGCGCCTCGGGCCCGGAGCTCGCGCGCAGTATCCGGAAGCGCTCGCCGAAGCCGCGGCGCAGGTCGCGGGAGACGGCGGCGAGGACGGCAGGCTCGTCGTCCACGGCGAGGATCGCCGGGCGGCGCTCGGCGGCGGCGGCACGATCGGGCTTGGCCTGCGGGAGGGTCGCCATCGCTGCCCGGAACGTTAGTGTCTTGGATCGTTGGGCTCGGTGAATCCTCAGGAGGCCGTGAAGGTCAGCGACCAGCTCGAGGGCTGGCTGACGAGCGACGGCGACAAGACGCTCGGCAGCCTCATCGAGCTCTTCGAGGAGAAGAGCTTCGCGATCCTCTTCGTGCTGCTGCTCGGCGTTCCGGCCCTCCCGATCCCGACGGGCGGCGCCACGCACGTCTTCGAGGTCATCGCCGTGCTCCTCGCGGTGCAGCTCATCGCCGGCCGCGACGAGATCTGGCTGCCGCAGAAGTGGCGCCAGAGGCCGCTCGTCGGCGGGAAGTCGCAGAAGTTCGTCACGTCGCTGATGAGGATGATCCGCCGCCTGGAGAGGGTCTCGCGCCCGCGCCTGCGCTTCCTGTTCGACCACCGCCTGAGCAACGTCATCTTCGGGCTGCTCGTCATCGTCGGCTCGGTCGCCGCCTTCTTCGCGCCGCCGTTCACCGGCCTGGACACCCTGCCCGCGCTCGGCGTCGTGCTGCTCTCGCTCGCCGTGCTGCTCGAGGACATCGTGCTGGCGATCGTCGCGTTCGTGGTCGGGCTCGCCGGGATCCTGCTGAGCGTGTTCCTCGGGGCCGCCGCGATCGACGGCCTGAAGAAGCTCTTCTAGGAGCGGTCGCTGCGCGACAGGTCGGCCTTCGCGGACGACTGGCCGGCCATGATCGTCGCCGCCAGCGCCATGCGGTGGTCCCTGGCCCACGGCGGCCCCAGCGCCGCCCGCGGGCCGCGCAGCACCTCGTCGGCGCGCTCGCCGAGGATGTCGACAGCCTGGTCCTCCACGTCCGCGGCGTCATAGAGGTGAACCGCCCAGCCGCGCGCGCGTGCGAGCCCGGCCAGCACCTGGCGGTACATGACGGAGTCGGCGCGGCTCTCGTAGGGGGCGCGGCGTTGGACGGCGATGTCCGTGGGGAAGTCGGGCGGCCAGGCACGCAGCGACCGCACAGCCGGATGCTAATCGGCTGAAGGACGGCTCGGGTCAGACGCCGAGAGCGACCGGCAGCACCAGGTGCGACGGGTGCTCGCCGCCGTGCAGCAGCTCGATGTCGACGGCGCGCAGCTCGGTGGCGGTGATCGGGATCCTCGCCGGTGCCCGGGTTGCGCGCGTAGCGCGGGTGCGCGCCGGAGGAGATCTGCAGGCGGATCCGGTTTCCGGCGGCGAAGCGATGGCCCATCGGCCACAGGTCGAACGCGACGCGCCAGGATCCGTCGGAGGCCGGCTCGAGGCGCTCCGGGGAGACGCGCGTCAGCGCATCGCAGACGTTGCGCGACGCCCCGAGCGGGCCGACGTCGCAGACGCGCGCGAAGAGGTCGAAGTGCGGCCCGCTCGCGCGCACGTGCAGCTCGACGCGGGCGACGCCGATCGCCTCGACGGCCGCCACCAGCGGCTCGGTGGTGTACGTGAGCACGTCGTCGCGCAGCTCGAGCGGGCGGTTGTCGACGATCGGCAGCCGCGCGAGCAGGTGCGGCCCGCCGAACGCGGGCGTCGGATGCGCCGGGTCGTAGCGGTAGCGCTCGCCGCCGCCGGGCGCGTCGGCCGGCTCGTCCGCCAGCAGCCGATCGTCGCCGGCGACCCACAGCCGCCGCTCGCCGGTGCCCGGCGGCGGCCAGCGCTCGAGCGACCGCCAGCCGTCGCCGAGCTGCTCGCCGGTGATGCGCACCCGGATCGCGTCCGGCCGCACGAGCCTGCGGTCGTCGAGCAGGTATGCGCGCAGCCAGGCCAGCGCCTCGCGCATGGCGTTCGCGATGAGGCCCGGCGACGTGTGCGCCCAGGGCCCGATGATCAGCTGGGTCTCCAGCCCGGCGGCCTGGCGCGCCGCGTGGTCCTCCATCATCGCGGGCAGGAAGATGTCGTACCAGCCGCCGACGAGCTGGACCGGCGCGGCGACCTGCGCCACGCCCGGCGCATGGTCGCGGGCGACCCACCAGGGATCGTCGCGGCGCGGGACTCGCCAGGGCGCTGCGAAACCAGCCCACCTCGGCGCCCGTGGCGTTGACGTCGAACGCGCCGAGCGGGAGGCGCATGAACAGCGCCGGCAGCCGCGCGACGAGGCGGGCGATCCCGAGCGGCGGAACGCGGCTCTCCTGCCCGTCGATCACGGCCAGCCAGGAGCCCGCCGTCTCGAGCGCCGGGCTGCCGCCGGGGTATGTCGCGTGGTGCGCGCTGGAGGACCCGACCTGGATCGCCAGCGCCGCGATGTCATCGCCGGCGCCCGGCGCGGCCGCCCACATCGCCAGGCCGAGGTAGCTCGGGCCGACGAGCGCGATCCGCTCGGAATGCCACGGCTGCTCGCGAATCCAGCGCAGCGTGGCCAAGCCGTCGTCGCGTTCGTCGAACGCGTCGAACACGCCGTCGGAGTCGAAGGTGCCGCGCACGCTCTGCACCAGCACCTGCAGCCCGCGTTCGGCGAGGGTGCGGCCGAGCATGAGCCCGACCGCGTGGCGGCGCCCGTACGGCGAGCGCACGAGCACGGTCGGCTGCGGGGTCTCGCGCGTGGTCCGCGCGACCCAGCGGTCGGCCACGAGCACCGCTCCGTCGTCCATCGTCACGCGCAGGTCCTTCTCGCAGACGACGTCCTCGGTCTGCGCGCGGGGGAGCCTGGCGCTGCGCGCGAGCAGCGCGCTCGCGAGGCTCATCGGATGGCGGTGGCGTCGGAAGTCACCGGACGGAGGCTAGGACGCGACGCGTGGTGCAGGTGTGGAGGGACGAGCCCTGGGTGGCCGGCGGCGCGCGTCGCCATCGCCGAAGATGAGCCCATGCCCCGCTCCCTCTTGACCTCTCTCGTCGCCGCCGCGCTGTTCGCGCTCCCCGCCACGGCGTCCGCCGCCGACACGGTCGTCGTGCCCGATCCCGCTGCCCAGCAGATCACCGCGCTCGGCGGGCAGATCGTCTGGGTGACCGGCGCGTTCGGCCATCAGCGCCTCATGCAGCGCGGTGCCGATGGCACGATCTCCGCCGTGAAGGGCACGCGCGAGGCGCGCAGCTATCCGTCGATCGATCTCGGCCTCGACAGCGCCGGCCGCCTGCAGCTGACGTACATGCGCTGCGACGCGGGCACGGCCTGCCAGGTGCTGTGGAACGACCTCGACGGGCGCCGCGCGACGTTCCGCAACCTGGCGATCCCCGGCTGCACGGTCAGCACGGCGCCGTCGCAGTGGCGCACGCGGATCGCCTACGGCCTGTTCTGCAAGGGCTCGGCGAAGAACCGCAAGCTCAGCGGGTTGTACGTCAAGAGCGCGTCGCGCAAGCCGGTGCGCCTGCCGCGCCCGAAGGACGCCGTCAGGTTCGGCATCACGGGCGTCGGCAGCGTGGACCTGCGGGGCGACCGCGTCGCCGCGACCGCCGTCGACATCTACCAGTACTCCTACGTGGTCACGACCGGCGGGAAGGTCCTGCGCTCGTTCCTCGCCGCGGCGTCCGAGGGCGAGAGCGACGCGCACGCCCGCGGCCTGTCGCTCGAGAACGGACTGGTGAGCTGGACGCTGACCAACGCCGAGCACACGGGCGACCCGCTCGAGTCGATCGTCTTGCGCCAGGCCGGCAACTGCCTGACGATCGAGCGGCTCGTCAGCCCGCCGGGGACGCAGGAGTTCCTCGCCACCGACATCGCGGCCGACGACGCAACGCTCTACCTGCTCGTGCCTGGCACCGGGATCGTGATCCACACGTTCACGCCCGCCCCCACGCCGACCTGCTGACCCGACAGCCCGAGCTACAGCCGCTTGCCGCGGTTGTGCTCCGAGGCCGCCTCGCGCAGTCCCTCCCCCTGCGCGGGGCGCAGCGTCGCCGTCACGTGGCGCCAGTAGCGGCGCGGCTCGTGGCCGGGCAGGACGAGCGCCGCGACCGCGCGCGCCGCGTACGTGAACGCCGTCAGGAGGCGCACGGCCCAGGCGCCCGCCGCCGAGTGATGCTTGCGCATGTAGCGATCGCGGTTGCGCGACAGCTCGACGATCCGGCGCTCGGGCACCGCGCCCGTCGAGAGCTGCTCGTGGTGGTAGGCCGCGGCGCCCGGGACGTACAGCGTGTGCCATCCGGCCGCGCTCAGGCGCTTGCAGAGGTCGACCTCGTCGGAGTAGACGAAGAAGTCGGGATCGAACCAGCCGATCTGCTCGGCCGCCTCGCGGCGCACGAGCAGCGCCGCCGACTGCGCCCAGTCGACCTTGCGCGTGCGCTCGCCGCGGCTCTGGACGGTGTAGCGGCGATGCAGGAACAGCGCGCCGACGAGCGCGGTGAGCGGCGTCGGAAAGCGCCACGCCGACGGCTGCTGCGCCCCGTCGGGCCGCAGCAGCCGCGCGCCCGCGGCGCCCGCGCCGGGATCGGCGTCCAGCGCCTCGCGCAGGGCCTGCGTGGCGCCCTGCAGCAGCTCGGAGTCCTCGTTGAGCAGCAGGCACAGCCGGCCGCGCGCGCGCTGCAGCAGCTCGGAGTCGTTCTCGCCCTTGCCGCGGCGCAGCTCGAGCGCGATGACCTCGTCGGCGGCCGGATGGCGGCGCGCCGCGCTCGCCGAGCCGTCCGCCGAGGCGTTGTCGAGCACGAGCACCTCGGTCTCGTAGTCGAGCGTCGCCTGCTCGGCCGCGATCGCGTCCAGGCAGCGCAGCAGCAGCTCGCGCGCCTCGGTGTTCACGACGCAGTAGGAGAGCTCGACGGCCATCGCGCGGCTGACGTTATTGACCTGCCGGCCGAGCCGGGTGTGGCGAATGGGTGTCGCTGCGCGTGCACGATTCGCCACACCCCGGGCCGGGGCGGCCGTCTAGGCTCGTCGGGTGCGCGTGGACGTCGTCGATCCCTCGGCCTTCACGCCGCCCTACGACCACGCGCTCTGCGCTGCGCTGGCGCGCGCGGGCGCCGACGTCCGCCTCCAGACGAGCCGCTTCGGCTACGGCCCGGTGCCCGCGGCCGACGGCTACGAGCGCGTCGAGCGCTTCTACCGGCGGGCGCCGGCGGCGGGGGGCGGGCTGGCCGCGCGCACCCGCTTCGCGGCGAAGCTCGCCCAGCACGTCCCCGACATGCTCGCCTATCGCCGCGCGGCCGCCGCGGCCGACGTCGTGCACTTCCAGTGGCTCACCGTGCAGCCCGTCGACGTCCATCTGCTGCCGCGCGCGCGACCGGTCGTGCTCACTGCCCACGACGTCCTGCCGCGCGAGCCGCGCCGCGGCCAGCTCGCCGCCCAGCGCCGGCTCTACGGGCAGGTCGACGCGATCGTCGTGCACTCCGAGCACGGCCGCGTGCGGCTCGTCGACGCGCTCGGCGTCGCCCCGGAGAAGGTCGCGGTCATCCCGCACGGCGCGTTCACCCACCTGCTCGACGTGCCCGGCGAGCGCCCGCTGCCCGACGAGCTCGCGGCGGTCACGAAGCCGGTCGTCCTGTTCTTCGGCCTGCTGCGCCCCTACAAAGGCCTCGACGTCCTGCTCGACGCGTGGCGCGCGGCCGGCCTCGACGCGGAGCTGTGGATCGTCGGCATGCCGCGGATGGACGTCGCGCCGCTGCGCGCCGCCGCCCCGCCGAGCGTGCGCTGGGTCCCGCGCTTCGTCGCCGACGACGAGGTGGCGGCGTACTTCCGCCGCGCCGCCCTCGCCGTGCTGCCCTACCGCGAGATCGACCAGTCCGGCGTGCTGTTCACGGCGCTCGCGTTCGGCGCGCCGCTCGTGCTGAGCGCCGTCGGCGGTTTTCCGGAGGTGGCGGCCGACGGCGCCGCCGCGCTCGTGGCTCCCGGCGATGCCGGTGCGCTGGCGGGCGAGCTGCGCCGCCTGCTCGCTGACGACGGCGCCCGCGCCGCGCTCGCCGCCGGCGCCCGCGCCGCGGCGGCCGGGCGCTACTCCTGGGACGCGATCGCGTCGGCGCACCTCGCGCTGTACGAGACGCTGCGCTGAACTCGGACACAATGGCCGCGTGATCGTCTGGGAGGTCGTGTTCTGGCTGTGCGTCGCGCTGCTCGTGTACGCGCAGGTCGGCTACCCGCTCCTGCTCGCCGCGCTGGCGCGGATGCGCCGCGCGCGGCCGCCCGCCGCGCCCGTCGCGGACGAGCCGACGGTGAGCCTGATCGTCGCCGCCTACGACGAGGGCGCCGTGATCGCGGCGAAGGTGACCAACGCGCTCGCGCTGGACTACCCCCGCGACCGGCTGGAGATCGTCGTCGCCAGCGACGGTTCGACGGACGGCACCGTCCTGGAGGCGCGCCGGGCCGGCGCCGACGAGGTGCTCGACCTCGAGCGCGGCGGCAAGATCCGCGCGCAGGACGCGGCCGTCGCCCGCTCCACAGCCGACGTCGTCGCGTTCTCGGACGCCAACAGCACGTGGGCGCCCGACGCGCTGCGCGAGCTCGTCTCGGCGTTCGCCGACGGGAAGGTCGGCTACGCCTGCGGCCGGGTCACGTTCGTCAACGAGGGCGGCACGAACCAGGAGGGGCTCTACTGGCGCTACGAGATGGCGCTGCGCGCGCTCGAGTCGCGCCTGTGCTCGGTCACGGCCGGCAACGGGGCGATCTACGCGACCCGCCGCGAGACCTACATCGAGGTCGACCCGATCATGGGCCACGACCTCTCGTTTCCCTTCAACATGGTCAAGCGCGGCTGGCGCGCCGTGTACGTGCCACAGGCCTGCGCGACCGAGAAGATGGTCCCCTCGATCGAGGGCGAGTTCGCGCGCAAGCGGCGCATGATGAGCCACGCCTGGCCGATCGTGCTGCGCGGCGGGCTGCTCTCGCCGCGCGGCTACCCGCCGCTGTACCTGCTCATGATGGGCTCGCATCGGGTGCTGCGCTACGCCGCGCCGTTCCTGCACCTCGGGGCGCTCGTCGCGAGCTTCGCGCTCGGCGCGCAGCACTGGTTCTACGCGCTCGCGCTCGCGCTGCAGCTCGGCCTGATCCTCGCCGCGATGCTCGGGCGCATCTGGCCCCTGCGCCCGCTGCTCGTGGTCCGCTACTACGTCCTGACGACCGCGTCGGTGGCAGCGGGACTGTGGGACTGGGCCCGCCACGGGACGTCGGCGGGCTGGGAGCCCGCGGAGGGAACGCGCTGACGATGCCTCGCCGGGCCTTCGACGTCGTCGCCGCCGCGACCGGGCTGATCCTCGCCGCGCCGATCCTGCTCGTCGCGATGCTCGCCGTGAAGCTCGAGACGCGCGGCGGCGCGTTCTATCGCCAGCGCCGCGTCGGGCTGCACGGTCGCGAGTTCGACGTCCTCAAGCTGCGCACGATGGTCGCCGGAGCCGAGCACCTCGGCGCCGGGATGGCCGTCAACACCGGCGACGCCCGCATCACCCGCGTCGGGAAGGTCCTGCGCCGCACGTCGCTCGACGAGCTGCCCAACCTCGTCAACGTGCTGCGCGGCGAGATGGCGATCGTCGGCCCGCGCCCGACGCTGCCGGCGCAGGTCGCGCAGTACACCGAGCGCGAGCGCGGCCGCCTTGCCGTGCGCCCCGGCATCACCGGCTGGGCGCAGGTCAACGGCCGCGCGTCGCTGCCCTGGGCGCAGCGCATCGAGCTCGACCTCTGGTACATCGAGCATCGCTCCTGGCGGCTGGACCTGACGATCCTCTGGCGCAGCGCGCAGCTCGTCGTGCGCGGGGAGGGTCTGTACAAGGGCGAGACGGGCGGCTGGACCCCGCGCTGAGCGGCGGGTCATCCCGACGGCTCGCTCTCGATGATGACGCGGCACGGGCGCTCGGCGAGCACCGTCTCGACGGTCTTGCCGAAGATCGTGGTGCCGGTCCGCGGGGGCAGCGGCATGACGATCGCCTGGGCGCGGATCGTCCGTGCCTCGTCGATGATGACGCGGCCGGACTGTCCGGCGCGCACCTTGACGGCGCGTCCGCTCACGCGTCGTCCGACGAGCATGCGCGCGTGCTGGATAGTGGAGGCGGCGGTGGCCTCGAGCTCGGGCAGCTTGGCGTCCAGCGGCAGGGCCTGCGGCACCGTGATCGTGACGAGCACGTAGATCCCGCGCCCTCCGCGGGCTGCGAGCTTCGCCGCGGTGGCCACGATCTGCGGAGTGAAGTGATCGACCTCGAGGGCGATCAGGACCGAGTCGTACTCCGCCTCGCTCGCGGTCACCGCCTGCGGGACGACGATCTTGACGGTCGTCACGAGGTCGAGCTCGTAGCGGCGCCGGTACAGCGCGTAGATCGCGATCCCGAGGGCCAGCCAGATCGTGCCGGACACGGCGACGACCGGGTTCATCACCGTCACCACGACGAACGACAGCGCCGTCGCGATGCCGCCGAAGATCGCCGCCCCGGGCAGCTCGTGGCCGGCGATCCGCAGCGTCCCGGGGCTGCGATAGGGCCGCTCGCGCTGCGGATCGCTGACGCGCATGCGAATGACGGCCGCGTGCGCGATCGTGAACGACAGCATCGCGCCGAACGCGTACATGTTGCCCAGGAAGGCGGCCTGCCCCGGCAGCAGCGTGAGGCACGCGATGACGCCGAAGACGAGGATCCCGATCCAGGGCGTGTTGAACCTGGGGTGCAGCTGGCGCAGGCGGTCGGGCACCTGGCGGTGGATCCCCATCGAGTAGACGAGTCGGGAGACGCCGATGATGCCGGCGTTCGTCGCGATCAGCAGGATCGTGGCGGCGAGCACGCCCACGTACAGCTCGCCCGGCTGCTGCAGGAATCCGAGGTCGAGCTGCTTGACCACGCCGAGGATCGGATCGCCCGCGAACCCGCCATCCTCCTCGGCGACGCCGAGCAGGGTGCTGTAGTCCCCGGTCGCGGGATCGCGCGTGACCGGCAGCGCCGACAGCGCGACGACCGGCAGCGTGAAGTAGATCGCGTACACGGCGGTGCGCACGCGGGCGATCGCCCTGGGGATCGTGACCGCTTCGTCCTTGGCCTCCTCGGCCATGTTGGAGATCGTCTCGATGCCGGTGTAGGCGATCATCCCCAGCGGGATCGCGAGCAGGAAGTCGGTCCACGTCGGGGCGACGCCGAGGCTGATGTTGTCGACGAGCGTCTGGGGCGAGAAGACGAGCAGCGCACCGACGATCACCATCAGCAGCTGTGTGAAGAAGTCGACGAGGGCCAGGACGATGTTCAGTCCGGCGGACTCCTTGATGCCGATGACGTTGATGAGCGACAGCGCGATGATGACGCCGGCGCCGAAGATGACGTCGCCCGGCGCCGATCGCAGCGGCTCCCAGAACAGGCCGCCGAGATAGTGCGGCACGAAGAACGCCGAGATCGCGACGGTGATGACGTAGTTGAGCATCTGCGCCCAGGCGGCGAAGAACGAGACGAACTCGTTGAAGGCGTGGCGCGCGAAGCTCGACGATCCGCCGGCCTCGGGGAACATCGCGGTGGCTTCCGCGTAGGTCGCCGCCGTGCAGAAGAAGAAGATGCCGGTGATGACGAAGACGAGCGGCGTCAGACCCAGCGCCAGCCCGGCGACGAGCCCGAGCGCGTAGTAGATCGAGGACCCGACGTTGCCGTAGGCCGTGGCGAACAGCGCGTTGACGCCCAGCACCCGCTGAAGACCTTGGAGCCGGCGTTCTGCCATCCGAGCCCCGCAGCATCCAGCCGCGACTGTGAGCGCCGTGTGCGGATCCGGCGCCCGGTTGTGTGGATGGTGTGAAGGTCGCCGCGCGCGGCGGCGGGTCAGGCGATGAAGCGGTAGCCGACGCGCGCATCTGTGCGGATGTAGTGCGGCTCGCCCGCGGGCTCGAGCTTTCGCCGCAGGTTGGCGATGTGGGTGCGCAGCGCCTGCGTGTCGTCGGCGTACTGCGGCCCCCACACCTCGCTGAGCAGCGTGCGGTGCGTCAGCAGTCGCCCGCGGTTGCTCGCCAGGATCCGCAGCAGGTCGTACTCGATCGGCGTCAGGTGCACGTCCTCGCCGTCGCGGCGCACGCTGCGGGCCGCGAGGTCGATCTCCAGCCCGTCGACGCGGATCGTCGGCTCGTCGACGTTGCTCGCGCTACGGCGCAGAACGGCGTTCAGGCGAGCGATCAGCTCGCGGGGATTGAACGGCTTGGTGACGTAGTCGTCGGCCCCCGCGTCGAGCGCCGCGATCTTCACCTCCTCGTCGCCGATCGCGGAGAGGACGATGATCGGCATCCGGCTCCAGCTGCGCAGCTGGCGGCAGACGTCGACCCCGTCGCCGTCGGGCAGCACGAGGTCGATGATCGCCGCCTGCGGTGGATGCAGCGCCGCGGCATCCAGTGCCTCCTGGGCGCTCTGCGCGGCGACGACCTCGAACCCCGCCTCGCGCAGGACGATCCGCAGGCCGCGCAGGATCTGCAGCTCGTCGTCGCAGACGAGCACGCGTGATCGCGGCGCGCTCACGACCGCTGCGCCGCCATGTCCGGGGCGGGGCGCTCCGCGAGGGGCAGCTCGATCGCGATCACGGTGCCCTGGCCCTGGAGCGACTCGGCCCGCACGCGGCCGCCGTTGGCCTCGACGAAGCCGCGCACGATCGCCAGTCCGAGTCCCGAGCCGGAATGGGCGTCGCTCGCCTCGTCGCGGTAGAACGGCTCGAACGCGCGCGCGAGTTGGGCCGGGCTCATGCCCGGCCCGCGGTCGATGACGCGGATGCTCATCTTGCCGCCGACGACCCGGGCGCGGACCTTCACCGGGTGCCCGCCGCTGTAGCGCCGCGCGTTCTCGAGCAGGTTGACGAACACGCGCTCGAGCTGAGCGGCGTCGGCCTGCACCAGCGGGAGGTCCTCGTCGAAGGAGAGCGCGAAGCCGTCCCCGCCCCCGCCCCCGCCCGCGTCCGCGGCGCCGACGTCGATCGCGGCCGTGCGGACGACCTCCTCGAGCGAGCACCAGTCTCGCCGCGGCTCGGCGGCGCCGGCCTGCAGCCTGGACAGGTCGAGCAGCTTGTCGACGAGCGCCGACAGGCGTTGCGCCTCCTCGACGACCACGAGGCCGAGCTCCTCGCGTTCGCCGTCCGCGAGCTCCGGCGAGCGCACGGCGTGCCCGGCGGTGATGATCGCGGTGAGGGGGGTGCGCAGGTCGTGTGACACCGCCCGCAACAACGCGGTCTTGATCACGTCCGAGCGCCGCAGGGCCTGCGTCTCGACGACCTCCGCCTGCAGCCGGTCGCGGTCCAGCGCTGCGCGCAGCAGCGCCTCGAGCGCCGGCGCCACCCGCTCGCGGACGCGTGCGAAGACGTCGTCGCCGGCGCCCGCGCCGAGGACGAGCAGCGCCTCGCGGCCGCCTCCCAGATCGAGGACGACACCACCTTCGCCAAGCGCGTCGCCGCCGGGATCGAGCACGATCGCGACCTCGGCCACGCCCAGCGCCGTGCTCACCAGGCGACTCGCCTGCGCCAGCGCATCGTCGAGGGTCGCGCCGCCGAGCAGCTCGCGGGCGGTGTCCGCCGCCAGATCGGCCTCCCCTCGTCGCCGCTCGGCCTCGGCCGCCCGCGAGCGCGCCAGATCGGCGACGACGGACGCCACCGTCGCCGCGACCAGGAACACGCCCAGCGCGACCCAGTGCGCCGAGTCGGCGATCATCAGGCGGCCCGTCGGAGGGATGTGGAAGAAGTTGAACGCGACGGCGCTCGCCAGGCTGGTCAGCAGACCGAACGCCAGGCCCCAGTACACGGCCACCAGCAGCACCGCGAGCAGATACACGACGCCCGGGGACACCTCGGGCGCGACCGCGCGCAACGGGTAGATCGCCAGCGTCGTCGCCCCCACCGCAAGCGCGACCAGGAGCACCCCCCAGATGCGGGGAGCAGCGACGAGCCGCGAAGCCTCGCGAGGGATGCGCACGATCCACATCATCGAGCACGCAGATCCGCGGTGCCGCAGCCTGCGAGTCGCGGTCCGCCGCGTCGCGCCTTCACAGCATCTTGATGGCGCGGGGGTCGATCCCCACGCGGCCCGCACGACGCGCGATCGATAGTCCTCGCATGGACCTGATCGCACTCGCTCTGGGACTGCTCCTCTTCGCTGTCGTGCTCGTCCTGGTCGAGGGGATCGAGCGGGTATGAGCGGTGCGGAGCTGTTCACGCTCGTCGTGTCGGTGGTCTTGATCGGCTACCTGCTGTACGCACTGCTGCGCGGGGAGCGGCTGTAGTTGACCGCGCAGGGCTGGCTGCAGATCGCCCTCTACGTCGCGGTCCTGACCGCGCTGACGCCGCTGATCGGCGCGTACATGTTCCGCGTGTACACCGGCGAGCGGGTCCTCCTGACCCGAGTGGTCGGCCCCGTCGAGCGCGTCATCTACCGGCTCATGCGCACGGACCCAGCGCGGGCGCAGGATTGGAAGGGCTACGCGCGCACGGCACTCGTCTTCAGCGCGCTGTTCCTCGTGGTGCTCTACGTGATCCTGCGCACCCAGGGCATCCACCCGCTCAACCACGAGGACTTCGCCTCCGCGCCGTGGGACGTCTCGTTCAACAACGCCGCGTCGTTCGTGTCGAACACCAACTGGCAGTACTACGGCGGCGAGACGACGATGACGTACGTCTCGCAGATGGCCGGCCTGGCGGTGCAGAACTTCGTGTCGGCGGCCGTCGGCATGGCCGTGCTGATCGCGGTGATCCGCGGGCTCGTGTCGCGGTCGGGCTCGGCGCTCGGCAACTTCTGGGTCGACGTCACGCGCTCGCTGCTCTACGTCCTGCTGCCGATCTCCGTCGTCGTCGGCCTCCTGCTCGTCTCGCAGGGCACGCTGCAGTCGCTCGCGCCCTACGTCACGTTCGGGACCGTCACCGGCGGCGAGCAGACGCTCGCCCTGGGCCCGGTCGGCTCGCAGGAGGTCATCAAGGAGCTCGGCACCAACGGCGGCGGCTTCTTCAACGTCAACTCGGCGATGCCGTTCGAGAACCCCAACGGATTGACGAACTTCGTCGAGATGCTGCTCATCCTCGTCATCCCGGCCGGGCTGACGGCGACGTTCGGCCGGATGGCCGGCAACCGCCGCCTCGGGTGGGCCATCTACAGCGCGATGGCGCTGATGTTCGTCGCGGCCGTCGCGATCGTCTACGCCGCCGAGACGAACGGCACGCCCGCGCAGCATCTCGCCGGCCTCGCCGGCAGCAACCTCGAGGGCAAGGAGCTGCGCTTCGGCGATGCCGGCTCGGCGCTGTGGGCGGTCGTGACGACCGTCGCCTCGTGCGGCGCGGTCAACGGCGCGCTCGACGCGTTCACCGGGATCGGCGGCGCGGTGCCGCTGGCGAACATCATGACCGGCGAGGTCATCTTCGGCGGGGTCGGCTCGGGCCTGTACGGGATGCTGCTGTTCGTCCTGCTGGCGGTGTTCATCGCCGGGCTGATGGTCGGCCGGACGCCGGAGTTCCTGGGCAAGAAGATCGAGGCGCGGGAGATCAAGCTCGTCGTCATGGCGACGCTGGCCGTGCCGCTGCTCGTGCTCGGCGCGACCGCGCTGGCCGTCGCCACGAAGTACGGGGCGCCGTCGATCTACAACGCCGGCCCGCAGGGCTTCTCCGAGACGCTGTACGCCTACGCCTCGCAGGCCAACAACAACGGCTCGGCCTTCGCCGGCTACACGGGCTTCGTGCAACCGGTCGCCGGCAGCGCCGGCGCGTTCGGCATCACCTTCGCCGACCTCCTCGGCGGCGTCGCGATGCTCGCGGGCCGCTTCCTGCCGATGGTGCTCGCGCTGGCCGTCGCCGGATCGCTGGCCGGCAAGCGGGTCGCCCCGGCCGGTCCGGGAACGATGCGCACGGACACGCCGACCTTCGTCGTGCTGCTCATCGCGACGATCCTCGTCGTCGCGCTGCTGACCTTCGTCCCCTCGCTCCTGCTCGGCCCGGTCGTGCAGGGGCTCTCCACCCGGCTCTTCTAGGGATTCGAGGACGCCCATGCGCAAGGACCTCGTCGCCTCCGCCGTCGCGATCGTGGCGTTCACGCTCGTGTTCGGCCTCGTCTATCCGCTCGTCATGACCGGCATCAGCCAGGTCGCGTTCCCTGACGCCGCCGGCGGCAGCCGGATCGAGCGCGCCGGCAACGGCCGTCGGCTCGTCGCTGATCGGCCAGGACTTCCGCCGCGACACCGGCCGCAAGGACGCCGCGGCGAGCCGATCCTCGAAGCCGACCCGCGCTACTTCCAGAGCCGCCCGTCGGTGACCGGCTACAACCCGGCCGGCACGTTCTTCAACAACCTCGGACCCAACAGCGCCGACCTACGTGACCTGCTGAGGAAGAACCTCGACGCCTACCTCGCGCTCGAGCGGCCCGACAACCCCGGCCTGCGGGCGAAGGACGTGCCGGTCGACGCGGTGCAGACGTCGGCGTCCGGCGTCGACCCGCACATCTCGCCGGCGAACGCCGGCATCCAGGCGCACCGGGTCGCCCGCGAGCGCCACGCCCCGCTCGACCGCGTGCGGCGACTCGTCGAAGACAACACCGACGGCCGCGCGCTCGGCGTGCTCGGCGAAGCCGGGGTCAACGTCCTCGAGCTCAACCTCGCCCTCGACCGGGAGTCTCCCGCGCCATGACCGCCGCCCTTCACGCTCGCTGCTGGACCCCTCGATCCTGCGCCCCGCGCTCGTCGCGTCGCTGCGCAAGCTCGACCCGCGTATCCAGCTGCGCAACCCGGTGATGTTCGTCGTCGAGGTCGGGGCCGCCATCACCACCGGAGGCTGGCTGATCCAGGTCTTCGGCGGCGAGCCGCTCGGCGGCGGCGATCCTCCTCCCCCGAATCCGCGACGTTCACCTTCGTGGTCGCGCTGTGGCTGTGGCTGACCGTCGTCTTCGCCAACCTCGCCGAGGCGCTCGCCGAGGGCCGCGGCAAGGCCCAGGCCGCAACCCTGCGCGCGATGCGCACCGAGACCACGGCAACGCTGCAGGACGGCTCGCAGGTGTCCGCGTCAGAGCTGCGACGCGGCCACGTCGTGGTCGTGCACGCGGGCGAGGTGATTCCCGGCGACGGTACCGTGATCGAGGGCATCGCCTCGGTCGACGAGGCCGCCATCACGGGCGAGTCGGCTCCCGTCATCCGCGAGGCCGGCGGCGATCGCAGCGCGGTCACCGGCGGGACGCGCGTGCTGTCGGACCGGATCGTCGTCGAGATCACCCAGGAGCCCGGCCAGAGCTTCATCGAGCGGATGATCGCGCTCGTCGAGGGCGCCGCCCGGCGCAAGACACCGAACGAGGTCGCGCTGGGCATCCTGCTGTCGGGCCTGACGATCATCTTCCTCGTCGTCGTCGTGACGCTGCGCCCGTTCGCCGAGTTCGCGGGCACTGACGCGTCGATCGCCACGCTGATCGCGCTGCTCGTGGCGCTGATCCCGACGACGATCGGCGCGCTGCTGAGCGCGATCGGGATCGCCGGCATGGACCGCCTCGTGCGCCGCAACGTGCTCGCGCTGTCCGGCCGGGCCGTCGAGGCCTCCGGGGACGTCGACGTGCTGCTGCTCGACAAGACCGGCACGATCACGCTCGGCAACCGCGAGGCGACCGCGTTCATCCCCATGCCGGGCGTCGAGGAGGGCGAGCTGGCCGAAGCGGCGCAGATGTCCTCGCTGGCCGACGAGACCCCCGAGGGCCGCTCGATCGTCGTGCTGGCCAAGGCGTACGGCATTCGCGAGCACAGCTTCGCCGACCACGATCCGAGCTTCGTCGCGTTCACGGCACAGACGCGGATGAGCGGCGTCGACGTGGACGGCAGCCGGCTGCGCAAGGGCGCCGGCGACGCGATCCTCGCGTGGGTCGACGGGCGAGGGCGGTGACGCCCCGCCCGAGCTCGCCGCCGCGCTGGAGCGCGTCGCGCGTGACGGCGGCACGCCGCTGGCCGTGGCGCGCGACAGCCAGGTGCTCGGCGTGGTCCATCTCAAGGACGTCGTCAAGGACGGCATGGCCGAGCGCTTCGACCGCCTGCGTGCGATGGGCATCCGCACGGTGATGGTGACCGGCGACAACCCGCTCACGGCGGCGAAGATCGCCGAGGAGGCCGGCGTCGACGACTTCCTGGCGGAGGCGACGCCCGAGGACAAGCTCGCGCTCATCCGCGAGCAGCAGGCTCAGGGCCGGCTCGTCGCGATGACCGGCGACGGCACCAACGACGCTCCCGCGCTCGCGCAGGCCGACGTCGGCGTGGCGATGAACACGGGCACCCAGGCTGCGCGCGAGGCCGGCAACATGGTCGACCTGGACTCCAACCCGACGAAGCTGATCGAGATCGTCGAGGTCGGAAAGCAGCTGCTGATCACGCGCGGCGCGCTGACGACGTTCTCGATCGCCAACGACGTCGCGAAGTACTTCGCCATCCTGCCCGCGATCTTCGCGGCGACCTACGCGCCGGCGGGCAGCGAATCGGGCCCGCTGGAGCAGCTCAACGTCATGGGCCTCGGCACCCCGGAGTCGGCGATCATCTCCGCGATCGTCTTCAACGCCCTGCTGATCCCGATGCTCGTGCCGCTCGCGCTGCGCGGGGTCCGCTACCGGCCCGTCGGCGCCACGGCGCTGCTGCGCCGCAACCTGCTCGTCTACGGGCTCGGCGGCCTGATCGCGCCGTTCGCCGGGATCAAGCTCGTCGACCTGGTTGTCCACAACCTGCTCGGGGCCTGACACTTCCGGACATGGGCGATGCGCGCCGCGGTCACCACAAGATCTTCCTCGGCATGGCCGCCGGGGTCGGCAAGACCTACCGCATGCTCCAGGAGGGCCGGGCCGAGGCCGAGGCCGGCCGCGACGTCGTCGTCGGCTACCTCGAGCCCCACGACCGCCCGGAGACCGCCGCGCAGGCCGAGCATCTGGAGCTCGTCCCGCGACGCCGTGTCGACTACCGCGACAACGAGCTGACCGAGATGGACCTGCCCGCCCTGCTCGAGCGGCGCCCTGAGCTGGCGCTGATCGACGAGCTCGCGCACACCAACCCCCCGGGCCTGGAGCATCGCAAGCGCTTCGAGGACGTCGACGACGTGCTGCGCGCGGGCATCGACGTCTTCTCGACGGTCAACGTCCAGCACCTCGAATCGCTCAACGACCAGGTCGCCGAACTGACCGGCGTGACGGTCCGCGAGACGCTGCCCGACGCCGTCCTCGGGCAGGCCGACGAGGTCGTCATCGTCGACCTCACGCCCGAGGCGCTGATCGCCCGCATGCGCGCGGGCAGGATCTACCCGCTCGCCCGCGTCCCGGCCGCGCTCAACGGCTTCTTCAAGATCGAGAACCTCGCCGCCCTGCGCGAGGTCGCGCTGCGCGAGGTCGCCGAGGAGGTCGAGGCCAAGCGGCTGGTGGCCGGCAGCGGCGCCGTCCGCGAGGAGCGCCTGATCGAGACCGCGGCGCCGCAGGCCGTGGCCGAGCGCCTGCTCGCGCTCGTCGAGCCCCGGCCCTCCAGCCAGCGCGTCGTGCGGCGCGCGTACCGCTCGGCGCAGCGTCTCGGGGCCGCCCTCGACGTCCTCTGGGTCGGGCCACCCGAGCGCGAGCCGTCCGCGCAGCAGCGCGAGCAGCTCGACGCGTTGCGGCGGCTGACCGCGGTGCTCGGGGCGCACCTGCTCGTCGAGCACGGGCATGTCGTCGAGGTGGTGCGGCGGGTGGCGCAGGACCGCGGCACGACCTACGTGATGATGGGCGCGCCGGCCAGGCGGCGCGGCCTGCGCCGCCTCGCGGAGCCGCTGCCGATCCAGCTCATCGACGCGCTGCCGGGCATCGACGTGCGCATCGTCGCCGAACGCTCCCGGCGCGGCGAGGCCGGGTCGTGAAGGACGTCGCCCTGCTGTCGCTGGCGCTGCTGTGCTGCGGCCTGCTCGCCTGGCGCGCCCTCGATGCGGCCCGCGCGCACCGGCGCCGGCTCGGTCCGCCGGCGAGGCGGATCCTGTTTCCGTTCATCGGCCAGGCGCTCTCTCAGCCCGTGCTCGACGCCACGCTGCGGATCGCCCGCGCCGAGCACGCGATCCTCGTCCCGGCCTACCTCGCGCGGGTGCCGATGCACCTGCCGCTGGCCGCCTCCCTGCCGGGCGCGTGTGACGAGGCGATGCCGCTGCTGGAGGCGATCGAGCATCGAGCCACGCACGAGGGCGTCGCCGTCGACGCCCGCATCGAGCGCGGGCGAACCTACCGCCACGCGCTGCGCGAGCTGCTCGCCCACGAGCACCAGGACCGGATCGTGGTCGCAGCCGACGCCTCCGGCGCCGACGGCTTCGACGCTGCCGACATCGCCTGGCTGCTCGAGCATGCCCCGGGCGAGATCCTGGTCCTGCGCCCGGGGCAGGACCGGCCGGTACGGACAGGCGCGCGCCTCGCGTCCGGGAGGACCGCCCCGAGCGCCCCGCCGCCGGCCGTGTGACGGCCTCGGCTCAAGTCGAATCCCAGGATGCCGATAGCAAGGGGGCGAGCCACATCCATGTTCCTTCGCCGGCCCTCCCGACCGCCATGGACACGCCGGCGCGCACCCCTCAGGTCAGGACACCTCAAATGATCGTCTTCGGCATCATCCTGCTGCTCATCGCCGTCATGAACCCCGAGCTCGCCGCCCTCTGGGGCGTCGGGATCATCGCGCTGTTCGTCGGTCTCTTCCTCGCCGTCTGCGGCGCGGTCGGGCGCGGCGTCGGCAGCCGGCGCCACTACTACTAGACGACCTCCGCGAGATCGTCGAGCGCCATCTCGCAGACCAGCGTGCGCAGCGCGGGTGAAGGCGAGGGTGGCTCCCGCACGCCGTAGGCGCGCTCAGGCCGGCGGCGGGCGCTGCTTGAGGTCGGCCTCGAGCTCGTCGAGCGCCTCGCGGACGGTCGCGATGCGCTCCTCGGGCGTCGGGCCGACCTCACCGTGCGCGTAGCGGTCCATCCGCTCGCGCGCGTGCTCGATCGCCCGCGCCTCCTCGAGCGAGTTGATCACGACGCCGATGAGGATGTTGAAGATCAGGAACGCGGCGAGCATCGCGTAGGAGATGAAGTACACGAGCGTCCACTCCGACAGCTCGCGGCCGAGCGCGATCTGGTCGGGCAGGTTCTCGAGCGTGAGCGTGACGAACAGCGTCAGCATCGCCTCGCTGATCGTCCCGTACTGCTCGGGCGCGTGGTCGTCGAAGATCGTCCAGCCGACCATGCCGTAGATGAACAGCACGAGCACGGCGAGGATGCCCAGCGACATCACGCCGGGGATCGAGCGGCCGATCGCGATCGTCAGCACGCGCAGGTCGGGCAGCAGGCGCACGATCCGCAGCACCCGCGCCAGGCGCGCGAGCCGCAGCAGCATCGCGTTCTCGCGCAGGCCCGGGGTGAACGAGGCCGCGATGACGAGGAAGTCGAAGACGTTCCAGCCGCTCTTGAAGAAGTCCTGCGGCCGCGAGCCGAAGCCGATGAGCCGGATGCACAGCTCGACGACGAAGATCCCGAGGAAGACGTCGTTGAGCGCCGCCAGCAGGCCGCCCGCATCGCGCACGATGCCGTCGTACGTCTCCAGCCCGAGCACGACCGCGTTGGCCATGATCACGCCGAAGATGAAGATGTTGAACGCCGACGAGTCCGCGACGTTCGCGCACAGCCGGACGATCGGCGAGCGGCTGTCCTCGTGCTCGCGCTCGTCGGTGGAGGGACTGCGCCGCATCGGGCCGCAAGCGTAGTCGGGGCGGGGGAGGATGACGGGGCCGGCCCCTCGGGGTGATGTGCTTGCCCGATCCCTCCCCGCCCTCCGGCGCGACGGGTCTAGATCGATGCCTCCGCGAAGCTCGGGACCCTGTCGGTGACGAAGCTCCTGCGCATGTAGAAGAACCACGTCATCCCGGCGAACACGAGATAGGCGGCGAGGAAGACCCACAGCGCGGGGATCGACCAATCGGCCTGCGACTGGGCGATCGCGAGCTTGTCGGCGGGCGTCTCCGCCGCCTTCACCGCCGCGGATACGCCCAGCGACGCCTGGCGGAAGATGACCTGGATCAGGAAGCCGCCGAACGCGCCGATCGCGCCGGCGATGCCGATCACGGCGGCGGCCTGATGCTTGTAGTCGAGGATCGTCTTCTTGACGTCGAGCCCCTTCTCCGCGGCCTCCTTGCGCCCCAGCGTCGCGAAGATCGACGGGATCATGCGGTACGTCGAGCCGTTGCCCATGCCGGCGAGCAGGAAGATCGCCATGAACGACGCGAAGAAGATCTCGAAGCTGTGCTGCTGGACGCCGTAGATCGCGATGAGCGTGAAGACCGCCTCGCCGAGGAACACCGCCAGCGTCACGCGCGCCCCGCCGACCCGGTCGGACAGCCAGCCGCCGAGCGGCCGGGCGATCGATCCGATCAGCGCGCCCATGAAGCCCAGGCCGGCGAGATAGGTCGCGATGAACGGGTGCGATCCGAGGAACTCCGGGAACGTGTTCTTGATCACGAGCGGCAGCGCGAACGCATAGCCGATGAACGAGCCGAAGGTCCCGATGTACAGCAGCGACATGACCCAGGTCTGGCTCTGCTTGAGCGACCTCGTGTACGAGCTGGGGTCGGTCTTGGCGTCGGTGATGCTGTCCATGTAGCGCCACGCGAGGATCGCCGCGAGCACGATGAAGGGCATCCACATGAGGCCGGCGTAGGCGAGGTTCACGTCGTGCTCCGGCAGCTTGTGGGTCGCCACCGGGACGCCGATGATGATCACGAGCGGGACGAGCAGTTGCGTGATCGCGACGCCGAGGTTGCCGCCGGCGGCGTTGAGCCCGAGCGCGGCGCCCTTGTGGCGGTCCGGATAGAAGAACGAGATGTTCGCCATCGACGAGGAGAAGTTGCCTCCGCCGAGGCCGGCCGACGCGGCGCAGAGCGCGAGCACCCACATCTGCGTCGAGTGGCTCTGCTCGAGCAGCCACCCGCTCGGCACGAGGAACGCGAGCAGCGTCACCGGGATCAGCAGCAGCGACGCGCTGATCGTGGTCCACACGCGCCCGCCGAACCTCGGCACGGCGAACGTGTAGGGGATCCGCAGGGTCGAGCCGACGAGGTTGGGCAGCGCGATGAGCAGGAACTGCTCGGACAGCGAGAGGGTGAAGCCGGCGTTCGCGAGGTTGATGACGACGATCGTCCACAGCACCCAGATCGAGAAGCCGAGGTTCTCGGCGAAGATCGAGAGGATCAGGTTCTTCTTGGCGATCTTCCTGCCGGTCGCCTGCCAGAACGCCTCGTCGTCGGGATCCCAGTCGTCCAGCCAGCGGCCCTTCCGCCCGGTGCCGCCCGTGGCCGGCGCGTCGACCGGCCTCTGCATCGTCGTGGTCATGCGTCCTCCTCGAGAGCTGCGAAAGCGGAATGCCGCACGCTCACAGCTCCCGGTTTCCGGGCTGTGTGTGAACGGTGTCCGCTGCGTGAACCGCGCGTTGCGGTCGTGCGTCAGCGAGGACGCATGGCGCGGACGAACACGTCCGCAGAGCGCGCGGCGCGGTTGCGCGCATCGCCGGCGAACGTGACGCGCATCCGGTGAAGCGCCGCTCTGCGCAGCCGCACGGGCGTGGTGAAACGGCCGCCGCGAACCTTCACCGCAATGCGCGCGACCGTGTGCATCTCACCGTCGGAGCCCTCGCGCGCGATCACGAGCGTGGCCCGTGGGCGGCGCGGCCGCATGCTCCCGCGCACGGTGAGGCTGCGCCCGGCCGTGACCCGCGCCGGTACGCGCAGCGCCAACCGCGGCGCGACCTGCAGCTCCAGCGCAGGCGAGGCGACGAGCGCCCCGGGCAGGCGCGCCACGGCGCGCAGCGAGCGCGAGTACTGCG
Source organism: uncultured Actinomycetes bacterium (assembly GCA_963746165.1). Lineage (GTDB taxonomy): Bacteria > Actinomycetota > Thermoleophilia > Solirubrobacterales > Solirubrobacteraceae > CADCVQ01. Next base: position 73,712 of record CAVVAG010000001.1, on the reverse strand, counting down.
TCCGCAGCGGCGCCGCCCACGTTCCGTCGGCGCCGGTGGCGGTGCGCGCCGCCGTCACGAAGCCGCGGCCGGCGGCGAACTGCAGCGAGATCGGCGCGTCGACGAGGGCACGTCCGTCGGCGCCGGTCGCGCGTCCCGAGAGCTGCGCGGGCTGCGGATAGTCGAGCGTCGCATCGGTCGCGGCGAGGGAGACCGCGCCGGGTGGCGGCAGGAACGCGTACTGCGGCGCGAGCGCGGCGGCCCGTGCGCGGATCTCGTCCAACTGCGCGAACAGGGCATCGCCCGGGCACGTCGTCGTGTCGGCGTCGCGGTGGCCGGAGATGCGCTGGAAGGTGACCGCGGTACCTTCGCGGTACCGGTTTGACGGCCCGCCGGCCGAGGTCACCTCGACGCTGCCCTCGACCGGGGCGCCGTGCAGGGAGAGCTTCCACGCCAGCAGCTCGGCCGTCGCCTGCACCCCGGCGGCGCTCTGGCCGGACTGCGAGAACGTGCCGAGGTTCGCCACGCCGGTCGAAACCCCGTTGTAGCCCTGGGCCTGCGCACCGATCACGGGCTGGTCGATGCCGCCCTCGCGCCCCTCGAAGATCTGCCCGTAGCGATCGACGAGGAAGTTGTAGCCGATGTCGCGCCAGCCGTTCTCGTTGCGGTGGTAGCGACAGATCGACAGCACCATCGCCGCGCTCTGGCTCGGCGCGTAGCCGTTGGCGCTGACCGTGTGGTGCACAAGGCCGAGCTGCACGTCGCCGAGGACCGGCGCGGCGCGCGGCCGGCACTGGTCCGCGCCCCACGCGGCGCGCGGGATGATCTGCGGTGCTGCGCGGCTGCCGGGCGCCGGCACCTGTGCCCGCGCGCTGTCTCCGGCCAGGGCCGCCAGCAGCGCGTGGGCGCCGCGGCGCAGCGTCGTCCGCACCCGGTCGGCCGCGGTCGCGCTGCCGGTTGCGTTGACGAAGCGCGCGCGCACGCTCCGCGGGCGGGCGTCCATGCGCAGCTGGTAGGCGTCCGCACCACCCGCCCAGACGGGCTCGGCCCCCGCCCCGCCGGCGTGATCGGCCGCCATCGCGGTCCAGCGCTGCCAGCGGCCGCGCGCGTCGCGCACGCGGATCCGGGTGACGATCTCTCGCGCGCCGGCGCTGGGTCGCCACCGCAGCCCGACGAGATCGAAGCGCTTGGGCGCGTGCACCGCCGGCGAGCGCCACCCGCCGCGACCGTCCGGTGACCAGGCGGACGTGTCGAGCGCCTGCTCGAACTGCACCGCGCGGGGCACGAACGGGTGCGCGGAGAGCGCCGGCGCGGCGAGCCAGACGATCAGGCCCACGACCAGCAGGACAGCGGGGAGACGGCGCATCGGAGGGTGAACACGACGGCGCCCGTCATGGTGCGGTCCGCACGGGGTCTTGCGCGTGCGGGCGCGGCGTGCGCCGCGCGCGGCGGCCTACGGGACGATCTCGGGGCCCTTGTCGATGAGCTCGTCGCGGAAGGTGCGAAACGCGTCGATCGTCTTCGGCCCGAACTCCGAGCAGGTCATGTAGTGGCGCCAGGCCACCGCCGCGACCTGTGGCTTCATGCCGGAGTTGTTCTGCATGAGGACGCTGTGGTACGCGCCGCCGCTGTCGGCGACGTCCTCGTTGAAGAGCGTCGTCAGCTGCCCGATCACGTCCTGGTTCGTGCCCGGCTTGTACTGAAAGAGGACCCGGCCGTGCTCGAGGGTGTGCACCCAGTTGGCGATCTCCGGCTCGTTGCCGGGCACGTACAGGCCCTCGCCCGCCGGGGTGGGGTTGTGCGTTCCCGAGGTCGGCGGGTTGGTCTTGTAGTCGGCGGCCGTCAGCTCATCGGCGGAGTGGCCACGGCCCTCGTTGGGGAAGGCGCGGTACACGCAGCCGGCGCCCGTCGCGACCGTGGTCAGCTTGGCGTTGTCGACGGCGGTGTCGCGATCCCCGCCGCCGCTGGTCACGGCGAACGCGACGCCCGCCATGATCACGCACGCGACCACCACGCCGCCCATCAGCTGCAGCAGGCGCTTGCGCTTGGCGGCGGCCGCGGCGGCAGCCTCACGCGCGAGGCGCTCCTGCTTGCGCTGCTCCTTCTCTTCCTGACGACTGGACATCGGCGGCAGAGACTAGCCAGAGTCGGGCGGGGACGTCTCAGGAGGCCGACGTCGCGCGCCGGCGCCGGCCCGTTCGCCGCGCCGGCTTCCAGCACGCGTCGAGGAACGCGCCGATCTCGTCGGTCAACCGGTCCGGCGTCAGCCGCAGCTCGACGAAGGAGCTCGCCTCGAGCAGGCGGCCGTTGGGCAGCTCGTCGGCGAGCATCCCGGCGTCGGTCAGGGGGTGGATCGGGTCGCGCCGGTGGCCGATCACGAGCGTCGGGGCGAGCATCGCCCGGCGCTCGCCGGGCGGCGGCGCGGTGCGACCGAAGAAGAGGCCGCGCAGGACGGCGCCGCTCGGCTCGGGGTCCTGGCGCACCGTGTCGAGCCAGATGTCGGCGTAGAACGGCAGCCCGCGGTGGGGGATCGCACGCGCCCCGAGCGAGACGACCTTCGCGATCGGTCCCCCGACCGCGAGCGCGATCATCAGCGGGCCGAACGCGACGAGGCAGGCGATCAGGGCCTGGTCGAGCACCGGCATCTCGATGACCATGCCGCGCACGCGCTCGGGCGCGAGGTGGCAGACCTCGAGCGCCGTGTTCGCCCCCAGCGACGTGCCGAGGACGACCGCCTCGTCGACGCCGAGGTGGTCGAGGAGCGCCACGACCTGCCCCGCGAACAGCGACGTCGAGTAGCGCGACGGCTCCGCCGGCCGGTCCGAGTGGCCGTGGCCGAGCAGGTCGATCGTGACCACGCGGTTGCCGCGCGCCGCAAGCGCGCGTGCGAGCGGCTCGTGCATGCGCTGTGACAGCAGCAGGCCGTGGATGAGCACGACCGTGCGGGCACCGGAGCCATACTCCGTGTACGCGATGCGCTGCCCGGCATGGCGAAAGCTGGCGATGGCGCAACGATAACCCTCCCGATGGCCCGCTCTTCCCGCTCACTCGAAGGCCAGGTCGTCGCCATCACCGGTGCCGGCCGCGGCATCGGGCGCGCGACGGCATCGGCGTGCGTGCGTGCCGGGATGAAGGTGGCGATCGGCGACCTCGACCGCGCGGCGGCCGAGCAGACGGCCGCCGATCTCGGCGGCGGCACGATCGCGCTGTTCGTCGACGTCGTCGAGCGCGATTCGGTGCGCGCCTTCCTCGACGAGGCCGAGTCGCGGCTCGGCGCGCTCGACGTGCTCGTCAACAACGCCGGGATCATGCCGCTGGGCCCGTTCGACGCCGAGTCCGACGCGACCGCCCGGCGCCTCGTCGACATCAACGTCCACGGCATCCTGCACGGGATGAAGGAGGCGCTGCCGCGGATGCGGTCGCGCGGGCGCGGTCACGTGGTGAACATCGCCTCCACCGCCGGGAAGGTCGGCTTCGCCGGCGGCGCGACCTACTCGGGCACGAAGCACTTCGTCGTCGGCGTGTCCGAGGCCGTGCGCGCCGAGCTGCGCGGGACGCCGATCCAGGTCACGTGCGTGATGCCGGGCGTCGTCAACACCGAGCTCTCCGTGGGCACGCCACAGGCGCGCTTCGTGCCCCACATCGACCCGCCGCTCGTGGCCGACGCGATCGTCGCGGCGCTGCGCTCACCCCGCTTCGAGGTCTTCGTCCCGCGCCGGATCGGGCCGCTGCAGAAGCTGGGCGCCGCCGCGCCGACCGTCGTGCGCGACGGGTTCGCGCGCCTGCTCGCGCTCGATCGGGTGCTCGGCGGCGCCGACGCGCAGGCGCGGCGGGCGTACGAGGCCCGCGCCGCGCGCTCCGCCGGAGACGGTGACGAGGACAGAACGCGCGACTGAGGGAGGTGTGGCGAATCCGCGTCGCTGCGCGTGCACGACCGCCACACCCCTAATCCCACACGAGCTCGAGCTCGTCGCCGAAGTGCTCCGCAAGCCGCTGCGCCTCGCGCTCGGCGCCGTCCCGCACGAGCTCCTGCACCGGCTCGAACGGCTCGATCGTCACCTCGAGAACGCCGCCCCGGCGCTCGTGGCTCCAGACGCCGGCGATCCGCCCGTCGACGAGCAGGACCGGTGACAGCCAGCCCTGCCGGCGGTAGACGCGGTCCTTGTGCGCGGCGGCCAGCACCGGCGTCTCGTCGCGTGGCGCCGCGACGACGTACTGGTCGAACGCCGGCAGCAGCGCGACCACCCCGCTCGGACGCGCGGCCGTCGCCGCGGCCACGTCCTCCCGCAGCATCCAGCCCTCCCATCCGTCGACGCTGACGGCCGCGACCTCGTCGCCCAGCGCCGCGATGAGCCTGCCCGCCTGCGCCGGCGACGACATCCCGAACCAGCGCGCGAAGGTGTCGCGCGAGGCAGGGCCGAACGCGGCGAGGTGGCGGCGGATCACCGCCGCCATCGCCTCGCGCGGCGAGGCAACCGGCGTCCAGTCCTCAGCCAGCCAGCGGTCCGGACGCGTGAAGCGCACCCTCTGCCCGGCCGGCTTGGCGAACACGACATCGCCGCGGAACGCGGCGAGCTTGGGCATCGTCCCGAAGCTCCCGCGGACGGCCTCACCGAGGCGCGCGTCGCCGAGGCGCTCGCCGACCGCGTCGCCGAGCTCGTCGCGCGTGAGCGGCGCGCCGTCGAGCACATCGCGGATCGCGTCGAGCACGGCCACCGCCTCGGCCGTGGTCATGCCGAAGGCGTTGCGCCAGCTCGCCATCTCGTAGCGCGGCTTGATCGCGCCCTGCGCGCCGACCCACAGCGCGAGCTCGTCGGCGGGCAGCAGGTGCAGGGTGCCGCGCATCGCCCACGTGCGCACGAGCGTGCGGTCTGACCACAACGCATCGGCGACGGCGCCGCTGGGGAGACCTTCCACGCGCGCCCAGAGCGTCAGCTCGGCGGACGCCTGGACCTGCGCATGCAGGCCGCAGACGCGGCGCACGACGTCCATCCAGTCGCCGGCGGCGGCGCGCCGGGCGAGCGCTTGGCGCTCCACGCGCCAGGCCAGCACCGCCTCCCAGCCGAGCTCGTCGGTCATGTCGGGCAACCTGACACATGTGCGCAGGTGCGGGAGGGAAGCCTCGGGGAGCACCGTCCACACGACGTGATGGCGCGCCGATCTCGATACTTCCGCATATGACTTCCGATTCCGATCAGCTCTGCGTCGATTCCATCCGCGCTCTCGCGATGGACGCGATCCAGAAGGCGAACTCCGGTCATCCGGGCCTTCCGATGGCCATGGCGCCGGCCGCCGTCGTCCTGTACCGGCACATCATGCGCCACGACCCGGCGGATCCCACATGGCCCGATCGGGACCGCTTCCTGCTCAGCGCAGGGCACGGATCGATGCTCCTCTACGCGATCCTGCACCTGACCGGCTACGACCTCCCGATGGACGAGATCAAGAACTTCCGCCAGTGGGGATCGCTGACGCCGGGCCACCCCGAGCGCGATCGCGTCCACGTGACGCCGGGCGTCGAGGTGACGACCGGGCCGCTGGGCGCCGGCTTCTCCAACGGCGTCGGGATGGCGCTCGCCGAGAAGTACCTGCGCGAGCACTACGGCGAGGACGTCCAGAACCACCACATCTACGCCATCGTCTCCGACGGCGACCTCATGGAGGGCATCGCCGCCGAGGCGGCCTCGCTGGCCGGGCAGCTCGGCCTCGGCCGGATCGTGTACCTCTATGACGACAACGACATCTCGCTCGACGGCCCGACGTCGCTGAGCTTCGACCGCGAGGACGTCGAGAAGCGCTTCGAGGCCTACGGCTGGCATGTCTCGGCCGTCCACGACGCCAACGACATGGTCGCGCTCGAGACGGCGATCAAGAACGCTCAGAAGGTCGAGGACAAGCCGTCGATCATCCGCGTGAAGTCGATCATCGGCTACCCGTCGCCCAACAAGTCCGGGTCGAGCAAGGCGCACGGCGCCGCGCTCGGCGAGGACGAGGTGCGCCTGACGAAGGAGGTCATGGGCTGGGATCCCGACAAGCAGTTCCACGTCCCCGACGAGGCCTACGCCGCCGCCTCGATGAAGGAGGAGGGCGCCCGCCAGCACGCCGAGTGGAACGAGCGCTTCGCCGCGTGGCGCGAGGCCAACCCCGGGCTCGCCGAGGAATGGGACCTGGCCTGGGACGGCAAGGCGCTGCCCGGCCTCGCCGACGCGCTGGCGAGCATCGACTGGGACAAGCCGAAGATCGCGACGCGCAGCGCGGGCGCCAAGGTCATGGCCGCCTTCGAGGAGTTCACGCCGACGATGGTCGGCGGCGCCGCCGACCTGTCGGAGTCCACGAAGACGGAGTTCCCCAACTCCGAGCGCTTCACGGCCGAGAAAGCCGGTCGCAACGTCTACTTCGGCGTGCGCGAGCACGGCATGGGCGGCGCGGTCAACGGCATGGCCGCGCACGGCGGCATCGTCCGGCCCTACGGCTCGACGTTCATGCAGTTCGCCGACTACATGCGCGGCGCGATCCGGCTGTCGGCGCTGACCGGGCTGCCGACGACGTGGGTCTTCACCCATGACTCCGTCGCGCTCGGCGAGGACGGCCCGACGCATCAGCCCGTCGAGCACCTCGCGGCGCTGCGCGCCATCCCGGGGCTCGTCGTGCTGCGGCCCGCCGATGCGCACGAGACCGCCGAGGCCTGGCGCGTGATCATCGAGGATCTCGAGGGTCCCGCCGCCCTGGTCCTGTCACGCCAGGACCTGCCGGTCCTCGACCGCGAGAAGTACGGCGCGGCCGCCGGCACCGGCAGGGGCGCGTACGTGCTTGCCGACGCCGACGATCCCGAGGCGATCATCATCGGCACGGGCAGCGAGGTGTGGGTCGCGCTGGCCGCGGCCGAGGAGCTCGACGTGGCGGTCCGCGTCGTCTCGATGCCGTCGTGGGAGCTCTTCGAGCAGCAGGACGAGGACTACAAGACGTCGGTCCTGCCGATCGACCTGCCGACGGTCTCCGTCGAGGCCGGCGTGCGGATGGGCTGGGAGCGCTACGCCGACGCGATCGTCTCCATCGACCGCTTCGGCGCCTCCGCACCGGCGGAGAGGATCCTCGAGGAGCTCGGCATCACGCCGGCGAACGTCGCCGCGCACGTGCGCGAGCTGCTCAGCTGAGGACGCGGCGGCCTCAGGGCTCGATCACGGCGGCCAGCCGGTCTGCGTCTCGTGACACGGTGACGTGGATCGCGGCCGGCTCGCGCACCCAGGCGATGAGGTTGTGCGATTGCAGGCGTTCGAGCATGAACTCGAACGCCAGCGCCTGCGCCCGCGACGCGTACGTGCGCTGGATGTCGAACGACCAGCCGGTCGTGTGCAGCGAGTAGTTCGGCGTCGCCTCGCGGTTGCGGCGCAGCAGCTGGCGCTGGTAGGCCCTGTCGCGCACGGTGCTCGTCACGACCAGTGACGCATCGCTCCCGGAGATCGCCTTGACGCCGGAGCCGATGTAGGCCAGCAGCGACAGCGCCGGCACGCGCAGCCCGCGATAGGTCCTGCGCGAGCGCTCGAGGCGGGCGGCCAGCTCGCCCATCCCGCGGTCGATCGCCACCCCCCGCTCGAGCAGCGCCGCCGGCGGCAGGGCGACGATCCGGCCGTCGGCGTAGGCGGCGCGCAGCTCGTCGGGCGTCGTGAAGGACTCCGTCTCGTCCTCCGGGTGCAGGACCTCCTCGGCGGAGTTCTTGGCGTTCTGCAGCGCGGAGATGTGGTCGAGCCGGTCGGGATCGGAGCGGTACAGGCGCATGATCTCCCGCGCCGCCATGACGCGCCAGAGGTAGGTGGCCGAGTCGTCGCCGAGCGCGGCGAGCCGGCGGTAGGCCTCCTCGTGGTCGGTCGGCGTGGAGTCGAAGTACAGCCGCGCGTAGGAGACGTCGTCGGCGCCGTAGTCGCGCAGCGCGTTCTGGAGGTTGCCGATGCCCATGTGGTAGCTCTGCACCGCGAGGTCGGCGCGGCCGAGCTGCTCGCGCGCGAAGACGAGATAGCGCGCGGTGGCCGCCAGCGCCTTGGGTGGATCGAAGCGCTCGTCGATGCGCCGGCGGCGGGCCTGCAGCCGGTCGACCAGCGCACTGTCGCCCTTGCGCAGCGCACGCCGCAGCGAGCGCCCGATCCGCCGCGCGCCGGCCGGGTCGACCTTCATCGCGAGCAGGTTGCGCCCGGTCTCGGCGAGGATCTGCGTGAGCCCGACCGCGCCCTCGAGCTGGGGGTCGGCGGCCGCGTCCGGGCGCCCGGCGCTCTCCAGCAGGACGAGCCCCTCCAGCGTGTCGGGATCGACGTCGGAGGTCTCGGCGGCGGCCTCGACGAGCGGCCGGTACCGCGCGACGCGCTCGGCGCTGGCACGCGCCCCGCCCGGCGACTTGGCGTAGATGACGTGCGCGTGCCCGCGCGCGGCGGCGGCGGCGAACTCGTCCTCGCGGCCCTCCGTGTAGGCGAGCGGGTCGTTGTCGGCCCCCGTCCCCGGCACGAGGCGTGGATGCGACGTGTCGCCGGGGAAGAGCGCGACGACCGCGACGACCGTCAGGACGACGACGACGAGCAGCACGGCCACGCGGCGAACGAGGGACGCCATCCACCCACAGGCTCGCAAATCGCGGGTCGCGACGGGCTGCCCCGATGCCGGCAGGATGCAAGCCCTGAGCTCGGCTGGCGCGAAGCGCTCGCGCCGCTCGCCGCCCCTCGTCGATCGCCAGGTGAGGCCGCCGCCCGAGGCGACCGTCGCCGGTCGTAGGCTGCCGCCACCGTGCGCACCCTCGAAGCCGGCGGTCGGACCGTCCTCGACGACGACCTGCTGATCGCCGGCGACAACCTCGTCGCGATGGCGGGCCTGCCCGACGGGGCGTTCGACATGGCCTACCTCGACCCGCCGTTCAACACCGGCAACGCGCAGCGCCGCGGCGAGCTCGGCTACGCCGACGCGTTCGCCGACTACGCCGGGTTCCTCGCGCCGCGCCTGGAGCGCGTGCGCGAGCTGCTCGCGCCCCACGGCACGCTGTATCTGCACCTCGACTACCGCGAGTCGCATCGCTGCAAGCTGGCGCTCGACGAGATCTTCGGGCCCGAGTGCTTCCTCAACGAGCTGATCTGGATCTACGACTACGGCGGCCGGCCCAAGCGCCGCTGGCCGGCCAAGCACGACACGATCCTCGTCTACGTCCGCGACCGCGCGCTGTACCACTTCGACGACGACGAGGTCGACCGCGAGCCGTACATGGCGCCGGGCCTCGTCGGACCCGAGAAGGCCGCGCGCGGCAAGCGCCCGAGCGACTGCTGGTGGCACACCATCGTGCCGACGAACTCGCGCGAGAAGACCGGGTATCCGACGCAGAAGCCGGCCGGGATCGTGCGCCGGATGGTGGCCGCGTCCTCGCTGCCGGGCGGCTGGTGCCTGGACCCGTTCGCCGGCTCCGGCACGCTCGGCGCCGTCTGCCGGCCGCTGGGCCGCCGCTTTGTCCTCATCGACGAGAACCCGGAGGCGATCGCGGTGTCGACGGCGCGCCTCGGCCCGCCGCTGCGACGTTCCGCATGACGTTCTCGAGCGTGCGTGCCGACGCTCTGACGCGCCCGCGGATGCGCCGGGCGACGTAACCCCATGTGATCCGCGGCGGCCGGCGGGGTAGCCCGGGCGCTCGATGGCGGAGCTGTCACACAAGCCGGTCGAAGCGAGCGACTACGCCGCGGTCAACGTCGTCTGGCTCGGCGCCGTCAGCGCCGTGCTCGCCGCGACGGCGCGCGCGGGCAAGCCCGCGCCCCCCGGTGCCGAGCTGCCGGTGTTCGGGCTGGCGACCTTCACGCTGACCAAGGCGCTGGCGAAGGAGAAGGTCGGCGCGTGGGCGCGCGAGCCGCTGGTCGCGCCCGGCGACGACGGCGAGCGCCACCCGCGCGGACGCGGCCTGCGCTACGTGCTCGGCGAGCTCGTCACGTGCCCGCGCTGCCTGGGCACCTGGAGCTCGCTCGGCCTCGTCGGCCTGCGCGTCGCGCGGCCGCGGGAAGGCCGCATCGTCGCCGGCATCCTCGCCACGGCGGCGATCAACGACATCCTGCAGTCGGCCTTCACGCTGCTGTGCGCGAAGGCCAACGCGACGCAGTCGGGCGCGCACGTCGCGGAGTCGCAGGCCGGCCGCATCCAGGCCGTCGAGCCGCCGCAGGCGTCGTCGTCGGCGCGCCGCTGAGCGCCCTCAGGAGCGACGGCGCCGCCGGCGCAGCACGACGACCGCGACGAGCAGCAGCGCGGCGGCGCCGGCCAGCACCGGCGCCGGCAGCTCCTGCGCCCGCGCCCGGACCTGCACGGCCGTGGGCCCGGCCTTCGCCTTCAGCTGCTCGGCGGTCGGACCGGCCTTCGCGCGCACCTGCTCGGCCGCGGGAGCGACCTTCGGCGCCACCTCCGCCCTGACCTGCTCCACGGTCTCCTTCGCGCGGGCCCGCATCTGGTCGGCGGCGGTCTCGGCGCGCGCCTTCACCTCGTCGGCCTTGTCGTGCGCGCGGCCCTTCACGTCGGCCTTGTGGGCCAGCGCCTCGACCGTCTCGCCGAGCTCCTCGCGGGTCTGCTCGACCTGCGCGCGCGCCGCCGCGATGCTCTCCTCGGGGTCGTCGCTCATCGGCCGCTCCTCGCCTTGATCTCGTCGATGTCGTCATGCACGCTGTCGATCGCGCGCTCGGGCTTGGGCGGCGTCGCCTCCGCGACCTGGCTCTTGCCGGCGAGCGCCATCGCGCCCGCCGCCGCCAAGAGCACCACGGCGACGATCAGCGCGGCCAGCCACGCGTCCATCGCCGTCGCCAGCAGCAGCACGACGAACGCGACCAGGACCGCGGCGCCGAACAGCGCGACGACGCCGGCGGCGCCGAACAGGCCGACGCCGATGCCCGCGTGCTTGGCCTTCTGCTGCAGCTCGAGCTGCGCGAGGCGCAGCTCCTCGCGCACGAGCCGCGACGTCTGCTCGCTCGCGCGCTTGAGCAGCTCGCCGACCGGCAGGTCGCTCGGCGCGCGGTGGAGTTCCTGTTCAGGTTGGGCCATGGCCAGCATGTACCCGCCCGGCGGCGGGCCATGCGGCCCCTGCGTTCGCTCAGGCCCTGACGAGCAGCTGCTCGGAGCGCTCCGCGCCGAGCCGCATGCGGCGCAGGGCATGGCGGATGATGCGCGACACCTGCATCTGGCTGACGCCGAGGACCTCGCCGATCTCGCGCTGGGTCATGTCCAGCTCGAAGTGCATCCGCAGCACGCGGCGGTCGCGGTCGGTGACCATCCGCAGCAGGCGCTCGAGCACGACACGCTCCTCCGCGATGTCGTAGCCGTCGTCGTCGTCGCCGAGGCGCTCCTCCAGGCGCGCGGCGCCGTCATCCTCGCTGCCGAGCTGCGCCTGCATCGAGACGCCGTAGCGCGCGTGATGGGCATGCAGCGCCTCGAGGACGAGCTCCTCGGGCTCCCCGAGCTTCTCGGCGATCTCGGCGACGGTCGGCGAACGGCCGTCCTCGGTGAGGGCGGCCACGGCCGAGTCGACGCGCAGCGCCAGCTCCTGCAGCGCACGCGGCGGGCGCACCGACCAGGTCCGGTCGCGGAAGTAGCGCTTGATCTCGCCGGAGATCGTCGGAACCGCGTACGTCGAGAACGCCACGCCGCGGGCGGGATCGAAGCGGTCGACGGCGTTGATGAGCCCGATCGTCGCCACCTGCAGCAGATCTTCGAGCGTGTCGCGGCGCGTCGAGAAGCGCAGCGCGATGCTGCGGGCCAGCGGGACGAAGCGCTCGATGAGCTGCTCGCGCGCCGCCGGGTCGCGCGTCGCGTGGTAGCGGGAGAACAGCGCGGCCTCGTCCGGGGCGCGCGTACTGGGATCCATCGTCCGGCTCGGCATGGGTTGCCCCCTCGCGTCAGGATGACGTTTGCCTTGCCGGCCGCCGAGCCCACGAGTCGTACACGAGTGCTCGTCTTCCCTGCAGTTCCTGCTTGCTGACGTCGGCCCGTCCTGTACCGAGCTGCGTCCTCCCCGCAAATGCTACCCGAGGGGCACGGGGTCTACGCGCGACTGCTCAGGACGACGAGTCGACGTTCAGGTGCTCGAGCAGCCCGCAGACCTCGAGCGCGCGGTGGATGACCGGCGGCACGCCGATCAGCGTCAGCCGCCGCTCGCTCGCTCCGGCGTGGCGGTGCTCGGAGAGCACGACGCGGATCCCGCTCGAGTCGATGAACGTCAGGCCGCGCATGTCGAGCACGACGTGGTCGAAGCCGGAGTCGCGCAGCTCGTGCAGCTCGTGCTCGAGCACGCCGGCCGTCGCGAGGTCGAGCTCGCCGACCGGGATGACCCGGACGACGTCGCGCTCGGGCCGCACGTCGACGCGAAACGGCTCGAGGCGCTGCTTGAGCGGTTCGGCGTCGGTGGGCACGGTCACGCCTCGCCCGCTCGCATCGGGCGCATTCAGCTCTCCAGCGCGACGCTGTCGCCGTCGAGCGAGCCGTCGCGATCGTCGCTGCCCGCGCGCGGCTTGAGGATGAAGATCTCCACCGCGATGTCGGGATCGATGTGGTGGTCGCTGAGGAACGCGAGCACCTCGCGGCCGGTGTGCCGCTCGATCGCCGCCACGAGGTCGCCCTTCATCGTGCGCTGAACGCGCCGGCGCATGTCGATGACCGCGTCGCTGTGGCCGTCCTTGACGAGGCTGCGCTCGGCCTTGAGCAGGGCGTCGCGCAGCACGACGATCACGTGGGCGTCGGTGATCGTGGTGTACGCCTGCGTCGGACCGCGACCGGTGTAGTCGCGCAGCAGGCGCACGAGGGTGTTGCTGATCGCCTGCGCCGCTTCACCTCGGCTCACGTGGGCTTCTGGACTCGTCACGTTCTGACGGGCCTTTCTGTCTCCGGCGGTGGGATGGACCGCTTGGCTGGCGGGAGACGCTACGAGCCGAAGCGGTTCCAGATCCCTCCAGAAGTGCCTTACGGGCGAAACCGCAAGTCAGCAGAAGGCGCAGGTCACATCACCTTAGACCACCCGGCGAGGCGCCGGTACTCCTCATGTCCCTCCCGAACCGCTCGCCGGCGTGCGGCAGCGGGCTGACCACGTAGCCGGGGCGGCCGGCGGCCGGGTCGCAGCCGCCCTCGTGACCGAGCGCGTAGTGCCGCGGGTGTTTTCCCCCGTCCTGCCATGGGTACGGCCCACGCAGGGACGACCGTTTCGCCTGTCATCGCCGACAGCTTGCGCCGGTCATCAGAGCACGACGGCTTTGAGGTGAGAACGTGGCAGCATTGGACTCGACCGTCGCCTCTGGCGGCGGTGAAGCAGATGCACCGCCGGGTGAGGTCTCGGGCGACCGGCGCGCCCGTGAGGATCTGCGGCTCTTCCGCGCGTGGGTCGACCAGGGCGATCAGCGCGCGCGGGCGCTGCTGATCGAGCGCTTCCTCCCGCTCGCGCGCTCGCTGGCACGGCGCTACGAGCGCGGCAGCGAGCCGCTGGAGGACCTCGTCCAGGTCGCGTCCGTCGCGCTGGTGAAGGCGATCGATCGCTACGACCCGGCGCGCGGGTACGCGTTCAGCTCGTTCGCGGTGCCGACGATCGCCGGCGAGCTGAAGCGCCATTTCCGCGATCAGACGTGGATGGTGAGACCTCCGCGCGGCATCCAGGAGGTCACGCTGCGCGTCGAGGGCGCGCTCGCGCGCCTCACGCAGCAGCTCGATCGCTCCCCCACCACGAGCGAGCTGGCCGAGGCGGTCGGCGTCAGCGATGAGGCGGTCCTCGAGGCGATGCAGGCGCGCAGCGCGCGCGGCGCGCTCTCGCTGCATGCGCCACAGGGCGAGCCCGGTGAGGCGATGTCGCTGCAGGACACGCTCGGCGCCGAGGATCCGGACATCGAGCGCGCCGAGCAGCGCGCCGAGCTCGGCCGGCTCATGAACGCGGTCTCGCCGCGGGCGCGGGAGATTCTGCGGATGCGCTTCGAGGAGGACATGACGCAGGCCGAGATCGGCGCCGCGATCGGGATCAGCCAGATGCAGGTCTCGCGGATCCTGCGACAGACGATCGCGCAGTTGCGCGAGGCAGCCGAGACCGCTCCCGCCGCAGATCCCGTCCTCGCCTAGCCTGGCGCGCTGGCGCCGGCGTCCGCCGCCGCGCGGGTGCGGGGCGGCGCCGCCGCGAGCCGGCGGCGGAGCCGAACGGTGGTGCCACCCGCCCGCGGCTCGATCTCCACGGCGTCCATGAGCCTGCGCATGAGCGGCAGCCCGCGTCCGCGGTCGGCCGTGTCCTGCGGCTCCCGCCACGCTCCGTGGTCGCGCACGGTGAGGGTGATCTCGCCCTCGTCGTGAGCGAACTCCACGGCGAACAGGTCGTCGCCGAGGTCGTAGCCGTGTTCGACGGCGTTCTCGCAGGCCTCGTTGCAGGCCATGATCAGGTCCTCGGTCTCGTCCTCGCCGGCGCCGTGCTCGACGAGCCAGCGCCGCAGCGTCTGGCGCATCGTGAACAGGCCACCGGACTCGTTGGAGACCTCGAGCGTGACGCTGGCTCCGAGCGTCTCCTGCAGGCGCACGACGAGCAGCGTCACGTCGTCGGAGCGTGCCGCGTCGCTCGTGAGGCTGTCGAGCAGCAGCTCGCACGTCGCCTCGACGTCGGGGCCCGTCGCCCGGGCGGCGTCGCGCAGCCGCTCGAGGCCGACGTCGAGCACCTCGGTCGGCTCCTCGACGAGCCCGTCGGTGTACATCACGAGCGTCGCGCCGGGCTGCAGGCGCCGCGTGTGCTGCTTGTAGCGCGGCGTCGCCAGCACGCCCATCGGCGGCGAGGGCGGCTCGTCGAGGTAGGCGGCGCTGCCGTCCGCGCTTACCAGCAGCGGCGGCGGGTGGCCCGCGTTCGTGAAGCGCAGCACGCCGGTGCCGGGCTCGAGGATCGCCAGCACGACCGTCGTCATGATCGCCTCGTCGGAGCCCAGCCCGAGCGTGAAGCGGTTCAGGCGGTCGGCCATCCTGCCCGTGTCGTCGGCCTGCATGAGGATCGCGCGCAGCGCGCTGCGCATCTGGCCCATCGTCGCCGCGGCCGCGATGCCGCGGCCGACGACGTCGCCGATCGCGATCGCCACGCGTCCGCTGGGCAGCGCGATCGCGTCGTACCAGTCGCCGCCGACGGCCGTCCCGTTCTCGCCCGGCACGTAGCGCGCGCCCAGGCCGACGCCCGCGACGTCCGGCAGGCGCTTGGGCAGCAGCGAGCGCTGCAGCTCCTGGGCGATGCGCCGCTCGCGCTCGAACAGACGCGTGCGGCCGATCGCCAGGCCGGCGCGGTCGGCGGCGAGGCGCAGCAGGCCGATCGTCTCGCCGTCGAAGTCGCGCCGCGTCAAGGTCCCGACCTGGATCGAGCCGATCACCCGGCCCTCGTCGACCAGCGGCACCGCCAGCAGGGAGGTGATCGCGCCGCCGAGCGAGCGCGCGTCGATGCCCGCCGCGGGCACATCGGCGACGGCGACCGGCCCGCGTTCGCGCGCGACGCGGCCGACGACGTCGTCGACGACGCCGGGATCCGCGTCTCGCTCGACGATCGTGTCCACGCCGCGCGCGGCCCGCGCCGCGATCGGCCGCCCCTCGTCGGTCAGCACCGCCGCCGCGCGATCGACGTCGAGCGCGTCGAGGATGCGATCCAGCAGCTCGCGCAGCAGCTCCTCGAGGCCGACGGCGCCGAGCACCGCCGCCGCGATCGACTGCATGATCTGCAGGCGCTCGGCGGCCGCCTCGGCCTGCGCCCGCGCGGATTGCGCACGGATGAGGTGCTCGCGGTCGCGCTGCGCGCGGCGGCGCTCGCGCAGGTCCTGCAGCTGCAGGATGAGGCCCGGCCGTCCACCGTTGGTGGGCCGCGCGAGGGAGGCGCTGACGAGCACCGGGATCGTCGTCCCGCGCGGCCCCGTCAGCCGGCGCTCGATCTCGTAGTGGCGCAGCGTTCCCGCCATGAGCTGCTCGCGCTGGGCGGCGTCGAGGCCGGCGTCGGCTCGCGGCCCGAGCTCGTCGAGCGTGTGGCCGACGAGCTCGGCCGCCGGCCGCCCCAGCGCCTCCTCCAGCGAGCGGTTGACGTGACGGATGCGGCCGTCGGGATCCGCGCGGGCCATCCCGATCGGGGCGTCCTCGAACGTCGCGCGCAGCTGCTCCTCGCGCTCGGCCAGCGCGCGGCTGCGCTCGTAGAGCGCGCCGAAGACCTCGACCTTCGAGCGCAGGATGTGCGGGTCGACGGGCTTGAACAGGTAGTCGACCGCGCCCGAGCCGTATCCGCGAAACACATGCTCGGCGGTCATGCTGATCGCGGTGACGAAGATGATCGGAACGCTGCGGGTGCGCTCGCGCGCGCGGATGAGCTGCGCGGTCTCGAAGCCGTCGATGCCGGGCATCTGGACGTCGAGCAGGATCGCCGCGAACTCCTCGCGCAGCAGCGCCTTCAGCGCCTCGTCGCCCGAGCGCGCGCGAACGAGCCGGTAGCCGGTCGGCTCGAGGATCGCCTCCAGGGCGAACAGGTTCTCCTCGTGGTCGTCGACGAGCAGGATGGCGGTGCCGGCGCGCCCGTCGCTCATGGCAGCGTCTTCGCGGAGCTCGTGGTCAGGGCGACGAGTGCCGGGCCGATCTGCTCGAGCTCGAGCACGCGCGCCTCCGGCGTCGACCACAGCGCGGCGTCGGGCATCTCGCGCCGCTCGGCGGTGGCCGGGTCCTGCACGATCGCGACGCCGCCGCGGGCCGCGATCCTCGCCAGGCCGACGGCTCCGTCCGCGTTGGCGCCGGTCAGCACGACGCCCGCGGCGCGATCGCCGTACGCATCCGCGGCGGATCCCAGCAGCACGTCGATCGACGGCCGGCTGAAGTGCAGCGGCTCGTCGACCGACAGCGATACGGACCCCCGCTCCACGAGCAGGTGGTACCCCGCCGGGGCGACGACGACCGCGCCCGGCCCGAGCGCCAGCTTGTCCTCGGCCTCGCTCACGTCCAGCGCGCAGCGCGTGTCGAGCAGCTGCTCGAGCGCGCCGTCGCGCCCGTCGTCCTGGCGGTGCTGGGCGATCACCACGGCGGCGCCGTAGTCGGCGGGCAGGCAGGACAGGACGGTCTCGATCGCGTGCAGGCCGCCCCACGAGGCGCCGACGGCGACCAGGTCGACCCGCGTCATGCGACCCGCCGGAAGATCTTCTCGGCCTCCACGAGCGGCTCGTACTCCTCGGCATGCTGGGAGTGGCGCAGCGACTCCTTGCGTCCCAGGGCGAGGATCCCGCGACGCGCCATGCTCGCGCCGAACAGGCCGAGCACCTTCTCCTGCAGTTCGGCTCCGAAGTAGATGAGCACGTTGCGGCACACGATGAGCTGAAACTCGTTGAACGATCCGTCCGTCACGAGGTTGTGCTGTGCGAAGACCGTACCGGCCGCGAGCGCCGGGTCAAAGCGAGCCGCGTCGCCGTCGGCGGAGTAGTACGACGAGAACGACTCCGTGCCGCCCGCGCGCTGGTAGTTCTCCGTGTAGAGCTGCATCCGCTCCAACGGGAACGCGCCGGAGCGGGCGCGCTCCAGGGCGGCCTCGTCGATGTCGGTCGCGTAGATGCGGGCGCGCTCGAGCAACCCCTCCTCGCGCAGCGCGATCGCCACCGAGTAGATCTCCTCGCCGGTCGAGCAGCCGGCGTTCCAGATCCGGATGAACGGATAGGTGCGCAACACCGGGAAGACGTGCGTGCGCAGCGCGCGATGAAAGCTCGGGTCGCGGAACATCTCGGTGACGTTGATCGACAGGTCGCGCAGCAGGCGGTCCATGCACGACGGCTCGTGCAGGATGCGCTCCTGCAGGCCCGAGATGGTCTGCAGCCCCTCGCCGTAGACGCGGTGCCACAGCCGCCGGCGCAGCGAGGCCAGCGCGTAGCCGCGGAAGTCGTAGCCGTAGCAGCGCTGGATGCCCTCGAGCAGCAGCTCGATCTCCAGCCGCTCGCGCGCCTCGTGGACGTCCCCGGTCACTCGTGGGCCGTCCACAAACGTTGCACCCGAAACGCCGGGCGCCGATCATTGCCATGCGGCGTCCTCGGATCTCGATGTGCCTCGGGCACACCTTCGATCCTGCGGCCTTGCCTGGCGGCGCCGGCATCCCGGCGTTTCAGGCACAACCTTCCCGGACGACCCACTAATAGAGCCACACGCGCATGAGCGAGATGAGCTGGTCGATGTCGACGGGCTTGGTGATGTAGTCCGAGGCGCCGGCGGCGATCGACTTCTCGCGGTCTCCCTTCATGGCCTTGGCCGTCAGCGAGATGATCGGCAGCTCCGCGAAGCGCGGGTCGGCGCGCAGTGCGCGCGTCGTCTCGTGGCCGTCGAGCTCGGGCATCATCACGTCCATCAGGACGAGGTCGACGCCCGGATCGCCGTCGAGCGAGTCGATCGCGTCGCGCCCGTTCTCGGCGAAGCGGACCTCCATCCCGCGCGCCTCGAGCGCGCTCGTCAGCGCGAACACGTTGCGCACGTCGTCGTCGACGATCAGCACGCGCTTGCCGGCGAGGACGTCGTCGCTGGAGTGCAGGTGCTCGAGCACGCGGCGGCTGTCGGGCGGCAGCGCCGTCTCGGGCCGGTGCAGGAACAGCGCGGTCTCGTCGAGCAGGCGCTCCGGCGACGCGGCGTCCTTGACGATGATCGAGTCCGCGTAGCGGCGCAGGCGCGTCTCCTCGCGCCGGGTGAGCTCCTTGCCGGTGTGGACGATGACCGGCACCTCGCGGTGGCGCTCGTCGCCCTGCAGGTGGTCGAGCAGGGCGAAGCCGGTCGTCCGCGGCAGCTTGAGGTCGAGCACGATGCAGTCGAAGCGCGCGCCGGCCAGCTCCGCGAGCGCCTCCTCGCTGCTGCCGACCGCCGTCACCTCGACGTCGTCGCCGGCGCCGACGAGCTCGGCGACGCTACGGCGCTGCGCCTCGTCGTCCTCGACGATCAGCAGTCGCCGCACCGGGCGCTCGAGGAACGTCGTGGCGGTCTGGAAGGCGCGCGCCAGCTCGTCGGACTCGACCGGCCGCTCGAGGAAGCCGGCGGCGCCGGCCCGCAGCGCCGCGAGGCGGTGCTCGGAGGTGCCCATCGCATAGACCGGGATGTGTCGCGTGCGCGGGTGGTGCTTGAGCTGGTCGAGGATCCCCGCGCCGCCGGTGACCGGCACCGACAGCAGGATGACGTCGGGCCCCAGCTCGTGCGCGAGCGTCACGCCGGCGTTGCCGCGCGGCGACACGACCGCACGGAACCCGTGCTCGCGCGCCTGCACGAGCGCGCGCAGCGAGGCGTCGGGATCGTCCTCGACGACCAGCGCGACGCGATCGCCCGGCGCGATCCGGCCGCGGTCGTCATCGGCCGCCCCCGGCGCGCCGGCGGGCGGCGTGTCGGCGTCCGGGCCCCGATCGGGGGAGGGCAGCGCGGCGAGCTCCGCGGCGAACGCCGCGTCCGCGACCGGCTCGGCGGCGTGGGCCGGCTCGACTGCCCCGTCGTCGGGCTCGCTGTAAGGCGCCAGCAGCAGCTCGAAGCAGCTGCCCTCGCCGGGGGTGCTCTGCACCCGGATCTCCCCGCCCAGCGCCCGCGTGATCTCGCGGCTGATCGACAGGCCCAGGCCGGTCCCGCCGAAGCGCCGGCTCGTCGTGCCGTCGGCCTGCTGGAAGGACTCGAAGATGAGCCGCAGCTTGTCGGCGGCGATGCCGATGCCGGTGTCGCGCACCGCGATGCGCAGCGCGTAGGGTCCGTCGTCGGGCGCCGCCGAGAGCTCGAGCTCGACGCGCCCGGCCTCGGTGAACTTGAACGCGTTGGAGAGCAGGTTGCGCAGCACCTGCTCCAGGCGCTGCTCGTCGGTGAAGATCGTGCTCGGCGCGTCCTCCGTCGCGCGGACCTCGAACTCCAGGCCCTTCTGCTCGGCGACCGAGGCGAACGCCCGCTCGACGTACTCGCGGATGCCCGAGAGCGCGATCGTGCCGGGCCTGATCTCCATCTTGCCGGCCTCGACCTTCGTCAGGTCGAGGATGTCGGAGATGAGCGACAGCAGGTCCGCGCCCGCGGTGTGGATCGTCGATGCGAACTCGATCTGCTTGTCGGTGAGGTTCTGCTCGGGGTTCTCGGCGAGCAGCTTGGACAGGATCAGCAGGCTGTTGAGCGGGGTGCGCAGCTCGTGGCTCATGTTCGCCAGGAACTCCGACTTGTACTTCGACGAGAGCGCCAGCTGGGCCGCCTTCTCCTCGAGGTCGACGCGGGCGCGCTCGATCTCGGCGTTCTGGATCTCGATGTCGCGGTTCTGGCGGCTGAGCAGCTCGGCCTTCTCCTGCAGCTCCTCGTTGGTCTGCTGCAGCTCCTCCTGCTGGGTCTGCAGCAGCTCCTCGGAGGCGCGCAGCGACGAGGTCTGCTGCTCGAGCTCGGCGTTGGAGTGGCGCAGCTCGTCCTGCTGGCTCTGCAGTTCCTCCGATTGGGACTGCAGCTCCTCCGCGAGCGACTGGGACTGCTCGAGCAGCTCCTCGGTGCGGCGGTTGGCGATGATCGCGTTCAGCACGACGCCGAGCGTCTCGCCGAGCTGCTCGAGGAACGCCTGGTTGACGTCGGAGAACGCGCGCAGCGACGCCAGCTCGACGACGGCGAGGACCTGCTCCTCGAAGAGGATCGGCATGACGACGATGTTCACCGGCGTCGCCTCGCCGAGGCCGGAGGTCACCTTGATGTAGTCCGGCGGCGCCTCCGAGACGAGGATGCTCTTGCCCTCCAGCGCCGCCTGGCCGACCAGCGCCTCGCCGAACTTGAAGCGGTTGGAGACCGCCTTGCGCTTCTGGTAGCCGTAGCTGGCGATGAGCCGCAGCTCGGGGTCATCGCCGTTGTCGCCCTGTGAGAGGAAGAACGCGCCGTGCTGCGCCGAGACGAGCGGCGAGATCTCGGACATGATCAGCCGCGACACCGTCGCGAGGTCGCGCTGGCCCTGCATGAGGCCGGAGATGCGCGCGAGGTTCGTGTTCAGCCAGTCCTGCTCGGCGTTCTTCTGCGTCGTCTCGCGCAGGTTGGCGATCATCTGGTTGATCGTGTCCGACAGCTCCGCGACCTCGCCCATCGCCTCGACGGAGATCTGGCGCGTGAGATCGCCCTGCGTCACCGCCGTCGAGACCTCGGCGATCGCCCGCACCTGCGTCGTGAGGTTGCCGGCGAGCTGGTTGACGTTCTGCGTCAGGTCGCGCCACGTGCCGCTGAGGCCCTCCACCCTCGCCTGACCGCCGAGCACGCCCTGCGTACCGACCTCGCGCGCGACGCGCGTCACCTCGTTCGCGAAGGACTGCAGCTGGTTGACCATCGTGTTGAGCGTCCCCTTGAGCTGCGCGATCTCGCCGCGCGCGGGCACGACGATCTTCTGCGACAGGTCGCCGCGCGCCACCGCGGTCGCGACCTGCGCGATGTTGCGCACCTGGTCGGTGAGGTTGGACGCCATGAAGTTCACGTTCTCGGTGAGGTCCTTCCACGTGCCCGAGACGCCCTTGACCTCGGCCTGCCCGCCGAGCATCCCCTCCGTGCCGACCTCGCGCGCGACGCGCGTCACCTCGGCGGCGAACGACGAGAGCTGGTCGACCATCGTGTTGATCGTGTCCGACAGCTTCAGTATCTCGCCCTTGGCCTCGATGTCGATCTTCTTGGACAGGTCGCCGTTGGCGACCGCGGTGGTGACGTTGGCGATCGCGCGCACCTGCTCGGTCAGGTTGCCGGCCATGAGGTTGACGTTGTCGGTCAGCCCGCGCCACGTTCCGCTGACGCCTTCGACCCTCGCCTGGCCGCCGAGCTTGCCCTCGGTGCCGACCTCGCGCGCGACGCGCGTCACCTCGGCGGCGAACGAGCGCAGCTGGTCGACCATCGTGTTGATGGTGTCCTTGACCTCCGCGACCTCGCCGCGAGCCTCGACGGTGATCTTCTTGGACAGGTCGCCGGTCGCGACCGCGGTCGTCACCTGGGCGATGTTGCGCACCTGATCGGTGAGGTTGTCGGCGAGCTGGTTGACGTTCTCGGTGAGGTCGCGCCACGTGCCCGACACGCCTTCGACGGTGGCCTGGCCGCCCAGCTTGCCCTCGGTGCCGACCTCGCGCGCGACCCTCGTGACCTCGGCGGCGAACGCCGAGAGCTGGTCGACCATCGTGTTGATCGTGTCCTTCAGCTCGGCGATCTCGCCCTGCGCGTCGACGTCGATCTTCTGCGAGAGATCGCCGGTGGCCACCGCGGTCGTCACCTGGGCGATGTTGCGCACCTGATTGGTGAGGTTCGACGCGAGGAAGTTCACCGACTCGGTGAGGTCGCGCCATGTGCCGGAGACGCCCGCGACCTCGGCCTGGCCGCCGAGGCGCCCCTCGGTGCCGACCTCGCGCGCGACGCGCGTGACCTCGTCGGCGAACGACGAGAGCTGGTCGACCATCGTGTTGATCGTCCCCTTGAGCTCGTCGATCTCGCCGCGCGCCTCGACGGTGATCTTCTGGCTGAGATCGCCGGTCGCCACCGCCGTCGTGACCTGCGCGATGTTGCGCACCTGGCCGGTGAGGTTGTTGGCCATGAGGTTCACGTTGTCGGTCAGATCGCGCCACGTGCCGCTGACGCCCTCGACCTCGGCCTGGCCGCCGAGGCGCCCCTCGGTGCCGACCTCGCGCGCCACGCCCGTGACCTGCTCGGCGAACACGCGCAGGCGGTCGGTCATCGAGTTGATCGTCGCGGCGAGCGTCGCGACCTCGCCCTTGGCCTCGACGGTCACCTTCTGCGCGAGGTCGCCGTTGGCGACGGCCGTCGTCACGACCGCGATCTGGCGCACCTGGTCGGTCAGGTTGGACGCCATCACGTTGACGGAGTCGGTCAGGTCCTTCCACGTGCCGGCGACGCCGGACACCTCGGCCTGGCCGCCGAGCACGCCGTCCGTGCCGACCTCGCGCGCCACCCCGGTGACCTGCTCGGCGAACACGCGCAGCGTGTCGGTCATCGAGTTGATCGTCTCGGCGAGCGTCGCCACCTCGCCCTTGGCCTCGACGGTCACCTTCTTCGTCAGGTCGCCGTTGGCGACGGCCGTCGTCACCTGCGCGATCTGGCGCACCTGGTCGGTGAGGTTGGACGCCATGAAGTTCACGTTCTCGGTGAGGTCGCGCCACGTCCCGCTGACGCCCTTGACCTCGGCCTGGCCGCCGAGCTGGCCGTCGGTGCCAACCTCGCGCGCGACGCGCGTGACCTCCGCCGCGAAGGCGGACAGCTGGTCGACCATCGTGTTGATCGTGCTCTTGAGCTCGAGGATCTCACCGCGCGCGTCGACCGTGATCTTCTGGCTCAGGTCGCCGTTGGCGACGGCGGTCGTCACGGCGGCGATCTGGCGCACCTGGTCGGTGAGGTTGGAGGCCATCGAGTTGACGTTCTCGGTGAGGTCGCGCCACGTCCCGCTGACGCCCTTGACCTGCGCCTGGCCGCCGAGCTTTCCGTCGGTGCCGACCTCGCGTGCGACCCGTGTCACCTCGTCGGCGAACGAGCCGAGCTGGTCGACCATCTCGTTGACGGTGTTGCCGATCGCGGCGAACTCGCCCTTGACCGGCTGGCCCTCGATCGTCAGCGCCATCTTCTGCGACAGGTCGCCGCGCGCGACGGACTGGATGACGCGCGAGATCTCCGTCGTCGGGCGGACGAGGTCGTCAATCATCGAGTTGACCGACTCGACGGTGTCGCTCCATGTGCCCTCGACCGTTCCGAACGAGACCCGCTCGGTCATCCGCCCTTCGCGGCCGATGATGCGGGCCACGCGGGCAAGCTCCTTGGCCTGGCGGGCGTTGATCGCGAGCAGCTCGTTGCAGCGCTGCTGGATCTCGCCCATGGCATCGCGCCGGCGCGCGCGCAGGCGGACGCTGAAGTCGCCGTCACGCGCGGCGGTGAGGACGCGCAGCAGCTCCTCGAGGGCGGGGTCCTCGGGTGGCTCGCCGTCCTGGGCGTCGCGTCCGCTGTTCGCCGTGGCCCTGCGTCCAGCGGGCTTTGCGCCAGTAGCCATGCTGCATGACCCCCAACTCGTTGCTCGTCCCCAACCGGCCCCGCGTACCCATTCGCGGCCCGGCCCAAACCCACGTTTGGCGCGGCACGCGGCTCGGGCAAGTGTCGACCGTGAACGCCGCATGGCCCGCCCGCTCGCGCTCGCGCCGCCCCGCCGCCTACCGCCGCCAGGGCCCGGCCCGCAAGCCGCTGCTCGTGCAGTGGATCCAGAGCGCCGCCCATCACCGCCGGCGTGTCACGCGTCAGCGGCGCCTACAACGCCAGGTCCACTGCACGGCGATGGTCTACGCCCCCGCCGCGATCGCCCTGACGACGTTTCGCAAGCGCGTGAACCTGCCGCCGTGGCTCGCGGTGACGATCGCCAGCGGCGCCCCGCTGGCCGTCGCCGCCGCGCTGCCCCCGCGCAGCCGCGCGCGCTACGCGGCCGCCGGGATGGCCTACATGTGGCTGTTCAAGACGAGCTGGGAGCTGCCCGCCGACGACGAGCACACCCATCGCCGGCGCCTGAACGTCGACTATCCGATCCGCTTCGACAGCGCGCTGTGCGGCGGCGTGCCGCCCAGCCTGCGCCTGCAGCGCGCGCTGCGCACGAAGGGCGAGGTGTCGCTGCTCGACGGCGCGGTGTGCGTCATCTACGGCTCGTGGTTTCTCCCGCACGTGCTGCTCGGCTACGCGCTGCTGCGCCATCCGGAGTACGTCCCGCGCGCCGCCGGCCGGCTCGCCGCCTCCTATCACCTCACGACGCCGTTCTACTGGTTCGTGCCGACCGCGCCGCCGTGGTGGGCGTCGGAGGTCGCGGGCCGCATGGACGGCGACGTGCAGCGCGTCGTGCGCCGCGTGGTGTGCCGGGTCCTGCACCGTCCGCCGCCCAGCGAGGACGAGGAGGTGCCGGGCAACCCGTGGGGCTCGATGCCCTCCGACCACATCTCCTCGGCGGCGATGACGGCGATGGCGCTGTCGGAGATCGGCGTCGCCCACGGCGTCGTGGGCTGGCTCTACGTCGCGGGCGCCGCGTTCGCGGTGATCTACCTCGGCGAGCACTACCTCATGGACGTGCTGGCCGGACTCGCCATCGCCGAGATCGTGCGCCAGGCCGAGCCGCTGGCGGCGCCGGTCGTGCGGGCGGTGGCGTACGCGCTGGAGTAGCGGGCGCGCCCGCTTGCCGCGTGAGGGCGTGGCCGTACCGCGGGCGGGTATGAGGCATCCACGGCGGCGCCCGCCGCCACGCGTCCCCCGAGCCCGAGAGGTACTCCCATGGCTGAGCGACCCCGCGCCCACGCGCTCAGCGAGCGCATCGCCGCGATCGCGGCACTCGACGAGCCGGCAGCGACCATCGCCAAGAAGATCCGCGACGTGATGCCGGCCGGCGGCGGGATCAAGGACGTGCTCAGCGGCGTCCAACTCGGCCACGCGCTGCACCCGCTCATGACCGACCTGCCGATCGGGGCCTGGACGAGCGCGACGATCCTCGACCTCGTCGGCGGCGAGTCCAGCCGCCCGGCGGCGCAGAAGCTCGTCGGCATCGGCCTCGCGGCGGCGGCGCCGACGGCGTGGACGGGCTGGTCTGACTGGGCCGACACCGAGCCCGGCAACCCGACGGTGCGGCGACTGGGCATCGTGCACGCCGCCGCCAACGGCACGGCCGCGCTGCTCTACGGGCTGTCGCTCGCCGCCCGCCGCCGCGGCGCGCACACCACCGGCGTGCTCTTCGGCCTCGCCGGCGCGGGCGCGATGGGCGCCGGCGGCTGGCTCGGCGGCGACCTTGCGTTCGCCCGCGGCGTCGGCGTCAACCAGACGGTCTTCGACGCTGAGCCCGGCGACTGGACGGCGGTGCTCGACGCGAGCATGCTCGGCGACGACCGCCCGACCGCGGCCCTCGCAGGCGAGCTGCCGCTCGTCATCGTCAAGCGGGACGGCCGGATCTACGCGATGGCCGACCGCTGCGCGCACCGCGGCGGCCCGCTGCACGAGGGCGAGCTCGAGGGCGACTGCATCGCCTGCCCCTGGCACGGCACCCGCTTTCGCCTCGAGGACGGCTCCGTGGAACGAGGCCCGTCGGCCTATCCGCAGCCCGTGTACGAGGCGCGGGTCAACGACGGCCGCGTGGAGGTTCGCGCGGCAGGCTGACGCGGGGTGGGGAGGGCGTCTCAGCCGGTGGGGGCGCGGCGCTCGGTCCAGTCGACGCGTGCGGCGCCGGGCGCGCGCCGGGCGACGAGGTAGGCGAGCAGCAGCACGATCGCCGCGACCTCGGCGGCGATCGCGATGACCACGGCGGCGCGGAAGGTCGGCTCGGTGTATTCGAACAGGCCGCGGTCGGTCATCGAGATCACGAGCGAGACGAGCGCGCCCACCGACAGGGCGATGGCGCCGAGCGCGGCGACCGGGGCGCGGCGGGTCGCCATCAGGATCGCGAGCACCCCGGCGCCGAGGCCGTTGAGCACGAACAGCATGCCGATCGTGGGCACGTCGGCGATGAAGTCGGCGTACTGCTGCAGGTGCACGACGCCGACGACGAGCGTCGCGACGGCTCCGAGGTAGCGCAGCGCGTGTGTCGAGGCAGGCCTCACCTGACCGTCACCGTGCCGTTCATGAACGGGTGGATCACGCAGTAGAAGGCAACGGTGCCGGGCTGCGACAGCGTGACGCTCGCGCTCTGGCCCTTCGTCAGCGTGCCGGTGTCGAACACGCCGTCGGCGGAAGGTGACGCGCCGGATGTCGCGGTGTGGGGCGCGCCGTCCTGGTTGGTGAAGGTGACCTTCGTACCCGCTGCGACGATGATGTCCTGCGGGTCATAGAGGAAGTCCTTGATGGCGACCTGGTCGGCGGGCGCTGCGGCGCTCGCCGCCGCCGGTGCTCCCACGTCGTCGCCCTGCGTCTGCTGGGCGACGAACAGGACGCCGGTCGCGACGATCAGCGCAACGCCGAGGGCGGACATGATGCGATCGAGCAGGTACTGGGCGGAGCCTGACATGACACCTACTGCG
Organism: uncultured Actinomycetes bacterium; assembly: GCA_963746165.1. Taxonomy (GTDB): domain Bacteria; phylum Actinomycetota; class Thermoleophilia; order Solirubrobacterales; family Solirubrobacteraceae; genus CADCVQ01. The sequence continues at coordinate 46,767 of CAVVAG010000001.1, read as the reverse complement.
GTGCCGGCCGGGTCGGGGATCAGTACTGGCGCGCGTTGATCAGGCGCCGCGGCCCGGCACGACCGCGGCGCGGCGCCGAGCGACGGGCGGCGCCGGCGCGCCGATCCTGATCGGCGCCTCGATGAGATGCGGCTGGATCTCCGGGCCAACCGGATCGAACCAGGGGGCGTCGGCGGCCGCGTCGGGGCGCAGCGCCCATTTGCGGCCGACGCGCTCGATGGCGATGGGGTAGATCGTGAGGCCGCCGTCGGCCCCGATGTGCATGCGCAGGAAGTGCTTCTGGTCCTGGTGGTGCAGGGGCGCGTAGGCCTCGGTGTTGTGCAGCCCCAGGTAGCCGGTCGCCCAGAGGTAGCCGGCCATTCCCATCATCCCGGCGATGCCGCCCAGCAGCCAGACGAGGCCGAGGAAGGCGAGCAGCGTCCCCACGCCGTCGGGCGCCCACGCGGCCGCCAGATAGGAGGAGGCCATCATGACGCCTGAGACGCTCGCGACCTGCAGTGACGAGTGGGCCAGGCCGAGCGCGAACCGGCCGATCCCGCTGGCATCGTGGGCGAAGCGCACCATTCCGACGAGCGAGGCCAGCACGAGCAGGCTGAGCAGGAACGCCGTCGGGCTCTCCCACATCGCCCGCAGCAGGTCGCCGACGCCGAGCGACACGTGGCGGTCATCCAGATGCAGCCCGAGCATGAACGCCAGCAGCACCTGGACGGTGCCGAACACCGCCGCCAGCGGGATGTTGTAGGCGGGCATCAGCCAGATCCGCTTCCTCAGCCCCTTCGAGAACGCCGCCGACGGATAGACGCCCGCGTGGCGGTAGGCGCTCGGGCCATCGGGCCCGGGCAGGTCGGCGCGCGCGGGGAGGTTGTGCGTGGGATGAAGGAAGGCGCCACCGCCGCCTGACTCGATGTGGTGGCGCGGGCCGTCCTGCTCCTCGTAGCGCGAGTAGTAGTGCTTGCCGCTCTTGAGGTAGAGCAACAGCCGGGCGCCGCTGCGCTGGATGATCTCGCGCTCGAGGTACGCGACGTCGCGGTCGGAGTGGACCTCGGCCTCGTCGCGGCCGCTTTCGACCTCCTTGGACATGCACAGGATGACGCGGTCGCCCGGCTGCAGCTGTCCGGCGGCGACATCGGCGAAGTAGCGCAGCTGCACCTCGTCGATCGAGGCCCCGAACTGGATGTCGATGCCCCACAGCCACCAGCCGTTGGGCAGCTTGATCGCGAAGTAGCTGCGGCGCTGGCGCGTCCTCCATCCGCCGATCCAGCGGTTGCGACAGAAGATGCTCGTGAAGTTGACCAGCCCGTCGTACCAGTCGTGGCTGCCGGGGACCGCGAACAACTCCGGCGCGTCTGCGCCGGTGTCAGCGCACGGAAGGGCCGAGCGGTAGGGGCCGAGCATCCGGTTCTCGTACTCGATCGCCTTCGGGACCGGATACACGGCGTCGCCGCCGAAGACGAGCAGCCGCCCGCGCTCGGTGCGGTGGGTCTCGCCGTCCCGCTCGACCTCGACGGTCTGCGCCGCCAGCAGCCGGGCGACCGTGTACGTCGAGTTCCAGCCGTCGCCCAGGTCGGCGACGTAGTCGAGCCACAGCTCGGGGTGATCGGAGCGATCGGGCACCTCCGCCGGCTCGCGCACCTGGTGCTCGCGGTTGTCGGCATAGGAGCTGAACATGCCCGACAGCAGCACCCGGACGGCCGTGTCGACGAGCTGGTGCGGATCGAACCAGCGCACCATCGGCCGGCGCACGAACCCGAGCTCGGAAGCTGCCGACGGGCGAGGCGGGCACGGAGGGGGCGTCTCCTCGGAGTCGGCGGGTGGGGCGGCCACGCACGACATCCTTGCAGCGCGGGCGCCTCGCACGGGCGCTGCTCGGCCCCGCGCCCGTCGGCGACGGAGGAGCGGGTGGCGGTTCGGCCGAGCTCCTCGACCTGTAGGGATGGGTGCTCATCTGCTCGGTGACGAGGTTGGTGCTCGCTGTGTCGAGACGGTTGACGACGCCGGCATGCCCCGGCGCGATGACGGCGCGCGTCTGTTGGAGGTCGACGATCAGGCGCCCGAGCGGACGGGTGGAGCTGGCGGCGGCAGGTCGTGCCGTCGGCAGCAGGTTCAGCGCCCCGAGCGAAGCCTTGCAGCGCGCGGCAGGACGATCGTCGGGCACGGCGCCCGCGCGGTGACGCTCGCCGAAACGCTGCCCAGCAGCGTGGCCCGCAGCGGCCCGTAGGCGCGCGAGCCGAGGACAAGCACGTCGTAGACGTCGCGGCGATCGGCCGATTCGGTGATCATCGACGAGTCCACGAGGACATCGTCGTGGATCGGACGTCATCGCCGAGCGCGGCGACCTTCACCTGAAGCTCGCGCTCGATGCGCAGCTTGTGCTCGCCCTCCACCGTCTCCAAGCCCTTGCCGATCTGGCCGGCGACGTAGGTCTCGACCTCGAGGTGCATCCCCGGCGTGACGCGCATGACGTGGACCACGCGCAACACCGCGCCGGTCCTGCGCGCCAGCGCGTGCGCCTCGCGCAGCGCCGCGTTGCCCTCGGGTGTGTCGACGTAGCCGACGCGATATTCGCCGACCCTGCACCCGGCCAGCCCGGACGACCGGTCAGCGGACGTGGATCGCCAGGAGCCGCCGTGGTCGTCCGCGAGCAGCCGCGATCGGCCTGAATCGCGCGCCGCGGGGCCGATGACGAGCTGCCCGGAGCTGATCCGTGCGGCCGCCGGGCGCAGCGACCCGCGCCGCATGGACGCCCTCCAGCTTGACGCAGTCCGCGCGGATGGCGCTCACGCGCAGCAGCGGCTCGACGTCCTCCAGCGCGGCCGTGCAATCCTCGAGCAGGTCGCTCTCACGTTCGGCGGAGACCGCCGCCGGCACCTCGGCCTGCACCGACGCGATACGCAGCGACGCGCCGGTCAGACGCGCCAGCACGACGGCGAAGTGCACCGGCGCGCGATCGAGGCTGCGCGGGTCATAGCCCACGAGGACGGGTTCACCGGCTGTTCGATAGGGCGAACACGCCCTGACCTCAAGCTCCCGCGAGATGCATGCTGCTTGGCGGCACTTCCCGGCCGTTGTGCAGCGGTCGAAGGCGCCTCGTCGGCGTCGTCCTTCCGCGGCGACCGCATCGGCCTAGCCACACCGGCATGGCAGTCAAGCTCAACAGAACGGCGTACGAGTACGCCAAACGCCTGATCACCGAGAGGCGAGCCGTCCTGGACGACCGGGACGCGTGGAGCGAACACCAGCCGTCCGCGAAGGACGAGAACAGGTTCATCGAGGAGCACGGGTTCCGTGCGTACGCGAAGTGGCACCTGGGCGTCGATGACTCCAAGCGCGCGGACGTCAAGGCGCGCTACAAGTTCCCCTACGGAGACCTCGAGAGCGTCCACCGCTGCGGCGTGCTCGCCGCCGAGTCGCGCGCCGCGCAGAACGGCTACGACGACATCGGGTCCGCGGCTGCGCACCTTCACGGCATGCTCGAGGCGCTCCCGACCCGCGCTTCGCCTCGGCGCCCGCGACCATGATGCCGCGGGCATCGCCTGGCGCAGCCACCACGCGGCGTAGGCCAGACGGGCGTCCCGTGATCGGAGTCATGCAGCGCTTGACTGCGCCGCGCGTCGGACTATCTCGGTCGGCATCCTCGCGACCACGGCCAGCACCGCACGCCTATGGCTCGCCGACCCCGCTCCGGGTCGAGTCGGTCCCGACGGGCGAACGCCGCGCCTCGACGTGACCGGCACCCTCGACGACCACGTTCGGGCCGGCTGACGATGGAGCAGGTGCGGCCCGGTATCTACCACTGGACGGGCCACGACGCGGAGGTGCGCGCGCCGGTGCACTCGCATTACGTCGAGCCCGCCGGCGTGCTCGTCGACCCGGTCGTGCCGGAGCACGGAATGACGGCGTTCGACAGGCTCGGCGTCCGGCCCCAGGAGATCCTCCTGACAAACCGCCGGCACCGCCGCGAGGCCGAGCGGTTCCGGGAAGCGTTCGACTGCGCCGTCCGCATCGGCGCCCGGGCGGTGTCCGAGACGGACGGGCTCGAGGCCGAGCCGTTCGAGGACGGCGACGAGGTCGCGTGGGGGATCACCGCGATCACGATCGGGCACGCGCTTCCCGAGGAGACGCTCTTCCACGTCGCTCACGGCGAGGGAGCGGCGGTGTTCGGCCACACGCTGGTGCACCCGGCCGCCGGCGCGCCGATCGGCCTGCCCCCGGACGACCTGCTCGGCAGCCACCCGGACCGCCTGCGGCGGCGCTACAAGGAGGCGTTTCGCGGGCTGTTGCTGCGCGACTTCGACACGCTGCTGCTCTCGCACGGCCCGCCGGTCGCCAACCGGGGCAAGGCCGCGCTTCGCAGGCTCGTCGAGGAGCCCACCGAGTACGCCGGGTTCGGCCCATATGCCTAGCCGCCAGCGGCCGAGGTGACGCCGGACCGCGTCGACGTATTGCCGATGGCGCGTGGGCCCGCTGTTTCACCTGCTGTGCCTGGAGCGCCCGGACACGCGCATCGAGTGGCAGCGCGCCGATTTCCGAAACCGGGCCGGGCGGTTGTCGAAGGGGCTGATGTGTTGGAGCGCTCTGAGACGAGCTGATGCGGCCGCGGACCCATGCCGCGGACGATGGCTCGACCCGCTTCTGCGGACCAGGATTCCGAAGGGACTCCCGTGTTGTCAGTGCTACACGCGTAGCCGGAGACGACGAAGCGGTCGCCCTCGCGGCAGGGAGGACGACCGCTGAACGACGCGTTCAAGGTGAGCCAGGAGCTGGATCAGCGGCTGAATGACGCCAAGAGCCCAATACTGCGCCACGTCTAGGAATTGAAAAGTGCGCCACTCGGCGGGCCGGTGTTACCGGTGTCGGCGGGAGTCTCGAGGTCGTCTGGACGGCGAGCTCGGGGAGGCGGTGGAGGTGCGCAGCGCGATGGAGTGGCGCAGGTCAGAGCGATGTCGGCCGACGGGATCTCGCAGCGCGAGATCGCAGCACGGCTGGGGATCAACCGGCCAACGGTCGGTCGGCTCGTCGTGGCGGTTGAGCCGCCGCGGTACGAGCGCGCGCCGGCGGGATCGATGCTCGATCCGCTCGAGCCGGTCGTTCGCCGGCTGATCAGTGAATGGCCGCAGATCAAAGCACCGCGGGTCACGAGATTCTGCGCGAGGACTACGGCTATGGCGGATCGGTCGATTTGGTGCGCAAGCGGATGGCCTTGATGCGCCGCGGGAGGTGCGCCCGCGCAGCGCACGGCTACCGGCCCGGGCAGTGTTGCAGATCGACTGGGCGGCGATGCCCATGCGCCCGAAGCTCGCCGGGCGTGAGCCCCGCGTCTTTGCGCTGGTCTGCTCGCTGCCCTATCTCGGGTGCGTCGACGGCGCACTTCACCTTCGACATGACGATCGAGTCCTTCCTGCTAGGGCCACGTCTGCGCGCTGCGTGGCTCGGCGGCGTGCCGCGCGAGTGCGTCTATGACAACCTGCGATCGCGGTCGCGCGACGCGACGGCGACGTTGCTCACGTGGAACGCGCGGTTCTTGCAGCTGCGCGGCCACTACGCCTTTCACGCCACGGCGTGCACGCCGGCGACGCCACGTGAGAAGCGATCGGTGGAGGGCGCGGTCCGTTACACCAAGACGGGGTTCTGGCCGGCCCGCGCTTCGGATCGCTGAGCTGAGCTTGACGAGGTCTACGCCGACTGGCTCGACCGCGTCGCGCTGCCACCCGCCACGCATCCGGCCGCCACATCGTCGCCGAGCGCCTGGCCGTCGAGCGCGAGGCGCTCAGAGCGCTACCGCCATCGCGTTTGACGCGGCCGGGCGCCGGTCATCGAGAGTGCCGTTGGACGTTACCTCAAGCATGCCGCCAGCTTCTACCGCGCCCCGGAGGCGCTCGTTCATCAGCGCGTCGAGCTGCGCTTTGACCGCGACCGCGTCTGGATCGAGCATCGCGGCCAGACCGTCGCGCGCTATGAACGCAGCTACGAGCCGGCAGTCTGGCAGCCCGCGCCACGCATGCGTCCCGAGCCACCGACCGTCGCGCCGGTCGTTGCGATCACCAGCGCGCCGGTCGTGGCGCCGGCGCTCAGTGATTACGCCGAGCTCTGCGCATGACCAAGACCAAGACCGCCGGGATCGGTGACCGGTTGCCGTTTCTGATCGCGAAGATGAAGGCGCCGAGGCTGCTGCGCCTTGAGCAGAGCGCCGCTCGCGCGCGTGAGGAGAGCTGGCCCTACGAGCAGTTCCTCGAAGCCCTTCTTGGAGGCCGAGGTCTTCGCCCGTGACGCCTCCGGCGCCCGCCAGCGCATCCGCCACGCCGCATTGCCGGCGCACAAGACCTTGGAGGACTTCGACTTCAGCGCGCAGCCCGGCGCTGAGAAGCCACTGATCTTGCATCTCGCGCAGCTCGCGTGGCCGACGAGCACAGCAACGTTTGCTTCTTCGGGCCGCCCGGCACCGGCAAGAGTCATCTCGCGATCGCGCTGGCGATCAAGGCCTGCCAAGCCGGCATCGCGTCGCGTTCGCGACCGCTCAGCATGGGTCGACCGCCTCGAAGCAGCGCAACACCGCAACGCTCTAGACGACGAACTACGACGCATCGAGCGCTACAGCCTGATCGTCGTCGACGAGATCGGCTACCTCCCACTCGAACGCCAGGCCGCCAACCTGCTCTTCGCGTTGGTCGCCAGGCGCTACGAGCGTCGGTCGATCATCGTCACCAGCAACCGCGTCTTCGAAGCCTGGGGCGAGATCCTCGGCGACGCGATGGTCGCCGCCGCGCTCATCGACCGCCTCATCCACCACGCCCACATCGTCACGCTCAAAGGCAAGAGCTACAGGCTCAGGGAGAGGGCACCGACCGCGCCCGCGATTCATGCTCCGCCGCTACGCGCTCCGCCTGAACCGCGGAAACGCCAGCGCGTGGAGCACTATTCGTTTCCTGATCCTGGCGCACTATTCGTTCCTGTTGACAGCTGAACGTCACTCGGAGGGTGCGAGCCTTGGTCCTTCCGGACTCGGTATCGACCTGGAGGGTGACACCGGTCGTGTCCTGCGGGATGCCGATCTGCGTCGCCGGCCTGCTCGGCGCGACGGCGGGCGCCTGGATCGCCACGAGTGAGATTGGCTGGCCGGCGGACGCCTGGATCGCCACGAGTGAGATTGGCTGGCCGGCGGACGCCGGCGACGCCGCGAAGCCGACGGCAGCGACGGTCAGCGCCGCTGCCAGCGACGTCGTCGCCCAGCGGTGTCTGCGCTGAGCAGCGGCGCGGCCGGGGCGGCGATCGTCGATCGCGCTGGCAGCGATGGCGGTCGAGACGGTGATGCCGGTCGGCGTGGCGGAGGTCTGCGTGGCGCCGCATCGATTCGCGGTTGCGCTCCGGGTCGAACGTGAGCACGCGCGGCGGCGGGGGCAGCGACGGCAGGTCGAAGAACGCGTCGCCGCACACCGGCGTGCGGTCCGATTCGCGTCACAGCGCGATGGGCAAGCGGCGAGGACCCGTGGGGCTCGGCCTCTCGGACCGCTCGCCTGCGTGCAGAGCTTGCGAAACCTCGGCGCCGGCGTCTTCGCCGGCCTGCTGTGGTCGCTCATCGCCCCCCGGGCCGACGCGATCCATCAGGCGAAGGTGCAGGGGATCCAGGGATTGCGGAACTCCCACCTACTTACGGCGGTGCCCGAGATCAGTTCCGAAACTCGGGACTGTCGCGGGGACCGGAGACGTGAGCGTTGTGCGGAGTCTAAGTGGAGCTAGGGGGACTCGAACCCCCGGCCTCCTGGGTGCGATCCAGGCGCTCTCCCAACTGAGCTATAGCCCCGAGGCACGCCAGTCTACCGGCATTCCCATGCTTCCAGGGGTGCGGGAACGGCGCCGATGCGCCGATACGCTCACCACACGTGAGCTTTCGCAACCGCCTGGCGTTGTTCTTCGTCCTGATCGTCATCGTTCCGATGCTCGCCGTCGCGTTTCTCCTCTTTCGCCTCATCGGCGAGAGCGAGCGCGGCCAGGCCTCCGCTGCGGTGGCTCAGCAGCAGAGCACCGCGTCCAGGCTCTTCGGCGAGCAGCGCACGCTCGCGGGGGCCGTGCTCGAGGAGGTCGCCGGGGCCAGGCGCACCACGGCGGCGATCAAGGACTTCAGGAGCGCGCTGCAGGAGGGAGGCCGCGGTCGCGCCCGCGCGCAGGGCGCAGCGGAGCGGATCATCCGCAGCCAGCGCGCGTTGCCGATCGCGAGCCGCCGCATCGAGCGGATCGTGTTCCTCCGCGGTGAGCGGGTCATCGTCTCCGCCGGGGATCGCACGGCGATCGCCCCGGCGAGCAGTCCGGTCAACTCCGAGCGCGGCCGCCAGCTCGGCAACCTTGCGCTGGCCGTCACCGACGCCCCCACCTTCGCGGCGCGAGTGCGCACGCTGACCACCATCCAAGGCGAACGCGCGGGCCTTCACGTGGTGGTGCTCAACGGCTCGAAGGTGCTGGGCAGCACGCTCCCCGAGGTGGACATCCCCGCTCTCGAGAGGGCCAACAACGAGACGATCGAGCTCGCCGGAACGGAGTACCGCGTCCGCAGCTTCTCCGACAGCGGAGCGTTCGGCGGCCAGAAGATCCGCGTGTTCACGCTCGGCTCCCTGACCGCCGACGCCGGCACGGCCGCGGAGAACCGCACCTTCGCCGCCGTCATCCTGTTCGGCTTCCTCCTGCTGGCGATCGCGTGCGCGGTGCTCGTCTCGCGCACGCTGCAGCGCGAGATCGCGCGCTTTCTCACCGCCGCCCGCAAGCTCGGCGCCGGCGACTTCTCCGCGCAGGTGCCGACCACCGGCCGCGACGAGTTCGCGGCGCTGGGCGATGAGTTCAACAAGATGTCCGGTGAGCTCGAGCGGCGCCTCGCCGAGCTCACGCAGGAGCGCGGCCGCGTGCAGTCCTCGATGCGCCGTCTCGGCGAGGCCGTCGCCTCGAACCTCGACCGCGACGCGCTGCTCGAGCTCGTCGTGCGCACCGCCGTCGACGGCGTCGGCGCCGACGCCGGCCGCGCCCGCGTGCGCCTCAACGGCAGCGGCGCGCTGGACGAGCGCTCGCGCGTCGGCAACGTCCACGCCGTCGAGTCCGCCCTGCAGACCGTGGAGGGCGATGCGCTGAGCAGCGGCAGCCCGCGGGAGTCGACGGTCGGCGAGACGAGCGCGATCGCCCATCCGCTGCGGGGCGCCGATGCGCTGCACGAGGTCGTCGGCGTCGTCTCCGTCGCGCGTGCCGGGCGCCCGTTCACGCCCGGCGATCGCGAGCTGTTCTCCTACCTCGCCGGCCAGGTCGCCCGCTCGATGGAGAACGTCGAGCTGCACGAGACGACCGCGCGCCGGTCGGTGACAGACGAGCTCACCGGCCTGTCCAACCGTCGCGCCTTCGACGACGCGCTCAACGCGGAGATCGAGCGCTCCAGGCGCTTCGCCACCGATCTCGGCCTCGTCCTCATCGACCTCGACGACTTCAAGCACGTCAACGACACGTACGGCCACCCGCAGGGCGACGTCGTCCTGCGCGAGGTGGCGCGCGTCCTGCGCGAGACCTCGCGCGAGGTCGATCATCCCGCCCGCTACGGCGGCGAGGAGCTGGCTGCGGTGCTGCCCGGCACCGATCTCGAGGGCGCGTTCAACCGCGCCGAGCGGATCCGCGAGCTGATCGCGCAGCTGCGCATTGCGCGCCTGGACGGGCGTGGCGCGCTGACGGTGACCGCGAGTTGTGGGGTCGCGTCGGTTCGCGCCACGAGCGCCGACGCGCGGGCGCTCGTGCAGGCCGCGGACGCCGCGCTCTACGAGGCCAAGCGCAGTGGCAAGAACAAGTCTGTACGAGCGAGGTAAGGTTCGGCGAGATGGGACTGCTGGACGACGCCATCCGTGAGCATCTCGAGCTCAAGCGGCGGCGCGGCGCTGACGCCGGCGATATCTCCCGGGAGGAGAGCGAGGCGCTCGGGCCGGTTCGCCGAGGGCCCGACGGCGCACCGGATCTCGAGGACACGTTCGTGCCGCCCGCGGAGCCGGCGGACGACGAGCCCGCGCCCGCGTCGAGCCCGTCCTGGGACAGCGAACCCACCGCTGCGCTCGGCGCGGTGCCGGATGCGCACGAGCCGGCGCCGCCCGTGATCGGGTACGAGCCCCCGCCCCCGCCTGCATACGAGCCGCCGGTCGCCGTCCCCGAGCCGACGGCGCACATGCCCGAGCCGGCCGCGAGCATCCCCGAGCCGACGGCGAGTATTCCCGAGCTGCCGGACAGCCGCTACGAGCCCCCGTCCGCCACCAGCGAGCCGGCGTGGCGCACGTTCGAGTCAGCGCCGCCGCCGTCGCCGCCGGCCTCGACGCCGGAGTCCGAGCGGCCGTGGTTCTCGCCGGCGCCCTCCGACGACGAGCCCGAGGAGACGCTCGCTGCCGAGCCCGAGCCGGTGTTCGAGCCCGAGCCGGAGCCGGAGCCGGAGCCGGAGCCGGAGCACCACTCGCTGCTGTCGCGCTTTCGCGTCGGGCGCAGGTCCAAGCATGGGCCCCAGCCCGCGCCCGCCGACGAGCGGGGCTCGAGCTTCGAGCCGCCGCCGCTGCCGTCGAGCACCGAGCCCGCGGCGCCCTACGAGCCGGCGCCGGCGACCCCGCCGCCCTCGTACGGCCACGGGCCGCCGTCGATCCAGCACGAGCCCGACATCGTCCCTGCCGACGACGAGCCCGATGTCGAGGACGTGCTCGAGGAGACGCCCGACTTCCTCGAGGAGACCCCGGAGCACGACCGGCTCTGGTTCGAGCAGCGCCCCCCGCGCGACTTCGACTTCGACGACAAGTAGCCGCCCGCCGCGCTCAGGTGCGCCCGCGTCGCGCGGCAACGATGACGATCTCTCGCCTGCTCCTCGCGATCTGTGCCTGCACCGGGCTGGCCGCCGCGTCGCTGTTGATCGCCGACGAGCCGGTGTACGACGCCTGGTCGTGGCTCGTATGGGGCCGTGAGCTGGCGGATCTCGGGCTCGACACCACGAGCGGGCCCTCGTGGAAGCCGCTGCCCGTGCTCATTGCCGCGCCGCTGTCGCTTGCCGGTGACGCGGCGCCGCAGGTGTGGCTCGTGCTCGTGCGGGCGGCATGGCTGCTGTCGTTCGTGCTCGCCGCGGAGCTCGCCTACCGCCTGACGCCGCAGCGTCCGCGCCGGCTACGGATCGCCGCCGCCGCGTTCGCGGCGTGCTCGCTCGCCCTGCTCTTCGACGACGTCACGATGTGGGCGCGGCAGGCCGCCGGCGGCATGTCTGAGCCGCTGCTCGTCGCGCTCGTCCTCGGCGCGGTGCGAGCGGCGCTCGGCGGCCGCGTCCGGGCCGCGCTCCTGCTGGGGGCGCTGGCCGCGCTCGTGCGACCGGAGGCGTGGCTGCTGCTGGTGCTCTACGCGGCGTGGGCTGGGCGCACGCATCAGCGCGCGCGACGGGTCGCGCCCGGGCTGGTCCTCGCGGTGGCCGCCCTGTGGCTGGTGCCCGACCTGCTCGGCACGGGCGGCGGGGGCACCGGCCGCGCCAAGCGCGGGACGAGCAACCCCGCCGAGGCGCTGTGGTGGGCCTTCGGGATGCCGCTCGTCATGGCCTGGCCGCTGGCCCTCGTCGCCGTCGTGCGCGAGCGGGGCGCGCCGCGCGCGCTGGCGGCCGGTGCGCTTGGCTGGATCGCGCTCGTCGCCGCGATGACGCTGCTGGACTTCCCGGGGCTTGCGCGCTTCCAGGCTCCCGCCGCGGCGATCGCCGGCGTGCTCGGCGGGGTCGGGCTGGCGGCGCTCCTCGCCCGCCCCCGGCCGCTGCGCGTCGCCATGGCGGCGGCGCCGGTGGCGCTCGCGATCGTGCTCGCGGGAACCATCGTGGTGACGGCGTACGGGCTGCACGGGCGGATCGGCGATCTGCCGCAGTCGTGGCGCAGCGCGGCGCGCATCAGCGACTCGCACGCTCGCCTGCGCGCGCTCGTGCGCGAGACCGGCGGGCGCGACACGCTGCTTCGCTGCGGGCGCCTGGCGACGAGCGACGTGCTCGTGCGCACCGCGCTGGCGTGGCAGCTCGGCGTGCCGCTCTCGGAGGTCGTGAGCTTCGGCGTCCCGTCGCGGCGATCGGGGGCGTTCGTCATCGGGCTTCAGGCGTCGCCGGGTCTGCGTCACGACATGCTCGCCGTGGGTCGCGCGCTGGGCGCGAACGGCGAGTGGAGCCTTCGCTCGGTCGCCTGCCCCTGACCGGCGGCGCCTGCTCGGCGTGCTCGCCCGCCGCGTCCCTGGCTACGCTGCGCGTGATGCACGGCGCCGAGAACCCGCCCGGCGCCCCCTCTCGCGATCCTCGCGCGCGCGTGCCCGGCGCGCGGCTGGGCGCGTCGGCACGAGCCGCCGGGTTCCTCCGCAATCTCCGGCGGCTTCACAAGCGGACCGGCATCGCCGGCCTCGCGGAGCTCGTGCTGGCGCGGGCGCTCCCGCCCCTGGTCGCCTACGAGCGCATGGTGCTCATCTCCACCCTGGTGCGACGAGAGGCTCCCTCCGAGATCGTCTCGCAGCGCGTGCGCGCGCGTGATCCTGCGGTGGAGCGGCTCTTCGCCCGGCTCGCCGCCGGCGGGGAGCCCGAGGTGCCCAGCTTCTCGGCGGCCGAGCTCGACGAGCGATTCGGCGCCGGCGACGAGCTGTGGATCTTCCACCTCGACGGCGAGGTCGCACATCTGCGCTGGACGATGCGCGGCCAGTTGCGCTTCCACGGCCTCACGTTTCCCCTGGCGGACGACGAACGTGGTCTGAGCGCCGCGGTCACGCTTCCCGGCGCGCGACGCCGCGGGATCTACACGCTCGCGGGGCGCCATCTGCGCGGCGAGCTCGAAAAGGAGGGCGTCCGCGCGACGGTCGGGGCGATCGGAGGCTTCAACCGGCGTTTCTGGGCGGGCGTGCTGCGCGGCGAGGGGGCCGAGCGCATCGCGACGTTGCACGTCCTCACGCTCGCCGGCCGCCGCTGGGTCCGCGCCGTGCCGGCCTCGGACAGCCACGCCGGCCTGCTCGACGGCCGGGGCTGGGGGCCGCGCCGCTGGCAGCGCGCGGAGGACCGCTCGGCGCCGACGGCCGGCGACTGGGACCGGGCGGCCAGAGCCATCGACCCCGGCTACCTGGACGTGGAGATGGCGGCCGTCAAGCGCGGCGCCCACCTCGATCTCGTCGCCCGCTGGGTGCCCGATCTGCGCGAGCGCGCCCTGCTGAAGACCGATCTGTGGGAGGAGGGCATCGGCGGCGACGAGCTGCTGTTCACGCTCGCCGGCGAGGCGCGGGAGGTGTGCGGAGTGGACGTGTCGCCCGCCGTGGTCGCGGCCGCGACCACCGCCTCCGAGCGCAGCGGAGCGCACGTGCGCCTGACGCCGGGCGACGTCCGCTCCCTGCCGCTCGGCGACGGTGCGGTGGACGCCGTCCTGTCGACGTCGACGCTCGATCACCTGGCGGTCGGCGATCGACTGGGCGCGACGCGCGAGCTGCGTCGCGTGCTGTCGCCCGGCGGCGTCCTGATCCTCACGTGCGACAACGCGGCCAACCTCTGCGACCGGCTGCTGGCGCTGGCGGCGATGGCGCGGCTCGTCCCGTTTCCGCTCGAGCCCGCAGTCTCGCTCTCACAGCTTCGCGGCCTCGTCGAGGAGGCGGGCCTGCGCTACGACGACCACGCCTACCTCGTCCACGGCCCCAGGGTGCTGACGACCCTCGCCGTGCGGGCGCTGCGAGCGGCGCTGCCGCGGCATCTCTCGGGGCGGGCCGTCGCGCGGCTGCTGCGGACGCTGGAGACGATCGGCGAGCGCCATCCCCGGCGCATGGCGGCGTTCGTGGCCGTCCGGGCGACCAACGTCGCGCCGCTGCCCGATCCCGGGCGTCCCGGCTGACGCGTCAGGTCCGCTCCAGCCCGCCGCCGTGCCCAGGCCTCGAGGTCGAGCTCGAGCGTCGTCCAGTGATCGATCGACGGCTCCCCGAACTCGTGCAGCTTGGGCAGGGTGCCGACGACGCGGTAGCCGTAGTGGCGGCGGTACCAGTCGATCGTGGACGGCCGGTCGGCGTTCGTGGTGACCGTCGTCGCGCCCGCGGCGCGCATCGCCGCGAGCCTGGCGTCCTGCAGGTGAGCGCCGATCCCGCGACCGGTGAACGCGGGGAGGACGGCGAGCAGCGTGGTCTTGCCCTGTCCGTCGGGCAGCAGCGTCCACCCCGCCGCACCGACGACGCGTCCGCCCGCTCGGGCGACGAGGAAGCGCGCCAGGTCCAGCTCGGCCATCTCCGCCGAGGGGACGCGATGCATGTTCGCCGATCGCATGACGTCGAGGATCGCGCCACGATCGTCGGGGCCGGCACGGTGGTAGGTCACGGCCTCCTCGTCCGGCGTCACAGGCGGCCCCGGCTACGTGCTCCGGGTCACGTGGGAGACGACCGTTCGCGTCTTGCCCGACGGGTCGCGCGGCAGCGCGTCGACGAAGTGCACCTCGACGGCCGTCGCGTCTCCCAGCAGCTGCGTCATCCGCGCGCGGACGCGATCGCCGAGGCCGGCGCGGCCGTCCTCCGCGGCCACGAGGGCGACGCGCACGAGCGCCGGGCTGTCCTGCGTGATCTGCAACTGCCACACGTCGGGCTCGCGCTCGATCTTCTTGACGGCCTCGAACGGGTGCACGCGCCTGCCCCCGGGCACCTCCAGCCAGTCGTGCAGGCGTCCCTCGGGCAGCGACAGCAGCGGCAGCGAGCGCCCGCACGCGCATCGCCCCGGCCGGGTGGCGGCCACGTCGCCCAGCCGGTAGTTGAGCAGCACGGTCGCGCGATCGACGAGGTTGGAGACCACCACCTCGCCCGGCTCACCGTCGGCGACGGTTGCGCCTTCGGCGTCGACGATGCGGACCGGGTAGAGGTCGGCGTTGAGGTGCAGGTGATCCTGGCGCTCGCACTGAAAGCCGATCTGGGGCGCCTCGCGCGAGCCGTACAGGCTCACCACCGCGATTCCCAGCGTGTCGCAGAGATACCGCCGGGCGGATGGCGGGAGATGGTCGCCGCCCTGGGTCACGACGCGAACCGCGGGGCGAGGCAGGCCGTCGTGCTCGATCGCGCGGCACAGCGCGGCGAGGTAGGAGCCGTAGGCGTCCAGCACGTCGGTCGGTTGCTCGGCCAGACGCGCCACCGTGTCGGCGATCGGGTCCAGCAGCGAGACGTGGCGCTCGGCGACGCGCACCGACGAGAGCAGCGCGTGGCGGCGGAACGCGTCCCCGGCGACACGTCCCGAGTTGACCTCGCTGTCGACGAACATGCCGCGGTAGCGGAAGCGGCGATCCGCCAGGCGCCGTATCACGACCCGCTGGCGCTCGCGGTGCGCAGACCGCCTGAAGAGGCCCTCGACGTCGCGGAACAGCGTGATCGGACGCCCGGAGCTGCCGCCTGTGCGCACCGTGAGATAGCTGGAGATCGGCGCCGCGGTCGACACGAAGTACTCGGGGTCGCGCTGCAGTTGATCGCGCTCGACGAGCGGCAGCCGTGCGAGGTCCTCGACGTGCAGCAGCTCGGCCGGATGCAGGCCGCGGCGGCGCATCGTCTCGCTGTAGTAGGGGACGTGCTCGTAGGCGTGCGCGACGGCTGCGCGCACGCGCCGCGTCTGAGCAGCGCGGACGGCGTCGGCCGGGAGGAACGCGAAGCGGGCCTGCCGGATGGTCTCGACGGCCAGCCATCCGGTCCACGCGACGCGTCCCAGCGGCGATGCCGGAGAAAGCCCTGTCGCGGGACGAAACGTCCGTGTCATCGCGGGCCCGTGCCCGCGGCAGCCCGCGACAGCACGACGCGCACCTTGCCGCTCGGCAACCGCGGCAGATCGTCCACGAAGTCGACCCGCACGTCGGTGCCGGCGCCGATGCGCTCGTCGATCACCTGCGCCACCCGCGCGCGGACGGCGTCGCGGTCGGCGTCCGGCGCGGCGACGACCGCCACGTCCACCCTGGTCGCTTCGTGCTGCACGACCTGGTAGCGCATGATCCCGCCGATCTCGCTGATCGGCTTGCGCACCGCCTGCGGGTGCACGCGTTGCCCCGCGACCGAGCGAAGCCAATCGTCCGAGCGGCCCTCGAGGAACGACAGCAGCGGCAGCGACCGCCCGCACGAGCAGGCCTCCGGGCGATAGGACGCGAGGTCACCGATGCGATAGTTGAGCAGGACGGTTCCGCGGTTGACGAGGTTGCTGATCAGCACGTCCCCGGACTCGCCCGGGGCCACCGGACGGCCGTCGCTGTCGGCGATCGTGAGCGGACAGAGGTCGACGTTGACGTGCAGCCCGCGATGGCGCTCGCACTCGAAGGCGATCGAGAACGCCTCGACGGTGCGGTAGACGCTCATCACGGGGATCCCCAGCTCGTCGCCGATCAGCCGGCGGACCGGCTCGGAGAGCGTGTCGGAGCTCGTCACCACGACCTTCGGCAGGCGTACTTCGCGACCCGATTGCAGCAGGTGCACGAACAGCGCCTCGAGATAGGAGCCGAAGGAGTCGATCACGTCGGGGGCGTGGCGGTCGATCTGCTCGGCGTTGACGGCCGGAGGATCGAGGACGGAGAGGTACAGCTGGTCGGCGACCCCGCGGCGAGGAGCGACGATCAGCTTGCGCAGCTCCGCGCCGGCGCGCTCGGCCGCGCTCGGGGGAACCGCGATGAAGGCCTCGCGGTAGCCGCGACCCGCGCCGGCCAGCTGCCGTACCAGCGCCCGATGGCGCTCGCGGTGGGCGGCCGACTGAACGAGCGCGAACGGGTCGTGGAAGACGGTCACCGGCTCCCCGGTGCTGCCCCCGCTCTGCAGGCTGATGCAGCGGCGGGCGGCGCCGCGCGCGGCGAAGTACTCGGGGTCGCGCTGCAGCGCCGCGCGCTCGAGCACCGGGAGGCGTGCCAGATCGCGGGCACTGGCGATGTCCGCGGGCCGCAGGCCCAGCCGGTCCATGCTCTCGCGGTAGTAGGGAACGTGCCCGTAGGCGTGCGCGACGACGCTGCGCAGCCGCCGTTGCTGGGCGCGCTCGATCGCGGCGGGGGCAGCGAAGGGAACGCGCCGCTGTCGCGGGACATTGGCCGCGAGCCACGCGGTGTAGCGGACGCGGCGGACCTGCTCAGCGATGCGCACGCGCACCGCCGGCGGCAATCGCCGCGATCGAGGACGAAACGCAGATGGTCACGGAGCGTCGTTCATGCGGCTCGTCGATGACCGGCGCGGCAGCGGTCGCCGGTGCGCGTCCTGCGCGGCGAGATGATAGACCAGTTCCATCAGCGCGTCCGACGGCGATCCGCTCGGAGCGGCCGCCGCCACGGCGCCCGCTCGCCCCGCGCCCGACGGAGGTGGCGCGCCGATGCGGCGCGGGGGGAAGGTCGGCGTGCAGCTCGCGGCGCGCGCGACGGAGCTGGCCATCCAGGCCACGGCCCTGTTCGTGGTCCCACGGGTCCTCGGCCCGATCGACTACGCGACGTTCGCGTCGGCTCTGGCCGTGGCCGCCATCGCCGGCGGCGTGTTCGCGCTCGGCGGCGCGGGCGCGCTCGTGCGGTTCGTGCCCACGGCGCCCGAGCCGCTGCGCCCGGCCGTGGCAGCGGGCATGGCCGTGCGGCTCGTGCAGGTGCGCGCGCTCGGCGTGGCGGCGACCGTCGTCGCCGGGCTGGCCTTCGCCGTGCTGGTCCCCGATGCCGCGTCGGCGGCCGTCCTCGCCCTCGTCGTGCTCGCGATCGCGATCGACGCGATCGGCGGGCTCGCCTTCCAGCTCGCGCTGGCCTTCGGTCGCACGACCGCCTGGAGCGTCCGCCTGCCGCTGCGTCAGGCCCTGCTGTTCGCCGGAGCGGTGGCGGGGTACGCCCTCGCGGGGGTCGAGGGCGCCGTGGCGTCGCTGCCGATCACCGCGCTCGCGTCGGCGAGCATCGGGATCGGTCCCGCGCTGCCGGCGCTCCGGGCGATGCGTGAGCGCGTCGCGCCGCCACCGCACGCGTTTCGCTTCGGCCTGCAGACGGCGCTTGCCGTCCTGCTGCGGATCGTGCGGCTGCGCGGCACGCCGCTGGCCGTGGCGATCGTGGCCGGCTCGGCCGCCGAGACGGCGAGCGCCGCGCTCGCCATCGGGGCGGCGACCGCGATCGGGGGGACGGTCCTGCAGGTCTTCGCGATCCAGCTGCCCGACCTGGTCGTGCGCGGCGCGGCGCCGGGGCCGGCGCTCGCTCGCGTTCGCGTGCTCGGATGGCGTGCGCTCGCGGGGACGACCATCGTCGCGCTCGCCGGCGTGTCGACGCTCGAGCTCACGGTGCCGCTGGCCTTCGGCGAGGGCTTCGCGCACGCTCGACTGCCCCTCGCGCTCGCGCTCGCCTACACGGTGCTGGTGCCGGCCGGAGCCGTCGCGGCCCAGCAGGCGGCGCTCGAGATGCGGACCGCCCAAGGCCTGACCGCGACCGCGTGGGGGACGGTGGCCTTCGCGCTGCTCGTCGTCCCGCTCGTGGCGACCGCCGGTGCCGCCGGAGGCGTGGCCGCGCTGCTGGCCGCAAGCGCGGTCTCGGCGGTCGCGGCGCGGCTTCTCCTGCCGGAGGGCCTGGACCGCGGGTTGCTCGCGGCCTCGCTGTGCGCCGCGGGCGCGGTCACGGTGCTCGCGCTCGTGCTGCACGGCTGAGCGAACGGCGCGGCCCGTCGCCGGGACCCATGACTTAGGGTACCGCCGTGCTCAGCGTCGTCATTCCCGCCACCGACCGCCCGGCGACGCTGCAGCGCTGCCTCGACGCGCTGGCGTGCTCGGACGAGCGCCACGAGGTCGAGATCGTCACCAGCCCGCGGGACTGCGGCCCGGCCGCCGCGCGCAATGCGGGCGTGGCGCGCTGCAGCTCCGACATCCTCGTCTTCGTCGACGCCGACGTCGAGGTCCATCCGGATGCGCTGCGCCGCCTGCGCGAGCGCCTCGACGCAGACGCCGGACTCGACGCGGTGTTCGGCGCCTATGACGATCGCCCGGCGGCGGCGCAGACGGTCTCGCGCTTTCGGAACCTCCTGCATCACCACGTGCACGTGAGCGCGTCCGGTCCCGCCGAGACCTTCTGGGCCGGCCTCGGCGCGATCCGCCGCGAGGCGTTCGAGGCCGTCGGCGGCTTCGACGCCGATCGCTACGGGCGGCCGTCCATCGAGGACATCGAGCTCGGGATGCGCCTGCGCGCCGCCGGCCGCCGCATCGCCCTGGATCCCGCGGTGCGCGGAACCCACCTCAAGCGCTGGACGCTGGCGTCGATGACGCGCACGGACTTCGCCGCTCGCGGAGCGCCGTGGGTGGCGCTGCGCCTGGAACGCGGCGGCGCGGGCGGCGGCGCGCTGAACCTGGCTTGGGGCCAGCGGCTCGCGGCGGGCGCCGCGGTCGTCGCAACGGCGGCGGCGCTGAGCGGCCGCGGCCGGGTGGCGGTCGCCGCGTTGGGCGTGATGCTCGTTCCCAACGCGCGCTTCTACGCCCTGCTCGCGCGCCGCGGCGGGCCGCGCCTCGCGCTGAGCGGCGTGCCGCTGCACCTCGTCCACCACCTCACCGCTGCGGCCTCGGTACCGGCAGGGTTCGCGCTCTGGTTTCGCCGGACGCGGCCATGAGCCACCCGGCGCTTCGCCTCGGCCTCGTCGGCTGCGGTCGCTTGGCCGAGGTCGGCTACGCGGCCGCCGCACGGGCGTCGCCGAGCGTCGACGTCGTCGCCGTCGCCGATCCGGACCGCACGCGCCGAGGGATCGTCGCGGCCAAGCTCGGCGTGCCCGGGCATGCGCGCCTCGGGGAGCTGCTGGAGGCCACGCCGCTGGACGGGCTCGTCGTCTGCACGCCGGCCGAGCAGCACGAGGAGGTCACCGCGACCGCCGCACGCGCCGGCTTGACGGCGCTCGTCGAGAAGCCGCCCGCCCCCGACGCCTTCGGTGCGCTGCGCCTTGCCGCGCTGCGGCCGGCGCCGTGGATCGCGTTCAACCGGCGTTTTGACCAGGGCCTGCAGCTCATCCGCAGCGTGCCTTCCGGCGGCGATCTGGCGATGAAGATGGTGCTGCACTACCGTCGCGACTCCTGGCGCCCGGTGGCACGCGGCGACGACGCGCTGCTCGACCTCGCACCGCACCTCATCGACCTCGCGCTGTTTCTGACGGGCTCGCTGCCGGTCGCGGTGCGCGCCCACACGACCGCCGCGCGCGCGGGCCTCGTCCTCGCCACGACCCGTGCCGAGGTCCAGATCGAGTGTGCGACCGACCGCCCGCATCACGAGCTCGTCGAGATCCGCGGCGCGGACGGCCGCCTCGCCGGCCGCACCGTCAGCGCCGGGCGCGCGCGCGGCGCGCTCGCGAGGCTGACCGGAACGCACCCGCTCGTGCGGTCGCTCACGCTCCAGCTCGAGGCCTACGCGCGCATGCTGCGCGGCGGCGACCCCGGTCCGCTGGCCACCGCCGCGGAGGGCGCCGCGGTCATGCGCGTGCTCGACGCCGCGCGCCGCTCGGACGCCGTCGGTGGCGACACCGTCGCCATCGAGGGCCTCGCCGTGGCCTCCTAGTGCTGCTTCGGCGATGAGCGACCCGGATGATCTGCGTGCTGCAGTTCGACGCGGCCAGCGTCGCCGTCGTCGACCGGATGCTCGCGGCGGGCCGCCTGCCCGTCCTCGCGGGGCTCATCGAGCGCGGCGCGCGGATGGATCTGCAGACGCCCGCCCACCACTTCGCCGCCGGCGCGTTTCACTCGCTCTACAGCGGCGTGTCGCTCGCCGACCATGGCCTGTTCTATCCCTTCCAGTGGGACGCGCCGGCCCAGCGCGCCCGCTACATGACCGCGCTTCCGGCGCCCCCCGCGATCTGGGAGCGCTTCGCGCGCGCGGGTCTGCGCACGCTCGCGATCGATCCGTACGAGAGCCGCCCGCCGCGCGACTGGCGGGGCACGTACCTCTGCGGCTGGGGCATTCGCGACCGCGTCGTGCTGCCGCGCTGGTCGCTGCCGCGCGCGGCCGCCGCGCAGCTCGAGGGGGTCCACGGGCCGGGGCCGCACGCGACGGAGATCTTCGGTCAGCCGACCGTCCGCGAGCTGCTGGCGCTGCGCACGAAGCTCGTCGCCGCGCCCGGCCGCGTGGCAACCGCCGCGGTCGAGCTGCTGGGCCGCGACCCGTATGACCTCGCGTGGCTGACCTTCAGCGCGGCGCACCTCGCGGGCCACCAGTTCTGGGATCTCTCGCAGCTCGCCCAGGAGCCCGAGGGTCGCGAGCGCGATCTGCTGAGCACCGCGCTGCAGGACGTCTACGCGCAGGTCGACCACGCATTCGGCCGGGTGCTCGACGCGTTGCCCGGGGACTGCGACGTGATCGTCGCCTCCGCGGTCGGGATGGACGTCAACAGCTCGCGTGCCGACCTGCTGCCCGGGATGCTCGAGGCGGTCCTGAGCGGCGGGCCGCTGCCCGCCGACGGCGATGGCGGCGCCGGCGCGATCTGGCGCCTGCGCGCCGCGATCCCGACCGGCGCCCGCGGCGCGATCGCCCGCGCGCTGCCCGATCGCGTCGCGCTCGAGCTCACCTCGCGGCTGGAGCTGCGCGGGATGGACTGGTCGCAGACCGCCGCGTTCTGCCACCCCGCCGACAACCAGGGCTACATCCGCCTGAACCTGCGCGGTCGCGAGCGCGACGGGATCGTCGATCCCGGCGAGGCCGACGCGCTGCTGCGGGCCATCGCCGACGGACTCGCCACGTTCTGCGATCCCGACGGAGCGCCGGCCGTGGCCCGCGTCGACCGCGTGGCCGAGCATCACGCCGGCGCGCGCGCCGACCAGCTGCCCGACCTCGTCGTCCGGTGGAGCGAGCGAGCGGCGACGACGCTGACCGGCGTGCACTCGGCGCGTTTCGGCGACGTGCTGCGCCGCGGCACCGGCAGCGGGCGTTCGGGCAACCACACGCCGGGCGACGCCTGGGCGGTGGTCGCGCCGGGCGCGAACGCGCTGCGCGAGCTCGGGCGTGCGGCACGACTGGAGGACATCGCGAGCACGTTGGCGGCGGTAGGCGGCGTCGACGGCGACGGGCTAGCGGGCGCGTCGCTGCTCGGCGACGGCTAGCAGCGCGCCGGCGGCGATCGACGCCTGCGCGAGCGCGACGCACGCCGCGGTACGCGGCCCGGCCCGGGCGGTCGCGCGGGCCAGCCGGCGGTAGAAGCCGGGGCCGGCGAGCGCCCCGCCGGCGTCGCGGAAGCCGACGGCGCCGCGGCCGTAGCGCAGCTGCTGGCGCACGAGGCCGCCGACGCCGAGCTGCGGGCGGTGCATCACCGCCGCTTCGGGCACATGGCGCAGCGTGCGGCCGCGGGCGACGAGCCGCGCGCACCACTCCCGGTCCTCGCCCGCCGCCAGCGCGAACGACTCGTCGAAGGGCAGCGCCCGCAGGGTCTCGGCGTGGCAGGCGAGGTTGCACGTCGGCGCGAAGCGCAGGGTCGCGCCGCCGCCGGCCGCGGGCTCGCGCGTGGAGAGCATGAGCGTGTTCGTCAGCAGCTGCGCGGCCGCGGCGGGCGCGCCGGCAGCGGAGTCGGAGACCGTGTCGCCCGCTGCCGCGCCGCCGTCGGCGCAGGCGACCGCCAGCGCCCGGGCCCAGCCCGGCGCCGGCACGCAGTCGTCGTCGAGAAAGCAGACGACCTCGCCCCGCGCCGCGCGCGCCCCGAGGTTCCGTGCCGCCGCCGGCCCGCGACCGCCGGCGCGCAGGAGCTGCGCGCCCGGCGCGACGGCGCCGCCACCGTCGTCGACGACCACGATCTCCAGCTGCGTCTCCGGCGTGTGCTGGCGCGCGAGCGCGGCGAGGCAGCGGGCGAGCGCCTCGGGCCGGTCGCGCGTGGGGACGACGACCGAGATCATGCGCGCGCCCGCCAGGCCACGAACGCGCCGGGACCGAGCGCCGGCGCGGCCATGGCGACGCCGCCGCTCTCCCGCGCTGCCGGCTGGCCCGCAGCACTGCCTGCCGGCGCCCTGCGCGCAAGCGTCACCGCCCGGTCGGTCACGGCGCGCAGCGTAGCGGCGCGCCCGCCTTGCCGGCGCACGGCCACGAGGCCCGACCGGGTGCTTCGCCGGCCGGCCGCCGTCCGCACCGATCGCGGCCGCCAGGTCGCGCCGCGATCCGATGTCGAGCTTGCGATAGGCGTGGCTGAGGTGCATCTCGATCGTCTTGACCGAGAGGAACAGCTCCTGTGCGATCTCCCGGTTCGTGGCGCCCTCGGCGGCGCGGCGGGCGATGCGGCCCTCCGACGGCGTGAGGGCGTCGATGCCCGAGAACGGACGGGCCGGGACCCGGATCCCGCTCGCGGCAAGCTCCTCGCCGACCCGCGCGGCGAGCGCGTCGGCGGCGCACTCACGGGCGATGCCGAGCGCGGCCATCAGCGGCTCCCGGGCCGCCCGGCGCGAACCCTGCCGGCGCAGCGCGCCGCCGAGATCGGCCAGCGCGGTCGCGTGCTCGAGGCGCAGCGGCGAGTCGGCCAGCCGGGCGGCCGCCGCGCGCAGGCGCTCGACGTCGCCGTCGAGCAGGCCCTGCACGCGCAGCGCCGCGCCGATGGCGCCGGAGGTGCCCCAGCCCTCGGCGATGGTCACCGCGCGCGCGGCCGTCTCGCGCGCGCCATCTCGCCGCACCGTCCGCGGTGTGCGAGCAACACGCGTCTGCAGGCGGACCGCCTGGTCGTTGATCGAAGGCGGCCCGAACCGCGCGAGCCGCCGGGCCGCCTCCTCGAGGTCGCCGCGCGCGCCGGCCGAGTCCCCGCGCGCGCGCCGCAGGCGCGCGCGCACGACGAGCAGCTCCGTCATCGGCCGCGCGTCGGCGATCACGTCGCCGAGCCCGAGCCGCGCCCACGCGCTCGCCGCCTCGCCGACCTGCCCGCGGTCGAGCAGGATCGTCACGAGCGTGCCGGTCGGCAGCGCCTTCATCCATCCGTCGCTGCTCGCGCCCGCCTCGACGGCCAGCCGCGCCTCGGCCTCGGCCTCGCGCCAGGTTGCCCGCGTCGCGCAGCAGCCGCGCGTGCGAGTGCGTCATGAGCCCGTACCACGTCGGCGAGCCGTGCTCGCGGGCGGCGCTCTGCATCGACCGCGCGCTCGCGATCGCGTCCTCGAGGCGCTCGGCCGCCTGCAGAACGCTCGTGGTGAACGGAAACCACAGGGTCGGCGGCATCGCGCGCTGGGCGCGTCGGCCGCGGCGGCCGCCGTCGCGCGTAGCGCGTAGGGCACGCACGCGGCGGCGGGCTCTCCCGTCGAGCATGCGCCAGAGCGCCACGTGCGCAAGCACGTCGGGATGCTGCGGCCCGTCCTCGGCGAGGAGCCCGATCCGCTCCGCGCGCCCGATCGCCTCGTGCCATCGCCGCCGCCGAGCGCCCGGCGACCGCGAGCCGGACGGCCTCGGCGCGGAGCCGCAGATCCGCTGCCGCGGGCGGCAGCGCCTCGATCAGCGGCATCGATCTGCGCGAGGTCGGACTCCCACCGCGGTCGGCACGAGCGCCCCACCAGAACCCGCGCGCCTCGAGTGCGCGCGTCGCACGCGCGGATCGGCGCTGGCGCCGGCCGCCTCGTCGAAGATCGCCGCCGCCGCGCGGTCGCCGGTGACGGTGAGCACCTCGCCGAGCTCGAGCAGCAGCGGCGCGCGATGCTCCTCGGCCGGAGGCTCCGCCAGCGCGCGGCGCAGCAGCCGCTCGGCGGACGAGGGCGCCCCGCGCGCGAGCGCCCGCGCCGCCGCGGCACGGAGGTCGTCGACGACCTCGGCCGACGCGGCCGGCGCGCATGCGGCGACGTGCATCGCCACGCGCTCGACGTCCGCCCCGGCGGCCTTCAGGAGCGCCGCTGCCCGCGCGTGCCAGCGGTCACGCTCGCGCCGGCGCGAGCCCCGTCGCGACGGCGGCGGCGATCAGCGGATGGCGAAAGCGCAGCGCCCCGTCGTCGCTCGAGCACACCCGCCGCCGCGAGCTCGTCGACGGCGTCGCCGGGCGCATCGTCGCGCGCGAGTGCCGCGCACTCCGCCATGGTCGCGCGCTCGCCGAGGGTGACGAGCGCCCATGCGAGCGCATGCGCCCGGTCGCTGACGCGGGCCAGCACGATGCGGCCCAGCTCGCGCGGCTCGATCCGCGCGACCGCCTCGGCGCTGCGCGCGCCACCGAGCTCGCGCAGGAGCTGGTCGAGCAGGAACGGGTTGCCGCCGGTCGCCGCGGCCGCCGCCCGGACGAACGCCCGATCGTCGCTGCCGCTGATGGCGGCGACGGCGTCGTCTCCGAGCGGGCCGGGCGTCAGCAGCTCCGCCGCGGGGTCGGTGATCAGCGCCGCGAGCGCCCTGTGGCTGCCGACGTCGGCCGGCCGCGTGCAGACCACGAGCGCCACGGGCAGCTGCTCGACGCGCCGCGTGAGGAACGCCAGCGCCGCGATCGACGGCTCGTCGGCCCAGTGCGCGTCGTCGACGGCGAGCACGATCGGCCTGCGCTCGGCCAGGTTCGCCAGCAGCCAGTAGAGCCCGTGCAGCAGCGCGTCGGTGCTCGTCGCCGACCGCGTCGGGTCGAACAGCGGGCCCGCGTGCGCCGCCTGGCCGCCCGTCACCACGGCGCGCTCGTCGTCGGCGAGCTCGGCGAGCGGACGCTCGAGCGCCTGCCGGATCACGCCGAACGCAAAGCCCTGCTCGAGCTCGGACCCGCGACCGCCGAGCACCCGCATCCCCATCTGCTCGGCCTGCGAGCGTGAGCGCCCGCAGCAGGCTCGTCTTGCCGATGCCCGCCGGCCCCTCGATCACGGTCAGCCCGCCCTCGCCCGCCCGCGCCTCGTTGAGCCGGCCGGCGATCCGCGCGAGCTCGCGCGTCCGTTCGAGCAGCACCCCTGGGGCGCTGACGTCAGCCACGGCATCCCGCAGTCCAGGGTCGATCCCCGTAGCCGTGCCGGGGGCGACGCACGAGAGTCGGCGTCTCTGCCACGCCGTCACGAGAGGAGCACCGCCGTGTTCGCACGCATCGCAATGTACGAGCAGATCGATGTCGACAACTGGGATCGGGTCGCTCGGTGGTTCGAGGAGCACAACGACGAGCTCAGCGCGCAGCTCTCCGGCTACCGCGGCTCGATGACGATGATCGACACGGACAACGCGCGGGTGGTCGGTCTGGGCCTCTACGACACGGAGGCCGACGCCAAGGCGGTGGAGGCGGTCATGGATCAGGGTCCGCCTCCCGGCATGCCCGAGGACCTGCGGCAGATCCTCCTGCGCGGCGAGCGGACGTACAACGCCATCCACCGCATCCTCCAGAGCGACGGTCGCCTGAGCGTCGCCGAGTAGTCGGCGGCGCGGCGCGAGGCGGCGACGGCGGCGGTGGTGAGGCGATGAGCGAGGACGCCAACGTCGAGCTTGCCCGCCGTCTGCTGGCGGCGTTCGAGGCGGGCGACGAGAGCGTCGTCGACGAGCTGATCCACCCGGCGCACCGCGATCACGGCGCGCCCGATCGCCCGGCCGGCCCCGACGGCGTGCGCGCGGCGATCCGCTGGGTGCGCGAGACGTTCGGCGAGCGACGGATCGTGCCCGAGGACATCATCGCCAACGGGGATCGCGTCGTCGCGCGCATCCGTGTCTCGGCCGTCGGGATCGGCGACGTCTGCGGCATCGCTGCCGCCGGCCGCCGCCTCGAGGTCGAGCACGTCCACATCTGGCGCGTCGCCGGCTGCCGGCTCGTGGAGCACTGGACCGTCCGCGACGACCTCGGCGCGCTGCGCCAGCTCGGCGCGGCAGCGGTCGGCGCCACCGCATCGAATCATCAGCCCGCGAAAGGACCCACATGCACGTACTGACACTCCGCCGGCCGCCGGCGATCATCGGCTGTCTCGCCCTGCTCGCCGCCGGAGGCCTGATCGCCGGATGCGGCGACGACGACTCCGACGACGCGGCATCCGCCGCTCCTGCGCGCTTCGCGATCGCGGCCACCGCGCAGGACGGCAAGCCCGCGCTGACCGTTCCGGCGACGGTCAAGGCCGGGCTCGTGACGATCTCGCTGAAGAACACGGACAAGCGCCCGCGCTCGGCCGGGCTCGTGCGGATCGTCGGCGACCACACGGTCGACGAGGTCGTCGAGGTCACGAGCTCCTCGGAGGGCGAGCCGATCCCGCAGTGGCTGCAGGACGGCGGCGGCGTCGGCGCCGTGGCGCCCGGAGCGACCGCGGCGGTGACGCAGGTGCTGGCCCCCGGCCGGTACGCCGTGACCGACGACGAGACCGCGAGCGGCGACGGCGAAGGCCCGACGAACGCCCAGCGCGGCGCGACGGGCGAGTTCACCGTGACGGGCCCGGCGTCCGACGCCGAGCTGCCCGAGCAGCCGGCCACCCTCACCGCCACCGACGACGGCAAGGAGTACGGCTTCGCGTTCGAGGGCCTGAAGGCGGGCACCAACAGGATCCGCTTCGAGAACACCGGAAAGCAGCTGCACCACGCGGTCCTCTTCCCGATCAACAAGGGCAGCACGTTCGCCGACGCGAAGAAGGCGTTCGCCTCGGACGCGCCACCGAAAGGCCCGCCGCCGGTCGACTTCTCCAAGGCCGTCGGCACGCAGGTCATCGACGGCGGGATCGCGCAGAACATCACGCTCGACCTGGCGGCGGGCAGCTACGCCGTCGCCTGCTTCATCACCGACCGCAAGGGCGGGAAGCCGCACGTCGAGAAGGGGATGATCGACGAGCTCGTCGTGAAGTAGGTCCACGGGGCGAACCGGCGCCGGTCGCACAGCGAGGCTGCGTGATCGGCGCCCGCCGCCGCGGGGTAGTCCGCATGGCACGGCGCAGGCGCGCACGCGCGGGTCATAGACTCGCGCTCGCCGTCCACTCGCGCTCGCCGTCCGCGTTGACCCTGAGGAGGAGCAGTGCCACCCAGGTCAAGAAGCTCATCCGCCAGACGGTCGGCCGAACGAGAAGGCGAACTCGGGCAACAGCAGCGCGATCGGCGACATCAACGTCAAGGGCCACCCGCGCCTGGACGCTGCGCGGCATGCTGACGACGGACTGTCGCAACCGCGGGATCCCACCCCTGGACCTCGACCGTCTCGGCGCGATGCCGGAGCGGCGCTAGCAACGGCGTGGCGCCCACGTGAACTGGAGGCTCTTCGCCGGGCTGGCGCTGGTGCTTCTGGCCCTGTCGCCGCCGCTGAACAACGCCAGCGACGGCGACCGGATGCTCGAGGTCGCCGAGAGCTTCGTCTACGAGGGCAACCTCGACGTCACGTGCCGCCCGAACAGCTTCCACCGCGAGGACGGGACCTGCCAGAGCAGGTTCTATCTGCTGCAGTCGGTGGCGCTCGTGCCGTTCGTGGCGCTGGGTCGGCTGGTCGAAGCGGTCGGCGGGACGCCTGCGGGCTGGGCGACGGAGGTGATGGCGATGATGCTCCCCCCCTTGCTGGTCGCCGCGGCAGCGGCCCTCGTCTTCGCCTTGGCGCGCGAACGCGGCGCGGGGGCGCGCGCAGCTCTGCTGGCGGCGCTGGCCTTCGCGTTCGGCACCGAGGCGCTGACGATCGGCCGTTCGCTCTTCGCAGAACCGCTGGGAGCCGCGTGCGTCGCGCTGTGCGCGTGGGGGCTTGTGGGCACCGGCCGTCGCCGGCGGGCCGTCGGGACGATGGGCGCTGCGCTCGCCGTCATGACCAAGCCCCAGCTTCTGCTCGCTGCGCCGCTGGCCGGCTTCGCGCTCGGCCTTCGCGATCGCCGCTTGCGCCCGATCGTGCTGGCGACCGCGGGAACCCTCGCCGGAAGCCTGGTCGTGCTCGGATACAACTGGTATCGATTCGGCGATCCGTTGAGTTTCGGCGGAGCCGGCAGGACGCTCTATGTCGGAGGATCGCCCGGCGGTCCGTCGCCGGTGTTGGAGCTCCTCGACGGCGCAGCACAGCTCCTCGTCAGCCCCAACCACAGCCTGCTGTTCTTCTCCCCGGTGGCCCTGCTCGGGATCGCCGGACTGCTGCGCCGTCCGATCGACCGGGTCGCCGCCGCCTGCCTCGGCGGCGCGGCGGGCGTATTCGCGTTCGCGATGATCCAGCCCCACGGCAACTTCTGGGGCACCCGCTATCTCGTGCCGCTGCTGCCGCTGGCCTGCGTCGGGGTGGCCGGGCTCAGTCGGCGATGGCGACGGATCGCGGTCGTGCTGGTGGCGCTGGCCGCCGTCAGCCAGGCGCCGAACCTCGTCTCCTACCCCGAACGGGCTTGGGACGAGGTGGGGCTGGAGCCGCCGGGCGCGTGGGACCTGCACCGCCTCACGCTCGTCGACGCCTGGCCTGCCGCTGAGCATCAGGTCCGTGACGCTCGCAGGACGCCGCCGGAATCGCTCGTCCAGGGAGGGGATCCCACCGATGGCAAGGAGCGCCTGATGATCGTTGCGCAGTGGTGGTGGATGCTGCCGGTGATCGGCGTGCCGGCCATCCTCGGGCTCGGCGTGTCGCTCCTGGCGCTGGCCTTCGGGATCGCTGCTGATCGTGCGATCCGCGCGGGAGCGGCCTGCGCGCGGATGAGGTTCAACGCCCATCGAGCGCCGCCGTCGGCTCGCGGCGCGAGCCGAGGTCCAGCCGCCGCAGTGGCGCGCCCACCCACTCCGCGGTCGGTCGCTGCGCTCAAGGCAGGGCGGCGGCGCAAACAATCGCGCCACCGCCCTAAACTCGCGCTCGCCGCCCGCGTTTGACCTGAGGAGGAGCAGTGCCACCCAAGACTTTCATCGGCGTCGTGTCCGTGCTGCTCGTCGCCCTCCTCGTCGGCTGCGGAGGCGAGCGACTCGTCGTCGGACGACAGTCCGGCGGCGACAAGGGCGCGGGCGTGAACTCGCGCGAGGTCAAGAAGCTCATCCGCCAGACGTTCGGGCCGAACGAGAAGGCGAGCTCGGGCAACATCAGCGCGATCGTCGACATCGACGTCAAGGGCCACCCGCGCTACCGGGAGCCGATCCAGGTCAGCCTCGTCGGCCCGTTCACCGACGCGGGCGGCCAGCCCGAGGCGATGCTCGACGTCTCGCTCGGCCTGCGCGGCGGGATCCTCGGCGGCGACATGTACCTCAAGGGCGACAAGGCGTTCATCGGCCTCGGCTCGACCGCGTACGAGATCCCGACGTCGATCGCGACGCCGCTGCGCGGGCCGCTGAGCAAGGGCGACAACACGCTCGACCAGGTCCTCGGCGTGTTCAACATCAACCCCGATCGCTGGGCGAAGAACCCGCGCATCGTCGGCAACGAGCGGGTGTCCGGGATCGACACGATCCACGGCACGGCCGAGATCAACACGAAGAACCTCTTCCTCGACCTCGCCACGCTCGCCAAGCGGCTGACGTCGCTGCGGATCACCGACATCACCGGCCTGCCGCGCGAGGTCGACGCCCGCGACCGGGCCGCGCTCGCCCGCTCGGTGAAGAGCGCCACCGGCGACGTCTACACCGGCGCCGACGACCACGTCCTGCGCCGGGCGAAGCTCAACGTCCTGCTCCGGCCGTCGGCGAAGGACCGCAAGCTGCTGAAGTTCTCGAGCATCAAGGTCGCCGCGAACCTCGACATCACCGACGTCGGATCGCCCCAGAAGGTCAACGTGCCGGCCAACCGCGGCTCGTACCAGGCGCTGCAGCTCTCGCTGGACGCGCTGGCCGAGGCGGTTCGTTAGTGGCGACGGAGGCGGCGGCGCCGGCCCTCGCGGTTCAGGGCCTCAACAAGCACTTCGGCGACCGCCACGCGGTGCGCGACGTGAGCTTCGACGTCGCGCGCGGCGAGCTGCTGGCGATCATCGGGCCCAACGGCGCGGGGAAGACGACCCTGCTGACGATGCTCGCGGGGATCCGCACGCCGGAGACCGGCACGGTGCGCCAGGCGCCGGGCAGCACCGCGCGGATCGGCTGGGTCCCGCAGCAGACGGCGATCTACGGCAAGCTCACGGTGGCGCAGAACCTGCGCCTCTTCGCCAAGCTCGAGAAGGTCGCCGATCCCGACGCGACCGTCGAGCGGATGCTCATGCAGACGGGCCTGGAGGATCGCGCGGACGACGAGCTGGGCAGCCTCTCCGGCGGCAACCGCCAGCGGGTGAACATCGCCGTCGGCCTGCTCGCCGACCCGCCCGTGCTGCTGCTCGACGAGCCGTCCGGCGCGCTCGACCCGCGCCAGCGCGACCGGCTGTGGGGCTTCATCACCGAGCTCACCGAGCGCGGCACCGCCGTCATCTTCTGCACGCACGACATCGCCGAGGCGGAGCGCCACGCGCATCGCATCCTCATCCTCGCCGACGGCGAGATGCTCTTCAGCGGGACGGCGGCCGAGCTGAGGACCGCCGGCGACGCGGGGCCCGAGGACGACCTCGAGCAGGCCTTCGTCGCCTTCCTGCGCGCCCGGGGGCACTGACGCGATGCGCTGGATGCTCCTCAAGGACCTGCAGATCCTGCGGCGCTCGAAGCTGCTCGTCGGTCTGCTCATCGTCTATCCCGTGGCGATCGCGCTGCTGATCGGCTTCGCGCTGTCCAGCGGGCCCGACAAGCCGAGCCTCGCCTTCCTCAGCAAGATCCCCCCGAGCCAGCAGCAGATCAAGCTCGGCGACCGCTCGATCGACATCAGGACCTACACCGACAGGCTCTTCGGCTCGGTCGAGCGCATCGACGTCGAGAACCGCGAGCAGGCGCTCGAGCAGGTGCGCACAGGCCGGGCGCTCGCCGGCCTGATCATCCCGCCGAACTTCGTGACCCAGCTGTCCCAGGGCGGGCTCGAGCAGGCGACGATCGAGGTCATCTACAACGGCGACGCGCTCAAGCAGTCCTTCGTGCGCTCGACCGTGAACTCGAAGCTGGCCGAGGCCGACGCGGCGCTCGCCCGCCAGATCACCCAGGTGGCCGGCGGCTACATCGACACGATCGCCAACGGCGGCGAGATCGACCTCGGCGGCCTGCACTTCGACCTCATCGGGCTCAAGAAGGCCGACAACCTGCTCAAGTCGGCGATGAAGCTGGCCGGCGACGACAAGAAGCTCCGCGACGAGATCGAGCCGGTCCAGAACTTCGCCGCGCTCGGCGTCTCGAACATCGACCGCTTCAAGGACGTGCTGAGCACCGTCGAGCGGCCCGTCCAGGTCTCGGAGACGATCCTGAGCGGGCGGCGCACGCCGCTGGACACGTTCGCCGTCGCGCTCGCGGTCGCGGTGTCGCTGATGTTCGTCTGCGTCCTGCTCGCGTCCGGCCTGCTCGCGCTCGAGCGCGAGGAGAACACGTTCTCGCGGCTGGCCCGCGGCCTCGTCCCCGGCTGGCTGCTGCTCGCCGGCAAGATCGTGCTCGCCGCCTGCTGTGCGTTCGCCGTGACGTTCGTGATGCTGCTCGGCATCAGCCTGTTCGTACCGCTGGACTACGGGCGATTGCCGCTGTGGATCCTCGCGCTCGCGGGCAGCTCGCTGGCCTTCGCCACGCTCGGCGTCGCGATCGGCAGCCTCGCACGGGAGGTGCGGGCCGCGTCGCTGCTGGCGCTCATGCTCGCGCTGCCGCTGGCATTTCTCGCGCTCGTCCCGAGCGGCGGCGTCTCGCCGCTGCTCTACGACGTCATCCGCGTGATCTCGGCGATCTTCCCGTTCAAGCCCGCGCTGGATGCGATCGACGCCGCGATCAACGACAGCGGCGCGAGCATCGGCGTGGCGCTCGCACACCTCGGCGGCCTCGTCGTCGTGTTCGGCGCAGCGGCGTGGGCGGGCCTGCGCCGATTCGCCTGAGCGGCCGACGGATGGAGCCAACCGGGATCGAACCGGTGACCTCCTGCTTGCAAAGCAGGCGCTCTCCCAGCTGAGCTATGGCCCCGTGCGCACGGCAGTGTAGAAGGCCGGTCGCGCGATCCACCGCGCCCCGGCCGGTCCGTCAGACCGCTCTCATCAGCTCGCCCGCCACCCGGTCGGCCGCGTCGCCGACGCCGCCGAGCAGCCGTCGCGAGAGCTGCGCGCGGCGGAAGAACAGCGGCGCGTCGTGCTCCCACGTCGCGCCGATGCCGCCGTGGACGGAGATCATGGCCCGGCTCGCGTAGTCCAGGGCGTGCCCGCCGGCGGTGCGGGCCGCGCTCGCGGCGAGCGCGAACTCCTCGGGCCCGTCCTCGTAGGCCCAGCCCGCGTACAGCAGCAGCGCGTACGTGTTCTCGCGCAGGCGCAGGACCTCGGTCAGGCTGTGCTTGACCGCCTGGTAGGAGCCGATCGCGCGCCCGAACGTGAAGCGCTCCTTCGCGTAGGCGACGGACACGGTCAGCGCGGTCTCGACCGCGCCGAGCGATTCCGCGGCGATGAGCGCCTGGGCGAGGTACCACGCCCGCTCGAGCTGCGCCGCGCCCACGCCGTCCAGCAGGTCGCCGGCAGCGCCGTCGAACGTCACGTGCCCCAGCGAGCGCGTCGCGTCGTAGCGCGCGGCCGGCTCGACGCTGACGCTGTCGCCCGCGCCTGCGCCGGCGTCGACCGCCACCGCCACCGGCGTCCCGTCCTCCTCCGAGACGGCCACCACGACGAGCACGTCGGCCCCCGGCGCATCCGGCACCCACGCCACGCTGCCGTGCACGGTGCCGTCCGCCGCCAGCACCGGCGCGCCGCGCCGCACCGAGCCGGCCCGCGGCTCCACCGTCCAGCGCCCCTCGAGATCGCCGGGCGGCCGCGCCGCCACGAAGCACGCGCGCAGCTCACCCTCGGCGACCGCCTCGACACGATCCCAGCCGCCGGCGTCGAGCAGCTCGGACGCCGGGAGATGGCCGAGCAGCGCGACGCCGGCCAGCACGCGCCCGGCCTCCGTCATGACGAGCATCGCGTCGAACGCGCTGAGCCCGGCGCCGCCGCTGTCCTCGCGCATGAGCAGTCCCGGCCAGCCGGCCTCGCAGGCCGTCGGCCACAGGTCCGGCAGGACGCCGGGATCCTCGATCGCCTCGCGCGCGAGCGCGATGGTCTTCACGCGCGAGAGCGCGTCGCGCGCGGCGTCGCGCAGGAAGGCCTGCTCGTCGGTCAGCTCGAGGTTCATGAGCCCGCCGCCGCCGCGCGCTCCTTGGCGCGCAGCTCGCTGAACGCGATCCCCTTGTCCAGCCGCGGCTCGGGCGCCAGCCCCAGCACGCGCTCGCCGATCGTGTTGCGCAGGATCTCCTCGGTGCCGCCGGCCGACTTCAGCCCGGGCAGGAACGAGATCATGTAGGCCCACTCGCTGTCCTCGGCCAGCGCGTCGGGCCCGAGCACGTCGGCGATCAGATCGCCCGCCTCGATCGCCGCGCGCACCGTCGTGACCTTGGCCAGGCCGGCCTCGGGCCCCGGGATCTGGCCCTGCTGCAGCGCGCTGAGCATCCGGTAGCCGGTGAACTTCACGGCCAGCAGCTCCGTGCAGAGCTCGCCGAGGCGCCGGCGCGCCTCGGGGTCCAGCCGCGCGTGCTCGTCGGATGCGATCGCCGCGGCGTAGCGCTCCGGCTTGTAGCCCAGGCCCTCCGATCCCAGCCCGATCGTCAGGCGCTCGAACATGAGCGTCGTCAGCGCCGTGCCCCAGCCGTTGCCGACCCCGCCGACGACGGCGTCGGCCTCGAGGCGGACGTCGTCGAAGAAGACCTCGTTGAACTCGGCCTCGCCGGAGATCTGGCGCAGGCCGCGGATCGTCACGCCCTCGGCGTCCATCGGCACGATGAACATCGTCAGGCCCTTGTGCTTCGGGACGTCGGCGTCCGTGCGCGCCAGCAGCAGCCCGAAGGCGGCGAAGTGGGCGTTCGTGGTCCACACCTTCTGCCCCGACAGACGCCAGCCCCCGTCGGCCTGCGCCACCGCGCGCGCCTGCACCGCCGCCAGGTCCGAGCCCGCCGCGGGCTCGGAGAAGAGCTGGCACCAGACCTCGTCGCCGTGCAGCATCGGCCCGAGGTACCGGCTCCTCTGCTCGTCGCTGCCGTGGGCGATGATCGTCGGCCCGAGCATCCCGACGCCGATGACGTCGAGGATCCCGGGTACGCCGGCGCGGGCGATCTCCTGTCCGACGATCACGTGCTCGACCGGTCCCAGGCCCTGGCCGCCGACCTCCGCCGGCCAGGTCACCCCGGCCAGGCCGGCCGCCGCCAGCCGGCCCTGCCACGCGCGCCGCGCGCCGACGTGCGCCGCGTCATCGCTCTGCTCGGCCGGCGCCTCGTGCTTGTGCTCCTCCAGCCAGGCGCGCACCTTCGCGCGGTAGCGGGCCTGCTCGGGCGTGTCGTTGAGGTCCACGGGAGAGGTCGCTCCTTCCGATCCGTCGTTTGGCTGACCGGCCAGTCGGGGCCGCGGACGATACGTCCTCAGCCTGAATCCTGCCTATGGCGCCGGCGCGGTCGGGGCCGCCGGGTGCGTCGCCGCGACGAGCGCGTCCAGCGGCGCCCAGAACGCCCGCTGCGCGGCGCCGTCGGCGCGGCGGGGGGCGCTGTGGCTGTCGACGGCGTCGTCGGTGATGATCCGCAGCGTCGCGTCGGCTCGGATCGCGCCCTGGACGATCCGCCGCGCGGTGCCGCTGCCGACAGCGCTGTCGCGCTCGCCCGCGAAGACGAGCACGCTGGTCCCCGGCGCGATCTGCGCCAGGTCCGTCGCCGGGATCGGCACCCTGAGGTGGCGCAGCTTGCGCCCCGGATAGACGCTGAAGACGGCCGACGGCACCGGCATGCCATGGTCCGCGGCGACCGCGGCGTAGTCGGCCGCCAGGGCCCCGCCCGCCGAGTGCCCGGCGACGACGAGCCGGCCGGGCGCGATCCGCACCTGCCCGAGCGCCGCGCGCACGCCCGCGAGGAGGTTGGCCAGCGGCATCGTCGTGTCGTAGGCGGGCTTGGTCTGGTAGGCGGGGAAGATGACCGTGATGCCCTGGCGCACGAGATGGCCGATCCACGAGCCGTACTCGGCGGGATCGACCGCCACCCATCCGTGCAGGAGGATCACGACGGGCCCGGGGGCGCCCGACCAGCCGGCCGGGCGGAAGATCGAGACTGCCCGGGCGCCGTCGCCGAGATCGACGCGGTCCGCGCCGTCGGGGACGAACCGCGTCGCGGGGACGGGCCCGGGCCTCGCACCGCGGCCCGGTACCGGTTCGGCCGGCAGGGCAGGCACCGTCGCGGCCGGGGTGGCGGGCGCCGGCTCCGGCCGTGGCGGCCGAGGCGCCGGCACGCCGGCGGGCGGCGTCAGCTCCGGCGCGGGCAGCTGTGTCGGCCCGCCGCCCGCAGGGTCGTTCTGGCCGAGCACCGCCGTCGCCAGGACGCCGCCGACGATCAGCACCGGGACGAGGACGGCGAGCAGCAACCCGCGCACGCGTCGGCGGTCGGAGCCCATCACGAGGGTCGTCCGTCGGAGCCATGGCGAGAGCCGCGCATCGCCCCCAAGCCTGACAGCGCCGCTGCCGAGACGGCTCCGCACCCGCGCAGGGCCCGCCGGCCGGGCCCTCGCCGAAGCACAAGCACAGCGCTCGGCCGGAAAACCGTCAAAAATGCTTAACAGAAGCTAAGAACGCCTGCACACACCGATCTTTTGCGACCGGCGCGGCGCCCCGGGCCGCCGCCGCGCCTACGGCGACTGGACATTCCGGGCCGCGGTGTACTAGTGTCGCGAAAAGAACCGGCTGGGTCGGGGCAGAGGGAGACGTACCGGGACCCGGAATCGGAGTTATTGGGAGCGAGCAACTGAAGGCGTGCGCGGCGGGTCGTCGCGGTGGCTTCAGGAGCGAACAACAGAGGGGAGCCACAGTGCTTATACGGCCAGGCGCATTGGCGCCGCATCGGTGGAGCGTTCCGTGCCAGCGCTAAAAAGGAAGAAGTCCAAGACCCCCCAGCAGATGGGTGGAGTCGCCAGCGGCAGCGGGACCACGCGTCCCAGTGGTGCTTCAGGCGGCGTGCAGGGCGTCAACGTCATCATCTTGGTGCTCGTCGCAGCGTCCGTCGTGATCGCGGCCGGCCTCCTCGCGGAGACCGTCAACACCGCGCGTGCGATTGACAAGAAGGCGAAGAGCATTCGCGACACCGGTATCGGCATCAACACCGCTACCGACTCGATCTCGCAGCTGCAGCGGACGAACCGGATCGCCAGCTCGATCCTCGAGACCGCGACGCCGCTCGAGGGCGTCCTGACGAAGATCGACAACCGCGCGAAGTCCATCAACCGCGACGCGACGTCGATCGACAGCCTCGCCAGCACGATTCTCTCGACCGCTGGCACGATCAACACGAGCGCCACGACGATCGGCGGCACCGCCACCGACATCAACAACACGGCGGGCACGATCAACACGACCGCAGGGTCGATTGACGACATCGCCGGTGGCATCCGTTCGATCGCGGGCACGATCAACCGCACCGCCTCGAGCATCAACACGATCGCCGGGCCCGGTTCGGGCATCCTCGGGATCGCGCGCACCATCGACAACGACGCAGCGACCATCGTTCGCGGCCTGACCGAGACGCTGGGCATCGCCAAGGGCATCAAGTCCGACTCCGGCGACATCCTCGGCGACTCCGACGCGATCAAGGACACTGCGGCGTGCATCGACACGAACGCGAACCTCGGGAGCCCGAAGGCACCCAGGGGCGACTGCACAGGGAAGCAGCCATGAGCCGCCTTGTGAGCACCATCGACGTTTCGAGGAGGACCCCGTGCAGCGTGGCATAGCAACAGATCTCCGCTGGACTTGGATCTTCGGAACCATCCTGATCCTGGTCGTCGTCGTGGTGATCGGATTCCTGTCCGGCATCACGAGCGCACTGAACTCGATCGACAAGGCGCTCGGGACGACCGACGCCACCCTGACGGACGTCGGCGGCGACGCCGACCCGCTCCCGGGTTACATCCAGACCATCAATGGGAACCTGACCGCAATCGACAAGTCACTCAAGCCGATTCCGGGCCAGGGCGTCTCGATCCTCAACAGCCTGACGTCGATCAACGGCTCTACGGGCCGCGTCAACGCCGCGCTGAAGAACACGTCGAGCTCCCTGCTGAGCACGTCCAGCTCGCTTGTGGACACGTCGGGCACGCTGACGACGATCTCCGGATCGCTCGTCGACACGTCCGGCTCTCTGACGGGCACCACTGGTGTCCTGCGGACGATCCTGAGCTCGCTGCGCGACACGTCGGGCACGCTCGTCACGGTCAACAGCCGTGTGCGGACGATCAACCAGGTCCTGCGGGCGCTGCGCGCTCCGGAGAGCCAGGGTGTGGGTGCCGTCCCGGGTCTCGTGACGAGCATCAACGGCGGCGAGGGCCTCAGCGGCATCCTCTCCGACACGAACAAGATCAACGCGGGTCTGTCGGACGCGGAGGCTCACCTGACGAGCATCTGCAACTCGACGGCTGTCAAGGCACTGGGTGTCGTCGCTCGCAACTCGAATTGCTAGCTGATTATGTTGCGTGACATCCTCAGCGGAGCACGGGGCATGTCGCCCGTCGTGCTCGTGATCCTGATCGCGTGGGCGCTGCTCTCGGTGATGTTCCTCACCGGGACGCTGCTGGCCGCACGGTCGATCGATCGCTCGGTGGCAGTCATCAAGCCAGAGGTGGATGAGATCGGCACGGATGCCGGCTTCATCGCCCAGGCGAAGACCATCCAGGAGACGTCGACGAAGATCAGGGCAGCGGCCCAGCCGCTGTCCCCGCTCCTCGCTTCGACGCTGAACGTGGCTGAGAAGGGGATCGACCCCAAGCTCAAGTCCATCCTGGGCAAGGTCGGCCGGATCAACTCCGTCGCTGACGAGATCAACGGGACGGTGCTGGAGATCGGCACCACCGTCGATCAGATCTTCGGCAGCGCAAGCTCGATCAACACGAGTGTGTTGTCGATCGGGAGCTCCGGCGATTCGATCCTGCGCGACGTGCGGACGATCAACAGAAACGCTCGCAACATCCTCGCGAGCGGTGGTTCGATCCTCACCCGCGTCAACAGCATCGACAAGGCCGTGGCGACCATCGTCGGCCTTGCGACTGACATCGACAACACTGCGAAGCCGATCAAGAAGGACTTCATCGGCATCGACGCCAACGTCGCCCAGCAGGGCCGCAATGGCAAGTTCGCCTCACACATCAACGGCCACGCCAACAGCATTGACTGCTCGGTGCCGTTCGACCTCGTCGGTCTGGACGACACGCTGGCGCCGCTACTCGGCGGGATCACCAGCCCAGTCAGCTTCGGCGGAGCGGGGTGCGACCAATGATTGGAGCCACATACTCAGACTGGTACATCGGTCTCGGGCTGTCGTTCTTCATCATCGTGGTGGTGGTCATCATCGTGTCCATCATCCTCACGATGGCGGCCCGGATCGCTGACCAGGCAGCAGCGGCAGAAGCAGGGGTCGACACCGTCAGGGCTCAGTCCACGAGCCTGTCGGACGGTGTCGACCGAGTCAACGACTCAGCGGTCCGGATCCTGCACATGGCCCGGGCGCTGCGAAAGATCGCGGTGGGCAAATGAGTTCTGTCATCGCAGCAGCTGACACACACGCCGCGTGGCAGGTCGTGCTCGGGATGGGCGCGGTCGTGATCACCGTCGTGATCATCCTTCTGATGCTCCTGTTGAGCCTCGTGAAGGACATCCAGGCGAGCGTTGCGAGCCTGCTGGAGACA
Organism: uncultured Actinomycetes bacterium; assembly: GCA_963746165.1. Taxonomy (GTDB): domain Bacteria; phylum Actinomycetota; class Thermoleophilia; order Solirubrobacterales; family Solirubrobacteraceae; genus CADCVQ01. The sequence continues at coordinate 7,292 of CAVVAG010000001.1, read as the reverse complement.
GCAGGCATCGTGGCCTCCCAGACGGCCAACATCCCGAAGCTCGCGGCCACGCCGCCGGTCCTGAATCTGATCATCGAAGAGGCGATCATCCAGGACGGCTACATGAACGCGTTGACCGACGGCTTCACGGCGGCAGGAGAGAAGGTATGAGTACTGAACTCATGATCATCCTGAGCGTGGTCGAGCCGGCGGTGCTGGCTCTGTGCCTCGCGGTCGGCCTGTTCCAGGTCGGCAAGCGCCTGGAGATCATCTCGGAAGGACTGGGCACGCTGGGCGGTGCGCTGGCCACGGTGGAGTCGCAGCATCTGCGGCCGCTGTTCAAGCTCGCCGCCGATGTGAACGGGCCGCTGAAGATCATCGTCGACACGCTGCCGGTGATCGCGGGCAAGGCCCGCCTCGTCGTGCGCAAGGCAACGGGGGGCTGAGGCATGGCTGACGCAGCACTCTGGCTCATGGTCATCGTCCTGATCCTGGTCGCCCTGATCCTCGTGCAGCTGCTCAAGCGCATCCTCAAGGCTGCGACGAGCATTCCGCCGAAGATCGATGCGATCGCCGGCGTGGCCGCGGCGGCGTCGAGGGACCTCGACGCGGTCGCCGTCCTGTTGACGACGCAGGGGTACATCCGCTCGATCAAGAACTCGGTCCTCGACTACGGTGGCTCCCTCAATGTCGCCCTTCCGGACTACTAGGGGGTAACGGTGGAGATTCAGGTAGCCATCATCATCCTGGAGGTCGCAGTGATCATCGGCGCGCTTGCCGTGTTCCTGATCGCGACGATCCTCCAGCTGTTCAAGATCAACGCGGGACTGAGCGTCGTCCTGCCGCTCGTCGGCCAGATCGTGGCCAAGACGGGACCCGTCAACCCGGTTGTGGACGACATCAACATGCAGCTCGTCCAGACGCGCGACGCGCTTGAGAACCTCATGCTCAAGAAGGGAGGCCCGGACGCTGCGGGCCTCGTGGAATCGCTCTTCCCGGGCGAGGGCGCGAAGTTCCTGAAGCGTGTCAACCGCTCCGGCAGGGTCGTCAACGTCGGCACGGTGTACACCCGTGGCGTCGGCATCCTCGCGAGCCTCGGCCGCGGGGCGCCGATCGGCGCGGCGCACACCAAGGGCGCGGCCGTTCGCGACCCGCAGTACTCCACGACCGAGGTCGCGAAGCTGTACCCGGCTCCGCCGGACCGTCGTAACCCGAACCTGACGATTCCGAAGTCACCGACCATCGGCAAGGATCCGGTTCACAGTCCGTACGAGCCCGCATCGACCCCGGGCGCGCGTACGCGTGACGCTCAGGGCAACAAGATCGAATCGCCGCCCCCGGCGCCTGCGGCAGCGCCGTCGGCACCGGCGGCGAGTGGAGGCTCGGCGCCGACGTCGGCGCCGCCCGCACCCGCCCCGTCAGGTGACTCGCCGGGTCAGCTCGGCCGCCTGTCGGGCAAGGGCCTGCGGCCCTGGGAGCGCTGAACACTGAGAAAGAGTCCGGCTCCGGCCGGACTCTTTTTTCGGGTGTGCGCAGCCTGGAACGGAAATGGCTGGTCGGCGGCGTGGTGGGAGTTCTCGCACTCGCCGCCGTCCTGGCTCTCGTCGTAGGCGGCGTCGTAGGCCGCAGCATCGTCCCCAAGCCGACGCCCAGCGAGCCGGTCCGCCCGGCGACCACGCGCTTCGCCGACACACTGACGGACGTCGCGATCTCCTATCCGACGACCTGGGAGCGCCGCCTCTCGCGCGACCCCGGCGTGCGGATCCTCGTCTCCTCGCCCGACGCCGCCGCCGGTGTGAGCGTCAGCGTTCGCAAGTCCGGCCTCGAGGAGCCCGTGACGCCGCAGTCGCTGCCGGTCGTGCGCCCGCTCACGGACGACCTCCTGCGCGCCGACACCCGGATCACGAAGATCGGCGATCCCGTGGTCGTGACCCAGGGCGGCCTGCCCGGCTACAAGTACACCTACACCTACCGGACGCAGGACAAGACCGTGGGCGCGCACATCCACTACTTCCTCTTCAAGGACGAGCGCCTCGTCCAGATCGTCATGCAGGCGGTCCCGGCGACCAAGGTCGACGCGCTGAAGCCCACGTTCGACGAGATCGCCGAGAGCTTCGTAGGCTCGCGCGGCTGAGGCCGGCGCGAGCAGTTCACGCGCCGTTCATCGAACCGACGCGTCATTGACACGCTGTCGACCTAGGTTCCCGGCGGGAGGATCGTCCAAGCAGAAAGGAACCCCTGTCCATGTCGACAGAGACCCACGACGCGATGTACCAGACGGTCGGAGGCGCCGAAGGGATCAACAGGATCGTCGACCTCTTCTACGAGAAGCTGTGGGCGGACCCTGAGCTGCAGCCGTACTTCGCCGGCATCGACCGCGAGAAGCTCAAGCACCACCAGCGCCAGTTTCTGACCTTCGCCCTCGGCGGCGGCACGCTCGCGTACGAGGGTCGCGCCCTCGGGGACTCGCATGCGAACCTGAAGATCACCGACGAGGCGTTCAGCAAGGTCCAGTGGTATCTGCGGGTCACGCTCGAGGAGCTCGACGTCGACCGGCCCCTGATCATGATCATCAACGGCTTCGTGGAGGGCGGCCGCGGCCAGGTCGTCACCGCCTGAGCCGGCCTCGAGCCGGACCTGAAACGCAAACGGCACGCGAGGCCTCGAAGGCCTCGCGTGCCGTTGTGCGACAGCGATGAATCCGAGGAGCGGGTGCTAGGTGGCTATCCCGCTTCGCCTGGCCGCCGCCTCGGACTGCGCGACCGAGAGCAGGCCGGCGGTCAGGGCCGTCACGCCGGTGATGATGTGAATGAAGTTCTCGCCGTCGCCGGCGCCGTTCATCGCGATGATCGTCAGGTTGTCCGGAGCGATCACGCCGATCACGAAGGCCGTGATGTAGAACAGCCCGACACCCATCAGCGCGCCCTCTGTAGAAGGCGTGGAGAATCTCGTCATGGCGATCAGAAACGCGCCAACGGTGATGTGGACCGTGTTGTGCAGCGGGTTGACGCTTGCGAACCCAAGCAGCTTGTCGCTCGAGTCCGCGAGAAAGCCGCCGAAGCCTGTGTAGATGAACCCGATGATGCCCACCGCCACGTACGACGCACCGATCAGCAGCGACGCCCCCGCAGCGAGGCTCTTATTTCCCATGTATCCCTGCACCTCCCTTGAATGAGCTAGCGATGCTACTTCCGGGGATACACCGTCCGGGCGCCATCTCGGCACCGCGCGGGCGTCCCGTGCTAGCCCGTACGAAGCGGGCGGGAGATCGGGTTAACCGCCGATCTGCGACATCGTCCGCGCCGGCTGGACGAAGCCCGGATCGTTGACGTGGTGCTTGAGCTCCTTCTTCCAGACCGCCGCGCGGATCGTCTCGCGCAGCTGCTCGTCGGACGCCCCGTCGCGCAGCGGCGTGCGCAGGTCGTACTCGTGCAGGCTGAAGAGGCACGTGCGCAGCTTGCCCTCGGCGGTGATGCGGATCCGGTCGCAGTCGCCGCAGAACGGCTCGGACACCGGATTGATGAAGCCGATCTTCCCCTGGCCGTCCGCGAAGCGGTAGACCCGCGCGGTGGCGCTGGGTTCGCGCGGCTCGGGCTCCAGCGGGTAGACGGCGTCGATCGCGGCACGGATCTCCTCGCCGCTCAAGACCTTGCTGCGATCCCATGTGTGGTCGGCGTCCAGCGGCATGAACTCGATGAAGCGCACCTCGTACGGATGGGTCCGGGCGAACTCGGCCATCGGCAGGATCTCGGTCTCCGTGAACCCGCGCATGCCGACGGCGTTGATCTTGATCGGGTGCGCGTCGGGGAAGCCGGCGAGCACCTCCAGGCCGCGCAGCACGCGGGGCAGCGCGTCGCGGCGGGTCATCTCGAAGAAGCGGTCGCGCTGCAGCGAATCGACGGACACGTTGAAGCGATTGATGCCGGCCTCGACGAGCGCCGCGGCGTCGCGCTCGAGCAGGAAGCCGTTCGTGGTGACGCTGAGGTCCGCGACGCCGGGCACGGCGGCCAGCATCGCGGCCAGGCGGGGGAAGTCGCGGCGCACGAGCGGCTCGCCGCCGGTGAGGCGGATGTCGTGCACGCCCATCGAGGCGAGCACCGTGACGAGGCGCTCGATCTCCTCGAAGCTCAGCACCGCGTCGCGCTCCAGCCAGGGAAGGCCCTCGGCGGGCATGCAGTATTGACAGCGGAAGTTGCAGCGGTCGGTGACCGACACCCGCACGTCGCGGATGCGCCGGTCGTGTCCGTCGCGCAAAGGCTCAATCTTGTTCATCGCGTCTCCATGTCCCCGATCGACCCCCGCTCTTGGTGAGCAGCTCTACCCGCTCTACGACTACCCCGCGCTCGATGCCCTTGACCATGTCGTAGATCGTGAGCGCGCCGGCGGCCGCGCCCACCATCGCCTCCATCTCCACTCCCGTACGTGCGTATACGCGCGTGGTGACCGTGACGATCACCGTTCCCGCCGCCGCATCGACGTCGATGTCCACATCGACGCCGTTGAGGGGCAGCGTGTGGCAGAGCGGGATCCATTCGTCGGTCCGCTTGGCCGCCTGGATCGCGGCCAGCCGGGCGGTCCCGATGACGTCGCCCTTCGGTGCGTCGCCGGCGGCGACGGCCGCTGCGGTCTTCGCGGTCATGCGCACCACGGCGCGCGCGCTGGCGAGGCGATCGGTCTCGGGCTTTGCGCCCACGTCGACCATCCGGGCTCGCCCGTCCTCGTCGAGATGGGTCAGAAGTTCGCTGCTCATGGAGTCCCCGTCAGACCTGGTTTTCCGTCTGCCCAGCACAGCCCACCGTAGCGAAATGGCACCTTCGACACCGGCCGCCGGGTGACGGGCCTGACGCCGACGCGCCCGATAGGCGACCGCTGACGCGCCAGGATTGCAGCCGATGAAGCGATTGCTACGTTACGAATGCGGCGATAACCACGGGCAAAGGCAACGAGGAGAAGGCAATGGAGACAGCGAGGAGCGAGAAGGCACCGGGGGAGAAGGTCATCTGCCTGTTCCCGGGATGCGAGGAGGAGGCCGTCGAGGCCCCGCGCAAGGACAACGCCCCGACGCGGCAGGGTCCGCCGCCGCGCTACTGCGCGAACGACGCGCACAACGCGGCGTCGGCATTCCAGGAGATCAAGCGCCTCGAGCAGGAGAGCGCGGCAAGCTGAGAGCGGCCACGCGGGGACGGGCACTAGCTCCACCGGGTCCCCATGTGCACGAAGCGCTCCGCGGGGACGCCGCCCCCGCGGGTCAGCATGGCGCGCGTCGCCTCCGGCATCGTCACGAAGCGGCGCAGCGCCTCGGCTGATGGCGTGCGCAGCTCGGCGCGCAGGGTGCTGACGAACCACAGCCCGGAGATCGGCGTCCCGCGCACGTCGAGCTCCACGAGCGCGCCTCGCTCGAGCTCGTCGCGCACCGTGTGCGCGATCGCGAGCGACACCCCGCGGCCGGACGCCACCTGCGCCAGCGCCGCGGCCGAGTTCGGATAGGAGCGGGTGCGCCGCGGGGCGATCGACTGCCGCGCGAGAAACGCCCCGGTGTCCGTCGAGCGCTCGTCCTCGAACGGGCCCAGCAGCCAGGGCGTGCTGACGAGGGCCGCGGGCGCGAGGCTATTGGAGGTCGTCAGCGTGTGGCCGGGCGCGGCGACGACGATGAGCCCGTAGCGCAGAAACGGCTCGGACACCATGGCGGGCACGTCCTCGCGATCGGTCACCGGCGGCCCGAGCGTGATGTCGGCGGTGCGGTTGGCCAGCAGCGCCGCGAACTCCTCGCGCCGCGCGACGGTCAGGTCGACCTCGATGTCCTGGTGGCGATGGCTGAACACGCTGAGCAGCGGGCCCGCCGCGAACTCTGCGAACGGCGGCGTCGCCGCGATCCGCAGGGTCGCCTTCTCGCTGTCGGCCGCCCCGACGGCCCGCCGTGCCTCCTCCTCGAGGTCGAGGATGCTGCTCGCGGCGCTCGCCAGGCGCCGCCCGCCGGGCGTCAGCTCGATGACGCCGCCGGCCCGCACGTACAGCGGGTCGCCCAGCTCCCGGCGCAATGCTCCGACCGCGCCAGATACCGCGGGCTCGGTGACAGCCAGCGCCCGCGCCGCCGCCTTGACGGTGCCGAGGCGCGCGACCATCAGAAAGGAGCGAAGCTGGGACAGAGTCAATTAAGCGATCGCTTCATCTGGGTTGCGGTGCGATCGTAGCGCGCATAGGATCGGCCCCGGACCACTTTCGGAGGAGAGGAGCGTCACACCTTGGCAATGCAGACCCCCGCGCCCGTGGAGTACTCGCGGGCCACGAGCGTCGACGACGCCATAGCGCAGCTTCAGGCGCTGGGCGGCAACGCGCGGATCATGGCGGGCGGGTACAGCCTCATCCCGATGATGAAGCTGCGCCTCGCCAACCCGGGCCACGTCATCGACATCAACCCGCTTGAGCGCGAGCTCAACTACATCCGCGACGAGGGCGACTACATCAAGGTCGGCCCCCTGACGCGGCACGTCAACATGCTCGAGTCCGATCTGCTTGCGCGCACGTTCCCGGACATCTTCCGCGAGGCCGAGGCAGTCCTCGCCGACCCGGTCGTCCGCAACCGCGGCTCGATGGGCGGCTCGCTCTGCCAGTCCGACCCGGCCGAGGATCTCTCGGGCGTCGTCGTGGCGCTCAAGGGCCAGGCCGTCCTGCGCGGTCCCGGCGGTTCGGAGCGCGTCGTCGAGATGGACGAGTTCCACATCGGCCCGTACATGACGTGCATCCAGCCGACCGAGATGCTCATCGAGGTTCGCCTCCCCAAGCGTCGCGGCTTCGGCGGCGCCCACGAGAAGGTCGAGCGTCGCGCCGGAGACTTCGCGATCGTCGCGGCCTCGTCAGCGCTGGCGATCGAGGGCGGCAAGATCACGTGGGCCGGCGTCGCCTGCAGCGCGGTCGGACCGACCACCCTGCACATCGAGCGCGCCGAGCAGGCCCTCGTGGGCCAGGCGCCGTCGGAGGATCTGTTCGCGCAGTGCGGCCAGATGGCCGCTGCGGACTGCTCGCCCAACAGCGACGGCCGCGGGCCGGCGGACTACAAGCGCCACGTTGCGGGCGTCCTCACCACACGCGCCCTCAGCCGCGCCGCGGCCACGGCCCTCCGATAGGAAGGAGCGACCATGATTGTCAACATCTCGATCAACGGCCAGATGCATTCGCATGACGTCGAACCGCGTCTGCTGCTGGTCCACTACATCCGTGAGTACGCGGAGCTGCACGGCACCCACTGGGGCTGTGACACGTCCAACTGCGGCATCTGCATCGTCCTCATGGATGACCCGGTCAGCGACCAGCCT